>NZ_JABBPD010000008.1 GCF_012927445.1 Rhodoferax sp.
ACGTCCTGCCTGGTACTGACCGAGGCTGTGAAACAGCGGGATTTAACCCGTCATCTCGCTGCGCTCGGGGTGGGGGAATTTGAGGTGGCCACAAGTGGGGGAATTTGGGTGGCCATCAGGGAGCGATTCTTCAATCGGCAAGTCAGTCCGAGGCCGCTGATTTTTTGGCAAAACAAAACCACGACTTTATTGACCGGCATCGACCAAAGGTCCAACGGTTCATTGCGGAAGGAAAGTGTGACGGAATCCTGGTGTCGACAACTGTCGTGTCGGACATCGCTCAGTCAAGGCCGCGCTTCGTTACCTATACTCAATTGACGCTTTGGTCACTGGAGTCGGCGGGCCAAGATGTGCAGAGTCGACTGAAAGTTTTCCGCGAAGTCTTTGGGAGCGATTGAAACTAAGTCGCCGGCAATTGAAAGCAAGTCTTGTTGTTGATCGAGTGTCGCTTCTGTTTTAAGAAAAGCCATGGTCTCTAGAATGCGCCATGGGGCAATTTATAGTAAAAATGTGGGAGACATCCATGGCCAACGATGGTGCTCCTGGATGGGACTAGCCCCCTGGAACGGGCGCGGGCCTCAAATTGGCAGAGCCATCATCTTCACACGGCTTTTCTCCACCAGAACGACCAAGCCCAAAATCGGTGGCCGCAAATCGCTAACGGTTGATGAACAAATGTGCGTCAAGCCTAAGCGTCGATAACGCAAGAATCATCAAGCACGTTTACGCCACGCCCTCTTCATCGTCATCAAGCGAAAAGTGACGTGGCTGCCCGCTTTCAGGTGAGTTCTGGCCCAGAGATGGCAAGCCAGTGCGCAACTTTGCCATCAATGCTTGGATCGATGGCACGGAGACGGGCCTCGCTGCCATCGTTACTCGAAACATAGTCACTTTGCATACTTTTTTGGGAATAGGCTTCATGGGGGCGAATCAGTAAAACTCGGCATCGACCGAGCCAGGCGAGTGCAAGCGTTCCTCGGAATGCGTGACCAACCCATATAAATCAATCACTTACATCGCGACGCTCACATCAACAGAGACGTCGGAAACTCCCAGGCCGAGCAGCAGCCACACTCCATGGAGAGGTCGGTAAAAACGTGAGTATGCGAAAGAGGCATCATTGTCCAAGCCGTCCCAACCCACCTTCGCCGTGGAGATGAAAGTTCTCGCGCGTTTCCACAGGACCAAGCAACCTGGAATGGAAAGTTTTAAAACTTCGGACGTAGTGAAACCGGCGTTTCGGGACTTCCACGCGGTGATGGAGCAAATCAAGGCAGCGGCCAAGGCCGAGTCGGTCGCAAAAGGCGCGATGAAATTGCAACAGGCCGCCTAAGAAAAAGCCAATGGCCAGTCGCAAGCGTTCCGAGATATGCGCGACAGTTTCGGGGGCGGGCGGTTAGAAATTGATGACGAACGACATGCCAAAACTGCTGCCTAGCGCCCGAATTCGCCACACTCAGGACTCAGGGGCCGCATCGCCCGTTAATTGCACATGCCAAAAGTCTCGCCGTCGATAAGGATATTTTTAACCTATTAAAAATTAGGGTGAAAATAGACTTATTATTGATTCTATGCGATGGCGGTGTTAAATTAAGTGTAGTAATACCCTACGTTTTGATGGGTATCTAAGGCACATATGAGAAAAGTCGACTTCATTCATAAACTGGCGGAGCTTGATCGGAAGGGGATTTACGTCCTTGCAAAGCGCGATATCGAGCGTTTGTTCCCCAATGAAGACGCGAAAGCGCTGGAAAAGTCTCTCCAACGATTGGTCGCGGACAGGCTTTTGTTAAGGGTTGCCAAAGGGATTTATCTCAATCCGTATGCCTCATCGCGAAACAGTTGGGCGATTGAAGAGATCGCCAAGGCGTTGAGGCCGGATAGTTTTTCATACGTCAGCCTGGAATCTATCTTGTCTGAGTATGGAGTCATTTCTCAAATTCCAATAAGTCGAATCACCATCATGACCACGGGGGCCAAGGGTGTATTCGAAACACCCTTTGGGACCATTGAGTTCACCCACACCAAGCGATCTCCTGAAAAATTGATCAGCCGAACAATTCATGACAAAAGGCGTCCTTTGAGAATTGCAAGCAAAAAGGCCGCCGTGCAAGATTTGTATCGCGTAGGCAGAAACACGAACATGATCGACGAAGAAGAGCTGGAAGAGGAGTTTGAACCATGAGCAAGAAAGACTTCGACGAGTTAGTCGAAAGGTGATCAAACAAAGATCTTCCTTGGCTTCCATGCGTCCCGTAGTGGAAAAAGAGAATGCTTTGCAAGGATGTTGCGCAGCACCTTGATGGATGGGGGATTCCATAAGCGCTCCCACAGGTCTGTTGGCGCTTCGATGCTGGACTGAATGACGTCGTGCCCCCCATAGGGTTTGGTCAGACAAATGACGTCGTCAAAATCCAGAAAAAGAAGTGGTCGCCCTTCGCGGCGAATGCCTTTGTAAAACCGGTTCAAAGCGGCTCTGCCGTTTTGATTTTTTAGTTCTCGTGAGGTAGTCGTCATTCTCACGACTTTATAGCCAAATCAGACTCAGCGTCGCGCCCGTTCCTCCGTATGCGTGGTTTTTCATCTTCATAGCCTCGCTGATCGGCGGCCAGTAGCCTCCGTCACCTTTGGAACAATCGATTTGGCGAGAATGTTGCGACGGTGCTCCATTGATTGCGCACTGGGTTAGCCCTAGTGCGAAAATCCAGCGACAAAGCCCCAAACCCGGCGGGTTAACGCAGGGGCTAGTAAACGCGCACGTCGGCCGGGTAGCCCGAAGAGCTCGATTCAATAAACGCGTAGGCGAATACAAGTTGCCAATCGGTATGGCGAGGAAACGGTGAAGCCCCTGATGGCCAATACCGTCCTGTGTCGATCATCTGGACGCCATGTGAGGCCGCAAGTCCATGCAGGACGGTTTCGATTTCGTGAGCACTGGGATTGCTCGGCATCATGCAAGGCATAAGCAGGAGAGCGAGCTCTGTCTGTGTAAGAACTTGCTGTTTGAAAGGCTGCCCCACAAGACTCGGTATGCGGCTTGGCGGTGAAATCCATCCGTAGAGCTGCTTGCCAAGGAAATGCTGGATGTTCGCGCGGCTTAGAAGCGTCTTCTTGTGGGCCTGCGTCGCAGCCTGCTTGGGAAGAGGTTTGTTGGCAACAGAGCCTAGGAGAGACCACTGCGCGACCAATGGCAACAACGCAAGAGCGGGGAGAGGGCAAATCCAGGATGCAAGGGGAGCATATGGCACCGAGCAGGAAGGAGCTTTGCTTCGCCGTGCCCCTTCATTGCTTTTGGGCTGAATCGCGCTTGAAGTCAGATGGGCGTCTGCAATCGACGGCACTCCCGCGTTGAAGGTGAAATCAAAAGTGACATGTTCGACGGAGAACGATGCGGATTTGGTGCTCGGCAGCACGACCTTGCTCGGAAAGCGAAGGAATGCGGCCTGCTTGGCCCCTTGCGTATTGGTCAACGACAGTGCGGCCAGCCACCGACGAATTCCATTTGGATCCTCAATTCCTAGGGGGAAGTGTCGGCCAAGAATGTCCTGATCCCCCTCGAAGAAGGTCTGGTAGCTCCGCGAGAACAGGTTTTGACTCTCCATCGAATGGTCAAAGTCGCTCAAAACCATCGACTCGGCAGGACACCCTTCGGGGTAGTTCAACCACCAGCTTCGTGCGTCGTCATACGCAGTGGTTTGTAGTGGGTCTGTTCCGAGTTGAATCTCTTCATTTCTGAGGCCCGCGAGAATCAAAATCTGCGCAAGCCGTCGCATGCGCTCTTGCTGGCCATGGGTCAGGTTTTTCTTCATCTCATCTCCCGCCCTCTATTTACACCAACCGAGTTGCCGCGCCAACTTGTCGCGGGGTGCATTTGTCGGATTTTTCGCGGATGGCAAGACCCGGCCCATCCGTTCAAGGTCATCCGCTCCTGTTGCGCCCGAAGCTTTCGGATTGCTGTTGACTTAAGCATGGGTTCTTGAGAGGGTGTCATAAACACAGGGAGGGAGCTATGTTTACATTCCAGATCGACCCGCATACAACAGGCGAGTATGTCTTTTTTGCTGTGATTCTCGTGCTTTTTATTGTGATGTTGTTTCTGCTCCCAAGCATGCAGCGAGATTTAGATCGCAGTCTGGAGAAGGCTTTAAAGAAAAAACCAAGCCCCAAGGTAACCGGCGAGACATCCAAAGACCATAGCTAAGTTTTTCGCGCCTAGTCCAATAAAAATACCGATTGAAGATACGCTCACAATGGCAGAGGAGGCTTCGTCTCGAACCCTTGCTAATAACCACGCAAGTTGTTGAGGGCTCCACTTGCCAGCACCATGGGCAATTGCGATGATAAGCATTACTCCAAAAAGGAAGACGCCAGCAGTTTGAGCTCGACCTTGGCGAGCACGAGCCTGCGCGGGACCGAAGCCGTTTGATGATGGCGATGGATGCGGTGAATGACCGATGGGGTCGAGGTTCGGTCAAGGTCGGAAGCTCAAAGATTGGGGATGCGCCGAGAGACTGGGGCATGAAGCAAGAGCGCAAGACACCGGGCTACACCACCGTATGGGACGACATGCCGGTGGCGAAGGCGTAGTGCATGATCAACAAAACTAAATGAGAGGGCGGCATGTCATTGCAATCAACCAAAGATCACCTGATTCAACTTCTCGACGATCAAGACAATAAGGTCGTCGCGCTTTCAGGCAAATGGGGCACAGGCAAAAGCCACCTCTGGCGAGAGGTCAAAGAGGCTTCCGGTGACGAAAAAGTCCGAGGGGCTCTCTATGTCTCTTTGTTTGGTCTTTCGAGCATCGATCAAATGAAGAAAAAGCTCATTGAAATGGTCATACCGGGCGTCGAATCGAACCCCGGAATGTGGGAGAGCGCAAAGCAGGCTGTGAGCTCAGGCGTAAAAGTGCTTGAAGGCTTCCATAAGGGATTCGGGTCGCTCAATGACCTCAGCCTTATTTTCGCGCCCGCTATGTTGAGGAACAAGGTCATTGTCCTCGACGACATTGAGCGCAAGCACGACAAATTGAATGTCGAGGAGGTGATGGGGTTCATTGACGAGTTCACGCAACAACATGGCGCGCGAATCATTTTGATCCTTAACAGCGACCATCTTTCTGACAAGGGGATGTGGGACACGCTGCGGGAGAAGGTGATAGATCAAGAGGTGCGTCTCGACACGACGCCAGCCGAAGCATTCGGTATTGCAACGAAAATTGTTCCCACCCCTTACGCCGATCGCATCAAGAAAACGACTCAGTCCTGCGGAGTCACAAACATTCGAATCATCGGTAAGGTGATTAAAGCGGTGAACCGGATACTGGGAAAAAGGGAGGACTTGTCCGACGAAGTGCTGTCCCGCGTCGTGCCATCGACGGTGCTTCTCGCCGCAACGCACTACAAAGGATTGGACAACGGGCCTGATTTCGAATTCATCCTCAAGATCGCCAACCCGGATAACTGGGGCGACTACGGCAAGAAGGCAGAAGAGCTGGATGAAGCTGGCAAGCAGCGCGCAAAGTGGCGTCTTTTGCTCCAAGAGATTGGGGTCAATGGCTGCGACGAATATGAGAACATCGTTGTCGACTTCCTGAAATCAGGGCTCTTCGATACCGCCGATGTCGCAAAGGTCATCGACAGGTATGCCAGTGAAGCCGACGTGATGCACGCAATGACGTTGGCGAAGCTGTTCCAGGAACATGTGGTTTGGCACCACAAAATGACCGATGCCGAGTTGCTCGTTGAGGCTCAGGAAGTGGCCAAAAATTCACATTTGTTGGATGCCTATTCTGTGACGTCCAAGCATCAGTTGGTCTCGGAGCTCATAGGTGGGCAACCCATTGCGGACGCACTGCTGAAAAACTGGATCGATGTATTCGAAGCGAAGACGCTTGAAAACTTCGATTTCGACAACTTCTGGAACCAACCGATCCACCCGGACATACAGGTTGCATTTGATGCGGCCAAAGCCAGGTCGCAAGCCAGCTCAACCGTTTTCGACGCATGCAAGCACATCGTCATTAATAGTGGATGGGGGCGCAAGCAGGAGGCTGTTTTAAAGGCGGCCACCGCGCAAGAATTCGAGGCGATCATCCGGACCTTGGAAGTGGACGACCTCCGACTGTTCATGTGCAGGTTTTTGGAGATGTGCGTTCAGTCAGGGACCTACACCCCGCACTTCGGCACCGCGACGGATTGCTTCATGGACGCATGCAGGAAAATCTACAACGACCCGACGGTTCCCCGCCTTGCCAAGCTCGTGGAGATTCTGTTCAAGAGCTCAAAACTCGAAGTGCATTTGGTGCCGCCCGTTGCGGTTCCAGCGGCCATTCCGGCGGCGCTAGTTGTCGCTGCGGTCCAGCCTGTGCTCGCACCATAACAGGCCCGTAACTTTTGTATTGGGTGTTGACATGATCACGATTGGCGAAAACGTATTTCGGGACTACCTCTTTCTGCATCACAAAGAGGATTTGGCAAGCCTGATTGTCGGACGTAGGGCACCCGTAGAGTGGACAGAGGATTCATTCCCGTCCATTCGCTTTCTTCTGCAGCGTCAAGCTGAACGGAGGATCAACGGTATTCTTGACAACTTGCAAACGCTTGTCCTGACAGCTAAGGAGCTCGCACTTGATCGTGGCGCCAACCACCCTACACGGGTGGATCTCTTCGGTGGTTCCGTAGATTCTGGGGTCACGATCATCGAGTTGAAAAAATCGGCTCAAACGGAGCGTCAAGCCTTCACCGAATTGCTGGCCTATGCCAATTACTTTTGCTCGATCTTTCCTGGACTTGAAGAGCAGACAATAACTTCAGTGCTCGTGGCGAATATGGAGACGAGGACGGCTCGCGACGCTTATGTTCAAGAACTTGTCTTCAACAAAAAACAAGTTCTTTCATTGATTCCGCATGAAGTGAATGAAAAATTCACTTTGGAAGTTTTCTACCCCAACGAAAGCTACTACCAAGGGTTCGAGAACAACATTGTCCACGACAACTCGATGGCTTGCGTGGCGATTGCATTTCCTTTGATTGAGGGCTGGATTGATTCAGACCTCAAAAGTGCGGATCAAAGCCTGCCAAGTTACTCAGCTGACGCGTTGAACGACATTTCATCTTCAATTGCTCAAAAATTGGAGGCCGACGGTTACCATGCCATCGTTTACGCCAATCAAAAGTGGGGAAACATCGCCACCATTTTCCCTTACCCAAATGTCATCTTCGTGGCAGCGATCAATCCATTCGCATCGCACAGAACATCGGTGCATGAAGGCGAAGTGTATGGCGACTCAGAGGAGGGTCGAATTGCACAGGTCCAGGCCATTTATGACCAGTTGACTGATGAGGGAAAGGAAGGCAACTGGGTCGATGCATTTGAAAACCATTTCCAAAGCGCCCTCATTCGGTGCGTTCGCGATCAAATGGAGCTCTGCTTTCTCAGCGGGCTTGGCGAAGTAAAGATTGAAATTTCCTTGCCTGACTGGGGCGGAATTAAAAGCAGTTCCATCGATTCGGTGTTTGTTCACAACCTTAACGCGCATACGACCGGGCTGCTCCGCGAGATATATCTCGAATACATCAGGCATGTTTACGAAAAAGGTTTTGACGATATTTTCTATTCGGATGATTTGCCAGGCTACGCATACAAAATGCTCTACCCGTTTCTGCCGGTATGGGAGATTGTCAAAGGGCTTGGCCATGCGGATGAGGAGATGTCTGAGGAAGAGGAAGGCATTGAAGAGGATGATTGAAGCCTTTCATACCAACCTGATGGCCAATTTTCATTGAGCGGATCAGGGAGCAGTCTTTTTTCCCGGATTCGCCATCCGCTCTTTGGTGCATTGCCCAAGGATTTGATTCTTCTCGTTCACATCATGGGCAACGGTCGACAAGCTTGCTCACTCGATGGCCAGCGTCTCCATGGCACTTCTACATACTTTTTGCCGGCCAAGGGTGCCGCATTGCGGTGTCCAGCGCAAAGCGTTCCGAAAAATGCGTGAAACGGTCGGTTGCCACTGGCGAATGGGCGCATTTCAGGTCGCGCTCTCCAATGGGGCCATGGCGATGCGTATGGTTCGCAATCTGTCAGGCTTCTGATGGGCATTTACGCATATGAAGGAGCGCTTTGGGTAGCACTCGGCCGTTGGAACATGGTTTCCTAGGGGAAACTTCCACAGCCATTGCAGGGCAAATTTACGCATACGGAGGAACGGACGCGACGTCGAGTCTGATTTGGCTATAAAGTCGTGTGAATGATGGCTACCCCACGAGAACTAAAAGATCAAAACGGCAGAGCCGCTTTGAACCAGTTTTACAAAGGCATTCGATGCAAAGGGCGTCCACTGCTTTTTCTGGATTTTGATGACGTCATATGTTTGAATAAACCCTATGGGGGGCACGACGTCATTCAGTCCAGCTCCAATGCGCCAGCGGATCTGTGGGATCGATTATGGAATCCACCGTCAGTCAATGCCCTCCGCGACATTCTTGCAAAACACTCACCAAGCATCGTTATCACAACCAGTTGGCTTCGATTCATGGAGCGTGATGGTTTTGTGTCTTTGTTCCGAAGAACGGGACTCGAAACGGTAGCCGAGTCATTGCACGAGGCGTGGGAGGCGCCCCAAACTCATGGCTCAACACGATTGGCTGCGGTTGAGACTTGGTTGTGCAAGCACCATGCTGGACAGTCTCTCGTTGTTCTGGATGATGTCCAAAGTGGAACGGGATTGCGTGGTTCCCGCTTGGACAAAGCAGGTTGCGTTGTTTTATGCGAGGCGGATGTTGGCTTGCAAGAGCAGCACTTACATGTTGTCGACAAGGCGTTTAGCTAGATCAGCACAAAAGAGTAGTCACCGTAGTTTCCCCTGGGAAACTTTTCTGGGCTTGCCGGTGTGGCGCCACGCAAATGAAGGAACGGTCTTGACGTGAGGTTTGATTTGTCGCTGGTTGCCGGTAGGATGGCCAGTCACATTGAGGTCCTTCACTCTTGATACATCACCTACTTCCCAAGGGTTCCGACCGCGGCATCGCTCCGATATTCGCGGCTCGCGCCATGCGCGGCTTCGCCGACGGCTTTGTCGCCGTTCTGTTGCCGGTTTACTTGTTGGAAATGGGGTTGGGTGGGGTCGAGGTCGGGGCCATCGCCACGGCAACCTTGTTTGGCTCCGCCTTTGCAACCTTGGCTGTTGGAGCATGGGGGCATCGTTGGACGGGTAGGGCGTTGATGCTGGGAGCGGCCGCTCTCATGGTTGCCACAGGGCTTGGCTTCTCGATCATGTCGTCGTTTTGGCCGCTTCTGATCGTCGCGTTCATGGGCACGCTCAACCCCAGCTCGGGCGACGTCAGCGTTTTCCTGCCCTTGGAGCATGCCCGGTTGGCGGCCGCCTCCGACACGGCGTCGAGGACCGATTTATTCGCGAGGTATGCGTTGACCGGAGCACTGTGCGCCGCTTTGGGAGCCTTGGCGTCGGGACTCCCCGAGCGCGTAGTCGCCTTGTCCGGCATGACAAAGCTCGACGCCCTGCGTGGCATGTTTATCCTCTACGGGATCGTCGGCGCCGCGGTGTGGGCCATGTATCGAAAGCTGCCGGTCCTGGCGGAGGTTGACCAGGCGAAACCCGCACCGCTGGGGCCGTCCAGAGCCGTGGTGGTGAAGTTGGCCGCTCTGTTTTCGGTGGATTCGTTCGCTGGCGGGCTCGTTGTCAATTCGCTGCTCGCTCTCTGGCTCTTTCAGAGGTTTGGCCTTTCGCTCTCCGCGGCTGGCGCCTTTTTCTTCGCTTCCGGGCTTCTGGGGGCGGCTTCACAACTTGCGGCGCCGAAGCTGGCCAAGCGGTTCGGCTTGGTCAACACCATGGTCTTCACGCATATTCCTGCCAGCATGTGCTTGATCGCCGCGGCCTTCGCGACCAATGTCGGCGTGGCGCTGGGTCTACTGTTGGTCCGCGCCATGGTGTCGTCGATGGATGTGCCAGCTCGAAGCGCATTTGTGATGTCGGTGGTGCAACCCCATGAGCGAGCTGCGGCGGCCAGTTTTACTGCCGTCCCTCGAAGCCTTGCATCGGCGGTGAGCCCTCTGCTTGCGGGCTGGCTATTTCAATCGGGCTGGTCGGCCACGCCATTGGTGGTTTGTGGGGTCCTGAAAATCGCATATGACTTGGCGTTATGGCGTGCGTTCAGGCTTTTTAAGCATGAATGATTGGGTCTGAATCAGCCACAGCACTCGCGAACGATCTAACCGCGAGACGTTAGGCCAAAGGGGCTCGGAAGAGCCCCTTTTCACGATGGTTCCACAGTGGCGGACGCACATCTACTTTCGCTCGAACCAAGTCCAGGGGTGGGCGATACTGATGTCGATGCCGAATTCGGCAATCCAAAAATGGAGAAATCGACATATGGATGAAGATAAAAAGCCCTCGCGCCGTCATCGGCCCGCTAAATACGAACGCCCTATGCCCTGGTGGCTGCAACAAGTCCGGGCGCGTCCCTTGGCTACCGCTGGCACGGTGGTCTCGACGGTAGGGGGCATCTTTTTGCTCATGTTTTTTTGCCAGCTTGGCGGAATGCCGGAATTGGACTTGGCGGGAGCAAGCGCGATACTGATGGCTGTCGCGGCAATCGGATTCGTTCTGTCCGCAGCATTGACCGGCTGCGCGCTTGCTGCAGGTCTCATTCTGCGTGGCAATGAGCCGAAAGCGAATGAGTTGAGGACTCCGAAGGCCTTGGTGTTTCTGGCTCTGCCTGGATGGTTGAGCGTGTTTGCCGTCTCTTGCTATTTGGCATGGAAGCCAAACGGGGACATTCCAAATTGGGCTTTCTCTTTCCCTTTCGTCCTCATGGTGGTGTTCGCATGCGTCTATGCATTATTGAAACCGAAATCAGACATGGTCAACGATGGCGCCAACAATGGTGCGTGGACCAAGTTCGGCAGAGGGATTGGTTATCTGGCCATCAGTTACTTTTGGTTGTTGACTGCCGCCTCCGCGTTCATCACGCTCTTTGCCATGTTCCCGCGCGACGGAGATAACAGCAGATTTCTAATCGGCTTGGTTGTGTGGACAACATGGTGCTACCTGTCGAACGTGGTTTTGGTCAAAGTCACCAAAGCCAACACACTGGTGCTGATGGCTGGATGTTGCGCCATGAGCTTGTTTATGCTCCTTACCGTCTCTGGAAATTGGGCTGGGTTGCCCATGGCTGCCGTTCGTATGTTAGGCCTCGGCGAAATTCCCGTCGCCCTGGTGCTGACCTCGGAGGGGTGCGATCATCTGAACAAAGCGGCAGGCGGGCGTCCGGTATGCCGCGTCGAAGCGGGTGAAAAGACAGCGACTGTGTGTCCGGCATTATTGCGCTCACGCATTGGGGCGCCTTTTTTCATAGAGCTCTCGCCGTATGACGAGAAAGGGTATTGGCCTCAGGTGCATCCGCCGACTAGGTTGACCGCGATTGCCATTGCAAAGTCGGAGATTCCATCGTGGAGTCGGCTCGCGCCAATGCCTGCAAAGAAGGCGTCCGGCTCGCGCGCTTCTGACGCGGTTGTCACCTACCTTGAACCCTCAGCCAAGGATTCTTGGGTCTACGAACAATGCGGAGCAACACCCATATCTTCGCCACCGAACCCCGTTGTTCCTGCTAAGCTTGTGCCTGCCCCCAAGACCCAACCCTCAGGTCCAAGAGATCAGACACCGTTGTTTGTTCGTAAAATCACACCGCCTCCCCTTCGTTAAGAGAGCTACGATACTTCGTAGCTGACTGTCTCGATTTAACCAAGCGTTCGCAAGTCTCGAATTCTCGCCCACAACGATTATCAAATCATGCTAAAGATGCCTGCCGGTAAGATGTCCTCAAGTCCAAAGACTCGTGTTCAGATTCTAAAGATTGAAAAAATGGGTGAGGACGGAAGATCCCTCAATCCGCCAGAAATTGAGTATTGGGTAGCGACTCTCGACATTCCGCCGCAACTGCTGGGGCAGTCGCATGCTACTTACCGCGCGGCGTTTGAATGGGCGCAAATTAAAGGCTACGATTTGTCAGCGGCCTCACCCGCTCCCTGATCAGAAGATCTTGATTGCCTGTAAATTTCTGAAAGTCTTTGCTGTGCAAATGGGGTCCAAACGGGCTTCAGATCGCCGTGCGTTGATTGCCAATGCTTAATGACGATATCAAGAGCTTTGTTGGCTTCGATTTCTGCCTCAGCTGGGGACAATCGATGCATAGCCGCGATGAAAGCCAAGTTCCAAAATTCTTCTACATTCATTTTGAGGTCTCCCTTTGCGAGACTAATTTACTAGCACGACGAAACGCAAAAGTCAATCGCTTGCCGTGTGGGAAATCGCCTTGATGCAAGCGAAGCAACCCATTGGCATCGAAGCCATCACAATCAAGGCATGCCTCACGCATCTCACAACCCCGAAAGAGATCATGCCGAGCTTCTGAAACTGCTTTTGATCGTTGTTGATGCGCAAGCGGGTCACCCTATTGAAAAGGGTCAAGCTTGGAAAAATGACCGACAGACCCTAGCGAAGAAACTGGCGTATCACCTGCGGACAATTCAAACGATTCGCGAACGCGCGCCTACAACTCATTGAAGTCGGAAGACTGGCTCTCGATCCCAGTGTCGGAGCCCTACGTCTGCCTGCCTCCCAAACCTCGGTCGGTCAGACCTCGCAAGAACGCGGCGGAGATGTCGCATACCTCATTGGACAAGGCTGTGGCAGTGGCTTGCGTTTCGAATGAGTTGTGGTAGTATCGATACGTTTCCGAACACCCAACATTATTTTCTTGGCATGTGCGGAATTCGCGGTTTAGGTTAGCGCGTCGTTGTGTAGCAGTGCTCCACATTCACTTACATCAACGTCGCCGTCGTAGCTCGCCTGAGCATGAATGTGGAATATGGATACTGTTTTATTAGAAGAAAGGGTGCATAACATGCGCCCTTTTTCGCTTTCAAACCCTCTTGCGAAAGTCCTGTATGGATCAAATTTGGTTCCAAATTGTCCGCGACACTTTGGAGGAGGCGATGGCGAGCACAGGGGGGCGAGTTGTTAGCGGCGCCCGTTTCAGCTCCATTCTGAAACGAAGGGCAGACGAGGGTGGATTAGCCTTTCCGCCGCCACCGCTTAGGAGTTTCCGCGCTTTCATCGAGTCTTTCAGGGACATCGTAATTCCTCAGCCCCGCTCCGGCCGAGACATGTTGATTGTCCCGGTCGATCGGCCGGAACTGCTTTCGATAGAACTGGATGATCCTAGCGCGAACCGCATTCGGGACGATCTGTTCAAGGCGCTGACCCAAATCCCCAGGCATGCTGATGACCCGGCTCCCTACTATCTGCCTTCGACCGACGAGGTCGTTTGGTTCGCGCACGATGTGCCGAGGCCAGGGGAGGCGATCAGGTTTCCGGCAGCGACTTTCGAGCAGGAAATTGCCGATCGCAAAGAATTCATCGACTCGCCGGAGGTCAACCTCCCGCACACGGCAAAGTCAACGCTCTCCATCGCATTGGAGAGCAGTTCGCCACTCGGAGCGTTTTCTTTTGCCGTCAAAGAGTTGGACATTTCGTCGAGTTGGCATCGTTATCGGATGTCGGCAATCCTCATGCGCTTGCGCCGGTGGAGCAGCGAGAAAAATATTCGATGGAGTCCCCATTGGATCGCGGAAGTCCGCCCCAAGCCGAGCGATGTGCCGGCGGCGGAGCAAATCGCGGTCCAGCCTGTCGTTCCGGTCGTCGTCGCGCGCGAGTTCTTGGGCGCGCTCGCTTCCGTGATCACCGAAGAGGACCTTGCCCGCATTCAAGTTCCGCTGGACCTTGTTGTCAAGGCTTGGCCATCCAGCCGCGGTTGAGCCTGAGGCCGTCGCATTGCTTGCGGGCATCCCGCAGAAGTTGGTCAGGCAGGCCAAGGCGGCGGTGAAGGCGATTCCCGAGCAGATGCTTGCTGGGTGGGACATCAGGGTGTTTCCCGCGAAGGGAGAAAACCCTGAGATCACCGATGCGGATCTGCCGGACTTGCTGCAGCGGGCGGCGAATGCTGATGGTGCCCACATCATTGGGTTTCATCAAACAGGCGGCCAAGGTCGCGTCGCCGTTGCCCTGCGAACCCATTTCAGATTTCGCTGGGGAAGCAATGAGATGCTTTGGAGCGTTGCCGGCAGCTTGGATCAGTTTCGGGAGCATGTCGAGTCGATACTGATGGAGGAGGCGCGGTGGCGGGAGCATGTGATGCCGGCTGACAAGAGTTCTCCCCTGATCCTCCCAAAAAAGGTATTCGAGCCGCTGGCGGGCCATGCAGACATTTGGGAGGAGTGCGAGATGTTCAATCGAGAGGTTGAGCATTTTGAGCAGCTCTCGAAAAAGATTAAGCACTTTGCCAAAGAGCACACCAAGCCTTACCAGGCGAATCAACCATCCTATATGGTTGACCGGGACCGCTTGGTCTGGAAAGACAAAGGCCCCTACTATGCCAAGGCACCCTTCCCGCGCCAGTGGAAGTATTCCCTCCATGTAGGCGAGGCCTTCCACTATGACGTGGAGCATCAGCAAGGCCGTGAATTCACGTTGACCGATACCAGCGGCACGGCAAACTCGATCAAGCCGACCAAGCACATCAACATCGATTGCCACGGATTCAAATCCCATTGACCAAGGGGAGCCCGCTCGATTGAGGCATGAAGATCAAGCCACGCAACCTGCTCAAGGAGCAAACCAAGGCAGTTGAGATGGCAAAAATCTGCCGCCGAAGACTACGCGGTTAAGGACCGCCCGTAGTGGGCCATTACATACGATGCATTTCCAAACGCCAACAGAGCCCTATTTTTTGCATGGTCGCGGCAGTTATTTCGTCAGGTTTACGAACCATAACCGCTGATCCCCATCCAGTGGACCTCGATAGCCCATCTGGATGAACGTCGATGAGAAAAGATGTTGTCCGTTGGAGTAAAACTGAATGTCAGCCTGATTGGTATCAGGCAATAGCTTGGCTGGAACTCGTGGCCCAAACGTTCTGACTTGTTTGGAGCTGATGGAAATTGGAGCCAGCGTGTTTCTGTAGTTGTCGTGTCCCGTGTGATCATGTCCCTGTCCGTAGCTGGCCACTGTTCAAAGCTTCGCCACCTTGTGTGAAAACAGAATGGCACCTAGTTCGCCGCGATTCCACCTTCTTTTAGTTCTTGCCGCAGGATCTCCATCCACCGTGCTTGGATCGCCTCTGACATCATGGAGATACGCCACTTCGCATTATTGATATCTTTCACCGTGATAAACAGTCCGGTAGCGGCGTCGGCTTGTCTACCGGCAGAAATGTTGGCTGCTCCAGCGGCAACCACGCCAGCGACTCCAAACCCCACGGCTTGACCTGTCATTCGCACCTTGCTTGCTTCCCATTCCCGCACCGCATCGTAACTATAAGTTACGCATGTATCCCCATTCCACATCGTCAAGCTCTTAGCTGCGGTATTGATCCCGATACCAGTGTTGGCCTCATGATGGTCGAAACCTTGTCCGACTAGGATTCCTCCAGAAGACATCGCCTTGTCATGCATCGACCTTACGCGGTTTCTATCTCGCACGATGCTCCAACGAATCAAAGCCATTGGGCCGAAGAAAACGCCTACAGTGAGAAGAAAGGAGCTTAGAGAAGACAAACTTCCACTAAAAAGAATCATGATGCCAAAAAAAGCCCATAACCAAGAAAGAATTGCAAGAACGGCCATTTCTAATCCTTATGTTCGCGTTGGAATATCAAATCAAAGGGCACTGCCTCAGCTCATCAGAGCAAGGCAACCCTCTCGACGCCTACCGAAGAACTTTCTGCCCACCGTAGATTTCTGCCCAGCTTGGCAGGTTCACCACCCAGAGTCGGCGATCCTTTACCCCTTCTATTGACAAGTCATACCCCATCGTCCGGATCAACACCGAAAATGTTCCGCTTGCCTGTGAAGAGTTAAAAAAGTCTTTGTAGTCCGCGCTTTCCGGGAACAGCTTGGCAGGCGGAACCGGCCCATCGGTCCGCGTATGACCAGTGTTAGGAGCTTTGTGCGTCAAGTCTTCAAAGCTGCCCCATGACAGTATTTGGCCTGTGGAATTGAGCGACGTCGGACGCATCTGACTGGCGCAAAACGTTTCCTCTGGAATGGTCTTGGACGTCTTCATGTCGGACCAAACCACAGCCGACAACCGCATACAGGCATTTCCGGGGACTGTGCTCCCCCAAGTCATGATCATGCTCTTGTAGGCCGTGGGCGGCAACGCCGTGATGGTCACCGCCACTCGAGGCCACTGCGTGGAGCCCGATTTCGATACAAGGATGTCCTTGAACGACGATTCAGAGGGGGCGCCGAGGGTTACGCCGCTGGCCGTCGCGCCTGCTGGCTTGCCTCCGAGGTTCGCACCGATCGCATTGACCACACCTTGAATGGCGGCTTGAGCCGAGGTTCCACCCGGTTGACTGGCGCAGCCTGCGCCCAGCGCCGCCAAAGACAGGGCCGCGCACGCGCGGAGAATGGAAGTCGAGATAGCCATGGATTCCTCCTTGTTGAAATCATTGATCGCCATCGGTTCAATGCGCCGACACGCCCATATATTTACCTGTCGCAGGGTCGAACTGCACTCGTGCAGAGCCTGACTTTCCCGCCACGCGCCAACTGCCAATCGGGCCAGCGCCACAGCGATGCCGCGTTGGCAGGCATCTGGCGACCCCTGCCATGTCCCAGAGCCGCACCGCAATGGAGGGGGCCAATGCCGCAGCGCTCATTGCCAGAGCGAGGATGGTCGTGACATCGATCCAGCCAACAGAAGCAAACACGCGGCAGGCAACTTGAACTTCACCATGATCAACCTCCTGCGCCCACCAGCACCCAGCCCGAATCGGACTTCACAATGCGACCAGAGCCAACTCCATCCGGGCTTGTCCAGTCGCACTTGAAGCCATTTGGCTCTGCCTTCGCGCACCCTATCACCTTAACCTTAGCAAAGGCTTCTTTCGCCGACTTCTCTTCTCCTTTGCCAATCACCGCGACTAGCTGATTAGTCAACGCCTCGCGGACCTCCGCATCACCCGGTGTCTGCCCGCATCCAGCGAGTCCCCACACAGCCGCGACGGCCAAGACGATTCCCTTGGTTTTATCCATGTTGTTTTCCCTCGATTGATTCGGCTCTTGCAGCCGGGTTGATGGCTCGGGCAGAGAGCCCGCCGAGCCGCCTTTTCAACTTTCGTTGATCTCCTGCCGAAGGATTTCCATCCAGCGCGCCTGGATTCCATCGTCGCGCATTTCTATGCGCCACTTTGGGTTCTCCACGTCCTTGACGGTCACGAACAAACCCGTATTGGCTGCCGCTGCTCTTTCAGCTCGAAAGTTTGCGCCCAACGCGGCGGTCCCTGCTGCTAAGCCGA
Source organism: Rhodoferax sp. (assembly GCF_012927445.1). Classification (GTDB taxonomy): domain Bacteria; phylum Pseudomonadota; class Gammaproteobacteria; order Burkholderiales; family Burkholderiaceae_C; genus Rhodoferax. The sequence continues at coordinate 17,385 of NZ_JABBPD010000008.1, forward strand.
CGCCGACCACTTCTCCCGCGCGCTCTTTGCGGGTTTCCCACCCTCTGACGTCGGCGTAAGGGTATGTCTTCCAAAATCCATTGATCAACATCGTCAAGGTCTTCGCTTGCTTGTTTATGGCAATCCCCGCGCCCTTCTCGGTATGGTCGCAGCCCGACGAGGGTTGAACGCCCGCCTCATTGAGCATTGCCGCATGCGCGGCTTCGCGCTTGGTCGCCCTGTTGAAGACGAACCATATCAACAATCCCAGCGGACCCCATCCAACTAGCATCACAGCGAGACCAAAAAGACCTCCCTCATGAAATGCAGCGGAAATTCCAAAGGAAAGCAGTAACGCCCATAAGCCAGTAACTGTCCACAAAAACCCCATGTCTGTCTCCCTTTTCACTTGTTGTTCAGCGTCACGTTGAAATTTCACGGCTGGGTTATAGCGATAGCTCTTGCCATCGAATCCGTCCTCACTGAGGATCACTCAAGTTCGTATCGCATACGACTTTGCGCGCAAATATAGGTGGATAGAAAGGCATTGGCTTGAATCTATGCGACAGCCAAAAAAATCGATCCAGCGTCAAAGTTTGTGCGCCGGAACTAGCCTCACTTTGTTGGTGATTATTTTGAACTGGCCGGTTGGGATATGAATTGAAGGGATTCATCCATGCATCGCTCAAAAGCCAGTTTTCTTTCTTTTCGAAAATTCGTCTTATTACCGGCGGCACTGACAGCAGATTTTTCGCAGCGCACGGTGACGCTCTCACCAGATGAGGCGGGACGAACTAGAAGCAGCGAAATTCCGCCAACGATAAAGACAATGAAGAGCGTAATCGTGAACGGGTCGAGACGCGAATTGACAGGTGACAGCCCATGTTTGACCAGGCCTACCTCAGATGCCGTGAAATTGATGTCGTTTTTCAAGAAGAACTCCCAAAGGTTAGGGTGACAACTTCAGTTGCCGTCCCACCGCATACGAACTACCCGTCGTCAATTCTTGGATATCCAGATTCACACCGGATCAAATTTATGTCCTGAACGACTTGGATAGGCAATGTAAGTGAGCTGAAAAATGTTGAATTGAATCGATGCGACACAAAACAAAAAAGAAACAAAGATACCGTCTCCGCAATGGAAACAGTGTCAATTTGGTGGCTGTCGCATAGATTCAATTCATAACAATTTTTGTTGGGAAAAATCCCCCCATCTGAACATCAAGGGGGAAACATGAAAAAGCTCACCGCATATGTCGCCACCGTCGTGTGCCTGGAATTAGTCGCCTTCGGCGCTTTTGAGTGGCCAGGTTTCGCGCAGGCTCATGCCGCCAATAGAAATACGGACACTCCGGCCAGCTTGGCGACCGCGTCTTCGCCACCCGTCGACTCTGTCGAGTTCGCCCCATGCGGCTATGTGGGCGAAGGGTATATCTGCTCGCCTTAACGGCCCATGCCCCACACCTCGATTTTGATGTCAAAAAATGCAGTCAAGAGGAACCACTATGAAGCTTCAAATTGCCAATGACGCGATACGCGGCGCCGACAAGGCGGGCCATGTGATGTTGGTTGCGGCTATCCTCGCCGCCTGCGCACTTGCCGGAGGATCGACCCTTTTATCCATCGCCCCCGTTACCACACCGTCTTCGACTCGCGCCGAATCCGCGTTCCCGGTCGGCCCCGCCGACAGGGAGGTTGCAGAGCGCTATGGAACCATCGATCATTCCTCGCTCAACGACCCGCGCATTGTTCCTGAGCAAAATCCCGCCGCTGCAGCGATTGCTGCTTATGAAACACCACCGCAATGAATATGAAATACAAAACCATGTTGCTCAGCGCTGCTTCGGCTTTGCTGTTCTCTACATCGGCATCAGCAACCATGTCTGCGGACCATGCATATGAAATCGGACTGGCGGCGGCAATGGACTACCGCTACTCTGAGGCATTAGTGCAATTTCGAGTGGCGGCTACACAAGGGAACCGTGATGCGCAACGCACCATCGGATTGATGCTACTTTATGGCGAGCGCCTTTATGGTGCTGATGTTCACCGGAATGATGAGGAAGCGATTCATTGGCTCAAATCAGCATCAGCCAGCGGGTGTGAGACCTCTTCATTTGTGCTTCAAAAATTAGCTCTACGAGGCAAATGATCTTGCACCGGCCAAGCCCCCCGTTCCCACGTTTTGACCGAGTTATTTTTCATTGCAATTCCAGTTGCTGCCCCACGCTATGATGGCGCAAAGGCGAATTATTCAAATCGTCAGCGCGTCGCGCCATGCTCATGCTGTCAGTGGGCGAAATGGGGCACCCATGGGAGAATAAAACGTGAGCGGACTTGCCTATCACTTGGTAGTGAATGCAATGGAGGGGGCGGCCGGCTGGACGCCGCGCTCGCGCTTTGCCTCGTCTGTCGTGCACGCCATCAATGGTTTCTTGCCCTATTCGCGCTACATCGCTGCCGGGCGCACTCGTAAACGGGAGCGGGCGGGTGAAGGCGAGATCGATTGCCTGGTTCGGGACTGGATGGCGACAGACCTCAATCCTGCCGTCCAAATGGTCCGAACCGTGAACCAGTCGGCGAAAGCGGTCTATGCCTTCAACACCTTCAACGCCAACGCCGGGCTTGCCGTGCGCACGAATGTCTCGTCCGTGGGGCCGCGCAGCGCGAACGACTCCCAAAGTGTCACCAAGCGCGACTTGCTTGCGACGGACGAAGACCCCACGCCTTGCCGGATTGGCACCCTTATGGTCTTGGACTCTTTGATTAGCACAGTCCAACGCAACGAACGGGAGCACTTGGTGACGAAGATTTTGAGCTTGGTGGATATCGCTTGCTATCTTGGCGTGGCGGCTTCTGCCGCTGGGGAGGTGGCTTTAGTTTTTGAGCGCGAGGGCTACATTCCGGTGGCCGATGTGGCGCGCAAACTCGGCTGCCATCAGCGGACGCTGGAGCGACGCCTGCGCGAAGAGGGGCTCACTGCCGAAGCATTGCGCACGGCTACGCGGCTCATCCGCGCGACGAGTCGGCTGCGGTCAACGGAGAGCTTGACGAGCATCGCCTTGGATGAGGGCTTTTCGGATCAAGCCCATATGTCACGCGCATTCCGTGCATCCTGCGGCATGTCGCCCAGCATCATTCGCAGCTTGGCATAGGGCCATGAGCGCAAGCATGCCATCCGCCATGATGGGCGCGCAGGCGGCGCGCGGCATCGCCGATTCCACGATTGCGACCATGACCGCTCGCGCCTCTCGCAAAGCCGTCGCCGCCGCAGTCGCCGGAAACGCACTCGAGCTTTTTGACTTCCTCACGTATGTGTTTTTTGCCGTCTACATCGGCAAGGCCTTCTTCCCGGCCTCTACCCCGTTGACAAGCCTTCTGCTGTCACTGGCGGCATTCGGCGTGGGGTTCGCTTCACGCCCGATTGGCGCGATCCTGATGGGCGCCTATGCCGACCGCGCAGGCCGCAAGCCTGCCTTGCTCCTGTCCATGGGCCTCATCACGCTGAGCACGCTGGGGCTCGCGCTGACGCCCACGTTTGAGACCATCGGCATGGCGGCTCCTGTGATCGTCGTCGTTTGCCGGTTGGCGCAGGGCTTGGCCTACGGCGGCGAATTCGGCCCCGCAAGCGCCTTCCTCTTGGAGATTGCGCCGCCGGGCCGACGCGGCTTTTACAGCAGTTGGCAGTTCGCGAGCCAAGGCATCGCATCGATCATGGCGGGAGGTTTTGGCGTAGCCCTGGTCAGCTTGCTGACACCGGACGAGCTTCAAGCATGGGGTTGGCGCTTGCCTTTCGCCTTTGGCCTTTTGATGATTCCAATTGCCGTCGTCCTGCGCCGCTCCATGCCTGAGACGCTCGGGCATAGGCACGAAGCTGACAACGGGCTCGCAGTTCCAAAGCTGCGACAGCACGGCAGGCTTCTCGCCCTGTTCCTGCTGCTCATACTCGGCGGCACCGTGTCCACCTACGTCGGCAGCTACATGACGACCTATGCCATCGTCGTGTTGAAGCTCTCGCCAGCCGTCGCCATGGCCTCGGCTATCGTTGTCGGCTTCACCATCCTGGTCTTCTCACTTCTGGGTGGCTGGCTCAGTGACCGCTTCGGACGCAAGGTAGTGATGCTCATCCCGCGCGCGCTCTCCGTCCTGCTGGCATACCCGGCCTTCATGTTTCTAATCGAGCAAAGGACCACAGCCGCCCTGCTTGGCGTGAGCGCACTCTTGGCTGCCTTGAATTCCATCAGCAACGCGGCGGCATTGGTGACGATTTTGGAACTGTTGCCGCGCAGCGTGCGTGCCTTGGGCTCCTCCATCGCCTACGCGACTGGCGTCGCGCTGTTCGGCGGAACCACCCAGTTTGTCGTTACATGGCTCATCGACGCGACGGGTGACCCTGCCGCGCCTGCATGGTATGTCGCTCTGACCAGCGCGATTGCCACCGTGGCGATACTGGCATTGCCTGAGTGCCGCGACAGGACGCTTCCTCGTTAATCCGAAATCCACGATTTCGCGGAAGGGCGGGCTAACCAGCCCTTCCGGGTAAGTCGCCCTCATAGAGGACCACGCGCTTGCCAATCGCGATCTTGCGGCGCACCCGAGAACGGCCCGTGTCGATGACGGCGGCCATTGGGACTTGGGTCGAGAGGCCATCGCGATGATTCCGCATCGCCTTGCCCACGTCCGCCTCGACCCCAAGCCTTGCCATGACTTCGAGCGCGATGTCCATCAAGCTCGCGCACGGGACCGGATTGCCTGTCAGCACCGATGGACGAGCCTTGACGTAAATTCCATAGCCAACCTTCGCAAGAACGCCTTTCTTGACCATCAACCGCAAGGCGCGGCCCACTGGCGCATAGCTCCCCAAACCCGCGAAGTCAGACCGCAGGAAGACGATCCGTTTGGATCGTCTAACGCGTTGTTCGATACGTTCGGGAATGGTCATATTGCTCATGGGGAAGTGCCCTCAAGTGCCTTCAGTTGCCTATCGGTCTAAGGGGTGCTCTGTGGGGACAGCGGCGGGATGGATGGCCTGAATATCCAGCATTCATGCGCATTAGAAAGTCACCAGCTCGTAATGGGCCATTCGAACTTTCAGCGCTGAAAGCTGATGTGCGTGCTTGATTGTGAAATGCGGGCCGAATGTTCTAACGAGTCCTGCCAGACAAGTCGCGCTCGTAGATGATGGTGCGCTTGCCGACTGTTATTTTTCGATTGACGCGAGATTTGCCGGTGTCGATGACCGTGGCCATTGGAACTTGGGTGGAAAGGCCATCGCGGTGTTCTCGCATCGCCTTGCCGTGATCGGCTTCGACGCCGAGCCGTTTCATGGTTTCAAAGCCGATGGTCATCAAATCGATGCAAGGCACCGGATTACCCGTGATCGTCGACGGCCGAGCCTTAACGTAAACGCCATAGCCCACTTTGACCAGCAGCCCATTTTTGATGACAGAGCGCAGGGCTCTTCCAACTTGGTCATATCTGCCAAAGCGGTTGAAGTCACTGCGAAGAAATACATTGGATGCCGTGCGTTTAAGGCTCGACTCAATGCGTTCTTCAAGACTCATCCTTGGCATGTGGCCCTCCAACAAAAATAAGACACCATTGTCGTATTTTTGCAGGTCAAAAAACAGTCTTACCCGTGATTTAGAACGATCCAATTCATGGCTGCATCGTGAATACCGTTAATACGGTCCCACCAGGAAGCTTGACGGATTGCGAATCAACGCTAAGTCGACATTGGGTATTCCGGTCGATCGTGACCGACCGTTCTGGTTTATCGTGACCGCTGATTCTGGTTTGTCGTGACCGATGACTGGGATGGTTTGAACGAGCAGTCATGACGCTGTAACGCACGCTCGCGACAGCATCACAGAATCGACCAAGCGGCGTGCAGGAGCTGCGCATGTTGATCCCATCGGCCGGAAAACGCCGTGTCGCTGTCCATAGCTTCGCGCATTTCGCGGATCGGTATCTGGATGATCTGCGAGTTAGCGACTACGTGCCCGTTACGGTCGTTCAGTGTTTGAGAACCGGACGTTTAAGGACGTCAGGGTATTTTCGCCCTTACGAGATCAAGGAATGGGCGCAAAACAGGTGAAGGGTTGCGCTCCGAATAGATGACAGCAATACCCATCGACAGCCTGTTGGAGCCTTCCTTTAGCGCCCTGAAGGCGACGCCCTTCCGTTTGACGTTCTGCAAAGACGCCGATATGAGGGCGATGCCTTGCCCCTCCGCAATCAACCCCAGCAAGATGTGATGGTCCGGTGGTTCCGGGATGACGTTAGGCTTGAAGTCGATCTGCTCGAAAAATGCCTGGCAGTGGTCGTAGAAGCCCGGATTCATTCGGCGTTCGAACCAAAACATCGGTTCGCCGCGAAGGTCATCAAAGCCGAGCCCGCGCTTATGGGCGAGTCGATGGTTGGCGGGCAAGGCGACCACAAGGGGTTCCTCAAGGATTGTTTCTACCGTCAAGCCCTGGGTATCAGTGTGCAAGCCAATGAAGGCTGCGTCCATGATCCCGTTCTTAATGTCCCGGACGAGACTGATCGAATGCTTGCCCTTCGTAACGATGCGCCAGTTCGGGAAGCGTTGGTGCAGGCGGTCGAAGACGTCGGGGATTGCGCTGCGGTCGAACACAGTTGTGTAGCCCACAACAAACCGCCCATCCTCAGCGCCTCGTGTCGCTCTGGCCACAGCAACTGCTTTTTCCGCTTGAAGTAACGTTTGTCTTACTTCGGGCAGGAATGCCGCCCCGGCTTCTGTTAGTGCTACTCCTGACTTGCTCCGCAGGAATAACTCCACGCCAAGTTGATCTTCCAACTGGCGGATCTGCCTGCTCAACGGTGGCTGCGAGATGTGCAATCGCAGCGCCGCACGTCCGAAATTGAGTTCTTCACTCACTGCTAGGAAATAGCGAAGCTGTCGCAGATCGATAGATTCATTCATACCGAAAAGGTATCACAAAAATGGTATTGGATGCGTTGCAAAGCGAGGCATAAAGTGCGTTCAGTATTCAACGTCAACGTAAAGGAACTGAGATGAACAACGAACGCTATCTGCGGGGCTTGGCAAAGCTCAAGGAGATCGATGGTCAAGCTGGCGAAAATGTGATTGAAAGTCTGCGCGACATCGCTCCTGACTTTGCACGGCTACTCATTGAGTTTCCCTTTGGGGACATCTATTCGAGGCCCGGTCTCGATCTCAAGACGAGGGAACTCGCCGTGGTGGCGGCGCTCACAGCGTTGGGCAACGCTGCGCCTCAGCTCAAAGTGCACATCCACGGCGCTCGGAACGTTGGCTGCTCCGAGCAGGAAATCGTCGAAGTCATCATGCAAATGGCTGTCTATGCTGGCTTTCCTGCCGCACTCAACGGCCTATTCGCAGCCAAGGAAGTCTTTGCGCAGAATGACTAGCCACAGGGTAATACTGCATGGGAGCAGTTGGCCTGACGATGAAGGTCTCGCGAAGTTGTCCACGCAAGCCAATCCTTGGCAGCGCGCCCGTCATGGCGAGCAATCGCGTTGAAGACAAGTTCAGGGTAGTTTGGGTCCCATCAGGAAGCTTGGCATAGCCATTGGCGTAGACTTCCACTGACCGAATCTAAGTGAAAAGCGCGGCCCACTAAATGACCACTGTTGCGCTTTTGAAGTGACGCAAGAGCCGTGATTTTGGATGGATTGAGCGTGAAATCCCACTTAATTTTGGCGGCACTTTCAGAGCCGCTTCAGGCCTCTTTGGGATGCAATTTGGCGGCGCGTCGTCACATTGGACGCAGGGTAGTGAATCCGTATGCGTAAGTCATGAAATACACACCGGAATTAGCCGCCAAATTGGAGCCAAATTTTAGTAAATACTCTTGAAACCCGCATGGAACATCACTAACCCCAATGTTGGGTCATCATGGGTGTGTGGCCCGATGACTTTTCTGTTTCGCCCTGTGAACTGACAATTTTTTCGTTTGTTTTCAACAAGTTAACCTTTTGCATAATCCCCTTCAGCGTCCTCTGAGGCCCTCCGCCAATCTCCAGTAGGGTGCTCATCAATATCCCCGCACCTGGCCCAAAGCCTTTGGCACGGGAATTCTTTTCAGGCCCCAATTATCTGGTTTACGACGACCACAGGGATGCACCGTCAGGATTCGCGAGCAAGGGGGTCAAAAAAGGAGCGGTTTATCTGGTCGGCAAGTTGCTGGCGGGCAAGAGGATGAAACTGATCGTCAGCATTATTTACCGATCAATTTTGGCCTGTTGCAGCGGTCGGTTTTGAACTCGAACGCAATGAAATCATTGATTTACGTCGGTAGCGGTTGAATTCGAAGGAGCTCTTTCTTGTGCTGCGCTGCCGTTGGACCTGCGAGGGTGATGGGCCGAAGCGTGCCTCGATTGAGATAACTCAATTCACGAAAGGTCGAAGCGCTAAAAAATGAGTTTTTGCGGTTGCTATTTTTGCATTGCCGTTTCTGGTGCTGTAGCGCATTAGTCGTCGATCCGTGTGTTCGTGCAGGCGGACCGCCTTTGCAAAAAAGGGGTGTGCTATCTATCCTATGACTTGTTGCTGTTTGGCAGACAAGACGCAGATTGCAGGTGCACGCCGTATCCTTTCACTAACTTTTGTTCGGTTTTCAGCCGGGCGCTAGGAGCTTTTTGTGAGTACTCCTGTCATTGTCACCCCGTTCTGGAGCACCGCATCGTTTGGCGATGCCGCGGACATATCGCCAATAGAGTTGTCGGCATTGGGAGAGCACTTGGCTCTGTGCAGGGGCGCGCGCGGCCGCCTTTTCGCTTTGCAATGCGCCGCACAGACCATGCACGGCTTCGTGGCGGCGCGCTTCGTGACAACGCTGGTGGTGGTTGCACTGCTGATCGGTGTCGGTTCCCTCGTGCTGTAGGGCATGGCGCAATCCGAGTTGCTGCGCTTGGTGCCGGGTGCGCCGCAGGCGTTGTGCGACATTCTGGACGGTACGCGCGGTCCGGTTCAGCCACCGATACGCTCCGAAATTTTCGGGCTGCAGCGTTTTTCACAGCATGGCCGCAGTCTCGGCGAAACCCACCGCGCCGCCAGGGCGACCTCCCGCGTGGCGACCTTCTTTCCGCGTCTGCGAAACAATATTCACACGCTGCGCGAAGCGCACCACTATATCGGCGTGCAATCGGCCACCGGCTATGACATCAGCCCAGCAGCCGAATGGCTGCTCGATAATTTTCACCTGATCGAAGCGCAACTCAAGGAAATCCACGAGGGGTTGCCGATGAGCTACTTTCGTGGCCTGCCGATCCTGCTGGACGAACCGCTGGCCGGCCTGCCCCGCATCTATGGTGTGGCTTGGGCTTTCGTGGCGCACACCGATGGTGCGTTCGACGAAGACTTGGCTGTGCAGTTTCTGGGCGCCTACCAGGAAACCCGTGAACTGAACCTCAGCGAGATGTGGGCACTGCCCACCACCTTGCGCGTGGTGCTGATCGAAAACCTGCGCCGCCTGGCCGAGCGCGTGGCCACCAACAAGGCGGCACGCGAGGTGGCTAACCTGTGCTGCGATCGCATCGAAACCTACACCGTGCATGCGCTCGACCAGTTGCTTGCCCTGCTCAATCAGCGCGGCGTCGGCCGGGTGTTTCTGGCGCAAATGGCGCAACGCTTGCAGGTTCGACGACCGACCGGTAACGTTGGCTATCCCGATCTGTATTACGACTGGCTGGACAACGCACTGCCCGACCTGGCCGCGGCGCAGGCGCAGCAAAGCGCCGACCGGGCTGCTGACAACCTGAGCGTGAGCAATGCGGTTACATCGTTACGTGTCATCGGCGCCGCCGACTGGGCTGAGATCGTTGCGCGCACCAGCAAGCTGATGCGACTGATGCTGACCTCGCCGGTGTTCGAAGCCGAGCATACCGTCACGCGGGACCAGACGCTGCATGGCATCGAACTGCTGGCCAGGCGCAGTGGTCGCAACGAAGTGTCGGTGGCGCAAACGCTACTCGATCTGATGCACACCGCCAAGAGTCCCGCCAGCGCCGATGCGGTGGCCAGTTATTGGCTGCGCGGCATGGGCCGGCCAACACTGATGCGTGCGCTCGGCCTGCACAAGTACGCGGCTCTTCCCTGGCGAGCTGTTGCTCGCCTCATTGCTTTGCCTATTTACCTGAGCTTGATGCTGCTGGGCACATCGGGCCTGGTGGCGTGGATGATGTTGCGCCACGGTGCCGGACTGAGCGGCGCAGGCGCTTACATGTGGTTGACCCTGCTGGGAGCCGCGCTGATGATGTTCCCGGCGTCCGAGGCGGTGGTGGCGGTGATCAACCGGCTGATCAGCGAATCGGCCCGCCCTCAACACCTGCCGCGTCTGGCCTTTGCGAATGGCATACCGCCTGAGCACCGGGTGATGGTGGTGATACCGGGCATGCTGACCGGAACCGCATCAATCCACAACCTGGTGCACCGGCTGCTCCTGCACCACCTTGCCAACCCAGAACGCCAGGCCCAGTTCGCACTGCTGACCGACTGGGCCGATGCCGACACGGCGCACTTGGCTTCGGACGACGCCTTGCTGATCAGCGCGAGACAACAGATCCGCGAACTCAACACGCGCTATCCCAACGAGGCCGAAGAGCCCGGCGCTGCACCTCGCTTTATCGTGCTGCACCGAAAGCGACTTTTCAGTGAGACCGAGCAGCGCTGGATCGGCTGGGAACGCAAGCGCGGCAAGCTGGAACAGCTGGTCGCGGCATTGGCAGAAGGTTCGTCCGCCGCTTTCCTGGATTTGGGGCGTGAATCTCGCATCGCAGATGACATTCAGTACATCGTCACGCTTGACAGCGACACCCAGTTGCCGCCCGGACGGCTGCGCGAGCTGGTGGGCGTGGCCGCGCATCCCCACAACCAGCCGCGGCTCGACGCCAGCGGGCGCACGGTGGTGGGCGGCTACGGCATATTGCAGCCTCGCGTGGCCACGCCGCTGCCCGCGCCTAAAGACTTCACGCTCTACCACTGGCTGTTTGCCGGGCAGTGCGGCATCGACCCCTACAGCGCCGCGACCTCGGAGGTCTATCAGGACCTGTTTGGTGAAGGCACCTTCACTGGCAAGGGGCTGCTCAACGTGCGGGCGATGCATGCGGTGCTGACCGGCCGCTTGCCGGATGGCCAGGTGCTAAGCCACGATTTACTCGAAGGCTCGTTGGCACGCTGCGCCGCGGTGACCGATATCACGGTGATTGAGGACGCGCCGTTTCATGCCGATGTGGCAGCAATGCGCGTGCACCGTTGGACGCGCGGCGACTGGCAGTTGTTGCCGTTCCTGCTGAATCCCGTGCGCTATCGCTTTCGCGTCATCAACCGCTGGAAGATGTTCGACAACCTGCGTCGCTCCCTCGTGGCCCCCATGTCGTTGGCCCTGTTGCTGCTGGCGCTGGCCAGCGGCATTGTGTCGCCCTGGGCTGCGTTGGCGCTGGTGATGGCCGCATTTTCCGCCGGGCCGTTGATGGGGGCGGTGGCGGGTTTTTCGAGCAGCCGGGACGACTTGGCCAAACGTTATTTCTACCGTCAGGCTGCGACCGACCTGGCGCGGGCGCTGTGGGGCGGCCTGTGGCTTTTGGGACAGTTGCTGCAGCAGGCGCTGCTGGCCGCGGACGCCATCGCGCGTGCGCTCTACCGCATGACCATCAGCCGCCGCCACTTGTTGCAGTGGACCACCGCCGCGGCCACGCAGGCGCAGGTGAAGACCGGGCTCGCAGCGCTGGCGCGTCGGCATTGGAGCCTGCCGGTGGTTGCGCTGCTGCTGCTTGCAGCACTGCTCGCCGTGGCCACACCGCACCCTCTGGTGGCGCTGGTGCTGTGCCTGCTGTGGGCTGCGTCACCGGTCTGGACCTGGTGGGTCAGTCGGCCGTGCCCAACGCGCAAGGATGCCACCTTACCGCCGCAGGAGCAGGCCTATCTGGAAGGGATCGCACGCGACACCTGGCGCTTTTTCGAGCGTTGCGTTGTCGCGGAGGACAATCATCTGCCGCCTGACAATTTGCAGACCATGCCGCACGACATGGTGGCGCACCGCACCTCGCCCACCAACATCGGCCTGTACCTGCTGAGTGTGGCCTGCGCCCGGCAGTTCGGCTGGATCGGCACGCAGGAGTTGCTGACACGCCTGGAAGCTACGCTGGCCACGCTGGCCACGCTGCAACGCCATCGCGGCCACTTTTTCAACTGGTACGACACGCAAACATGCACACCGCTGCTGCCGATGTATGTGTCCACCGTGGACAGTGGCAACCTCAGCGGCCACTTGCTTGCGGTGGCGCAGGCTTGCCTGGAGTTGGCGGGCGCGCCACATGACGCTGGCGCTGCGCAGCATGCCATTCACGCTTCAAAGCAACGGTTGGCGCCGCTGCTTCCGCTGTGGGGTGACCTGCTGCCGACGTTGCTGAGCGACGCAGCACTGGCGCGCCTGCTGGCCATGCCGGACCCGCTGGCCGAATGCCGCCACAACGCGGTGCAGTGCGAGCGGCTACTGCGTGAGGCCGCCGTCGAGCTGGCGACGTTGTTGCCCAACAAGACTGAATCCGTGGCCCCCACTCAACCGACGCCCCGAGACGAGTTGGTATGGTGCCTGGTCGATCACGTGGCGACACTGCGCTCAGCCTGGCTGGACGCGCAGGCGGCAACGATGCTCCACGCGCCGGGGCTGTCGGGGACGCATGAAGCGAGCCGGCGCCTTCAGGCGCTAGCCCACGACTTCAAACGCTTGGCTTGGCAAGCCGACTTCAGCTTCCTGTACCACCGGAAACGGAACCTCTTTCATATCGGCTACCGGGTCGCGGAGCAGGAGCTTGATGCGGGTTTTTATGACTTGCTGGCGTCGGAGTCACGCCTGACCAGCCTGCTGGCCGTCGCCAGGGGCGATGTGCCTGTGCGCCATTGGGCATCGCTCGGCCGGCTGTTCTATGCCGTCGGTGCGAATGTCGGCCTGCGTTCATGGTCGGGCTCGATGTTTGAATATCTGATGCCCAACCTGGTGCTCGATGAGCCGTACGGCAGCGTGTTGCGCGAGGCCGGCCATGCAGCACTTCAAGAGCAGATCGCTTTCGCGCAGGTGCAAGACGTGCCCTGGGGCATATCGGAGTCTGCCTATGCGGGCAGCGACCACACGCTGGCCTACCAATACGCGCCACAAGGAGTGCCGAGGCTGGCGCTGCGCCGCACGCCACCTGACGAGCTGGTGATCGCTCCCTACGCGACCGCACTGGCGGCACAAATCGCACCCCACCTCGCCGTTATCAACTTCGCTGCGCTGGAAAAATTGGGGGGGCGCGCGCGCTACGGCTTCATCGAAGCGCTCGACTTCTCCCCCGCGCGGCAGGCCGGTAGTGAGGTGTTCACGCCAGTGAATACTTTCATGTCGCACCACCAGGGTATGAGCATCGTGGCGCTGGCCAACGTGCTACAGGGCGGACCGGCGCAACGCTGGGGCATGGCGAATGCACACATCGAGGCGGTGGTGTCCCTGCTGCACGAACGAGCGCCACGCGAGGTGTCGATGCTGTACGTACCGCCGTCGGGTCCGCCACTGCAGACGCGGCAACGACGGCGAACGCCGGGGCTGCTGCGCGACGTGCTGCCGGGCTCGACGGCGTTAGCGCCTACGCATGTGCTGTCGAACGGGCGCTACAGCGTGTCGCTGCGCGCCAATGGCGCGGGCTGGAGCCGCTGGGGTCAGACTGGTATCACACGCTGGCGTGATGATGCGCTGCGCGATGCGCAGGGAATCTTTTTTTACTTGCGCTGGAACCCACAACAGCGACCGGTCTCGATTACGCATCACCCGGCGCCCGATCCGGCGGCGGACTACCAGGCTACTTACCACGCTGACCGCGTGTGTTTCGACGCGGTCTGGCCCGAGTTGCAGACCCATACCACGGTGTGGGTCAGCCCGGAAGACGATATTGAGTTTCGGCAGGTTGAGCTGCGCAACCTGAGCGACCGCACGCTCGACATTGAACTGATCTCGGCCTTTGAAGTCACCTTGGCTGACCCGCGCGCCGATGAAGCGCACCCTGCATTTACGAACCTCTTCGTACGCGCGGAGTGGCTGGGCACGCACCAGGCGCTGTTGTTTGAACGCAAGCCCCGCCTGCCCACCGAGCAGGGATTGCAGGCCGCCCATTTCCTGGCCGAAACCGATCCGCAGGTGGTGGGCGTACGTTTGACGACCGACCGGCAGCGCTGGGGCGGGCGTAACCATGGTACGAGCCAGCCACTGGCCTCTTTCGACCCCTTGCCGGCGGCGTCAATCGATTCGACAACACGGCTTGACACTGGCCTCGACCCGGTATGTGCCATGGCCGTCCAGCTTCGCATTGCGCCCAACGCGAAAGCTCAGTTGACTTTCGCCACGGCGGCGTCCAGCAACAGCGGTACTTTGCGCGCCGTGATCGACAAGTACCGGCAACACAGTCACATTCAACGCGCTTCGCTGATGTCCGCCACGCTGACCGGCATTCGTTTGCGTGCCCTGCGCATCAGCGGCGAGAACTTCGCCGCCATCCAGACGCTGACCACTGCGCTGGTGCTGAGCCTGACGCGCCCGCCGGTCAGCGCGCTCCGCGTCGAAGACGCAGCGGTCGAGGTCTGTGACCGGCGTCTGCTGTGGCGCTTCAATATCTCGGGTGATCGTCCCCTCATCCTCGTGTCGGCCAGCGTGATGCAAGGCTTGGGCTTGTTGCGTTCGCTGGCCCAGGCCCTGAGCCTGTGGTCTTGGGGCGGAATCGCCTGCGACTTGGTGGTGGTGAACGCTGAGCCAACCTCGTACCTGATGCCGTTGCACCGCGAGATCGCTGCACTGCGCGAGCGCCATATGGCCGACAGCGGCGCGCAAGCCGGCCCTTCCGTCACAGGCTTCCATATGCTGCGCGTTGACGAGCTATCGCGCGAGGAACTGAGCACACTGCAAGCCCAGGCACGCGTGCGCCTGCATGCCGATGGCCGCCCGCTGGTGGTCCATGTGCAGGAATTGAACGAGCTGCATGAGCAGGACTTCGAGCAACGGCACGACAGGTCAAGCACCGCGGTAGCGGTCACCTCGGGTCATGCTGCTGTACCTGCACCGGTGGGCGAGTTTATGGCCAGCTCGGGCGAGTTTCGTTTTGAAGTCAGCGCCAATTTACGCCCCGCGCGGCCCTGGATCAATGTGCTGTCCAACCCGGCTTTTGGCGCCCAGATTTCGGAAGCCGGTGGCGGCTACACCTGGGCGGTGAACAGCCGCTTGAACCAGCTCACCGCGTGGTCGAATGATCCCGTGGCCGACCCCCCGGCCGAATGGTTCTTGCTGCAGGACAGCAAGACCCTTGAGGTGTGGAGCGTGGCGCCAAACGCTTGGGGTGACGATAGCGTGACTTACCAGGTGGCGCATGGGCAGGGCTACAGCATCATCAGTCACCGTCGTGGGGATCTGGAGGTAACGGCGTCGTGGTGTGTGGATGCACAGACTTCCGTCAAGCAGGTGCAGTTGCGGCTCCTCAACCGTGGTCCCCGGGCGCTGCAACTGCGCGTCATCGGGATTGCCGAGTGGATGATGGGCGCGAACCGCGCTGACCGCAGCACGGTGCGCACGGCCTTGTACCGTCAGCGTCTTCCCCTGTTGCCAGAGTGGAGTGTCGAGCCCGACGCCGATCGTGGACAGAAACTTACTGCCCTGCTTTGTACGCAACGGGAACGCTCGGCCGGCTTCGGCGATGGCACCGCGTTCTTCGGCCTCGCCGGCGCAGCAGACGAGACCGAAGACTGGACCTGCGATCGGCGCGAGTGTTTCGACGCGCGCGGCGGTCTGGTGTTGCCCGATCATTTCGGTCAGCGCAGCGGCGACGGGCTTGATCCGTGCGCGGCCCTTTCGACCCACCTTGTCTTGGCCGCTGGTGAATCGGTGCAGCGGGTGTTCCTGCTGGGTTATGCCGAGAATGAGGGCGCTGCCCGGCAGCTGGCCGCCCTGGCCGCGGCAACCGCCGCCGAGCTGCGCATGGCGCAGGTGCGCCGCACTTGGGATAAATTGCTTGGTGCGACCACGGTGAAGACGCCCGATCCCTTGTTCGACGCCATGGTGAACCGCTGGCTGCTGTACCAGACGGTGTCGTGCCGGTTGTGGGCCAAAGCCGGCTTCTACCAGGCTGGTGGTGCCACCGGTTTTCGTGATCAGTTGCAGGATGCGCTGGCGCTGGCCTGGGCTGCCCCCGAAATGCTGCGCCAGCAAATCATTCTGGGCGCATCACGCCAGTTTGCCGAGGGCGACGTGCAGCATTGGTGGCACGCGCCCCTGGGCGCCGGCGTGCGCACGCATTTTTCCGACGACCTGCTGTGGCTGGCGTACGCCTGTGTGCACTACCTGCGAGCGACCGGTGATGTCACGCTGCTCGATCAGCACGTTCCGTTCATCGAAGGAGCCGCTATTCCGGAGGGTGCCGAGGATGCGTATTACACCCCCACGATCAGCAACCACGACGCGTCGGTCTACGAGCATGCTGCGCTTGCCATCGATCGCAGCTTGCGTGTGGGGGCGCACGGCTTGCCCTTGATGGGCAGCGGCGACTGGAACGACGGCATGAACCGGGTCGGCATTGAGGGGCGTGGCGAGTCGGTGTGGTTGGGCTGGTTCCTGTGCCAGTTGGTGGCCGACTTTGCGCCGATGGCGCGCGAGCGCGGTGACGAAGCGCGAGCGCGGAGTTGGGAGACTGCCGCGCAGGGCTGGAAGACTGCGTTGAACGGCCCCGCATGGGACGGGCAATGGTTCAAGCGCGCCTTCTTTGACGATGGACAAACACTGGGCTCGCACGCCAATCCCGAGGCACGCATCGACTTGATTGCACAAGCCTGGGCTGTGCTTTCCAAGGCCGCACCACCGGCCCTGCAGCGGCTGGCACTGGCGGCGGTGGAGGCGCATCTGGTCGATCATGAGGCCGGGCTGATCAAGTTGCTTGACCCGCCGCTCGAGCAGGCACTCCCTAGCGCCGGCTACATCCAGGCTTATCCACCTGGCGTTCGCGAAAATGGTGGCCAATATTCGCACGCCGGTGTGTGGGCGTTGATGGCGCAGGCGCAGGTCCAGACTGATCTTGCGGCGGCGCCTTCAGATTCACGCCTTGACGGCGACGTTGCCTACCGCTACTTCACCTACTTGAGCCCAGCACATCGCGCACACCACCCGACGCATGGCGCGGTGTACGGCATCGAGCCCTACGTGATGGCCGGCGATGTGTACACCCAGCCACCCTATGTCGGTCGCGGCGGCTGGAGCTGGTATACGGGTGCTGCCGCATGGATGCACCGCGCGGCGATCGAGTCGATTTTTGGTTTGCGGCAAGGTGCGCAGGACTTGTGTTTCCTGCCTTGCCTGCCCACGTATTGGCAGCAGGCCGAACTGACGTTGCTCCGTGATGGCCGGACGATGCGTTTCATTCTTGTCCGCGCCACGCCGCTCGCCGCGCTGGCCGCGACGGAACAATGGAGTGCACAGCTGCTGCGCCCGGGGCAACCGTTGCCTTGGCTTGGCCTGGCGCCGGATACCTGCTTCGTGATTCCTTTGCTGGATGAGACTCTCCCGCTAATGGCTGGCGCGTCAGTCGCCAATCCTCCTTGACATCAAGCCCCCTCTGGCGTTGCCCTTAGCGCAACTTCTGTCCTTATTTTCCCGGCACGACCGTCACGCCTTCGCGCAGGATACCGCCCTCGGCAGCGCTGCCTTCAATGCGGCTATCGTCGCGCATGCGCGCCTCGCAATCGGTGCGGTCGTCACCTTTGTGGGCATCGCAGCGCCGCAGTGCATTCTGCTGGTACTGGGCAGGGTCATCCTTCAGGCCGCCGCGCCTGGCTTCGGCCAAGGCGTTTCGTGCTTCCCGTCGACAGGTGGCGAGGTCCTGGTTTGATTTTCCGCTGTTGCAGTCCGCCATGTCCTGCCGGTAGCGCGCTTGCGCGTCGACTAGCGCACCGGTCTTTGCCGCCTGCGCGGCAGTGGAACAAAGCAAGGCGCCCGCTGCGGCAAGAGCGAGGTTGCGAATTAATGATGGAACGGTGATCATGCTGAACTCCTTTGTGTGAATGGTTAACGACTACGACGCTACACGCCACCAAAATTACTGGATGGCGGGTAGGCGGTCCTGAAGTTTGAGGGACTCTTCATGTCACCGCTGCACCGAGCGTGAGCACGGCCACCACGCGAACGACTGATCCAGATTTACCCATGGGTTTCATCAGCTATTTCGTTAAGGGGTGACGGCTAGAGGTCGTTCTATTTTTTGATGCTCATTTCATTGCGGACATTGCGCACACCTTCGATACCGCGCGCAGTTTCGATGGCACGCTCGATCTGGCTCTGGTTGTCGACAAAGCCGCTGAGTTGGACTTCTCCCTTGCGGGTTTCGACCGCAATGTCCAAGCTCTTGATATTCACATCGGCAAGCAACGCGGCCTTGACCTTGGATGTGATGATCCCGTCATCGACTTTGTTGCCTACCGTCGTCGCTTCGCCCTTCAGGCTCAGTTTGTTCTCGATGTTTTTGACACCGGCCACCCCGCGTATGACGGTGGTCGCGCGATCGATTTGTGCCTGGTTGTCGACAAAGCCGCTCAGTTGGACTTCGCCCTTGCGGGTTTCAACCTTGAAATCAAAACTCTTGATATCCGGGTCGGCCAGCAACGCGGATTTAACCCGGGTTGTCACGACGCTGTCGTCAATCTCGGTCCCGACAGTGGTGCTCGGTGGCGGCATCCCCGTCTCGTCTGCCGGTTTGCTGCAGCCGCCGACCAAGACGCTTATCACAGCGGCAAGCGTAGTAGCCGAAACAAGTAATCCAAGTCTGGTTTTCATGTGAAAGTTTCTCCGTGTAAAAACAGCTGGCGGGTATTTATTTTTCCTCGTCAACCATCTGAATGATCTTTTCTTCAACCGAGTGGGTAAATTGAGCTAACGCAGCACCCTGCGATAGCGCCCTGTCCACGCGCATGGCGATGCGCAGAGTTTGGGCATCATGCCCCGGATTGCCCTCCTCAGCCAAGGTCAAGCCTCGGCTGAGGAGGGTGACCCCCAAGTGGTGCACCTGCTGCACTCCGAAACCATGACATATCACTGCTGCATCCAGGTCGGACGACGCTTAATGGAATGACTTTCTGGCTTTGACCATGTCCTACATGAAACCACCCCATCTTTATAGTTGCCGCCTGACAACTATTCAAGAAGGGCAGACACCCAATCTCTCAAAAGGCGCTGACGGGCTGTGACAAGGGGCAGGCGAAAATCAAAGGCTGTTTCGTCATTTTTTATCACCAGTGCGAGCCGGTGTAAAGGCTCACGGGCGGATAGCGATCTCGTTCTTAACGGCCTTCACGCCGTTGACCGCCCTCGCGATGCTCTCGGCCGTGGTCCTTTCTGTCGCGTTCTTGGCGAAGCCCGACAGCATGACGACGCCCTTGAGCGTTTCGACCCGGATGCTGCTGGCATCGACTTGCTTGTTTTCGACGAAGCGCGCCTTAACGGAAGTCGTAATCGCGGTGTCGTCAACGTAGGCGCCAACGGTTTCCTGGCCGCGGGTGACCGCGCAGCCAGACGCTGTGAGGAGGGCGACCGCGGCAACGGCTGCGGCAAGAGTGGTGCGAATGATCATGGTAAATCTCCTGTGAGTTGGTGTGGGCTTGGGTTTGATCAATGGGTGATGGCGCCAGCATTACCACCAAAAATATAATAATGAGAAGAACTTCAGTTGACAAGCGGGTCCGTCAAGTCTTTAGGCGTCCGCCAGTTTTCCTGAATACCTTCCCTGTCTTGATCTGTCCAAGCGTGATTCAGAAGATGGGTTGCTGGGATAAGCAGTACGGCACAATGAGATCCGCGCGTGGTGTTTTGTTGATGCAGGTTCTGAAATGAGTTCAATCCCGGAAAATTTATCTGAAGAAGTCAAGCGCCTGCGCGACGAATTGCAGGTGGCGCAGCGCCGTCTGCAATGGATGGCCGATGCCTCGACGTCCGTCGTTGGCATGCGTTCGCAGGAGCAACTGGCGGTGGTGTTCCGTCAGAGCCTGGTGGCCATTTCGCTCAATCGCGAATGTGACGGTGAGTACGTGGATGTGAACGAAGAATGGTCTCGCCTGACCGGGCTGTCCCTGCAGGACGTTCTGGGGCGCACCACGGTCGACATTGGCATCTGGACCGATACCCGGCATCGTAAGGCCGTGCTAGACCCCATGCGTGATTCCGGGCGTCTGCGCAATCTGGATGTGTCGTTCCTCAGGCCGGACGGCGAGAGGCTCATCTTGCAGCTGAATGCCTCGCATATCGAAATCGGTGGCGTGGCCTATTTTTTGAGTTATCTCAAGGATGTGAGTGCTGAGCGGGCCGTACAAACGGCCTTGCTGGCCAGCGAGCAGCTTTTAAAAGCGACCAATAACCGGCTCAATCAGCAGATCGCGTTGTTTCAGTCGATGGAAAGCCTCGCCTCGGTGGGTTACTGGACGTCGGGTTCTGAGCCTGGTAGTTTGCGCTGGTCCAACGGCATGTACCGTTTGGCCGGGCTTGAGCCAGGAACGATTCTGGGTGTAGCGGCCGGGCGCAGCCGTATTCATGCCGAAGATCTGCCAAAGTTTGTGGAGGCCCGCCGCAAAGTGGATGGCGCCATCGTGGAGTACCGCTGGCATCACCCGGACGGCCGGACGCACTGGCAGCGTTCGCGCATGCGCCCCTGGTCCGGGGATGGCGCGGAGGCCTTTGGCGTGGTGCAGGACATCACGGACGAGCGTGAAGCCTCCCTGGCCCTGCAGGAAAGACTCGGGTTCATTCAAAAAATAACGAGCCGCTTGCCCGGTGTGGTGTTTCAGTTGCGGGTCAACGCCGATGGCTCATTCATGTGTCCGTACATCAGCGATCTGGTGCTTGAGATTTACAGGGGCTTGACGCCGGCGCAAGTCATGCAGGACCCCGCCTGCATCCTGAGACTCATTCACCCGGAGGACCAGGACGACTACCTCATCTCGACCGAGACGGCTTCACAGGACATCACATCCTGGAGCCACGAATACCGGCTGCTTTTTCCGGATGGCGAAGTGCGCTGGGTGCTTTCGCAGGCGATGCCCGAGCGGGAGGCCGATGGCGCAGTGTTATGGAATGGATTCACCACCGACATCACCTTGCGCAAACAGTCGGAAGAGCGTCTGCGTGACAGCGAAGCGCGTTTTCGCGCCCTGACCGAACTCTCGTCGGACTGGTATTGGGAGCAGGACGAACAATTTTGTTTCATTCGGGTGGACCGTCATCTCGAATCCCCCAGCACCCTGGCCACTCAAATTCATATCGGCACGACACGCTGGGATATCGATGCAGAGGGTGTCAGCCAGGCGCAGTGGGCGGCGCACCGGGCGACGCTGGAAGCGCATGAAACCTTTCACGATTTTGAAATGCAGCGCAGGCGTGCAGATGGCTCACTGAAGTGGGTCGCCATCAGTGGCAGTCCGATTTTTGATGCCGAGGGGCGTTTCAAGGGCTATCGGGGCATTGGACGTGATATTTCGGCGCACCGACTCGACAAGGAGAAAATTGAGCGGCTGGCGTTTTACGACGTGCTGACGGACCTGCCCAACCGCCGTTTGCTGATGGATCGCCTGCAACAGGCGTTGGTGACCAGCGGGCGCGAAAAGTCGACCGGTGCCCTGCTGTTCATCGATCTGGACAACTTCAAGGATCTCAACGATACGCAGGGCCACGATGTCGGGGACTTGCTGCTCAAGCAGGTCGCGCAACGTCTGGTGGCCAGTGTTCGCGAGGCCGACACCGTGGCGCGCCTGGGCGGCGACGAGTTTGTGGTGATGCTGCAAAACCTGGACGCCCACATGGCGGCCGCTACCGCCCAGGTGGAGCAGGTAGGCAAAAAAATTATGGCCCAGCTGAACCAGGTTTATCTGCTGGGCGCGCTGGAGCACCACAGCACGCCCAGCATTGGCGTCACCCTGTTTGAAGACCACCATCAAACCCTGGACGAATTGCTCAAACAGGCTGATCTGGCCATGTACGAGTCCAAATCGGCAGGGCGCAATACGCTGCGTTTTTTCGATCCGGCGATGCAGGCCCTGGTGGCCCAACGCACTGCTTTGGAGTTGGAGTTACGCCACGGCTTGCAACGGCACGAACTGGTGCTGTTCTACCAGCCGGTGGTCGATGTGCATGCACAAGTGGTGGGCGTGGAGGCCTTGGTGCGCTGGCAACATCCGACGCGCGGCCTGGTGTCGCCTGCTGAATTCATTCCCATGGCGGAGCAGAGTGGGCTCATTTTGCCGCTCGGTCAATGGGTGCTGGAAGTCGCCTGTGAGCAGCTGGTGTGCTGGTCGGCGCAGGCCTCCACCGAGGGCTTGACCATGGCGGTGAACGTGAGCGCCCGCCAGTTCAGGCACCCGGAGTTTGTGCAACAGGTGCAGGACTTGCTGCGCCAGACCGGGGCGAATCCGCTGCGCCTGAAGCTGGAGCTGACGGAAAGCCTGTTGCTGACCGACACCCAGGATGCCATCTTGAAAATGGCCGAGCTGAAAACGGTGGGCGTGAGTTTTTCGCTGGACGATTTCGGCACGGGTTATTCGTCTTTGTCCTACCTCAAGCTGTTGCCGTTGCAGCAACTCAAGATTGACCAGTCGTTTGTGCGCGATGTGCTGACCGACCCGAACGATGCCGCCATTGCCCGTACCGTGCTGGCCTTGGGGCAAAGCCTCGGATTGAACGTGGTGGCCGAAGGCGTCGAAACCGCCGGCCAGCGCGCGTTTTTACTGGAAAACGGCTGCGCCCTGTTTCAGGGCTACTTGTTTGGCAAGCCGGTCCCGATAAACCAACTGCAGCTGGGGGACCTGTCCGCAAGAACGTAGCGCCCCTTGCTGTGGCGCTACGGTGGCCTTAAAAGGGTGCGTCAGTCGCTGGGGCGTCAGGAGTGGCTACTGCGCTGTTTGTGGTTGCGTCGGGCGTAGTCTCTGCTCCTGCGTCGGGTGTTTGCGCTGCCTGGCGCACGGTGGCTTTTTCGCCCGCGCTGGCAAACTTGCTGTATTTGCCCAGAATGCCGACCATCTGGCCATAGATTCGGGGGGTGCCCGCCATGCATTCTTCTTGTTCGAGAAAATCTGCATCGCCTGAAAAGTTGCCGACCAGACCGCCAGCTTCGGTCACCATCAAAGCGCCTGCAGCGACGTCCCACGGCTGCAGGCCGGGCTCAAAAAAGCCATCGCTGTAACCAGCGGCCACATAGGCCAGATCCAGCGCGGCGGAGCCGGAGCGGCGCAGACCGGAGGTACGCTGCATCATGTCGCCCATCATTTTCAAGTGGGTATTGAAGTCGTTACCCGGGCGAAACGGGAAGCCATTGGAAATGAGGCACTCCTCCAGGCGAACACGTTTGGAGACACGCAGACGGCGGTCGTTCAAATAAGCGCCGCGCCCTTTGGTGGCGGTGAACAAGTCGTTGCGGCTGGGGTCGTAAATGACGCCCTGTTCAATCTTGCCCTTGACGGCCAGCGCAATGCTGACGCAGTAAACGGGGAAGCCATGAATGAAATTGCTGGTGCCGTCGAGTGGATCAATGATCCAGACAAACTCAGAATCTTTGGCACCATGTTCCCGACCTGATTCTTCAGCCCAGATGCCGTGACCGGGGTAAGCCGCGAGCAGCGTCTCGATGATGGACGCTTCAGCGGCTTGATCGACTTCAGTGACGAAGTCATTGACCTGCTTTTGCGAAATACGAACTGCTTCAACATCAAGCGCGGCGCGATTAATGATGGAACCAGCATTGCGGGCGGCCTTGACGGCCACATTGATCATGGGGTGAAGATTAGGGGATGCCATAAATTGTGTGTAAGAGCGTGACGGGACTGTCCGGCGATGCGGGCAGCGACAATAGCGGGATTTTACCCGCCCCGGCGATTTCTCCAATTTCCGGCTGCATTTTGGCTTCGTGAGCAAGTTTATGAAAACACGTTTTATTCTGATCAACACCAGCCACGCTGGCAATGTGGGGGCTGCGGCCCGGGCCATGAAAACCATGGGCTTTACCGACCTGGTGCTGGTGGCACCGCGCTGGGCCAACGTGCTCAATCGCGAGGAAACCATCCAGCGCGCCAGCGGCGCACTGGATGTACTCAAAAACGCCCGCATTGTCGCCACGCTGGACGAGGCGCTGGATGGCATGACCCATTTGTGTGCCACCGCCATGACGCCACGCGACTTTGGTCCGCCTACCGTGACGCCGCGTGAACATTTTGAGATGCTATCGAAGAAGGAGCGTGCTGCGCAAGCAGCATATGGACTAGAGCCTGATTTTACTGAAAATAACGGCTTGCTGCAGGGGCCTTCTGCGCAGGAAGGCATCGCTTTTCTGTTTGGTTGCGAGCGTTTCGGCATGAGCAATGAAGACGTTTACCGCTGCCACACTTGCCTGAGCATTCCGAGTGATCCCAAGTTTGGCTCCCTCAACCTGGGGGCGGCGTTGCAGGTGATCGCCTATGAATGGCGCCTGGCCTTGGGCGCCTATGCCGTGCAGGAAGCGACGGCGGTGCCCGTGCTGGCGGACGCGCAGCAGGTGGCGGGCATGCTGGCGCATTGGGAACGCTCCCTGGTCGCGATTGGCTTTCTGGACCCGCTGGCGCCCAAAAAACTGATGCCCCGGCTCAACCAGCTGTTTAACCGGGCCGGAGTCACGCAGGAAGAAATTCATATTCTGCGCGGCATTGCCAAAATGATGGACCAGTCGGCCGCCGGCTTGAAGCCCCTGCCAGACGCTGCGACACCCTCAAAAGACTAGACTAAGCCGATGTTTTCTCGACTCCGTTCTGATATTCAATGCATTCTTGACCGCGACCCGGCGGCGCGCACCTTTCTGGAGGTGTTGACTTGTTACCCCGGCCTGCATGCCCTGGTGCTGTACCGGCGTGCCCACTGGTGCTGGAGCCATGGCTTCAAATGGCTGGGGCGCTTTATTTCTCACCTCGCCCGCTTCCTGACCGGCATTGAAATCCACCCCGGTGCCAAGATCGGCGAGCGGGTTTTCTTTGACCATGCGATGGGCGTGGTGGTCGGTGAGACGGCTGAAATTGGCGACGGCTGCACCATTTATCAGGGCGTCACCCTGGGCGGCACCTCGCTGTACAAGGGGGTCAAACGTCACCCGACGCTCGGCCGCAATGTGGTGGTGGGGGCGGGGGCGCAGGTGCTGGGCGGCTTCACGGTGGGCGATGGCGCCAAGGTGGGGTCGAATGCGGTGGTGACCAAGCCGGTGCCAGCCGGCGCCACGGCGGTCGGCAACCCGGCGCGCATCATTCAGGCCGAACTGGATGTCAAGCGCGAAGAAACCGCTTCCAAAATGGGGTTTTCTGCCTACGGCGTGACGCAAAATGACGATCCGCTCAGTCAGGCCATGCGGGGCCTGATTGATAACGCCTCCACGCAGGAGCATCAGATTGCCTTGCTCTGGAAGGCGATCGAGACCCTGCAGGCCAATCGGTCGGCGACCAATTGCGTACCGGGCGACGCCGCCCGCAGTGAGCACTTTGAGGCGGACAAGCTCAACCAGCTGGTGGGCAAGTAAGCCCGCTTTGCGGTTGAGCTTGTCACGAAAGAGGATGAATACCGGCGTAGCCCGGGATCAATCAAGGCCGGAGCAGGTCAGGCGGTTGGTGTCGGCCGAATCGCCGCTTTGGGCCGGAAGGCCTTGCATACCGACTCCACCGTTTCCAGGTACGGTCCGCCAATCAGGTCCACACAGTAGGGCACCGCGGCAAAGATGCCGGCCATGAGCAGCTCGCCGTTGCTGTCGCGCAGGCCTTCCAGTGTCTCCTGAATCGACTTGGGCTGCCCCGGCAGGTTGATGATCAGGCTCTGGTCGCGGATCACCGCCACCTGCCGCGACAGAATCGCGGTCGGCACAAACTTCAGGCTGATCTGGCGCATTTGTTCGCCAAAACCGGGCATTTCCTTGTGCGCTACCGCCAGGGTGGCTTCGGGTGTGACATCGCGCAGGGCCGGGCCGGTGCCGCCGGTGGTCAACACCAGCGAACAACCGGCCGCAACCAGTTCAATCAGCGTGGCGCTGATGGTGGCTTGTTCGTCCGGGATCAGGCGAGGCTCAAACTGCAAGGGATTTTGCAAGGCCCGGGTCAGCCAGTCCTGCAGGGCTGGCAAGCCTTTGTCGACATAAGCGCCGGTGGAGGCCCGGTCGCTGATGGAGACGATGCCGATTTTGATGGTGTCAAACGGCTGGCTGGCGGGGGTGGTCATGGTGCTTCATCCGTCTGGTCGACGCCCAGCAATTGCTCGCGCGCAATTTGAAAGATATCGCGGTAGGCCCGGCCGTGGCGGATGGCCTCGCCGGGTTTTTCGGGTTTGGCGTCTTTGCGCGCCTGGCGAATCAGGGCGCGCAACTGTTGCGTGTCGGTGCCCGGGAATTGGGTGATCCATTCGCCAAACGCATCCTCTTCCGCGATCAGGCGGTCGCGCCAGGTCTCGGCCTGGTGGAGCGCGTAGTTTTCGCGGGCGGAGCCATTGTTTTGTTCGGCCAGTGCGGCACGAATGTTGTAAATGCCGGTTTCGTCGATCAGCCTCATCTGCTTGCCAATGAACTGCATCTGGCGGCGTTTGCCTTCAAAATTGGTAATGCGCTTGGCCTCGACGATGGCATCCTTGAGCTTTTCGGTCAAGGCCAGTCGTTTCATCAGGTCGGCGCGCAACGTCAGCAGGTCTTCCCCCAGCTTTTGCAGTTCCAGGCTTTCGCGCTTGAGGTCGGTCCGGCTTTGATCGTCGGTGCCTTTGAGCTCGCGTTTGAGCTCCAGATCGCGTTCGCTGCCTTCGGCGACGAACTCACCTCTGACGAAGTAGCCTTTTTTGAATTTGCGTGATGACATGGTATGGACAATGGAGAGAGAAGGCGGACACAGGGTTTCGCAGAGCCAAGTATCATAGCCTCCGATATGAAGAAACCAAATACGACCTCCGTCCAGCCCCGCGCTGACACCGGCTTCAGCTACAGCCGCCCTTATTTTGAAGAGTTGGTGGACACTGCGCTGGCGCATGCCAAAAAATTGGGCGCGACCGATGCCGGCGCTGAAGCCTCCGAGGGCTGCGGCCTGAGCGTTTCGGTGCGCAAAGGCGAACTGGAAAATGTAGAACGCAACCGCGACAAGTCGCTGGGCGTGACGGTGTATATGGGCAAACGTCGCGGCAATGCCAGCACCTCCGACTTCTCCAAGGCCGCCATTCAGCAAACGGTGCAGGCGGCCTACGACATTGCCCGCTTCACCGCCGCCGACCCCATGGCCGGCTTGCCGGATGCCAAAGACGTGGCCCCGGCGTCCAGGCAGCGCACGGATCTGGACCTGTTTTACCCCTGGACGATCAACAGCGAACAAGCCGCACAACTGGCCATGGCCTGCGAAGCGGCGGCCTTGCAAACCGACAAGCGCATCACCAACAGCGAGGGGGCAGCCGTGTCGGCCCAGCAGTCGCATTTTTTCAGCGCGCACACGCGGGGTTTTCGCGGTGGCTATGCCAGTTCGCGTCACTCCCTCTCGGTGTCGCCGATTGCCGGCAAGGGCAACGACATGCAGCGCGATGCCTGGTACAGCTCGATGCGCCACCCGGACGACCTGGCCTCGCCCGAGGCGATTGGGCGCTATGCCGCCGAGCGCGCCTTGAGCCGTCTGAAGTCGCGCAAGATTGCCACGACTGAATGTCCTGTTTTGTTTGAATCCCCGCTGGCAGCGGGCTTGCTGGGCAGCTTTGTGCAGGCCATCAGTGGCGGCGCGCTGTACCGCAAGAGCTCGTTCTTGCTCGACTCGCTGGGCAAGCAAGTGCTGCCCAAGCACATTGATATTCTGGAAGACCCGTTTGTGAAACGCGGCAAAGGCAGTTCGCCGTTCGATGACGAGGGTGTCAAAGTCAAGGCGCGCCAGGTGGTGGAAGCTGGCTGTGTGCAGGGTTACTTTTTGGGCAGCTACTCGGCGCGCAAGCTGGGCATGAAAACCACTGGCAATGCCGGTGGCTCGCACAACCTGACCCTGACGTCGCGCTTGACTCGTGCCGGGGATGACCTGGATGCGATGCTGGAAAAACTCGGCACCGGCTTGTTTGTGACCGAGTTGATGGGCAGCGGCGTGAACTATGTCACCGGCGACTACTCACGCGGTGCCAGCGGCTTCTGGGTCGAGAAGGGCCGCATTGCGTACCCGGTGCATGAGATCACCATCGCGGGCAACATGAAAGCCATGCTCAAGGGCATCAAGGCGGTGGGGGCCGATACCTACAACTACGGCGCCAAGACGGTCGGCTCCATCCTGGTCAACCGCATGAAGGTAGCCGGAAGCTGAGTTAGCTGGCCAATGCGGCCTTGACCGCCGCAGAAATCTGGCCCATCTCCGCTTTGCCAGCCAGGCGCGCTTTGACGGCGCCCATGACCTTGCCCATGTCGCCAGGGCCGGCATTGCGGCCCAGTTCCACGGCCAGCTCGGCCACGATGGCCTTGACCTCAGTCGCCACCTCTTCCGCGCTCAGGCGCTGCGGCAGGTAGGCCTCCAACACCTTGATCTCAGCCGATTCTTTGTCCGCCAGGTCCATGCGGTTGGCCAGGGTAAAGGCGGCCACCGAGTCTTTGCGCTGCTTGATCAGCTTGTCAACGATCGCCACCATGGCGACGTCGTCCAGCACCACGCGCTCATCCACTTCTTTTTGCTTGGCCGCGGCCAGCAGCAGGCGGATGGTGCCCAGGCGCTCGCTGTCTTTGGCGCGCATGGCATTTTTCATGTCTTCGGTAACTTGGTCTTTGAGTGACATTGGATGAAGTCCTTGTGAGGTGAGTTGCGGTACGAACAGTTTTGATTCTGAAATAAAAAAAGCCCACCTGAGCGTCCCCGGTGAGCTTTTTTTGAGCCTTGGAAGGCGTACTGGATCAGTACATCTTCTTGGGCAACTGCATGGCGCGAATGCGCTTGTAGTTGCGCTTGACGGCAGCAGCCTTCTTGCGCTTGCGCTCGGCAGTTGGCTTTTCGTAGAATTCGCGTGCGCGCAAGTCAGTCAAAAGGCCGAGCTTTTCAATGGTGCGCTTGAAGCGGCGAAGAGCTACGTCAAAGGGTTCGTTTTCTTTTACACGGATCGTTGTCATTACGTAAAGTTATCCAGAATATGCAGACTTCTATCAAAGGGAGATCGAGCCATTTGACGAACATCGTGCGATTTCCCCGCTTTAAAGTTGATCAGGCAGCGGGGGTTTGCCAGCAAAGCCTAGGATTATAGCGTTATCTGCAATGAATTCAAGGCGCTGAGTTACGTGTTGGCGCGTTCCTTCAACAGCGTGGCCGCCAAACCCTGTGCACAGGCAAAGCCGCTGGCCCAGGCCCACTGGAAGTTGTAGCCGCCCAGCCAGCCGGTCACATCGACCACTTCGCCAATGAAATACAACCCCGGTTGCTTTGATTCCAGCGTCTGTGACGACAAATCCCGGGTATCGACGCCGCCGGCGGTGACCTCGGCTTTTTTATAACCTTCGGTGCCGGTGGGGGTGAGTTCCCAGCGGGTGAGGCGCTCTGCCAGCGCGGCCAGCGCCTTGTCGGTGGCGTCGCTGATGGGGCGCTGCCAGTTGTGGCCGGCGCTGCTGCCTTGCTGAACCCAGGCGTCGGCCAGGCGCGATGGCACCTGGCTGGCCAGTTCATTGGCGATGAGTTTGCGCGAGCGGGCCTTGGCGTCAAGGAGCGCATGCAGCACATCGGTGTTGGGCGCCAGGTTGAGCCGGATCGGCGCGCCCGGCTGCCAGTAGCTCGATATTTGCAGCACGGCCGGGCCACTCAAGCCGCGATGGGTGAACAACAGGTCTTCCAGAAAACTCATCTTTTCTTTTTTGGCCCCGACCTCGATCTGCACCGGCAGCGACAGGCCGGCCAGCTGGGCGTAGGGCGCCCAGGCATCGCCGTCAAAGGTCAGCGGCACCAGGGCGGGGCGCGGTTCGACCATGCGCAGGCCAAACTGGCGGGCGATGCGGTAGCCGAAATCGGTGGCACCAATTTTCGGGATCGACAAGCCGCCTGTGGCGATGACGACCGAGCGCGCCTGAATGACGCCACGATCGCTATTTATTTCATAGCTGCCTGCGCCCGCAGCTTCTGGGCTAGCGGCTGAAAACACGATATTCTTGATGCTGCATGGTTGCCAGCGGGTCACCTGCCCGGCATCGCACTCGGCCAGCAGCAGCTGGATGATGTCTTCGGCGGAGCGGTCACAAAACAGCTGACCTTTGTGCTTTTCGTGGAACGGGATCTGGTGCCGCTGCAGCAAGCCGACGAAGTCGCGCGGCGTGTAGCGTGACAAGGCTGAGCGGCAAAAATTCGGGTTGTTGCCCAAAAAATTGGCCGGTGTGGTGCCCAGGTTGGTGAAGTTGCAGCGCCCGCCACCCGAGATACGGATTTTTTCCGCCACCTTGTCGCTCTGGTCGACCACCAGCACCTTGAGGCCCAGTTGCCCCGCCACGCCCGCACAGAACAGCCCGGCCGCACCGGCGCCCACGATCACAACATCAAAATTTTGCATGGGCCGCAGTGTAGACGCAGCTCTTAGAGGCAGTAGGACCTCAACTGGCCTGTTTGTTGCGGGCCACCAGATCAATCGCCTTGCGTGACATGTCGTCAATTTCCACCGTGATGCCCGACAGCACATTGGCCACCACGGCAAACTCCCGCCCGTGCTGGCCGGCGCGTGCGGCCATCACCTGGGCGTTGAAACTGACGACTTTGGCTTCGCGGGCCACGGTCTGGATGTCGGACACGATGCTGGTCAGTTCTTTCATCAGCAAGGTCGATTTACCCTTGCTGATGTTGTCAAAGGTCGTGGTCGCGGTGTTCAGCGCCTCGAGGACGGTGTCGGTGCTGGTGATCAGGGCATTCAGTGAGTGCTTGTGCGAGTCCCCGTTGCTGATGCATTGCAGCGTGGTGTGCATCTGTTGCATGAATTGCTCAATGACGGGACCGACCCCTTGCGACCCTTGGTAGGTGTCGCGCACCAATTGGGCGCTGACTGCATCAAATTTGGTTACCGTGCCGCGCAATTGGACCTGGCTGTCGCAAAACAACTGGCAGGTTTTTTGCGCCGCCTGCAGGTGGCTGCTGCTGCCACTGGCGGCCAGCACGGTTTGCAAAATCATGCGTTGTGACAGCATGCGCTGGCGTGCCGCCAGATTGACCAGTGACATCGGCTCGTTGGCTGCCGTCGGTCCGACATGGAGAGGCAGCACAGGTGCGGAGGGCAGGAATGAAGGCTTTGTGTGCGCTTTGACTGAAACGGTAGGGGCAAACATCATGGCTTCTCCAAGGGTAATTACCAGGGTAAGCAATATTGAAGCCAGATGTTGATCTGAATCAAAACTGTTCAGACCCTGTCGCTGGCGTACACCAGGAAAAACGCGGCTAACGGGCCCGGCTTGATGAAGGCGGGGCCAGGCTCAAGCGCAGGCCGCCCGCGCCTCCGGCAGTGCTTGTTGCAATGCCAGCGTGCCCTGCAGCACGTCGCCCACCACGATCACGCTGGGGCTTGTCAGTTTTTCGCGGGTGATGGTGTGCTCCAGTTCGGCCAGGGTGCAGACCGCATGGCGCTGGCTCGCCAGACTGGCATTCTGGATGACGGCCACCGGGGTGTTTGCCGGCAGGCCAAACAGCAACTCATCCTGGATGTGCTGGGCGCCGCTGACGCCCATGTAGATGACCAGGGTGAGCCGGGCGCTGTGGGCGGTGGCGGCCAGCGCTTTCCAGTCGGTGCCGCTGTCACCGGGCTTGGCGTGGCCGGTGATAAACACCACGCCGTGCGCATGTTCGCGGTGCGTCAAGGGCACGCCCAGCGAGGTCACGGCGGCCAGGCCGGCCGTGATGCCATTGACCACCGTTACCGGGATGCCCGCCGCCTGCAGGTGTTCCACCTCTTCGCCACCGCGGCCAAAGACGAACGGATCGCCACCCTTCAGGCGCACCACGGTTTCGCCTTCACGCACGGCCATCAGGATGAGTTTTTCAATGAAAGCCTGCGGCGTGGATTTGCAGCCGCCGCGCTTGCCGACATGGACGATGCGGGCCTTGGGCGAGGCGAGAGCCACGATGGCGTCGCTGACCAGATCGTCCACCAGCAGCACGGTGGCGGTCTGGATGGCTTTCAAGGCCTTGATCGTGAGCAACTCGGGGTCGCCCGGGCCGGCGCCTACCAAGGTGCAACTGCCGTGGCCGGGATGGGGCGTTGTGATATGTGTCATGGTGTCTTCCTCGTTGGGTCAGACAGTTGCACGATGTGTGCCACCTGCAAGGCAATCGACGTTGGAATGGGTTCTTGTCCGGCCAGTACGGATTGGATCCAGTTCGCCGTGCTTTGTTCATCGGGGGCCGGTAAACCGGGCACACTGACCAGTGAGCCGCCCTGTGGCTCTTGCACCCGGGTCACCTCGCCATTGGCAAAGGCGTCCATGGCCGGGGTGCGGCGCGGGTCGGCCACGGGTTCGCCTTCGGTGCCGCGCAACAGCAGGGCGGTTGCCTGCACCAGTCGCAGCGTGGCGGCCATCGACAGTGCGTATTCCGGGTGGGTGTAGCTGCCCACCACCACGGCGGGACGGTCACATGGGTTCATCAGCTTGACCAGGCTGTGCGCCGGGTTGCGCAGGCCGACCACGCGGCGCACGTCCAGCAGGCGCGCCAAGCCGGGGCAGAGCAGGCCGGTCGGGACAAACTGCACGCTGCCATTTGCTATCGGTTCAATAGCTGTCTGCGCAGGTACAGAAAGGGCCAGGAGCACATTTTGTGCTGAAACCCGGGTGGACTCGGTTGGTGTGCCGTGCACGATCACGGGCAAGCCTTCGCGCGCCAGCAGCAGCGCCAGCAGCGGCGTCAGGACCGGCAGTTTGCGTGCACCGTTGTAACTGGGCAGCACCACGGCGGTGCGTCCCTGCACGGGAATCTTGTGCAGGCGGGCATGGGTGGCGTCCAGAAAGCCGGCCATCTCATCCGGCGTTTCGCCCTTGATGCGCATGGCCAGGCAAAACGCGCCAACCTCTAAATCGGTCACCTCGCCGTCCAGCACCTGGCCAAACAGATCAGTCGCCTGTTCGCGCGTCAGTGGGCGTGCGCCGTCCTTGCCGCGCCCGATTTCCTTGATGTATTTGCCAATGCCCATGCGTGGATTGTCCGTGAATGCTGATAACTTTGGGCTATGAGCTTATATGCGCCTAAGCCGGCCGGCCTAGGCGCTTTGCAGGCGGGGGGCCAGGGTGGCGCGCACCATGCGCTGCAGTTGCGGCACGCAGGAGCCGCAGTTGGTGCCGCATTTCAAAGCGGACTGCAGTGAAGCCAGCCGTTCCTGGCTGGAACCCTGACACTGGCTTAACTGCGCCTCGATTGCCACATCGGTCACGTTGAAGCAGGCGCACACCTGTTTGCCGCGCGACACCAGCTGCACCGGCGGCTGGGCGCCCGGCAGCAGCAGGGCGCGACCGTAGGCTTGCGCGGGCAGCTCGTCTTGCAGCAGCGTGGTGATCCAGCTTTGGGCGCTGGTGTCGCCGGCCAGCAAAAAACCTTCCAGCGTGGTGTTGCTGGCGCTGCGCTGCAAGAGGGCGGCGCGGCGCTGGCCGCGTTTTTTGTCGGCGTAACGCACCACATACGGGCTGTCCAGGTTGAGCAGAGACTCAATCTGCGCCAGCAGTTCATCGGGTGGGGCTTCCAGGGCGCTGGCGCGAAACAGCAGGCCGCTGCGCTCCTGCGCCGGGGCATCCAGCGGCGCGTTGTTGGTGAAAGGCACGCAACTGGCGTAGGCAAAGCGGGTCATCAACTGCTGCAGCTCGGTGCGCGCCGACAGCAGGTGCTCCGCAGGCAACCAGGCCACGGCCAGCAGGGACCACGGCAGCTCCGCCTTCAAGACCTTGACGGCGGCGTGTTTGAACTCGGGCTGCTTGGCGTCCGGGCAAAAAGCCGAGGTGGTGAGGGCGTTGACACCCGCCAGCCGCTGGCCGGTGGCGCTGAGGCCGCTCAGGAATTCCTCGCCCCAGTGCATCGCCATGAAGACCTGGGTCAGTCCGAGCTCGCTGCTGGCCTGCACCGGCACCAGAATCGAGCCGCGTTTGCTGGTGACGTGCACCAGATCGCCCTCCTTGAACAGGCGGCGCGCCATGTCCTGCGGGTTCATCTGCAGAACCGGTTCGCGCACATGACCGAACAGGCGGCCCAAGGTGCCGGTGCGGCTCATGCCGTGCCATTGGTCGCGCAGACGGCCGGTGGTGAGCGAAAACGGGTAGCGCGCTTCGCGTGGCTCGGCGACAGCTTTGTACGTCGTGTTGACGAAGCGGGCGCGGCCATCGGCGGTGGGAAAAATGCCGTCTTCATAGAGGCGGACTTTCCCTTGGGTTTGGCCTTCAGCCAGAGGCCATTGCTGGGGCGCTTGCTCCAGCATCGGGTACGTCATGCCGGTGATGTCAAGGTCGCGGCCGCGCGTGGATTCGCGGTGTTCGTTCCAGATGGTTTCTGGGTTGGGGTAGGGGAAGAGGGTGGTGGACCCGATTGCGGGCGCTGCTGCTCGGTGCTGCGGCAGCAAGGCTTCGAGCCGTTGCGCGAAATCGACGGCGATTTGCCAGTCGTGGCGGGCGCCGCCCAGGGCTGGGACGGCGGCACGCACGCGCGAGATGCGGCGTTCGCTGTTGGTGACGGTGCCTTCTTTTTCGCCCCAGGTGGTCGCCGGCAGCAGCAGGTCGGCGTAGCGACAAGTGGCGGTGCTGGCAAAGGCTTCCTGCACCACGACGAACTCGGCGCGCTCCAGCGCGCGGCGCACGGTGGCCTGGTCGGGCATGGATTGCGCCGGGTTGGTGCAGGCAATCCACAGAGCTTTGATTTCACCGTCGGCGGCGGCCTGGAACATCTCGACCGCCGTTTTACCGGGCTTGGACGGTACGTCCGGCACGCCCCACAGCGCCGCCACTTCCGCCCGGTGCGCCGGGTTGCTCAAGTCGCGGTGGGCGGACAGCAAATTGGCCATGCCGCCGACTTCGCGCCCGCCCATGGCATTCGGCTGGCCGGTCAGTGAAAACGGACCAGCGCCGGGTTTGCCGATCTGCCCGGTCGCCAGGTGCAGGTTGATCAGCGCCGCATTTTTGGCGGTGCCGCTGCTGGATTGGTTCAGGCCCTGGCAGTACAGACTGAGCGTGGGCGTGCGGCGAACTTCAGCGGCAGCGCGGCCAGCGGCATCGCTTGGCCGCGGGGAGAGTGCCGGGCCGTGCAGACCCGCAAACAGTTGGGCCGCCGTGAACAGGTCTTCTTTGGAAATGCCGCAGGTCTGCGCCACCACATCGGGCGTGCAGTCGCGCACGGTGGCCTTGAGCGCGTCGAAGCCGCTGGTGTGGGCCGCCATGTAAGCCGTATCCAGCCAGCCTTCCCACAGCATGAGGTGCAGCATGCCGTTGAACAGCATGACATCGGTGCCGGGCTGAATGGGAAGAAATAAGTCAGCGATTTCGGCGGTGTCGGTGCGGCGCGGATCGCACACCACGATCTTCAACGCCGGGTTGGCTTTTTTGGCGTCTTCAATCTGGCGAAACAGAATCGGATGCGCGTAGGCGGTGTTGGCGCCGACGATGAAAATCGTGCCAGCTTGCTTCACATCGTCGTAGCAGGCGGGCGGTGAGTCCATGCCCAGCGTTTGCTTGTAGCCGGCCACCGCGCTGCTCATGCACAGGCGCGAGTTGCTGTCGATGTTGTTGGTGCCGATCAGCCCCTTGGCCAGCTTGTTGAAGACGTAATAGTCCTCGGTCAGCAGCTGGCCGGAGATGTAGAAGCCCACCGCATCCGGGCCGTGCGCGGTGATGATGCTGGCGAATTTATCGGCGGCTAAATCGAGCGCCGCGTCCCAACCCACGCGCTGCGCCGGGGCGCCCCGCTGCAGGCGCTGCATCGGCTGCAGCAGCCGGGTTTGCTGGTTGACGGCGGCACTGGCGGTCAGGTGCAGCGTGGCGCCTTTGGTGCAGAGTCGGCCGAAATTGGCCGGGTGATCCGGGTCGCCCCGCACGCCGGTAATCTGGTTGGCGCTGGACTCGATGATGACGCCGCAGCCGACGCCGCAATATGGGCAGGTCGATTTGGTTTCACGCACCGTGGGTAAATTCATGCTTTGTCCAGTGCCACTGTTTCTTTGCAGCCGGGCCCGGCGACCGGGGCCACCAAGTCGAGGGCGTGGGTCGCCAATTCGTCGCCATCCAGATGCACCACGCCGCTCTCCACTTTGACGCTGAACTTGGGCGTGCAGCCCTCGTCAGGCGCGGCCGCCTGGCCGGTGCACAGTCCGATGGTCCAGTTGTGCAGCGGGCAGCCCACGCTGGAGCCAAACACAATGCCTTGCGACAGCGGCCCGCCTTTGTGCGGGCAGCGGTCGAGCAGGGCAAAGACGCCGTCCTGGTCGTTGCGAAACACCGCCACGTCCATGCCTTGCGGCCGTTGGATGCAGCGCGAGCCCAACACGGGAATGTCCGTGACCAGGCAGATTTTTTTCCAGTTGCTCATGTGTCAATCCCTTTGCTATTGTTTAAATAGCTGCTTGCGCATATAGCACGGGGGCTAGAGGCAAATTTCATATAAATTCAGGGGCTTCAGGCAGGAATCGCCAGCTTGTCGAATTGGCGGATATCGACCTCGGCCTTGTTGAATTCAAACCACGGGTCCGGCTCGCCATCCAGCGCAAACTGCAGGCGTTCCCACAGCGCCTTGCGGTTGGCGTGGTCGTCCAGAATCTTCTTCTTGACGTAGTCCAGCCCGACGCGCGACACGTAATGCACGGTGCGCTCCAGGTACCAGCCTTCCTGCCGGTACAACTCGCAAAACGCGCCGGTGTACTCCAGCACTTCTTCGGCGGTTTTGAGCTTGGTGAAGAAATGCGCCACCTCGGTTTTGATGCCGCCGTTGCCGGCGATGTACATCTCCCAGCCGCTGTCGACGCCGATGATGCCGACGTCCTTGATGCCGGCTTCAGCGCAGTTGCGCGGACAGCCGCTCACGGCAAATTTCACTTTGTGCGGGGCGTACATGCGCCACATGGCGCGCTCCAGGTCCTTGCCCATCTGGGTTGAATCTTGTGTGCCCATGCGGCACCATTCCGAGCCGACGCAGGTCTTCACCGTGCGCAGCGCCTTGGCGTAGGCGTGGCCGCTTGGCATGCCGATGTCTTTCCAGACGTTGGCCAAATCTTCCTTCTTCACGCCCAGCAAATCGATGCGCTGGCCGCCGGTGACCTTGACGGTCGGAATCTTGTATTTGTCGACGGCGTCGGCGATGCGGCGCAACTCGTCGGCGCTGGTCTCTCCCCCCCACATGCGCGGGATGACGGAGTAGGTGCCGTCTTTCTGGATGTTGGCGTGGCTGCGCTCGTTGATGAGGCGGCTTTGCGGGTCATCTCTGGCCTCTTTCGGCCAGCTGCTGATCAGGTAGTAGTTGACCGCTGGGCGACATGAGGCACAGCCGTTGGGCGTCTTCCATTCCATGAAGTTGAAGACGCTGGCAATAGTGAGCAGTTTGTTGGCCACGATCGCTTCGCGCACCGCTTGGTGCCCGTGCTCGGTGCAGCCGCACATGGCTTTCATCTTCGGCGTGGCCGAGTAGTCGCCACCGGCGGTGAACATCAACAGCTGCTCCACCAGACCGGTGCAGGAGCCGCACGAGGCGCTGGCTTTGGTGTGCTTGCGCACCTCGTCCAGCGTGAACAAACCCTTCTCCTTGATCGCCTTGCAGATGGTGCCTTTGGTGACGCCGTTGCAGCCGCAGACTTCGTCGGCATCCAGCATCGCGGCCGCCTTGTTGTGGCCCTGGTGGCCGACGTCGCCAATGTTGGATTCGCCAAACATCAGTTTGTCGCGAATATCGGAAATCGAGCGGCCGTCGCGCAGCAGTTTGAAGTACCAGCTGCCGTCGACCGTGTCGCCATAGAGGCAGGCGCCGACCAGCTTGTCGTCTTTCAGCACCAGCTTTTTGTAGACACCGCCGAAGGGGTCGCTCATCACGATTTCTTCGGTGCCTTCGCCGCCCATGAACTCACCGGCGCTGAACAGGTCAATGCCGGTGACCTTCAGTTTGGTCGAGGTTAGCGAGCCCATGTAGCGACCAATGCCAAACTCGGCCAGGTGGTTGGCCGCCACTTTGGCCTGCTCAAACAGCGGCGCCACCAGGCCGTAGGCAATGCCGCGGTGCGCCGCGCATTCGCCCACCGAATAAATGCGGGCATCGGTCACGGTCTGCAGCGTGTCGTTGACGACAATGCCCCGGTTCACATGCAGGTGCATGGTTTCGGCCAGCTCGGTGTTGGGGCGAATGCCGACCGCCATCACCACCAGGTCGGCCGGAATCTCGCTGCCGTCCTTGAACTGCAGCGCCATGACCCGGCCCCCCAATCCGCCATCCTGGTCGCCAATCAGCGCCTGGGTCTGGCCACCCATGACAAAACGCAGGCCGCGCTCTTCCAGTGACTTTTGCAACAGCTTGCCCGCCACGCTGTCCAACTGGCGATCCATCAGCGTGGGCATGACGTGAATCACCGTGACCCGCATGCCGCGCAGCATCAGGCCGTTGGCCGCTTCCAGCCCCAGCAAGCCGCCACCGATGACGACGGCGTTCTTGTATTGGGTGGCCGCCTCAATCATGGCGTTGGTGTCGGCAATGTCGCGGTAGGCAATCACGCCCGCCAAATCCTTGCCGGGGATCGGCAGGATGAAGGGGTTGGAGCCGGTGGCCATCAGCAGCCGGTCGTAATGGACTTCGGTGACCTTGTCTTGCGCATCCAGCGCGCGCACCAGGCGCCGGGCGCGGTCCACCGCCACCACTTTTTTGCCGGCGTGTAGCGTGATGCCGTTGTCGGTGTACCAGTCCCACGAGTTGAGAATAATCTCGTCAATGGTCTGCTCGCCGGCCAGCACGGGCGACAACAAAATGCGGTTGTAGTTGGGGTGCGGCTCGGCGCCAAACACGGTGATGTCGTACAGGTCGGGCGCAATTTTCAGCAGCTCTTCGAGCGTGCGAACGCCGGCCATGCCGTTGCCGATCATCACGAGTTTTTGTTTGGTCTTGGGTTCTACGCGCATGTCCATGATGGCTCCTAATCTGATCGGGTTCAGGCGGCTTTTTCCACATGCGCCTGGCGCGTGTAGAGGAAATCAATCACCGCTTTGCGGTAATGCAGGTACTGCGCACTGTCGGCCAGCGCCACCCGGTTGCGCGGACGCGGCAGCTCGACACTGAGCACTTCGCCGATGGTGGCGGACGGGCCGTTGGTCATCATCACGATCTTGTCGGACAGCAGAACGGCTTCGTCGACATCGTGCGTCACCATCACCACGGTGCTGTGGGTGCGGGCCACGATCTCCAGCAGCTCGTCCTGCAGCTTGGCGCGGGTCAGGGCGTCCAGCGCCCCAAACGGCTCGTCCATCAGCAGCACTTTGGGTTCCATCGCCAGGGCGCGGGCAATGCCGACGCGCTGCTTCATGCCGCCCGAGATTTCGCCGGGTCGTTTTTGCGCGGCGGGCGTCAAGCCGACCAGCGCCAGCGCGGCGTCGGTGCGGGCCTTGAGCTGGGTTTTGCTCTCCGATGGAGCGCCGGTGGTTTTGTTGGCGGCGCCAAAGACCCGCTCGACGCCGAGATACACGTTCTCGAAACAGGTCAACCAGGGCAACAACGAATGGTTCTGGAACACCACCGCCCGCTCCGGGCCGGGGCCGGCGATTTCGCGGTTGGCGCACAACAGGTGGCCTTGCGTCGGCAGGGTCAGCCCGGCAATCAGGTTCAGCAGCGTGGACTTGCCGCAACCCGAGTGGCCGATGAGCGCCACAAACTCGCCTTTGGCGACCGTCAGGTTGACGTTTTGCAGCGCGCAGAATGGGCCTTTGCGGGTCTTGAAGGTTTGCTCGACGCCGGAGATTTCAATGTAGTTGGCGGTCATGATTTCACCTCTTCAAACGTAAATGCGGTGGCGATTTTGATCAGGGCGTATTCCAGGATCAGGCCGACGATGCCGATCACAAAGATGGCGATGATGATGTTTTTGACGTTCAGGTTGTTCCACTCGTCCCAGACCCAGAAGCCGATGCCGACGCCGCCGGTCAGCATCTCGGCCGCCACGATCACCAGCCAGGCGGTACCGACGGCGAGGCGCACGCCGGTCAGCATGTAAGGCAGCACCGAGGGGAACAGAATCTTGGTCACGATCTTCCATTCGCTCAAATTCAGCACGCGCGCCACGTTCATGTAGTCCTGCGGCACCCGCTGCACGCCGACGGCGGTGTTGATGATCATGGGCCAGATCGAGCAGATGAAGATGGTCCAGATCGCCGCCGGGTTGGCGCCCTTGAACACCAATAGGCCAATCGGCAACCAGGCCAGCGGCGACACCGGGCGCAACAGGCTGATCAGCGGGTTGAACATGCGGCTCAAAAACTCAAAACGCCCGACCATGAAACCGACCGGAATGCCGACCGCCGCCGCCAGGCCAAAGCCGACCGCCACCCGTTCCAGCGAGGCCAGAATGTTCCAGCCGACGCCCTGGTCGTTGGGGCCCTTGCTGTAGAACGGGTCGCTGAAAATGACGATTGCCTGCTTGAACGTTTCAGTGGGCGACGGGATGCTGCTGGCGGTTGAGATCGACACCAGCGCCCACACGCCAATCAGCAAGCCCAAGCCAAAAACCGGCGGCAGCACCGCCAGCCACAGGCCGCGCCAGTCGAACGGCGGCTTGCCGGCGCTGGCTGGCTGGCGAATCAGTTTCGGCTGAATCGTCTGATTTTTTAGATCATTTTGGCTTGTAGCCCCCGTCGAATCTGCGTGAGTAGCTTCTGTTTTAATCGCGGCGCTCTCTGCCGCTGGCGATAAAGGTGAGTGAAAGACGGCGCTGACCATGGTGTGTTCCTTGGGTGTGCTGGGTTAAGGGGGCTAAGGCGCGGCTCAGGCCTTGATCTTGAAACCGTCGGCGTACTTTTTCGGGTCTTTGCCGTCCCACACCACGCCGTCCATTAGCTTGGCACTGCGCATCACGTCTTTCGGCACTGGCGTCTTGCTGGCCGCTGCGGCTTGCTTGTAGAGGTCGATCTGGTTGATCTGCTTGGCCACCGCCAGGTAGTCGGGATGGTCTTTCAGCAAGCCCCAGCGTTTTTGCTGCGTCAGGAACCACATGCCGTCTGACAGGTACGGGAAATTGACCGCGCCGTCGTTGTAGAACTTCATGTAGTTGGGGTCATCCCAGGTCTTGCCCATGCCGTTTTGGTAGCGGCCCAGAATGCGCTGGTTGATGGCGTCCACGCTGGTGTTGACGTAAGACTTTTCAGCGATGACTTCCGCCATCTTGTTTTTGTTGGCCAGGCTGGCGTCGATCCAGCGGCCGGCTTCCAGAATGGCGGCGGTCACGGCGCGCGCCGTGTTGGGGTATTTTTTGACGAAGTCGCCGGTGGTGCCGAGCACTTTCTCCGGGTGGTCTTTCCAGATGTCTTGCGTGGTGGCGGCGGTGACGCCAATGCCGTCGATGATGGCGCGGTGGTTCCAGGGCTCGCCGACGCAGAAGCCGTCCATGTTGCCGACCCGCATATTGGCCACCATTTGCGGTGGCGGCACGGTGATGACCTTGGCGCCAGACATCGGGTTGATGCCGTTGGCCGCCATCCAGTAATACAGCCACATGGCGTGCGTGCCGGTGGGGAAGGTCTGGGCAAAGGTGTATTCACGCTTTTCGCGCGTCATCAGCTTGGCCAGGCCGGCACCATCGACCGCGCCTTTGTCGGCCAGTTTTTTGGACAGCGTGATGGCCTGGCCATTCTGGTTCAGCGTCATCAGCACCGCCATGTCTTTTTTGGCGCCGCCCACCCCCAAATGCACGCCGTAGAGCAGGCCATACAGCACATGGGCAAAGTCGAGTTCGCCGGTGACCAGCTTGTCGCGCACACCGGCCCAACTGGATTCTTTGGACGGGATGATCTTGACGCCGTATTTTTTGTCGATGCCGAGTACCGAGGCCATCACCACGCTGGCGCAGTCGGTCAGCGGGATGAAGCCGATTTTGACTTCGGTTTTTTCCGGGGTGTCGGAGCCGGCGGCGTAAACGACCGAGCGCAGGGCCGGGCTGATGCCGACGGCGCCAACCGCGGCAGTTTGCAAAACAGCGCGTCGGCTGAGGCTGGATTTAAGAAGATCGGTCATGGCAAGCTCCTGAAAAAACAAACAAAAAAAGGCGTCCTCACGTCACCGGCAAGCGACTGGTCTGCCGCTGCCTGTGGGTGGGGACGCCTTTGTCCTGGGTTAACCAACTCTGCCCGCCGTTGGGAAGAATCGGTTAAGTGACCATCGCTGGTCTTGCTACTGACTACGCAATCTGCGTGCCAGACTCAGGATTGTTTGAAGTGCTATTAATTTAATAGCTGCTTGCGCAATAGATACGGGGCTAGAGGGTTAATGGATGCCTAAGCTGGCAAAAATGCGGGCGTGGCACCAATTTTGTGCGCTGCACCAAAGATGGTGGGCCCAAGCCCCGTTTGCGACCGGCAAAGGGGCTTGGGTGTTTGCTTCAGGGCGTGGGCTGTGTTGCGCCGCCGCCCAAGGTTTTGTAGAGCACCACCTGGTTCTGCAAATAGGTCAGACGCGTCTGCACCAGCGCTTGCTGGGAGCCAAACAGTGAGCGCTGGGCATCGAGCGAGTCCAGCAGACTGGCGGCGCCATTCTGGTAACGCAGGTCGGTCAGGCGCAGACGCTGTGTTTCGGCTTCGGTCTGTGCCTGCTGGGCGCGCAGTTGTTCGGCCAGTGTGTCGCGTCCGGCCAGCGCATCGGCCACTTCGCGGAAGGCGCTCTGGATGGATTTTTCGTACTGGGCAATGGCGATGTCGCGGCCTGCTTTGGCCGAATCCAGGCCAGCCTGGTTGCGGCCCGCGTCAAAGATCGGCAACAGCAGTTGCGGCGCCAGGGAGAAGCCCCAGGAACCGTCCTTGAACAAGCCGGCCAGTGCGTTGCTGGCCGAGCCGGCGCCCGCCGTGAGCGAGATGCGCGGAAAGAAGGCGGCCCGCGCTGCGCCGATGTTGGCATTGGCGGCGATCAACTGCTGTTCGGCCTGCTTGATATCGGGGCGCCGCGTGAGCAGGTCGGACGGCAGACCAGCCGGCAGCTCCGGCAGGCGCAGTTGCGTCAACCGTGTGGTGGCCAGACGCTCGCGCACGTCGCCGGGCATCGCTTGCCCCAGCAACAAGACCAAAGCGTTTTCATCCAGGGCGCGTTGCCGCTGCTGCTGGGCCAGCGTGACACGCGCCGTCTCCAGCAGGGATTGGGCCTGGCGCAGCTCCAGTTCGGAGGTGGCGCCGTTGTCCAGGCGCAGTTGCACCAGCTTGAGTGAGTCTTCGCGGGTGGCCAGCGTCTGCTTCGAGATCGCCAGCAACTCCTCGTCGGCCAGCAGGCTGAACCAGCTTTGCGCCACGGTGGCGATCAGGCTGATCTGGGCCGTCTTGCTGCCCTCGGTGGTGGCCAGGTATTGGGCCAGCGCTTGTTCTTTCAGGCTGGCGACCCGGCCAAAAAAGTCAAACTCATAGGCCGTCACCAGCAGGCCGGCGTTGTAGACGCTGGTGATGGCGGCGTCGCCCGTGGTCGTGCGCGAACCGGTCAGCGCCGCATTCACCGTGGGGAACTGATCGGCACGGCGGATGCCGAGCTGCGCCCGGGCCTGTTCGATGTTGAGCACCGCCACGCGCAGGTCACGGTTGTTGGCCAGCGCGGTGGCAATCAATTGGCGCAACGAGTCATCGGCAAAATAGTCTTGCCAGGCCAGTTCGGCCGCAGCGGTGCCGGCGCCAGTGGGTGCGCTGGCACCGGGGTACTGTGCGGGCACTGGCGCGGCGGGCCGTTCGTAGGTCGGCATCATCGAGCAGCCCGCCAGCAGGGCGGCCGCGGCCACCGTGGCCAAGGCCAGGCGAAGCGG
This sequence comes from Rhodoferax sp., assembly GCF_012927445.1. GTDB lineage: Bacteria > Pseudomonadota > Gammaproteobacteria > Burkholderiales > Burkholderiaceae_C > Rhodoferax. The sequence goes on from NZ_JABBPD010000008.1 coordinate 61,324, forward strand.
CACCGGCCGGGCAAAGGAGGGGGGGAGTGTCTTCATGGGCAGTGGTTGATCAAGGTGCTTATTCATGCTCGGCCTGTTGGTGATGCTGTTGAACCACTTTGGCATCGTGTTCGTGCTGGCGTACGCTGCCTTTGAAGAAGCCGCGTACCAGCACAAAGAAGGCGGGCACGAAAATCACGGCCAGCACGGTGCCGGTGATCATGCCGCCGATCACGCCGGTGCCAATGGCACGCTGACTGGCCGAACTGGCGCCGCTGGCGATGAACAACGGCAGCACGCCCAGGGTGAACGCCATCGAGGTCATGACAATGGGGCGAAAGCGCAGGTGGGCGGCTTCGAGCGCCGAATCCATCAAGCTCTTGCCTTCCGCTTGCAGGTCCTTGGCGAATTCGATGATCAGAATCGCATTCTTGGAGGACAGGCCGATGATGGTGATCAGGCCAATCTGAAAGTACACGTCATTGGACATGCCGCGCATCAAGGTGGCCAGCACCACGCCGAGCACGCCGAGTGGCACCACCAGCAGGACCGAGAACGGAATCGACCAGCTTTCATACAGCGCGGCCAGGCACAGGAACACGGCCAGCAGCGAGAAGCCATACAGCACCATGGCCTGTGCGCCGGCGAGTTTTTCTTCGCGCGACTGACCGGTCCATTCGAAGCCGAAACCTTCCGGGAGTTTGGCTGCCAGTTTTTCCATTTCCGCCATGGCATCCCCGGTGCTGAAGCCGGGCGCTGCATCGCCAGAAATCTTCATGGCCGGGTAGCCGTTGTAGCGCAAGGTCTGCATCGGGCCGGTGATCCAGCGGGTACTGGCAAAGGCGGAGAGCGGCACGAGTTGGCCGCTGCTGTTGGCTACCGGCAGATCCAGGATTTTTTCGGGCTGCATGCGGGCGCTGGCGTCGGCCTGGACGATCACGCGTTGCAGTCGGCCCTGGTTCGGGAAGTCGTTGATGTAGCTCGATCCGATGGCGGTTGAAAGCGCGCTGTTGATGCTGTCGAAGCCGACGCCCAGTGCACTGGCCTTGTTGCGGTCGATGTCAATCTGCATCTGGGGCGCGTCTTCCATGCCGTCGGGGCGCACGCCGGCGAGCACCTTGCTTTGGCTGGCCATGCCCAACAATTGATTGCGCACGTTCAGCAGCGCTGTGTGGCCCTTGCTGCCGCGGTCCTGCAGTCGGAAAGTGAAGCCGGTCGCATTGCCCAACTCGGGAATCGGTGGCGGGCTCAGCGCGAAGATGAAGGCGTCATGGATGCCCATCAGCGCCCCAAAGGCCCGCTTGGCGATGGCCTGTGCCGAATGCTCGGCACCAGGGCGTTCGCTCCAGTCCTTGAGCATCACAAACGCCAGGCCGGCGTTTTGCCCCTGCCCGGAGAAGGAGAAGCCGGCCACGGTGACGATGTTGGCGATCTCCGGTTGTTTGAGCATGTAGTCTTCGACCTGCTGCAGCACCGTGCGCGTGCGTTCCAGCGATGCGCCAGCGGGTAATTGCACGTTGGTGAGGATGTAACCCTGGTCTTCATTGGGCAGGAACGAGGTTGGCAAGCGTGTGTAGATCAGCCCGACCACGCCAATCAGCATGACGTAGACGATCATCATCCGGCCCGCCCGTTTGAGCAGCTTGGACAAACCGCTTTCATAGCCTTTGGCGGTGGACTTGAACTTGCGGTTGAACCAGCCGAAGAAGCCGGTCTTTTCCAGGTGGTGCCCGGCCTCCACGGGTTTGAGCAGCGTGCCGCACAAAGCAGGGGTCAGCGACAGTGCCAGGAAGGCCGAAAAGGCGATCGAGGTGGCCATCGTCGCGGAGAACTGGCGGTAGATGTTGCCGGTGGAGCCTGCAAAGAACGCCAGCGGCACGAACACCGAGATCAGCACCACGGTCACACCGATGATGGCGCCCGATATCTGGCCCATGGCCTTGCGCGTGGCCTGCAGCGGGGGCAGGCCTTCTTCGCTCATGATGCGTTCCACGTTTTCGACCACCACAATGGCATCGTCGACCACGATACCGATGACCAGCACCATGCCGAACATGGTCAGCACGTTGATCGAGAAGCCCATGGCCAGCAACGCGCCAAAGGTGCCCAGCAGCGCCACCGGCACGACGATGGTCGGAATGATGGTGTAGCGCCAGTTCTGCAGAAACAGGAACATGACCAGGAACACCAGCGCCATGGCCTCCAGCAGGGTTTCCACCACTTTCCCGATCGAGACCGAGATAAAGGTTGAGCTGTCATAAGGGATGGTGTAACTCACGCCCGCTGGAAAGAAGGGTTGCAACTCGGCCAGCTTGGCCTTCACCGCCTTGGCGGTGGCCAGGGCATTGGCCGAGGGCGTGAGCTGTACGCCCATGCCGACCGCCGATTGACCGTTCAAGCGTGCGCTGGTGCTGTAGCTCTGCGCGCCCAGTTCGATACGGGCGACATCCTTCAGGCGGACCGATGAACCGTCGGCATTGGCGCGCAACTGGACATTGCCGAACTGCTCCACCGAGGTCAGCTGGCCGGGCACCACAATGGTCGCCGTCATCGTCTGGCCGGGTGCGTTGGGCAGGTCGCCCAGATTACCGGCCGACACTTGCGCATTTTGGGCGCGAATCGCGGCATTGACCTGATCCAGTGACAGATTAACGCCCTTGAGCTTGGCCGGATCGATCCAGATGCGCATCGCGCGTTCGGCACCGAACTGCGTGACGGTGCCAACACCAGCCAGACGCTGAAGCTCAGGCAGCACATTGCGCGCTGCATAGTCATTGAGCATGTCGATGGTCACGTCCGGATTTTTGGACGACAGCATCGCGAACAGCAGAAAGTTGGAGCGGGATTTATCGACGCGCACGCCCTGTTGCGTCACGGCCGAAGGCAGTCGAGGCGTGGCCCGCGCCAGGCGGTTTTGCACGTCCACCTGGGCCAGTTCCGGGTTGGTATTGGGCTCGAAACTCAGCGCGATCGAGCCGGTGCCGTTGGCCTGGCTGGTGGTTTCCATATAGGCCAAGCCTGTGGCACCGTTCATTTCGCGTTCGATGACGGCCAGCACGCTGTCTTCCAGCGTCTGCGCCGTGGCGCCGGGGTAGGCGACTGATATCTGGATGATGGGTGCCGCGACCGCCGGGTACTGCGCGATCGGCAACTGCGTGATCGACACGCCGCCCAAAACCATGATGAAAATGGCGATCACCCACGCAAAGATGGGGCGTTCGATAAAAAATTTGGCCATGGCTCGGGTTCCTTAGCGGGCGACGCTGGAGGCTGCGCTGGCCGGCGCTGATGCAGCCGAAGCAGCGGGCACCGCTACGCTGGCGGCGGGCTTGCCGCCCTGCGCTTGCCACGGCACGGGCTTGACGATGATCGGGTCCCCTGGTTTGCCGCGTGGCAGTTTCTGGAAGCCGTCAACCATCACCTGCTCGCCAGCCTTGAGTCCTTCCAGCACGACCCATTTATTGTCCTGGGCTTGACCCAGCTTGATCGGGCGTGGGGCCAGATGGTTGTCGGGGCCCACGACCATGACCGTGTCGCCCTGGGCTCCCCGTGTGACGGCTTGCTGCGGCAGCAGGATGGCGCCATTGACTTGCGCCTGTGCCAGCTTGACGCGCACGTACAGGCCGGGCAAAAGTTGCTTCTCGGGGTTGGGAACTTCTGCGCGCAAGGTCACTTGACCGCTGGTGGCATCGACGGTCAGGTCGGTGAACAGCAGGCGACCGGTGTGGGCGTAGGTGCTTCCATCTTCCAGGATGAGGCTGACGCTGGCGGCACCTTTGCCGGCCTGCTTGTATTGACCCTTGGTCAAACCGGCCTGGAGCTTGAGCACTTCGGAGGCAGACTGGGTGAAATTCACATACATCGGGTCAATCTGCTGGATGACCGCCAACTGAGTCGCCTCGCCTTGACCGACCAGCGCGCCTTCGGTGACCAGTGAGCGGCCAATGCGGCCCGAAATCGGGGCGGTGACGGCGGCGTAGTTCAGGTTGATGCGTGCGGTCAGCACCGCAGCCTTGCCGATGGCGACATCAGCCTCAGCCTGTTTGCTGGCGGCCTGGGCGCTCACGTATTCCTGCTGACTGATGGCCTTGGCCGCGATTAGTGGTTTGTAGCGCTCGGCTTGCGCACTGGCCTGCATCAGGTTGGCTTCGGCTTTGGCCAAGCTGGCCTGGGCACTGGCATAGCTGGCTTGGTACGGGCTGGCGTCAATCTCGAACAATGCCTGGCCCGCTTTGACGTCGCTGCCTTCGCGAAACAGCCGCTTTTGCAGAATGCCGGAAGCGCGTGCCCGCACCTGGGCCACGCGCGAGGCTTCCAGGCGGCCGGGCAGCTCGCTGATCAACCCCACATCACCGGGGGTGACCGTGACCACGCCCACTTCGGCCGGGGGCATGCCGCCCGCCGGGCCCGCTGGTGCGGTACTGCTTTGACCGCAGCCCGCCAGCAGGGCCGCAAGACTCAGAGAGGTCAAGGCCAGGCGGCCGCGCAAGGGTGACCGGTGGGGGATGGGGGCGGCGATGGAAAGCCGGGCTCGTGGTGCGGTCATGGTGAACTTCCTGAAAGAAGGGGGGGATTGGTCTTTTTGCCGCATGGTATCTAAAAACCAGCAGAGTTTTCAAAGTATACATACAATCATGTATGTATGTTGTCTGCATTTCATTTTTACAACGTTATTTGAAAGAAGCCCCTCATGGTTCGCTGTACCAAGGAAGAAGCCCTCGCCACCCGCCACCGCTTGCTGGATGCGGCGGAGCGTGTCTTTGCTGAAAAAGGCGTGTCGCGCACCTCCTTGCATGACATTGCGCAAGCCGCTGGCGTGAGTCGGGGCGCGATTTACTGGCATTTCAAAAACAAGGCAGATTTGTTCAATGCCATGATGGACCGCATCACGCTGCCGATGGAGGATACGCTGCAGCGAATCGGGCTCGATGCCGGGCGGGACCCGCTGGTCGAGTTGCAGCGTGCGATTCTGGACGCCATGCGAAAAATCGCCACCGACGAACGCACCCGGCGTGTGTTCGAGGTGGCCACACTCAAGGTGGAGTACGTGGAGGAGCTGCTGGCGGTGAAGGAGCGCCATTTGCAGTGTTATGTGAAGAACTCAAGCCAGATACAGCGCAGTCTGGAGCAGGCGGCGGCGCATTTGGCGATGCCGCTGCGGCTGCCGCCCCAGGTGGCGGCGCAGGGTTTGCACGCGTTGATGGTGGGACTGATTCACACCTGGTTGCTGGCGCCAACGTCGTTTGAGTTGGTGGGGGTGGCTTCGCAGGCGGTCACCACCTATTTGGTTGGTTTGGGCTTGTTGCCGATGCCCACTTAGGGTGCGTCGTTGTTAGCCGAGTAAATCGGCCACATCCAGCATGCGCTGGGCCACGTCGGCCAGTTTCAGGCCCTTGTCCATGGCGGTTTTGCGCATCTTTTCGAACGCGGCCTGTTCGCTCAAGCCCTGGCGCTGCATCAGCAGGCCCTTGGCCCGGTCAATCACCTTGCGGTCCTGTAACTCGCTCTTGGTGGCGGCCAGTTCCTGGCGCAGCGCCTGTTCATGCTGGAAGCGGGCCATGGCCACATCCAGAATCGGGCGAATACGCTCACTGGAGAGGCCGGCCACGATGTAGGCCGAGACACCGGCGGCCACCGCGTCTTTGACGTGGCGGGTGTCGCTGTCGTTGGTGAACATGACGATCGGGCGGCGGGCATCGCGCGTCGCCATCACCACATGCTCCAGCGCGTCGCGCGCTTCGCTTTCGGCATCCACAATGATCATGTCGGGCTGGAGCTGGGCCAGCCGTTCCGTCAGGAAGACGTCCGCCGGCAGGCTGGCCACCAGGTTGAAGCCGTTTTCCAGCAGGCCAATGCGCAGGCTGCGCGAGCGCTCGGCCTGGCTGATGGCGTAGTCATCGCTCTGGTCCTCTATGGCCAGATCGGGGGCAACAACAACGATTCGCAGGGCTTCATTCATAGGTTGAGTCACGCAAGAATTGAGCCAAAACAGGCGGATGAGCGCTGTTGCACATTGTGCCATCCCCTAAAATCTGCCGCTATGGCAAAAAACTTGCAGGTGTTGGGGATTGAGTCTTCGTGTGACGAAACGGGCGTGGCGCTGGTCGAGGTGCGGGGCAACGACTTACCGGTGTTGCTGGCGGATGCGCTCTACAGTCAGATCGCCATGCATCAGGCGTACGGTGGCGTGGTGCCCGAGCTGGCCAGCCGCGACCATATTCGCCGCGTGCTGCCGCTGACTGAAGAGGTACTGGCCGCTTCCGGGCGAAGCCTGGCCGATATCGATGTGGTGGCGTTCACCCGGGGCCCGGGGCTGGCGGGTGCTTTGCTGGTGGGCGCCGGGGTGGCGTGTGCGCTGGGCGCCGCTTTAGGTAAACCGGTGCTGGGCGTGCACCATCTGGAAGGCCATTTGTTGTCGCCGTTTCTGAGTGCCGACCCGCCCGAGTTTCCATTCGTAGCGCTGCTGGTGTCGGGTGGCCACACGCAGCTGATGCGGGTGGACGGCGTCGGGCGCTACCAGCTGCTGGGCGAGACGATTGACGACGCGGCCGGTGAGGCGTTTGACAAGTCGGCCAAACTGCTGGGCTTGGGTTATCCCGGTGGTCCGGCGCTGTCCAGCCTGGCCGAGCAGGGCGATGCCACTGCCTTCAAGTTGCCACGGCCCTTGCTGCACAGCGGCAATCTGGATTTTTCATTCTCGGGCTTGAAAACAGCGGTGATGGTGCAGGCCAAAAAACTGGCCGCCGCGCAGGACTGTGCCGTCGAGGCCTTGCCCGCCCGCGTGCTGGCCGACCTGGCCGCTTCGACCCAGGCCGCGATTGTGGAGGTGCTGGTGAAGAAGTCACTGACCGCGCTGACCCAGACCGGCTTGAATCGGCTGGTGGTGGCGGGTGGCGTGGGCGCCAACCGCAAGCTGCGCGAACAGCTCAACGCCGAGTGCGCCAAGCGCCGGGTGCGGGTGCATTACCCCGAACTGCATTTGTGCACCGACAACGGCGCCATGATTGCCATGGCCGCCGCCATGCGCCTGCAGTCCGGACAGCAAACAGCCAACGAGGTTTACGCTTTTGACGTGAAACCCCGCTGGCCGCTTGATTTGATCTAAATAGGCTCTAGACCCCGTTCTACCTGCGTAGACAGCTATTTAATTAATAGCAAGTTAGCTGATGTTCAATTGCGTGACCCGGCTCACCGGCACTTGCTTGCCGAGCTTGAGGGTGAGGACGCCGTTCTCCAGTTTGGCCTCGCTGCTGGCCGCATCAATATCCTGCGGCAATTCATAAGCCTGCTTGTATTGGCGTGGCGCGCCTTCTTTGGTCTCAATCCGCACGATGCTGCCTTCAAGGCCGATGTTCAACTGGTCTTTGGCAATGCCGGGGACATCAAAGGTCAGTGTGTAGGACTTTTCGTCCTGCGCGACCGCACCGGAGGCCTGGCGGCTGCCCAATTGCGCCTCCGTCAGGAAGCGCTCCAGCGAACGGCCTGCGGGCGAAAAGGCTTGACGGCGAAGGTTGGCGGGGGCGGTGGTGGCAAAAAACATGGTTTAACTCCTTGTACACTGCGCGGCGTTCAACATGAACCTCCGCTTGTACTGAATCTGCGAGTGAAGCGGCAGTATTCAAGAGAGATTCCAATATGTTTATTCTTCCCCGCAAGGCCTTGAAATTACTGGCATTGGCGCTATGCGTGCCCGCCCTGACCTTCGCCCAAGCGGCGCCCGTAGCCGAGTCCGCGCCCATCAAGATCGCCATGGTCGAGAGTTTGAGTGGCCCGTTTGCCAACACCGGCGAGGCGGTATTTCGCAACCTGATCTGGGCGGTGGAGCGCGTCAACGCCCGCGGCGGCGTGAAGTTGGCCGGTGGCCATCGGCCCCTGGAGATTGATCGCTATGACAGCAAAGGCCAGACCGAGGAAGCCTTGTCGGCGCTAAAGTCGGCCATCGATGACGGCGCCCAGTTCATCATGCAAGGCAATTCCTCGGCCACGGCGGCGGCCCTGATTGACGCCATCAACAAACACAACGAGCGCGAGCCAGGCAAACGTGTGCTGTTTCTGAACTACTCGGCGGTCGATCCGATTTTGACCAACGAAAAATGCAGTTTCTGGCACTTTCGATTTGATGCCCATGCCGACATGCGCATGACGGCACTGATGGACGTGCTGAAAGAGGACAAGTCGCTCCAGCGTGTCTACCTCATTGGCCAGGATTACAGTTTTGGCCACGCTGTCGCGCGTGAAGCCAAACGCCAGCTCGCGGCTTTGCGGCCGGATGTGCAGGTGGTGGGCGAGGAGTTGCACCCAATGGGGCGCATCAAGGATTTCTTGCCCTATGCCGCCAAGATCAAGGCCAGTGGCGCGCAGGCGGTCATCACCGGCAATTTTGGCAATGACCTGACGCTGCTGGTCAAGGCGGCCAAAGAAGTGGGTTTTGAAGGCAAGTTCTACACCTTCTACGGCAACGCGCTGGGCGCGCCGGCCGCGATTGGCGACGCCGGCATCGGCAAAGTGGTGGCGGTGGCCGACTGGCTGCCCAATGTGCAAACCGCGTCAAGCGAGGTGTTCTACCAATCGTTTCGCCAGCGCTTTCCCAAGCCGGCCGACGACTACGTGCACATGCGCATGCAGCTGATGGTGGAGTCGCTGGCGCAGGCCATTGAGAAAGCCGGCACGACGAATTCAATCGCGGTTGCCACCCAGCTGGAGCGGGCCAAGGTCACCTTGAAGGGTCAATCTGGCGCGATGCGGGCGTCGGATCACCAGTTTCAGCAGCAGTTGCTGGTGGGCCTGATGGACCGACAAGGCGCCCCTGGCGTCAAGTTTGATGTCGAAGGCTCCGGCTACGGTTTTCGGGTCATCAAAACCCTGACGGCGGCCCGCGCGGAACAGCCGACCTCCTGCAAAATGCAGCGCCCATGACGGCAATATTGGGATCCCGCGTCAGGCTTGAGTCGTCTGGTTATAATCGAATGGCTTTGCACACCGCACAAGCACACGTCAGGGGCAGTTCCAGCGCCTGACGCAAGTTTATTAATTCAAGGAAATAAAATGATCGCATCCAGTATCAAAGCCGCTGTCGTCAAAGACAACGCACGTAAAGTTGGTGACACCGGTAGTCCTGAAGTGCAAGTTGCACTGCTGACCGCCCGTATCAATGAACTCACACCTCACTTCAAGACCCACGCCAAAGACCACCATGGTCGTCGTGGTCTGTTGCGCATGGTGAGCCGTCGCCGTAAGCTGTTGGATTACCTGAATTCCAAAGACCACGAGCGTTATGCTGCGCTGATCGCCAAGTTGGGTCTGCGTAAGTAATCGTTAAATCGAATGTTGAACGCCTGAGTTAGGTTACTAGCTCAGGCGTTTTTTACTTCGGAGTAGGCAATATCGGAGCGAAGCTGTGTCATTCCAGCGGAATTCAAGTCGAATTTCGCTGGAATGGCATCGTGTTCTGTGACGCTGAATCCGGGCTCGGGCGAGGTGGCCTGCACCTCCCATATTGACCAGGAGATACAAATGAGCATATTCAATAAAGTCACCAAGACCTTCCAATGGGGTCAAAACACCGTCACCATGGAAACTGGCGAAATCGCTCGCCAGGCCAGCGGCGCCGTGCTGCTGGACATGGACGGCACCGTGGTGCTGGCCACTGTCGTTGCCAAAACCGAAGGCAAGGCCGGTCAGGACTTTTTCCCGTTGACGGTTGATTACCTTGAGAAAACCTACGCTGCAGGCAAGATTCCCGGTAGCTTTTTCAAGCGCGAAGGCCGTCCCAGCGAGTTTGAAACGCTGACCAGCCGTTTGATCGACCGCCCAATCCGCCCTCTGTTTCCTGAAGGTTTTTTCAACGAAGTGCATGTGGTCGTCCACACCTTGTCGTTGAATCCTGAAGTGGATGCCGACATTGCCGCTTTGATCGCTGTCAGCGCTGCCTTGTCGGTCAGTGGTGTTCCGTTTAGCGGCCCCATCGGTGCTGCCCGCGTTGGTTACATCAACGGCGAATATGTATTGAATCCCGGCCAGACTGCCCGCAAAGATTCCGTGTTGGATCTGGTCGTGGCCGGTACCGAATCCGCCGTGTTAATGGTGGAATCCGAAGCCAAGCAACTGAGCGAAGAAATCATGCTCGGCGCCGTGGTGTTTGGCCATGAGCAAGGCAACATTGCCATCAATGCCATTCACGAACTGGTGCGTGACGCCGGCAAGCCGGTATGGGATTGGAAAGCACCCGCCAAAGATGAAGTGCTGATCGCTAAAGTGGTTGCGCTGGGCGAAGAAAAGCTGGCTGCGGCCTACCAGATTCGCAACAAGCAGGCTCGCACCCATGCCACGCGCGAAACTTACACTTGGGTAAAAATGGGCCTGAAAGCCGAGGGCGTTGAATTTGATGCCGTCGCCGTTGAAGGCATGTTGTTCGACATCGAAGCCAAGATTGTGCGCAGCCAGATTCTGGCCGGCGAACCCCGTATCGATGGCCGCGACACCCGCACCGTGCGCGCCATTGAAATCCGCAACAGCGTGCTGCCCCGTACCCACGGTTCGGCCTTGTTCACGCGTGGCGAAACCCAGGCGCTGGTAGTCACGACATTGGGCACCGAGCGCGACGCACAGCGTATTGATGCGCTGGCGGGTGAGTACGAAGACCGCTTCATGCTGCACTACAACATGCCTCCGTTCGCCACCGGCGAAACCGGTCGCGTTGGTACGCCCAAGCGCCGCGAAATCGGTCACGGTCGTTTGGCCAAGCGTGCTTTGATGGCGGTACTGCCCTCTAAAGAAGAGTTTCCGTACACCATGCGTGTGGTGTCTGAAATCACCGAATCCAATGGCTCCTCGTCGATGGCTTCGGTCTGCGGCGGCTGCCTGTCTCTGATGGACGCTGGCGTGCCCATGAAAGCTCACGTGGCCGGTATCGCCATGGGTCTGATCAAGGACGAAGGCCGCTTCGCCGTGCTGACCGACATTCTGGGTGACGAAGATCATCTGGGTGACATGGACTTCAAGGTCGCCGGTACCACCAACGGTATTACCGCGCTGCAGATGGACATCAAAATCCAGGGCATCACCAAGGAAATCATGCAAGTGGCATTGGCCCAGGCCAAAGAAGCGCGCATGCACATTCTGGGCAAAATGCAAGAGGCGATGGCTGAAGCCAAGACCGAAGTGTCCAACTTCGCACCGCGCCTGTTCACCATGAAGATCAATCCCGAGAAAATTCGTGATGTGATCGGCAAGGGCGGCTCGGTGATCCGTGCGCTGACCGAAGAAACCGGTACTCAGATCAACATTGATGAAGATGGCACCATCACCATCGCGTCGGCCGATCCAGCCAAGGCTGAAGAAGCCAAACGCCGCATCGAGCAGATCACCGCTGAAGTTGAAATCGGCAAGATCTACGAAGGCCCGATCGTCAAGATTCTGGACTTTGGTGCGTTGATCAACTTGCTGCCTGGTAAAGATGGCTTGCTGCACATCAGCCAGATCGCGCACGAGCGTGTCGAAAAGGTGTCTGATTACCTGACTGAAGGTCAGATCGTCAAGGTCAAGGTCATGGAAACCGATGAAAAGGGCCGCATCAAGCTGTCGATGAAGGCTTTGCTGGACCGTCCGGCCCAGTCTGGCTCTGATCAGCACGCTTGATTGTTTCCTTCTTGTTATGAAATTGATAGCGCCTCGCGTAAGTAGCACGGGGTCTATCGGCTGAAATGACCATGAAAGCTATCGAAATAACTGCCTTTGGGGCGCCCGACGTTTTGCGCGTGGGTGAGCGACCTGTGCCCGTGCCGGGCATCGGGGAGTTGCTTATTCGTGTGTCGGCCAGCGGTGTCAATCGGCCGGATGTTCTGCAACGCACGGGGAATTACCCGGTGCCGCCGGGTGCCTCGGATATTCCGGGGCTGGAAGTGGCGGGCGTGATTGAGCAGGGCGACGCGCAGGAGCTGGCGCGTGCGGGCTTTAAGCTGGGCGATCGCGTTTGTGCGCTGGTCGCCGGCGGCGGCTACGCTGAATTTTGCGTGGCACCGGTGGGGCAGTGCCTCCCTGTGCCCCAAGGCTTGAGCGACGTCGAGGCGGCATCGCTGCCCGAGACGTTTTTCACGGTCTGGAGCAACGTTTTTGATCGTGCCGGCCTGCAAAAGGGCGAAACGCTGTTGATTCAGGGGGGCTCCAGCGGTATTGGCGTGACCGCCATCCAGCTGGCCAAAGCCCGGGGGGCGAAGGTGATCGTCACGGCGGGCAGCGATGAAAAATGCGCCGCTTGCCGCGCCTTGGGTGCTGATCATGCCATCAATTACAAGACGCACGATTTTCAGGACGAGGTCAAACGATTGACCGATGGTCAGGGCGTGAATGTCATTCTGGACATGGTGGCGGGCAGTTATGTCGCCAAAGAGATTCAGTGTCTGAGTGAAGATGGTCGATTGGTCATCATTGCCGTGCAAGGTGGTGTGAAGAGTGAAATCAACGCCGGTCTGGTGCTGCGGCGACGGCTCACGATAACGGGCTCGACATTGCGCGCGCGTTCGATTGCGTTCAAGCAGGCGATTGCGCAGGCGTGTCTGACCAATGTGTGGCCGCTGATTGAGCGCGGCCTCATCAAGCCGGTGGTTCACAGCACATTTGCCGCAGAGGATGCGGCCAGTGCGCATGCACTGATGGAGTCCAACCAGCATGTTGGAAAAATTGTTTTGACTTGGGGTGTCGCATGAAGAAAAAACTGATCGCTGGTAACTGGAAAATGAACGGCAGTCTGGCTGCCAACGAAGCCTTGGTCAAAGGTTTACTGGCCGGGCTGGATCGCTCGGCATGTCAGGTGGCACTGTGCGTGCCATCGGTCTACCTGGCCCAGATGCAGGCACTCATGGCCGGCAGTGCCATAGATTTGGGTGCCCAGGACTTGTCGCAGCATGCGGCGGGTGCTTTTACGGGGGAAATTTCAGGCGCCATGCTCAATGAGTTTGGCGTTCGCTATTGCATCGTCGGCCATTCCGAACGTCGGCAGTATCACTTTGAATCGGATGCGCTCGTGGCGGCCAAAGCTCAGCGTGCATTGGCCTTCGGCATCACACCCATCGTGTGTGTCGGTGAGACCTTGGCTGAACGTGAAGCGGGCAAGACAGAAGAGGTCGTCAAGCGCCAGTTAGCGGCGGTGATTCATGCCAATGGACACTGCATTAGCGAAATAGTGGTTGCGTATGAACCCGTTTGGGCCATCGGTACGGGAAAAACCGCCAGTACCGAACAGGCGCAGCAGGTCCATGCGGTGCTGCGGGCGCAACTGAAAGCGGCTTCGCCGCAGGCGGATCGCATTCACATTCTCTATGGTGGCAGTATGAATGCGGCCAATGCCGCGGAGTTGCTGGCGCAGCCGGACATCGATGGCGGATTGGTGGGCGGCGCCTCGCTCAAGGCGCCTGATTTTTTATCGATTATTGCTTCTGCCCTCTGATTTTGGGTGTTGGCTGTTCCATATTTAGGAGTATTTAATGAGTGTTTTTTTAACCATCCTTCTCGCCGTTCAAATGATTGCTGCGGTATCCATGATCGGTCTCATCCTCGTGCAGCACGGCAAGGGTGCTGACATGGGTGCTGCCTTTGGTAGCGGTGGCTCCGGCAGCCTGTTCGGTGCCAGTGGCAGTGCCAATTTTTTATCGCGCACCACCGCTGTGCTGGCGACGGTGTTTTTTGTCTGCACCCTGATGCTGGCTTATTTTGGTACCGCACGTCCGGCGGCCAGCTCCGGCAGTGTGCTTGAGGGCGCTGCTGTCATCGCACCGCTTCCGGCGGCTGTTGTGCCTGCTGCACCGGCATCTGGCGCAGCTCAAATTCCATCTAAATAATTGCTGTTTAAATGCTATTGAAATTGCCTACTTCCGTTAAGGAAATAGTGCGATTTCAGGGTAAACTCTAGCTCTGTCGGGAAAGCTAAAAGCCGCAAGGTACCTCACGCAATCCAGATGTTAAAAAGCCGCCGTCGTGGTGAAATTGGTAGACACGCTATCTTGAGGTGGTAGTGGCGAAAGCTGTGCGAGTTCGAGTCTCGCCGACGGCACCAGATAAATATACTTGCTGTGAGTTAACGCAGCAAGCAAAGACTTTGATCAGTACCACCAGATGAACCTTGATCAGTACTTACCTGTCCTTTTGTTCATCCTGGTTGGAATCGCTGTGGGTGTTGTGCCTCAGGTTCTTGGTTACATCCTTGGACCCAATCGGCCCGATCCGGCAAAAAATTCTCCCTATGAATGCGGCTTTGAGGCGTTTGAAGACGCCCGGATGAAATTCGATGTTCGCTACTACCTTGTGGCGATTTTGTTCATCTTGTTTGATTTGGAAACGGCCTTTTTGTTTCCTTGGGCGGTGTCGCTCAGGGAGACTGGGCTTCTTGGTTTCTTGATCGGTGCAGAGTTTGTGGGTGTTCTTGCCATTGGCTTTGTTTACATGTGGCAAAAGGGTGCACTGGACTGGGAGTAGCGGAATGATTGAAGGTATTTTGAAAGAGGGCTTCGTCACCACGAGTTACGACTCGGTGATGAATTGGGCTAAGACAGGTTCTGTCTGGCCTATGACTTTCGGTCTGGCTTGTTGTGCTGTTGAGATGATGCACGCTGCGGCTTCGCGTTATGACATCAGTCGTTTTGGTGCGGAGGTGTTTCGTGCCAGCCCACGGCAGTCCGATCTGATGATTGTGGCAGGTACGTTGTGCAACAAAATGGCGCCCGCCCTGCGCAAGGTTTATGACCAGATGTCAGAGCCGCGTTGGGTCATCAGCATGGGTTCATGTGCGAATGGCGGTGGTTATTACCATTACAGCTATTCGGTAGTGCGTGGCTGCGACCGGATTGTGCCGGTTGATGTCTATGTGCCGGGCTGCCCGCCGACTGCTGAAGCGCTGATCTACGGCATCATGCAGTTGCAGCAAAAGATTCGCCGTACGCAAACCATTGCACGTGCCTGAAGGATTACGGATGACTGTTTTTGCTGTTAACCCCGAGACTCTGAAAAACACCCTTGCTGCGGTGCTTGGCGACAAGATTCAGCATATTGGTGTGGCTTTGGGCGAGGTGACTGTGGTGGTGGGCGCTGCCGACTATCAAGAAGTTGCCAAAACTTTGCGTGATGCGCCGGGCCTCTGCTTTGAGCAGATGGTGGATTTGTGCGGGTTGGATTACTCCGACTACAAGGGCGTTGGTCGTGAAGGTTTGCGTTACTGCGTGGTGTTGCACTTGCTGTCTGTCAGTTTGAATCAGCGAGTCCGGCTGAAGGTGTTTGCACCCGATGATGATTTTCCTGTGCTGGCCTCGGTGACGGAGATCTGGAATTCGGCCAACTGGTTCGAGCGGGAAGCATTTGATCTGTTTGGCATTGTGTTCGAGGGACACAACGATTTGCGTCGCATCCTGACGGACTACGGTTTCATTGGGCACCCGTTCCGCAAAGACTTTCCTTTGAGTGGTCATGTCGAGATGCGCTATGACGCAGAGAGCAAGCGCGTTGTCTACCAGCCCGTCACGATTGAGCCACGAGAAATCACACCGCGCATCATTCGCGAAGACAACTATGGAGGCCTGCACTAGGCGGTTTGTGTCATGGCTGAAATAAAAAACTACACATTGAACTTTGGGCCGCAGCATCCGGCCGCCCACGGCGTTTTGCGCTTGGTGCTGGAACTCGACGGCGAGGTGGTGCAACGGGCCGACCCGCATATCGGTTTGCTGCATCGTGCTACCGAAAAACTGGCTGAAAGCAAGACCTTCATTCAATCCTTGCCTTACATGGACCGGCTTGATTATGTGTCCATGATGTGCAATGAGCACGCTTATTGTCTGGCCATCGAAAAGTTGCTGGGCATTGAAGTGCCGGTGCGTGCCCAGTACATCCGTGTGATGTTTGCTGAAATCACGCGCCTGCTGAATCACTTGATGTGGCTGGGGTCGCATGGAAACGATTGCGGTAGTTCGACTATTTTGATCTACACGTTTCGTGAGCGTGAAGATTTGTTTGACATGTACGAGGCCGTTAGCGGTGCACGTATGCATGCAGCGTACTTCCGTCCAGGTGGTGTGTACCGGGATCTGCCCGATACCATGCCTCAGTACAAGGCCAACAAGGTTCGCAACGCCAAGGGCATTGCGGAACTCAACAGCAACCGTCAAGGTTCCTTGCTTGACTTCATTGATGACTTTACCCAGCGCTTCCCAACCTATCTGGGGGAATATCACACACTCCTCACGGAAAACCGGATATGGAAACAGCGGACGGTGGGTATTGGGGTAGTCACGGCTGAGCGCGCGCTGAATATGGGTTTCACAGGCGCCATGCTTCGGGGTTCCGGTGTTGAATGGGATTTGCGTAAAAAGCAGCCCTACGATGTGTACGACCGCATGGATTTTGATATTCCTGTCGGTGTGACCGGCGATTGTTACGATCGATATCTGGTTCGCATGGAGGAGATGAAGCAGTCCAATCGCATCATCAAGCAATGCGTTGACTGGTTGCGTGTCAACCCCGGTCCGGTTATCACGGATAACCACAAAGTGGCAGCCCCTGATCGTGAATCCATGAAATCCAACATGGAAGAGTTGATTCACCATTTCAAGCTCTTCACTGAAGGTTTTCATGTGCCCGAAGGTGAGGCCTATGCTGCAGTAGAGCATCCCAAGGGTGAGTTTGGGATCTACATCGTGAGTGATGGTGCCAACAAGCCCTACCGGTTAAAGATTCGTCCGCCTGGCTTCGCCCATTTGGCTGGACTGAATGAGATGGCCAGCGGTCACATGATTGCGGACGTTGTGGCCGTGATTGGAACTATGGATATTGTGTTTGGAGAGATTGATCGATGATCTCAAAAGCTGTTTCGCAAGCGACGATGGCACGTTTTGCCAAGGAAGTCGCTAAATACCCTGCTGACCAAAAGCAGTCTGCCGTCATGGCCTGCCTGGCCATTGTTCAGCAGGAAGCTGGGTTCGTGAGTACGGAGAGTGAACAAATTGTGGCCGACTATCTGGGGATGGCCCCGATCGCTGTGCACGAAGTCACCACTTTCTACAACATGTACAACCAGCATGCCTGTGGCAAGTACAAGCTGAACGTCTGTACCAACTTGCCGTGCCAGTTACGCGAAGGTGGCCGCGCCCTCAAGCATCTTGAAGAAAAGTTGGGGATTCGCATGGGTGAGACAACGGCCGACGGAATGTTCACCTTGCAGCAAAGTGAATGTCTTGGTGCTTGTGCCGACTCCCCTGTATTGCTGGTGAATGATCGCACGATGTGCAGCTTCATGAGCAATGACAAGCTTGACCAGTTGGTCGATGGCCTGCGCGCTGCTGGGGATAAATAATGATGGCTGAAAAAATTCTTGCCCAGTTTCAGGCCACTGGCGTCCAGACCTGTTTTCACGATCGGCACATCAATCCGCAAATCTATGCCGGTTTGACGGGGACCAATTGGCGCCTGAAGGATTATGAAGCGCGTGGTGGCTATCAGGCGTTGCGCAAGATTCTTGCAAAAGACGGCGGGGAAGGACTGACGCAAGATCAGGTCATTGCCACCGTCAAAGAGTCGTCCTTGCGCGGGCGTGGCGGTGCTGGTTTTCCGACCGGACTCAAGTGGAGCTTCATGCCTCGCCAGTTTCCCGGTCAAAAATATCTGGTGTGCAATTCCGACGAGGGTGAACCCGGGACTTGCAAAGACCGCGACATTCTGCAATTCAATCCGCATATCGTGATTGAAGGCATGATCATTGCTGCCTATGCCATGGGCATCTCGGTGGGCTACAACTACATTCATGGCGAGATCTTCGCAAGCTACGATCGCTTTGAAGAGGCGCTGGAAGAGGCTCGTGCGGCAGGTCTGCTGGGCAATAATATTTTAGGCAGCAGCTTCACTTTTCAGTTGCATGCGGCGCACGGTTTCGGCGCCTACATTTGCGGCGAAGAAACGGCCTTGCTGGAGTCTCTTGAAGGCAAGAAGGGGCAGCCCCGGTTCAAGCCACCGTTTCCGGCAAGTTTTGGCCTGTACGGCAAGCCGACCACCATCAACAATACCGAAACGTTTGCTGCGGTGCCATGGATTATCCGCAACGGTGGACCGGCCTATCTGGAGTGTGGCAAGCCCAACAATGGCGGCACCAAAATTTACTCCATCAGCGGTGATGTGGAGTTGCCCGGCAATTATGAAATACCGATGGGCACGCCGTTCTCCAAATTGCTTGAAATTGCCGGTGGCGTTCGCCGTGGCCGTCAGCTTAAAGCCGTGATCCCGGGCGGCTCATCGTCACCGATTCTGCCCGCCAGCATCATGATGGAGTGCACGATGGACTACGACTCCATCGCCAAAGCAGGTTCAATGCTGGGCTCGGGGGCGGTGATTGTTCTGGACGATAGCCGTTGTATGGTCAAGAGCCTGCAGCGCTTGAGTTACTTTTACATGCACGAATCATGTGGCCAGTGCACACCATGCCGCGAGGGCACCGGTTGGTTGTCGCGCATGGTTGACCGGATCGAAAATGGTCAGGGTCGTCCTTCCGACATGGATTTGCTGAATTCGGTCGCCGAGAACATCATGGGGCGCACGATTTGTGCCCTCGGCGATGCCGCCGCGATGCCGGTGCGGGCCATGATCAAGCATTTCCGTCACGAATTTGAATATCACATAGAGCACAAGACCTGTATGGTCCCTGCCTACGTTTGAGCGAGTCCCAAGATGATTGAAATCGAACTCGACGGCAAGAAGGTCGACATTGTTGAAGGCAGCATGATCATGCATGCGGCCGACAAGGCTGGCACCTACATCCCGCACTTTTGTTATCACAAGAAGCTCAGCATTGCGGCCAACTGTCGCATGTGCCTGGTGGATGTCGAAAAAATGCCAAAACCCATGCCCGCTTGTGCCACGCCCGTGACGCAAGGCATGATTGTTCGCACCAAGAGTGACAAAGCAATCAAGGCGCAGAAGTCGGTGATGGAGTTCCTGCTGATTAATCACCCGCTGGATTGTCCCATTTGTGATCAGGGTGGCGAGTGCCAGTTGCAGGACATCGCGGTTGGCTACGGTGCTTCTTCTTCCCGCTACGAGGAAGAAAAGCGTGTTGTGGCTGTCAAGGATGTGGGTCCTCTGATTTCCATGCAGGAAATGACTCGCTGCATTCACTGCACGCGTTGCGTTCGTTTTGGCCAGGAAGTGGCTGGTGTGATGGAGTTGGGAATGTCACATCGCGGCGAGCACGCCGAGATTGAAACCTTCGTCGGCCACACGGTTGACTCCGAGCTCTCGGGCAACATGATCGACATCTGTCCAGTTGGCGCCTTGACCAGCAAGCCCTTCCGCTACAGTGCCCGCACGTGGGAATTGTCGCGCCGCAAGTCGGTCAGTCCGCATGACTCGACCGGTGCCAATCTGATTGTGCAGGTCAAGAACAACAAGGTCATGCGCGTGGTACCGCTTGAGAACGAGGAGGTCAACGAATGCTGGATTGCTGATCGTGACCGTTTCTCCTATGAAGCTTTGAACAGCGAAGAACGACTGACAAGCCCCATGCTCAAGCAGGGTGGGGCGTGGAAGTCGGTCGACTGGCAGACCGCGCTGGAATACGTGGCCAACGGCTTGAAACAAATCAAGTCAGAACATGGTGCTGCGAGCATCGGTGCGCTGGTTAGCCCGCACAGTACGCTGGAAGAGCTGTCGCTCGCAAGTGCTTTGATGCGCGGATTGGGTAGCCAGAACATCGATTACCGTTTGCGCAACGCTGAATTCATGGCAATCGAAGGCGTGCGCTTTCTGGGAACCTCTATTGCATCCTTGTCCGACCTTCAACGCGTGTTGGTGATTGGTTCCAGTCTGCGTAAGGATCACCCCTTGTTCGCACAAAGAATTCGACAAGCAGCTCGCAAGGGCTGTGCAGTGAATACGATTCAATGCGCAGTAGAAGACTGGGCTATGCCCATTTCCAGCACCCTGCTGTGTGCCAGTCAGAACTGGGTGCAGGCGCTGGCTGATGTCGCCGCGGCAATCGCTGCAGACAAAGGTGTCACCGCTCCAGCGACGGGCATTGCCAGCGAGGCGGCTCAAGCTATCGCCAAGTCTTTGTTGAGTGGTGAGCGCAAAGCTATTTTGTTGGGTAATGCGGCGGCACATCATGCCAAAGCAACAAGCCTGTTGGCGCTCGCCAACTGGATCGGCGAACAAACAGGTGCCACGGTGGGCTATCTGACGGAAGCGGCCAACACGGTTGGCGCCCAACTTGTTGGTGCTGTCCCTGGGGCCGATGGCTTGAACGCCGGACAAATGCTCGGTGGCGGACTCAAGGCGGTCCTGCTGTTGAATAATGAGCCTGAATTTGACTCTGCTGCAGGTGCCTTGGCCACGGCTGGACTGTCGCAAGCGCAGATGGTGGTGACGCTCAGTTCATTCAAGTCGAACATGGCGTTCAGCGATGTGCTGCTCCCCATTGCCCCGTTTACAGAAACCTCCGGTACTTTTGTCAATGCCGAGGGCCGGGTGCAGAGCTTCCATGCCGTGGTTAAACCCGCAGGCGAAACCCGTCCAGCCTGGAAGGTTTTACGCGTCTTGGCCAACTTGCTGGGCCTGCCGGGGTTTGATTTCAACTCTTCAGAAGAGGTTCTTAAGCAAATACCAGGTCTGCCAGCAGCAGGCACGGCACTCTTGACGGCTGAGATGTTGAGCAACTCAACACAGGCGGCTATTGATCTCACCCCCGCGACGATTGAGCCGGTGGTGGCGAGTATCTATGCGTTGGATGGGACGGTACGTCGTGCAGCGAGTCTGCAACTCACGGCGGATGCCAAAAAGACAGAGATGGCGTTGGAGGTGGCAGCATGATTGACGCTATTTTTGCTTTTGGTTTGGGACTGTTCAATGATCCTTGGTGGACCGCGATTGGTTGGCCGGTGGTCTGGACGCTGATCAAGATTGTGGTGGTTGTATTGCCTCTGATGGGGGCGGTCGCTTACCTCACACTCTGGGAGCGAAAGTTATTAGGTTGGATGCAGGTTCGTGTCGGTCCCAATCGGGTCGGCCCATGGGGCTTGTTGCAACCCATTGCTGATGCCTTGAAGCTGCTGGGTAAAGAAATTCTGATGCCGACAGCGGCCAGCAAAGGACTGTTCTTCATTGGTCCCGTCTTGACGATCATGCCGGCAATGGCTGCATGGGTGGTCATCCCGTTCGGTCCCGATATTGCACTGGCAAATATCAATGCCGGTCTGTTGTTCGTGATGGCCATCACCTCGATGGAAGTCTATGGTGTGGTGATTTCAGGCTGGGCCTCAAATTCCAAATACTCGTTCCTTGGTGCCATGCGCGCCTCTGCACAGATGGTGAGCTACGAAATCGCCATGGGCTTCTGTCTTGTGGTCGTTTTGATGGTGTCCGCTAGCATGAACATGACTGACATTGTTACCGGGCAGGGCAAGGGCTATTTCGCGCACATGGGGCTCAACTTCCTCTCCTGGAATTGGCTGCCGCTGCTGCCCATTTTTGTGGTCTACATCATTTCGGGCCTGGCTGAAACCAATCGGCACCCGTTTGACGTGGTGGAAGGTGAAGCTGAAATTGTGGCCGGTCACATGGTTGAGTATTCAGGCATGTCGTATGCCATGTTCT
The DNA here is from genome assembly GCF_012927445.1 of Rhodoferax sp. Lineage (GTDB taxonomy): Bacteria > Pseudomonadota > Gammaproteobacteria > Burkholderiales > Burkholderiaceae_C > Rhodoferax. The sequence goes on from NZ_JABBPD010000008.1 coordinate 82,921, forward strand.
ACCTGGCTGAGTATGCGAACATGTGGCTGGTGTCGATTCTGGCGGCCACCATGTTCCTGGGCGGCTGGTTGTCGCCTTTTGACAGCGTCCTGTTCAACTGGATTCCCGGTTGGATCTGGCTGGGGCTCAAGACCTGTGCGGTGGTCAGCCTGTTTATCTGGGTTCGTGCGACCTTTCCACGGTTTCGATATGACCAGATCATGCGTTTGGGCTGGAAGATTTTCATACCTGTCACCTTGGTTTGGCTGCTTGTGGTCGGCGCCTGGATGCAGACTTCGTTCAATATCTGGAATTAACAGGAGTTGATGATGTCCACAATTACTCCAAATCCTACGCCCTCTGCTTTTTCTCTCAAGGACTTCTTTTCCAGTTTCTTGTTGCTGGAGCTGCTCAAAGGTCTGGCCCTGACAGGGCGTTACGCTTTTCGTCGCAAAGTAACTATTCAATTCCCGGAAGAAAAAACACCTTTGTCGCCCCGGTTTCGGGGGTTGCACGCTTTGCGTCGTTATGAGAACGGTGAGGAGCGCTGCATTGCCTGCAAACTATGCGAGGCGGTCTGCCCGGCGATGGCGATCACGATCGAGTCTGAGGTGCGGGACGATGGTTCGCGGCGTACCAGCCGTTACGACATCGACCTGACTAAATGCATTTTTTGCGGTTTCTGCGAAGAAAGCTGTCCGGTAGATTCGATCGTTGAAACCCATATTCTGGAATACCACGGTGAAAAACGCGGTGATCTGTACTTCACCAAAGAAATGTTGCTGGCGGTTGGCGATCGTTTTGAGAATGAGATTGCGGCCAGCAAGGCTGCGGACGCCAAGTACCGCTGACCAGAAGCAAGAAAGAAATTACTCCTATGGATGTCAAAACTGGTTTGTTTTACGTATTTTCTGCAGTGCTGTTGTTCGCTGCGTTTCGGGTGATTACGGCCCGCAATCCGGTTCATGCCGCTTTGTTCCTTGTGCTTGCGTTCTTCCAGGCTGCCATGGTCTGGATGCTGCTCAAAGCAGAGTTTCTCTCCATCACGCTGGTGCTGGTTTATGTCGGCGCGGTGATGGTGTTGTTCCTGTTCGTGGTGATGATGATGGACATCAACGTTGACAGTATTCGTCAGGGATTCTGGAAGCATTTTCCCTTGGCCGCCGTCGTCGGTGTCCTCATCGCGCTGGAGATGGCTGCTGTATTGATGGGCGGATTCCGCGGTGCCGAAGAACCCCGTTCAGTTGCAATTGTGGGTCAGGCAACGGTCGAGATATCCAATAGCCGTGAGTTGGGCAAGCTGTTGTACACCCAATATCTCTATCCATTAGAGATTGCTGCTGCGATCCTGCTGGTCGCCATGATCGCTGCCATCGCATTGACACTGCGTCAACGCAAGGACAGCAAATATGTGAGCCCTTCGGACCAGGTACGTGTCAAATCGAAAGACCGCATGATTGTGGTCAAGATGGCGACGACCCAAGTTGAGGTGGTTAACGCTACGCCAACGGCGACGACTGTGGAGAATAAAGTATGACGGTGACTCTTGGACATTTCTTATCGCTTGGTGCCATGCTGTTCGCCTTGTCGGTTATTGGTATCTTTCTCAATCGAAAAAACCTGATTATTCTGTTGATGGCCATCGAATTGATGTTGCTGGCTGTTAATACCAATTTCGTTGCTTTCTCCTACTACCTGGGTGACATGCACGGGCAAATTTTCGTGTTTTTTATTCTGACCGTCGCTGCTGCCGAGTCGGCCATCGGTCTGGCTATTTTGGTGCTGTTGTTCCGTAACAAGTCCAGCATCAATGTGGACGAACTCAATACGCTCAAGGGTTAATAAGATGAGTCAAACCCTTACTGCTTCAACATTACTTGCTGTGCCGATGGCACCGCTGGTTGGAGCCCTGCTTGCCGGTATTCTTGGAACCAAGTTTGGTGGTAATTGGATGGGTCGACGCATGTCGCATTCACTCACCATCCTGGGTGTGCTCCTGTCGTTTGTCCTGTCTGCCATGACCCTCAAGAGCGTGGTGATGGATGGCGCCCGTTTTAATGAAACCCTCTACACCTGGATGGTGGTGGGGGGGCTCAAGATGGAGATTGGTTTCTTGGTCGACGGTCTTACCGCGATGATGATGTGCGTGGTGACTTTTGTGTCCTTGATGGTGCATATTTACACCATCGGCTACATGGAGGAAGACGAAGGTTACAACCGTTTCTTCTCCTACATTTCGCTCTTCACGTTCTCTATGTTGATGCTGGTGATGAGCAACAACATGCTGCAGCTTTTCTTTGGCTGGGAAGCGGTTGGCCTCGTGTCATATTTGCTGATTGGCTTCTGGTTCAACAAGCCGACCGCCATTTTTGCCAACATGAAAGCCTTCTTGGTTAATCGGGTGGGTGACTTCGGTTTCATTCTTGGCATTGGACTGATCGTTGCATTCTCGGGCACGCTCAATTACACCGAAGCTTTTGCCAAGGCTGGTGATCTTGCGAAGCTGAGCTTTCCCGGTACGGACTGGATGCTGATCACCGTCATTTGTATCTGTCTGTTTATCGGTGCCATGGGTAAATCGGCCCAATTTCCGCTGCACGTCTGGCTGCCGGATTCAATGGAAGGCCCAACACCTATCTCGGCGCTGATTCACGCGGCGACGATGGTGACCGCTGGTATTTTCATGGTCGCACGCATGTCGCCATTGTTTGAACTCAGTGAAACAGCATTGAACTTTGTGATGGTGATCGGCGCCATTACGGCCTTGTTCATGGGGTTTTTGGGCATTATCCAGAACGACATCAAGCGAGTCGTTGCCTATTCGACTTTGTCGCAGTTGGGTTACATGACCGTGGCACTCGGCGCTTCAGCCTATTCAGTGGCCGTGTTTCACCTGATGACGCATGCGTTCTTCAAGGCGTTGCTGTTTCTCGCCGCCGGTTCGGTGATCATGGGTGTGCACCACAATCAGGATATCCGCTGGATGGGCGGGCTTCGCAAGTACATGCCGATTACCTGGATCACCTCCTTGCTGGGATCCTTGGCGCTCATTGGTACGCCCTTGTTCGCCGGTTTCTATTCCAAGGACAGCATCATTGAAGCCGTTCATGAAAGTCACTTGCCGGGTGCTGGTTTTGCATCGTTTGCAGTGCTGGCCGGCGTCTTCATCACCGCGTTCTATTCTTTCCGGCTGTATTTCCTTGTGTTCCATGGCAAAGAGCGTTTTGACCAAAATCCTGATGTGCACCATGACGATCATCATGGACACGCCGCTGAGCCGCACAAACCCCATGAGTCGCCTTGGGTGGTGACCGTGCCGCTGATCCTGCTTGCGATTCCTTCTGTTGTGATCGGCTTTATGACCATTCAGCCAATGCTGTATGGCGAGTTCTTCAAGGATGCCATTTTTATTAATGGAGAGAAACACGCCGCGATGGAGGAAATGGCCAAAGCGTTCCACGGACCGCTGCAAATGGCTATGCATGCGCTGACCACCATGCCCTTCTGGCTGGCGTTAGCAGGGGTGGTGACTTCGTACTACATGTACATGATCAACCCAGCCTTGCCTGCCGCTATAAAGAAACGATTTCAGCCGATCTACACCTTGCTTGAAAACAAGTACTACATGGACTGGATCAACGAGAACATCCTGGCACGCGGGGCGAGAGCCCTGGGCACCGGTTTGTGGAAATGGGGTGATCAGGTCTTGATTGATGGTGTACTCGTCAATGGGGCCTGGAAAGTGGTTGCCAAGGTATCTGGCCTGGCTCGCCGGGTGCAGTCGGGCTATCTGTACCACTATGCGTTGGCAATGATCATGGGTGTTTTTGTGCTGATGACGTACTTCGTCTGGCTCAAGTAGGAGAATAAAAAAAATGGGTTTGTTGAGCCTGGCTATTTGGACGCCGATTATTTTCGGTGTCGTGCTGCTGGCACTTGGTCGTGATGATCAGGCGCGTGTCGTGCGTTGGGTCGCACTGATTGGCGCTGTTGTCAGCTTTCTTGTGACTTTGCCGCTGTACGGCGGCTTCAAGCTCGGTACGGCTGCCATGCAGTTTGTTGAGCATGCCCCGTGGATTGAACGTTTCAATGTCAATTACCACTTGGGGGTGGATGGTATTTCGCTCTGGTTTGTGCTGTTGACAGCCTTCATTAATGTCGTTGTGGTGATTGCCAGCTGGGAGTCAATTACCCGCCGCGTTAATCAGTACATGGGGGCATTCCTGATCCTGAGCGGTTTGATGATCGGCGTGTTTTGTGCGCTGGACGGCATGCTGTTTTACGTGTTTTTCGAAGCGACGTTGATCCCGATGTACTTGATCATTGGTATCTGGGGCGGTCCGAACAAAATCTACGCGGCCTTCAAGTTTTTTCTGTACACACTGCTCGGCTCCCTCTTGATGCTGATTGCCCTGATTTTTCTGTATATCAAATCGGGTGGTAGTTTTGACCTTGCCTTGTGGCATCAGTTGCCGCTGAACAGCACGACGCAAACATTGTTGTTCTTTGCCTTCTTGGCCGCTTTTGCGGTGAAGGTGCCGATGTGGCCGGTCCACACCTGGTTGCCCGACGTGCACGTTGAAGCGCCTACCGGCGGTTCCGCTGTGCTGGCGGCCATCATGCTCAAGCTTGGCGCCTACGGTTTCCTTCGCTTTTCATTGCCTATTGCCCCGGATGCCTCGCGCGAGTGGGCTTGGTTGATAATCGCCTTGTCGCTCATTGCCGTCATCTATGTCGGTTTGGTGGCGATGGTGCAAAAGGACATGAAAAAGCTGGTGGCTTATTCATCGATTGCGCACATGGGTTTTGTGACACTCGGCTTCTTCATCTTCAACGATCTGGGCGTGTCAGGCGGCATCGTGCAAATGATTGCTCATGGCTTTGTTTCAGCCGCCATGTTCTTGTCAATTGGGGTGTTGTATGACCGTGTCCATTCCCGCGAGATTGCCAGCTATGGCGGTGTTGTCAACACCATGCCCAAGTTCACTGCGTTTGCTTTGCTGTTTGCCATGGCGAATTGCGGCTTGCCAGGCACCGCCGGTTTTGTCGGTGAGTGGATGGTGATTCTGGGTGCTGTTAAAGCGAATTTCTGGCTGGGTTTTGGCGCAGCCAGTGCCCTCATCTTTGGCGCCGCCTATACCTTGTGGATGTTCAAACGTGTCTATTTGGGCCCGGTTGCCAACAAGCATGTCAAGGCCTTGGTCGATATCAATGGCCGTGAGTTCGTGATGCTGTCCCTGCTGGCTATTGCGGTCTTGTACATGGGTATTTATCCGAAACCGTTTACGGACGTGATGGATACCTCCGTAGCGGCGTTGCTCAAGCACGTGGCGTTGTCCAAGCTGAATTGATCAGTCTGAATTGACCTAATTGAATTAAGAGATGGAACATGATCGATAAACTCAGTTGGATCTCGGTATATCCCGAAATCATCCTGCTCCTCATGGCCTGCGTGATCGCACTGGCTGATCTTGGTGTGAAGAGTCCACGCCGTACAACAACCTATTTGTTGACGCTGTTGACCTTGGGCGTTGTGGCAACGCTGCAAGCCTTTTATGCAACCGGTGGTGCAACGCTGTACGGCTTTGGCAACATGGTGGTGAGTGATCAGATGGGCAATTGGCTCAAATGCTTTGCCACGATTGCGGTGATGGTTACGCTGGTCTATGGACGTCCCTATGCCGCTGACCGCGACATGTTGCGGGGTGGCGAGATGTTCTCCTTGAGCATGTTTGCACTGTTGGGCATGTTCGTCATGATCTCCGGCAACAATTTCCTCGTGATTTACATGGGGCTTGAATTACTCACGCTCTCCAGCTATGCGCTGGTCGCCTTGCGGCGTGATAACGCGACGGCGACAGAAGCGGCCATGAAGTACTTTGTGCTCGGCGCCATGGCGTCAGGTTTCCTGTTGTATGGCATGTCGATGATGTATGGCGCGACTGGCTCGCTCGACGTGAACGCGGTGTTCAAAGCGATTAATTCAGGTCAAGTCAACCATCAGGTGTTGGTCTTCGGCTTGGTCTTTATCGTGTCGGGTCTTGCCTTCAAGCTGGGCGTGGTGCCATTTCACATGTGGATTCCAGACGTTTACCAGGGGGCGCCCACGGCCGTTACCCTGCTCATTGGTGGTGCGCCCAAGTTGGCCGCGTTTGCTATTTTCATCCGCTTGCTGGTGGAAGGTATGCTGCCTCTCGCGATCGACTGGCAGCAGATGCTGATGGTGCTGTCGGTCGGATCGCTGCTGATCGGTAACCTTGCCGCCATTGCCCAGACCAATCTCAAGCGCATGTTGGCGTACTCAACTATTTCTCAAATGGGTTTTGTGTTGCTGGGACTGATGTCGGGCGTTGTCAATGGCAATATTCATTCTGCTGCCAATGCCTACAGTTCTTCCATGTTCTATGTCATCACCTATGTGTTGACGACGCTGGCAAGTTTCGGGGTCATCTTGCTGCTCGCTCGTGATGGTTTTGAGAGTGAAGAGATTTCTGATTTTGCGGGTCTGAATGAGCGTAGTCCGCTGTATGCCGCCGTGATGGCCATCTGTCTTTTCTCTTTGGCCGGTATTCCTCCGATGGTCGGCTTTTACGCCAAGCTCTCGGTGCTGCAGGCGCTGATTGCTTCGGGTCAGGCGATCCACATCGGTTTGGCCGTGTTCGCCGTGATGATGTCCTTGATCGGTGCGTTTTATTATCTGCGTGTGGTCAAGGTGATGTATTTTGACCAGCCTATTACGGCCAGCACCGTGTCGGCTCCCTTCGACGTTCGTGCTGTGCTGTCGGTCAACGGTGCACTGGTGCTGATTCTGGGTCTGGTTCCGGGTGGCTTGATGGCCTTGTGCGCGAACGCTATTGTGCAGATGCTGGGTACCTGATCGCTCTTGACTGGTTAACTCGCTCGTGTCTCAAACTGTTTCCGTCTGGCTCGTTGTTGTTGTCGCCTTCGTGGCGGCCAATTTGCCGTTTCTCAGCCATCGCTTGATGGCGGTGGTGACGCCTGCCAAGCCCAAAACCTTGGCAGTGCGTTTGGCTGAGTTGCTCGTCTATTATTTTCTGGTTGGCGGCCTTGGCCTGCTGCTTGAAAATCGGGCTGGCCAGATTGCGCCGCAGACCTGGGAGTTTTATGCAATCACGGCAACTCTGTTTGTGACCTTTGCATTTCCCGGTTTTGTATATCGCTACCTCCTCAAGCATCGCGCTTAGTTCTCTGTCGCCGTCATGAACGATCGTCATCTGATCGAAGAACAGGTCGCCAGCGTCGAGTTATTCAAGGGCAACTTTTTGCACGCCTTTCGCGATACGGTTGCGCTGCCGGATGGTGCAACGGCGACTCGTGAATATGTCGTGCATCCCGGCGCGGTCATGATTATTCCTCTGGTTGAAGAGGCCTCCGGCGAAATCAAGGTTGTGCTGGAGCGCCAGTTCCGCTATCCCGTGGGCCAGGTGATGATTGAGTTTCCGGCCGGCAAGCTCGATCCGGGGGAGGATAGTCAGTTTTGCGCGCAACGTGAGTTGAGGGAGGAAACCGGCTACAGTGCGACCGAGTGGGCGCGGGCCGGGGTGTTGCATCCGGTTATTTCCTATTCCACCGAGTTTATTGACATCTGGTTTGCCCGTGGCTTGAGCTCCGGTGAACGGCAGCTTGATCAAGGTGAGTTTCTGGATGTCTTTACGGCCACCCCGACTGACTTGCTGCAATGGTGCCGCGATGGCCGTGTGACGGATGCGAAAACGCTGACGGCCGCATTGTGGTTGCAAAACGTCTTGTCAGGCGCCTGGGAATTGAATTGGCACGGTCCCGCTGCGTCGAGCCCTGCCGGTTAGTTGTGTCATGAAAGTTCTGGATCTCCAGTGTGGCTTTCTGCATGTGTTTGAGGGCTGGTTTGCTTCAGAAGATGATTACTTATCTCAACGTGAGCGCAGTCTGGTCGAATGTCCCGTGTGCGGCGATGCAGCCATCACCAAGCGCTTGAGTGCGCCGCGTCTCAACTTGGGTAGTGTTCGCTCCGAGACCGCGGTGACGGACGAAGTAGTTTCCCCTGTGGGCTTGGACCAGACCCTGCAGGCGGCCTGGATGGCGGTGGCCCGCCGCATCGTGGCTACGACCGAAGATGTCGGGAATCAGTTTGCAGAAGAGGCCCGCAAGATCCATTACGGGGAGACAGCCGAGCGCGGCATTCGCGGCAAGGCCTCACCCGAAGAGACGGCCGCCCTTCATGAAGAAGGCATTGCCGTGCTGTCCTTGCCGCTGCCTGAAGCCCTCAAGGGGCCGTTGCAGTAGTCGGTTTCGCTGCGGCCAAGGGCTTCAAGGATAGAGGCCACGCAATTCGCGTGCGTGCAATATGCGCTTGCAGCCCACAATGAAGGTTGCCGTGCGCAGGCTCACTTTGTTGTCCTGTGCCACTTCCCAGACGCCCGCAAAGGCATCTTTCATGATGCGCACCAGGCGGGCATTGATCTCGTCCTCGCTCCAGAAGAAGCTGGAGAAATCTTGCACCCACTCAAAATAGCTGACCGTCACGCCGCCTGCGTTGGCGATCACATCGGGCAGCACCAGCACATTGCGTTCCGCCAGGATGTCATCGGCTGCAGGCGTTGTGGGGCCGTTGGCACCTTCGATCACCATGCGCGCCTTGATGCGGCCTGCGTTGTGTTCGGTAATCTGTTGTTCCAGCGCGGCCGGAATCAGGATGTCACAGTCCACCTCCCAGAACTTATCGTCGGCCAGTACTTCGGCCTGGGCAAAACCAGCCACGGTGCCGACCGCCGCCACATGGGCCAGCAACGCGGGCACGTCCAGGCCCGCTTCCCGGTAAATGGTGCCGCCATGGTCCTGCACCGCCACCACGCGAGCACCGGCTTGCGCAAACAACCGTCCGGCGACACCGCCGACATTGCCAAAACCCTGGACCGCCACGCGCGAGGTGGCAATGTCCAGTCCGATGTGCCGGGCCGCTTCCAAGCCAACGGTATAGACGCCGCGACCGGTCGCGTCGCGCCGTCCGAGTGAGCCACCGAGGTCAACTGGTTTGCCGGTGACCACGCCGGTGGCGGTGGCGCCCTCGTTCATGGAGTAGGTGTCCATCATCCAGGCCATGATCTGCTCGTTGGTGTTCACGTCCGGCGCCGGAATATCTTTGGTCGGGCCAATGATGATGCCGATTTCGCTGGTGTAGCGACGCGTCATCCGCTCCAGTTCGCCGAGGGACAGTGTTTTCGGGTCAACCCGAATCCCCCCTTTGGCGCCACCAAACGGCACGTTGACCGCCGCATTCTTGATCGACATCCAGGCGGACAGGGCCATCACTTCGGACAAGGTCACGTCCTGGTGAAACCGCACGCCGCCTTTGCCGGGGCCGCGTGAGGTGTTGTGTTGCACCCGGTAGCCTTCAAAGTGCGCCACGGTGCCGTTGTCCAGCTGGATCGGCACATCCACAATCAGCGCCCGTTTGGGTCGTTTGAGGGTTTCTGCCCAGCGCGCCAGATTTCCGAGGTACGGCACAACGCGGTCGACTTGTTGCAGGTAGATACCCCAGGGGCCAAGATTGTCAGCCTGCAGGTAGGACGGGAGCAAAGCAGGCGGCACCGTCGTGCCTGATGGGACGGCTGGATTGGAATTGGACACAGCTGACATGAGTAAATACCTTCAGGAGTTAATCAAGTCTTGGACTGTAGTGCGCCAGGCGCTTGCTGTCTAAGGCCGGCTTTCTTCCTATCTATGCATAAAACTCATAACCATGAAGTGGGCACAGAAAGCCAGGTGCAACCCGGTGATGCCTGGCCAAGGCCGCAATGACACCGCATCAGGCGTTGAATTGCAAAGCCGCCAGACCCGCATAAACCCCGCCACGCGCCACCAGTTCGGCGTGCGTCCCTTGTTCCACCAACTGGCCGTGATCCAGCACCACAATCCGGTCGGCCTTTTGTACCGTGGCCAGGCGGTGCGCAATCACCAGCGTGGTGCGGTCACGCATGGCGGACTCCAGCGCCGCCTGCACCATGCGTTCGCTCTCGGCGTCCAGTGCACTGGTGGCTTCGTCCAGCAACAGCAGCGGCGGGTTTTTCAGCATGGCGCGGGCAATCGCAATGCGCTGACGCTGGCCGCCGCTCAGGCGCACGCCGCGTTCACCCAGAAAGGTGGCATAGCCTTCAGGCAGCGCGCTGATGAATTCGTCGGCAAAGGCGGCTTGCGCCGCCGCCTTGACCTCGTCGTCGCTGGCTTCGGGCTTGCCATAGCGAATGTTCTCCAGTGCACTGCTGGAGAAGATGACCGCGTCTTGCGGCACGATGCCGATGCGCTGCCGCAGGTCGTGCAAAGCCAGCTCGTGCGTGGCCACGCCGTCCAGCACAATCCGGCCCGAAGCCGGGTCGTAAAAGCGCAGCAGCAATTGAAACACCGTGCTTTTGCCCGCGCCACTGGGGCCGACGATGGCCACCGTCTGACCCGGCTGAACGTTCAGGGAGAAATCACTCAGTGCCGGCTGGTTGGGGCGCGACGGGTAGTGAAAATTAACTGCTTCAAATTTAATAGCGCTTCCCGCAAGCTGCGCGGGGGCTGGCACTGGATTTAGGGGTGATTCAATGGGCGAGCGGCTGCCCAGCAACTCCATCAGGCGCTCGGTTGCACCGGCGGCGCGCAGCAAGTCGCCGTAGACCTCGCCCAGAATCGCAAAGGCACTGGCCAGAATGATGACGTACATCACCGTCTGGCCCAGATCGCCGGCACTGATGCGGCCGGCCATTACGGCTTGCGTGCCTTGGTACAAGCCCCACAACAGGGCGGCCGAGGTGGCGATGATGATGAACGCCACCAACACCGAGCGGGCTCGGGTGCGTCGCACGGCCGTCTGGAAGGCGCTGTCGGTGGACGCCGTGAAGCGGGCCGATTCGCGGCTTTCGGCGGTGTAGCTCTGCACCACCGGTATGGCGTTCAGCACCTCCGCCGCGATGGCGCTCGAATCCGCCACGCGGTCCTGGCTGGCGCGTGACAGTTTGCGCACGCGCCGGCCAAACCACAGTGCAGGCGCCACGATCAGCACCAGCACGCCCAGCACCTGAAACATCACATAGGGGTTGGTCCAGATCAGCATGCCGAGGGCGCCGATGCCCATCACGGTATTGCGCAAGCCCATGGAGAGTGACGAGCCGACCACGGTCTGTACCAGCGTGGTGTCGGCGGAGAGGCGCGACAGCACTTCACCGGTCTGGGTGGTCTCGAAAAACTCGGGACTTTGCTGCAGCACGTGGCCGTACACCGCGTTGCGCAAATCGGCGGTGACGCGTTCCCCCAGCCAGCTCACCATGTAAAAGCGGCCGGCTGAAAACAGGCCCAGCGCCACCGCCACCGCAAACAGGGCTGCAAAGTGTTCGCGCAAGGCCATCACCTGAGCGCCCTTGTCGGTTTGCACCAAACCGCCGTCAATCAGGTAACGCAGGGCGATGGGAAAAGCCAGCGTCGCCACGGCTGCCATCACCAGAAAAATGAGCGCCAGCGCAATGCGGCCGCGGTAAGGCAGCAGAAAAGGGCGCAGACCGGAGAGGGAGCGCGGCGACGCTTTGGAGGGAGAAGGGGTAGACATGCGTCACAGTGTAGCCAAAAAGCCCAAAACATTGCCGCGCCAAACTTAGCCTTGACAATAATTGCCTAAGCAAATAATATGATGCCTATGAGTGTTTCCAATACATCCGGCCGTTCCAGCCCGCCCGGCACCGAGGCCGCGGGCGAGGCCAACGAGTTTTACCATCCCGGGGATTACGTCCCGGAAGACAGTGTGGGTTATTTGATGCGGCGCGTGTTGTCCACCGTGGCGCATGAAGTCGAGCGTCAACTGGAAGCCAGTGACCTGACCAACGCCCAATGGTTCCCGCTGTTCAAGTTGTACCTGGGCAAGACCTCCACCGTGGCCGAACTGGCGCGTGAATGTCACCTGGATTGCGGCGCCATGACCCGGATGCTGGACCGACTGGAAGCCAAGGGCTTGTGTCTGCGGGTGCGATCCGTGGCGGACCGGCGTGTTGTCAATATTGAATTGACCGAGGCCGGACGTGAAGTGGCAAAAGGCATTCCAGCCTTGCTTTGCCGGATTCACAACGCGCATCTGGCCGGCTTCTCGCTGGAAGAGTTTGACACCCTGAAAAGTTTTTTGCGCCGCATCCTCGACAACGCCCAAGCCCAGTCCACCCCACCGACGCCAGGAGGCCCGCATGAGGCTTGAACCAAACAAAACGGGCGCACGCGCTCACTTGACCCAAGCCGCACTGCTCGCGCTCGTGGCGCTCGGTCTCACGGCGTGCGCCAGCACGAGCGGCATCCAGCCGCACGCCACCCTGCGCGACGCCCCGTCATTGGGTTTGCCTGCGGAGCAAAATGCCCCGGTGACGCTGGAGGCCCAGTGGTGGCAGGCGTTTGGCGACGCGCAACTCAACCAGCTGATCGAGGCGGCGCTGGCCAATAACCCCAGCCTCAAAATTGTGCAGGCCCGCTTGGCACGAGCCCAGGCGGGTGCTGATAGCGTCGATGCCGCCAGCGGCCCGCAGCTCTCTGCCGGGATCGAGGCCACACGGCAAAAGTACACCGCCAATGGCGCCGTTCCGCCTCCGCTGGCAGGCACGATCCAAGAAAGTGGCACTGCGCAACTCAGCGGCAGCTGGGAGCTGGACTTTTTTGGCAAAAATCGCGCCGCCCTGGAAGCCGCGCTGGGCAGCACCCGCGCCGCGCAGGCCGATGCCGAGGCCGCCCGCATGCTGATGGCAAGCAACGTGGCGCGCAACTACTTCTCGCTGGTGCGCCTGAACGAGCAACTGGGGGTCGCGCAGCAACTGCTGGCTCAACGCACCCAGGCCCAGCATCTGGTGCAAGACCGGGTCAACGCCGGCCTGGATACACAACTGGAATTGCGTCAAAGTGAAGGTGCCTTGCCCGAGGCCCGGCTGCAGATCGAAACCCTGCAGGAGCAGTTGACGCTGTCCCAGAATGCACTGAATGCCCTAATTGGACAGCAAAATAAGCCTGTAGCCCCCGTGTTACCTTCGCAATCAGCTATTAAAAATATAGCAGCTCCAAAGGTGCTGCCATCGGACCTGCTGGGTCGGCGGGCTGACATTGCGGCCGCACGCTGGCGCGTCGAAGCCGCCACGCAAGACGTGCGCAATGCGCGGAGCCAGTTTTATCCCAACGTCAACCTGATGGCGTTTGCCGGTTTTTCCAGCATTGGGCTGGACCGCTTGTTCGGGGCGGGCAGCGAGCAGTGGGGCGTCGGCCCGGCGCTGCGGCTGCCCCTGTTTGACGGTGGCCGGCTGCGCGCCAACCTGCGCGGCAAAACGTCGGATCTGGATGCCGCCATTGAGAGCTACAACGCGGCCGTCATCGACGCCGTCCACGAGGTCGCTGATCAACTGGCCTCGTCACAGGCCATTACGCGTCAGCAAACCGAGCAGCGTGCCGCGCAAGCCTCGGCCGAGAACGCGCATGCGATTGCCGTGCAGCGCTATGAAGCCGGGCTGAGCAATTACCTGCAAGTGCTGACCGCCGAAACAACGGTGCTCAACCAACGCCGCCAGGGTGTCGTTCTCGCCGCCCGCGCCCTTGATACCCAAGTAGCGCTGATGCGTGCGCTCGGCGGTGGTTACCACGCTGATCTGCCCGCTGCCACCTCACAAAAATAAGTTACTTCCCCCATTTTTGAATGCCCCCATGACTGCACCTCAAACCCCCACCCCCGCCGCCAATGTGGCCAGCAATCCCACCCGCAAACGACTGTTGATCACGCTGGCCAGCGTGGTAGTCGTTGCCGGCCTCGGCTGGACCGCTTATGAATGGCTGGTGGCCAGCCACTACGAGTCCACCGACAACGCCTATGTGCAAGGCAATGTGATCCAGATCACGCCGCAGATTGGCGGCACCGTCATGGCCATCCTGGCGGACGAAACCGATTACGTCAAAGCCGGCCAACCGCTGGTCAAGCTCGACCCGGCGGACGCCAAAATCGCCCTGGAGCAGGCGTCGGCCAACCTGGCTCAAGCCGTGCGGCAGGTGCGCACGCTGTATGCCAACAACGGCAGTCTGGGGGCGCAAATCACCCTGCGCGAATCGGATGTGAGCAAGGCGCAAACCGAAATCGCCCGCGCCACCGATGACTTGAATCGTCGCCAGTCGCTGGTCGGCAACGGTGCCGTGTCCCGGGAAGAACTCAACCACGCCCAAACGCAACTGGCCAACGGCAAGAGCGCGTTGGCGGCGGCGCTGGCCGGGGTGAGCGCGGCCAAGGAACAGCTGGTCAGCAACCAGGCCATGACCGACGGCACCAGCATCGACCAGCACCCAAGTGTGATGGCCGCGGCGGCCAAAGTGCGCGAGGCCTGGCTGACGACCCAGCGCGCCGCCTTGCCGGCGCCGGTGGACGGCTTTGTGGCACGGCGTAGCGTGCAGCTGGGGCAGCGCGTGGCGGCGGGCACGCCCCTGATGTCGATCATTCCGCTCAACCAGTTGTGGGTGGATGCCAACTTCAAGGAAGTGCAGTTGCGCAACATCCGCATTGGCCAGCCGGTCAGTCTGACGGCCGATCTGTACGGCAAAAAGGTGGAGTACAAAGGCACGATCAGCGGTCTGGGCATGGGCACCGGCGCCGCCTTTGCCCTGTTGCCAGCGCAAAACGCCACTGGCAACTGGATCAAGGTGGTGCAGCGCGTTCCGGTGCGTGTGGCGCTGGACGCGGCTCAATTGGCGCAAAACCCCTTGCGTGTCGGTTTGTCCATGGAAGCCACGGTCGATGTCAGCAACCAAGACGGCAAAACGCTGGCCGATGCCCCGCGTGCTGCCGCGCTGGTGCAAACCACGGTGTACGACGCGTTGGACAACGGTGCCGTCGAGGCGGTCCGCAAAATCGTGGCCGCCAACAGCGGCCGCCGTTAATTAGAAACCGCCGTTAACCGAGCCCCGCATGGCCACCGCCTCTCCCTTTATTCCCCTGCCGCCGCTGCAAGGCTCGGCCCGCCTGTGGGGCACGATTGCCCTGTCGCTGGCCACGTTCATGAACGTGCTGGACTCGTCGATTGCCAACGTCTCGCTGCCGGCCATTGCCGGTGACCTGGGCGTCAGCGCCAACCAGGGCACCTGGGTGATCACCAGCTTTGGCGTCGCCAACGCCATTGCCTTGCCGCTTACCGGTTGGCTGTCGCAGCGTTTCGGCCAGGTCCGGCTGTTCATTACCAGCGTCTTGCTGTTTGTGCTGGCCTCCTGGTTGTGCGGCCTGGCGCCCAACATGACCTCGCTGATTGCGTTTCGCGCCCTGCAGGGCTTTGTCGCGGGGCCCATGATTCCGCTGTCGCAGGGACTGCTGCTGTCGAGTTACCCGCCGGCGCTGGCCGGTCTGGCCATGGCTTTGTGGGCCATGACCACGCTGGTGGCGCCGGTGCTGGGGCCGCTGCTGGGCGGCTGGATCACCGACAACATTTACTGGTCCTGGATTTTTTACATCAACATCCCGATTGGCCTGCTGTCGGCCTTCATGGTCTGGTCGATCTACCACAAGCGCGAAAGTGTGACGCACAAACTGCCGATTGATGGCGTCGGTTTGGGCTTGCTGGTGCTGTGGGTCGGGGCGCTGCAAATCATGCTGGACAAAGGCAAGGAGCTGGACTGGTTTCACTCGCCTGAAGTCGTCGGCCTCGGCGTGGTGGCGCTGGTCGGCTTTGCCTTCTTTCTGGTTTGGGAACTGACCGAGGAACACCCGGTGGTGGACCTGCGCTTGTTCAAGCGGCGCAATTTCTGGGCCGGCACCGTGGCCATCTCGGTGGGCTACGGCCTGTTCTTTGGCAATGTCGTGCTGCTGCCGCTGTGGCTGCAACAGTTCATGGGCTACCCGTCAACCGATGCTGGCATGCTGCTGGCGCCGGTCGGGCTGTTTGCCATCGTCCTGTCGCCGCTGGTGGGTAAAAACGTCAGCAAGGTGGACCCGCGCTATCTGGCCAGCTTTGCCTTTGTCGTGTTTTCGCTGGTCTTGATCATGCGCTCGCATTTCAACACCCAGGCCGACTTCGGCACCATGATGCTGCCCACGTTGATACAGGGCATTGCCATGGCGTTTTTCTTCATACCCCTGTCGGTCATCGTGCTCTCCGGCATCTCGCCGGACAAAATTCCGGCGGCCTCCGGCCTGTCCAGTTTTGTGCGCATTGTGGCGGGCTCGTTTGGCACCTCGATTGCCACCACGGTCTGGCAAGACCGCGCCGCCATGCACCACGCCCAACTGTCGGAGTCGATCCATCAAGGCAGTTTGGCGGCAACCCAGGTGCTGTCCGGGTTGAGCAGCGCGGGCCTGACGCCTGAGCAAGCGCTGGCACAGGTGAATCGGCTGGTGGACCAGCAGGCCTACATGCTGGCCATCAACGATGTGTTTTATGCCTCGGCCCTGATTTTTCTGCTGCTCATTCCCGTGGTCTGGCTGTCACGGCCGAAGATGGGCGGGGCGGCCAGTGCCGATGCCGCCGCCGGCGCGCATTGATGTCCTTGAGCCGTGCCTACAGTCGCAACGGGCTGGCGTAGCCGGTCATCTCCAAATAGCCGCGGCCAATCAATTGGCCCTGGCTGTCAAACAACTCGCTCAAGCCTTCCCAGTACACCGCGCCGGTGGAGTTGCGGCTGTCGAGCTCCTGGTTGTCGAGGACGGCTTTGACGGTGTAGGCCGCTGTTGGCGTCCGCACGGTCCATTCCACCGGGTAGCGGGCCTGGGTCAACGGGCTGGTCCAGCTGCGCACCGGCTGGAATAGCACCTCGCCGTGCGCAAAAACCTGGGGCGTGGCCCCCAGGGCCGGGCGACGAAACGAGCCGCCATCCCACAGTGCGTTGCCGGCCTTGTCGCGCAGCCGAAAGGCGGTGAGCGCGCTGCCATCCAGCAGATTCATGCCAATCCAGTCCCAGCCCACCGCCTGCGGGTGCATCAGGGCCTGACTCCATTCATGGTCGAGCCAAGCCGTGCCTTGCACTGGCATCGCTTGTCCCTCCAAGGCCAGCGAGCCGGTGACTTGCAGTTGCGGCAGGCTGTAGTAAAAACTGGCTTGCCGTGCATCCGGCCCCTTGCGCGATAGACCCTGCACCCCTTGCAATAGCAGCGGTTGCATCTCGCGCAAGGCCAGTGCAAAACGAAAGCCATGGCCAGCCGCATGGGCCTGGTACTGGCTGGCTTCGTGCGTCAGCGACCAGTCGCGCAAAGTGATGGCGGTGTCGTCGTTGCGGGCCTGCGCCACTTCAAAACCTTGCCGCGCAATACGTTGGTCGTGCCACAGCTTTTGGCCCGTCACGTCGGTCACGGCCGCATGCGCAAATATCAGCTGCTTGGCGGCAAAGGCCGAACTCATGCCCTGCGTGCTCTCGACGCGTGAGCGAAAAAATGTCAGTTGAAAGCCGAACTCGCGCTCAGTGGCCCGCGCGCCCGCGCGCAAATGGCCGGTGATGTACCACCACTCAATGGCGTAGTCCGGGTGGCTGCCCAGGTCGCGCGGAAACTGCAGCACACGCGGCCGCAACGGCTCAGCCGCTGTGGGTGTTTTGGCCGCGGCCTGTAACGGCCACCACGGCGTCGCCAGTCCGGTCAGCAGCAGGTGTCGGCGGAACAAGTTGGGGGGCGTGGCGTCTGTCATGCCCAAATTGTCGCTGCGATCCCGGTTGGCCGGACGGCGCGGCCGCGTGGGGGCAGGGTCCTGCGCACCGTGGGCCTGAAAAAGAGAATTTGTCACGCCTATGTCATACCGCTGTCACACAATTCGCACAAGATGACCCGGGTTTTCCCTTGGTTTAAATCTCACCCGGCCTGCGTTGGGCCGGTATTACGAAAAGAGCAGTTATCAATGTCACAAGCAACTTCCTGGAGCGGGTTCTGGGTATCCGGCTCCTTTTCGCGCCGGATCATGAGTGTTCTATCGCTTGTTCTGGCGGTGGCCCTCATCGGATCGGCGCTCGGGGTCTGGTCATTGCAACGGGTTTCAAAAGAGACCGGGCGGATGGTGGATGAAGTCATGGCCACGGAGCGCCTGGCGGGTGATTTGCACCGTCACATTGCGGTCAATGTGGCCCGCTCCAAGGCACTGGCCTTGAGCTCGGAGCCCCAGGTCGGGGATGTGTTGACCCCCGAAATAAACAAGACCTCGGCGGCGGTGGATGAGTTGCTTCGCAAAATGGGCACCATGATGACGGCGCCCGCTGACCAGGTCATTTTTCGCCATATGACGGAGGCCAATGTCAAGTTCATCAAAGCCCGGGATGAGCTCAATGTCGCTCATGACAGTGGTTTGACCTCGAACATTGAGCAGGTGTATGTCAACCGTTTTACGCCGGCTGCGCAGGCCTTGCTGGATGCCGTGACCCAACTCGGAGAGGCCCAGCGCGCCGAGATCGATGCGTCCGTGGCGCGCATCAGCGACTTGAGCTTGTCGGCGCGCTGGAGCCTGATCCTGTTTGGCGTGTGTGCGCTGTTGCTGGGCGGCGTGTTGTCGGTTTGGCTCGTGCGCGCCATCACCCGGCCCATCCAGCAGGCCGTGGACACGGCCAACCGGGTGGCGGCGCTGGACCTGACGCAACGCATTGAAGGACACGACCGCGACGAAGGCGGCCGGTTGCTGGCCGCCTTGGGCCGCATGCAGGTGTCGTTGCACAGTCTGGTGTCGCAGGTGCAGGGGGCCAGCCGGACGGTGGCGGAAGGGGCCACGGAGATCGCGGCCGGTAACCTTGATTTCTCGACCCGGACCGAAATGACCGCCTCGTTCCTGCAACAAACGGCGGCCGGCGTCGAGCAGATTACATCGACCATGCAGCACTCGCTGGAGGCCGCTACCCGGGGTGAGGTGTTGGCCAAATCGGCGGCCAAGGAGGCCGCGGGTGGTAGTTCGGCCATGTCGGAGGTGATGCAGACGATGGACGAGATCCGGGAATCGTCGCGCCAGATTGCAGATATCACGGCCGTCATCGACGGCATTGCCTTTCAGACCAATATTCTGGCGCTGAACGCGGCGGTCGAGGCCGCCCGCGCGGGCGACCAGGGGCGCGGTTTTGCCGTGGTGGCAGCCGAGGTGCGTGCGCTGGCAAACCGCTCTGCGGTGGCGTCGCGCCAGATCAAGTCGCTGATCAGCGACTCGGTGGACAAAGTGAAGCTGGGCACCAGCAAGGTCATCGAGGCGAAGGACACCATGTCCACCATCGTTGATTCGGTGGGCCGTCTGGCGCAGGCCATTGGCGAAATCACCGCCGCCACGGGCGGGCAAAGCAGTAGCATGTCGAGCATCAACGTGGCCGTTAACCGCCTGGATCAGATGACCCAGCAAAATGCGGCCGTGGTTGAGGAGTCGGCCGCTGCCGCGCAGAGCCTGCAGGAGCAAGCCGGGGATTTGCGCGATGTGGCAGGGCGGTTCCGGCTGCCGGGCATGGCGATGCTCGCGCTGCGCTAACCCGAGGGCGGTGCTGGCGCTGTCGCACCGCCGCACATGGCGGGTGCGTTCATGTTGTGCGGGCAAAGGCGACGGGGGCGCGTCTGTTGCAGACGCTGGACGGCGCGGCCTCAATAATTGACCATGTCAAAATCGAGTCTCTGTGGCTTTTGCGCCAAGCATCGCCTTTCTTCAAAGTAAAGCATCATGAACAACCTGAAAATTTCCACCCGCCTGATCATCCTGATCGGCAGTCTGTCGGTGCTGCTGCTGTTTATCGGCACGATCGGCCTGTTTGGCATCAGTAAAGCGAACGACGCGCTCAAGACGGTGTACGAAGACCGCACCGTGCACATGGGCCAGATTGCCGACATCAACCGGATGATCCTGCGCAATCGGCTGCTGATCGCTGGCAACCTGCTGAATCCCGTTCCCGAAGAAATCGCCAAAGATACGGCGGAGGTGGACGCCAATATTGCCGCCATCGGTAAAGTCTGGGCCGCCTACCTGGCCACCACCTTGACGGTGGAGGAGGCCAGAATTGCCAAGAAATTTGCAGAGGACCGCGGCCAGTTTGTGCAGGAGGGCCTGCGTCCCGCCGTGGCCGCCCTGCGCGGCAATGATTTTGAGGGTGCCAAGCGCGTTGTATTTGAAAAAGTTCGTCCCCTTTATGTTCCGGTGAAGGTCGGCATTGATGCCTTGATGCAACTCCAGATTGACGTGGCCAAAGAAGAGTTCACTGCCGCTGGCGCACGCTATGACTTGTTCCGTTCGGTCTCGATCGCGGCCATTGTCAGTGGCATCCTGTTTGCCGTCTTTTTCGGCTTTGTCACGGTTCGCTCCATCACCCGCCAGTTGGGTGGCGAGCCGGGCGAAGCCGCTGCCGTCGCAGAAAGTGTCAGCGCCGGCGATTTGAGCGTGCAGATTGACCTGAAGCCGGGCGACACCACCAGCCTGATGGCCCAGCTCAAGTCCATGCAGGACAACCTGGTGACGATCGTGAGCCAGGTGCGCGGTGGTTCCGGGGCCATGGCCACCGCCACCAGCCAGATTGCGGCCGGCAACCTGGACCTGTCGTCCCGCACCGAGGAGCAGGCCAGTGCGCTGGAGCAGACGGCCGCCTCCATGGAAGAACTGGCGGCCACCGTCAAGCAGAATTTTGAGAGCGGCAAACATGCCAATCAGCTGGCCGGTTCGGCCTCCGACGTCGCCGTCAAAGGCGGTGCGGTGGTGGCGCAAGTGGTGCATACGATGGAGGCGATCAACGTGTCGTCCAAGAAGATTGCCGACATCATTGGCGTGATTGACGGCATTGCCTTCCAGACCAACATCCTGGCCCTGAACGCCGCGGTGGAAGCGGCCCGTGCCGGCGAGCAGGGGCGGGGCTTTGCCGTGGTGGCCAGCGAGGTGCGCAGCCTGGCCGGCC
This sequence comes from Rhodoferax sp., assembly GCF_012927445.1. Taxonomy (GTDB): domain Bacteria; phylum Pseudomonadota; class Gammaproteobacteria; order Burkholderiales; family Burkholderiaceae_C; genus Rhodoferax. The sequence goes on from NZ_JABBPD010000008.1 coordinate 103,744, forward strand.
GTTCGGCCTCGGCCGCCAAGGAAATCAAGGAACTGATTGGGGCCTCGGTCGACAACGTCAACGAAGGCTGCAAGCTGGTGGAGCAGGCCGGAAGCACCATGGATGAAATCGTGGTGAGCGTGCGGCGCGTGACCGACATCATGGGCGAGATCACCACCGCCAGCCAGGACCAGTCCGCCGGCATTGACCAGATCAACCAGGCGATGACGCAGATGGACCAGGTCACGCAACAGAATGCGGCGCTGGTAGAAGAAGCCGCCGCTGCCGCCCAGTCACTGGAGCATCAGGCGCAAAGCATGGTGCAAGTCGTGAGTGTGTTCAAGCTGGGGCGGCGTCAGGATTTGGCGCTGGCCTTTGACGGCGCAGCGGCATGAGCGCAGCGCACGGCACCCCTGAAAATAACAATCGGAGAGCGGTAAATGGCGTATTTTGAATGGGCGGATGACCTGGTGATCGACAACGGCCCGATTGATCGGGACCATCGCCATCTGGTGGATCTGGTGAATGAATTGCATACGGCCACAACCCAGGGCTGTGGCCAGGAAGTCGTCGCCAAAATTCTGAATTCACTGGTCCAGTACACGGCGGAGCACCTGCGCATGGAAGAGCAAGAAATGGCCGCCGTTCATTTTCCGCATCTGGAACGGCACAAGATCGGGCACCTCAAGTTCACCGAAAGCTTGCGCGACCTGCAACAAAAATACGACGCCGGAAGCATCACGGTGGCCTCGCAGTTGTCCACCGTGCTGCGCGACTGGTTGTCGCTGCACATCCGGCGCAGTGACAAGGAACTGCTGACGTTCATGAAAAAAAGCGGAAAAAAATAATTCAGGGTCGGGTGGCGCGCTAGCTCCGCTACCAGTCTTCTTTCACTGCCAACACCGCGTCTTTGCCGGCCGCCGCCCGGCCCGCCAGCCAGGCGGTGATGGTGCCCGCGGCCACCACGGCCAGGCACAGTGCAAGCAGCCGAACCCAGGGCAGCATCAACTCCATGGTCCAGTGAAAGCTCTGCGGGTTGACCACATGCACCAGCACCACGGACACCGCCAGGCCCAGGGCCAGGCCCGCCATCGCGCCCAGGCTTGTCCAGGCCGCCCCCTCAAACGCCACCACCGCCAGAATCTGCCGCCGCGTCAGACCCAGATGGGCCAGCAGGCCAAACTCCTTGCGCCGTGCCAGCACCTGGGCGCTGAAGCTGGCGGCCACGCCAAACAGGCCAATGCCAATCGCCACGGCCTGCAGCCAGTAGGTGACGGCGAAACTGCGGTCAAACATCTTCAGGGTCGAGGCGCGGATCTGGCTGGCGGTGCCAAATTCGAGCAGCTGGCCAGCCCCATTTCCCAGCGGGTCGGCCAGGTTACGCAGGGCTTGCTGCACGCGCGGGACTTGTGTTTGCGCGTTGAGCCAGAGCGCCAGATCGTTGGCGCGCCGGTCGCCGGTGAGTTGCTCGAAGACACGTTTGTCCATGGCAATCGCACCCGTCTGGCGGGCATAGTCGCGCCACACGCCCGCTACAAAAAACGTAGCTACTTGCGCAGGTGCGACGGGGGTTAGAGGCTTAAATGATGCTGAAAGTGGAGTGAACACGGTACCCAGCCGGGCGCCATGCAGGTCGAGCATGGCCTCGCTCACAAAGATGCCGATCTGGCCGGGCGGCACCGGCAGCGGCTCGCCCATCAGCGGCAGGTTGCGCGCCGGGTCCCCCAACTCGCGGGCGATCAGTGTCACCGCCGGCCGGGCCGGGTCCAACAGCAGCGCCATCTGGCGCTGGGCCTGCACCCGCTGCACGCCGGCGATTTGGGCGGCGGCCTGCACAAACTCCGGGCTGAAGTACACCGTGTCATTGGCGCCCAGGTTGCCGGCACTGCGCACATACAGGTCGGCGGGCAGCACCCGGTCCAGCCACTGCGTGACTGAGTCACGGAAACTGGCCACCATCACGGTCAAGGCCACCGCCAGACTGAGCGAGGCCACCACGCCGCTGACGGCGACGGCCGCGCTCTCGCGTACCCGGCGCGCCCGCTCGACGGCCAGCATGGGCAGGGTATGGCGGGCCACCAGGGGCGCGAGTTGGTCCAGCAGCAGCGCCACCAGCCACGGCAGCGCCGTGATGCCGCCCACCAGCAGCAGCGCGACCGAGGCATAGGCTGCCAGCGGTATATCAAATACAGCAGGAGCCCTTGCCAGCAGGGCGGAAGCTGCTATCAAAATAATACTCAGCCAGTGACTGCGGCGCGTCACCTGAGCGCCGCCGAGGCCTTTGAGTGTTTGTGCCGGCGGCAGGCGCTGCGCCTGCCGCGCCGGCCACCAGCCACCCACCAGCGCGGCCAGCACGCCCAAGGCGCCGTACACCAATGCTGCCCCGCTACTCCATTGCAAGGTGGGGGCGACGCCGGCAAAGTAGCCGCCGCCCAGATCGCCCCCGAGCAGGCGCAGCGCCAGCGCCGCCAGCGCCGTGCCCAGCGCAATACCGGCCGCGCTGCCGACCAGGCCGAGTGCGAGCGACTCCCACAACACCAGGCGCAGGCGGTCACGCCCGCTCAAGCCCAGCACACCGAGCAGCGCAAACTGCTGCGCCCGCTTGGCCACGCTCAAAGACAGCACCGAGAACACCAGAAACGCCCCGGTAAACAGGGCAATCAGCGCCAGCACGGTGAGGTTGACGCGGTAGGCGCGCGACAGGTTGCTGACCTGCGACGCCGCATCGCCCGGCTCGGTCACCGTCACGTCGGGTGGCCAGCTGGGGTCGGACTGCAGGGCGCGCACAAAGGCGGCCCGGTCGGCGCCGGCCTGCAGGCGGAGATCCAGGCGCGTGAGCTGACCTTGTTTGCCAAACAGCTCTTGTGCCGCGCCAATGTCCATCACCGCCAGCGGCGCGCCGCCCGCGCTGACGCTGCCGGCCTGGGTCACGGTCTTGAGTTGCAGGCCGCTTTGCAGTTGCAGCGTGTCACCGTCCAGGCGCTGGCGGGCGGCGGCATTCAAAAATACGCTGCGGGGCGAGAAGATCGCCAGGCGGTCGGCGCCTGCCGTGGGCCGCGGCATGAGCGCCGGGGCCACGGCGGCCACCACCAGGGCATCGACGCCGACCACGCGCAGCAGCACGCGCTCGTTACGGCCGGTCAGGGCGTAGGTGCTGAATTCGAGCACGGGCGACGCCACGCTGACTTGCGGCAGGGCGGCCACGCGGGCATAGAGTGTTTCGTCAAAGCTGCCCTGCACCCCGCGGAGTTCCAGGTCGGGCTGGCCGTTGACCGAGCGCACCGCCTGCGAAAACTCGTCCAGCGCCGAGGCGTTGATCAACTGCACCGAAAACGCCAGCGCCACGCCCAGCATGACCGCCACCGCAGCGGCCGCGTTGCGCCAGGGGTGGTGGCGCAACTCTTGCCAGGAAAAGGTTTTTAGCAGCTGGATCATGGGCGGGATGGCGGGAGGTTGGGGCCAGTGTATTGTGCCGTTGACAAATCTCAACTGGGTTTTCTGGGTGTCCCCAAAAATGCATTTTTATGGTCGCACAGGGGTGAAAAGATGAAGCTTCCGGTTCAAATTAAATTTCATGGCATGGAACATTCGGCGGCATTGGCGGCGAGCGCCAATGAGCACGCGCAAAAGCTCGAATCGTTTGCGCCCGACATCATGGCTTGCCGTGTCGGCATCGACCTGGAGCAAAAGCACAAGCACCAGGGGCGCCCGTTCAGCGTGCGCATCGACCTCACACTGCCGGGCCACGAACTGGTGGTGAACCGGGTCCAGCACGAAGATGTGTACGTGGCCCTGCGCGAGGCCTTCGACAACATGAAGCGGCAACTGGAAGATGTGGTGCGCATACGCCGGGGGCAGGTGAAACAGCACGCCATTTCGCCAGCAGTCGATTTTGAACCGTCGAGCCTGCAATCGTTGACTGAGCTGCCCAGAGAATGACATGCCACACGCATTAAAACAGGGAGAAATACATGGGTGAGCGTTTGACCACGGGTGAAATATGCACACGCAGTGTGACCATCGCCTTTCGGGCCACGACCTTGAACGGTGCGGCGCGACTGATGCGAGAAAACCATGTCGGCTGCCTGATCGTGGTGGATGAGGTGGGGGGCCGGCGCACCGTGGTGGGGGTGTTGACCGACCGCGATATCGTGACTGCGGTGGTGGCCTCGGACCTTGACCCCAGTACGCTGAATGTAGAGGACGTGATGACCACCGACCTGGTCACCGCCCGCGAGGACGACTCTTTGATCGACTTGATGCACACCATGCGCGGCAAGGGTGTGCGGCGCATCCCGGTTGTTGGGGTCGCGGGCGAGTTGATTGGCGTGGTCACGCTGGACGATGTGTTGGACATCCTGGCGCAGGAGTTGGGTTTGCTGGTCGGTGCCATTGACAGCGGGCGGCAACGCGAGCGCCAGGTGCGACAGTGAGCCGACCATAACAGGCCTAGCTGTCACCAACGTAGCTGCCAACTGCCATCTGTTTGCGTCTGTAAGCGCGTCTGGAAGTGCGCGCTTCCCGTTTCAAACAGTGTCTGTAGGCGGCGTCGCGCCGCCGGCTTGGCGTGGCTCAAGCGCAGGCGGCGCAATTGCATCGGAACCATCTCAAGTTGCTGCAGCGCGCCGGTCTTGCGTGAGAGCTGGACGAAGTACAGGCACACGGCGCTGGGGTCAAAGCTCTCCTGCATCGCGATGCCTTCATAGTCATTGATCAGATCACCGCAGCCATAAAGAATCAGCCGGCCGCGGTAAACCTCGACCGGCCGTGGATGGTGCGATGAATGGCCATGCACCAGATCGGCCGCCCCCAGTTCAATCAGGCGCTGCGCAAAGCGGCGATGCAGCGGCGGCACTTCAAGCCCCCAGTTGCCACCCCAGTGCAGCGAGACCAGCACCAGATCACCGCTCTGGCGCTGCCGGGCCACGAGCTCGGCCAAGCGCTGCGCGCTGGCCTCGGTCAAATCGGACAACAGCGCCACGCCGCCCTGCGCGGCTGTAGCGGCCCAGTCCGGCGGCACGCCGCAGTCCGGTGCGGCCCAGGAAAACACCAGCAGACGCGCGTCACCGCCGAGTGGCAGGGTGGCGGGCGCGCCGGCCGCCTCAAGATTGTGGCCGGCGCCGGCGCTGTGAATGCCGGCCTGCTGCAGTGTTTGCAAGGTCTGCCGCAGTCCCGACTGGCCCCAGTCCAGCACATGGTTGTTGGCCAGCGCACAGCAGTCGATGCGCGCCGCCGTCAGGCAGCCGATGTTGGCGGGATGCATGCGGTAGTGAATGCCCTTGTGGGGCCAAGCTTCATCCGAGGTGGTGATTGCGGTTTCCAGATTGACCAGGCGCAGCGCGGGCTGGCGTCGCTCAATCTCGGCCAGTGCATCACCCCAGATGTAGTCCGGCGCGACCGGGGCCGGCACCGGGCCGTTCACGCGCTCGGCCAGCCGCACGTAGTCGCGCGCATCGCGCACCCAGCTCTCATACAGCAGCGGCGCAACGGGGTGCGCCTGAATCTGGTCGATGCCGCGCCCGGTCATCACGTCGCCCGCGAGCCAGAGCGTGAGTGTGTCCATGACGTTGCTGACGTCTCAGCCTTTGACGCAGACCAGCGGCACCAGCCGCGCCACCTTGCGCGCCAGGCCGGCCGCATCGGCGGCATCCACCACCGCGTTCACGTCCTTGTAGGCGTCGGGCGCTTCCTCGGCGACGCCGCGCATCGAGGGGCTGCGCACCAGAATGCCGCGTTGCGCCAGTTCATCGATCACGGTGCGACCGTTCCAGGTCTTGAGGGCCTGGTGGCGACTCATGGCGCGGCCGGCGCCATGGCAGGCGGACGAAAAAGCCAGTGACTCCGAAGCCGAGGTGCCTGCCAGTACATAGGAGCCGGTGCCCATTGAGCCGCCAATCAGCACCGGCTGGCCGCTGGTGCGCAGGGCAGGCGGCAGCTCGGGGTGGCCGGGGCCCCAGGCCCGTGTTGCGCCTTTTCGGTGGACATACAGTTCACGCCGGTGGCCGTCGACCTGGTGCGTCTCCAGCTTGCAGGTGTTGTGCGAGACGTCGTACAACACCTGCAAATGCGCAGTGGGCAGTACTTTGGCAAACACCTCGCGCACCAGCTGCGTCAGGATCTGGCGATTGGCGAGCGCGCAGTTGATGGCCGCGCGCATTGCACCCAGGTATTCCTGACCCAGGTCGGAGTGAATCGGCGCGCACGCCAACTCCCGGTCGGGCAGGATGAGGCCATGGCTGGGAGCGGCTTCCACCATGCGGCGCAGGAACTCGGTCCCGATCTGGTGCCCCAGCCCGCGTGAGCCGCAGTGGATCATCAGCACCACATCACCAAGGTGCAGGCCGTAGGCGCTGGCAATGGCGTCATCAAACACCGCCGTCACCTCCTGCACCTCCAGGTAATGGTTGCCACTGCCCAGCGTGCCCATTTCTTCGCGCTGGCGTTTTTTGGCTTGCTCCGAGACGTATTTGGGTTTGGCGTGCAGCATCTGGCCCTGTTCTTCAACCCGTTCCAGATCAGCGCTCGTGCCCCAGCCGCGTTCAACCGCCCATTTAGCACCGCCACTGAGCATGGCGTCCATCTGCGCGCTGTTGAGCCGGATCGCGCCGGTGCTGCCCAAACCAGCGGGAATATGCGCGAACAGCGCTTCGACCAGCGCATGCTGCACGGCCATGATGTGCGCACGGCGCAGCCCGGTGTGCAGGCAGCGCACGCCACAGGAGACATCAAAACCGACGCCACCGGCTGACACCACGCCACCGGCATCGGCGTCGAACGCCGCCACGCCGCCAATGGGAAAGCCATAACCCCAGTGGGCATCGGGCATCACGCAGGAGGCACCCACAATGCCCGGCAGCATGGCGACGTTGACCGCCTGCTCGTAGACCTTGTGGTCCATGGCTTGCACCAGTTCTTTGCTGGCGTAGATCATGCCCGGCACCCGCATCTTGCCCCGCATCGGGATTTCCCAGACACAGGGGCCGAGTTGTTTCAGGAGGTTCAGTTCCATGGCTCAGACATCGACCACGGTTTGCGCCAGCCAGCCTGCACCATTCAGTGGTGCGACGCGCAGGGCGGTGCAGGTGGCACCCTTGACCTCCACTGCCGGCTGGTGCCGTGGTACCGAGGTCGGCTCGCCCATTGCCTGGGCGTCCAGGTGCGGGCCATGCCGTCCGGGCTGCAGCGCAACCTGAAAGCGGCCAAACAGCATGCGCCGCACCGCCATCTCATACACCAGCGCATTGAGCCAGGCGGCAAGCAGCAACTCGTCATCCGGCGCCTCGCAGACGATGTGCACGGCCTCAACGGCGGCCACCTGCAGCGGGTCGGTGATCACGGCTGTCAGCGCGAGGGCGGCCTGCTCAAAGGCTTCGGCCTTGCTGGCGCCAACACCGCGCACACCGATGTCGGCACCGTGCGCGAAGTGTTCCCAGTGCGGCTGCACGGCGTTGCTGCTGCGCTCGTGCGATGCACGCTTTATCGGTTCTGACCTCATGTATTTGGTTATGTGCCGCTTTGTAGCTTGTGCCTTTGACAATCCGCAAAAAAATATCGCTATCGCCCGGCTACTGTTGGCAGCGGAAAAACGCGATGGCCTCAAAAGCCGACGCTTGAACCCTGTTTTTCTGCGGCTCAAGCCGAGCCGTGATGTCCGTGGTCATGGGGGCCATGGAGTGGCATCACCTGTAGGAATGCCCTGGAGATGACTATGAACTCACTGATGGCGCGCGGTAGTCTTTTGGATGAAATTTTCAGGGACGTGTCACCCGGTTTTTACGTGACGCCCTTGCATGGCGACCCGCTGCCCGATCCGGTCCAGATCAAGATCGACTTGAAGGAGAACGATCTGGCCTACACCGTGCATGCGGAATTGCCCGGTGTCAGCAAGGAAGACATCCATGTGTCGGTGGACCGAGGAACCGTCTTGCTGCGCGCCGAGGTCAAGCAGCAGGATGTCCAGACCCAGGACGATAAGGTGCTGCGCAGTGAGCGGTATTTCGGATCGATCGCCCGCAGCTTTCAGTTGCCGCTGGAGATTGACCAGTCCCAGGCCAAGGCCCGCTTTGACAACGGTTTGCTCACGCTCACCCTGCCCAAAAAGCAGGGGAGCCACGCACAGCATCTCAAAATTGAGTGACTTGGGGTAAATCGGTTAACGGCCCCAAGCCGTTGCCGGTTCAGGGCTTCAGACCGGCACAGGCATCACGACGGGGTTGTGCCAGCGGTTTACCGCCTTTTTCTTTGATGCGAGCGGCCATCTTTTCGTGTACCTGATCCCGGTAAGCGGTGCATTCCTCGTAGGTCTTGAAGGCGCGCATGTGCTCACGGTGCTCGTTGCGCTCTGCCCGCGTCATCATGGACCAGCCCGGGGTGTAGTCCATACCCCACTGGGCCATATGACCGCGGCCCATGCCCGGCCCCATCCCAGCACCCATACCCGGCCCCATGCCCATCCCGGAGGCCGGCATGGCCGGGGTGGCCGCTGGCCCGCCAGCACCCGCGCCGCTTTGCGCCAGCGCAGTGCCCGCCAGCAGCGCCATGGCAGATGCCGCCATAGATGCTCTCAATATCAGACGAATCGGTTTCATCGCAGTCTCCGGGTAAAAGTGAATAACGCTACCTTTTATCCAGCCCGACGCCCGGCGCCATTGTGAAATATCAAGGCCGCCATCAGAACGTTCAGTCGAGGGCGCTCAGTCCGTCGGCCGTGAGCTTCAGCACCCGGTCAGCCCGCGCCGCCGCCGCTTGCGAATGGGTGACCAGCACCAGCGAGGCATGGTGTTCGCGGGTCTGCGCAATCAGCGCATCCATCACCTTGGCGGCCGTGGTGGGGTCGAGGTTGCCGGTGGGTTCGTCCGCCAGCAGCAACGTGGGGCGGTGAATCAGCGCCCGCGCAATCGCCACGCGCTGCAACTGGCCGCCGCTGAGTTGCTGCGGCAGCCGCTGGCCCAGGCCGGCCAGGCCGACGGACGCCAGCATGGCCTGCACGCGGGCGTCGTCATACTGGCCGAGCAGCATCAGTGGCAAGGCCACGTTTTGTGCCACATCCAGATGCGGCAACACATGAAAAGCCTGGAACACAAAACCGGTTTTTTCGCGGCGCAAGCGGGCCAGGCTGTCGTCGTCCAAACGGCCCAGATCAAGCCCGTCCAGCAGCACCGAACCGCTGTCCCAGGTGTCCAGCCCGGCCATGCAGTTCAGCAGGGTCGATTTGCCCACGCCGGACTCGCCCACAATGGCGACAAATTCGCCGTCCGCCACGGTCAGGGACACTTGGCTGAACACCGGCACCTCGCCGTAGTGCTTGCTCAAATTGGTGATCACCAGACTCATGGGCGGCGCTCGGCAAAAGACCGGGCCAGCGCCAGCACCTGCGGCAGGGCCGTTGGGTCGTCGCAGGCCACCACCTGGCGCTGGGGCATGGAGCGCAACCAGGTGATCTGGCGCTTGGCCAGCTGGCGCGTGGCAAAGATGCCTTTGTCGCGCAACTCCGCCATTGGCCACAGGCCGTCAAGTGCTTCCCAGGCCTGGCGGTAGCCGACGCAGCGCATGGACGGCAAGTCGGGGTTCAGGTCGCCCCGGGCGCGCAAGGCTTTGACTTCAGCCAGAAAGTCGGCGGCCAGCATGGCGTCAAAGCGCTGGGCGATGCGCTGGTGCAGCCAGGCCCGCTCCAGCGGTTCCAGCGAGATCAACAGCGTGTCATCGCCCGCAGGTTTAGTGTCATTCAGGCCTCTAGCCCCCGTACTGCCTGCGTGAGTAGCTATTGTTCTTGTAGTGTGAAAGAACGACAGAGGCTGCCCGGAAATCCGAAATACTTCCAGCGCCCGCTGAATGCGCTGCGAATCAGCCGGTTTCAGGCGCGCAGCCGTCACCGGGTCAATCAGCGCCAGCGCGGCGTGCATCGCGGGCCAGCCTTGCTGTCTTGCCTCTTCTTCAATCTCGGCGCGAATGGCCGGGTTGGCTTTGGGCATGGCGTCCAGCCCGTCAAACAAGGCTTTGAAGTACAGCATGGTGCCGCCCACCAGCAGCGCCAGTTTGCCGCGCGCCGTGATGTCGGCGATCAGCCTCTCGGCATCGGTCACGAACTCGGCGGCGCTGTAGGCTTGCAGCGGGTCACGGATGTTGATCAGGTGGTGTGGCACGCTGGCCAGTTCTTCGGCCGTGGGTTTGGCGGTGCCAATGTCCATGCCCCGGTAGACCAACGCCGAGTCCACGCTGATGATTTCCACGTCGTGCGCCTGTGCAATCGCCAGCGCGGCGGCCGTTTTGCCGGAAGCTGTCGGGCCGGCCAGCGCCAGATAGCGCAGCGGCCCGCGAGTCGGGATATGGGTCAGGCTGCCCAAAGGGCTGACAGAAGGGGTAGGACTCATTTCATTGCTCACCGGTTTTGCCATGCTTTTGCACCAGCGTCCAGGCCGCCAGCGCGACCAGGGCACTCCAGAACCAGACGCCCGCGATCAACGGAAACGCCGTTCCGTCCATGTGGCTGCCCAGCCAGCCGCCCATGGCAAAAGCGGCCATCATCATCAAAAAGCCGTTGAGCGCCGAAGCGACGCCGGCCGCCTGCGGGAACGGACCCACCGCGCCGCTTTGGCTGCAGGGCTGGTTGATGCCGTGCGCCAGCATGAAGAGGTAGTAGGGCAACATGATGGCCCAGCTTGCCTGCACGCCGATCAGCGCCAACACGCCCATGAGGCTGCCGCCGGTCAGCGAGAGCCCGCCCGCGATCGCCACCGAGCGCTGCACGCCAAAGCGCGGCAGCAAACGCCGGCACATGAAGGTGCCCAGAATGTAGGCCAGTGACATGGAAAACATCAGCAGGCCGTACTGCGTTTTGGTCAGGCCTAACACCTGGATGAAAACAAAAGACGACGAAGCCAGAAACGTGAACAGGCCGCCATACGAGGCGGTCGACAAAGCCGAGTACGCCCAAAAAGTGGGGTTGCGCAGAATCGTGCGCCAGGTGCGAACCAAGGTAGCGGGCTCCAGTGCCCGCATGTTCTTTTGTGTGACGGTTTCCTCAAAGCGCAAGGCAACCATCGTCAGGCACAGCGCACCAAAAATCGCCAGCGCAAACAGGGCGACGCGCCAGCTGAATTGATCAGACAGCAAGCCGCCGAGCGGCGCGCACAAGCAAGCAATCACGCCCAGACCGCTCAAACCCTTGGACATGATGCGGGCGCCCTGAAGTGGGGTGTACAGATCGCGCACGATGGCGCGGGCACACATGACTGCCGCACCCATGGCCGCGCCCTGCACGGTGCGCCACACAATCAGCATGTCCATGGTGGGTGACAGGGTGCTGGCCACGGAGGCCATGACGTAGCCCGTCAAACCAATCAGCAGGATGGGGCGCCGGCCAAACCGGTCGGACAGCGGACCCCAGATCAGTTGCGACAGGCCAAAGGCCAGCAGCAGGGCGGTCAAGGTCAATTGCGCCTGCGCCATGGGCGCACCAAAGCCCGCCGTGAGGCCGGGCAGCGCCGGCAGGTACAAATCCGTGGTGATGGGTTGCAGGCCCAATAGCAGCGACAAAATGACAACAACCAAGCCCGGCTGCATGGCGGGAATGACAGGGAAGGGAAGGCGGACAGACATCCGCTTGAGCGTATCAGATCAAAGCCGGATGGTTCGCCGCTACCTCCGTCAACGCGCTTGCCAATTTACTGCTCGCCCGCCCGACCTGCGGAGGCGGGCGAGCGCTTTGCTAACCCGCTGCAGAAGGGGCCTCTGGCCCGACTCAACTCACAGTCAATCGTTTGGAGACTGACGTTGCCTTCTTGGGCAGTTCAAGGGTCAACACGCCGTTTTCGTATTTGGCTACGGCCTTGGCGTCGTCAACATCCTGCGTCAAGGTGAAGGTGCGGGAAACAGACCCGTAATAGCGTTCACTGCGCAGCACCTTGCCGCCATCTTCCTTGAATTCTTTTTCGCCCTTGGTTTCGGCATCAATTTGCACAATATTCCCGTCAATACGGACATTGATGTCTTCTTTTTTGACGCCGGGCAAGTCAGCGCGGACTTTGAAAAGGTCATCTTTTTCGACTACATCAATCCGAATGTCCAGATTTTCAAGATTTCTCTCAAACCGCAACGGCGCGGCAAATCGGCGGAACATGGTTTCAATCGGGTCATTGAGGGTGGGGTCAAACAAACGCAAGCTGGCCATGATGTTTCCTTTGATCAAAAAGTCGTCCAAAATATCGCCGCAACTCAGCCAAGACGAATCTGACTGAACGCAACACCCAAAGGATATTTGGCGCAGATGCCATGGATTTGATAACTCGCAAACCCTGCCAAGTTAGCAAAAGCGGGTGCTTGCATGGTCCCCCTATACTCCGCAATTAATTATCTGTAAGATTCTGTGAGTTATATCTTGTAAGTCTATGTAAATATTTTGATGCTTCAATTGAAATGATTATGTTTATTCGTCTTAACCGCGTTGGTCATTACTGAATCCTCCCGCATGGAGTCCACTTTTGAAGACGTATCCCACAAGCTGCAGATCAGCTATCGGCTGCTTTTTGAACGGAATCCATTGCCCATGTGGGTGTATGACGTCAAAACCCTGCGCATGCTGGCGGTTAACGCGGCTGCGCTGGCGCAGTACGGGTACAGCAAGCAGGAGTTTGTCGGATTGACCTTGCTGGACCTGCACTATGAAGGGGACATCGCTCAATTGAATGAGCACCTCAAGCTTCCCATTGGCACGCAACCCGCAACCCGACTGTGGCGGCATAAGCACCGCAACGGTGATTTGATCGAAGTCGAGATGGTGACCGAAGAGTTGGAGCTTGACGGCCTTCACGCAAGCATGGCATTGGTCAGGGACTTGACAGAGCAACGGCGCTCAGAGCAAGAAAAGCAGGATCTGCCCCAACGGCTGGCGATCACGCTGGAGAGCATTACCGATGCCTTCTTCACGCTTGACCTCGACAGACGGTTTACCTATGTCAACTCGCGGGCCGAAGCGTTTTTTAGCGCTCGTCGCGCTGAACTTCTGGGCTGCAGTGTGCTGGAGAAGTTGCCAGGGTCAATTCGGACTGTTTTTCAGTGTGAGTGCGATCGGGCGCTGGCTGAGTCCAAAAAGATGAACTTCGAGTTGTACTGTGCGTCCCTGGGACTTTGGCTGGAAGCGGATGTGTACCCTTCCGCACTGGGTCTGGCGGTGTATTTTCGTGATGTGAGCGAGAAGCATGCGGCTGATCAGTGTCTGCTTGAAAAACGGGAGACACTCGCCGCCGTTATCAATTCCACGAACAACGCGGTGATCAGTACCGGTCAGGAAGGATTGATCAAGATTTTTAATCCGGGCGCAGAGCGCATCTTTCGCAGAACCCGAGAAAGCATGCAAGGCCAGCCGTTGGAGTTGCTCCTGCCCGAGCGTTTCCGGGCGACGCATGCGCAACACCTCCGCTCATTTGGCGAATCACCGGGGTCGAGCCGCATGATGGGCTTGGGTTTGGTGAAGGGGCTGCGCTCAGATGGTCAGGAGATTGACCTGGAAGCCACCATCACCCAGGTCACCGTTAACCAGAAGTTGATATTAATTGTTAATCTCAAGGATGTTTCTGAACGCGTGCGCACGGAGGCCGAGTCAGAGCAGTCACGGTTGCAGCTCTCTGAACTGACAAAACGGCTCATGACGCAGGAGAAGACGCTGGTGAAGCGTGTGGCGCAGGCGCTGCACGACCAGCTGGGCCAGACGATGGCCGCCATTCGGATGGCCCACGAAACAATCATGACGTTGCAAAGAGACAAGGCAACCTCTGGCATCGACCGGCTCCAGGCGCAAATGGGCAAACTCATCAGCCAGGGTATTCGCCAGGTCCGGCAAGTGCTGGTTGACTTGCGGCCCCCTTTGCTAGAGGAGCATGGGCTTGCAGCTGCACTCGATAACGAGCTTCGCAATCGCTCGTTGACACAGCCGCAGATTGATATCTCCATCAGTGTGAAGCCAGAAATTGCCTCGTTGCGCTGGCCCAGTGAGGTTGAATATGCCGCATTCATGGTGGCTCGGGAAGCCATCGAAAACTCCTTGCGTCACTCGGGTGCGACTTCTTTGTCTGTCAGCCTTTACGGCGAGGCATTGTCCTTGCATCTGGAGGTTAGCGACAACGGCATTGGCATCGCACCCGGTGGGATGCAGAAAACAGGCCATCTTGGCATCCTGAGCATGCAGGAGCGGGCACATACGGTGGGCGCGACTGTAACGATCGACTCGGGTGAAGCCTATGGGACAAGCGTGAGCTTCAGCTGGCAGCCAACACCATGACCCGTCTGTACCTGGTCGACGACCACCAGCTTATGCGGGAAGGTTTGCGCGCCTTGCTGGAGGCCCGCGGGCACACGGTGGTCGGGGAATCGGCTGATCCCACCGAGGCACTGGCTGATCTGCTGCGATTGCGTCCCGAGGTCCTGCTGCTTGACCTGCACTTGGGGGAGCGTTCCGGGTTTGAGTTGTTGGCTGAGTTGCAACGCCGTCGCCTGCCAACCCGGTGCGTGGTCTTGACCATGTCGGCACAGCCGCGCCATGTCGCCGAGGCGCTGCGCATGGGTGCGAGTGGTTATGTGCTCAAAGGCTCTGCCGGGAGCGATCTCATGAGCGCGGTAGAGGCGGCTGTTCAGGGTAAAAAGCATCTGGGTGCAGATGTGGCCGATCTCGCGCTGCAGGTCTTTACGCAACAAAATGACGAGGATCCCTTGGGCGCGCTGTCGCCGCGTGAGCGACAAATCATCACCATGGTGGTCAATGGTCAGTCCAGCGCCAAAATTGGATTGGAACTCCATTTATCGCCCAAGACGGTTGCCACTTATCGGAGCCGCTTGATGGCCAAGCTGGGCGTGAGCGATGTTACGGGGCTGGTGCGGCTGGCCGTTCACTATAAATTAATTGACTTCGAAAACCAAGACGTCAGGGGGCGTCGCTCTTCCGATTTGGCGCACTGATTGTCCATAGCTGCCTGCGCAACAAGTTTAGAACTCCCTACAGACGGAACATCACGTTACACATAAAGTTGGTTTTGGGGATTGGCTTTAGCGCCCACCGGGCGCGGCATCCGGCAAGAGAGCAACATCATGATGAACGTTCAACCAATATCGAGCGCAGCCCGTTGGCAGCCTTCGGCGACTCAACCTGCACTCAAGCTTGAGAGCGACGAGCGCTGGTCTAGTTTTGACGAAGTTTTGAATTTATTGCGATTTGATGGCCATGTGCATGGCGTGAATAGCAGTCTGTTCAGGCGTCGCCGCCTCAAGGCCGGTCAGTCAGCTTTGCGTATGGGACAGCCATTTGACGGGCTTTATGTGGTGCGACTCGGCGCCCTTAAAACATCCATGACGCATGTGGATGGCGTTGAGCATGTTCTTGCCTTTCCCATGAAGGGTGATCTGCTGGGGTTTGACGGTATTTGCAAAAACAAGTACTTGAGCGAAGTGGTCGCTTTGACGGACTGCGACTTGATCCGTATTCCCGATGCAGAGTTATTTTCGCCAGGCCGTGGTTGCAATGATATTGAACGCATGGCTTATTGGGCCATCAGCCGTGAGATCGTGCAGGAGCAAACAACTTACGCCTTGACTCATTCAGCCAAGTCTGAAGCTCGGGTAGCGCGGTTTCTGCGTACCCAATCGGAACGTTTTGCGGCCATGGGCTACTCGCCGAACCGATTTACATTGCCAATGACCCGGCGCGATATCGGTAACCACCTGAATGTCACGCTAGAGACTGTGAGTCGCGCTTTCTCGGCACTGGATCACCTTGGAATTATTTCAGTCGAAAGACGTGAAATTAAAATTCTTTCGCTGGAAGCCTTGCGCAAGTTCGAAAACAAATAGTCATGGAATCCGGCAAAGTGGTGGCGCTCCAAAAGAGCAGCCCCAGATTTGAAAATATTCTGGTCCCCACTGACGGTTCGGCCCTGTCCCTTGCCGCTGCACTCAAGGCCGTGGAATTTGCAAAGCGTCTGGAGGCGCGAGTGGTCGCCTTTCATTCAATACCTGTGTACCAATACCCGGTTTATGTGGGTGGCATACCTTTTGAATACCCGTCCGAGGCGGACTATGAGGCGCAATGCCGAGCTATCGCCGACCGCTATCTTGAGCTGGTTGCCGATGCCGCCGGCGCACAGGGTGTGACGGTCAACACGCGAATTGAATTCAACTCAGAGCCAGCAAAAGCCATTGTGGAAGCAGCAAAGCGAGAGAATTGCAGCCTGATTTTTATGGGTTCGCATGGCCGTAGCGGCTTGTCCAAAGTTTTTCTTGGCAGCGTTGCGCTTAAGACGCTGACCTTGGCCCACATACCGGTCATGGTAGACCGTCCAACTCAAGAGGAAATTTCTCACGCGGAGGAATTGATGCGCCAAAGTGCCATTGAGCCATAACTCACAATCTCATTGAATATCGGGCCGCATGACAGGGGGTCAATGAATCCATTTTCAGGTCTGCTAAAAACGTGTCTTTACGGGCTAGCACTGTGCGTTTAAACTGCCACAAAAAAGTGACAGTTTGATCGAGCAGTCGATCTCTAAAAAAGACCAAATGGAGGTTGATTGAAAAAAAACGACGTGCTACCGGCGAGCGCGCCCTTTCCTATTGTCGGCATTGGTGCTTCTGCCGGGGGGTTGGTGGCACTGGAGCAATTTTTGTCGCAATCACCACCCAAGAGTGGAATGGCATTTGTCATCGTGCAGCACCTTGATCCCAATCGGGAGGGCATGCTGGTTGAGTTACTGCAACGTCATACCCTCATGCCAGTTATCGAGGCACAGGAACAGACTCAAGTCGAGTCCAATCATGTGTATGTGATCCCCCTGGTCATGACCTCTCCATTCAGAATGGTGAACTGCATTTGCAGGTGCCGCCGGAACCTCGTGGACTGCGCCTGCCGATTGATTACTTCTTCAAGTCCCTGGCCGATGACCGGCAACAAAACAGCATTGGTGTCATCCTCTCGGGCATGGGTTCAGACGGAACGCTGGGCTTGCGAGCCATCCGGCAAGCCGCTGGCGCGTGTTTTGTGCAGTCACCTGCGCAAGCCCAGTTCGACAGCATGCCGCGCAGCGCGATTGATGCCGGTGTGGCCGATGTGGTCGCTTCGGCCGACGAATTGCCGAAAAAAATCCTGGCTTATGTCGGTCGCGTCCAGCTCGGTGCCCAAGCTGAAACCGAGTCCGAAACAGATCAGAAAGATGTTGGCTTCCTCGATCAAGTCATTGTGTTGCTGCGCACCCAGACCGGGCATGATTTTTCGCGCTACAAAAAAAGCACAATTTCGCGTCGAATTGAGCGCCGCATGGGTCTGCATCAACTGGCCCGTCTTGCTGACTACCTGCGCTATCTACGCGAGAACCCAAGGGAGTCCGAGTTGCTCTTTAACGAGTTGCTGATCGGTGTGACCAGCTTCTTTCGTGATGCCCCCGTGTGGGAACAACTCAAAAATGAAGTCATCCCGGCACTGTTGGCTCGTCACCCTGATGGCGCAGTCCTGCGGGCCTGGACGCCAGGTTGTTCCACCGGTGAAGAGGCCTACACGCTGGCGATGGTTTTCAAAGAGGCAATTGAAGAAATCAATCCAACCCAGCGGTTTTCACTTCAGATTTTTGCCTCTGATCTGGACAAGGAAGCCATCGCCACGGGTCGTGCTGGTATCTACACCCGCAACATTGCAGCCGAGGTAACAGAAAAACGTTTGAACCGATATTTTGTCGAGGACGTTGGCGGCTATCGGGTATGCAACGAAATTCGCGAGATGGTGATCTTTGCTGAACAAAATGTCATTGCCGATCCTCCTTTTACAAAACTTAATCTGGTGAGCTGCCGCAATCTGCTGATTTACCTGGAATCCGAGTTGCAGGCCAAGCTGATTCAGTTGTTTCATTACAGCCTTAATCCTGGCGGCTATCTGGTGTTGGGTAGCGCGGAGTCCATCGGAACAGCGAGCAACCTCTTTTCCCCATTGGATGGTAAATCACGCATTTACCGGCGACTTGATGCACCGGCGCGTGTCTTGCCCGTCGACTTTCCTGCTGCGTTTGTTCTCTCTCATCCTAGATGGGGGGGCGCCACATCGCCTCAGCAAGGTGATATCCCTTTGGGAGCCAACCTTCAGGTGCTGGTGGAAAAACTTGTGTTGCAGCACTATGCGCCTGCCGCTGTGCTGGTCACCGACCAGGGGGATATGCTGTATTTCAGCGGTAAAACCGGAAAATACCTTGAACCTGCCAGTGGCAAGCCCAGTTTGAATTTGTTTGCGATGGCCCGTGATGGACTCAACCAGGCGTTGAGCGAAGCGTTTCACCGGGCGGTTCGAGAAAAAACGGCCGCCGAACTTAAAAGTGTGAAAGTTACAGGGAACGGCTTAGCGCATTATGTGAATATTGTTGTCCAGCCCCTTGAGGAGCCCGTGGCTCTGCGTGGAATGGTCTTGATCGTTTTAACGATATCGCCACGCCCCGTCGCAAGAAACCGCGTGGAGTTGGCGATCAATTGGTCGTCGACGGTTCTCGCATGGAAGCACTGGTACAAGAACTTCAGCAGTCCCGGGAAGAAGCCAAGTCAACCCGGGAAGAAATGCAGACATCCCAGGAAGAACTGAAGTCGACCAATGAAGAGTTGCAGTCGACCAACGAGGAGTTGACAACGTCGAAGGAAGAGATACAGTCGATGAACGAAGAACTGCAGACCGTCAACCATGAATTGCAGGCCAAGGTGACCGAGTTGTCACGGGCCAGCAACGACATGCGCAATCTGCTCGACAGTACCGAAATCGCCACACTGTTTCTTGATGAGGCGCTCAATGTCCGGCGGACGCTGGTACAAGGTGCGCACCATGCCGTACCGCACGCAAGAGAACCGGATTGACGGCTTGGTGATCACTTTTTCGGATATCACGGTCAGCAAGAAGCTGGAGTTGGCGTTGTTCGCGACGCAAGCCCGGCTGCAGACACTGATGGACAATTCCAACCAAAAGGGAGTTGCTGATGGGCTATCGTAAAAATCCGTTGAGCCTGATTGAGTTGCGTTGTCTGGCAAAACAGAGGTTGCTCGGGCATGGGCCAGATGTAACCACGGCCTTGGCCTTGCCGGAGGTTCAGCGCTTATTTGAAGAACTGGAAATTCATCAAATTGAGTTGGAACTTCAAAACGAGTATCTAAACACCGCCAGAGCGCAACTTGAAGTTGCGCTCAATCAAAGCGGTGAACTCTATGACTTTTCTCCGGTCAGTATTCTTTCGCTCGACCAAACGGGCATCATTACCAAATTGAACCTGGCCGGTGCCAACCTGCTGGAAGGAGCGCGTGCCCGGCTCTTGGGTAACCGATTTGAACTGTATGTGGCGGATGCCGATGTGGCCGTGCTCAATGCGTTATTGGCGCAGGCCACCGCATCCGGTGATGTGCAGGGGGGTGAAATAGCGCTGGCTAGAAAAGGACCGCTTACAACGTTTGTGCAAGTCCAGATTGCCCAGTTGCCGGAAGAATTAGGGTGGCAGCTCATCTTGCTGGATATCACCGAGCACCGGCAAAATGAGGCGCACCTGCGTGTCAGCGAGGAGCGCTGGCAGCTGGCACTGGAGGCGGCGGGGGACGGCGTTTGGGACTGGAATGTGCAAACAGGCGACATGCTGTTTTCAAAGCGCTTTGAGCAACTCTTTGGTTTTGAAGAGAATGAATATGGCCATCATCTGGAGAACTGGCTCGCACGCCTCCATCCGGATGACAAACAACGGGTGATGGGCGATTCGCAAGCCTATTTGGACGGCAAGTCAGACCGTCTTTTCAATGAGCATCGGGAGCAATGCAAAAACGGTAGCTGGAAATGGGTTTTTTGCAGGGGGGCGATCGTGAGTCGCACGGCCGAAGGGAAACCATTGCGGATGGTCGGTACGCATGTCGACATCACGAATAAAAAACAGACCGAAGAGGCCTTGCTTTCTTCTGTCAGATTTCAGCAGACCGTATTTGATTCCTTGTCGGCTCAAATCGCGGTACTGGATCGCCACGGCACGGTCATTCAAACCAATGCCGCCTGGTGGAAATACGCGATTGATAACGAGCTTGCAGAAACTCCCAGCTTTGGTGGCAGCAACTACCTGGAAATTCTCGATTGCCTGACTGCTCAAGATCAGGAAACGGTCCTCGCTGCCTCGGCTGGGATTGCCTCAGTCGCATCGGGTGAGGTTTCTGATTTTCAGTTGCCGCATCCTTTTTATACACCGCTAGACAAGCGTTGGTTCACCATGAAAGTGACGCCGGTGCATGATGTCGAGGAGCGGGTCGTGGTCAGTCATGAAGATGTCACCCGACTCAAGGCGGCCGAACTGGCCAGTTTGACACTCGCCAACATTGACGCCTTGACCGGGGCGCTCAGTCGACGGAATTTCCTGAATTTGGCTGAGCAAGAATTGGCCCGTGCTGCTCGCTATGAATTGCCGCTCATGGTGCTGATGCTGGATCTGGATCATTTCAAGCACATCAACGACCATCACGGCCATGCCGCTGGCGATGTCGTACTGCAAGCGTTTGTGAAGACGGTGGCGGGTGTTTTGCGGGAGTCTGATTTGATTGGCCGCATCGGAGGCGAAGAGTTTGCGGTGTTGTTGCCCAGCACGACACTTGAAGGCGGGCGCTCGCTGGCGCAGCGAATTATTGAAAGTGTCCGTACCAGCCCGGTTGAGGTGAATGGTGCGCTTCTCTCCTTCACGGTCAGTATTGGGGCCGGCTGTTTGTCCAGTGAGACGTCGTTTGCCAACTTATTGGGCTTGGCGGACGTTGCGCTGTACAAGGCGAAAAATGGTGGCCGGGATCGGCTTGAAGTCGGGCTGGCATAGCCCTTCTCGGAAGGTGACATGGACAAGAAGCACACCTGGAACCTTGGCTACTGGGCCATTGCGCTGATGCTGCTACTGCTACTCCAGGACGTCTGGCAAAGCGCGACGCAAGTGCAGACCGTACCCTACAGTGAGTTTGAGAAAGCCCTGCGTGAGGGCCGCGTGGCCGATATCACCGTTTCTGACCGCACCCTTGTTGGCCGGCTAAAAATCCCCGATGGAAACAAGACCCTGCTGGTTGCGGCGCGGGTAGAGCCCGACTTGGCGGCTCGACTGGAAAAATTTGATGTGCCTTACACCCGGGTCGTTGACAACACGTTCTTGAAAGACTTGATGTCGTGGATCGTGCCGGCGTTGGTGTTTTTTGGATTATGGTTTTTTCTGTTTCGCCGCTTTGCTGACAAGCAAGGCATGGGCGGATTTTTGTCGATTGGCAAAAGCCGCGCAAAAATTTACGCCCAGACCAATACGGGCATTACCTTTGCCGACGTGGCTGGCGTCGATGAAGCCAAGCATGAGCTGGAAGAGGTGGTAGATTTTCTCAAGCACCCGCAGGAATATGGTCGTCTGGGTGCCCACATTCCCAAAGGGGTGCTGCTCGTGGGGCCGCCCGGTACGGGCAAGACGCTGCTGGCCAAGGCGGTGGCGGGCGAGGCGGATGTGCCCTTCTTTTCGATCTCGGGAAGTGAATTCGTCGAGATGTTTGTCGGCGTCGGTGCTGCCAGGGTGCGTGACCTGTTCGAGCAAGCTCGACTGAAAGCTCCCGCTATTATTTTCATTGATGAACTGGACGCGTTGGGCCGCGCCCGCGGTGCCTTCCCCGGACTGGGCGGGCACGATGAAAAAGAGCAAACGCTGAACCAGTTGCTCGCTGAAATGGATGGGTTCGATTCGTCGGTCGGGCTGATTATTTTGTCGGCGACCAATCGGCCAGAAATACTTGACCCGGCACTGCTGCGGGCCGGCCGCTTTGATCGGCAGGTGCTGGTGGATCGTCCGGACCGGAAAGGCCGTACCGACATCCTGAAGGTTCATGTGCGCAAGGTCAAGCTCGACGCGGTACTGCGGCTTGAGGACGTGGCTGCCCTGACCCCGGGTTTCAGTGGGGCTGACCTGGCCAACCTTGTGAATGAGGCCACGCTGGTGGCTACCCGGCGCAAAGCAGATCAGGTGACGATGCCTGATTTCACTGCCGCTGTGGAACGCATCGTTGCGGGACTGGAGCGAAGAAGTCGCGTGCTCAACCCCAAAGAGCGAGAGGCCGTTGCGTTTCACGAGATGGGCCACGCCCTGGTGGCGCTGGCGCAGACAGGGACTGATCCTGTGCACAAGGTGTCGATCATCCCGCACGGCATCGGGGCATTGGGCTACACCATTCAACGTCCGACCGAAGACCGCTATCTCGTGACGCGGCCCGAACTGGAGCAGAAAATCGCCGTTCTGCTGGGGGGGCGGGCCGCTGAAAAATTGGTGTTTGACGTGCTCTCCACCGGGGCAGCTGATGACCTTGCCAAGGCGACTGATATTGCCCGCGACATGGTGACCCGCTATGGCATGGATGAGGGTTTGGGCTATGTCGCCTACGAGCCTGCGCGCCAGCAGATGCTCGATCTACCGGCCGGCATGCTGCCCCGCGACAGCGCGGCATCGGAAGACACGCAACGGCGCATCGACAACGCAATCCGCTGCATTGTGATGGATGGTTTTGACCGTGCGAGCACCATTCTGAGCGCCAACCGTGAGGTGCTTGAGCGCGGCGCACGTTCACTGCTTGAGAAAGAAACGCTGGACGAGGCGGCACTCCGGGACTTGAGCGCTCAACTCCAGCGCGTCGATTCAAATCAGTCGCTGCAAATGAGGCTGCCGCTGGACGATCAACCTGCGCCAACGCGTCATCCAGCCTGACAACAGCGCCGGTGAAGTGCGGCACTGTTGATGGAGTGACCGTGTTGGCCACCTGACGGTTGCCGCTGGTTGCGATTCATCAATCGGTTTAAGCGTTTTTTTGGCTACGCTGAATCTTTGTATCGATTTGGACCGCACACCATGCAGACGAACCCCTTTCATGCGCCAATCTCAGAACATGTCTGGCGTACCAAGTACCAGTGGTGTGAGGGCGGACACATGCAGGAGCCTTCCATCGAGGCCACTTGGGATCGGGTTGCTCTGGCAGTCTCGGGTGCAGAGGCGCATCACCACAACGATTGGCGCGAGCGCTTCCGGGCTATTTTGAGTGATTTTCGGTTCTTGCCTGCCGGCCGCATCCTGGCGGGTGCCGCGACCTCGCGCAGTACCACCTTGTTCAATTGCTTTGTCATGGGACCGATGGAGGATTCAATCCCCGGTATTTTCAATGCCTTGCGCGATGCCATGGTGACGCTGCAGGCCGGTGGTGGGGTCGGGATTGATTTCTCTACCTTGAGGCCAGCAGGTGCATTAGCCTTGTCCAGTGGTGGCGTTGCCACCGGGCCGGTCTCTTTCATGGCCATCTGGGACGAAGCGAACGCGGTGCTGGAAACGAACAACCTGCGCCGCGGGGCCATGATGGCCACGTTGCGCTGTGATCACCCCGACATTGAGTCGTTTATAGACTCAAAAATTGCCAAAGGCGCATTGCCGCATTTCAAGATGTCGGTTTTGGTGACGGACGAATTCATGCGCGCTGTTGAGGAAGACGGCCCGTGGCCACTGGTCTTTCCCTTGGGCGGGAATTCCATTCCCGTGGGCGGTGAGGTGTGTGAGCGGGTGTGGTCCGGTGGCATGACGCCACAGCTTTGTCTGGTGCATCGGCGCCTGCCGGCCCGCGCCTTGTGGGAAAAACTCCTGGAGGCGCAATATACAAGTTCTGAACCCGCAGTTCTATTCATTGACCGGATCAATAGTGCCAACAATCTTTGGTACTGCGAGAACCTGTATGCATCCAATCCTTTTGGCGAAATTCCACTGCCCCCCTATGGGGCCTGTAACCTGGGATCCCTCAATTTGACCCGGTTTGTGCAGCATCCCTTTGCCGAGCATCCGCGTGTCGATTTTGGTGATTTGCGCGCCGTAGCTTCTGTTGCTACGCGGTTTTTGGACAATGTGCACGATATTTCCTTGTTCCCGCTCAAGGCCCAGGAGAAAGCAGCCGGTGCCAGCCGACGAATCGGCCTGGGTGTTACCGGTTTGGCCGATATGTTTGCCATGCTGGGCTTGCGCTACGGCTCGCAGGCGAGTATCAATCTGACCCACCAGATCATGAGCACGATCAGAGACACGGCCTACCGCACGTCCATCGCGATAGCGCAGGAAAAAGGAGCATTCCCGGAGTTTGACAAGATTAAATATGGCGCCAGCCCCTTTGTACTGGCGCTTTCTCATGATATTCAGGATGCGATTTCTCAGCACGGCATTCGCAATAGCCATCTGCTGGCGGTGGCCCCCACGGGCTCCATCAGCTTGCTTGCCAACAATGTGTCGAGCGGTATTGAGCCCATTCATGCATTCAAGACCCAACGTTGCGTGCGGGGGGCTGATGGCCAGGAAGTAACTTTTGATGTGGAAGATGCGGCGTGGTACCAGTACAAGGCGTTACATGGCGCCAGTGCCGTGCTGCCTGCGCACTTTGTGCAGTCAGCCGATGTCTGCGCCGAAGATCAGTTGCACATGATGGCCATGGTGCAGTCCTGTGTGGATAACGCAATTTCCAAATCGTTAGTGCTGCCGGAAAGCGCCAGTGCACAGGACATAGGCCTGGTCTTGTTGCAAGCCTGGGAGCTGGGACTTAAAGGGATTTCGGTCTTCCGGACGGGACCGGGATCGTGAGTCAGTTGAATGCAAGCCAGCAGCAAACCTGGCTTTGAACGATTCAAGTTTACTTGGTAAGGAGCACCGGGACTGCTGACTGATGAATGACCCGTTGGGCCACCGAGCCCAGGATCATGTTGCCCACAGCGCCCATGCCCCGAGTACCCATGGCAATCTGGTCAACCTGCCTGTCGTTGGCGATGCGTACGATTTCATTGGCAATGACGCCATAAGCGCGTGCTGGCTCGCCAAGCTTGAGCCCTTGCGTCTTGGCTAACTCCGTAGCTTTGGTCAGGACGGCATTTTGCTGCTGTTTTTGATCTTCTTCTATCTTCTGAATAGTGGCAACGGTGTAGTCACCATAAAAAATGGGCTCAGGGCTGACGCAGACCAGAATGGCCTCCAGGTCAAGGGAAGAGCGGGCCATTTTCCCAACGGCCTCAACGGCCCGGTTGGCATGTTCAGATCCATCAACTGCAATCAAAATTTTCAACATACTGTTCTCCTCTTTAGATATTTTTACTTAACCGTTTTAACTCAAGATGTCGCGCACTAATCGGGTAGCTGCAAGGCATGGTTGACGCGCTCTTTCAACTCCGGACCCGTGTAATGCGTCAGATCGCTCGCGACACATTTGCGCAGAATTTTTTCAGTCGCACTGGTTAAGCAGGGCCTGATCTCACCCAACATTGGACTGGAGGCAATCAGCACGAGTCCGTTGCAGCGTTGCTCTGCCACGGCCTCGTTGAGATAGGCCGCAAGTTGTCGGGCAAAACTGCCACGCTCTTTGGCGTGGGCCTCGGTGTGGGGTTCAAACTGCGTGCCCGCATGTCCCGTGCGACCATGCCCCTTGCCGGCTGCGCCTGTCAGATCGCCCCCACTGGCCTCGCTCGAAATGCTGGTTTGGGGAAAGACGAAATCAGCCAACTCGGTGAGTGCGTGATCAGGGGCATGGCGCTCGAAGCAACGGGCTCGATGGGCATCTGTTATTAATATCCAGGTCTTTTCCATAATTTTTCTTTCCTCTTGCGCTTGTTAAAACACAGGTGCACCGGCATTGGAGCCGAGCATTCCTTCGTCAGTTACTTGCTTGGGTGCCGTGGCAATCATGCAATCCGTGGTGAGAATCAGGCTGGCGATGGACGCTGCGTTTTGCAGTGCCAATCGTGTGACCTTGGCTGGGTCGATCACGCCCATTTGCAACAGATCACCGTAAGTGCGAGTGGCTGCGTTGTAGCCAAAGGCCTGGTCCGGCGACTCGTCGACCCGGTTGAGAATCACGGATGGCTCATCTCCCGCGTTGCTCACGATGCGGCGCAGCGGCTCTTCAAGCGCGCGCGACACCAGGCGAATGCCTGAGGTTTCATCGAGGGTACTGCCTGTGAGTTCAGTCAAGACACGACGCGCCCGCAGCAAGGCAACACCGCCGCCTGGCACGATGCCCTCTTCAATAGCCGCACGTGTGGCATGCAAGGCGTCTTCTACACGCAGCTTGCGCTCTTTCAATTCGGTTTCAGTGGCCGCGCCGACTTTGATCAGGGCCACCCCGCCGGACAACTTGGCGGCACGCTCATCAAGCTTTTCACGGTCATAGTCACTGGTGGCCAACTCGCGTTCTCGACGAATGGTGGCAATCCGCTCGCTGATCACCTTAGGCAGACCAGCGCCACCGATTAACGTGGTGTTTTCTTTGGTGATCTCAGCGCGTGTGGCGCGTCCCAGATCTGAGAGTTTGACTTTTCCCAGTGTCAAGCCAACTTCATCGCTGACCACCGTGCCTCCGGTCAGAACCGCAATATCCTGCACCATGGACTTGCGTCGATCACCAAATCCCGGCGCCTTGACGGCGCAGGTTCTCAGCGTGCCCCGGATCGTATTGATGACCAGTGCCGCCAGTGTGTCGTTGTCAACCTCCTCGGCGATCACCAGCAAGGGCCGACCTTCCTTCACGATTTCCTCTAACAGGGGTAGCAGATCCTTCAAGGACGTCAGACGGCCTTCACACAGCAAGATCGAGACGTCTTCCAATACTGCGCTTTGCCGTTCAGCATTATTGATGAAGTAGGGCGATAGAAAGCCCCGGTCAAACTGCATGCCTTCCACCACTTCCAGCACACTGACCAAGCCGGAACCATCTTCGATGGAGATCGCGCCTTCGCGTCCCACCTTGTCAATGGCACTGGCCAGCAGGTCGCCAATCGAACGGTCATTGTTGGCTGAGATCGCTGCGACGTGCGCAATCTCCTGAGAAGTGGCACAGGGCTTTGACATCCGTTTTAGTTCTGCAACCACCGTCTCGATGGCCAACTCAATGCCACGCTTTAAATCCATCGGATTCATGCCACCCGCCAGATAACGCAAACCCTCCTGAATCATGCCGTGGGCCAGCACCGTGGCGGTGGTGGTGCCGTCGCCTGCCATCTCGCTGGTACGGGCGGCTACCTCGCGCAGCAATTGCGCGCCCATGTTCTCAAACCGGTCTTCAAGCTCAATCGACTTGGCCACCAGTACGCCTGAGTTCACGATCTGTGGCGGTCCAAAGTCACGTTCCAGAATGACGGTGCGCCCGCGTGGCCCCAAAGTCACTTTGACCGCCTCAGCCAACGCATCCACTCCGCGCCGAATTTTTTCTCGGGCGGCGTCGTGGAATATAAGCTGTTTGGGTTTCATGGTCTCAATACATTGGCCGACTATGTGCAAATATTAGAGTTGGTGTTCAAGCGGCCGGTTGACAAATCGCAACGGCACCGGCAAGGCGTTTTTCGAGCCGATTCTGGCAAGTCACGTCGCATTTTTTCGATAGTTTTCGATGCCGCTCTTGAGCTGCTCAAGTGATTTGACGAACGACATTTTTAACTGAGTCCAGGACTCCACTGTGCCTGACTTCAGCGCCATCAGTTGCTGCTGCGTATCACGTAACTTGGTTTCAAGTTTTTCAATCTCTTCACCAAGCTGAACTTTGGTTTGCTGGTTGGCCGATGCAACCTTTGCTTTAAGTTCTGCAATAACATTTCGCAGATCATCCAACTCCTTCTGTGCGGCTTGAGAATAGGCCTCATGTTCTCCCTGGCTGACTTGGTCTGACGGCGCCGGTGGCTTCTGCAGTTGAGGTTGCGGTGGCTTGATCTTGTCGCACGCAACGCCGCTGAAGGCCAAAGCAATGACGACGCCGGTGGTGGATAACAATCGTTTCATGGTGTTTCCTTTTTGAGCCTAATTGCGCACCTGCCAACTACCATCTGGCTGCCGACACGCGGTGCCGAATACCTTGTCTTTTCTGCCGGCAATCATGGCATCAATGCTGTAATCCCTGCAAGGTCCTGAGGCCGTCTCAAAGGTGCGCGTGGGCACCACTACATATTGATTGCCGCTGTCCGGATTTCTCCATGACGAGGGCACACCCGTTCTGACGGTTTCAAGTGTCTGCGCGGTTCTCAGTCTGTCGACTTCGGCCATCGAGTTGCCGACTGAACCCCCCACCGCGGCGCCGGCAAGGCTTCCCAGAATGATGGCCGCAGTGCGTCCATCACCATGGCCAACTTGCGACCCTAGAACGCCACCCAGCAAACCGCCAATCACCATGCCCGTTTGTTCCTGCTGGCTCTGGTAGTTTGCACACCCGGACAGCAGCAGGGCGCACATTCCGGCCATACCGAAAGATTTAAATTGCCACATACCAAAACTCCTTTAGTCCACATTGCTGGACGCACAATCATTTGACTTTTGTATGTTGCGCCCCACGCTGGGGAAAATATTGAGAAACGTCAAATACTCCGGCAGAAACTCTTTTCGGCCTCCCTCGTATGGGATCGGCTTGTTTGGGGTATTGCTACTGATAGGGGAAGACGCCATCTCGTATGTCTTGTCAGACTTTGAGAATTCTCAAAAAAGAAAAATTCAGCTTTAACTAAAGTTGCCCGGGCGTTTGAAATTCATGCCGGCCTGACGGCGAAAAGCCATACTTGGAGGAGATATCTTATGAGGTCAGATGCAGACTTAAAGGCGGACTTGATGGAGCGGCTGGACGCGATACCTGCCGTCAATGCTTCGGATATTGAAGTCATGGTTGACAATGGCTTGGTCACCTTGAGCGGTCAGGTTGACACGCATCAAACAAGATTTCAGGTCGAGCGAACGGCCCGGCGCGTGTCTGGCATGCGAGGTCTTGAGATCAACGTAAAACCCAGTCAGCTCGCTTCAAAAAAGCATCACCATTAGTCGATTTGATAACAAGTTATCTGGATTGACAGCCCTGCGACCTGCAGGGCTGAGGGTGGTTTTATTCAGCAAGCGGGACCTTGCGCCGACGTGATTTGTTGCAACAACTTTTGAACAACTTCCTCGGTGTTTTTTCGTTTGACCAGATCAGTTTCAAACTGCAAGTCTTTCAGGGACAGTGACAACTCGACGAGTGCATCGCGTAGTTCAAACAAGGCTGAACTGACCTCCTGCATTGCGCCTGCCATATTTGTTCTGGATTCTGAGTCTTTCATTGCCCACCTCCTGATTCTTGACATGAACTAACTTTAGCGAGGCCACACCGGTTGCTGGATGATTAATCGCAAATTGGCGCGTTGACTTCGGCAATCGCTACGCGCACGGCTTCCTCGACGTCGTCCAAAAAAACGAACTCCAGCTGTTGTCGGGCTTGTTGCGGTACATCTTCCAGGTCTTTTCTATTGCGCGTGGGGATCATCACAGTTTTGATACCGGCCGCCAGGGCCGCCAGTACTTTTTCCTTGATGCCGCCAACCGGTAAAACTAAGCCACGCAGACTTATTTCACCGGTCATTGCGACGTCGTTGCGCACCGGTCGGTCCATGAAGAGGGAGGCCAGTGCAATGAACATGGCGACGCCTGCGCTGGGCCCGTCTTTGGGAATCGCTCCGGCCGGGACATGGATGTGAACGTCTGTTTTTTCGAAAACAGCGGCGTCTAAATTTAACGTTGCCACTCTTGATTTCACCAGGGTCAGCGCCGCTTGCGCCGACTCTTTCATGACATCACCCAGTTGTCCGGTCAAGATCAGCCGACCACTGCCGGCGGTGCGGCTGGCTTCAATGAACAGAATGTCGCCCCCGACGGGTGTCCATGCCAAGCCGGTGGCAACGCCCGGCATGCCAGCCCGCAAGGCGACTTCATTCTCGAACTTGGCCAGCCCGAGGAGTTCTGCCAGGTCCGGCGCGTCAACGCGGGCCGTTTGGGTTTCACCCTCGGCAATGCGAACGGCGATACGGCGACACACGGCGCCAATCTGGCGCTCCAGACTGCGCACGCCCGCTTCGCGTGTGTAGTCGCGAATGATGGCGGCAATGGCGCCGTCCGTGATCTCCAGTTGTTCAGGCTTGAGACCACTTTCCGCGAGTTGACGCGTCACCAGGTAGCGGCGTGCGATCTCGCGTTTTTCTTCCTGCGTGTAACCAGCCAGGTGCAAGACCTCCATGCGGTCGCGCAAGGGGCCGGGGATGGGGTCGAGTATGTTGGCCGTGGCAATGAACAGAACTTGCGACAGGTCGTAGGGGACCGCCAGGTAGTTGTCACGGAAGGTGTTGTTTTGCTCCGGGTCCAGCACCTCCAGCAGCGCGGCTGACGGGTCGCCATGAATGCCGGTGCCGAGCTTGTCAATTTCATCGAGCATCATGACGCAGCCGCGGGTGCCGGCTTTTTTCAGCGCCTGAATGATGTTGCCGGGCAGGGCGCCAATGTAGGTGCGCCGGTGTCCGCGGATTTCTGCCTCGTCATGCACGCCGCCCAGAGACACCCGTACGAATTTGCGGCCGAGGGCTTTGGCGATGGATTGCCCGAGCGAGGTTTTGCCGACCCCGGGCGGTCCCACCAGGCAAAGAATCGGGCCGTGGCCGCCGGGGTTGAGCTTGCGCACGGCGAGAAACTCGAGAATGCGTTTTTTTACCTGATCGAGTCCGAAGTGATCGGCATCCAGCACGCGACGCGCCTGCGCGACATCGATGGCATCTGGTTCCGGGGTTTTCCAGGGTAATTCGACCAGCCAATCGAGGTAAGTGCGGACCATCGAATATTCGGAAGATCCCTCCGGCATGCGCTCCAGCCGTTTGAGTTCTTTCTCCGCCTGCTTCGCGACTTCTTCCGGCATGTTCGCCTCGGCGATCATTTTGCGCAGTTCGTTGACTTCAGCGGCATTGCTGCCGCCGTCCTCCCCCAGTTCTTTTTGAATCGATTTCAGTTGTTCGCGCAGCAAGAACTCTCGCTCCCGCTGTCCCAGACTGGCTTTGGTGCGCTTGTCGATGTCGCGCGAGAGCTCCATGACTTCAATGCGGTGCATCAGCATTTCAAGCACCCGGTCCATCCGCATTTTGAGATCTACCTCTTCCAGCAAGGCCTGTTTCTCGGACGCTTTGATATCGACATAGCCGGCAACCAGGTCGGCCAGCATGCCGGGGGCATCGACGCCCTGGACTGCATTCACCATTTCCTGCGGCACTTGGGGCAGCAGCTGCAAGACCTCAACGGCACGCTCCTTGAGCCGCATGAAGCGCGCCTCAATTTCCTTGTCGTCTTTAACCACGGCTTCAACAATGCGCTCAATTTTTGCGACGGTGAACGGGAATCCGTCCAGAAACCCGATCACGCGAAAGCGTTGCTGGCCCTGACAAATGATGTGGTGCGTGCCATCGGGTGTGGTGACGTAGCGCAGGATGGAGGCGATGGTGCCGACGCGGGACAAATCATCCGGCCCGGGGGCGTCCACCTCCGGGTTGCGTTGCATCAGGATGCCGATCGGCCGCTCCGCCTTGATTGCGTACTGAGCCGCTGCAATCGAGCTTTCACGACCGATGGCAATCGGCACAATCATGCCGGGAAACAGCACCATGTTGCGCACCGGCACAATGGCCATCGCGTCATCGGGGATGGCGAGCGCTTCGCCGGATGCGTTCGCCAGCGCTGCCGCGTTGACCTTGTCCGCCTCGGGATTGGTATCTTTGTTTTCCAGCAGCTTAATCTGATTCATTTCAGTCGCTCGAGGGTGAGTTTCAGGCAGCCGTTTTCCAGCAGGATTTCAGTGAGTTGAAAGCTGCCGAAAGGCAATCGGATGCGGCGCTCAAAGCGCCCGTAAGGAATTTCCAGCCGGAGAATGGCGCCCGGGCCCAAGCTGGCCCCAAATGAACGCTCGCCGCGTACCACAATTGCCTGCTGCTCCAGGGCAACTTCAAAGCGCTCCGGCGCGACTCCCGGTAACGCAATGAGCAAGCCAACCTCGCGGTCGTTCACATACATGTCGACCGGCGGCTCCCAGCAGGGTGATTCGCTGGGCTGGCCAATCTGGAAAAACTGGCGATTGAGCCGGTCTGCCGTCTGAAGCAGTTCGACGGCTTCAGCCAGCATCCACGCGCTCGGGTCAGGGTGTCGCATTCATTTTCCTTTTCTTTTCAGTTTCCTTCTGGCAACTATCGAGACTGTTTTGCAAGCGTAAGTTCCCCCCCCTTGTGGATGCTTGATAAATCGCAAAAGGGCCGGCTTCCACTGGTTCGACTATGGGCCAAGTCATTGACTGGCCATCGCGGCATGGTTCGGACCCAGGGAGATTGCACATGTTTTTTGAGAAACGATTTTTAAGAACTATCGACAAGATTCGCACGCAGGTGTCAGTGCCGCTGCGTATCGAGTTGTGGAATGGTCGTCAGTTTGACTTTTGCAGCAACCCCAGTGTGAAGGTCACCATACCGAGCTCATCGGCGCTGCGCTACTTCATATCGCCCAACCTGAACAAGCTGGGGGAAGCGTTTGTCGAGGGGCATATCCGGGTTGAAGGCTCCCCTAAAAATGTGTTCGAAGTGGCCGAGGGTTTGGCGCGCACCGTAACGGCCGAACTGCCCTCTGTTTTTCAGTGGCTGACGCATCACAGTCGGGATCAGGACCGAGAGGCGATTCAATATCACTACGATGTGTCCAATGACTTTTATTCGCTTTTTCTCGATCCGAATATGGTTTATTCCTGTGCCTACTATCGAGATGAGAAGGACACGCTTGATCTGGCACAAGGCCAAAAACTGGACCATATTCTGAACAAGCTGAGGCTCAAAGCCGGTGAAACTTTTCTCGATATTGGTTGCGGCTGGGGTGCCTTGGTGATTCGTGCGGTCGAAAAATACGGCGCCATCGCCACGGGCATTACCTTGTCACAAAACCAGTTCGATCGCGCCCAGCAACAAATTCGTCTTGCCGGTCTGCAGGACCGGTGCCGGGTCTTGCTGTGTGACTACCGCGATCTGAATGAACGCGGGGCCTACGACAAGATCGCCAGTGTTGGCATGTTTGAACACGTCGGCCTGAAAAACCTGCCGGTCTATTTTGAAGCGGTTCACCGGCTTTTGAAAGATGATGGCCTGATTCTCAATCACGGCATTACCACCAGCGATGTGGAAAGTCGCTGGATTGGTTTGGGGGCCGGTGAGTTTATCGATCGTTACGTGTTTCCTGACGGGGAGTTGCCGCATGTTTCACTGGCGCTGAAAGAGATGGCCAGTGCGGGGCTGGAAGTGGTGGACGTCGAATCGTTACGGCGCCATTACGCACTCACCTGTGAAGCGTGGTCAAACAATCTTGAATCACACCGGGCTGAAGCCGAGCGCATTGCCGGTGAGCGGCGTTACCGCATCTGGCAGATCTACCTTGCCGGCTGCGCCTATGGGTTTTCCAAGGGCTGGATGAATCTTTACCAGGTACTTTGCAGCAAGGCCGAAAACAACGCGCTGAGACAGCAGCCGCTGACACGCGACTACATGTACCCCCCGTCTGTCATGAGCCCCTCAGGTCCTTGACTGGCTGCGGGGTAAACGTTTATTTACAGCGCTCGTTCTGCTGGAGTATCGTTCGGGGGATGAAAAAACAAAGATTCTGGAATGTCGACCTGCTTGAGTTGTTCAAACTCTGGCTCAGCGACCTGTCGACATTCTTGATGACCTTGGTAATGTTTCTCGGTCTGTCCTTGCCGGTCGTCATACCGGCACTGATCATGTGGTATCTCATGTCGACCAACTGGAGCATCAGTCCGTGAGAACGGACGGTTGAAGTAGCAGGGCGCTTTAGCGTCGCAGTTTGAGCAGGTTGGCCGACAGCGCCGTGCCGCATACAATGATGACGCCACAGCTCAGCATCCATAGCGAGACTGCTTCGTTCAGAAAAATGGCACCGTAAAGCATGGCAAAGACCGGCACCACAAAGGTCACCGTCAGGGAGCGGGCCGGGCCCACGTTCTCAATCAAGCGGAAAAACAGAATGTAGGCCACGCCCGTGCACAGCACGCCGACGGCCAGCAGGGCCAGCCAGGCGGTGGTGCCCGGCATGCGCTGCGGCCACAGCCACAGGGTGGGCAGCGCCAGCCCCAGGGTGGCGCCCAACTGGCTGCCGGTGGCCGTCACCAGGGCGGGTAAGCCGTTCAGGTGGCGTTTGGTATAGCTGGCCGAGATGCCGTAGCACAGGCACGCCAGCAGGCAGGCCAGCACGGCCCAGCCGGTGGCCACCCCAGAGGCGTTGGGTTTGAAACTGGCTTTGTCCCAAGCCAGCAGGGCCACGCCGACAAAACCAATCACCAGACCCAGAATGCGCAGGCCGTGCGGCCGGTCTTTGAGCCAGACCCACGCGACCAGCGCGCCAAACAGCGGTGCAGTGGCGTTGAGAATGGCGGACAGGCCGGTGCTGATGGACAGCAGCGCAAACGAAAAACAGGCAAAGGGAACGGCAGAGTTGAGCAGTCCGATGAAAAAGACTTTTCTCCAGTGCCGGGCCAGCTGTGGCCCCAGGCCGCGCCAGAGCAACAGGGGCAACAAAAACAGCGAAGCAATCGCCACCCGCACGCCAGCGGTCGGCAGGGCGCCGAATTCGACAGCACCCAGACGCATGAACAGAAACGATGAACCCCAGATCGCGGCCAGCAGCACAAACTCGGTCAACCACGGTTTTTGGGGCTGGGGTGAATTCAACGCGTGCCTTCGAGGTGCAGCAGGGCGGTCTTGCGCTCCAGTCCGCCGGCGTAACCGGTCAGGGCGCCGTTGGCCCCCAGCACGCGGTGGCAGGGCACAACGATGCTCAATGGGTTGCGGCCAACCGCGCCACCCACGGCGCGTACCGCAGCGGGTTTGCCCACCCGTTGACTCAGCTCGCCATAGGTCACGGTGGCCCCGCTGGGGACGCTCAGCAGGGCGCGCCAGACGGCTTGCTGGAAATCGGTACCCCGGTCAAGCGCCAGGGGCAGCTCGAAGGTCGTGCGCTGGCCGGCAAAGTATTCGCTCAACTGGGTCTTGGCCAGCTGTAACACCGGGTGATCAGTCGCCACCGGCCAGGTCGAGGTGTCGGGCTGGTGGCGTTGGCCATCAAACCAGACGCCGACCAATTGCTCGCCCGTGGCGGCCAGAATGATGGGTCCGAGCGGACTGTCATATCTTGCCTGCAGGGTGGATGTTCCATGTTTCATGTCAATTTGCCTTGTGGCCCCCGTGTAATATGTGTAACCAGCTATTAATTTGATAGCGTCTGTGGCGCCGTCCGGGGTAACATGGCTTGTCAATCTGACTGGACCTCAACGGATGCCATGCAGAGAATGATACGCGTGCACTGGTCTGCAGCCCCGGTTGCTGCCGCCGCTTGACCGCTGTTCAGGGCCTTTCCCTGACGCGCTGGCGGCCTACAATCCAGTGCAAAAATTAATGACAAAATTCTTTTCAGGGAACCCTGCCATGCAATTATCAGCTTCCATTTTCAAGGCCTATGACATTCGCGGTATCGTGCCCGCCACGATTAACGAGGCAGTGGCCGAGGCGCTGGGCCGGGCCTTTGGCACCGTGGCGCGCAGTGAGGGCGAAACCTGTGTTGCCGTGGGCCGCGATGGCCGTCTCAGTGGCGCTGCTTTGAGCGCGGCGCTGATGCGGGGTCTGGTCGCCGCCGGGGTGGATGTGATCGACGTCGGCATGGTGACCACGCCGATGCTGTACTTTGCGGCCAACACCCTGTGCACCAGCGGCATTCAGGTCACCGGTAGCCACAACCCCAAGGATTACAACGGCTTCAAGATGGTGATGGCCGGACGGGCGATTTACGGCGACGAGATTCAGGCCTTGCGCAGCATGATGGAAAACGAGACCTGGGCGTTGCTGCCGGGTGCCCAGATTCGGCAGATCGACGTGCTCGCGGCCTACCGGGAGCGCATCGTCGGCGACATCAAGTTGGCGCGCCCGATGAAAATTGTGGTCGATTCGGGCAACGGCATTGCCGGTGCGTCGGCGCCGGACATTTTGCGGGCCATTGGCTGTGAGGTGACCGAGCTGTTCAGCGAGGTGGATGGCAATTTCCCCAACCACCATCCCGACCCGAGCAAGCCCGAGAATCTGCGCGACCTGATTGCCGCGCTCAAAGCGAGCGATGCCGAAATCGGTCTGGCCTTTGATGGCGATGGCGACCGGCTCGGCATTGTTACCAAAGAGGGCAACAACATTTATCCCGATCGGCAGATGATGCTGTTCGCGCAGGATGTGCTGTCGCGCGTGCCGGGCGGCACCATTTTGTTTGATGTGAAGTGTTCGCAGCGCCTGGCGCCCGCGATTGTGGCCGCCGGTGGCAAGCCGCTGATGTTCAAGACCGGCCACTCGCTGATCAAGGCCAAGATGAAAGAGGTCAACTCGCCGCTGGGCGGTGAGATGAGTGGCCATATCTTCTTCAAGGAACGCTGGTTTGGCTTTGACGATGGCACCTATGCGGGCGGTCGCCTGCTGGAAATTCTGAGCCAATCGCCGGATGGCAATGCCGTGCTCAACGCGCTGCCCACCAGTTTTTCCACGCCCGAGTTGAATGTCAAATGCGCCGAGGGCGAGCCCCACATCCTGGTGGATCAATTGGTGGCGAGCGCCAACTTTGCTGCTCCTGCCGTGGTGTGCACGATTGACGGCCTGCGCGTCGACTGGCCCGATGGTTTTGGGCTGATTCGTGCGTCCAACACCACGCCGGTGCTGGTGCTGCGCTTTGAAGGCCACACGCCAGAAGCCCTGCACCGCATTGAAGGCGAGATGTTGGCGCTGTTGCGCACCGTCAAGCCGGGTGCTGTGCTGGATCAGGCCGCGCATTGAAGATTCTGATCGTCAAGCTCTCTTCGCTTGGCGATGTGGTGCATGCCATGCCGGCGGTGCAAGACATCCGGCAGGCCTACCCCGAAGCGCAGATCGACTGGGTGGTGGAGCGTGGCTTTGCCCCGCTGGTGCAACGCTGCGCCGGCGTGCATCGCGTCATTGCGTGTGAGTTGCGGCGCTGGCGCAAGTCACCTTTCTCCACGCCGACCCGTCTGGCTTGGCAGGCCTTTAAGGCCGAGTTGCAACACGAGCAGTACGACGCAGTGATTGATCTGCAGGGACTGAGCAAATCCGCACTCGTGTCCTGGCTGGCGCAGCTGACGCCAAAGGGTCAGCGTTTCGGCCTGGCCAACCAGACGGAAGGCTCCGGTTTTGAAGCGCCCGCGCGCTGGGTGGCGGATGTGGCGATTGCGCTGCAACCGCACATTCATGCTGTCACGCGCTCGCGTGAGTTGTGCGCCCGCGCTTTGGGTTACGTCCTGCCAGAAATACAGTCTTTTGGGCTGCTAGCCCATGTAGATAAAGCGCCGATAGCTATCGAAAATGTAGCAAATGAAGCTGCTTGCCAGCATGGCGTTGTGGCGCTGGTGCATGGCACCTCCCGCGCCGACAAGCAGTGGCCGCTCGCGAATTGGCTTGCTTTGGGCCAGCGACTGAACGACTGTGGCTACGCCGTGGCTTTGCCGCATGGCAGTGATGAGGAGCAGCGATTTGCGCAGGAAATCGCCAGCGGTCTGGCGCATGTGCAAGTCTGGCCCCGGCTCGGGCTCGACGCCTTGACCGATGCGCTGGCGGGCTGCGCCGGGGTGATCGGCGTGGACAGTGGCTTGAGCCACATCGCGGTCGCGCTCGATTTGCCGCATGTGCAAATCTACAACTTTGACACGGCGTGGCGCACCGGACCCCTTGTTGCTCAAGCGGTGTTGATCGACGGCCAAAGGCCGGCGCTGCGCCAGCGCAGTGTGTTTGCGCGGCCCACGCCGTCCGTGGACGTGGTCTGGCAGACCTGGCGGGCGGTGTCAGGGTCAGGGGCTGTTTCTGCGGCGCCATCGGCGGTCGTCGCGACGCTATGACGCGCCTGCTGTATTCGTTGTTGATGCGGCTGGCCCAGCCGCTTGTGCGCCGCAAACTGGCGCGGCGTGGCGTGCAGGAGCCGGGTTACCTGGAGGCGATCGAAGAGCGCTTCGGTTATTACCCGGTCCAGCCCGAGGCGTCACAGGGCCCCACCATTTGGCTGCATGCCGTGTCGCTCGGTGAAACGCGGGTTGCCGCCGTGCTGTTGGCACGCTTGCGCGAGCGCTTGCCCGGCATGCGCCTGTTGCTCACGCATGGCACGGCCACCGGCCGCGCTGAAGGCGCCAAGCTGCTGCAGCCGGGCGACCTCCAGACCTGGCAGCCTTGGGATACCCCGGCGGCGGTGCAGCGTTTTCTCAAACAATTCAAACCCAGCATCGGCATCCTGATGGAAACCGAAATCTGGCCGAACCTGGCCGCCGGCTGCCAGC
Organism: Rhodoferax sp.; assembly: GCF_012927445.1. Lineage (GTDB taxonomy): Bacteria > Pseudomonadota > Gammaproteobacteria > Burkholderiales > Burkholderiaceae_C > Rhodoferax. The sequence goes on from NZ_JABBPD010000008.1 coordinate 141,943, forward strand.
AGGCGGGGGTGCCGCTGGTGCTGGCCAACGCGCGCTTGAGCGACAAGTCGCTGCGGCAGGCGCGCCGGCTGGCTTGGCTGGCGCGACCGGCCTATCGCCGTCTGGCCGCCGTCTGGGCGCAAACGCTGGATGACGCCGCGCGATTCTTTGCCTTGGGTGCCGACGTGCAGGGTGTCTTCGGCAATCTCAAGTTTGACGCCATGCCCAATGCCGAGCAGTTGGCCACCGGCCGCGCTTGGCGGCGCCGGGCCGGCCGGCCGGTCGTGATGTTCGCCAGTTCACGCGAGGGCGAGGAACTGGCATTGCTTCAAATATTAGCGTCTTTTAAGCCTCTAGCCCCCGTCGATAGTGCGCAGGACGCTATTAATTCAGTAGCGAATCACGTGCAGTGGCTGATCGTGCCGCGCCATCCGCAGCGCTTTGACGCGGTGGCGGCGCTGATCGAAAGTCATGGTTTTAGCGTCTCGCGCCGCAGCGACTGGGCGGATGGGCCCGCCGCGGATGCGGGGTCAGCCACCGGCACGATCTGGCTGGGCGACTCCCTGGGCGAAATGGCGCTCTATTACGGTCTGGCGGATGTCGCCTTGCTGGGGGGAAGCTTTGAGCCGCTGGGGGGACAAAATCTGATTGAAGCCGCAGCCTGCGCCTGCCCGGTGGTGATGGGGCCGCACACTTTTAATTTTGCCGAAGCCGCTGCGCTGGCGCAAGCGGCCGGGGCTGCAATCAGGGTGTCATCGCTGCAGCAGGCGGTGGCCGTGGCGCAGCAGCTGGCGAACGACCCGGCGGCTCAGCAAGCCGTGGTCAGTGCGGCCGCCCGCTTTTCAAGCGCCCATCGCGGTGCGGTCGAAAAAACGGTCAGCGCGGTGCTGGCCTTACTGGGCCAACAGGGTGTTGACGCTCTGTAAGTCGTCGGCCTTGAGCGTGCCGTTGGCCTGGCGCAACTTCAATCCGCCCACCAGCACGTCATAGCGCGCCTTGGCCAGATCGCGCTTGGTCTGGAACAGCTGGCTTTGGGAGTTGAGAACGTCGATGTTGATGCGCACACCGACTTGGTAGCCCAGCTTGTTGGCGTCCAGCGCGCTCTGGCTGGAAGCCTCGGCCGCTTCCAGCGCCTTGACTTGGCCTTGGCCCGACAGTACGCCGAAGAACGCCGTGCGGGTGCTCAACGCCACCGAGCGTTTGGCGCCGTCGAGGTCATTGCGGGCTTTCTCTTCCAGTGCCAGGGTTTCCTTGATGCGGTTCTGCGTAGAAAAACCGGCGAACAGCGGCAGGTTGAATGACAGGCCAATCGAGCCGGCATTGACGCGGGAGCCGCCGGGCCCATTAACGCTGCCATCCAGATTGTTGGTGGCGCCATAACTGGCGACCAGATCCAGGGTCGGCTTGTGGCCGGCTTCTGCCTTGTTGGTCTCCAACTGCGCTACGTCCAGCGCAATCTGGGTTTGCTTGATGCTGGGGTGGTCGACTTCAGACTGCTGGACCCAGACGTTGACATCATTGGGCAACAACGCCGGCAGTGTCAGGGGCTGGGCCAGGGGTTGGGGCTGGGTATCGCTTTTGCCAGCCAGCTGGTCAAGGGCAATTTTCTTGACGCGGAGGTCGTTCTCGGCCGCGATTTCTTGTGCGGTCCCAAGGTCAAAGCGGGCCTGAGCCTCGCGCGTGTCGGTGATGGTGGAGGTGCCGACTTCAAAGTTGCGTTTGGCCGACGCCAGTTGTTCGCCTACAGCGGCTTTCTGGGCCTGGACAAAGGTCAGGCTGTCCTGCGCTGCCAGCACGTCAAAGTAAGCCTGGCTGACACGCACGATCAAATCCTGATCGGCGGCGGCCAACTGGGCTTGGGCGAGATCGACTTGTTTGAGACCTTGCTTGTAACCCGCCCAGTTGCCGGGACGGTACAAAGGCTGCGATGCGCTCACGGTGGCATTCTCGGTGCCATAGGAGCGGTCGCTTCGGGTGCCTGCGTCTGGAATGGCTTCTTGCGTGGAGCGTGAAACTCCGATCGCCAGACCCGCTGTGGGCAAGATACCCGCCTTGGCTTGGGCGCCCTTGGCCAGGGTGGCGTCATACAGCGACTTGGATGACTGATAAGACGCATCAAAGCCGCGCGCCGACTCGTACAGGTCCACCAAACTTTGCGCCTGCACCGGCAGGGCCAACGCAGCGCTGACGGCAACAAACAGGGGTAACAGACGGAACGTTTTCATGGTGAGCCTTAGAGTTATGTGCATCGGCAGTAGGGGCAGGCAAGTCAGAGCGTGTTGACCGGGAGGCTCAATATCTTGGAATGCTGGGGTCCAGCTCGGCGGACCAGGCGTTAATGCCGCCGGCAATATTGGCCACATGGGTAAAGCCCCTGGCTTTCAAAAAGGCCGCCACCTGCATGCTGCGCCCGCCGTGATGGCACAGGCAGGCAATCGGTTGCTCGGGGTCGAGTTCACTCAGCCGTGGCGGAATCACCCCCATCGGAATGGTGATTAGCTCAAAACCGTCCGCCTTGATGCTGGCCACCTGCAACTCAGAGGGTTCGCGGACATCCAACACCACGGGCGAACCATGGGCGCGAACTGTTTCGAGCCAAGCGGCCAATTGAGAGGGGCGAATTTGAGTAACCATAGGTTCAAAAATGAAAAGGTGAAGGCTCGGGGAAATTGAGCAGGCGGGGCGCAACCGTATCCCAGGGCTGGCTGGTTTTGAAGGCGGTCTCGCCCGTGCGGGTAATGAGGGTGGCGCGCATCACGGGCTCATCACCCACGATGGCGATGAGCCGGCCGCCCACCTTGAGGTTGGCGAGCAGTGCGGGCGGCACTTCAGCCACCGAGCCACTGAGGACGATCACGTCAAACGGACCCTCTGCCGGGGTGCCTTTGGAACCGTCGAACTGCCGAACTTCGGCATTGGTGATGCCCGCTTTTTGCAGGTTGGTGCGGGCCATGGCGGCCAATTCCGGATTGATTTCCAGTGAAATCACGCGCTGGGCACGGTGCGCCAGCAGGGCAGCCATGTAGCCGGAGCCAGCGCCGATTTCCAGCACTTTTTCATGTTTTTGAACGGCAACGTCCTGCAACATGCGGGCTTCGACGCGGGGTGCGAGCATGCATTGACCGTGGCCCAAAGGGATTTCCATGTCGACAAAGGCCAGCGCTTTGTGCGCCAAAGGAACAAAGTCTTCACGTTTGACGACCGACAGCAAGTGCAACACGTCCGCATCCAAAACGTCCCAAGGACGAATTTGTTGTTCGATCATGTTGAAGCGGGCTTGTTCAAAATTCATTCAGGTACTCCAGGGGGTATGTTAACCGATTGTGTAAAATTTTACCCGGCGACGCTTTCAGCAAAATTTCTTTTAATGCCAATATTCGCGCACTGCGGCGATGCCGTCATTGCGCCAGGTCATCCATCGGTTCTTGCCGCAATATTTCAGCTGATGCAGGGTGGCTGCGCGGGCCCACACTCAGACCATAGAGAAGCGTTTCAACCTGCACGGCGAGGTACTCTTCGGGAATCAGTTGCACACCCGCGGTGCAAGTGCCCAAAGAATGCTTCCACATGGCAAGAAACAGCATCGGGGCCAAGACGATATAAACCCCGTACTTCATATCGATCGGGCGGAACTCGCCGCGGTCCACGCCGCGTTGCAGCACGCGCTGGATCAGTTCTTGACCTGGTTGGATCACCTCGTGCTCGTAAAAGGTGGCCAGATCCGGGAAGTTGCGTGCCTCGCTCATCATGAGCTTGGTGATGCCGGAGGCCTTGGTCGAACCGATCCGCTCCCACCAGGCGGTCATGCAATAGCGCAGCATGTCGGCCGTGCTGCCTTGAAAGTTAACGAACTCGGCATTCCACTCGACGAAGCGACCGGAAATGTTCTCGCGGACTACGGCCTTGAATAATTCTTCCTTGCTGGCGAAATAAAGAAAGAGCGTGCCTTTGGATACACCGGCCCGTTTGGCGACCTCTTCAGAGCGGGTGGCGGCGAAGCCTTTTTCCACAAACAACTCGAGCGCGGCATCGAGCAGTTCGCCTGGACGCGCGTCCTTGCGACGCTCATGCTTGGCGGGCGCTCCCATGGAGGGGCTACAAATCAGCTTGGAAAGGGGCATAAATATTAATGACTAACTGGTTATTAATGTAGCTTCGGACCGGCGGACTGTCAATCACGGAGAGGCCGACTGAGCGCTTGATCTGTCCTTACGCGAATCGGGGTTGTCGGGGCCACCGAATGAATAAAAATTCGCCGGCGCGTAAGATTCAAGGGGTCGATTGGACCACTCGCAGTGAACGGAGATTCCCCATGTCAGATACCCTTCAAACCATCACCTTGGGTGGTGGCTGCTTCTGGTGCCTTGATGCTGTATTTGTCCGGGTTCGCGGCGTGGAGGATGTCGAGTCGGGTTACAGCAACGGGCAGACCGTGCAGCCCAGTTATGAGCAGGTTTGCACCGGCACCACGGGCCACAATGAGGTTGTGAAGCTGGTGTTTGACCCGGCGCAGATCAGCTTGCGTGAAATCCTTGAGATTTTCTTTGTCATTCACGACCCGACCACGCTGAATCGGCAGGGGCATGACAGCGGCACCCAATACCGCAGTGGCATTTATTTTTCAACCCCGGAACAGGAAACGATTGCCCAGGACCTCGTTCGTGAGCTGAACCAGAGTGGGGTGTACAGCCAGGCCATCGTCACCGAGGTTTTGCCGCTGACCAACTACTGGCCGGCCGAGAGTTACCACCAGGACTTTTTTAAAAAAAATCCGGGCCAGGGCTACTGCGTTGCCGTAGCCGCACCCAAAGTGGCAAAGTTTCGCAAGACCTTTGCGCGTTTGGTGCGGGATTGAGCCATAACTTATTTTGTTTGCCGGGGCTGGTCCGCCGCGTCAGCCAAGGCCCGCAAGGGCCTTTCTGCTGTGGTGGCTGTTGATCGCGTCGCTGTTCAACGGCCTGGTACTGACAGTACACTTTGCGCTGATTACTTGCTGCAGCACAGAGAAAGCGGCAAACTACGTCATCACAAAACACTTGAATCAACCTTAAGGACGAACCATGAAAACACTCGCATCACGTAGTAGCACCATCGTTTTAAGCCTTAGCGTTACGGCTGCCTTATTGGCCAGCGGCTGCGCCGACATGACGCCGGCGCAGCGCAGTGCCGCCATTGGCGGGGGAGTGGGTGCCTTGGCCGGCGTTGCCATTGGCGACAGCCGGGAGTCTGCGGCCATCGGTGCCGGGGTTGGGGCGCTGGGTGGTTACATCTGGTCCACGCAGATGGCCAAGAAGAAGGCAGCCATGGAGCAAGCCACTGCCGGCACCGGTGTGGGGGTAACGCAGACGGCCGACAATCAGCTCAAGCTGAACATTCCGAGCGATATTTCGTTTGACACGGGCCGATCCAACATCAAGTCGAATCTGCAGCCGATCCTGGACCAGTTTGCGCAAGGCTTGAACAGCCAGCCCAATACCGAGATCCGTATCGTCGGACACACTGACAGTACGGGCTCCGAGGCCACGAACAACTCGCTGTCGGTCAATCGCGCTGCCAGCGCGCGTGACTACCTGGTTTCACGCGGCGTGGACGGACGTCGTATCCAGATTGATGGCCGTGGTGAGCGCGAGCCGATTGCTGACAACAATACCGATTCTGGACGCGCCAAAAATCGCCGTATCGAGATCTATCTGGCAGAGCGTGCGGTTGCCCGTTAACAATCGGCAACTTACATCCCAAAAAGGGCTGCGGCCCTTTTTTTACGACCTTAGCTTGCAGAGGTGGCAAAGCACTGGGTCTTCTAAAATAGCTCTCTTTGCCATTACCTGCCTGCCTCGCCATGAATATCACGGTTAACGAAGAACTGCTTGCCTACATCGACCCCCTGACCCCCGACGAACACGACGCCCTGGAGCGTAGCTTGCTGGCCGAATGCTGCCGTGACGCCTTGGTGTTGTGGGGTGATGTGCTGGTAGACGGGCATAACCGTTATGGCATTTGCAGCAAGCACGGCATCCCTTTCAATACCGTGCAGAACAGCCGATTTGAGTCCATTGACGATGTCCATTTATGGATGATTGACCAGCATCTGGGGCGGCGCAGCGTGTCTGATTTTCAGCGTGGTGTGTTGGCTTTGCGCAAGAAGGACATCCAGGCCTCGCGCCAGCAGCAGTCGCAGCCGCTGAGTGAGCCGCCCGTTGCGGGAGCCAAGGCGCCGGAACCCTTGATCACTCGCGACGCCATCGCCAAGGCAGCGCGCATCAGCAGCAATACCATCAGTCAGATCGAAAAAATCCAGAAGTCGGCCACGCCCGAACTGGTGGCGGCCGTGAAGTCAGGCACGATTTCCATCAACGCGGCGGCCACCGTGGCCTCCTTGCCCGTTGAAGAGCAGGTGGCCGCCGTGGCCGGGGGGAAGAAAGAGCTGCAACAAGCCGCCCGGCAGGTACGCGAAGCCAAGGCCGGGGCACGCTTCGAGCCGGAATCGCCTGAAGGCGTGATTGCGCGACTCAAGCAAACGATCACAGAACTCAGTGCCGAGAACGCGGAGCTCCGGGCCCAGTTGGCGGCGCTGACTGCCTGATTTTTCTGATGCTGGACGGGGTGGTCACCCTCCGGCCCCAATAGTCCATCACATCGTCATCAAACGGCGACGCAGTCAATGCGTCATTTGCATACTCAAACACCCCTATACGTTGTCATGGAAACATATATTTTGCTGATGTTGACCGCCTTTGGCGCCTACACGCTCAAGTCGAAAGACCAAAATCGGCGCATTGCCTTGTTGGGAAGTCATCTCGGGCAGCACCAGATTGAAAAACTGATGGAAAGTCTGACGGACGGCTACTTGCGGGCGTTGGGGGAGTCGAATCCAGACCGGCAGGCGCAAGTCTGGAATTTGTTGACAACTTCCGAGACCGTGCTCTGTGAGCAGTTCAACCGCTTTGTCACGGATTTTTCCAAGATTGAAGAAGCAGATGCTCGCGTGAGTAAATTTGCCATAGCCATCCCGTATGCCGACAAGCTTTTTCCGAGTGCCACGTTTGACCTGCGTGAAGCCCTGCGCATTCATGCGCAAGGGATCACCAATGCCGCGAACAGCAGCCTCAATCAAACACCCAAAAGCAAAGCCTTCACGATGTCCGCCGAACTGTTTTTGATGCAGCACACTTGCCACTGGTTTTGCAGATCAAAAACCGTGGCCTCGGCACGAATGATGGCTCGACACAAAACATCGTATGACCAACTGCTGGCATCTGTGTCCCCTGCGACGCGTAACGCTTATTGCGCCTTGATGGGGCGTTGAGCACGACTGCTTGGAGTCCGAGTCGCCCATGACCGGCGAATCGACTGATTGAATCAAGATGATTCCGCGCCGGCGCGCAGCCGGGCGGAACTGGGTTCTTTATGTCAGTGAACGACCATCAGCGTGAAGGGGAATACATAAGCCTGCAGCGTGACAAGGATGCCCACCAGACAGGCCAGCGCGATCGAATGGAAGAACACATAGCGCAGGATGTCGCCTTCATGGTTGAACCAGCGCGTGGCGGTGGAAGCGACCACAATCGACTGGGCGTCAATCATTTTGCCCATGACGCCGCCCGAGCTGTTGGCCGCGCCCATCAGGTTGGGCGACAAGCCCAACTGATCCGCCGCTACCCGCTGCATGCCGCCGAAGAGCACGTTCGAGGCGGTGTCGGAACCGGTCATCGCCACGCCGAGCCAGCCCATCAAAGTACCAAAGAACGGATAGAACACGCCGCTGTTGGCAAAGGCCAGACCCAGCGTGGTGTCGGTGCCCGAAAAGCGGGTCAAGGTACCCAGACCCAGCATCAAGACAATGGTCATCAGCGAATAACGCACCAGCCAGAAGGTGCGGCCAAAGGAGCGCACGATCTCCATCGGTTTGTATTTCATGACCAGCGCGCCGATGATGGCCGCCAGCAAAATGCCGGTGCCGGTGGCTGACAGCAGATTGAGTACATAGACTGCGGCCTCAGGATGCGGCGTCGGCACTACCGGGGGCATCTTCATGATCAGGTTATGCAGGCCATCGATCGGGAACTTGGGGGCGAAAATGTTGTTCAGGAAGTTCTTCACGGGCGGCAAGCCCCAGACAAACACGAACACAGTCAGGATGGCCCATGGCGTCCAGGCTTGAATCAGCTCAGCGCGCGAGTATTTCACAATAGCCACCGGCGCCTTGGCCTCGCCGCCGTCGGTCTCGTGACCCTTCAAGTTAGGGGAGGTCCAGATTTTCTTGGGCTGCCAGACGCGCAGGAACAGGATCAGCGAAACCATCGAGACGATGGCCGCAATGATGTCCACCAGTTCCGGGCCGATGAAGTTGGACACCAGGTATTGCGGGATGGCAAACGAAAGACCCGTGACCAGAATCGCGGGCCAGATCTCCATCATGGCCTTGCGACCCGCAAAGGCCCAAATCAACCAGAATGGCACCAGCAGCGAGAAGAACGGCAGTTGCCGCCCAATCATCGCGGTGACTTCCATCAGGTCGTAGCCATGGACTTTGGCCAACGTGATGACGGGCGTGCCCAGTGCGCCGAAGGCGACGGGTGCGGTATTGGCAATCAAACTCAGGCCCGAAGCGGCCAGCGGCGAGAAGCCCAAGCCGATCAAAATACCGGCAGTCACCGCCACCGGGGTGCCAAAGCCTGCCGCGCCTTCAAAGAAAGCGCCAAAGCAAAAGGCGATCAGCAGCAGCTGCAGGCGACGGTCATCGGTAATGCCCGACAGCGAGGCTTGCAGAATTTTGAAGCTGCCGTTTTGCTCCGCCAGTTGCTGCAAGAAGATGATGTTGAGCACAATCCAGCCGATCGGCAGCAGGCCGGTAAAACCGCCATACATGGCCGCCGTACCCGCCATGCTGGCAGGCATGCCATAAGCGAATACAGCCACCAGCACCGCGGCCAACAGACCTAGACCGGCCGCAATGTGCGCCTTGATATGAAGAAATCCCAATGCCACAAGCATCACCACCACGGGCACGGCCGCCAGCAAGGTGGAAATGACCATATTTCCAAACGGGTTGTATACCTGTTGCCAGACCATGATTTTTTTCCTGAACGTTATATTGGGTTGACGCTGGCATGCGAGCGCGCCAGCGGTCGAGTGAGTGGGTAACTCATCGCGAACGAGACTATAGGGGCAAAGTAAGCCTCTCTCAGGTTGAAATTTCTTCAGGCGAGTCCTGACAATAATTCAGCCTTGTCGCGGATCGCAGCCTGAGCTCACGAGTTCAAGATTGCAGTCGTTCCGATCGAGAGTGCAAACAGAACATGCTGAACTATAAAAAACCGCCCCGAAGGGCGGTTTGATACCGTAATGGCAGCGATCGCCGGGTTGGCTTGACTACATGAAGTTGCGCGTATGCAGTGCGGACAGTTGTTGTGCGGTTTCTTTGCCAAAGCCCAGTTTTTCCAGGCGGGCCTGTCGTCCTGCGGCCATGTCCAGCATCAACTCTTGCACCCGAACATAACCGGCGGCAATTGCCGTGGGTGTCAATTCTCCCGCTGCCAGCAGGATCAAGGCATCAAACACTTCTTCGTTTAGTCCGGACGTGCCTGACAGGGCATCGTTGCGTGATTGCACGGCGTTCGCCAAACGGGTCCGGAACTGGGGTTCCTGTTCCAGCCTCGACATTAAATGCATCATGCCAAACGCCACGTGACGGGCTTCGTCCCGTGCCGCCAGCCGGGCAACCTGCCGGGTCACCGGGTCCGGCGCATGGGCATGCAGAAAGTGCAACAAGCTGACGAAAGTACCTTCGCCCAGCACCGACAGCAAAAATTGCGTGATGGAAAAATCAGGCTCATCCAGCAGTGTTTTCAGAGAAGTCTGGCCGCCGGCGGTCGAGAGTGCCGGCTCGCGGCCCTTCAGGCGCAAACGCCGTGTGAAGACGTGGATGTGCCGCGCCTCATCGGCCACCTGAATCGCCAGCAAGGCTTGTACTTCGCGAAAATGCGGATGCAATTGCCCCAGAAAACGTGCCGGCACAATCAAGGCAGCCTCTTCGTTTTCGATCATGTAGGTAAGCACCTGCACCACCGCATCTTCCACGATGTCCGGCAACTCAAAAGGGGCGTCCCAGTCAATGACGGCATCGGGGTTCCATTGCGCCGCCACCGCCTGCTTGTACAGATCGGCGGCGCTGTCGGACCAGACCTCCATTTTTTGATCGAGCCGGAAATGGATGGCAGGTGACCCCGCTTCCACCGTTGCGCCCCGCGCCGCCAAACCCCAGCAAGCCTGGGCTTGCCCGGCCACTGCGCCTTCAACCGTCGGGTCGGCGTGCCCCGTGTGCATGGCACCGCGCCAACGGCCGATTTCGGCCTCGCCCCGCCTTACGCGTGCCACCGTCCGCCCGTCCTGTTTAGACACGGCGAATTGATGCCCTTGACTGCGGCACCAAGCGGACAACTGGGCTTCCCATCCCGGGCAACGGCCGATCACACCGATTTCGTCACCGGGTGGCACGTTCAATAGGCCGTGTTTGACCAATAAATGGGCGCCCGCATCGAGCCCCAAATTTTCAATATCGATAATCGGTAGCAAGGATGTTTCCTTCAGCGTCATAAAACTTTTCGTCGTCGGTCGCCCGAATCAGTAAATCGTAACCACTGGTGCGACCGGGCAGCCAGGTTTTGAGTCCTTCCAGTTCTAGCAGGGGCCGTACCAACGGGTCTTCCCAGCGCATGGCCAACAGCAACTCAGTGAAGCGGGCAATTTTGTCTTCGGGTGCGCCGGGGCTGACGGTGAAGTTGCAGTGATCGTAGATGCCGGTTCGCGCCACGATACGGGTGGCACTGGCCGGCAACAGGCCTTCACGCGAGAACGCTATGTGGTTGCCGTCGATCATCCAGGCCGCATCAATTTCGCCGGCCATCAAGGCCAGTGCTGCCTCGCGTTCGCCGCCAATATGGTCGCCGTGTTTGCCGCCCAGCACGTCGAAGCGTCTGGCCGTGTAATCGCGCCCTGCGATCAAGCCATGTTGGCGCAAATGGTCGAGCGGAATCAGGTTGGCTTGTGGTGAATCGATGGCCCCGAAACCAATGACTTTGCCCGTCAACTGGGCCAATTCGTCCGCCTCTGCAACCGCTGAGTCGCTGCGCACCACCAGCACCGACGTGAGGTCGCAGTCGGTGTCGCGCATCGCCACGGCGCGGGCTGTTTGACCGCGGGCACGGGCCATGCGATCGGCCCGGACCCAGGCCAGCGGCGAGTTCCAGGCGATGGCGATGCTGCCGTCGAATTGCGCTTCAACCTGACGTTCGTAGTTGGAATAAAGAACGTAGTCGAATTCAAAATCAAGACGTCGAAAATACTCTTTAAATCCTTCCCAGATTGTCACAACCTTGGGTGCATAAGCCACGGCACCCATCATCAATGGTGTTGTCATCGTCTGCTCCTTAACCAAACACCGGCATGCCGCACACGGCCTTGCCAATAAAGTCGAACAACACATCGGAAGTGGGCGCCATGATGGAGGCGGCCCGCGCATCGCGGAAGTAACGCTCCACGCCAACATCCTTGCGGAACGCCGCGCCACCGCAGACGCGCATGGCGGTGTCAGTCACCTGCAGGGCGGCTTCTGCCGCCGCCACCTTAACCTGCATCACGCGCAGCATGGCATCTTCACGACCGGCCGCCAAGGCCGCGATCGTGTCATCACGCAAGGTGCGCGCCATATCGGCCTGGATACGGGCACGGGCAATGTAAGCGCGGATGGTGGGCAGATCGGCCAGCGTAGTGCCCAAATGCTCCAGTTTGTTGCCGCTGACATGGGCGCAAGACGATTTGAGTGATGCCTCCATGAGGCCAATCGAGCAGGAGGCGATCAGCGTCGCGAAAACCGGCAGCACCGTGCCGATCATGATGTCAAAGCCACCGCCATCGGTTCCCAACATGGCCGAGTTCGACAGTCGCAGCGACTTGGCGGTCAGCGGCGAGGAGCGATTGCCGCGCAAGCCCATGCCATCGAAAAATTTGGGCTCGCTGAGGCCGGCCAGTTTGCTGTCAACCTGCCATAGGGTGCTGGCACCCGTGGCTGCGACAGGACAGGTTGACCAGACGTAAGAGTTGGCCTCGCCCGCCGATGTCACCATCGTTTTGCTGCAATCCAGGACGACCTCGTTGCCCTCTTGGTGCGCGGAACCAACGGGTGCCCAGAAGTGACTGCGCGAGCCGGTATCGGACCAGGCCAGCGTGGTCAGATGGTGACCCGCCGCAATGTCCTGCCGGGTTGCCTCGTTGCCGAATTTTTCCAGCACGGTGGTGCCGCAATAGTGCATGGTCACCACCATGGCGGTGGAGGGGCAAGCCTCGGCAATCCGTTCCACAACCTGAGCCGCTTCTGCCAAGCCGAGTCCCATGCCGCCAACCGTGCTTGCACTGACCAGACCGAGGAGTCCCGCCTCACCAAGCGCCGTTATGGCGATGCGCGGAAACGCGCTATCACGGTCGGTGGCTTGCGCCGCGGGTGCAATCGTGTCATTCACGATGGCGGCGAGTTTTTGCAGATAAGTCATGGCATCCTTTGGAAAAAAGAGCGCGACCAAGCAGCAGGATAAAACAGACTGGAGTTGGGACGGCTGGGCAAAAGCCCTGCGCAAAATGCGGGGGGATCGAACCAGGTCCGGTTATGCGTTTCGCACCTCTAAATGTCTGCTGACCTGCCCGTTGGCAGCGCTTTGAACGGTACTTTCCATCATGTTTATTCTTCCAACCAGCCACACGCAGGCCGTCTGACCCGATCCGGCTTCTGCTAAAGAAGTGAATTCGGCGTTACGGCGTGCCAGTTGGAAGTCAACACAACAGCAGCGGCAGTTTACCGCGAGAAAGTTGCGCGACAGCAGCTACGGGTGGTCCAGATCAATGATGGCCGCCAGCGGCACCTCGCCTGGCGCATCGTAGTGGGCGACCAGCCATGCTCGGTTCGGGTGGCTTGATGCGTCTGCCAGAAGTTCCAGCACAAAACCAATCGAAGCCTTGTCGAGCGCGGCAAAGGGTTCGTCCAGCAAGGTGACCGTTGCACCCGAGGCAAAGGCGGCGGCCAGCCAGACTTTGCGCTTCGACCCGGTGGACAGCATGTAAAGCGGCTTGTGCAGATGCGGCGTCAGTGACAAACCTTCGATCAACCCGGCCAAGACCTGCTCGTCAAATTGGGGGTAAAGGCGGGGCAGCGACTTGAAGTAGTCGACCGCGCTGAGCTGATCCCAGGTCTCTGACTGCGGGTCGGCCCAGAACACCTGCTGCCGGTAGCACAGTGGCTGATCGCTCAGTCGCATGTCGTTGATCTGCAGGACGCCGGCCTGGGCGGGGAGTTGCCCCGCCAGCAGCCGGAGCAATGTGGTCTTGCCGCTGCCATCGCCGCCACACACCAGCGTGACGCCGGACGGAATGCGCGCAGACAGATGGGTGAACAGTTCGCGTTGCGGGTAGCCGAAACGCAGACCCTCAATGTGCAGAATGGCTGGCGTGGCAGGATGTTCGATGAAACGACCCTCGTGTTGGTTGCGCATGGGCGTCTGCTTAAGCGTTGGTTCGCAGCAGGGCCGCGCGCAGGCGCGGCCACACAACGATCACCACCAGACCGCACAGCACCAGTGCGCCGGCTGCCAGCTTCCACAGGGGCAGCGGCTCACCCAGGGACAGTGCCGAGGCCCCCATGCCGAAGACGGGTACCAGCAGTGCCATGGGTGTGATCGTGGCGGCCGGATGCCGTGCCAGCAGCCAGTTCCACACACCGTAGCCGAACAGTGTGTTGCCGATGGCCTGCCACAGCACGCAGGCCCACACCCCGACGCTGGCGTGCATCACACCCGACGCCATGGCCTGCGGTCCTTCCAGCCACCACGACAGGGCAAATAACGGTGGTACGGCGAACAGGCTGGTCCAGACCATGAAGCCGAGCATGTCGACGCGCCCCACCGTTTTAACCACCATATTGGCGCAGGCCCAGAAAAACGCCGCCGCCAGCACCAGGGCCAGACCCTTGACCGTGAGGGTGGCGTCCAGGTGCGAGGCAATGACGGCCAGCCCCGCCACGGCCAGCATCAGTCCTGCCAGTTGATAGCCCCGGACCCGTTCGCCCAGTGTCAGCAGCGACAAGCCGATGGTGAAGAAGACTTGGACCTGAATGACCAGCGAAGCCAGTCCGGGTGAAATATCGGCGCGCATGGCCAGGAACAGCAAGGCAAATTGCCCCACCCCCAGCAACATGCCAAACGCGGCCAGCTTGTGCCAGGGCACCGCCGGCCGCCGGATAAACAGCAACCAGGGCAGGGCGGAAAAAGCAAAACGCAGCGTGGCAAACAGAAAGGGTGGCAAACCATCCAGTCCCCAGCGGATAACGACAAAGTTGGTGCCCCAGACGAAGACAACGGACAGGGCGAGAAGAAGATGAGAGTAGGACAAAAAGGATGCTCCAGCGGGACGACACAGAGGTGCCCGCCGAGTTTAGCCCGCAACCTTTTTACCCCTACATTTTCATTTGCGAAAGCTGATGTCGCCGAACCAGGTGGTGACGCGCTCATTGGTGTTGTCGGAATCGCTGCCAACGGCAATGCTGGTCACGGCCGGGGCATCAAAGCCGAAAGCATCTCGAAAATCTGCGTACACGTCGCGCGATTCAGTCATCCATTGGCCCACATGCGCCGGCCCGCTTTGCAGGACAATTTTTCGCAGTCGATGGGTGTAGGGGCTCCACGTCTTGTAACCGATGCGGTATTTGTTGTCCCACACGTAACACAGGGCCGCCGTCGGGACCTCGACGCCGGCCACCAGGCGCGCGAGTTTTATTTTGCTGCGATCGGCAAAAGACAGTGATTCCAGCGGGACATCAAAAAACACATACACCCGCGCTGAATGGTCGTCGTCGAGTTTGTCCTCCATGTCCGCTTTGTCCAGCATGCGGTTGACTTTCCAGCGCCATTCCAGCACCGCTTTGCCGCCGCCTGCGGCGTCCGATGCCGGCGCGGTGAGGGGAATGTCAAGGCTGCCAGCGCTGTTGTCGGAATCAACGCGCAGGACGGTCTTGCCTTCATCGGCCACCAGGGAAAAATTATTTCTGGCAATCTTCGGCAGGGTGACGATGCGAAATTCCTTCGGCAACGCCTGCCCCGGGGGCAGCGAAGAAAACGGTGGCGGCACCTCGCCACTCCATGCGAGTATCGAGAACAGCAACAACGCTATCGGTGATAAACGGGTTTTCATGATGGTTGGGGCAATGCTTGATTTTCAGCGTCTGGCGTTGAAGTAATTTTGCCAGCAGTCACGGAGGTTGGCTAGGGGCTGGCGTTTGGTCCGGCGCTGCGGGTTTGCCTCAGTTCTGCTGCATCCCCTGCATCAATTGAGTCACGTTGTGGCGCATCATCTTGAGGTAGCTGGCGCCCGCCTTATCCGGACCGGAGAGGGCGTCCACATACAGCTTGCCGCCAACGGTCACGCCCGTGTCTTTGGTGAGTTGTTCCAGCAGTTTGGGATTGCTCATGTTCTCCACAAAAACAGCCTTGATTTTTTCGCGTTTGATCTGGCGAATCAGAAGCGCCACTTGTTTGGCGCTGGGTTCGGCATCGGTGGACACGCCTTGTGGTGCCAGAAAGGTCAGTTGGTAGTGCTCTGCAAAGTAGCCAAAGGCATCGTGCGAGGTGATGACCTTGCGTTTGTCCTTGGTCAGCTGCGCAAACTGGCTCTTGGCCCAGTTGTCCAGGGTTTGCAGCTCCTTGATATAAGCCTCGCTGTTGCTTTTGAAGGTGGCCGTACCGGCGGCGTCCAGTTGGGTGAGCGCGGCCGCAATGTTGCGCACGTAAAGGATCACGTTCTCGGGGTTTTGCCACGCGTGGGGATCACTCTGGGCGTGCCGGCTGCCGTTCTCGGCGGGCAGGGTGCGGGTCGCCACGCCAAGGGACGCGACCAGCGTGGCGCCCTTGTAGCCGGCGGATCGGGTCAGCTTGTGCGCCCAGGGTTCAAATCCGAGGCCGTTGATAACCAGCAGCCTGGCGTGCAGGATGTTCCTGGCGTCCACGGGCTTCGGTTCGAAGACATGCGCGTCTTCGTCAGGCCCCACCAGGGTGGTGACCGTGACGCGCTCCCCCCCGACGACCCGCACCAGGTCAGCCAGGATGCTGAAGCTGGCGGTCACCGGCAATTTTTCGGCCGCGAAGCTGCTGGTTGGGTGCAGGCACAGTGCGGCCAGAACCACTGAAACCACCGAAGTCAATAATGGGCGTAACAAGCGTGGCATCGAATAGTCCTGATGGATGTGAAGAAATAAAAGCGGGTCGTGCTGGAACGTTTTCAGGCGACCCGGTGTGTGCGAGACCGATAACGGGGCAACCATCCTCCGGGCGCAAACAGCAACGAGAAAAAATACAGGCTCCCCGCGCAGCCGATGATGGTCGGGCCCGAGGGCGTGTCCAGGTGGTACGACAGCAGCAGGCCTGCCAGGCCCGCCAGCATTGCCTGTCCGCTGGCATTGAGCAGCTGGGCGGGCAGGGTGTCATGCCAGAGGCGGCTTGAGACGGCCGGCAGCATCATGAGCCCTACCGCCATCAGCGTCCCCAGGGTTTGAAAACCAGCCACCAGGTTGATGACCACCAGCATCAGAAAACCCTGTTGCCAGATCCAGCTGCGCCAGCCGCCCCAGCCCCGCTGGCCGGCCGCACTCAAAAACACCGGGTCAAAACTCTCCAGCACCAAACCGCGGTACAACCCGGCCAAGGCCAGCACACTGACGCTGGCGACGGTGGCCACCAGGTACAAGCCTTGTGTGTCAACCCCCAGCGCACTGCCAAACAAGATGTGCAGCAAATCGAGCTGCGTGCCTTGTCTTGAAATCAAAGTCACCCCCAGCGCCAGCGCTACCAGGTAGATGGCGGCCAGGCTGGCGTCTTCTTTCAGGGCGGTGGAACGGCTGATCAGCCCGGCGATGGCGGCGACCAGCATGCCCGCAATCACGCCGCCTGCGGCCATCGCCGTCAGCGACAGGCCAAACAACATGAAGCCAATGGCCACACCGGGCAACACCGCATGGCTGAGTGCATCGCCCAGCAGGCTCATGCGGCGCAGTGTCAGGAAAACACCCAGCGGCGCGGCGCTGAGCGACAACGCCAACGTGGCCACCAGGGCGCGGCGCATGAAGGCAAACTCCGCAAACGGGGCCAGCAGCAAGTCGTAGCTTCCCTGGGTCAGGCTGAGATAAAGGCTGAAGAAGCTGTCCATCAGGCGGCCACTTTCTCATCGGTGTTGCAGATCTCGGCCGTGTCGTCCCAGGCTTCGGCCCAGGCTCTGGCTTGCCGCAAGTGGGGCTCGGTGAGGACCTGCGCGGTATCGCCCCAGGCCACGACCTCGCGTGCCAGCAGCAGGGTTTGCGGAAAATGCTCGCGCACCTGCACGTCGTCATGCAACACGGCAATGACGGTGCGTTGCTGTTGGTGCCATTGCTGGACCAAGGCGAGCAAGGCGGCGGTGGTTTTGGAATCCATGGCGTTGAAGGGTTCGTCCAGCAAGATCAGGTCGGCGTCTTGCACCAGCACGCGGGCGAACAGGACGCGCTGAAATTGGCCGGAAGACAGGGCACCGATGGGCCGGTGTTCAAAGCCCTCCAGGCCCACCGTGCGCAGGGCCGTCGTGACGCGCGCTAATAACGCTTGATTGACACCGCCCCAGGCGCCGACGGTGGGCCAGCAGCCCAGCAGCACGCAGTCACGCACATCAATGGGGAAGCTGCGGTCAATATCCGCCTGTTGCGGCAGGTAAGCCATGCGCGTGCGTGGTGTGCTCACGGTGATCCGCCCGCCGGAGATAGGCAGCAGCGCCATGATGCTTTTGAGCAGTGTGCTTTTGCCGGAACCGTTCGGCCCAATCACGGCGGTGAGTGAGCCGGGCGCGAATTGGCCGCTGACATGGTGCAGGGCCGGGTGCTGACGGTAGCTGACCGTCAGGTTGTCCAGCGTCACCATGGCGCGGCGTCCAGGTTGGCCCAGGCCACGGCCAGCCACAGCAGCACCACAGCGGGCAACACGACCAGCACCCGCAGCCATGCGGGCCAGGCCAGCACGCTACGAACCGGGGCGGAAAAAAAATGGGATGGAGATGACATGAAAAACCCGTCTTTACAAAGTGCGGACCTGCCGGTCTGGAGTTGCCGCAATAATGCAACTCGATTGCGGTATATTCTAATGCAACTAAATTGCATTAATGGCAAGATCTGAGGCAATACAAACCACCATGGCATCACTGAAACCAATGACCGATCCTATTGATGCGTTGCTGACGGTGCACGGGTTGCGCCGCACCAGCGCGGCGCGCATGGTGCTGGGCTGGCTGCTGGCGCACCCCGAGATCAGCTACACCCACGCCCAGTTGCAGGCGGCGCTGCAAGGTGACAGCACGCTGGCACTGGACCGGGTGACCCTGTACCGCCTGATTGACCGGCTCACTCAGGTCGGCTTGCTGCTGTGCCGGGTGGATGCCAACCGGGTGCGCCGCTACCAGGCGATGCCGGCAAGCCTGCAGTCCATCCCGCACTTTGAATGCCAGAGCTGTCACCGTGACCGGCCTTTGTCGGGTGAGTTGCAGGGCAACGCCGGCGATCTGGAAAAAGCGGCGCAAGCGGCGCTGCAGGCACTGCGCACCCTGGGTTATCAGGGCGTGAGCATGGATCTATCGTTGCGCGGGGTGTGTGCCGACTGCGCAACGAGCGGCCACCCATGATCCGCACCCGTCAACTCAGCTACCAGTACCCCAACGGCCCTACGCTGAACTTTCCCGATGTGGATGTGGCACAGGGTGCCGTGGTGCTGCTGCGCGGCCCCTCGGGCTGCGGTAAATCGACCTGGCTGGCGCTGGTCGCCGGCTTGGTGGCCCCCACGGCGGGTGAACTGACGGTGGCTGATCAGCCGCTGAACGCACTTAAAAACGCAACTGCAGATGCCTGGCGGGCCAGGACGATCGGCTTTTTGCCGCAAAAATTGCACCTGAGCGCCGCGCTCGATGTGCAGCAGAATCTGGCCCTCGCGCAATGGGCCAGCGGCCAGCGCGAAGACCGAGCGCGTATCCATGCCGCCCTGAGCGCGCTGGGCGTGCAGGAACTGGCCCGGCGCAAACCCGCGCAACTCTCGGGCGGCCAGGCGCAGCGCGTGGCACTGGCGCGTGCCGTGCTGCTGCAGCCGCGCATCATTCTGGCGGACGAGCCTACCGCCAGCCTGGACGATGAGGCCGCCGCCGATGCGGTGGGCCTGCTGCTTGACACGGCCCGCGCACAAGGTGCCACCCTGGTGATTGCCACCCATGACGCCCGTGTGGCGGCGCTGATTCCGCCTGATGTAAAGGGTCAAATCGGCTTCCAGCCCTTGCTGCTCTTGCGCAACAAGCTATGAAAAGAGAAGCATGAAAACCATTTTTCTGGCCTGGCGCTATCTCTGGTCGCGGCCGCTGGGCGCGGCGCTGAACCTGCTGCTGCTGAGCCTGGGGCTGGCGTCCATCACCTTTTTGCTGCTGGTCAGCCACCAGCTCAACACGGCCTTTGACCGGGATCTGGCCGGTATCGACGTGGTGGTGGGCGCCAAAGGCAGCCCGATGCAACTGATTTTGTCGGGCGTGTTTCACCTTGATGTGCCGCCGGGCAATGTGCCGCTCAAGGCGGTGCAGGCGCTGGAAAAACATCCGCAGGTGGCCAGCGTGATTCCGATCAGTCTGGGCGATAACTTGCGCGGCTTTCGCATCGTCGGCACCTCGCACGACTACCTGACGAACTACCAGGCCACGCTGGCGCAGGGCCGCCTGTGGGATGCGCCGATGCAGGTGGTGCTGGGCGCCATCTCGGCCCGCAAGCTCGGTTTGGTGCTGGGGGACAGCTTTGTCGGTTCGCACGGTTTGGGCGCCGGTGGCCACACCCATGGCGACAGTCACTATGTGGTGGTCGGCATTTTGGCGCCCAACGGCGGCGTGCTGGACCGGCTGATCCTGACCGACACCGCCTCGGTCTGGAAAGTGCACGAAGACTACACCGCTGTCGATGCGGAGGACCGCCAGATCATGGAAGACGAGCGCGAGGTCACCCTGGCCCTCATCCGCTACAAAACCCCCTTGGCTGCGATGAGTTTTCCGCGTTACATCAATACCAGTACCGAGATGCAGGCGGCGGCGCCGGCGCTGGAGATCACGCGCCTGTTGAGCATGCTGGGTATTGGCACCGATGTGCTGCGGGCCTTTGCCGGGGTGTTGTTGCTGACGGCGGGCTTGAGCGTGTTCATTGCCCTGTGGAACGCGGTCAGGGAACGCCGGGCCGATTTGGCGCTGTTGCGCATGTTGGGTGCGCCACCGTCCAAAGTCGCTACGCTGCTGATGGCCGAGGCGCTGTGGCTGGGGTTGCTGGCGGCAGGGCTGGGTCTGGCCGGCGGGCAGGCGCTGGCCGCCTTGATCGGCTGGCTGCTGCAGCTTGACAACTCCTTGCTCATCGGCGGTTTGGTGTGGCCGCCGGAATTGCTGGTGGTGCCCTGTATGGCGCTTGGGGTGTCCCTGGCGGCGGCCATTTTGCCGACGCTGGGCGCCTATCGGGTCAGTGTGCTGGAACTTCTTCAATCAAGGTGAATATATGAAAAAAATGCTTCTGGCCCTCGTATCTATTGCGCTGACAGCTACTGTTTCAATAGCGGCTGAAACCCAGCTCGACAAGGCTGCGAAGGACGATATTGCCCGTCACCGGGCCATGGCGGCCGCCCATGAAGCGGCGGCCAAGTGTCTGGAAGCGGGCAACAAGGACGAGGTTTGTGAAAAAGAATTACAGGCCTCCTGCAAAGGCTTGGCCATCGGCAAGTTTTGCGGCATGAAGCACGAGCACTAAGATCAAATGATTGTTGGGAGATATTCCATGAAACCTGTTTCTGTTCAGTTGGCTGCACTTGTTCTTTCTCTGTCCGCCGGCCTTTTGCCTTTGAGCGGGCTGGCACAGCCCGGTTCGCCGGCTGCGGGCGGCATTCCGGCTGGCAGTGGCGCCGGTGTGCACAGCCCCAACAGCCCGTTCGCCCCCTTGCCGGAGCGGGCGGATGTGCTGCCCTGGTCCGTGTTGACCGAGGTCAAGACCAAAGCGGTCAAGAACCGCCTGCTACCCGTTTTTCCGGCCTCGGTCGTGGCGCTGAACCAGAAAACCCAGCGCATTCAGGGCTTCATGATGCCGCTGGAGCCGGGCGAAAAGCAAAAGCATTTTTTGCTCAGCTCGGTGCCGCTGACCTGTTCCTTCTGCACGCCGGGTGGGCCGGAGAGCATGGTGGAAGTTAAAACCAAAACCCCGGTCAAATACTCGATGGAGCCGGTGACGGTGGAAGGCAAGTTCCTCGTCTTGAACGATGACTCCTACGGCCTGTACTACCGCATCACCGACGCCGTCAGTGTGAAGTAGGCAGCGCCTGTTTTGACTCTTCAACGCTTGTTGCTGCTGCATGGGGCGCCGCTTCGGGCCGGTGTGCTCGCGCTTGCCTTGCTGTTGAGTCAAAGTCTTGGACTGTTGCACGGCATCGTGCACGCGCCGTCGGGTGCCAGCGGGCATGCCGCGCAGGTGGTTCACGCGGTCGGTGACGCTGAGCACGGCGCTGACCGTTTTCTAGACCGGCTGTTCAGTGGCCACAGCAGCGAAGACGGCGATTCGGGTTGCCGCCTCTACGACCAGTCCAGCCACTGTGACGCCATGCCGGGCGTGCTGGTGTTGGCGCTGCCGCTGGCTCTAACGCCGTTTATTTTCTCTGTTCTCCCGGGCCTGGCGGTGGCCCGCTGGCACGCGCTGTTTCAAGCGCGCGGCCCGCCGTCGGTTCGCTGAATCTCTCACTTTGAAGTCGCTGCCTGCCAGGCTGGTTGCTGGCGGGTGCGCATGTCTTTTCGATTCAACGGACCTTTCATGAAAAAATTATCGTTTGCCCTGCTATCGCTGGGCTCCCTCTCTGCGGCCGCCGTGTTCGGCCAAACCTCGCCCGCTGCCACGCTGGCCCCCATCACGGTCACCGGGAATCTCTTGGGTGCTACTGACCTGATAGCGCCTGTTGCCCAGTACGCGGGGGCTGAGCTGCTATTTCGTACCCAGAGCACGCTGGGCGAAACGCTCGATGGCACGCCCGGGATCAGCAGCACCTACTTTGGCCCCAACGCCAGCCGCCCCATCATTCGCGGGCTTGACGGCGACCGCATCCGCATTTTGAACAATGGCGGCGCCGTGGTGGATGCCTCCAGCCTGAGTTACGACCACGCGGTCACGGTGGACCCGCTGAGCATTGAACGCATTGAAGTGCTGCGCGGTCCCGGCGCCCTGCAGTACGGCGGCAGTGCCGTCGGCGGCGTGGTCAATGTGATTGACAACCGCATTCCGCGCGAAGCCATGTTTGACGCCAACGGGGGCATCACCGGCAAAGTGGACGTGGGCTTGACCAGCGGCAATGACGAGCAGGGCGGTGGTTTTTTGCTGGAAGGCGGTACGGATCGCTACGCCCTGCACGCCGATGTGTTTAACCGTACAAGCGGTGACGTCTCCGTGCCCGTCACGCTGGCTTGCAGCAAGCCCGGCGCGGCCTCCTCGGCGAACAAGATCTGCAATTCGGCCAGCGACACCCGGGGCGCTGCCGTTGGCGGTTCGGTGTTTTTCAAGCAGGGTTATCTGGGCGCGTCGGTCAGCAGTTTCCAGAGTGATTACGGTACGGTGGCGGAAGACGCGGTGACGATCGGCATGAAATCAGATCGTTATGCCCTGGAAGGCGAAGTTCGGGATTTAAGTGGCTGGTTTCAGCGTGTCAAAGGGCAGCTGGGCCACAGTGTCTACCAACATACCGAATATGAAGGTGCCACCGCTGGCACCGTGTTCAAAAACAACGGCACCGACCTGCGGCTGGAAGCGCGCCACGCCCCATTGGGCGCCTTCGACGGGGTGCTGGGCTTGCAGAGCGATACCTCGCGTTTTTCTGCCGATGGTGAGGAAGCCTTTGCCCCCTACAGCCAAACCCGCCAGACTGCCCTGTTTGCCTACGAAGAACTGGCTACCGGCTGGGGCCGCTTAAGTGCTGGCGCGCGCCTGGAGTCGGTCAACGTTGAATCTTTGGGTAATCCGGTACTGGCCCGGTTTGCGCCGGCCAGCCGCAGCTTCACGCCGGGCAGTTACGCGCTGGGCGCCTTGTGGAACGTGGTGCCGGGCTGGCAACTCAGCACCAATTGGGCCTACACCCAGCGTGCACCCAAGGACTATGAGTTGTTTGCGGACGGCGCGCATCTCGCCACCCACACCTACGAAGTGGGCAACGCCAATCTGGCGCTGGAGCAATCCAGCAACCTGGACCTGGGCGTGAACTGGCGGCATGGCGCCCATCGCTTCGGCGTCAGCGCCTTTGTGAATCAGTTCAACAATTACATCGCGCAGGAGGCGACCGGCAACAGTCGGGCGGACTTGCCTGAATACGCCTACACCCAGGTGCAAGCCCGCTTCACCGGGCTGGAAGCCAGTGGCAGTGTGCGACTGCTGGACAGTGGCCAGACCCTGGACCTGGAATTGCGCGGCGACCTGGTGCATGCCGTGAACCTCAGCACCGGCCAGCCGCTGCCCCGCATTGCCCCGGCCCGCGCAGGGGCCACCTTGCTGTGGGCGCAAGGTCCATGGATCGCACGCTTGGGGGCCAGCCATTCAACCGCGCAAACCGACGTACCCAGCGGCCAGTTAGGGACCGAGGCCTATACCCTGTGGCATGCGTCGCTGGGTTACCGCGTGAAGGCGGGGGCTGCCAACCTGCTTTGGTTTGCCAAGCTCGACAACCTCAGTGACACGCTGGCTTATTCGGCCAGTTCCATCCTGACCCAAACGGCCGCAGGCAAGGCCCCGCTGCCAGGGCGTAGCGTGAAGGTCGGGTTGCAGGTCAGTTTTTAACCTTAAGAGACCTTATCTTTAGCGTGGTTGATCCAGGTCATATCCAAACCGGAACCTCTCGGTGATAGTCGCATCAGGGGGTTGTCACAAGGCCGCCCATTCATAACTTTTAAAGGACTGTCATCATGAAGGCACTCACCGATCTTTTTTCCACCGACTATGGCCTGATGAGTGTGGCCGGCATCGTGTTCATGATCTGTATGGGCATCTGGTTCATCGCCTTCTTTAAACGCAAAATGAAAGAAGACGCCAAGGCCGCTGGCCTTTGATCGTTTGAGGCTGATATTGCCCGCTTGGGCGATGGTCAGTCGTTGCGTGTAGTCTCACGCGCGCGCTGGCGCTCTCCAAATGCGAGAGGGCTGGCGCAGTTTTTTTCGGCTCGTCTGCCATAAGCCATGGCCAGCGACGATGACGATTTGGCCTGTGCCGCAGCACATGGCGAGTGCGATATATTCACCCTTTGCACCTCAGACTCCCGCTCCAGCATCGCCTGTCCCGGGGCCGTCAACTTGCTGGCGTGCCAGTCGCCGTGCGATTTTCGGTACAGTCTGCGCTTCACATCTTTTAAACAGAATCGACCTGATGCGACACATCGAACGACACAAAACACACCGCATTGGCTGGCTGCGTGCGGCGGTTCTTGGCGCCAATGACGGTATTGTTTCGACGGCCAGCCTGGTTTTGGGCGTGTCGGCCGCTGGCGCGAGTTCACAAAGTATTTTGATCGCGGGCGTTGCCGGCCTTGTCGCGGGGGCGATGTCGATGGCGGCCGGTGAGTATGTTTCGGTGAGTTCGCAAGCCGATACCGAACACGCCGATCTGGACCGGGAGCGCAAGGAGCTGGCAGCGGATCCCGTGCACGAGCAGCAGGAGCTGGCGGCCATCTATGTGGGGCGTGGGCTTGATGAAGGGCTGGCCTCCGAGGTCGCCACCCAGTTGATGGCGCACGATGCCCTCGGCGCCCATGGGCGGGACGAATTAGGTATCTCCGAGACCTTGACCGCCCGGCCGGTGCAAGCCGCCCTGGCGTCGGCGGCTACTTTTTCTGTGGGGGCGGTCCTGCCGCTGCTGGTTGTGCTGTTGGTCCCGGTCTCTGTGCTGATGGGGGCGGTGGCAGGCAGCTCGCTCCTGTTTCTGGCGCTCTTGGGCGCGCTGGCGGGGCGCGTCGGCGGCGCGTCGGTGCTGACGGCGGCTGTGCGGGTGACCTTTTGGGGCGCCTTGGCCATGGCCTTGACCGCGGGGGTTGGCGCCTTGTTTGGGGTTGCCGCTTGAGTGGCTGTTGGCCAACGATCTCGTCACCTTAGTCCAAACCAATTGCCCCGGGTTCTTCCGTGCGCCACGCAGGCTGCAAGAGCCTGAAACGCACTTCCCCATTTACCGCCCCAATTGCCGTGAACAATCCTGTCTTGTCAGCCCTGCTTCCTGTTGTCTTTTTGATTGCTATTGGTTTTATAGCTGGTCGCGCAGGCTGGATAAGGGCTGAGGCCATAAAAGACCTGTCAAACCTGGTGTTCATGGTACTCACCCCTGCGCTGCTGTTTCGCACCATGAGCACGGTGCACGTCGAGCAACTCAACTTCAAGCCTGTGGCCATGTACTTTGTGGTGGCGGCGCTGCTGTTTGGTGGCATGCTGGTCTGGCAGGGCCTGACACGCCGGGCCACGGTACTGGCGCTGGCGGCGACCTTCAGTAATACCGTGACCATCGGGATTCCGCTGGTCGGGCTGGCCTATGGCGATGCCGGGCTGGTGACCCTGTTTACCCTGATCTCGGTGCACTCACTGGTGCTGCTGACCCTGGCAACTGTCGTGCTGGAGCTGGCGGTAGCACGCGAGGAAGCAGCCTCTGGCGCCGGCAGCGGTCGGCACATGCTGCTGACGGTGCTGGGCGCCGTACGCAACGGCATCATTCACCCGGTGCCGCTGCCCATCATCTTGGGTTTGCTGTTTGCGCAGACTGGCTTGCTGATTCCGGCGGTGCTGGACCGGCCGCTGCAGTTGCTGGGCAATGCTTTTGGTCCGCTGGCACTGGTGCTGGTGGGGGTGACGCTCACCAGCATTCGGGTGGGGCCGCATCTCAAGGGCGCCCTTGGTTTGAGCCTGATTAAAAACCTGCTGTTCCCGGCACTGGTAGCGGCGCTGAGCTGGTCGCTGGGCTTGAGTGGGCTGCCGTTAACCGTCATGATTGTGGCGGCCTCTTTGCCCACGGGCGCCAATGTGTTCATGTTTTCACAACGCTACGAGGTGGCAGAAGACCTGGTGACGGCCAGTATGGCGGTGTCCACCGGGCTGGCGATACTGACCGTTTCGTTGGTGATGGCGCTGGTTGGGCGCTTCTGAGCGCCCGGTGCTGGCCTAACTTAGGGCGCCAGGCGTTCGCGAATCCACACCGGTTCATTGCCTTGCGCGCTGTCACTGGCAGGGCTCAAGGTATAACGCAGCCGGTCATGTAGCCGGCTCTTGCGGCCTTGCCAAAATTGCCAGTTGTCGGGTTTGAGACGGTAGCCACCCCAGTGCGGCGGACGAGGCGGATGGAGTAAGAACTGGGCGCCGTATTTGACGGCATTGGCCACCAACACGCCCCGTCCCGAGATGACCTGGCTTTGTGGCGAGGCCCAGGCGCCGATCCGGGAATCGAGCGGTCGGCTGTGAAAGTACTCGTCGCTCTCTTGCGCGCTGACGCGCTCCACCACACCCTCAATGCGCACCACCCGTTCCAGTTCCACCCAGTGGAACTGCAGCGCTGCAAAAGGGTTGCCGGCCAGTTCCTGGCCCTTGCGGCTGTCGTAGTTGGTGAACCAGGTGATGCCGTTTTCGTCATAGCCCTTGATCAGCACCACGCGGGTACTGGGCCGCAGATTGCTGGCCACCGTGGCCACCGTCATGGCATTGGGTTCGGGAACCTCTGAACTGATGGCTTCTTTCAGCCATTTTTCAAATTGCAGCAGCGGGTTGGTGTGCGACGCGTCTTCATTCAATTCAGCGCGTTCGTAGCTTTTTCGGAGATCGGCAATGGAAGTCATAAGGTCAGTATAGGCAGATGCCGGACCGGGCCGCCGTTGCGTGGCGCCTGCGGATTAGATTTCAGTTCAGTTTTTGGCGATGACGCCGCAGGCCATGCGCGGGCCCGAGTTGCCGGTGGGCTGGGTTTTGTAATCGTCGGGATCACGGTGCACGATCAGGCCACGCCCGAGCACGTCGCTTTTGCCGCTGCCGACAGACAGCGTGGCGGACTCGAAGCTGATGCGGGCGGTACCGTTGGCGTCAGCTTTCAGGCTGGGCAGGTCCCCGGCATGGTGTTCAGGCTGAGCGTGCGCTCCGTGTGCTTTGCCGTCGGGGTTGAAGTGGCCACCCGCGCTCATGCCGTCGCCGCTGGAACAATCACCTTTGTCATGCACATGAAAGCCATGCTCGGTATGGGGTTGAAGCCCTCGCACCTCGCCCGTGACCAGCACCTTGTCACCTTTGGGGGTGAATTGAACCTGACCCGTCACGGCGTTGCCCTGGGTGGTCATCAACTGCGCCGAGGCGGTGGGGCCAGTGGGCGTACTGGCACAGGCAGTCACGAACAAAGCGGCGGCCACAGGGGCAATGAGTCGAATCATGGGAGTCTCCGTTGGTTGAAGTGCGAACTGAGAATGTAGGGTAATCCGAACGACCGCGCAACCCGACGACCGGTCAAATCAGTGCGACGCTTGAGTTTTGGTAACCATCTGGTAACAGCCAATGGCCCTATTGAGCGTCGTTACGGGTTACCATAGTGTTCGTAATTTAGTTACCAACTTTTCGTCAGAAGGTGAAACACACCATGCAACTCCATTCCACCGTAGCGGCCGTCACCGCGCGCATCCGCGAACGCAGCCGGGTAACCCGCAGCGCCTACCTTGAACGCCTGACGCTGGCCGCCCAGCGCAAACCCGGTGCCGAACGGCTGGGTTGTGCCAACGTGGCGCACGCGTTTGCCGCGCTCCCGATCAATGACAAATTCCGCGTGGTGGCCGAACGCGCACCCAATATCGGCATCGTGAACGCCTACAACGACATCCTGTCGGCCCACGCGCCGATGCAGCATTACCCTGAAATCATCAAAGTGGAAGCCCGCAAACTGGGGGCCACCGCCCAGGTCGCTGGCGGTGTGCCGGCGATGTGTGACGGCGTGACGCAAGGCACGGCGGGCATGGAACTCAGCCTGTTCTCGCGCGACGTCATCGCCATGGCCACCGCCGTCTCCCTGAGTCACGATGTGTTCGATGCCGCGCTGATGATCGGCGTGTGCGACAAGATCGTGCCCGGCCTGCTGATTGGTGCGCTGCATTTTGGCCACCTGCCGACCGTGTTTGTGCCGGCCGGCCCGATGACCTCGGGCCTGTCGAACAACGAAAAATCGAAGGTGCGCGAGAAGGCCGCGCAAGGCCTGGTAGGGCGGGCTGAATTGCTGGAGGCCGAGTCCAAGGCGTACCACGGCGCAGGCACCTGCACCTTCTACGGCACCGCCAACAGCAACCAGATGCTGCTTGAAGCCATGGGCCTGCATGTGCCAGGCACCGCTTTCGTCAATCCGGGTAACGCGATTCGTGACGAGCTGACGCGTGAAGCCGTGCGCACCGTGCTCGACATCACCAAGGCGCGTCGCTTTGCACCGATTGGGCAAGTGGTGGACGAGCGCTGCATCGTCAACGCGATGGTCGCCTTGCTGGCCACTGGCGGCTCCACCAATCATTTGATTCACTGGGTGGCGGTGGCCCGTGCGGCCGGCATCGTGATTGACTGGGATGATTTCTCCGCGCTGTCGGAAGTGGTGCCCTTGCTGACCCGGGTCTACCCCAATGGCAGTGCGGATGTGAACCAGTTCCAGGCCGCCGGCGGCCCCGGTTTTGTGATTCGTGAGTTGCTGGACGCGGGGCTGATGCACGCCGATGTGCTGACGGTGCGGGCCGGCGGTCTGCGTGAATACACCGGCATTCCCGCCGTGAACACCGAGAGTGGCGCGTTGCAGTGGGTCGATGCCGGCGCCAGCAAAGATGACACCGTGGTGCGGCCGGCCAGTGCGCCTTTCAGCACCCACGGGGGTCTGATGTTGTTGCAAGGTAATCTGGGGCGCAGCGTCATCAAAGTGTCTGCGGTGCCGGACGATCGGCATGTGATTGAGGCGCCATGCCGGGTGTTTGATTCGCAAGACGCACTGCACCTGGCATTCAATGCCAATGAACTCAATCAGGACGTCATCTGCGTGGTGCGCTGGCAAGGGCCGCACGCCAACGGCATGCCCGAGCTGCACAAGTTGACGCCGCCGCTGGCCGTGTTGCAAGGCAAGGGCTTCAAGGTCGCGCTGGTCACCGACGGGCGCATGAGTGGCGCTTCCGGCAAGGTGCCGGCTGCCATTCACGTCTCGCCCGAAGCCGCCGCCGGCGGTCCGCTGGCCAAGGTGCGCGACGGCGATGTGATTCGTCTGGACGCCACGACGGGCACGCTGGAAGTGCGGGTCGCCGCTGACGAATGGGCCAAGCGTGAGCTTGCCACCATGCCCGAGGCGCAACGCGCTGCCAATGGCCTTGGCATGGGCCGCGAGCTGTTTGCCAATATGCGCCGTAATGCCTTGGCGGCCGAAGAAGGCGCCTGCAGCTGGCTTTGAGTCAGCCGCTCCCTATTGTTGTTTAGTCGGAAAGTTCATGATTACAAATTCAAAGTTGTCATCCCTGCAAGTGATGCAGGACGCCCCGGTCATTCCGGTCATTGTTTTGAATGACGTGGCCCACGCCGTGCCCATGGCGCGTGCTCTGGTCGCCGGTGGCATTCGCATGCTGGAAGTGACCTTGCGTACGCCCCAGGCGCTGGCCTGCATTGAAGCCATTGCCAAAGAAGTGCCGGAAGCCGTCGTGGGCGCCGGCACGGTGCGCACCCGGGCCGATGCGCAGGCCGCCGCCATGGCCGGTGCCCGCTTTGCGGTCAGCCCCGGTTACACCTCGGCGGTGGGGCAGGCCTGTCGCGATGCCGGGCTGGCCTTGTTGCCCGGCGTGGCGACCGGCAGCGAGATCATGATGGCGCAGGAGGATGGGTTCACCGAACTGAAGTTTTTTCCGGCCCTGCAAGCCGGTGGCGCGGCCATGTTGAAGGCGTGGGGCGGCCCATTTTTTGACGTTAAGTTTTGTCCAACCGGTGGCGTCACGCTGCAAAATGCGCCCGATTTTCTGGCGCTGCCCAATGTGGTTTGTGTGGGTGGCTCCTGGTTGGTGCCTGCGGACGCCTTGATGCAAGGCGACTGGGCGCGCATCACGCAGCTCGCACGCGACACCCTGAATTTAAAGAAATAAGGTCTTGAGCGCCTCAGGGAATTATTTTTCGCACCTGTACATCCACCTCCATGCCCAGGTAGTCCTCGATGGAACCGTTCCATGAGCCACTGACCGGCGACGCCAGACTGGCGTGTCGCGCCACGCCGACACGAATCAGGTTGTTGCCGCCGACCAGATTATTGGTGGGGTCAAACGGTATCCAGCCCGCTCCGGGCAGGTAGACCTGCAGCCATGCGTGTGTCGAGCCTGGGCTGCTGGCGATGTCTGTGCCGCTGTCAAGCCCCGGCGAGTACAGGTAGCCCGAGACGAATCGGGCCGCATAACCGAGCCGGCGTACGGCTTCAATCATCAGCGTCGCAAAGTCACGGCAAGTGCCACTTTGCATGCGCAGCGTATCGAACGGTGTTTGCACGCCTTCGTCAAACCGGGCTTGGTACTGCATCGTGTCGCGAATGAATTGCGTCATCGTTACCAGCAGTTCACGCGTGCCGATCACATCCTGGCCGACCGTGAACTGGTTTGCCCAAGCCAGCAGCTGGCCGTCGGGGTCGTCGTAATACGGTGTCAGGTAATGCGCAAGCACCAACTGTTCCTCGGCGTCGTAATCGAACGGAAAGGTCTGTGCTCGCGGACTCAATGGAAAGTCGAGCGCACGTGTGCCGGTGTGTTCGACCGAAAACGAACACACGATTTTGAGTTCACTGGCCGGGCTTTGCGGCTGTATCAGCGCCACCGAGTTGGAGTAGGCGTCCTGGATCAGACGAATGTTCACTGGCGCGGGCGAAACTTGCAAGTCGGTCGCCAGCACCCGCAGGTCATGGCTGTCGCGCGGGCGAAACAACACCTTGTGCATGCCTAACGTTATCGGCTGCGCGTAGCGGTAATGGGTGGTGTGGGTGATGTCGAAGAAGACAGACATTTAGAGGTTCCCCATAAGCGGCTGCACGTTGCAGTTTCAACTCGCCGTGTTCAGCGCAGGCCGGTGCCCGTTGCCTGTTCAGCGCGCTGAATCAGTTCGATCTTGTAGCCATCGGGGTCGGTCACAAAGGCAATCACGGTGGTGCCGCCCTTGACCGGGCCGGCCTCGCGCGTCACGTTGCCGCCAGCGGCCCAGATTTTTTCGCAGGCTGCGTAGACGTCCGGTACGCCGAGTGCCAGATGGCCAAAGGCCGTACCGGGTTCGTACGAATCAACGCCCCAGTTGTAAGTGAGTTCAATCTCGGCGTGCTCCGGATTGCTGCCATAGCCGACGAAGGCCAGCGAGTATTTGTACTCCGGATTTTCCGAGGTGCGAAGCAGTTTCATGCCCAGCACCTGGGTGTAGAAGTCAATCGAGCGTTGAAGATTGCCAACGCGCAGCATGGTGTGAAGAAATCTCATGTGGTTGATTGTGGCGGAAACTCAAACACCAGACAGGTCGTGGTGGCATGGGCATAGAGCGTGCCGTCCGGACCGAACAGCCTGGCTTCTGCTGTGGCCAATTGACGCCCGCAGTGAATGACTTTGCCTTCAGCGCGTACCCGCGTGACCTTGGGCGTCAGGGCGCGCACGATGTTCACACTCAACTCGGCCGTGGTGTAGCCCTGGCCAGGCGCCATGCGGGTGTGCACCGCGCAGCCCAAAGCCGAATCGAGCAGGGTGGCAAACCAGCCGCCGTGTACCGTGCCCATCGGGTTCAGGTGAGCCACCCCGGGCGTGCCTTGAAACACGGCGTGACCGTGTCCCGCTTCCACAAGGGTGAAGTCCAGGGTTTGCGCAATGGGTGGGTAAGGTAACTCGCCATGCAGCATCGCTTGCATCAACTCCAGCCCGGTTTTACCCGCGATTTGATCGGGCCGGGCAACGCCGGGTCCGGCACCGGCGTCCATTGTCGTCCGGATGGTTTGCTCCTGGGCAATCCAGGCGTCAAGGTGGTTGGGTTTGGTCATGATGGCTTTCACTTTACCGTTAAATTTGTATATGCAATTATTGTATCTACAATGATAATTATGAGCGAAAACAAACTTTCCCCTCCAGCAGTCGTTGCGGCTAAGTTGCAGGGCTGTACCAATCTCAAGCTGCGTCAGTTGACGCGGCGCATCACGCAGCATTACGACGCTGAGCTGAGCCAGGCCGGACTCAAGACCACCCAGTATTCACTCTTGTCTCATGTGCTCAAACTGGGTCCGATCCGGCCCGGCGATCTGGCGCAGGCCATGAAAATGGAAGCGTCGACGCTGACGCGCAATCTCAAACCACTGGTCGCCGCTGGCTGGGTTCAACTGGGTGAAGGGGTGGATGGGCGCAGTCGCCTGATCACTATCACGCCGGCCGGTTGCGAGAAACGCCAGGCAGCCCAGCGGCATTGGAAAATGGCGCAGACCAGTCTTAACCGTCTGCTGGGTATGCCGCGCATGTTGGCACTGCACGCCTTGATCGATGAATCGCTGGTGCTTTTGGCGAACTCCACAACGGGTGAAACAGCTGAATAACCCACTGGCATCCAGAAATCGTCCCCTTGCCTGCTGCGTTCTTGCTTAAAGGTAATTCTGCGCAGTCGGCGTCCGCCGGGCAAAAACCAGTGGGGGTGCTCGACGCCATCCGGGATGCCCTGCACCATCCGAGTTATTTGATGCTGGCGGCCGGATTTTTTGTTTGCGGCTTTCACGTTGCCTTCTTGGCCACGCATCTGCCAGGGGTGATTGCCGCGTGCGGCTTGCCGGTGCAGTTTGGCGCCTAGTCGCTGGCCATGCTGGGGTTTTCAATATCGTGGGCAGCATCGCCATGGGCTGGGCAGTTGGACGCTGGCGCATGAAGTCGCTGTTGTCACTGGTTTATGCCACGGAGGCTTTTTGGGGGCCTGGCTCGGCGGCTGGGTGTTTGAGGCTACTGGCAATTACAACTGGATCTGGTATGCCGACATCGTGCTGGCGCTGGGGGCCGCGTTGATTCACATGCCGATCCGGGAGGCGAGGGTGTCACAGATAAAAAAAGGGCTGATCTTGCGACCAGCCCTTAAGGGATCCCTGAACCTGAAGGTTTCGAAAGGACCCGAGGAGACAACCTGTAGAAACTAGGCGTTTCTAAAAAATCTAACTTGGCTGAAGTATCTCAGGGTTTTCCCTGATTTGGTAGAGGCAAAGCAACATAAAGTAATTTGTCTCTGCGATACATCATGCCAATGTAATCAATTAACGCTTTTTAGCGCCAGTCTTGACCGCATCCACAGCGGAGGCGGTAGCCGAGTTGAAATTGGTTTCAGCAGCTTCGGTCGCTTGCTTGACCGCCTTTTGCACCGATTCCAGTGCGTTGTTGGCAGCATCCACCGCGCTCTTCATCACGGCAACAGCAGACTCCGAGCCAGCGGGAGCATTTTTAGCAGCGGTGTCCACCAAGCCCATAAACTTCTTCTGTGCTTCAGCAGTTTGACCTTCAAGCGCCTTGCTCAACTCAGCGGTAGAGCCAGAGGCGATGTCATACAGGTGACGGCTGTAAGCAGCGGTCTTTTCAGCCAAAGGCTGAAGCATGGCCGATTGCAGGGCCATCAATTCTTGTGCATCTTTCACACTCAACATGGCTTTGGCATTCTCGGCGGACTCGGCCAGAGCGGCTTTGGAAGCGGTCAGGTTGAGTTCAACAATCTTCTCAACGCCTTCAAACGCTTTGGAAGTCAAACCCAGCAGAGTTTCGATGCTTGCTTTTTGTGAAGCCATAATTTGTTCGACGGTCAACATATAAATATCTCCAATGAATGTGAGGTAAAAAAGTATCTGCGCCGAAACCTTGCTGTGACTTGGTTTATGTTGCAGTGCAGCATGAATTAATTATAGGGTGATCCCGAAACACTGCAAGCAATTTTTATTGCGATGCAACATATTAGACCGCATATTCTAGAAAAGGGCGCTCGGCTAGCTCCGACACAATAGCGTCATGAAGGCTTTTTACTCGGATCATTTTGTCTTGCCCCTGCCGCCGGGGCATCGCTTCCCTATGGCCAAGTACGGCATGCTGCGCGATCACTTGACGCGGGATTTTCCAGCCGTTGAATTGATGGCGGCACCCTGTGCCAGTGATGGCGAGTTGGCACTGGCGCACAGCCCGGCCTATGTCGCATCAATCGCAGACGGCACATTGGACGCCGCGGCCCTGCGTGAGATTGGTTTTCCCTGGAGCACTGCCATGGTGGAGCGCTCGCGCCGCTCTGTCGGGGCGACGGTGGCGGCGGTGCGTTGCGCCTTGGTGGACGGCATTGCCGCCAATCTGGCCGGCGGCACGCACCATGCCTACGCGGACAAAGGTGGTGGTTTTTGTGTCTTCAACGACGTGGCGGTGGCCGCGCGGTTGATGCAGGCCGAGTGGGGCCGCAAAACTGGCTTCCACCCTGCGGGCATCGCCGATGCGGCTCTGCGTCCGCCACTGCAGGTGGCGGTGATCGATCTGGATGTTCACCAGGGCAATGGCACGGCGCACATCTTCAAGGGTGATGACAGTGTGTTCACGCTGTCGCTGCACGGGGACAAGAATTTTCCGTTTCGCAAAGAATGCAGTGATCTGGATGTGCCGCTGGCCGATGGATGTGGTGATGTCGACTACCTGATGGCGCTTGAGCGTGCGCTGGACGAGCTGGGCAACCGTTTCAATCCGGGGCTGGTGATCTATCTGGCCGGAGCTGACCCGTTTGAGGGGGATCGTCTGGGCCGGCTCAAACTCAGTGCTGACGGTCTGGAAGCGCGCGATCGGCGGGTGTTTGACTGGTGCTTTGCCCGGCACATTCCGCTGGCTTTCGTCATGGCGGGGGGCTACGGGGTGAAGATCGAAGAAACGGTGCAAATCCAGCTCAACACCTACCGTGTCGCGCTCGCGTATTGGCAGCGTTGGCAGGCTTTGAAGGCCGCTTGAATGCTTTGCACTGGCGCACTGGCAAAATCAGACTACATGACGCAAATCAAACCTGAAAAACCGCAACCCGAGCCGCGCACTGCCTACAAGGTATTTCGCACGTTGGGTACCCGCTGGATGGACAACGACGCCTACGGCCATGTCAACAACGTGGTTTATTACAGCTGGTTTGACACCGCCGTGAACGCCTACCTGATTGAGCAGGGCGTGCTCGACATTCACCACGGTGAAACCATCGGTCTGGTGATTGAGACCCAATGCAATTATTTTTCGCCACTGGCTTTTCCGCAGACGGTGGAGGCCGGAATTCGTGTGGCCCGGCTGGGTTCCAGCAGCGTGCGCTATGAAATCGGTCTGTTTGCCCAAGGCGAACCGCTCACCGCCGCCAAAGGCCACTTTATCCATGTGTATGTCGACAAGCAAACGCGTCGGCCGGTGCCTTTGCCTTTCAATCTAAAAACTGTTCTGGAGACCCTTGTATGACCCAAACCATTGTGGATGTGGCGATCACCTCGCGCATGTCCGCCCGTGCCTTTACCCCGCAGCCTGTTCCGCGTCAGACTCTCACCGAGTTGCTGCAGGTGGCCAGTCGGGCACCATCGGGCACCAACACCCAGCCGTGGAAGGTCTATGTGTTGCAGGGCGCCAGCCGCGATACCTTGTGCGAAAAGGTGTGCGCCACTCACGATGCAATTCGTGCCAACCCGGCGCTGGCCGCTGATTACCGCGAAGAATACGACTACTACCCCGAAAAATGGGTCAGCCCTTACATTGATCGCCGCCGCGAGAACGGCTGGGGCCTGTACGGTCTGCTGGGCATTGGCAAGGGTGACAAGGACAAGATGCATTTGCAGCATCAGCGCAATTACAAGTTCTTTGATGCGCCGGTCGGCCTGATGTTCACGATGGACCGCGTCATGGGTCGGGGCTCGCTGATGGACTACGGCATGTTCATGCAAAACATCATGGTGGCGGCGCGCGGCCGCGGTCTGCACACCTGCCCACAGGCGGCTTGGAACGGGTTTGCCAAAATCATCCTGCCGCACATCGGGGCAGGCGCGGACGAAATGCTGGTCTGCGGTATGGCATTGGGCTATGCCGATGAAACCGATGTGGTAAATACGTTTCACACGCCCCGCGTGCCGGCGGAAGAGTTCACGCACTGGCTGGATTGAGGGCGCTCACCCGGTGAGTCGTTTTTTCTTTGGCCCGACCGCGCAGACCGGTTATTTGCGCGGGTGGCGGGGCAACATCACTCTTAAAGCTTGCGCATGATCATCACCAGCCTTCTCGATACCGATCTTTACAAGTTCACCATGATGCAGGTGGTCTTGCACCAGTTCCCGGGTGCGCAGGTGGAATACAAGTTCAAGTGCCGCAACCCGGGCATTGATCCCGCTTCCGGTCAGGCTGCACATAACCTGGCCGCGCATGTGAACGAAATTCGCGATGAAATCGGCGCACTCTGCCGCTTGCATTTTCAGGATGCCGAGCTGGCCTATTTGCAGTCGATGCGCTTTATCAAGAGCGACTTTGTCGACTTCTTGGGGCTGTTCAAGCTCAACGAAAAATACATCGCCGTGACCGCCTTGCCCTCGGGCGAGATCGACATCACCATCCGGGGCCCGTGGCTGCACACCATCCTGTTTGAGATTCCGGTGCTGGCCATCGTCAACGAGGTCTACTTTCGCAATACACAAAAACAGCCGGATCTGATGGAGGGACGGCAACGGCTGGACGTCAAGATTGAGCAGTTGCGTGCAGACGGTTTAAGTGATCTGAAAATTGCCGATTACGGCACGCGCCGCCGGTTTTCAAAAGCTTGGCATGAAGAAGTCTTGCGTGTGCTGGCCGCTCGTTTGGGTACCGGTCAGAGTCCTGGCCATGCCACCGGCGCGGCGGGTCAACTGGCCGGTACCAGTAACGTATGGTTTGCCATGCACCTGGGCCTCACGCCACTGGGCACCATGGCGCATGAGTTCCTGCAAGCCTGCCAGGCGCTAGGCCCACGTTTGCGTGACAGCCAGATCTATGCTTTTGAGTCATGGGCGAAAGAATACCGGGGCGACTTGGGCATTGCCCTGAGCGATGTCTACGGCATGAGTGCCTTTTTGCGCGACTTTGACCTGCTGTTCTGCAAGCTGTTTGATGGTGCCCGGCATGACAGCGGCGACCCTTTCCTGTGGGGCGAGCGCATGCTTGAGCATTACGTTAAAAACCGGGTTGATCCGCGAACCAAAACCCTGATATTCAGCGACGCGTTGACCGTGCCGCGCACCATCGAGCTCTACCAGCAGTTCCAAGGGCGCTGCCAGTTGGCCTTTGGTATCGGCACCAACCTGACCAATGACCTGGGTTATGAGCCGCTGCAAATCGTCATCAAGATGGTGCGTTGCAATGGCCAGCCGGTCGCCAAACTCAGCGATACACCGTCCAAGGATATGTGTGACGATGAAAAATACCTGGCCTATTTGCGCCAGGTGTTTGATATTCTTCCGCCGGCCTGACGCCTCGCGTTAGCCGGCCTTGCGTTTTGGAAACAACTATATGAAATTTGCACATTGGATGGCTGCGGCCACCGTGTTCGCGCTGCCGGGGCTGGCTCGTGCCGCTGAGTTGGACGGCAGCCAGCTCTCGCCCCTGTGGGGTGTGCCGTTTGCCGGCATCCTGCTGTCGATTGCCCTGGTGCCGCTGCTCGCACCGCACTTCTGGCACCACCATTTTGGCAAGGTGATCGCCGCCTGGGCATTGGCATTTTTGTTGCCGTTTGCTGTGGTGTTTGGCCCGGCGGTGGTCGGGGCCAATTTAGGGCACGCGCTGCTGGCCGAGTACATTCCGTTCATCCTGCTGCTGACCGCCTTGTTCACGGTAGCTGGTGGCATTTTTATTCGGGGCAACCTGCACGGTAGTCCGGGGCTCAATACGGCCATCCTGGCGATTGGCGCGGTGCTGGCCAGCGTGATGGGCACCACGGGTGCCTCCATGTTGATGATTCGCCCGTTGATCCGCGCCAATGACAACCGCAGGCATACCGCCCATGTGGTGGTGTTTTTCATCTTCATTGTGTCGAATGCCGGTGGCTCGCTGACGCCGCTGGGTGATCCGCCGCTGTTCCTGGGCTTCCTCAAAGGCGTGGATTTTTTCTGGACCGTGCGGCACATCTTTCCGGAAACGCTGTTTCTGGTGGGGACGCTGCTGGCGCTGTTTTTTGTGCTGGACAGCGGGTACTACCACCGGCGCGAGGATATCCGGCCAGTGGACCCGACACCGGACAACAGCCGCATCGGCTTCGAGGGTGCAGCCAACTTCTGGCTGCTGGGTCTGATTGCGGCCTTGGTGCTGCTCAGTGGGTTATGGAAATCAGCCGTGGTTTTCCATCTGTGGGGCACCGAGCTCGGCTTGCCTGGACTGGTGCGGGACGCGGGCTTGATCGTTGTGACGCTGGTGTCGCTCCTCCTCACGCCCCAGCAAGTGCATGAGGACAACCAGTTCTCCTGGGGTCCGATGCAAGAGGTGGCCAAGTTGTTCGCTGGTATTTTCCTGACCATCATTCCCGTGATTGCCATGCTCAAGGCTGGTGTCAACGGGCCGTTTAGCGCGATTGTTGCGGCCGTCACCCGGCCTGACGGCACGCCCGACCCGGCCATGTATTTTTGGGCCACTGGCGCCCTGAGTTCATTCCTCGACAACGCGCCCACTTACCTGGTGTTCTTCAACACGGCGGGCGGCGACCCCCAGGTGCTGATGAATACGCTGGCACCCACCCTGGCCGCCATTTCAGCGGGCGCCGTCTTCATGGGCGCCAATACCTATATTGGCAACGCCCCCAACCTGATGGTCAAGGCCATCGCTGAAGACCGGGGCGTCCGGATGCCCGGATTCTTTGGTTATATGGCGTGGTCGGGTGCGGTCCTGATTCCGTTGTTCGTCCTCATGACCTTCATTTGGTTCCGTTAAAGAAAGCTTCCATGAATAAACCCAAAATCCTCGTCGCCCGTGCCGTCTTTCCTGAAGTACTTGCCAAACTGGCCCAGCACTTTGATGTCGAATCGAACCAGACCGATGAACTCTGGACCCCTGTGCAGCTGATTGCCAAATTACAAGGCAAGCAGGGCGTCTTCACCACCGGCAGTGAACGGATTGACGCTGCGCTGTTGGCCGCTTGCCCGTCCTTGAAAATCTGCGCCAACATGGCGGTGGGTTACAACAACTTCGATCTCGACGCCATGACCGCGGCGGGCGTGCTGGGCACCAATACGCCCGATGTGCTGACCGAGACCACGGCCGATTTCGGCTTTGCCCTGCTGATGGCCACGGCGCGCCGCATGGCCGAAGCCGAACATTTTTTGCGGGCCGGGCAGTGGACCCGGTGGAGCTACGACATGTTGGCCGGCTCCGACATTCACGGCAGCACGCTCGGCATTCTGGGCATGGGCCGCATCGGGCAGGGGATTGCCCGACGCGGGGCGCTTGGTTTTGGCATGAAGGTGATTTATCACAACCGCTCCCGCCTGGACGCCGCCACCGAGGCGGAATGCAAAGCCAGTTTTGTCAGTAAAGAAGAGTTGCTTAAAACCGCGGACCATCTGGTCCTGGTGCTGCCGTACTCCGCATCCTCGCACCATGCCATTGGTGCGCCAGAGTTGGCGCAAATGAAGCCCACCGCCACGCTCATCAACATTGCCCGCGGCGGCATTGTGGATGACGCCGCTTTGGCCGCCGCCTTGCGCAACAAGACCATCGCCGCCGCCGGGCTCGATGTGTTTGAAGGCGAGCCCAGCGTGCATCCCGACTTGCTGACGGTTCCGAACGTGGTGCTGACCCCCCACATTGCCAGCGCCACCATGCCAACACGCTTGGCCATGGCTAACTTGGCGGCGGACAACCTGATTGAATTTTTTATGAAAAATAAGGCGCTAACCCCCGTTAATCATGCGTGAGTAGCTATTGAATATATAGCATTAAAGGTTTTCTCAAAATCGTCGGCTAACTTCCACCCAGGCCCGCGTGGCGTTGGTGCTGCCCACCAAAGCCGGGGTGGGGCCGACCGGTGTAGCGACATACGTCTTGGCGCCCCACTGGTCGGGGCCGCTCCAGTTAAGGCCAACGCCTGCGCCGCTGAGGGCTGCGCTGTTTTCTCCCGTTGCCCACGTGTTGTGATTGACCGTCACATTGGCGCTGTCGATGAATGCCAG
The DNA here is from genome assembly GCF_012927445.1 of Rhodoferax sp. GTDB lineage: Bacteria > Pseudomonadota > Gammaproteobacteria > Burkholderiales > Burkholderiaceae_C > Rhodoferax. The sequence continues at coordinate 182,204 of NZ_JABBPD010000008.1, forward strand.
CGCCAGCCATTGCCCACCCCCGGCTTGGCCCAGATCGTGCCGGTATTCAGCACTGACAAAATAGCCGCTGTCACCCGACACGGCGCCCATGTCATAAGCCCGCACCGTGTAGGGCCCGCCCACACTCATCTTTTGCGACGAGTCCAGGTTGGTGTCGGACCACTGACCCGAGAAGGCGAGGTACAAGGTGTTGGCGGAACCCAGACCCTGCAGGCGGGCCAGGCTGACATTCCATTTGGAGAAATTGCCTTGCGTCCTGACGGTGGCCGCGTCGGCCAACTGGGCCGCATTGTCATCAAAACCAACACGTCCTGCGGTCCAGCCCAGACTCCAGGTGTTGATGCCGCCAGCCCCGAGCAGGTCTCTGGCATCGCCGGTCAGGCTGAGCGTCCAGTTCTCCAGACGCCGGTCCGTGCGGATAGAACTGGCATCCACGTGATCGCGCAGTTGCAGTTCGTCATATTGAATCTGCCCGTACAAATTAAAGTCCCGGCTGCGCAGTAACGTCTGCTTGCCCCACAGGCTGCTGACCTCCGCCGTGCCATGCGCGTTCAGTGCCGCCAGTGGGGCGCCCAAGGTGTAGTCCAGCGCCGAATAGGCGCCACCCAGTCGTGTACCCTGCCCATTCAACATCGACTCATAGGCCAAGCGGCCATAGTTCATGCCGCTGCCCGAGCTGAGCCCGCTCACGCTCAAAGTGTCGCCATGGTGTAGCGGGTTATTGAGGCTCAGCGTGCCGCCGATGCGCTCGCGTCCGGTGTAGCGGTTGCCGTAACCGTCTAACACTACATTGCCCGAAATAACGGGCCCCGGCGTGGTCTCAACCAGCAAGTCGGATGTGCCGACCGCATCACCCGGCTTCAAGGTAGCGTTGACCACGACGCCTGCGAAATCGAATATCAGCAACAGCGCATGGTCCATCTCAGCCTGGTCGATGGCTTGCCCGCTCTGCAGAGGCGCTAGGGTGGCTTGCAGTAAATCCGAACTCACCAGACTGGTATTGTCCAGCTTGACCTTGCCATAACGCGCCTCAATGACCTCGATGTGCACCACGCCAAGGGCAATGGTCTGCGCCGGGATGATCGCCCGGGCCAGCGGATAACCTTGGCTTTGGTAGTACGCCGTGATGCGGGCAGCCAATTCACCCAGCTGGGGCAGGGTGAGCGTTTGGCCTTGCGCGTTGGCCACCAACGCCAGCAGGGTGGGTGTGTCAACCCGCGTGTTGCCCACGATCTGGATACTTTGCACCAAGAAAGGCGCGCTGGATGGCAGTTTGGAGCCGTCGGTTTGCTCAATGGTCAGCCCGGTGCCGCTGGCAGAGGGCAACGGCGGCATGGAAGGCTGAATCTGCTGCAGGATGGCGCCCGCATCGGGTATGACCGGGCCCGCCGCCTGGGCGGCCAGTGGGGCAAAAGTCAGCAGCAATGCTGCTACCAGCGGCGAGACGGTTTGCATTGGGGTAAAAATATTTTTCAGGGGAAATCTCTTATTCATTCACGTTAACCATAGCGACCGGCAACCGCATGCCGCCGTTGACGATTTGCAAGGCGGGACCTGTGCTGCCGATCGTCATGCTGGTGTTTGCTGCGGCGATGTTGTCTGACTTGGAGGCGGGTGCATCGCCTGTTGAGGCTTGGCTCAGGTTGTTGCTGCTCTGTGTCACCTTCATGGAGGGGGACAGACTGATCGCGAGAGGTTGAACACTGGTCTGGGGAGAGAAAACGTTTGCGGCGAGTTGCGTTATCACTAGATTAATTTGTGCTGGTGCTGGTGCTGGTGCTGGTGCTGGTGCTGGTGCTGGTGCTGGTGCTGGTGCTGGTGCTGGTGCTGGTGCTGGTGCTGGTGCTGCGGCATTGATGGTTAAACGTCCGCCAGCTATGTCATAGCCTTGCTGGGTGGAGTAGTAGCTATTGAGATACGTACCCGCATTGGTCCCTTTCGCAGCTATGCCCGAGACACCGCTGAGGGCGGTAGTTGTGCCAGCTTGCTCGGTTCCGTTATAAGTAGCGGATGCATCGCTGAGCGTCAAGCCAGTCATGAAGCTGGTGAGCAAGGGCGTCGTATTGCCTTCATAAATGCGCCAGACGGCTCCGCTGCCGCCGGTATTGGCGATGCTATTGGGGGTGGCCGTATTCCAGCTGCTATAGCTGGCCATCTGCATCATTTGTGAACTGGCCAAGCCGGTCACACCCGATTGCGAGTCCCAAGGATAACCAATACCCGTTGCCCTATTACTTGTCGTCGTATCCCATAAGCTATTTGATATGGATCCTCCTGTCTTACTCCCAATCAGACCACTGCCATAAATAACGTTAGATTTTGTGGCATCTATTAGTCCCGCAGCGTAGGCGTTAGCGATGGCCCCCCCACTCATCAACCCGACCAGTCCACCGATAGCATTCGAACTGGGGGTTCCACCGCTGGAAACAGTACCAATTGCATAGGAATTAGCAATGGAGCCGGCGGTGTTTTGTCCAACAAGCCCGCCCACATTCACATTTCTGCCATTACCGGTTACGGCACCGGCTGCGTAGGAGTTTGAAATCGTGCCGCTGTTAATGCCGACCAAACCCCCTACCGAAGTACCCCACATCCCTGAAGATAACGTTGCAGAAGAGTATGCATTGCTGATAAAGCCGGTGTTAACACCAACCAGCCCCCCGAAAGCGTTGTCATCAGGCCCTGCGTTGGTAATTGTGCCGGTGCTGTACACATTGCTGACGCGACCAGCATTGGTGCCGGTTAGTGCGCCAAAGGGGATTAGATAATTGTTGTTGCCATAACCTTGCTTGATGATGGTCACACCTGTCAGTCCAAGGTTTTTCACGGTACCCGCTGCGCCAATTTGTCTAAACAGACCGGAGTCGATCAGCGCATTACTCTGCCTCAGGTTGCTAATGGTGTGTCCAAGTCCGTCGAACGTGCCTGTGAAATTACTGGTTGAATTCCCGATCGACACAAATCCCGCGCTGCCCCAAATATCGGTGCTGATGCCGCCAATGAGTCCGGTCGCTGCAGCATTGACATTGCTCCCGAGGGCGTAATTCGAAGTGGGTGCCATCGCCATCAGTTGCAACTGATGAGCGTTGTTGATAGTGGTTGAGTATTCGGATGCCAGCATGGGACGGGTCGAGCCCGCTGAACCGCCCGCATTATTCAAACTGCCATCGGCGTCGACCATGACCCAGTTGTTACCCGTTGCGCCGGGCGTATTGGTAAAGTTGAAGCCAGTGAAATTGGCGGCGGTTTGCATCTGGGCGGTGGTCAAGCCCGTTGCTCCGGTCGTAGTCCCGCTTGCGATGCCCGCCAAGGTTGGGTTAACGGTCGAATCCCAGAAATTGTTGACCACCGTGCCCGTATTCGTATTCTCGCCCACCAGTGCACCGATTTTCGCTCCACTTCCGGTAACGCGACCCGTGGCGAAGCTGTTGCTGAGCTTGCCGAAGTTGCCCGGGGAGACGTAGTTTCCACCAATCAGCCCACCCACGGAGCTACTGCCGTTGACGTTGCCGGTGGCATAACTGTTGGTGATCGTGCCGAGGTCGTTAAAGCCTACCAACCCGCCCACATAGCTTCCGCCGCTGACGCTGCCAGCACTGTAGCTGTTGCTAAGGGTTTTGTTGCCGCCGCTGTAATGCTTTGCGCCCACCAGGCCGCCGACATAGCTGTTAATGCCGGTAACGCTGGCCGTGGAGTAACTGTTGCTAATGGTGCCGCTGTCATCGCCTACCAGCGCACCTACCCAGCCCATGCCGATCACACTACCGCCAACCAGACCCACGTTACGGATAACGGCCGCCGCGGTAGTGGAGCCAAAAAGGCCCACATTATTCACGGTCGCCCGGTTGATGGTGAGCCCGGAAATTGAATGCCCCAAACCGTCAAACGTGCCACTGAAAGCGGTTGTTTGGGTTCGGTTATTGCACATGCCAAACATAATGCAGGAGAAACTGGTATCCGGGATGGTCGTCACTCGAATAATCGGCGCAAAGCCCTCGTTGGCGTTCCAGCCTGAAGTTGCCGAAGCATCGATGTTGCTGCCAAGAACGTAGTTGCCACTCAGATCGCCGTTCATGCCCTGCAAGTCGGTGCCCGTGGTGCTGCCCGAAGTGCCCAGGCCGGTGAGAACGGTGTAATTTTTGATGGTCCCGTTAGACCCCAGCTTGGTGCTGAAGTTGGGGCCAGCCCTAAGGTTGACCGACGCATTCACGTTGTAGGTAGCCTCAACGCCACCAATCACGCCATCGGTAGCGCCCTGTCCATATTTCAGCGCCAGTTTGCCGCTGGTGCCGGTAGAGGTAATGGACTGGTTGATGTTGATGTTGCGGTAGGCGTCCAGCGTCAGGGTGTTGTTGGCACTCCAGCTCACCGCGTCGTTGACGAAGATGTCGCCATTGGTGCCTGCGGTGCCAATAAGGTTGGTTGCAGATGCGGTAGGCGATGTGGCTGTTTGAATCGTGATGCTGTTGGTGGCCAGCAAATTACCGAGCGCTGCGCCGGTGATGTCGCCGCCAGCAGTGGCAATGGTGAAGTCCACCGGGTCAATCAGCCAGGTGCCGGTTTTACCGGCAGGCGCAGCGGTGGTCATTTGGGCATCGTTGGCGATCTTGACCTGGGCCGCACTGGTTTCAATAAAACCGCCATTCCCCCCATTCGGTGCGCTCGCATCCAGCGTGCCGCCGACATTAACCGTGCCCGCTGCCATGCCGCCCACCAGAATGATGGTGCCTTCGTGGTTCTCCACCGTACGCGCCTCAATGACCCCGGTGTTGTTCACCACGCTGGCCAACAGCGCATCTTTGGCACCCGCATTCATGACGACCAGGCCGCCATCCGCGCGGATCAGCCCACCGTTCTCCGCCTGACTGTTGAGCACGCTCTGGTCGATCTGCATCTTGACCAGGCTGTTGCCATTGAAGTTGAGCGTGACGGCATTGCCCGCACCCAGCGCCACCGTGCCGAGCGGGGTGGTAATTGTGCCCTGATTGCTGACCGTGTTGCCCAGCAGCGCCACATAGCCACCACTTGCCGCGTTGATCGTGCCCTGGTTGACGATGCTGCCTGTGCCCGTGCCGCTGAACGAGCGCATGGCGCTATTCAGGCTGGCGTCATTCAAATCCAGCGTGGAGGCCACCAGCGAGCCGACATTGACCTGGGCGCCTTGCCCGAACAGGATGCCGTTGGGGTTGATCAAATACACCTGCCCGTTGGCGTTGAGCTGGCCGAGGATTTGGCTGCCGTTGGTGTCAAAAATGCGGTTGACTGCAATGGCGCTGGCCGAGGGCTGCACAAAGTTGACAGTCTCTGACTTGGCGATGTTGAAGCTTTGCCAGTTGAGTGACAGGTTCTGCGTCGACTGCGTGATGGTGGTGGTGTTGCCCGACTGCGCAATGTTGCCCGCCCCGGAAACCACTTGTCCGCCCGCTGGTGCCGCCTGCGCAAAGCTGGCTGTGAGCGACAGGGCGGCTGCCACGAGCTTGCGGCTGGAGCCCTTGCCCCGACCGCGGGCCGATTCGGCGACTGCCACCCAGGCGTTCAAGACCTGGTTCCAGACGATGCGATAGATGTGGTTCATGACGGTTATTTAGTTGGCAATGCGGACTTTCGCAGGATACCGAATCGCCTTGATCCAACCTTGCATTAGCTTGCATAGCCTTGCATTTTGATATTTCAATGTGCCACTCAAAGCACGCGCCAAGCTAACATCCACGCATGACAGCACGATTGATACGTTGGTTCTTGATAAGTCTGGTACTGGCCCTGGCGAGCGCACATGTCACGGCAAGTGACCTTGTGACTGATCGCGCTTTTTTTGAAGATCAGCGCGGTGATATGACGTTTGAGCAGGTAGAACAGGCCCAGTTTTTAAGGACCGACAAAGTGCTTATCAAGGGCTACCTCCGCGGTGCGCTCTGGGTCCGCCTTACGGTTAATGCGCCGGATGAAGCCCGCCCGCTGGTGTTGCAGCTATTTCCGGCTGTATTAGATGAAGTGACGATTTTTTCGAATAATCAGTCCAACGCCGGGCCGCTCGCCCCTGCCAGTCAGGGAAGACGATTACTGGGGCCCCGAACTTTGTTGGATGCCACGTCTGGGGTCAATAGTTTTTATCTGCGCGTAAAAACGCCCGGTCTCATGCTGGTGTCCGCCAATATCTTGACCGAAGACCAGGCGCATCAGGAAGACATTAAGCGCGGCATCGTGTTAGGCGCGGTGCTGGCGTGTTGCATTCCCATCATGCTCGGGATGTTTATCTTGATCGTGAAACGCCGCGAGCCTTTGCACATTTTGTTTTTGCTCAATTTCAGCGTCTCTGTCGCCGTCTACTTTGGCTGGTTCGGCTATTTGAGAGAATTTTTTGACCCGCAAAGCTGGTTCGGCAGCAGTGCGTTTATCACTTTTTTAGGCGTCATCAATATCTTTACGGGCTTTCTCTTTGTCAGAGCGCTGCTTGAGCGTTTTGGTCTTCCTCGTTGGGGTAAATATCTGTTCAACCTGTTTTTTGTGCTCTATGTCCCTCTGTTTTTGTTCTTCTTTCTACTGGATCGGCAACTTGTACTGAACTTCAGTACCTCGTTGGGTCTGGGTGCAAGTGTTTTTTGCTTGATCTTGACGGTCGTTGTTTTTCGCTGCCAAAAATCCTCCACTTGGCTCATTGCAACGATTCTTTTTATGGCCCTCTTGTTGTTGCTGCGCTCATTACTCATGGTGCGGGGCATCGTCGAACCCGACGGCTCGACCCTCTATCTCCTGGCTTTTCGAATCTTCTTTTTCGCGGTATTTTTTCTCACGATCATCTTTTTGATCGATCGTGAGAAACAGAGTCTGATCCAGACGTCGATCCTGAACGAGGCGATGGCGCGGCAACTGGCCGAATCCGAGAAAAATCGTCGGAAAACGCAGGAGCGTTTTATGACCATGCTGATGCACGAGCTTAAAACGCCGCTTTCTATCATCCAGTTGGCCGCCACTTCGCTGGGCCGGCATCTATTGCCCAGCAGCGGCGATGCGACGCGAGTCAAAAATATCAATCGTTCGGTGGACGATCTCAATGCCCTGATTGAGCGATGCGCCCAGGCCGACCAAATCGAACAGGGTGTGGACCTCATTAATGAGCAGCTATTTGCCGTGACGACGCTGACGGACGATCTGCTGCAAACGGTCGACGCCAGCCGGATTCGGCTGGTGGGAACACAGGCGCAGACGGTATTTTCTGATTACCAATACGTACGGCTCATTCTTCGCAATCTACTGAGCAATGCACTCAAATACTCCCCGGCGGACAGCATGATCGAACTTCAAATTGAATGCACCTCTGTTAAAAACTTGGCGTGTGTGAGCTTCCGTGTGGTGAACACGGTGGGCGCGGCCGGCATGCCCGACCCGGCGCAAGTTTTTTCCCGTTACTACCGTTCCGAAGCGGCGCGGCAGCATGTTGGCGCCGGTTTGGGCTTGTGGCTGGCACAAGCGGTGGCCAGGCAACTCGGCTCGGAGGTCCACTTTCTGCCGACGCACGGACAGGTTGTTTTTAGTTTTTGTTTGGCTCAGGCATGAACACCGCCAACGCTGGCATCCCTGCGGTCATCGTTGTGGAGGACAACGTGACGCTTCGGGATGAGTTGGTGCTCTTCTTGTCAGAAGAAGGGTTTGATGTGCGCGGGGTCGGCACGGGTGAGGAGCTCAACAAGGCGCTTCAAGCACAGCGTGCCGATATTTTGATTCTTGATCTTAATTTGCCGGCTGAAGACGGCATCAGCATCACCCGGCGCATCCGCCGTTCCTTGCCGACGGTGGGCATCATTATTCTCAGCGCCAGGGTGCGAAGCACGGATCGTTTGGAAGGCTACGCGACAGGTGCTGATGTGTACCTGACCAAGCCCACGCGGCCCGATGAATTGGCGGCGGTGGTGCGAAATTTGTTCGGTCGGATTGGGGTCGTGATTGCCCCGGTACAGTGGCAACTTGACATGGCCGGGCTCATTTTGCACGCTCCAACGGGGGCCGACATCAGGCTTACGGGCAGCGAGGCACTGCTGTTGAAGGCGATGGCGCTCAATGGTCAATTCATGGACCATTCGGCGCTCATGGCGCGATTTGGTGATGAGAATCTGTCTGAAAAAATCAACAAGGCCCGGATTGAGGTGTTGATCAGTCGCTTGCGCACCAAGCTGGCCCCGCATGTGGGGCTGGGTTTCGATATCAAAGCGTTGCGCGGTCGTGGCTATCAGTTAGGCTTTTCGCTGGTGGTTAACAATCTGAATGCCAGTCGATGAATAACAATAGCGGTTTGGAGAAAAATTGCTTTGAATGATGTTTTGCTTTGGCTGGTGCTGGCACTGGCCGTTTTGAATGGGCTGGTCGTGTGGTGGCTGGCGCTGCGTCGGCCGGATGCTGCCGCTGCACAGGCGGCGGAGCAGGGCAGGGCCGAGTTGCTGGCCGCGATGCAAGGTGGCGCCGAACGGATGGAGCGCTTGGAGCGCGAACTGCGTCGTGAGATCAGTGAGTCTTCGCGCGGTGGGCGGCAAGAGCTGACGCAAAACCTGGCGACTTTTCAGCTGGCGTTGGTGCAGCAGGGGGCGGAAGCCACCCGCACCCAAAACACCCAGATTGACGCTTTTGGCCAGCAACTGGCGCTGTTGCAGAAGACGCTGTCGGACACCCTCACCAACCAGCTGTCGGGCTTGAGCGAATCCAATGCGCGGCGCATGAATGAAGTGCGTGAGACGCTGGAGAAGCAGCTTTTGCAATTGCAAAGTACCAACTCGGCCAAGCTCGATGAGATGCGTGCCACGGTGGACGAAAAGCTGCAAACCACGCTGCAAACCCGGCTGGGTGAAAGCTTTAAACAGGTGGCCGATCGGCTGGAACAAGTGCACAAGGGCTTGGGCGAAATGCAGACGCTGGCGCAAGGCGTTGGCGACCTCAAGCACCTGCTGACCAACGTCAAAACCCGCGGTATTTTTGGTGAGGCGCAACTCGCCAGTCTGCTGGAGCAGGTGTTTGTGGCCGACCAGTACGCGGCGCAGGTGGCGACACGTCCGGGCAGTAAAAACGTGGTCGATTTCGCGATCAAACTGCCTGGCAAGGCCGAGCACGGCGAGCCCTTGTGGCTGCCGATTGATGCCAAGTTTCCGAATGAAGACTACGAGCGCTTGCTCGACGCGCAGGGCCGGGCCGACGTCGTCGGGGCCGAGGCGGCCGGTAAGGCGCTGGAGGTGCGCATCCGGCTGGAGGCCAAATCCATCGCCGATAAATACGTGGAGCCGCCACACACCACCGACTTTGCCATTCTGTTTTTGCCGACTGAAGGGCTGTATGCCGAAGTGCTGCGCCGACCCGGCTTGATGCAATCGTTGCAGCGTGATCACCGCATCACGCTGGCGGGCCCCACCACGCTGCTGGCCATGCTCAGTTCGCTGCAAATGGGCTTTCGCACCCTGACGCTGGAGAAGCGTTCCAGCGAGGTGTGGCAGGTGTTGGGGGCGGTTAAAACCGAGTTCGGCAAGTTTGGAGACGTGCTGGCCAAGGTCAAGTCGCAAACCGAAACCGTACTGAAGACCCTGGACAGTGCCGAGACCCGCAGTCGCGCCATGGGCCGCGCGCTGAAAAAAGTGGAGGCGCTGCCCGACACCCAGGTGCAAGCGCTGATTCCGCTGGACAAAGACTTCGATGCAGACGTGGAGGCCGAACGGGCGTGAACCGCACGCCGGCAGCGCAGGACATCCTGTGACCGCTTTGTTGCGGCGCCACGCATCTCATTCAAGTTAAGCAATACTCCTGATTTAATAGCTGCTTGCGCAGTGAGGACGGGGGCTAGAGGCTGAAATGATTAAAAAAAAGCGGGCCAGTCGCTCTGACTGCCCGCTTGTTTTTTGTTACCTGTCAACCTGGAAAAGTCCAAGGTGACAGGTCATGGTGCTTATCGGTTGAAAGAGCCGCGTGAACCGCCGTTACCGCCACCAAAACCGCCGCCACCGCCACCGGAACGGCCACCTGCGCCGCCACCACCAAAGCCGCCGCCATTGCGGTTGCCGCCACCAAAACCACCACCGCCACGGCGGGCGCCGCGTTCGGCCATCATGTCAACGCTGGTGCGCATCGGATCAGGCTGACTTTGGCTCGGCCGGGAAGGAGCTGGATTGCCACCGCCAAAACCACCACCGCCATTGCCGCCGCCGTAGCCGCCACCGTTACCACCGCGACCTTGTGCGGGCCGTGGGCCTCGTGCTGCTTGATCGCCGGCCGGGTTGTGGCTGCGCTGGCCGCCGCTGCTGCGTTGACCACCGCCATTGCCGCCACCGTTACCACGTCCGCCACCTGCGTTGCCGCCCCGGTCGCCCTGCGCACCTTTGGTGTCGCGCACGCGTTGCAGCATCTCGGTGCGCGCCGTTTTGGCCGCAGCTTGCATGACATCGCGGCTCGGCGGTTTGCCGGCACCACCCCAGACGGTCTGGCGACCCATGGCGATGGGCTCGGCCTTTTCGCCGGGCTCAGGCATGAAGCCTTCCACGATTTCAACCGGAATATTCTGCTTGGTGAAACGTTCAATGGCTTGCATGAAGCCTTCTTCGTCCAGGCACACCAGGTTGGATGCCGTGCCATCGGCGCCAGCACGACCGGTACGACCAATGCGGTGCACATAGTCTTCGCACACATTGGGGATTTCATAGTTCACCACGTGCGGCAAATCGTCAATGTCGATGCCACGGGCGGCAATGTCGGTCGCCACCAGCGCGCGAATGTTGCCACTCTTGAAGCCGCTCAGGGCCTGGGTGCGGGCGGACTGGCTTTTGTTGCCATGCAGCGCCATCGCCTCAATGCCGTTCTTGGTCAAAAACTCGGCGACATTGTTGGCGCCAAATTTGGTACGGGTGAACACCAGCACCTGGCTCCAGTTGTGTTCCTGGATGATGTGCGCCAGCAAGGCTTTCTTTTTGCCGCGGCCGACGGGGTGAATGACCTGCGTGATGCGCTGCACGGTGGTGTTGCGCGGTGTGACTTGGACGCTTTGCGGGTTTTTCAGCAGCGTAGCCGCCAAGTCGCGAATTTCGTCGCTGAAGGTGGCCGAAAACAGCAGGCTCTGCTTGTCTTTGGGCACCACGGCCAGCACTTTTTTCACGTCATGGATGAAGCCCATGTCCAACATGCGGTCGGCTTCGTCGAGCACCAGCATTTGCACCTGGCCCAAGTCGAGCACGCCTTGTTGTAACAAGTCCAGCAGACGACCGGGTGTGGCCACCAAGACGTCCACGCCTTTTTTGACGCGACTAATTTGAGGGTTCATGCCAACACCGCCAAAAATGACGGTGGAGGATAGTTCCAGGTATTTGCCGTAAGTCTGGACGGACTCTTCCACCTGAGCGGCCAGTTCGCGGGTCGGTGTCAGCACCAGGGCACGAATGCCAATGCCGCCGAATTTATTCTTGGGCGTTTCGCCCGCACTGAGTTTGTGCAGCATGGGCAGCACAAAAGCGGCTGTTTTTCCGGTTCCGGTTTGGGCGCCGCCGAGCAGGTCATGCCCTTCCAGGACGAGTGGAATCGCCTGCGCCTGAATGGCGGTAGGCGTCTCGTAGCCTTGCTCGAGCACGGCTTTGACGATGGCCGGAGCCAGATTTAGTTCTTCAAATTTCATAGTGTGGCGCCTATCCTGGGCGCTATGGCATCGGCCTATCTTGGTGCTTGAAACACCAAGTCAGTGAAAGGCAGATGGGTACAAAGGTGGAACGTCTGCGCGAGGCATTGTTCCCAGCAAGGTGCTGGCATCGTGGGCAACTGAAGCTCCAAGACGACCTGCATTGTCGCACGGACTGCGGATCGGTGGTTTTCGATGTCCTGGGATGCGTTAAAAGTGTGAAAACGGGTCAATCGCCGATAATGTCAGGTTTCCATCTCGACAAACCTCGCAAGACCAATGGCTCAATACGTATTTTCCATGAATCACCTCGGCAAGATTGTGCCGCCGAAGAAGTTCATTCTCAAAGACATTTCCCTCAGCTTCTTCCCTGGCGCCAAAATTGGCGTGCTGGGGACCAACGGTTCCGGCAAGTCCACCTTGCTCAAAATCATGGCCGGCGTGGACAAGGAATTTGAAGGCGAAGCCATGCCGATGCCCGGCCTGAATATTGGCTATCTGCCGCAAGAGCCACAGTTGGACCCCGAGCAAACCGTGCGCGAGAGCGTGGAAGCGGGCATGGGCGACGTGTTTACGGCCAAAGCCCGCCTGGAAGAAATTTACGCGGCTTACGGTGAAGAAGATGCCGATTTTGATGCGCTCGCTGAAGAGCAGGCCAAGATGGAAGCCATCATTGGCAGCGCCGGCACTGATTCTGAGCACCAGCTAGAGATTGCCGCCGACGCTTTGCGTTTGCCCCCATGGGACGCCAAGGTCGGACTGTTGTCCGGCGGCGAAAAACGCCGTGTCGCCTTGTGCCGCCTGCTGCTGTCCAAACCTGACATGTTGCTGCTGGACGAGCCGACCAATCACTTGGATGCTGAATCGGTGGACTGGCTGGAGCAGTTCCTGCAACGCTATCCTGGCACCGTGGTGGCGATTACCCACGATCGCTACTTTCTGGACAATGCCGCCGAGTGGATTCTGGAGCTCGACCGCGGCAACGGCATGCCTTACAAGGGCAACTACAGCGACTGGCTGCAACAGAAGCAGGAACGCCTGGTGATGGAGCAAAAGGGTGAAGAGTCCCGTGCCAAAGCACTGAAGAAAGAACTGGAATGGTCACGCCAGAACCCCAAGGCGCGGCAAGCCAAGAGCAAGGCGCGTCTGGCCCGCTTTGAAGAGTTGTCGGATTTTGAATACCAGAAGCGCAACGAGACGAATGAGATTTTCATCCCGGTGGCCGATCGCCTGGGCCAGGAAGTGATTGAATTCGTCAACGTCACCAAGTCCTTTGGCGACCGTGTGCTGATCGACAACCTGAGCTTCAAGGTGCCGCCGGGCGCCATCGTCGGCATCATCGGTCCCAACGGGGCCGGTAAATCCACCCTGTTCAAGATGATTGCCGGACGCGAGAAGCCCGATTCCGGTGAAGTCAAGATCGGCCAGACCGTCAAGATGGCCTTTGTGGACCAGAATCGGGATGACCTGGCCAACGAAAAAACCGTTTGGGAAGACGTGTCCGGTGGACTCGATATTCTGAATGTCGGCAAGTTCCAGATGGCCAGCCGCGCTTATTGCGGTCGCTTCAACTTCAATGGCGCCGATCAGCAAAAACGCGTCGGCACGTTGTCCGGTGGTGAGCGCGGCCGATTGCACTTGGCCAAGACGCTGATTGCCGGCGGCAATGTGCTGATGCTCGATGAACCATCGAACGATCTGGACGTGGAAACCCTGCGCGCGCTGGAAGATGCCTTGCTGGAGTTCGCCGGCACCATCATGGTGATCAGCCATGATCGCTGGTTCCTGGACCGCATTGCCACCCACATCTTGGCGTGCGAAGGCGACAGCCAGTGGACCTTCTTTGACGGCAACTACCAGGAGTACGAAGCCGACAAGAAGAAACGTCTGGGTGAAGAAGGTGCCAAGCCCAAGCGCATGAGGTTCAAGGCGCTGAAGTAAGCGACGTCACTGTAACGCCCATGCCCAAACGCATGGGCGTTATGTTTTGAGCAATCTTTTTCGCACCAGCTCAATGTGGTTGCGCAGGGCGTAGAGTTCATCGGCGTAGGACAGCGGCACGGTGATTTTGCCAACGCGCGTCTCCAGCCGGTTGAGTTCATCGGCCAGTTCCTGCGCCGACTCGGCGCTGCTACCGGCCCGGTCTTCAATTTCGCGCAACTGCCCATACCAGCGAAAAACCCGGGAGCGGATTCTGAACTCGTACAGCGGCGGCACGATGCGGCTTAACGGCAGCAGCACGGCAATGATGATGCCCAGTGCCAGCCACATCCGCTCCATCAGGTTGGCATAGGAAAAAGGCAGGTAACGTTGCATCAGCGGAACACCGTTGCGGATCGTGCGGTCAGCCTCCTTGGACAAGGGAAACTCGGCGTTGGCGGTGTTGGGGAACTCATGGGCCCGGCTAAACCAGCCCGCCTGGCTGTGAAACCCCAGCGAGGCTTGCGAGAAGAGTTGCAACACCGCGGGATGCACACCGTCGCGCGCGATCAGTGTGGTGGTAGGAGCCACCAGCCGCACGTCTTGGGCTGGCACGTCACTCGCCAGATCGACCACGCCGCGCGGCAGGGTGACCGGCGTTAAAAATGTCAAGCGACGGGAGTAGGCTTCACTCTGGGCAAAGTCCATCAGTTTGACACCGGGCGTTTGCAACAGCATTTGCACCATCGGCGATTCGGGCGCCGAGGCAAACACCAGCGCATCCAGCTCGCCGTTCAAAAATGCCACCGTGGCGGGTGTCTGCTCCAATTTGGAGAGGCCGATGGTGCCGTCGTCAATGCGATTGATCTCGAATAATTTCCCCATCAGGCTTGGCACGCCGCTGCCGGCCGTCCCGACATTGACGCGCAGACCTTTCAGCTGGGTCAAAGAATTCAGGGTGGCATCCTTGGTTACTTTTTTCGCGGCATCCGAGCGATAAAAAAGCCACACCGGTTCGACGAACAAGCTGCCCAAAGACGTCAACCCCTCGTGGTCATTGACGGCTCGCGCGCTGGTGCCGCCCTGCACGAAGCCGAGATCCGCCTTGCCCGCGGCCAGCCATTCCAGGTTCTGGGACGAGCCCTCGCTGGGCAGGAGTTGCACCTCAATGCCGTAGCTGGCCATGGCTTTGGCATAGCGTTTGCCGAACTCGTCGTAAGCGCTTTGGGCCGGCCCGGTGGCCAGCGTCACCTGTTTCGGCGGTGTCGGGTCGAGCCACCAGTAGGTCAGTGTCAGTAATGCGATTGTCAACAGAACAAACGGCCCCGCCGAGGTCAGCATCTCTCGCAAGGACAGCAAGGTATAGCGGATGGTGTTGGACATGGTGGCGATTCAGAATGAGGTCGGCGGCGACAGCTCGCACGCGGCAGGCCAGTTTATGGCACCCGAGGTGAAGCCCTTCGCCGCCAGGATGGCGCGCACCACCGCCCGGGCGGTGACCTCGGCCGCCAGGGTGCTGAGCAGCAGCATGTCGGCTGCTTGGCCGGCCTGGCCGGTCCCCAGTGTGAACAGGGTGTCGCCATCCAGCAGCGTGTGCACCGGGTTGATCGTCCGGGCCAAGCCGTCGTGCGCCACCTGGGCCAGGCGGTGCGCCTGCGGCTTGGTCAGGATGGCGTCGGTGGCGATCACGCCGATGGTGGTGTTGGTGCCAGGCAGGAGGGACTGAGGTGCGACCCCAGCCAGCATGGCGTCCCGGCTGTTCAGTAGCGACCTGCCATCCGGCGTGCGGGCGCCCGCCAGCACCTGGCCGGTGGCCGGGTTGATCACGTCGCCGACGGCGTTGCAGGCGATGAGGGCGCCGACCGTGATGCCGTTCACGCAGACCGACGCGGTACCGATACCGCCGCGCATGGCGCGCTGCAGGCCAAAGAGTTTGCCGACCAGTGCCCCGGCGCCCGCGCCGACATTGCCTTCGGCTGGCGCGTGGCGACTGGCCGCGACGCAGGCCTGATAACCGGCCCGGGCATCCGGCCGGATGCTGGCATCGCCCACCGGCAGATCAAACAGCACGGCAGCGGGGACGATGGGCACCAGGCCGAAACCGGTGTCCAGTCCGATGTGGTTTTCTTCCAGCCACTGCATCACGCCACTGGCGGCGTCCAGGCCCCAGGCGCTGCCGCCCGCCAGCATGACGGCATGGACATGGTCGACCAGGTTGCTGGGGTGCAGCAGGTCGGTCTCGCGGGTGCCGGGCGCCGCGCCGCGCACGTCCACGCCGGCCACTGCGCCGTCGCGCGTGAGGATCACGGTGCAGCCGGTGGGCCGGCGCGGGTCGGTGAAGTGGCCCACCTCGATGCCGGCGACATCGGTGATGGATCCTGTCGGGGTGTTGGTCAGGTTCATGGCGTTGACATTATCCGTGCGCGGCCATGGCGGCGGACCGCTGGTGAATTACTTCACCGGCTCAAGTGTCAGTACGGTGAAGACGCCGTTGACTCTGTCCGCACTGAATTTGACTTTGTCACCCGCTTTCACCGCAGTCAGCAGGGCCGGATCTTTCACCCGGAACACCATGGTCATCGGGGGCATCCCGAGGTTCTTGATCTCGCCGTGTTTGAGGGTGATCTTTTGGGTTTCGAGGTCCACCTTGCGCACTTCGGCGTCGGTCATGTCGGTTGCTGTGGCCGTGGCCGACGCGGTGGCCGCTGGATGGTGGGCCTCATGCTCATTGGTTGTGCCTTGCGCCAGGGCGTGCCCCCCTGCGACGAGCCCGCCAAGCAGGGTCAGGGCGGTGATGTATTTCATGGTTGGCTTCCTTTATTTGTAAGACTGGTAAACGGACGCGCCGCCGTCGCGCTGCACCAGCAAGACGGCATAGGGGTCTTTGCGGCCGCCGTATTCGGGGCCGTCCATGCCGGGCGAGCCCACCGTCATGCCTGGCACGGTGAGGCCCAAGGCACGCGGCCGGTCCTTCAGCAGTCGGTGAATGTCGCGGGCGGGGACATGGCCTTCAATCACATAGCCGCCGACGACCGCCGTGTGGCAGGAGCCATATTTTTCGGCCAGTCCGAGTTGGGCGCGGGTGCTGCTCTTGGCGGCCTCGCTGACATCGTGGCTCTTGACCGCAAAGCCGTTGGCTTCAACGTGTTTGATCCAGTCGTGGCAGCAACCGCAGGTGGGCGTTTTCCAGACTTCCAGGACAGGTTTGCTGGCGGTGAGGGCGAATACGGGAGAAGCAGCGGCTGCGGCGCCGAACAGCGCGGCAGCGGTGGTGAGGAGTGAACGTCTTTGCATGGGGATTCCTTCGTATGCAGGTCTGTTTATTTGCTGGCCGCCACCTGGATGGTGCCGACCATGCCGGCCTGGTAGTGCCCGGCAATCAGGCAGGCGAAATCAAAGGTGCCGGGCCGATTGAAGGTCCAGATCAGCTCGCTGGTTTTACCGGGGGCAACGTGCGCCATGTACGGCTCGTCGTGTTGCATGTCCGGAAATTTCACCATCAGGGCGGCGTGCGCGTCAAGTTCCGGTTTGGTGCCGATCACCAGCTCGTGCAAGCCCGCGCCCGTGTTTTTGACCACCAGCTTGATTGTTTCGCCTTGTTTGACGTTGAGGTGGTCGGGCGTGAAACGCATCTTGTCTGACATCGACAGGGTGATGGTGCGGTTGACGGCATGGGCATCCCCTGCGATGCCCCAGTCTTTCTGCTCCTTCACGACGGTGGTGTGGGTGTTTGTGCTGCTTTGATGAGAAAAAGTGGCGCTAGCCCCCGTCATCATTGCGCAGATAGCTATCAATTTAATAGTATTCATGGAGTCCGTTCAGTGCTTGTGTGCGTTGGCGTCTGGTTTTTTTACCCGCAGTTCCATGGCTGGCGTGGTACTTGGGGCGTTGGCGTGGTCCGGCGTGGCGCGTGCCGCCGGTGGCAGATCGCCCCCGGTGGCCGGTGACTGGCCGGTCCATTCAAAGGCTTGGGTGCCAGCAGGCTGCTGGTACCAGCCGGGGTCGCTGTAGTCGCCGGGTTTCTGGTTTTTGCGCACCTTCAGGGTGCTGAACATGCCGCCCATTTCGACCGGGCCGTAAGGGCCGGTGCCGGTCATCATCGGCAGGGTGTTGTCCGGCAGGGGCATTTCCATCTCGCCCATGTCGGCCATGCCGCGCTCGCCCATCAGCATGTAGTCGGGCGCCAGCTTCTGGATTTTTTTCAGCAGACCGCGATGCTCCACGCCAATCAGGGTGGGCACGGCGTGGCCCATGGCGTTCATGGTGTGGTGGCTCTTGTGGCAATGAAAAGCCCAGTCGCCTTCCTCGTTGGCCACGAATTCGACCTGCCGCATCTGACCCACGGCCACATCCACCGTCACCTCGGGACAGCGTGCGGCAACGGGCCAAGGCCCGCCGTCGCTGCCGGTCACGGCAAATTCGTGGCCGTGCAGGTGGATCGGATGGTTGGTCATGGTGAGGTTGCCGACGCGAATGCGCACCTTGTCGCCCAGCCGCACATTGAGCGAGTCAATGCCGGGGAAGGCGCGGCTGTTCCAGGTCCACAGATTGAAGTCCAGCATGGTGTTGACCTTGGGCGTGCTGGCGCCGGGCTCCACGTCATAGGCGTTGAGCAGGAAGCAGAAGTCGCGCTGCACCTCGTCAATCAGCGGGTGTTTCGTTTTGGGATGCGTCACCCAGAAACCCATCATGCCCATCGCCATCTGCGTCATCTCATCCGCGTGCGGGTGGTACATGAAGGTGCCGGGGCGGCGCGCCACGAACTCGTAAACAAAGGTTTTGCCGACCGGAATCTGCGGCTGCGTCAGGCCGCCGACGCCGTCCATGCCATTGGGCAGGCGCTGGCCGTGCCAGTGCATGGTGGTGTGCTCGGGCAGCTTGTTGGTGACAAACATGCGCACGCGGTCGCCTTCCACCACTTCAATCGTGGGGCCGGGGCTCTGGCCGTTGTAACCCCACAAGGTGGCCTTCATGCCGGGTGCGATCTCGCGCACCACCGGTTCGGCCACCAGGTGAAACTCCTTGACGCCCTGGTTCATGCGCCAGGGGCAAGTCCAGCCATTGAGCGTGACCACCGGGTTGTAGGGGCGGCCGTTTGGGGGAACGAGCGGCGGCGCGGTCGTGGCCTGCGTCATGATGACGGGTTCGGGCAGCGCTGCCATGGCGACTCGGCTCACGCTGGCGGTAGCGACGGCCGTGAGGGCCGCATTGCTGAAAAAATTGCGTCGGTTCATGTTCAATGTCCCTTGTTGGCGCCGCTGCTGGCGCCTGGGTTACGGGGTTCGTCTGCGAAGCTGAGCTCGGCACCGGCCAGCACGGCTTGCAAATCGGTGTCTGCCAGCCAAAAATCACGCTGGGCCTGCAAGGCAGTGTTGACGCTTTGGATGCGCGCGGTCGCACTGGCCAGCAAATCCCAGGTGCTTTGCAGCATGCCGTTGTAGCGAAGTTGGGTTTCCTCTTGCAAGGCTGTGTTCAATGGCACCACCTCGTCACGCTGGTGGCGCGCCAGGTCGTAGGCGGTGCGGTAGCGGTAATAGGCTTCACGGGTTTGACTGCGCGCGGCCACGGCCAAGGCGCCTGCGTGGATTTGTGCAGTAGCCGCCTCTTCCAGCGCAGGGCTGAGTCTCAGCCGCTGGGTGTCCAGCATCGGTGCCGTGATGGGTTGCGTGGCGAGCGCCTGTTCGGGCGCAGTGGGGACGGCGGGCATGGCCCCAAGCGCTTGGTCCGTCGCCCTTTGCCATCTGAGCAGTTCCGGCTCGCCCACGGCGGTCAACGCCAGCCGGGCGTTGATGCTGGCCAGCACCAGTTCGGGCCGGTTGCGCACGGCGCTGTCTTCCAGTCCCGTTGCGGGAAGCGGCGATGTAGGTAAATCGGGCAGACGCTGCGGCAGGTTGATTTGCGCATCCGCACCCCACAGACCCAGCAGGCGCACCAGATTCTCGTTGGCGCTGAAGGCCTTTTGCTGTGCCAGCGCGACTTGGGTGGCAGCGTCAGACCGCAGCAATTGTTCGCGCAGCAGCTGCGCTTTGCTCCAGTTGCCGACCCGCGTCATGCGCTCGGCCAGCTCGGTGGCGGTTTGGGCAGCTTCATGTACCTCGCGCAGGTAGGCCAGACTTTGCCGGGCCGCAACTGCCTCGATCCAGGCGCGGTAAACGCTGCGGGTCAGTTTGAGCACGCCGGCTTGGGTCTGCGTCCGTTCAAAGGCGCTCATGTTGACCCGGGTGAACAGA
The DNA here is from genome assembly GCF_012927445.1 of Rhodoferax sp. GTDB lineage: Bacteria > Pseudomonadota > Gammaproteobacteria > Burkholderiales > Burkholderiaceae_C > Rhodoferax. The sequence continues at coordinate 201,986 of NZ_JABBPD010000008.1, forward strand.
TCCGGTTGTTTCAATAAGGCCAGTTTGACGGCTTGTTCCGGCCACAGTGGCGTGCCACCCAGGGCCGGCAGTTTTGCCGGGGACTGGCCGACCTCGACCTCGGTTTCCCATTGCAGCACGTCCATGTGGCCGCGTTGGTTGCGGCCGGTGTCTGCATTGGCTTGCATCCAGTCGGCCGGCTTCACCCCCGCGCTGATGGCCGGTTCGGATTTGGCCACTGGCTCAAAGGCCGAGTGGTAGGGCACTGCCGATACCGACGCTGCGGGGGCGGTCACCGGGGTCTGCGCCAACCCCCAGCCATGCGTGCAGGCCAAAGCCGACGCGACAAATAACATTTTTCTCAAGGGAAACTCCTGAACAATTAAACGGGTGATCCATTGATCACGGCGGTCCGCCGATCATCCGCCGTGCGGGGCGATGAGCAGACCTACCGATGCCTCCTCGTTCAGGAAATCGGTGGCTTCAGGTGCGGTGCAGGAATGGCGCTGGCAAACTGCAGGCCGCCTGCGGGCCACAGGAGATGGGGCAGGGCCGTGTCCACCGCCAGATTTACGGCGGCCGTCACGGCGACGGTGTGGCAAATCTGGCAGGCACTGCAGTGGCCCGGGCCCGGGTTGTCATGTGATTCAGCGCTGTCCGCACTTACACCTGCTGCCGCACCGTCGTGGCCATGGCATTGCGTGTGCGGTGCCTCGGAATTTACATGAATATGACCGCTAGCCCCCGTAGTATCTGCGCGAGTAGCTATATTATTTGTAGCGAATGAGAGCCCGGCGGGCATCTCCATCGCCATCACGTCGCCCACCCAGCCGCGCAGTGGCAGCAGAGCGATCATGAGGGCGAGGAGGAGCAGGCGCATCAGGTAATGATATGGGGATCGCCGGTTAGTTCAATTGACAAGGGCTTTAGTGCTGCAGAATTTTGTTCAAGAAATCCTTGGTGCGGGGCTGGCGGTTTTCAGGGTGACCAAAAAACTCATCCTTGGAGCAGTCCTCCAGGATATGGCCACCCACATCAATGAAGATGACACGGCTGGCCACCTTGCGCGCAAAACCCATCTCGTGCGTGACCACCATCATGGTCATGCCCTCGCTGGCCAGCTTCACCATCACGTCCAGCACCTCGCCGACCATTTCGGGGTCGAGCGCGGAGGTTGGCTCATCGAACAGCATCACGACTGGGTCCATCGACAGCGCGCGGGCAATCGCCACCCGCTGCTGCTGGCCGCCGGAGAGCTGGCCCGGAAACTTGTCCTTGTGCGCCATCAGTCCCACCCGGTCCAACATCTTGAGGCCACGGGCTTTGGCCTCGTCGGGGCTGCGATTGAGCACCTTGATTTGGGCAATGGTGAGGTTTTCGGTGACGGACAGATGCGGGAACAACTCAAAGTGCTGAAACACCATGCCAACGCGGGAGCGCAGCTTGGGCAAGTTGGTCGCCGGGTCATGCAAGGGGACGCCATCCACATGAATGGTGCCCTTTTGGATCGGCTCCAGCGCATTGACGGTCTTGATCAAGGTGGACTTGCCCGACCCGGACGGACCACACACCACCACCACATCGCCCTTGTTGACCTTGACCGAGCAGTCGCTCAGCACCTGCACCGGGCCATACCACTTGGACACATTTTTCATTTCAATCATATTTTTCTCCGATGCTTAGCGAACGATCGCTATCTTGGCCTGCAGGCGTTTGACGAGCCATGACAGGGCAAAACAAATCACAAAATAGACCACGGCGGCCAGCAAATAAGCTTCTTCCGGGCGGCCATAAATCTTGCCGGCGGTGGTGAAACCCTTCAGCATGTCGTAGGCGCCAATGGCATAAACCAGCGAGGTGTCCTGAAACAGGATGATGGTCTGCGTCAGCAGCACCGGCAGCATGTTGCGAAACGCTTGCGGCAGCACCACGTAGCGCATGTTTTGGCCATAGGACATGCCCATGGCCTGACCCGCATGCACTTGACCCCGCGGGATGGACTGGATGCCCGCCCGCATGATCTCGCTGAAGTAAGCCGCCTCAAAGGCCACGAAGGTGATGGTGGCGGAAAGCTCCGCCCCCATCGGCCGGCCGATCAGGAGGGGAACCAGCAGGAAAAACCACAAAATCACCATCACCAGCGGAATGGAGCGCATGCCGTTGACATAAATGGTGGCGGGCAGCATCAGCGCTTTTTTGCCCGACAGGCGCATGAGCGCCAGCAGTGTGCCTAAAAGGATGCCGCCTGCCGTGGCCACGAGGGTCAGCTGCACGCTGAAGCGCAAGCCGCTCAGGACAAACTTGCTGAAGATATCCCAGTTGAAAAAGCTAAGGTCAAGGCCCAACATATCAGTGTCCCCCGCCTGTGCCGCCGGCCACGATGTAGCCAGGGATTTGTGTCTTTTTCTCAATCAGGGCAAAGACCCGGTTGACGGCAAAGGCCGATAACGCATACAGCGCCGTCACCGCCAGGTAGACCTCAACGCCGCGCGAGGTTTCCTCTTGGGCCTGCATGGCAAACATGGTGAGTTCGGCAATGGAGACCGCAAACGCCACCGAAGAATTCTTCAGCAGGTTCATCGATTCACTGGTCAAGGGCGGCAAGATGATGCGAAACGCCATCGGCAAAATCACGTAGCGGTAGGTCTGTGCGGTGGTGAAGCCCAGTGCCATGCCCGCGTAGCGCTGGCCCTTGGGCAAGGCCTGGATGCCGGCGCGCACCTGCTCGGCAATCCGGGCCGAGGTGAAGAAGCCCAAGGCAAACACCACCAGGAGGAAACCAGGCACCTGCTGAAAAGCCGGGAACATTTTAGGCACCACAAAGTACCAGAGAAACACCTGCACCAGCAGCGGGATGTTTCTAAAAAACTCCACCCAGACGGTGGCCAATCGCACCAGCCAGGGTTGGTCCTGCAAGGTGCGCAGGGTCCCCATCAAGGCCCCGATCACCATCGCCAGCACCCAGGAGCAGCCTGCCACGGCGAGCGTCCAGCCCCACGCATCCAGCATCCATTGAAGGTAAGTGCGGCCACTGCCGTCGTCATTCAGAAATACTTGCCAGTCCCACGTCATCTCGTTCTCCGCCAGGCTTAACCTGCTTTAAATTGCTGTCCGACCCGTGCGCTGATCAAGCCCGGGCTTCTTAAAACAAAGACCCCGCCTCGGCAAAAGCCAGGCGGGGTCAGTTTCATTCAAGTTCTGGAAACTTATTTCTTGGCGTAGTCTTCCATCGGCTTGTCATTTGGCGTGGCCCAGGCGGCTTTAATGCTATCGCTGGCAGGCAGGCCCACCTTGGTGTTCTTCGGCGGGATTGGCTGGATGAACCACTTGTCATAGATCTTGGCGATCTCGCCAGACTTGGCCAGTTCACGGATGGTGTCATCCGCCAGTTTCTTGAAAGCGGGGTCACCCTTGCGCATCATGATGGCGATCGGCTCAACGGAAAGTACCTCGCCGACTATTTTGAAGTCAGCCGGGTTTTTGGCATTGGCAATGTTGCCGGCCAGGATCGACCCATCCATCACGAAGGCATCGGCGCGGCCCGATTCAAGCAGCAAAAAGCTATCCGCATGGTCTTTGCCAAAGAGTTCCTTGAACTCGATACCTGTGGCGCGCTCATTCTTGCGCAGCGTCTGCACCGATGTGGTGCCGGTGGTGGTGGCGACATTCTTGCCTTTCAACTGGGCAATGCCGGTAATGCCGGAGTTGGCCTTGACGGCGATACGCACTTCTTCAACGAAGGTGGTGAGGGCAAAGGCCACGTCTTTCTGGCGGGTGGCGTTGTTGGTGGTGGAGCCGCACTCAATGTCCACGGTGCCGTTTTGCACCAAAGGGATGCGGTTTTGTGAGGTGACCGAGATGTACTTCACGGCCACTTTTTTGCCGACCGATTTTTCCAGGTTGGCAACGATGCGCTGGCAGATTTCAACGTGGTAGCCCACGTATTTGCCGTCGCCCAAGGTGTAAGAGAGCGCGCCGGAGGAGTCACGCACGCCCATGGTGATTTCGCCCGAAGCCTTGACCTTGGCGATGGTGTCCGAAGTTTGCGCATAAGCGCCAGAGGCCAGAGCGGCCAAAACGGCAAGAGCGAGAAACTGCTTCTTCATGGTTTTTCCTTGTTGAAAGCTTTGGTAAAGCAAATTAATAATTTATTGGTGAATTGATAATTCACCCAAGCGACTGAGATTAAGCATTAATCATGCCTGAGAAATTTTATCCCTCAGTCGCCTTAAGGCAGTACTTTACTGCGGCGCGTTCTCGGTGCCGTCAGGGTTTGCCCTTGCCGTTTATGCAAACGGTGCATAACATGATCTAAATTAAATTTTTCTCACTTAAACAGGAGGATGGCCGGTGCGCTGCAGGCGCTGGCCGCATGGTGCCCCAAAACGGCGTCTTTATGCGCTTGCTTGGTGCGCCTTGCCCGGGCCCATCGCGTCCCGTCAGTGACATCGGGTGCTTTCTGGTGCACGCTGGCTCCCGTATCCTTTGCGCACTGCCTGCTGTTCAGCGCCGGCCCACTTTAGATCAGGAAAGCATTGCCTTATGGATCAGTCTTCAAGTTCTTTGGGCGCCAGTGCCCGCCCGGATGTTCGCGCGCACTACCGTTTCTGGCCCAAGCGGCTGCCCCATGCCATTACGCTGCCCGCCACGTCTTTGTGGGACAACCTGGAGACCAGCGCCCGCCGTTACCCGCATAAAGCCGCGCTCATCTTTTTTGGACGGGTTTTCAGTTATGCCGAGGTGCTGCAAAAAGCAGAGCGTCTGGCAGCCTGTTTGCAAGGGCTGGGGGTCAAAAAAGGGGATCGGGTGCTGCTCAGCATGCAAAACTGTCCGCAACTGGTGATTGCGCACTTTGCGATTTTGCGGGCGAATGCGGTGGTGGTGCCGGTCAACCCGATGAACCGGGCCGAAGAGCTCAAGCACTATATCCTTGACCCGGACGCCAAAGTTGCCATCACGACGGCCGATCTGGCAGCCGAACTGGCGCGGGCGAGTGATGCACTGCTCCCCGCACAGCGGCTGGACCACCTGCTGGTGACCCATTTCACCGATGCGTTTGACGCGGCCGTCGCGGGCGACGATGCCCCTCCCGCTGCCTGGACCGACTGGCTGCTGACGCGCCATGCACGCCCCGCTTTGCAGGGTGGTCAGGTGCATGACTGGGAGGAGGCCATGTCTGGCACGGCCGCCATACCCGAGTTGACGGTCGGACCGGCCGATCTGGCCATCCTGCCTTACACCAGCGGCACCACCGGCTTGCCCAAAGGCTGCATGCACACCCATGCCAGCATCATGCACAACGCCATCGCCAGTGGCTTGTGGGTGAATGGCTCGGCTGAAAACGTGGTCCTCTCGGTGGTGCCCATGTTCCACATCACCGGCATGGTGAGCCTGATGCACAGCAGCATTCGGGGCGGCGCCACGCTCATCGTCATGCCGCGCTGGGATCGCGAGTTGGCCGGGCGCCTGATCTCTCGTTGGCAGGTCACACACTGGACCAATATCCCGACCATGGTGATTGATCTGCTGGGAAGTCCTAACTTTGAACGCTTTGATTTGTCCAGCCTGGTCTATATCGGCGGTGGCGGTGCCGCCATGCCGCAGGCGGTGGCGCAACGGCTGTACGAGCTGTTTGGCTTGCGCTATGTGGAGGGTTACGGTTTGACTGAAACAGCCGCACCGACCCACAGCAATCCACCGGATTCGCCCAAACAGCAGTGCTTGGGCATCCCCTTCATGAGCACCGACGCACGCGTGGTTGATCCTGACACTTTGCTGGAAATGCCAACCGGTGAGCAGGGTGAAATCATCCTGCAGGGCCCGGAACTCTTTCAGGGCTACTGGAAGCAGCCGCAAGCCACGGTTGCGGCGTTTATCGAGCTGGACGGTAAACGTTTCTTTCGTTCCGGCGACCTCGGGCATGTGGATGCAGACGGCTATTTTTTCCTCACCGACCGGCTCAAGCGCATGATCAATGCGGCTGGCTTCAAGGTCTGGCCCGCCGAGGTGGAGGCGTTGCTGTTTCGGCATCCGGCCATCCAGGAAGCCTGTATTATTTCGACCAAAGACAGCTACCGCGGCGAATCGGTCAAGGCCGTGATTGTGCTGCGGCCGTCGCACCAGGGCCTGGTGAGTGAACAAGACATCATCGACTGGTGCCGTGACAACATGGCGGTCTACAAAGTGCCGTGCGAGGTGCAGTTCATGGACGCCTTGCCCAAGAGCGGTGCCGGCAAGGTCATGTGGCGTTTATTACAGGAAGCTCAAGTCAAGTAATGGTAATTTCAGATCAAGAGGTGCTCGGCAAACCGCTGAGCGGGTGGCGGCTGCGGCTTTACACCATTATTTTTGAGGCCGACACCCGGGCCGGACGTCTGTTTGATCAATGGCTTATTGCGATCATTTTGTTGAGTGTTGGGGTGGTCGTTGTCGACAGCATGCAAGGGACGGGGCCGACTCACCGTTCTTTTTTTGCGGTAATGGAGTGGATCTTCACCGTGTCTTTCACGGCCGAGTATGTGGCGCGGCTGCTGTGCGTGCGCCATCCCTGGCGGTACGCGCTCAGCTTCTACGGCGTGATTGATTTATTGGCCCTGTTGCCAACCTATGTGGCATTGCTGGTGCCAGAGGTTCATGCCTTGATTGATGTGCGGGTGCTGCGGTTGTTGCGCGTGTTTCGTATTTTCAAATTGACGGCCTATGTCTCTGAATACCAGTCGCTGGGGCGCGCCCTGAAGGCCAGCCGGCGCAAGATTCTTGTTTTTTTGTCGGCGGTGTTGATGATTGTGCTGGTCATGGGCACCCTGATGTATGTGGTGGAAGGCCCCGGCAACGGCTTCACCAGTATTCCCACCTCGGTGTACTGGGCCATCACGACGATGACCACCGTCGGGTTTGGCGACATCACACCGAAGACCGACCTTGGGCGCCTGATCTCCTCGGTCATGATGCTGCTGGGCTGGGGCACCCTGGCGGTGCCGACCGGGATCGTCACGGCCGAGATGACGGCCATGCGCTTCTACAGCGTGCCACCCACCACCCGCACCTGCCACGAGTGTCTGACCGAAGGCCACCTGCCGGAGGCCAATTTTTGTCTGCATTGCGGCGCGAAGTTGCCCACGTATCTGAACGACACGGCCCCAGGGAGCCCGCGACCGTATTAGGATGGGCGTCACTGAGCGTGACCGCCCCTTTTTTGGAGAGCAATGTGTTTCAAACATCCACCACGGGAGTCCCCGCATGAGCCATTCCCCCATTCACGCAAGCCCCGCTGGCGTGGCGTTGCCCGCCGCGTCGCCCGAAGCGGTCGGCCTGTGTCCGCAGCGAACCCAGCGTCTGATGGCGGTGCTGCAAACCGAGGTGGATCGCCAGCGCTTGCCCGGTGCGGTGGCCCTGATTGCCCGCCATGGCAAAGTGGTTCTTTTTGACAGCGTCGGCGCGCTGGACCCGGCGACCGGTGTCCCGATGACGCAGGACGCCATTTTTCGCATTTACTCCATGACCAAGCCGATCGTGTCGGTGGCCGTCATGATGTTGATGGAGCAGGGGCAGCTGCTGCTGAGTGACCCGGTGGCCAAGTACCTGCCCGAATATGCCGCGCAGAAGGTGGCCCGCCTGGTCGATGGCGCCGTGCAGCTGCAAGCCGTGCGGCAGAGCGCGACCATTCAGGACTTGTTGCGCCATACCGCCGGCATGACCTATGAATTCATGGGCAGCGCACCGGTGCAGCGGCAATATGCCCAGCTCAGAATTGGTTCGCGGGAGCGCAGCAATGCCGAGTTCTCTCATGAGCTGGCCGCCTTGCCGTTGATGTTTGAACCCGGCACCGTCTGGGAATATGGCCGTGCCACCGATGTGCTGGGGCGACTGGTTGAAGTGGTGAGTGGCCAGACGCTGGGGGCGTTTCTGCAAGACCGTATTTTGAAGCCACTGGGCATGACCGACACCGGGTTTTCTGTACCACCGGAACAGCAGGCCCGCATTGCGGAACCGTTTGCCCGTGATCCCGAGGGCGGGGTGCAGATGCGGGTGATCGATGTGCGCGAAGACACCGCGCTGGAGTCGGGCGGCGGTGGGTTGGCCTCTACGGCGCGCGATTACGCGCGGTTTTTACAATTCATGCTGAACAAGGGTGAGCTAGATGGCGTGCGGCTGTTGGGGCCAAGAACCGTCGATTTCATGACTGCCGATCATCTGGGCGATATTCCGGTTAACAGCGGCGCATCCCGATCGCTGCTGCCGCTGGGACATGGCTTCGGGCTGGGCTTTGCGGTGCGCAAGCACTTGGGCGTGGCCTCGGTGCCGGGTTCTGTCGGCACCTATTTCTGGGGCGGCTTGGCGGGCACGACTTTCTTTGTCGATCCGGCCGAAGACCTGTTTGCTATTCTGATGTTGCAGGCGCCCAACCAGCGGGAGTACTACCGCATGCTGTTTCGTGATCTGGTGTACGCCACGCTGCTGGCGTGATGTACCTGCATTTTTTATAAGAAATTGACCGCTAGCCCCCGTTTTATATGCGGGGGTAGCTATTTATTTGATAGCAAATAATGACCGCTAAAGCGTCATGTAGCGGCCGGCCCGGTGGTTGGTGGCCAGGGTCTGGTTCAGCATCACCGCGCCCAGCACGGACAGGGCAACGTGTTGTCAACAAGCCGCCCATCACGGCGCTAAACGCAGGCGACAAACTCTGGAAGCTCACCAGTTTGGGCAACAGATTGACAAACAGCGACAACAAACCAACTGCCGCAAATGTTTTCAGGGTGAACGCCCGGCCCATGCGCCGCCACGCCAAGCCATAGAACGGCAAATTGATCAGGAAAAAGACCAGGCCAAAGTTCCAGCCCGTGGCGTAGTGGATCAGGAAGGCAATGCCGGCGGTGCCGCCCGTCAACAGGCCGGAGTGACCAAACATCACGATGCCAAGGGCCACGAAGAGCGTGCCGGTGATCAGCGCCTGGACATCTTCGTAGGGACGATGGCGCAGGGTGGCCAGCGCCGGCTCACTGGACTTGTCAGGCTGCAATGTCGGCCGGCGTTGGTGTGGTTTCGCCGGCGGGAGGAGAGCAGGTTGCGCCGCCACAGCCATGAATGGTCTCCTGGGGCAAGGCTTGGGGCGAGTGGACGATGCCGGTGCTGGTGTCATAACCCACGCCGCGCAGGTGCAAGGCCAGTGCCGCGTCCATGCTTTGCGCATGTTGCGGAAACCAGATGCCGAGTTCATGCGCCATCTGCCGCACCACACCAAACTCACCGGCCTGACCGCGTTTTTCGCCTTCGCGCATCACCTGCAAGATCACATTGTGTTGGGTTGAGTGGCAGTTGCTGGAGGAGAAGCGGGTGTCCCGCATCCATTGGTCTTCACGGCCGAAATGGTCATCGGTGTGGTCAATCAAGGTTTGCCATGCCGCCAGAAGGTCGTCATCAGGGGCCTGGACCACGGTGGCCAGCAAGTCAACAAATTCATGGTGTGTATCGTCCATGAAGGGCAAACCAAGAACGAGCGAATCAGACCATTGCAGTGTGGACATGTTGATATTCCAAAAAAATTTAGGCCAAGCATACGGGAATCCAGTTTTTTAAGTTTGATCGAAGTCATAAATTGAGGAGGTAAGCTTGGTGCAATGACTACCTCGTTTTCTCCTCCCTCTTTGGCCGCACCCACTGAACTTGGTACGGTTTTGCAACAACAGGGCTATGCGGTGCTGGATGCCCACAGTGTGAGCGCCCTGAGTGGTTGCCCAGCGGATGCGCTGGCGGCCTTGCGCCCCTTATGGGCCGATCTGCCGCCGGATGCCTTTCTCAAAGATGGCGGGCGCTACCGCCGGCGTCGACATTCCTGCTTTGTGGTGCAGGACGGACAAGTGACCCAAGTGCCGCATCGGGCCCATTGGCAGCCGGTGGAGTACAACGCCTTGCACGGTGGCATGCAGCGTTTGTTTGAACCCCTAAGGCCTGAGCTGCTTGACCAGCCGGTGTTGACTCAATTGCTGCGATGGCTGGGCCAGGTGTGTTCAGGCCTGAAAGGGGTGAAACCCTGGTTTGTGGAAGCGCACCAGTTTCGCATTGACACCACAGATGGCATCGGGCGTCCGACGCCAGAGGGGGCGCATCGCGATGGTGTCGACCTGGTCGCCGTGTTTCTGGTGAACCGGGAAGGTGTCAAGGGCGGGGAGACCCGTGTGTTTGACGCGGCTGGTCCAAATGGCCAACGCTTCACGCTGGCCGAGCCGTGGTCGGTTTTATTGCTGGATGATGCCCGTGTGATTCACGAGTCAACGCCCATCCAGCCCATCACCCAAGGCGGGCATCGTGATACGCTGGTTGTCACCCTGCGTGCAGCGGGCTTTCAGGAAGAACATCAATAGCTTGATTACGGTCAAGGTTTAATAGGTGAGTCACCCAGACACTTGACGCTGTCAATTCAAAAGGAGTTTTCATCATGTTCAAACACATTCTCGTTCCGGTCGATGGCTCATCGACGTCACACTTGGCCGTTGAAAAAGCCATCGGCCTGGCCAAAGCCTTTGGCAGCCGGGTGACTTCTATTTTTGTCATTGATCCCTATCCCTTTACCGGCGTCGGGACAGACTTTGCCTATGGGCAAGCCGAATATCTGAGTGCGGCAACCGCCGAAGCCAATGCGGCGATCAAGGACGCAAAAGCCACCTTCGATGCAGCGGGCGTCAGTGTGGAGACTTCGGTGATTGAGGCGCATGCCGCGTGGCGCGGCGTGGTGCAGGCCGCCGAGTCCATGCAAGCCGATTTGATCGTCATGGGTTCGCACGGACGCAGTGGCCTGGAAAAACTGGTGCTCGGCAGTGTGACGCAAGCGGTTCTGTCGCACACTCGGTTGCCCGTGATGGTGGTGCGCGACTAAACCGCCAGGTTTTCTACCTCAGCCGCACTGCCCGACGTAGCCGCAAGCGGTACAAAAATCACAGCCGTCTTTGTGGATGACGGTGGGGTTACCGCATTCCGGGCAGACTTTGCCGGCCATGGTGCTGGTGGCCTCCTGGTTTTTGGGGGCGTCGAGCACGCCCATGTCACGCAATGGAAAGCCTTCTTCATCCAGTACGTTCAGCATGGCGTAGCGGTGAATGATCAGGCGCGCGATATACGCCACGGTGGAGGGCCAGGTTTGCTGGCGACGCTCACCATGGGGCAAGCCGGGGACAAACGCCATGAAATGGCCCAGCGGTTCGGCGTAATTGAGCAGCTTGCGCAACTTCATGCCGATCCAGGCTGGGTCAATCACCCGCATGTCCAGCGATAGCAGCCTGGCCAGTCCATCGAGCGCTCGGGGATAGTTGCCGGAAAAGCCCACGGCGCAGGGACGGGTCACGATAGCGCCATCATGGCCTTGCAGATTGACCTCTTTGAGCGTGACGGTGAAGGCTTCGCCGGTGGCCGGATTGTCCACATCTACCGACCACGCCAGCGTGCCCGAGGGGCCCGTTTGCGGTTCGCCCCGGCTGAACATGGCATCCATCACAGGAGTAGGCACTTTGGTGTCATTGACGTCCAAGGCTGCGAGCTGCTCGCAGCGCCAGCGAATAACGGCTGCCGTGGCCGCCACCACACCGGGGAACAATCGGCGTTCGCCGTGGGGTGGGAATGGCATCTCAAACGAGTGCTCTTCCGCCACCGTGGCCAAGGCGTCCAGTTTCAGTTGCAACCATGCGGGGTCATTGGCGCGCAAGTCCATGGACAGCGTTTTGGCGAGCGCGCCCAAGCCACGCGGCTGCTCTGTGCCGTTCACCCAGACCTCGAAGGGTTTGGGTGCGCCGCCTTCTGCTGGCGCCAACTCCCCCACAAACAAGGCAAAGTCCCCAAAAGGATGATGCACCATGAAAGTCCATGCCGGGTTGCCCGCCGGCAGTTCGGGGCGACTTGGCCAGCGCAGGGAAGACAAGACGGGGGCCGGTAGCCGCGTCAGCGACAAACGTTGGTTGGCGCCTTCGATTTGCAGGGAGGAGGCCGCAGGCGCGGACAGGGGAGCGGCTGTGGGCGTCAGGCTCAGTACTGATCCCAGCACCGAGTTGGGGCGGTAAGTGGCCAAGCCCTTCAATCCAGACAGCCAGGCTTCCATGTACAGGTGCTGAAAGTCTTCGTAGGGGTAGTCAGCCGGCACGTTGACCGTTTTGGAGATGGCGGTGTCAATGAAGGGGGCCACGGCAGCCACCATCGCTTCATGGGCCTGTGCGCTCATTTCCAGCGCGGTGACGAAGGCATTTGTCAGTGGCGCATGCTCGCCGTGCAGGTGGCGATAGAGACGCCAGGCGTGATCTTCCACCGCGTACTCTTTGAAACTGCCGTCAGGCATGCGCTTCTTGCGGGTGTAGCTCCAGCTGAACGCCGGTTCGATGCCGTTGCTGGCGTTATCCGCAAAAGCCAGGCTGATGGTGCCGGTCGGCGCAATGGAGAGCAGGTGCGAATTGCGCAGCCCATGGGTGCGCACGCGTTCTTTCAGGGCCGTGGGCAAGCGCGATGCAAAGGTCTGGCCACTGAGGTACAGGTCGGCATTGAACAACGGAAAGGCGCCGCGCTCAATCGCCAGTTCAACCGAGGCGTCGTAGGCGGTGTCGCGCATCAATTCGGAAATTTGCCGCGCCATGTCCCGCGCCTCCTGTGTGTCGTAACGCAAGTTGAGCATCACTAACGCATCGCCCAGTCCAGTGAAGCCCAGTCCCACGCGACGCTTGCTGCGGGCTTCTTCCTGTTGCTGCGGCAGCGGCCACACCGTTACGTCCAGTACGTTGTCCAGCATGCGCGTTGCGACGCGTGCCACTTCGGCAAACGCGGCCGCGTCAAAATGGGCTTTTGCTTCAAAGGGATGGTCGATAAACCGGGTCAGGTCGATGGAGCCAAGGCAGCAGCAGCCATAAGGCGGCAGCGGTTGTTCGGCGCAGGGGTTGGTACTGGCAATGGTTTCGCAATAAGACAGGTTGTTGTCGCGATTCATGTGGTCCAGGAACAAAACACCAGGCTCGGCATGATCGTAGGTGGAGCGCATGATCTGGTCCCACAACTCGCGCGCCTGCAATTTTCGGTAAACCCACAAACCACTTTCTTTGGCTTCGTAAGCACCCGCTGCTTTTTGGGCGGTGCCCGGTTCGGCACGATGGACCAGGGTGAACTCACCGTCTTTTTGCACGGCTTCCATGAAGGCGTCGCTGATACCAACCGAGATATTGAAGTTTTTCAAGTCACCCGTGTCCTTGGCATGAATGAACTCTTCAATATCCGGATGGTCGCACCGCAAAACCCCCATTTGCGCACCGCGTCGGGCGCCGGCGGATTCAACGGTTTCGCATGAGCGGTCAAACACGCGCATGTAACTCACGGGCCCTGACGCGCTGCTTTGCGTACTGCCAACCCACGCACCGCGCGGTCGAATACGCGAGAAGTCATAACCGACGCCACCACCACGGCGCATGGTCTCGGCGGCTTCGGTCAGCGCCGTGTAGATGCCGGGGTGGCCGTCTTCAATGTGGGAGATGGAGTCGCCCACCGGCTGCACAAAACAGTTGATCAGCGTCGCAGCCAAATCCGTGCCGGCAGCAGATTGAATACGTCCGGCCGGCAAGAAACCGTTTTGCAGCGCCTTCAGGAATTTGGCTTCCCACTGCTTTTGGTGCTCGGGTGCTTCGACTTCGGCCAAGGCACGTGCCACCCGCTGGTTGACGTCCAGAATGGTTTTTTCGGAGCCCTTGCTGTACTTTTCAAGGAGCACTTCCTCGCTGATTTGCTGAGGTGCCAGCGCCAGGGCTGGTTTGGTTCGTTCGGGTGTTTTTTGCGACATAACGTAGTTCCTGAAAAAGACTGTGGAATACTAGGGCCGAGCGTTGGCGATGTCATTGATGTAAAGCAAGCTTGTTCGAACGATTTTAGTTGTTCGGGCGCTATAGGTAGTGGTTGTGATGGTGTCTTAACACTACCGGTAGTGATTGCAGCAGAGCTAAACGCATGCTACTTGGGTGGATTCGAAGAATTGCCGCAGGGTGTGGCCCCGGATTCCTTGGGTCTGCTGGTTAAACCGTATTTTTAAAGAAGGACTGAACCATGAATATTGCCAGTTTTGATGATTTGTTGCAGGCGGCACGACAACAAACCCAACCCCAACGGTTGTTATTTGTCTTTGCCAGTGCCGATTTGCCGGATGACAGTACAGCGGCGCAGCGTGATAGTTTTTTGGCCGGCGAGGGTGGCGCGCTGGTGCCCACCATGTGCGTGGATAAAACCGCTGAAGAACTACTCACTTTTTCCGACCTGGTGCAAGAGTCAACCCAGTTTGGTCAAGAGTGGAGCATCGTGTTCGCCGCCGCTCTGTCCGGTAGCGGCGGGCTTGCGCCGACCAGCGAGGCGGCTGAAAAACCGTTGCAGCAAATGGTGGAAGCCATCAAGGCGGGAACCTTGGGAACCTACATTCCATTTGACCGCCAGGGTCAACCGGTCATGCTGGCTTAAGGGCGCTAAAGCCGATCTGGCTTGACCAAGGACGAGAGATTCGCGTAACTCTCGTCGATCTCATTGAACACCGGCGTGTTAATCGAATCTTCGATCTCCTGGTAGGGGCCGGTGCCGCTGTGGGAGGCGGTTGATGCGGGAATAAACTCACCGCTCTTGACATCGAACACATGCACCTCGCCCTCTTCAATGACGTAGTGCCATCCGTGCAACGCAACCTTGCCGGCCTCAACTTGTTGACGCACCATCGGGTAGCCCATGAGTCGCTCCAACTGAAGCACCACGGCGCGTTGCTCTGTGCGGCGCAGGGCTTCCGGTGTGACCTGCACGGGCAGGGCTGCTTCCCGGCCCAGTTCCAGCCACGCCGCCAGATTCTTGGCTTGCGGATCGATCTCTTCGTACAAGGCGCGGATGCCGCCGCAATGGCTGTGGCCACAGACAACGATGCGGGAAACCTTCAGGTTTAACACCGCAAATTCAATTGCCGCGGAGGTGCCGTGGTAGCCGGCCGAGCCGTCATACGGTGGCACGAACGCGCCGACGTTGCGCACAATAAACAGTTCGCCGGGTCCCGTGCCCGTCAACAGGTACGGGACCAGACGTGAGTCAGAGCAGCCAATGAACAGGATGGACGGATGTTGCCCATCCTTGACCAGATTTTGAAACTGCTCTTGAACGCCCGGAAACGTGTGATCGTGGAAGCGGCGGAGGCGGGCAAGCAGTTCGTCAGGCACAGTGATTCGTCAGTAAATTCAGTTACTGTACCAAAGGCGAATCGGAGGCGTCGAGATCGACCCCCACAATGGCAGCTTCGCCAGCCAACAGGCTCAAATATTGACGCAAGGCGGTGACATAGGTTTTTTGCCGCAAAGCCATGGCCACGGCCCCACGTACCGAATCAAACGATTGTTCCTGGCCAGGTTCACGCGCCAGCACTTCCACCACATGCAAGCCAAAGCGGCTGTGCACCAGGCGCGGCAAAACCCCCACCTCCGCATGTCCGAAAAGCTCTTTGGCGAACTCGGGCGCGCAATCTGCGGTGGTCAGCCATCCCAAGCTGCCGCCTTCTGCCCCGCTCGGGCAATTCGATAGGGTCCGGGCCGCCTTGGAGAATCCGTCTTCCACATTGCTGCCATCATGACAACGGACATCAAGCAAGGTTGTCTCAGCGCGGTTGCGCAGGGCCACCACGTCAACGCCTTGCGTCACCGCAAACAGGATGTGGCGCACGTTGACACGTTCACCGGTGCTGTAGACCGCTTGATTCGCCGCATGGTGGCGCCGACAGGCCTCCTCTGAGGGTTCGGGTATCGCCAGACTCTGTTCAAGCAATGCCTCAATGGCACTGGAGGCCTCTTCGCTGAGTACGCCGTCGGTGGTTGGCATATCGCGGTCTGACAGCAAGCCCTGGGCGCTTGCCGCCTGTCGCAGCAGCTCTGAACAAGCACGTTGGCGCAGGTCATCGGCAGACAGGGTTTCGTCGACCGTATTCAGTGCCACACCGTTGATGCTGGCAATTTCTGCTTTATCAGGAGTTGTAATTTGCATGATGACTTCCTTAAACGCCAGCGCCAGGACGGCGTGGCTGGTTCTGGCCAGCGGGCACATTCAGACGACGAGCGCGTACCACTTGGGGGGCGCGGAATAAATAACCAACGGTGCCGAAGCCACTCCAAACGTGGACAAGGCGAGTGAACGGGAAGATCAAGAAGATGCTCATGCCCAAGAACATGTGCATTTTGAAGACAAAACCCGCCCCAGCGAGTAGCGCGGGGGCACCCGTTTGGAAAGTCACAATGCTCTGAGCCCAGCCGGCCAGTCGCATCATCATGCTGCCGTCCAGATGCTGCGCAGACAAGGGCAGGGTGGCCAAGCCCAAGGCGAGTTGAAGCCACAGCAGTACCAGCAAAACGATATCGCTGGTCTTCGAGTTGATGCGAATGCGCGGCTCAAACAAGCGACGGTGCAGCAACAGGCTCACGCCGATAAAGCCCAGCAATCCCGCGATGCCGCCGGACACGATGGCCATGAGCTGCTTGTTGCCCGCACTGATGAAAGCCTCGTACACAAAGTGCGGTGTCAGCATGCCAAAGAAGTGGCCGAAGAACAGAAACAAGACACCGACATGAAACAGGTTGCTGCCCCAGCGTAATTGGCCTTGTTTGAGCAACTGTGAAGAGTCACTCTTCCATGTGTATTGGTCCCGGTCAAACCGGATCAGGCTGCCCAATAAAAAAATGGTGAACGCTATGTAGGGGTACAAGCCGAACAAGAAATTGTCGAGGGTGATCATAGTGAGACTCCTTGTGTTGCAGCGGTTTTCGCCTTGGCGTTGAGCGCTTCATTCTTGACAAAGTGAATGGGTTGGGCTTGGCCCGGTTTGGCCTGCCCTTTGGTGGAGCAGCCATCGAACACCACCGGTTCTTCCCACGCGGCATCGATGGGTTCGTCCGGTGTTACTTTGACTGCATGCGCTGTCTCACCGGCCAGTTCCAGCAAGGCGCCCAGTACGCTGGCGTAAGCACTTTCGCGCTGCTGCAAGGCACTGAAGATGGAATTAAAAATATGCGCCATCTCGCCCAGAAACGCACGCGCTTCCTTGGGCGGTTGAGTGGACACAAATTCAAGCACCACGGGCAAGTAGTCCGGCATTTCGCCGGGGCCGATGTACAAGCCGGCCTTTTCGTAGGTCTGCGCCAAATCGATCATGGCCGGTCCGCGGTCACGCGAATCGCCATGCACATGCTCAAACAGGTGCAAGGACGTGGCGCGACCCCGGTCGAACATTTCTACGTAGTCCGCCTCGTTTTCAAGTGAGTCACCATTTTTCAAGGTGGCCATGAGGGCGTCGAGTTCGGCCAGGCGACCCGGCATCACGGTCTTGTCGGCGTGCAGCGCTTCATGCATGTCGGACAAGTCGCCGCGCAGGGCCGCGTCGGGGTAGGAGAGCAGCCGGGCCAGAACCCGCAGGCTGACTGAAGCATTAGAGAGTGCCATGGTTTAAATCTCCGCCTTGATAGGAATAGTGCGACGTTTGCTGCTGCCAAAAAGACTTGGCTCGCTGGTGCCGTCAGAACAGCCGCTGCCAAACGAGAAGCCGCAGCCGCCGCGCATGTCAAAAGTGTTCTCGGCATATTCGCGGTGCGTGCTGGGGATCACAAAACGATCTTCGTAGTTGGCAATCGCCATCACGTGGTACATCTCTTCCACATCGGCCTGGGTCATTTGGACCTGGTCCAGCGCCGCCGTGTTGATGCGACCATCCACATGCTTTTCACGCTGGTAAGCCCGCATGGCCAGCATGCGCTCCAGTGCGCGCTCAACCGGTTGCGTATCACCGGCAGTCAGCAGGTTGGCCAAATACTTGACCGGAATGCGCAACTGCTTGACGTCTGGAATTTCACCGTTGATGCCCAGGTGACCTGCGTTAGCGGCAGCACTGATCGGCGACAGCGGTGGCACATACCAGACCATGGGCAGGGTGCGGTATTCGGGGTGCAGCGGCAGCGCCACTTTCCAGTCGACCGCCATTTTGTAGACCGGGCTCTTGCGGGCCGCTTCCATCCATTTGTCTGGAATGCCGTCGATACGCGCTTGTTCGATGACTTTGGGGTCATGCGGGTCAAGAAAGATATCGAGCTGGGCCTGGTACAGGTCGCGATCATGCTCCACGCTGGCCGCTTCCTGAATGCGGTCGGCATCGTACAGCAGCACGCCGAGGTAACGAATCCGGCCGACGCAGGTTTCCGAGCACACGGTGGGTTGACCGGCTTCAATGCGGGGGTAGCAAAAGATGCACTTTTCGGCCTTGCCCGATTTCCAGTTGTAGTAAATCTTTTTGTACGGGCAACCGCTGACGCACATGCGCCAGCCGCGGCATTTGTCTTGGTCAATCAGCACAATACCGTCTTCTTCGCGCTTGTAGATCGAGCCGGATGGGCAGCTGGCGACACAGGCCGGGTTCAGGCAGTGCTCGCACAACCTGGGCAGGTACATCATGAAGGTGTTTTCAAACTGGCCGTAGATATCCTTCTGGATATCGTCGAAGTTTTTGTCCTTGCTGCGCTTGGAGAATTCGCCGCCGAGAATTTCTTCCCAGTTGGGGCCCCATTCAATTTTCTCCATGCGCTGACCGGTGATCAGGCTGCGTGCGCGGGCCGTCGGTGTTGCCTTTGATTCCGGCGCCGATTGCAAATGGGCGTAGTCATAGGTGAAAGGCTCGTAGTAGTCGTCAATCTCCGGCATGTTGGGATTGGCGAAGATGCGCATCAGCAACTTCCACTTGGCACCTTGGCGTGGCTCGATCTTGCCGTTCGGTTTGCGAATCCAGCCGCCATTCCATTTCTCCTGGTTTTCCCACTCCTTGGGGTAACCGATGCCGGGTTTGGTCTCGACGTTGTTGAACCAGGCGTATTCCATGCCGGGGCGGCTGGTCCAGACGTTTTTGCAGGTGACGGAACAAGTGTGGCAACCGATGCACTTGTCCAGGTTCAACACCATGCCGATTTGAGCGCGTATTTTCATGGTCGTATTCCTTAGGCGTGGGCGGTTGTGGAGGTGTCGGCCGAGCCGGATTCGTCATCCAGCCAGTCGATCTTGTTCATTTTGCGAACCACCACAAACTCGTCGCGGTTGGTGCCGATGGTTCCGTAGTAATTAAAGCCGTAGCTGAACTGCGCGTAGCCGCCGATCATGTGGGTCGGCTTGAGCACAATGCGGGTCACCGAGTTGTGAATGCCGCCGCGAATGCCAGTAGTCTCGGCGCCCGGGGTGTTGATGATCTTTTCTTGTGCGTGGTACATCATCACCATGCCGGGATTGACCCGCTGGCTGACGATGGCCCGTGCCGCAATGGCACCGTTGATGTTGAACAGTTCGATCCAGTCGTTGTCGACAATGCCGGCTGTTTTGGCGTCGTCTTCACTCATCCACACACAGGGACCACCACGACTCAGCGTGAGCATCATCAGGTTGTCACTGTAGGTCGAGTGAATGCCCCACTTTTGGTGCGGCGTGATGAAGTTCAGCGCAATCTCGGTGTTGCCGTTGGGCTTGATGCCCTGGATACCGGCCGTCGTCTTGAGGTCGACCGGCGGACGGTAGCTGCTGAAACCTTCGCCAAAAGCCGTCATCCAGGGGTGGTCCATGTAGAACTGTTGACGACCGGTGAGGGTGCGCCAAGGAATGTTCTCATGCACATTGGTGTAGTTGGCCGTGTAGGACACGGTCTCTGACTCAATGCCACTCCAGGTTGGCGAGCTGATGATCTTGCGCGGCTGGGCCTGAATATCGCGGAACCTGATCTTTTCATCTTCGCGGTGGATCGCCAGGTGCGTGTGGTCAATTCCGGTTTGCTTGCTCAGAGCCTCCCAGGCTTTGACGGCGACGTGGCCATTGGTTTCTGGCGCCAGTTGCAGGATGACCTCGCACGCATCAATATCGGTCTCAATCTTGGGCATGCCACAGGTCACGCCCGGTTCGGTTACCAGACCGTTGAGTTCGCCCAGCTGCTTGACTTCAATCTGGGTATTCCAGTTAATGCCTTTGCCGCCGTTGCCCATCTTGTTCATCAGAGGGCCCAGGGCCGTGAATCGTTTGAACACATTGGGGTAATCGCGCTCGACCACCGCCATATTGGGCGCGGTCTTGCCGGGGATCAGATCAATCTCGCCGCGTTTCCAGTCTTGCACGCCAAATGGCTGTGCCAACTCGGCAGGGGAATCATGCATCAAGGGGGTGAGCACCATTTCGCGCTCGACGCCCAGATGGCCCACGCAAACTTCGCTGAATTTCTCGGCAAAGCCTTTGTAAATATCCCAGTCGCTGCGTGACTGCCAAGCCGGGTCCACCGCCGTCGACAGCGGGTGAATGAAGGGGTGCATGTCGCTGGTGTTGAGGTCGTTCTTCTCGTACCAGGTCGCCGTGGGCAACACGATGTCGGAATACAGGCAGGTGGTGCTCATGCGGAAGTCCATCGTGACGACCAAATCGAGCTTGCCTTCAGGCGCCTTGTCATGCCAGACCACTTCGGTCGGTTTGGCTTCATCTTTGCCCAGATCCTTGCCCTGCACGCCGTGGCTGGTGCCCAGCAGATGCTTCAGGAAATACTCATGGCCCTTGCCGCTGGAGCCCAAGATGTTGGAGCGCCACACGAACATGTTGCGCGGCCAGTTGTCAGGGTGATCCGGGTCTTCGCAGCTCATGGTCAAGGAGCCATCTTTCAAGCTCTTGACGGTGTAGTCCTTCGGGTCCATACCAGCGGCCACAGCATCGCGCACGACTTGCATGGGGTTGGTCTTCAATTGCGGTGCAGACGGCAACCAGCCCATGCGCTCGGCGCGCACGTTGTAGTCAATCATGCTGCCGCCGTAGAGTGATTTGTCAGCCAGCGGCGACAGCACTTCTTCCATGCCCAGCTTTTCGTAACGCCACTGGTCGGTGTGGGCGTAGAAAAAGCTGGTGCCGTTCATTTGCCGCGGTGGGCGCACCCAGTCCAGGGCAAAGGCGAGTGCGGTCCAGCCGGTTTGGGGGCGGAGCTTTTCCTGACCCACGTAATGCGCCCAGCCGCCGCCGCTTTGGCCGATACAACCGCACATCATCAACATGTTGATGACGCCCCGGTAGTTCATGTCAGCGTGATACCAGTGGTTCATGGCTGCGCCGATGATGACCATGGATTTGCCGTGGGTCTTGTCTGCGTTTTCCGCAAACTGGCGTGCCACGGTGATGAGCTGTTCACGCGGCGTGCCGGTGATGCGCTCTTGCCAGGCTGGCGTGTAAGGGGTGTCGTCGTCGAAGTCCTTGGCCGCCAATTCACCGGGCAGACCGCGAGCGACGCCGTAGTTGGCCACCTGCAGGTCGAACACGGTGGCCACGAGTGCTTCGCGCTGGTCGCCTTCTTTGCCCAGCGAAATGCGTTGCACCGGCACGGTGCGCACCAGCACGTTGTTGGCCGCAGCACCGCTGGCATTGTTCGGGAAATGCTCGCTCTCAATGCCGCCGAAGTAGGGGAAGCCGACCTTGGCGGTCTCAAGGCTGGGGTTTTCACCTTCCATCACCGACAGCTTGAGTTTGACTTCAGTGCCGTGGCGTGCTTCCTTGGCTTCAATATTCCATTGACCTTCATCGGCACGGCCGTCCGGTCCCCAGCGGAAGCCGATGGCGCCGTTGGGCATCACGACTTTGCCATTGTCATCAAAGGCGACGGTTTTCCATTCCGGATTATTGGCCGCGCCCAGCTTGCCATTGAAGTCAGAGGCCCGGACATAACGGTCGGGCACCATGACGGTTTCGCCGGTGGGCAGTTGGTGCTCTTTGAGCATCACCAGCATCGGCATGTCGGTGTAACGGCGCACGTAGTTATCAAAGTACGCGCTGCGCGGTTTGCCGCCATCGGGAAAGTAAAACTCTTTCAGGATCACGTGGCCCATGGCCATGGCGACCGCGGCATCGGTGCCCTGCTTGGGCTTCATCCAGATGTCGGACAGTTTGGCGACTTCGGAATAGTCGGGTGTCACCGCCACGGTCTTGGCGCCCTTGTAACGAACTTCGGTAAAGAAGTGGGCGTCCGGGGTGCGGGTTTGGGGCACGTTGGAGCCCCAGGCAATGATGAAGGTGGAGTTGTACCAGTCGGCCGATTCGGGCACATCGGTTTGCTCGCCCCAGACTTGCGGGCTGGCCGGAGGCAAGTCGCAGTACCAGTCGTAAAAGCTGATCGGCACGCCACCAATCAGCGCCAGATAGCGGCTGCCTGCCGCATACGAAACCATCGACATCGCAGGAATCGGCGAGAAGCCGATGATGCGATCGGCGCCGTGTTTCTTGATGGTGTAGACATTGGCGGCCGCCACCATTTCGTTCACTTCGTCCCAACTGGAGCGGACAAAGCCACCCAAACCGCGCACGGTTTGGTAGTCCTTGCGCTTGGCATCGGACTGGGCAATCGAGGCCCAGGCATCGACCGGGTCGTTGGAGATGCGGGCTTCACGCCACAGCTTGAGCAGGCGGCCGCGCACCATCGGGTATTTCACGCGGTTGGCGCTGTACAAATACCAGCTGTAGCTGGCGCCACGAGCGCAGCCCCGGGGTTCGTGGTTGGGCATGTCCCAACGGGTGCGGGGGTAATCGGTTTGCTGGGTTTCCCAGGTCACGATGCCGCCTTTGACATAAATCTTCCACGAGCAGGAGCCCGTGCAATTCACGCCGTGGGTGGAGCGCACGATTTTGTCGTGCGCCCAGCGGTCGCGGTAGGCGTCTTCCCAAGTACGGTCTTCACCGGTGGTGACGCCATGGTCGCCGGAAAAAGGCTCTTTGGGTTGAGAAAAATAACTGAGTCGATCCAGAAAGTGGCTCATGGGATACCTCTGTAAAAATGACGATATTTATATAAAAACAGGCTCTAACCCCCGTGTACTATGCGCAACTAGCTATAAAAATAGTAGCGTATTGGCATCATGCACATCGGAGGCTTGCGGCTTAGGGGTTCTTGATTTCCGAGCCGGCGCGCAGGTAGAACCACCAGTTCAAGACCAGGCACAGGGCGTAGAAGACAGCGAAGCCATACATCGCCATCTGTGGCGTGCCGGCTTTGATCTGGGCCCCAATCACCACCGGGGCGATGAAGGCACCGTAAGCGGCAATCGCGGAGGTCCAGCCCAGCACGGGGCCAGCCTGTTGGCGGTCGAAAATAACGCCAATGGTGCGAAACGTGGAGCCGTTGCCAATGCCGCTGGCGGCAAACAGCAGCACAAACAGCCACATGAAGGTCGCAAAGTACTGCTCAGGCGCCGCAGAACCGTAGGCTTGCATCATCACGTAGCCGACCGCGCCCGAAGCCACGACCATCACGCCCGAGATGACTTGCGTCACGATGGAGCCGCCCACCTTGTCCGAAATCCAGCCGCCAATCGGCCGCACGAGGGCGCCGACAAAGGGGCCAATCCAGGCATAGGTCAAGGCGGAAGGGGCATTGGGGTTCTTCAGGGTGTGCTGCATGACGCCCGCCATATCCGGCACGTGGCTGATGCCAAAAATCACCGTGATCGCCAGTGGCAGTGCCATGGAGAAGCCAATGAACGAACCGAAGGTCACGATGTAAAGCGCGGTCAGTGTCCAGGTGTGCTTGTTGCTGAAGATGGCGAACTGCTTGGTGATGTTTTCTTTCATCGTGCCAAAGGCCGTGAGCTTCAACACCAACAAGGTGCTGACAATGATCAGCGGCATGGCCACCCACATGTTCAGCAAGCCCAGGCCCGTCGGTTTAGGCAAGTACAAATACAGACCCAGACCGGCAGGCACGAAGGACAGGGTGTAGAGCCAAATGATCTTGAGAAAGGCGCCAATCGTGCTGCCGGTGTTGGGGGAAACCGTCTTGAGGTTATTCATGCCAAAGTAGCACAGCGCCGCCAAAGGAACCAGCGAGAGCAGCCAGGCAAAGCCAGCGTTCTGGATCCAGGTGGGGGTGCCGGCGGCAATCTTGCCGAAAATCCAGCCGCTGTCTTTGACCAGCGTCATGGGCTCGCCACCGAAACTGCCGAAGATGCTCATCGTCATCACCAGTGGGATCACGATCTGCATCGTGGTGACGCCGAAGTTACCCAAGCCGGCGTTCAAGCCCAGTGCCGTGCCCTGCAAACGCTTCGGGAAGAAGGTGCTGATGTTGGACATGGAGCTGGCGAAGTTGCCACCCCCCACGCCCGACCAGAGTGCCATCAACTGAAAGACCCAGAGCGGCCATTCAGGATGCTGCAAGGCGACGCCGGTGCCAATGGCCGGGGCCAACAACATGGCGGTGGTCAGGAAAATGGTATTGCGCCCGCCCGCCAGCCGGATCAGGAAAGAAGCCGGGATCCGCATGGTGGCGCCGGCCAGACCCGAAATCGCCGTTAAGGTGAAGAGCTCGGCCTGGGTGAACGGAAAGCCCAGATTCAACATCTGCACCGTGATGATGCCCCACATGCCCCAGACGGCAAAGCCGCACAACAGGCTGGGGACGGAGATCCACAAATTGCGATAGGCGACTTTTTTGCCCGTGGCTTCCCAAAACTCTTTGTCTTCCGGCCGCCAATCGGCGATATCAGCGCTGGATTGTGTTTTCATATTCATAGGGTTCTTTCGATAAATCTGAGTTCAGTTCTGCAGGCTGAAGGGCGCGGCGTTCTTGCCCATGACTTCGCTGCGACGCACTTCGGTCCAGTACATCCAGATCAGCGACACCCACACCACGCCATACATCAACATGAAGGCGCTGGAGCGGATGCCGGTGAGGTCCATCAGCGCACCAAACATGATCGGCAGTACAAAGCCACCCAAGCCGCCCGCCAGACCGACGATGCCGCTGATGGTGCCGATGTTGTCGGAGTAATCATTGCTGATGTATTTGAAGACGCTGGCCTTGCCAAAGGCGAAGGCAATACCCAGGATGAACATCAGGGTAGTGAATGCGTAGATGTTGAGGCCGAGGTGAAAAGTTTTCGGACCGCTGGTCGTGGCAATGGTGAAATCGGTTTGCGGGTAGCTGAGCAAGAACAGGCAAATCCAGCTGACCCACAAGACCCACCAAGTCACGCTGTGCGCGCCCCATTTGTCAGACATCCAGCCGCCGGCCGCACGCAAGACGCCGCCGGGCAACGAGAAGCAGGCTGCCAGCAAGGCGGCGGAACGGATGTCCAGTCCGAATTCGCCGACGTAGTACTGCACCATCCAGAGCGACAAGGCCACATAGCCACCGAACACAATGCTGTAGTACTGGCAGTACTTCATGACTTTCGGGTCTTTCAGCGATTTGAGCTGATCGCTGAACTTGATATGGCTCGGCACCAGGTGTGTCGGGTCGCTGTAGCTAAACAACCAGAACAGGACGACCGTCCCCAGCATGATGGCGGCATACACCTGCGGCACCATGGCCCAGCCAAAGGCGACAACCAGCGCTGGCGCGACGAATTTATTGACGGCGGCCCCTGAATTGCCGGCGCCATAAACGCCCATCGCAAAACCCTGCTGTTTCTTGGGGAACCAACGCGCCACATAAGGTGTGCCGACTGAAAATGATCCACCTGCCAAGCCCACAAACAGCCCGATGACCAGAAAGTGCCAGTAGGCGGTGGCGTAGCTCATCAACCAGATCGCCGGTATCGTGAGCGCCATCAGGAGGGCCATCACGATGCGACCGCCGTATTTATCGGTCCAGATGCCTAGTGGCACCCGAATCAGCGAACCGGTCAACACGGGAGTTGCCGTCAGCAGTCCAAATTCTGTGGCGTTGAGGCCGAGTGCCTTCTTGATTGGGATGCCAATCACCCCAAACATCATCCAGACCATAAAGCACACGGTGAAAGCGAGTGTGCTGACCATCAGCACCGAAAGTGCTTGCCCTTTTTTTGTCATGTCAAAAACTCCTTTTTTGCATGACATGACTTTAGGGGGGGCTGACCTTCTGCGGTATCCCTCTGAAGGAGCGGCGACCAGGGTAATTAGAACTACCCCGCAAGCCCTCGCCATAGTTCTGAAGAACTAGGGCGGCGTATTCGTTGTGATTGCTTGCGTTAGATCAAAGCAGACCGTGCTCGGTTGCTATGACGGCCGCATGGACGCGGGAGCTGACGTCAAGTTTGCGCAAGACGTGTTGCACGTGGATTTTGACGGTGGTTTCGGCAATGCCGTGTTGACGCGCAATTTCTTTGTTGCTGGCGCCCCGTACGATGCCACGCAAAATATCGAGTTCGCGTGGTGACAGGCTGGCAATGGACGCATTCAACGTTGTCGCCGGCACTGCTGCCGTTGTCGTGGTTGCCGCAGTTGCAGGTACTGCCGTGGTCGCTCCGCGGTAAGCGGCGACCAGCTTGCTCATCATCTCGGGGGCGACGACACTGTCGCCCTGCATGGCGCGCAAGATGGCGGCAGTCAAGTCATCGCCTTCTATGGTTTTTAAAAGGTAGCCGGCGGCACCGCCGCGCAGCGCTGCGGCGAGGTCGTTTTCATCTTCGCTGACGGTCAGCATCAGGATGCGGGCGCTAGGCGCTGCCTCGTGTAAGGCGGGCAAGGCGTCGACGCCGTGAACACCCGGCAAGTGGTTGTCCAGCAGAATGATATCGGGTTGTAGCTCCTGCGCCTTTCGCTGTGCCTGACCGGCATCCCCCGCATCCCCGATCACATTTAAACGCGGATCGCGGGCCAACAGCGCCATCAGGCCGCGCCGGAACAGCGTGTGGTCGTCCACCACCAGAATGCGAATGGACGGGAGGGCGGGTGGGGGCATGTCAGGGTTCATACGGTAGCAACGTTGGATTCACGCGTGAACGTTGTGTCCGTCGGCATCGGGTGGGCGGGCGGCGGCAGGGTGAGAATGACCGAACTGCCATGACCTGGGGTGGAGATGACGTCCAGATCAGCGCCAATGCGCTGGGCGCGCTCCGTCATGATGCGCAGGCCCACATGGGTTTCGTCGAGTTGGTCGTTATTTGGGATAAAGCCGACGCCGTCGTCACGTACCTCAAAGCGCCACTCGGGCTGCTGCTGCACATCAAGCCAGACCTGCGAAGCTCGCGCGTGCTTGCGAACATTGGACAACGCTTCCTGAACGATATGCAGCACTTGGATTTGCAGGTCGGGCGACAGTGGCATGCCTTGCCCCTGCATGCTCAGGGATGCTTTGATGCCGCTTTGGTGTTCGAATTTTCGCAGCGTAGTGGCCAGCGCGGGCTCAATGTCTTCGGCGTTGGTGCGGGTACGAAAGTGCAGTAGCAACTCACGCACATCGCCGTAGCTCTCGCGTACGCCGATATCAATTTCTTCCAGCACCTGTTTGATTTCGACGGCGTTGCCGGACTGCACTGCGTCGCGCATCAGTTGAACCTGAATTTTGAGAAATGCCAGGGATTGGGCGATGGAGTCATGAAGCTCCCGGGCCAGCAAGTGCCGCTCTTGCGAGACAGCCGCTTCTTTTTCGAGCGAATTGAGACGCAAGTTTTCCATGGCGCTGGCCAGATGGCTGCTGAGTGCTTCAAGCAGAGATCGTTCTGCGGGCGAGGGACTGACGCGGGCATGGAAAAAAAGATCGACTTCGCCCATCAGCCGTTCGTGCAGGTACACCGGAATGTTGATGACGGTTTCAAAGCCGGCCTTGGCGCAATGTTGCAACGAGGTGTCTGTCAGCGACTGGATAGGGATTACGCGCAATCCCGACACAGGGGTGGCTACGCCGCAATGACAATCCCCTTTGTCAAGGCATAGCTCCGCCTCCACCATGGAGTTCGGCAAGCCCTGCGCTGCCAGCATCAGGTAACGCTGGTTGGTTTGGCCCGACCAGCGCAACGCGACACCATCAGCGCGGGAAATCCGGGTGATGCTTTTTACAAAGCCTTGCGCCAACTCGTCCAGCGAGGTGGCTTTTGCGACCAGGGCTGTGACCTCGTACAGACTTTCCAGTCGTTCATGTTTTTCTTCAAGTTGTGCCGTTTTTTCCGCCACCTTACGTTCCAGATGGCGGTACATCGACTGCAAGTGCTCTGCCATGCCATTAAAGCCGTCCGCCAGTGTCCCAAACTCGTCACTGGTGACCCGTTCTACGCGGGCCCCAAAATCACCTGACTGAATTTTTTCAATGGCCTGTTTGAGTTGGCCAACCGGTTCCAGAACGAAAAGATACCCCGTGTAGAGTAAAACGGCAGCGCCCAAGATGGCCATGGCCAGCATGGTCATTTGCAACATGTGAAGAATGGCCGTCCAGTGCGCCATGTGGGATTCAATGCTCGTCACGAGGGCGTCGATATGTGAGGCGAAGGCGACAGTCTCTGTCCTCAATTCACTTAAAACTTTTGGCTTGACATCAATCCAGTTGGCTCGGTAGCGGGCCCAGTCTTGTTCAACGGTGGCGAACCGCGCCCGCACCGTGTTGTCCCAGGGGACAAACAACGGTCGCTCCGGGTCGCCGCTGTGCAGGACGGCCAAACTTTCGTCGAATTCCTTAACCTGTTCGGTCAGGGCACTGGAATCGCCTGTTCCAACCGAGAGGGCCATCCGGTAGGATTGCATCCGCATCCGGCCCGCTTCATTGACGGCCGCAGCGCCGCCGTCAAGTTGCCACGAGACCCACAGCGTGGCAGCGGTTGAGAGCAAAGCAAGTAGCAGGAAGGGTGCCCCCACCAGCGCCAGCTTGGCACCCAGACTCCAGTGCTTGTGAATCGTCATGGCTCAGTCCTGATTACTGTTCTGGCGGTCAGGACACGCGTTCAAAGATCGCTGCGATACCCTGACCGCCACCGATGCACATGGTGACCAGTGCATAACGACCTCCAATGCGCTCCAGTTCGTACAGGGCTTTGACCGTGATCAGCGCGCCGGTCGCTCCGATGGGATGACCCAGCGAGATGCCCGAACCGTTGGGGTTGACCTTGGCGGGGTCCAGCCCCAAGTCACGGCTAACGGCGCAGGCTTGGGCGGCAAAGGCTTCGTTGGCCTCGATCACATCAAGGTCGTGCACTGTCAGGCCGGCTTTTTTCAGTGCCAATTGCGTGGCTGGCACGGGGCCAATGCCCATGTACTTGGGGTCCACGCCAGCATGGGCGTAAGCCACCAGGCGCGCCAGCGGCTTCAGCCCACGCGCCTTGGCCGTAGCCGCTTCCATCAGCACCACGGCGGCAGCCGCATCGTTGATGCCCGACGCATTGCCGGCCGTTACGGTGCCGTTTTCCTTGATAAAGGCTGGCTTGAGTTTGGCCATGTCGGCCATTGAGCAGTTCGGGCGGAAGTGTTCATCCGTGGCATAGGCTACGTCGCCCTTTTTGCTTTTCAGCATGACGGGCATGATCTGGGATTTGAAATAACCGGCTTCAGTCGCGCGTTGGGCGCGGTTGTGGCTCTCGACCGCAATCGCGTCCTGTTCTTCGCGGGTGATGCCCCATTTTGCCGCAATGTTTTCGGCTGTCACGCCCATGTGAATGGCATGGAAGGGGTCATGCAACGCCCCCACCACCATGTCGACCATCTTGGTGTCGCCCATGCGTGCGCCCCAGCGGGCCGTCAAACTGGCATAAGGACCGCGGCTCATGTTTTCGGCACCGCCGCCAATGGCAATGTCGGTGTCGCCGAGCAAGATGCTCTGGCTGGCCGAAATGATGGCCTGCAGACCCGAGCCGCACAAACGGTTGACGTTGAACGCTGGCGTGCTTTCGGCACAGCCCCCGTTGACGGCGGCGACGCGTGAAAGGTACATGTCCTTGGGTTCGGTGTTGACGACGTGGCCAAACACCACATGGCCGACGTCTTTGCCGTCCACGTTGGCGCGTGCCAGCGATTCGCGCACGACTTGTGCCGCCAGTTCGGTGGGTGGAATGTCTTTCAGGCTGCCGCCATAGGTGCCAATGGCGGTGCGTACACCGCTGACGATCACGACTTCACGGTTCATGGGAGTCTCCAAAAATAAGAATGATGTGAGAAAAGAAATCCAGTGTGCGATAAAACGCTGATCGACATCTTACTGATCTATTGCCCACCTGCCGTGATATCAGTCACGGACATCGGCAATTGGCTGCTGGCCAAAGTCGGGGCGGGCCAGGTAAGCCAGGACTTGGGTTGCGGCCATATCCGGCGAAGTGAGTTGGTCGTTGACCTTAAGGTCAACAAAATTCTGTTTGTCCGGGAAGGCGGAGGCTTCCGCCGCGCGTAGTTGCACTTGCATAGCCGTATCAATCACGCCAGGCGCCAGGGAACAGACTTTGGCGCCCAGGGGCTTGCGTGCTTCATCCAGCGCCAGGCAACGTGTGAAGTGATCCATGCCGGCCTTGGCGGCGCAATAGCCTGCTTGAGACGCCATTGCCCGACGGCCCAGGCCCGATGAAATGTTGAGTACTTTGCGCGGTATGTTCCACGATGCTGTCGCGCCTAAAAATGCAGCAGTGAGCAGTAGCGGCGCTTCCAGGCCCACCCGCAACGCCCAACTCAGATCGATCGGATCGGACTCGCTCAAGGGGGCAACACCGGGCATGACGCCGGCATTGTTGATGAGCGTTGCGCTGACAAAGGAACCGGTCTTTTGACTTGCTAACCATTGCTTCAGCTTGGCTGCCGCATCAAGGCTTCTCTCCAGATCCAGCGGCCATTGTTCCAGTTGGCAGCCCAGTTTGGCAGCACGGGAGGCCAAGATTTCGTTGGTGTGGCGAGAGATGCAGACCAAAAAATGATCGGCGCTCAGCAACTGTTCTGCCATGGCCAGCCCCATGCCACGCGATGCACCGGTCAGTAGATAAAGGTGTTGGGTCATCTTGACTTCAGGCCGTGGTTTTTAAAAATTAGCCGAACTCGTAAAGCGCATGACTTCGGCGGTGACAGGATGCGGCAATTCAAGCGAGCAGGCGTGCAGGAGCAGTCGGTCTGCCAAGGCCAGCACGCGCGGGCTGCCATACAGCGCATCGCCTGCAATGCCGTGACCCACGGCCAGCAGGTGCACGCGCAATTGGTGTGAACGTCCTGTCACCGGTTCCAGTTCGACCCGTGTGGTATCAAGGTCGGTGTCATGTGACAGCACGCGCCAGCGCGTCACGCTGGGCTTGCCCAGTTGGTGGTCAATGATGCGGCGGGGCCGGTTGGGCCAGTCCACAATGATGGGAAGATCAATAACCCCCCAGCTTTCAGCGGGCGGCGCCAGATGACCCGCCACCACGGCGATGTAGCGTTTGGTCACGGTGCGGCTGGCGAAAGCGTCATTCAAGCTGCGTTGCGCCGCCGCGCCTCGCGCCAAAACCATCACACCCGAGGTCGCCATGTCGAGGCGGTGCACGATCAGTGCATCGGGGTGAAGGCGCTGTGCCCGCGCACTCAGGCAATCTTGCTTGTCTTCACCGCGTCCAGGCACCGACAGCAAGCCGGCTGGCTTGTCCAGCACCAGTATGGCCTCGTCAGCGTACAGAATCGTGAGTTCAGCCGGGTGCATCGCTGGATTGGAGGAGTTGCTGCAATGTTTCACACATCTCGTCAACGTCGTTGGGCTTGTGAATCAGTGCCCGCGCACCTTCTTTCCGCGCACTTTTTTCAATCTCCGGGGTGACATAGCCGGACGCCAGCGCAACAGGGAGTTCGGGGCGAATCAAGCGCGCCTCCCGCAAAAGGTCCAGGCCACAGTAGCCCGGCATGTTGTAGT
The DNA here is from genome assembly GCF_012927445.1 of Rhodoferax sp. Lineage (GTDB taxonomy): Bacteria > Pseudomonadota > Gammaproteobacteria > Burkholderiales > Burkholderiaceae_C > Rhodoferax. Next base: position 233,565 of record NZ_JABBPD010000008.1, read on the forward strand.
CGGTCACCAACAAGTCAAAGTCCTGGGGGCGGGCGCGCAATGCCTCGACCGCCAACCGCGGGTCGGTGAAAGTGCTGACCGCAAAACCTTTACGCGTGAGCGCGCGATCCACTAAAAATACCAGCGCCTCATCGTCGTCAACATACATGACGTGTTTGCCCATGCCTCGCACCGCCTTGGGCTTTGGCGCCTCGACCGGGGGCGCTACAACGGCCTCGTTGCTCACCGGAAAATAAAGCGTGAACACGCTGCCGGCGTCGGGTGTGCTTTGCACATCAACCGTGCCCTGGTGGGTGCGCATGATGCCGTGAACGACGGCCAGGCCAAGGCCTGTTCCCTGGCCGACCGGCTTGGTCGTGAAGAACGGTTCAAAAACACGTTGCAGCGTATCCGCATCGATGCCGCTGCCGGTATCCCGAACCGCTAATCTGACGTGCGGACCGCGCGCCCCACCTCTGCGCTCGACCGGGCCGTTGCTCATTTGCTGGTTGTAACCCAGCTCAATGCTGACGGTGCCGCGCTGGGTGCCAATGGCTTGAATGGCGTTGGTGCAGAGATTGAGCAGGGCTTGTTCAACCTGTGTCGCATCCGCCAGCACGGGCGGGGTATCGGGATCAAGGCGCACCAGCATTTCTACGGTGGGCGGCAGGGCAACCTTCAGTAAATGAACGGTTTCTTCCACCACATCCGCCAATTGAATTGGAATCCGCTTGGGTGACTCGTTGCGGCTGAAAGTGAGAATTTGCCGCACCAGGTCGCGTGCGCGTCGCCCGGCTTTGTCGATTTCAGCCAGGCTGACCAGCGCTGGCGACTCAGCGCCCGCATCCTGCTTGGCGAGGTCGACATTGCCAAGAATGGCACTGATGATGTTGTTGAAATCGTGGGCAATGCCACCGGCCATGGTTCCCACCGCCTGCATTTTTTGAGATTCCCGCAACTGTGTCTCCAAGGCGGTGCGGTGCGCCTCCATTTTCTTTCGGGTGCTCAGGTCGCGGGCGAAAATAGTGGTGGTGTCCCCGTCGGGATGGTGCTCAAAAGACACACTGGCTTCAATGGCGACGGTTTTTCCGGCTGCCGTGAGCGCCGTCATTTCACCCAGTTGCGCATGGGTGGTGAGTTGGGCGTAGCTCAGGGTTTGATCGGCATCGGGCAAAAAGCGCACGAGTTGACTGCCAAGCGCCTCCTCCGGCGTGCATTGAAAGAGTGCGGCCGCCGTGGGGTTGAAGATGGTGATGCGGTGGTCCTGGTCGATGCAAATAATCGCGTCGAGGGATGAGTTGATGATCGACGCCAGTCGATTTTTGCTCAGTTGAAGCTCTTCATTTCTCTCTTGCAGCGCGCTCGCACTGGCCTGCAACGCCCGTCGTTCGGTCAACAACGGTCCCTGGTCAATGATGGCGCAAATGAAGTGCGCCAGTTCGTCGTGGGCATTCTCAATGCGGGCGATATGCAGGTCGCCGGTTAAAACAACCGTAGCGCCGCGTGTGAAAACGACTTCTGTGACTTCGCTGGTTCCGGTCGTTTTGGCGGTAGCGAGCGCGCTGGCGACCTTGTCGACGTGTTCGCCACTGACCAGTGGCAATAAAAAATTCAAGGGGGGGTCGTATTCCCGGGGTCGAAAAAGACGCAACGCCATGGCATTGCTCTCCAGCACCAACCCGTTTTCGTCCACCACCATCAAGGCCAGCGGCACATTGGAAAAAAGGGTGAGAAAACGCTCGGAGGCACCTTCTGCGGCGACCTGGCTGTAACGCAGTGCCTTGTTTTGTGACTCCAGCTCGGCCTGGTAGCTGCGCAGATCTTCGACCATCTGCGGCAGGGAATGGCCTGCGACCGGAACACCTTGTTGACTGGCGTCCGCGCGCGGGGGCGACCTCTTACCCTTGGAAAGATTTCTCATCAGGGCAATCGATTCCCGTGGCGGACATCAAACCAGACAGAATCCGGTTAAACGCTTCTTGCCATTAGCGGGTTGGGGCGTTTTTCAACTTGCCGCGCACGGGCACCACGGTGGTCACGGTGGGGCGCACAGCGTCCGGCGACACCGGCTTAGGTGGCGCGGTGTCTTTTTTCGGCTTTTTCACCATCTTGTTGCTTTGCTGACCTTTTGCCATTTTCTGCTCCTGAGTTACATGCCCGGCCATTCGAATTGAGGCTGGAAGGCATGATTATCTACGCACGACAGCGTCTCCCGGCTCAAAATCTGCGGCCTTGAGGGGGCTGTTGGCCGTGATGAACGCACGCAACACGTCGGCGTCCACGAAGCCACTGTCAACAAAGCTCGGCTGGCTTGTCAGTTGGGGGTAGCCGTCGCCCCCGATCGCCTGGAATTTGTTGACCGCCATGCGGTAGGTCTTGGCCGCCTCAAGAGGTTCATTCTTGAGGCGGGCGCTGGTCACCGCACCCGCAGTGATGACCAACTTGATGCCAGCAAACTGGGGGAACGCGCCCGAGCCGGCCGTCATTTGGGCGAGGGCATTCAGGTAGTCCATCACCTGCGCGCCATTCAAATCGACCGTGACCACGGTGTTGCCAAAGGGGTGCACCTTGAGGATGTCTTTGTAAGTGATGTCGCCCGCCGGCAACGAGTCACGCACGCTGCCGGCATTCACCACGGCAAAATCGGCCCGGGTTTTTTCCATTGTGGCGCGGCCAATCAAGACCCCCATGGCGGCGGGTTGGGCTCGTATGACGGCGCGGTCACCCTCAATGCGGGCATCGGTCACGCCAATTTTCATGCCCAGTTTTAGCTGGCCATACGCCTGGTAGGGTGACAGCAGGGCCAGCATGGCCTGGTCTTCGGTAATTTCATGGGTGTATGGCACCAGCGTGGTCTTGCCATCAGCGGTCAGGACCAGCTTTTTCAGGTTAATCGGAATGAGCGCATATTTGACGAGCTTGAAATCGCCATTGCGGTATTCAAAATCAGCCCGCCCCACATATTTGCCCCATTCATGGGCCTGCACAATCCAGGTGCCGTTCTGACGGTCCGGCTGGCAGGCTGTGCCGGGCACGTAGGCCCGCTCCAGCACGTTTTCGGCTTTCATGCAGGCCGGGTTCTGGGTGTGGCCGCCGACCACCAGATCAATGCCATCAACGGCACGCGCCATCTCCACGTCTCCCACAGCCTGCGTGCCATGGTTGCCGTTTTCATAGTGGCCCATGTGGGTGGCGGCAATCACCACATCGGCCTGACGGCGCAGTTCGGGCACCACTTTGGCGGCCTCGGCAATCACACTGCGAAACTCGATGTCTTTCACCCGGTCTGGACTCACCATCTTGTAGGTGTCTTCGGTGGTCAGGCCCATCACCCCCACGCGCACGCCACCCAGCCTGAAGATTTGGTAGGGCGCAAACATGCGTTCACCGCGCTCGTAGATGTTGGCCGACAGCATGGAAAACTGGGCCAGGTCGCGCTGCATTTTGAGCACGGACAGCGGCTTGTCAAATTCGTGGTTGCCCACGGCCATGGCCTGGTAACCCAGCAGGTTCATGCCCTTGAAGTCGGGCACGGCATCCTGCAGGTCGGATTCGGGCACGCCGGTATTCACGTCGCCACCGTCCAGCAGCAGGCTGTAGCCGCCACTGGCTGCTACTTCGTGGCGGATGCTGTCAATTACCGTCTTGCGCGCCGCCATGCCGTATTCGCCGTCGCTGTTTTTCCAGAAACGGCCGTGGTGGTCATTGGTGTGCATCACGGTGATGCGATAGATGGTGTCTTTCTCCGGGCCGGTGGTGGGGGAGACGGCGCATCCGGCCACTGACGCGGCAACCAGCAGGTAAACCGCAGGTCGGGAAAAGTTCATGAGGAAATGGGATGTCATTGGACGGGGATGAAGGGGGGGGCGATCAGGGTTGGTTGCGAGCTTGAGCGACGTCGAGTTCTGTCACTGGGGGCGCCCGGTTGCCCCAGCTCGTGCGGAGGTGCGTCAATAAAGCGGCGGTTTCTTTGTCCTTCAGCTGCAGCACAAAAGGCGGCATGCCAAACGGCCGTGGGTTGCCCGCCGTGGCGGGCGCAAAGCCACCCAACAAGACCCGTTGCACGAGATTGGTGGTGTCGGCCATGGTGACCGCACGGTTGTGGGCCAGCGGCGGATAAGCGCCGGAGACGCCTTCTCCCTGGGCACCGTGGCATTGGACGCAATGGGCTTCGTAAAGCTTGGCGCCGTTGCCCGGCACCGACCTTGACGCCTCGTCGTGGCGCACCGGCACGGCGCTGCGTGGCGCCGGGGAGGGCAACGACTTCAAATAGACGGCCATCGCCCTCAGGTCGCCATCGGAAAGGTATTGTGTGCTGTTCAATACCACCTCCGCCATCGGCCCCGTGGCTGATCCGCTTGGCGACACTCCGGTTTTGAGCAGTGCCGCGAGGTGTGCCAGGTTTCCATCCGGCAGCCCGGCCTCCAGGGCGGAGCGCAATGACGGGGCGTACCAGTTTTGTCGCGGAATCATGCCGCCCGCCAGATCCAGTTCGTTTTTGCTGGCGCCCAGTGCGTTGCGCGGCGTGTGGCAGGCGCCGCAGTGTCCCAAACCGCGCACCAGGTAAGCGCCCCGGTTCCATTCGGCGGGCTGGGCGGGATCGGCTTGGTAAGCCCCCGGCGTAAAGTACAAAGCCCGCCACACGGTCAGCGCCGCTTGCGTGCCAAACGGCCAGCGCATGGCGTGGGCGGTGTTGGGCTGCCGGCTGGCTGGCACCGTTTGCAGGAAGGCAAAGAGCGCGTTCGAGTCGGCCCGCGTGATGTGGGTGAAGCTGGTGTACGGAAAAGCCGGATTCAACAAGCGCCCGTCTTTCGAGCGGCCATGGTGCATGGCCTGCCAGAAATCAGTGGCGGACCAACGGCCCAGGCCCGTGCTGGTGTCGGCGGTGAGGTTGCTGGAAAACACGGTGCCAAAAGGCGTTTCAATGCCGCGGCCACCAGCAAAAGGCGACCCGCCGCGGGCGGTATGGCAGGCCATGCAGTTGCCCGCGCGGGCCAGGTAGGCGCCTTGGGCGATCAGCGCTGGCGCCGGCCTGACAGGCGTTGCGGCTTGGTGTGTGGCCGCTGCTTTTTCCAGCGCAGCGGGGAGCGGGGCGCTGCCGCAACTGCGGCGCTGGGTGCCCGGCGGCACCGGCGGCAGGGTCGCGACCGCTTGGGTGTTGGCCGGCAGCGGTTGCGAGGCCAGCCAGTGGGCCACGGCGGCCACATCTGGGGTCGTCAGTTGCCCCGCAATGTGGGCCATGCAATCGGGGGCTTGCGCGCGGCGCTGCCTGGTTTGCCAGCCCCCGAGTTGCGCGTTCAGGTAGTCCCGCGACAGGCCCAGCAGGCCGGGGATGTTGGGCACGACGCCGGTCAGGGCTTGGCCATGGCATTGGGTGCATGCCGGTATCTTGCGCGCGGCGTCGCCCTGAGTCACCAGCAACCGGCCTTGCTGCAGCACCTGTGGCGAAGCGACTGCGGGCTGGGGCGGCGGGTAGGGCAGAGCCAGCTTGGAGAAATACTGGGCGATTTCCATCAAATAGGCATCGGTCAGCGGATCCACCAGGCTCGTCATGAGGCCGTAATGGCGCCGGCCCGCCCGAAAATTCAACAGCTGGTTGTACAGGTACCCAGCCGGTTTGCCTGCCAGCCGCGGGTAATAGCCGTCCGGGCCCGCACGACCTTCTTTGCCGTGGCAGGCCACACAGGCCAGCGTGCGCTGGGCCATGGTGTCTTCAAATTGGGGGGCGGCCATGGCCTGCCAAGGCAGCCAGCCGAACAGGGCGATGAGCAGGAAACGAGAGAAAAATAAAGGCATAGGGCAGACGTGAATGCGGGCGGTACAAGCTAAATTTTGCACGCATATCCGTTCGCCGCCCGGCTGGCGATTTATTGGCCTCCAAAGTGCTTGAAAGTTGTTGCCACCCAGTTCGAACGGAGGTTGATCAAGAGGTCCATGCACAGGGCGTGGCCTCGACTGGCTTGTGCGTAACTGGCAAGCGCCGTTCGATCCTCAGTTGCAACTATTTCCCTAAACTCGATTATAAAAAAATTTAAGCAAAATAAGCCTGTAGCCCCCGTCGATAAAGCGCAGATAGCTATCTAAAAAATAGCAATTGAGGTGCGCTTCTCGAAGACCGGCTTAACCCGCGTTAGCGTCCACCAGGCCAGGGCGCACGCCCCGCAGAACGGCATGCGCGTTGAGCGAGCGGATCGGGATGCTGAGATCGCTGGGGATGCGCTGGTCCACTTGCAGGGCGAGGTAGCGCAGGCTGGAGACACGTAAAAAACTCGAAAAATTGGGAATATCGCCGCGGTGTTCCAGTAGTTCGTCATAGAGCTTGGAGAGCAGTTGCGGCACCGTCATGCCATCGCGCGTGCCAATTTCTTCCAGCGTGTCCCAAAACAGGTTTTCGAGCCGAACACTGGTGACCACGCCGTGCAGCCGGATGCTGCGCGTGGTGGCTTCATAGCTTTGCGGATTGGCGCGCACGAAAATCTGGCACATGCCGGTCTCCTTCACGTAGCGGGAAAAGTAGCCCCAAAGCATAAGCGCCGGGGCTCGTGAATGCTAGTGGGTAATTTTTGTCCCCAGCAAGGCGATGAACTGCGACAGCCAGGCCGGGTGCGCCGGCCAGGCGGGTGCGGTGACGTATTGACCATCAGTGACGGCGGCATCAATGGCAATTTCGGCAAAGAGGGCGCCGGCCAATTCCACTTCCGGGCGGCAGGCCGGGTAGGCGCTGATGCGTTTGCCGCGGATGATGCCGGGCACGGCGGCCAGCAGTTGGGCGCCGTGGCACACCGCAGCGATCGGTTTGCCGGCGTCGGCGAATTCCTTGGTGATGGCCAGCACGCGGGCGTTCAATCGCAAATACTCGGGGCCGCGGCCGCCGGGGATGAGCAGCGCGTCATAGTTGGCCGTGTTGACGTCGGCAAAGTTGGCGTTCAGGACAAAGCGATGGCCCGGTTTTTCGCTGTAGGTTTGGGCGCCTTCAAAGTCGTGGATCGCGGTCATGACATAGTCGCCCGTTTTTTTGTCCGGGCAAACCGCGTGCACGGTGTAGCCGACGGCGAGCAGGGTTTGGAACGGCACCATGGTTTCGTAGTCTTCCCCGTAGTCACCGCACAGCATCAGAATTTTCTTGGCCATCTCAATCTCCTGAAAAGTTGGAGCGGTCAGTGTGCGGCGCGGACGCCCCCGACAGGTAACAGCGCATTACTACGACGCTAAGCGTTTTCCCCGAGAGTCGACGCTGGGTAGCGCTCTAAACGGGGCCACGCCGGCTCAGCAGGCGGGAGCGCTGCAAGGCGAAGAATTCAAGAACACCCCAGGCCATGCAGGCGGGGATGGCAACGACCCGAAAAAAAGCAGATTTGTGCAACATAGTCTGAAAGCCTGGGCGGCCAGTAGTTGGTTGAAAAGACAAGTTACCCGGCTTCTATGACGGCCTCGTGACAGTGTGAAATTGAGACGCGAACACGCGCAAAGGTTGCACGCCCGGCGTCTGGGCCTGTATGCTTGGCCGCGATGATTGTCAATCCTGCCAGCATCTTTGATAGGCCACAGTGATCCCCCCTAAATTGCCTGAATTGGTCGCGCTGGAACGCATCATTGAATTGGGTGCCGGTCGGCTCGATGCCCGCGTCGCCTGTCAGGTGGAGCTGCCGGGCGGCGGCTCCTACCCTGTGCATGTGATCACCCTGGGCAACCCCTCGCGCGAGGTGCCGGCGGTGGGCTATTTCGGCGGTGTTCATGGCCTGGAACGCATCGGTGCCGGGGTCGTGATCGCCTATCTGCAAAGCCTGGTGATGCGCTTGCAATGGGACAGCACGCTGCACAAGCAGCTTGAATCGGTCCGGCTGGTTTTTATGCCGATCGTCAATCCCGGCGGCATGGCGATGGGAACCCGCGCCAACCCCCAGGGCGTGGATCTGATGCGCAACTCGCCGGTGGAGGCCCGTGAGCCGGTGCCTTTTTTGGTGGGCGGGCAGCGCTTCAGCGCCGGCTTGCCCTGGTACCGCGGCCCCAAGGGCAAAGCCATGGAAATCGAGAACCAGGCGGTGTGCGAGGTGGTGCGGGCCGAGTTGCTGACGCGCGACTTCAGCCTGTCGGTGGACTGTCATTCAGGCTTTGGCACCAGCGATCGCATCTGGTTCCCCTATGCGCACACGCGGGCGCCGATTGCGCATCTGGCCGAAATGCATGCCTTGCACAATATTTTTGTCCAGTCGCACAGCCATCACCGCTACATCATTGAGCCGCAAAGCCTGCAGTATCTGGCGCATGGGGACCTGTGGGACCATTTGTACCGGGAAGCCTGTGCGCAGCCGCAGCGCGTTTTTTTGCCGCTCACGCTGGAGATGGGCTCCTGGCTGTGGGTCAAGAAAAATCCGCGCCAGTTGTTCTCGCGCCATGGAATTTTCAATCCCTTGATCGAACACCGGCAGCAGCGGGTGTTGCGCCAGCACCAGTTGTTACTGGACTTTTTGTCGCGAGCGGCCTGTGGTCACCAGTTGTGGTTGCCGAGCCCTGAAACCCGTGCCCAGCAACATGCGCAGGCACTGCAAGATTGGTATTGACGCACGATGAACACCTGGATATTTTTGCGCGGATTGACCCGGGAAATCCGGCACTGGGGCCCCTTTATCGGGCAATTTGAACAGGCCATGCCCGAGGCTCGGGTGGTGGCCCTCGACCTGCCGGGGAACGGCCGGCTGAACCAGCAGAACAGCCCTTTGCGCGTCCAAGAGATGGTGACGCATTGCCGTACCCATCTCGCCTTGCGCAACATTAAGCCCCCCTATAACGTGCTGGCCATGTCACTCGGCGCCATGGTGGCCGTGGCCTGGGCTGACGCCTATCCGCAAGAAGTGGCGGCCAATGTGCTCATCAACACCAGCATGCGGCCGTTCAGCCCGTTTTATCAGCGCCTGCAGCCAGCAAACTATGGCACCCTGTTGAAACTGGTGCTGTTGGACGCTACCCCGGAAGCGTGGGAGCGCACCATCCTGCGCATCACAAGCAACCAAGCCATTGACGAAGTGTTGCCGCGCTGGCTGGCCTTGCGCCTGGAGTGCCCGGTTTCACGTGTCAACGCGCTTCGGCAACTGGTCGCGGCCGCCCGCTTTTGCGCGCCGTCGGTCAAACCGCTGGCCGCCACGTTGGTGCTGGCCTGTGAGCAGGACCAGCTGGTTTCGGTCAATTGTTCCAAAGCACTGGCGCAGCATTGGCAATGCGGCTTGCGTTTGCACCCCAGCGCGGGGCATGATCTGCCCTTGGACGACGGGCCTTGGGTGGCGGCGCAGGTGTTGGCGTGGCTGACCGAAAATCGGCCTTGAAGTAAAGGGAGTTAAACCTATGAAACCACATCCTCTCGCCCCCCGTTCGGAAGAAATTGAACTCAAACTGGCGCTGCCAACGTCCGATCCCTCGAGCCTGGCCAAGCGGCTGGCCCAGACGCCTGCGTTGGCGCGTCGTCCGGCGAGCCGCCAGCAATTGCACAACATCTACTTTGACACGCCGGAGCAACTCTTGCGTCAACAGCGGGTCGCCTTGCGCCTGCGACGCATTGGCAGCGAGGTGCAGCCGCAGTGGTTGCAGACGCTCAAGACCGGTGGACGCGACGACTCGGCCTTGAGTCAGCGAGGTGAATGGGAAACGCCCGTGCCCAATGACAAGCTGTCGTTGAAAGCACTCAAAGCGACGCCGTGGTCCAGCATGGACCCCGACGGCAAGGTGTTTCGGGCGCTGTCGCCCTGCTTTGTGACGACTTTCGAGCGCACCAGTTGGTTGGTGCGCCGGCGCGATGGCAGCGAGGTGGAGGTGGCGCTCGACGTGGGGCAGATCGTGGTCGGCGACCAAACCACCCCCGTTTGCGAGCTGGAGTTGGAGTTAAAAGCTGGCCCGTCGGCCGCCCTGTTCGACATCGCCCAGCAGATTGCCCGCACCATCGCCGTGCTGCCGTCAACCATGAGCAAGGCGCAGCGTGGTTTCGCCTTGGCGCAGGGTACCCTGGACTTGCCGCTGCACGCCCAGCCGCAGGCGCTGGCGTCCGACTTGCCCTTGCCTGCCACGGTGCAGCGTGTGCTGCGCGAAATGTTCAGCCAGTTCACCGTCAACCTGAATGCCTTGTGCAGTTCGGACGAGCCTGAGGTGGTGCATCAAGCCCGGGTCGGTTGGCGCCGCTTTAAAAGTGCCATGCGACTTTTCAAGCCCGCGCTGGCGAGCGAAGCGGTGCCCAGCTGGCAGGCACTGCAAACACTTTGGATCTGTCTGGGTGAACTGCGCGATCTTGATGTCGCCCGCACGGAGACGTTGCCACCATTGGCGGATGTCTATGTGGCAGGCGACGACCGGCGTGCGCAAGCGTGGCAGGCCATGACACAAGCCCTGGCGCAGGCTGCCGAGCTGCAGCGCAAAGCGGTTCGTTATGCGCTGCAGGCGCCAGCGGTTGGGGCCAGCTTGCTGGCGACCACGCAATGGCTGGAAAGCCTGCCGGCCTTGAGCGGCGCTGGTGAGGCCGCCGCTAAACCGAAAATCTCCCTGCGGCGCTGGACCAAAGGCCGAATTTTGCACCTGCATGATCAGTTGCAGCGCGCCCTGAGGGATGCCGACAAGCCGGACCATCTGCACCGGGTTCGCATCCTCGCCAAACGAATGCGCTATGACATCGAGGCACTGCGCCCCTTGTTACCCAAACGCCTGACGCAGCGCGGCTACCAGCGGGCAGCGAACCTGCAGGCGAGCCTCGGCGCCAGTCGCGATGTGATGCAAGCGGCCGTGCTGGTCGCCAAGCTGGAGGTGGATCGTGGGCTCGTGGAGTTCTTGCGGGGTGTCGCCGCTGGACGGGGCCGCCAAAGTTAGCCTTTGACACGGAAACCACCTAGGAATGAGTTAAAAGCCCTGAAATCCCTCGCTGCCAGCGCCTGAATTGAATCGGGGTTGCGCGAAGGGTTGCGCCATTTATCGCAAATGAACGCGGGTGGCCCGACAACCGGCGGCTTGGGTTATTGATTGCGGCGACAATCTAGCTCCAATTTTCACTATTCGTTTGGTCCACCAAACATTTTTCATGTCCAGTACGTCCAACTTCGAAGTCCGGCCCGCACTTGTGCGCGATGCCAAGGCGATTGCCGAAATCCATGTCAATGTCAGCCAGGCTGCGTTCAAGAGCGTCGTGCCCGGTGAAAAGATGCCTGCTATTTCTCTCGATAAGAGCCAAGCTTACTGGCGTGACGCCATTGAATTCAATGAGCCGCAGGTTTATGTGGCGGTGGATGAGGGTCAAGTCGTCGGTTTTGTTGGTTTCGATCGTTCGCGCGACAAGGGCACCCCGAACACCGTGGGTGAAATCTGGGCGATCTATGTCGCCACGTCGCACTGGGGTCAGGGCGTTGGCCTGGCGCTGTGGGACGCCGCCCGCGACGGCTTGCAGGAAGAAGGCTGCACCAAAGTTACGCTGTGGGTACCGCTAGGTAACGAGCGCGCTTTGCACTTTCATGACCTGGCCGGCTTCAAACGTGAAATGACCAGCCTCAAAACCGTGGCGGTGGGCACGGTCAAGGTGGAAGAAATCCGGATGAAACGCGACCTCTAACCGGCGCGGGGTCGGCTCAGGTGCGGCGCACCAGCACGCTGCCAATCGAATAGCCGGCGCCAAACGAGCAGATCACGCCCACTTCGCCCGCCTTGATGTCGTCATGGTGCCGGTGAAAGGCGATGATCGATCCGGCCGAGGCCGTGTTGGCAAATTCATCCAGAATGACCGGCGCGTCGTCCGCCGTGGCGTCGCGCCCCAGCAGTTTGCGGCCAATCAACTGGTTCATGGCCAGGTTGGCCTGATGCAGCCAAAAGCGGCGCACATCGGTGGGCGCCAGCTCATGTGCCGCGAGGTGCTGGCTGATATGCTCCGCCGCCATCGGGCAAACTTCCTTGAAGACTTTGCGCCCCTCCTGGTAAAAAAGCTGGTCCCGGTCTTCCGGGTTGCGGTCTTCGCTACGCGACATAAAGCCGGCGTTGTTGCGGATGTTGTTCGAGAACGAGGTGAGCAGGCGGGTGCCGATGATCTCAAACGCGCCAGCGGGGGCGTTATCAAGCCGCTCAATCAAAATTGCCGTGCAAACATCGCCAAAGATGAAATGACAGTCCCGGTCTTTCCAGGCCAGATGGGGCGAGGTGATTTCGGGGTCCACCACCAGAATGGCACGGGCGGAGCCGGTTTTGACCGCATTGACCGCCATCTCGATGGCGAAAGTGGCGGATGAACAGGCCACGTTCATGTCAAAGGCAAAGCCCTGGATGCCCAGCGCCGTCTGTATCTCGATCGCCATCGCCGGGTAGGCCCGCTGCATGTTGGCCGCCGCGCAAATGACGCCGTCAATGTTCTCGGGCTGTTTGCCGGCACGGGTCAGCGCATCGCGCGCTGCGGCCACCCCAATTTCTGCCATCAGCGAGAGCTCGGTGTCGGGCCGCGCCTGCAAGCGCGGACGCATGCGCTGCGGGTCCAGTACGCCGGTTTTTTCCATCACATAGCGCTGCTTGATGCCCGACGCTTTGACGATGAACTCGACGCTGGACTGGGGAATGGGTTGTCGCGTGCCCGCGGCAATGTCGGCTGCATAGGTCGCGTTTTCCTGGTCGGCAAAGCAGTTGAAGGCGGCAACCAGCTCTTCGTTGCTAATGACGTCCGGTGGAATATAAAGTCCGGTGCTGCTGATAGCGACACGATGCATAACGATTACCCCGAGAAAATTCGGATTGAAGAGGTCCAACCCATCGGTAATTATCTTCGGTGTTTTCTAGCAGGGACGACAATTGCCCGTTACCGGATTGCTCCCAACCTCAGAAAGTCTCTATTTATGGCCAGTAGCCTGCTTGCACTCATTGATGACATTGCCACGGTACTGGACGACGTGGCCTTGTTGACCAAAGTGGCCGCCAAGAAAACCGCGGGCGTGCTGGGAGACGATCTGGCCCTGAACGCGCAGCAGGTGGCGGGTGTCAACGCGGACCGTGAGTTGCCGGTGGTCTGGGCTGTGTGCAAAGGCTCGTTTGTCAATAAAGCCATTTTGGTGCCGTCCGCGCTAGCCATCAGCGCACTGGCCCCGTGGGCGGTGACCCCGATTTTGATGATCGGTGGTGCCTATTTGTGTTTCGAAGGCTTCGAGAAACTGGCACACAAGTTTCTCAGCAGTGAGGCGGAAGAGGCCGTCCACCGCGAACAACTGGTGCAGGCGCTGGCCGATCCGTCGATCGATCTGCTTGCGCTGGAAAAAGACAAAATCAAGGGCGCTGTTCGGACCGATTTCATTTTGTCGGCCGAGATCATTGCCATCACGTTGGGCACCGTTCAAAACAGCCCGCTCGCGACGCAAGTGACCGTCCTGAGCGGCATCGCCGTGGTGATGACGGCGGGTGTCTATGGTCTGGTGGCCGGCATTGTGAAGCTGGATGATCTAGGGCTCCACCTCAGTCATCAAGTCGGAGATGGCGTGGCTATGCGGCTTCAACGCAGTGTGGGGCGCGGTATTCTCATAGCGGCGCCGTACCTCATGAAGGGCTTGTCTGTTGCCGGAACGGTCGCCATGTTTCTGGTCGGCGGCGGTATCTTGACACACGGCATTCCGGCTGCACATCATGTGATTGAGCAATGGAGTGTGGGCGCGGGCGCGACTATGCAACCGCTGATTGCTTTGACCCTGGATGGCGTGGCCGGCCTCGTGGCAGGCGCGGTGGTGCTGGCTTGTGTCACCGGGATCAAAAAGCTGAGCTAGGGTTTTCCTTAGGTTATTTCGGCCGATCGCCCCCATAGAATATGCGGGAATAGCTATTAAAAAGATAGCAATCAAGGGAGCTGACGCGGCGGTTTAATTTATCGACCTGGTATCTAGTGGCTGTGCTTGGACCCGGTTGCAGGAGGTTTTTTCATGAAAATGTTGAGGCTGCCGCGCTCGAAAGTCCAGATTGGCGCGCCTCTGCCATGGAGCGTGCGTGATGCACAAGGCCTGCTATTGCTGTCGAGGGGGCATGTTATCGAGAGCGAGCATCAGCTTGCGCTGCTGCTACAGCGCGGTGCCTTTGTGGATGCTGAAGAAGTCAGGGCAATGGAGCGGGATGCCGAACCCGTGCAGCCCAAGGTCAGCGTACCGCCGCCCAATCTTTTTGGTCTGTGGAATCAGACGGCAGAAGGCTTGAAAAAGTTGCTGGCCAGCGTGGAGCAAGCGCCTGATTTCGCCGGGCGGCTGGATCAGTTTGCGCAGCACCTCCTGGAACTGGTCGACAGCAACCCAGACATTGGCATCTACTGCAGTGTCCGCCAGGACAACGCCAAGAATTTTTACTATGGCTACAGCCATTCAGTGCAGACCGCCATGCTGTGCATTTTGATGGCCCGTCGTCTTAACTGGCCCCGCGATCGCATGATGAGTCTGGTCAAGGCGGCGCTCACCATGAATCTCACAATTTTGGACCTGCAGGGGCAAATGGCGGCGCAGGATGTTCCCATGAAAGACAAGCAGCGGGCTGCCATTCGCCAGCATCCCGTGCAATCCGTCGCGCTACTTGAGAAAGTTGGCGTTACCGATACCGACTGGCTGACCGCCATCGCGCAACACCATGAGCGAACGGATGGAACCGGCTATCCGCTGGGCTGCTCGGATGTCTGCGAGCTGGCCATCGCGTTGCGGGTGGCCGATGTATTCATGGCAAAAATCAGCCCTCGTGCCTTGCGTTCGGCGCTGTCGCCGCAGGAGGCGGTCCGGGAGCTTTATCGCGAGGACAAAGGGGGCCCCATATCGACGGCAATCATCAAGGAATTCGGGATCTATCCGCCGGGTGATTTTGTCAAACTCGCCTCGGGCGAACTGGGCATTGTGGTGCAGCGCACTGGCAATGCGCGGGCACCGATCGTGGCCGCCATCACGGATACGGCCGGGCATCCCGTCGCACGGACCGTCCGCCATGACACCGGGCAACCCGGCTTTGCGATTGTGGCCAACGCGACGGACAAAGCCATGCTCACCCGTTTGCCGCCTGAACGCTTGTACGGCTTTTCATCTGCCCCGCCAGGACCGTCAACTCAGGATCGGCCGCCCACGGCCTAGTTTCACGGGTTGGCAAGAGCCGCAGGCCGGTTCTGGGTGCAATGGGCTCAGACCTCGCCGCCAAACCGCTGGGTCAGGTTGGCAATGTACTGCTCGATCATTTTTTCGAACTCGGCCTCCACCACGGGTGCC
This sequence comes from Rhodoferax sp., assembly GCF_012927445.1. Taxonomy (GTDB): domain Bacteria; phylum Pseudomonadota; class Gammaproteobacteria; order Burkholderiales; family Burkholderiaceae_C; genus Rhodoferax. The sequence continues at coordinate 248,759 of NZ_JABBPD010000008.1, forward strand.
ACCACCATTTTTATCAGGCCGGGCAGGGGCAGGGTGAGGTCACCGGTGATTTGCAGCACGATGAGGGTGGCTGTTTTCTTGTCTGTAATTTTCCAGCTGCCTGACACCAGGGCGTTGCCTTCACCCTGGACCGGTGTCCAGACCACTGTGCCCTTGGCCCTGTTGGCGACGTACTTGGAGGCGTAGATGGTTTGCAGGTTGATCTGGGCGATGCCGATTTTGGCCATTTCCCAGCGATAGACATCGTCTCCGAGGGCGACCAGTTTGTCCACTTTGGGAAAGAAACTGGCCGAGGTGGGTACGTCTGAAAGAACGTCAAAGACATCTTTGGCGCTGGCGTTGACTTCAAACTCGTACCCCAGATCGATGTTCACGTTGATGGTCATGGGAGGCTCGCTAATTGATTGATGAGGCGATAAGCTGGGTGATGGTACACGGCGGAAATCAAGCCGTGTACCATTCTGGCCATGAAGGTTGACCCCGCCATTGTTCAAATTTTTGCCGAAAACGTTCGGGCTGAAGTGCTGGCGCGTCCGCTGGCCATCAAGCTTGATCCGGCCATCATTCAGAAAATCAAGCAACAGGTTCCGATTTTCAAGGGCATGACGCCGGACTGCCTGATGCGCACACTCGCCGTTGCTGAATATTATTCAGTCAAAGCCGGTGAGGTGGTGTTCAAGGAGCAGGATATTGGCGATTCATTTTTTGTCCTGATCGCCGGTGAGGTGCTGGTTGAAAAACTCAGGAACGGCCAGGTCGTTGAACTGGCCCGGCTCAACGCCGGTCATTGTTTTGGCGAGATGGCGCTGGTTGGCAACCATCTGCGATCCGCGACGGTGCGTGCTACACGCGACGCCGTCACGATGCGCTTCTATCGGGAACTCGTGGATTCGAACCCCGAAAGTGCGCACATCATCTACCGCAACATTGCCAGCATCCTAGCCAATCGGCTGGACGAATCCAGCGTGATGCTGGCGGATCTGGTAGGGCAGACGAGGACCAGTTAAGACAGCATGCGGTCTTTTGCAACGAAATACTTGCGTGCGTAGGCGACCAGTTGTGCGTCGCTTGGATGGTCAATCGTTTCTACACCAACAACCTTGTCAGCCATGGCTTGGTCATGGGCATGAATATGCTTGATCAGCTGTAATTTTGCTTGGGCAGGGCCAACCACCAAGATCTCTTGAGCACCCGACAAGGCCTCAACGATGGCGTGATAATAGCTTTTGTCTTCGGCTTGACGCCCTGCACCTATGGCACCACTTTTGGTGTGCAAATGGAGATGGGGCTTGGCTGGGTGAACGATAGACTTTTCTACATCGTCCATGCTGATGTGCATCACATGGGCTTCAGAGTGATCGAGCCAAACAACGGCGTGATAGTGCGACATGTTTTCCTTTTGGTTTGATAAAACACCAGCTTATGCTGTTATAAAAACAACTTATTGACACAGGTCAAAGTTGCCTTATTTCTACTTGATGCCACTTGTGCTTCGTTTCTTATGACCATTCTTCTCGCGCCCATGGAGGGTTTGCTGGACTTCGTGCTGCGCGACATTCTGACCCGTGTGGGCGGGGTCGACCGTTGCGTTTCTGAATTCATCCGCGTTACCAATACCTTGCTGCCGGATCGGGCTTTCATTCGTGAAATGCCGGAGTTGCTGAATGGCGGGCGAACTTTGGCCGGTGTGCCGGTGCGGGCGCAGTTGCTGGGGTCTGACGCTGTTTGCCTGGCGGAAAACGCCGCTTGTCTGGCGGCACTGGGGCCCGACGGCATTGACCTGAATTTTGGTTGTCCGGCCAAGGTGGTGAACCGTCATGGCGGTGGCGCCACCTTGCTGGACGAGCCGGAGCTGCTGGTGGCCATCGTGTCGGCGGTTCGCCGCGCCGTGCCCGCCCACATGCCGGTTTCGGCCAAGATGCGCCTGGGAGTGAACGACGACTCGCGCGCGGTGGAGTGTGCCCTGGCGATTGAAAGCGGCGGCGCCACTGAACTGGTGGTGCATGCCCGCACCAAGGCTGACGCTTACCGTCCACCCGCTTACTGGGCGCGCATCGCGGACATTCGTGTTGCCGTGCGTATTCCGGTGGTGGCCAATGGCGAAATCTGGAATGTGCAGGATGCCTTGCGTTGCCGCGAGCTGTCCGGCTGCGATAAGCTGATGCTGGGCCGGGGCATGGTCACCGATCCGGGGCTGGCCTTGGCCATCCAGGCTGCCACGGCAAAGTCAGGACAGAATGGCGAGCGCTTCGTGGGGGATGCCTCAGCTTCGCCCTTGCGCATGTGTGGGCCAGCGAACTCCGGCCTGAGTTGGCAGACGTTGTTGCCCCACATCGCCGATTTTTGGCAACTGGTGTGTGCCCGGCTGGAGCGCCGCCAGCAAGCTGGCCGACTCAAGCAATGGCTCAACTTCTTGCGTCGTTGTTACCCGGAGGCCGAGTCGGCCTATATGGCGCTGCGCGCCATCAGTGAACCCGCCGTGATCGACCAGTGGCTGGCCGCCCAGGGTTTCGGTCGCGACACATTCGCCGATTCAAGTGGTAATAGTGACCGCCATTAGATTTACAGTACGTTCAACCTATTTTTGAGAAATACCCTATGCAAACCAAAGCAGCAGTGGCCTGGAAAGCCGGCGCACCCCTGACCATTGAAACCGTTGACCTTGAAGGCCCCCGATTTGGCGAAGTGCTGGTCGAAATCAAGGCCACCGGTATTTGCCATACCGATTACTACACGCTCTCCGGCGCCGACCCGGAAGGCATTTTCCCTGCGATTCTGGGCCACGAAGGCGCCGGCATCGTGGTCGATGTGGGGCCGGGTGTCACTACGCTGAAAAAGGGCGACCACGTTATTCCGCTGTACACCCCCGAGTGCCGCCAGTGCAAGTACTGCTTGAGCCGCAAAACCAATTTGTGCCAGCTCATTCGGGGCACGCAAGGCAAGGGTCTGATGCCCGACGCCACCAGCCGTTTCAGCCTGAACGGTGAGCCCATCTTTCATTACATGGGCACCAGCACGTTCAGCAACTTCACCGTGGTGCCCGAGATTGCGCTGGCCAAGATTCGCAAGGACGCGCCGTTTGACAAGGTCTGCTACATCGGTTGTGGCGTGACGACCGGGCTCGGTGCCGTGCTGTTTTCCGCCAAGGTGGAGGCCGGGGCGAATGTCGTGGTGTTCGGCTTGGGCGGCATTGGCCTGAACGTGATTCAGGGCGCCAAGATGGTGGGGGCCGACAAGATCATCGGCGTGGACATCAACCCCGCGCGCCAGGCGATGGCGCGCAAGTTCGGCATGACGCACTTTATCAACCCGAAAGAGGTCGAGAACGTGGTGGACGCCATTGTGCAACTGACCGACGGCGGTGCGGATTACAGCTTCGAGTGCATTGGCAACACAGACGTCATGCGCCAGGCGCTGGAGTGCACGCACAAAGGCTGGGGCCGTAGCCTGATCATCGGCGTGGCCGCGGCTGGCGCCGAGATCAGCACGCGTCCGTTCCAGTTGGTCACCGGCCGCAAATGGGAAGGCTCGGCTTTTGGCGGCGCACGGGGCCGCACCGACGTGCCCAAAATTGTGGACTGGTACATGGAAGGCAAGATCAACATCGATGATCTGATCACCCACACCATGCCTTTGGCCGACATCAACAAGGGCTTTGAGTTGATGAAGAGCGGTGAATCGATTCGCGGCGTGGTATTGTTTTAACGAAATATGCTGCTAGCCCTTACTGGATAAGCGCTGGCAGCTATTAAATAAGTAGCTGAATGAACTCTGATTCCCTTGAATTGTTAAGCGAGCACGCCTGTTTTGGCGGCGTGCAGCGCTTTTACCAGCACGCCTCCACCGAGATTGGTTTGCCCATGCGGTTTTCGGTGTATCTGCCGCCGCAAGCGGCGCATGGCAAAGTGCCGGCCGTGCTGTATCTGGCGGGCCTGACCTGCACCGAAGAAACTTTCATGGCCAAGGCCGGGGCGCAACGCGTGGCGGCCGAGTTGGGGCTGGCATTGATCACGCCCGACACCAGCCCGCGCGGTGCCGGCGTGCCGGGCGAAACCGAGAGTTGGGACTTTGGGGTGGGCGCCGGTTTCTACCTGGATGCCACTCAGTCGCCGTGGTCCACGCATTACCGGATGGAGAGTTACATCACCGCCGAACTGTTGCCGCTGCTGGGGCAAGCGTTGGCGGTGGACCTCCAGCGGCTGGGTATTTTTGGCCATTCCATGGGTGGCCATGGGGCGCTGACACTGGCGCTTAAACATCCAGCGTTGTTCAAGTCGGTCTCCGCCTTTGCCCCGATTTGTGCGCCCTCGCAGTGCCCCTGGGGACACAAGGCGTTGACCGGCTATCTCGGCGCCAACCCCGCCGCCTGGGTCGCGCACGATGCCAGCGCCTTGATGCATGAATGCCGCGCGGCACCTTATCCGGACGGCATCCTGATCGATCAAGGCTTGGCCGATAAGTTTTTGCCCAGCCAGTTGCACCCCCATCTGTTTGAAGCCGCTTGCGCCAAGGTGGGGCAACCGCTGACACTGCGCATGCATGCCGGCTATGACCACGGTTACTACTTCATCTCGACCTTTGTCGCTGACCATCTGGCGCATCACGCGCAGACGCTGCTGGCGACGTCGCCCACACGTGCTTAGCCTGCTGCCTTCGTATCACCGCATACCAGGAACGAACCATGACCATTGATTTCAAAGGCCGCGTGGCCATCGTGACCGGCGCCGGTGGTGGACTGGGTCGTCAACACGCCCTGGCTCTTGCCGCGCGTGGCGCTAAAGTGCTGGTGAACGACTTGGGCGGCACACGAGACGGCTCTGGCGGCTCAGTGACTGCGGCTGAAGCGGTGGTGGCCGAAATCAGGAATGCCGGCGGTGAGGCCATGGCCAATAACGCATCGGTAACCGACTTTTCTGCTGTGCAAGCCATGGTCCAGCAGGTTGTTGATGCCTGGGGTCGGGTGGATATTCTGGTGAATAACGCCGGCATCCTCCGTGACAAAAGCTTTGCCAAGATGGAACTGGCAGACTTCGAACTGGTGATGAGCGTGCACCTGATGGGCGCCGTGCATTGCAGCAAGGCGGTGTGGGCCATCATGAATGAGCAGAAGTACGGTCGCATCGTCATGACCACCTCGTCGAGCGGCTTGTTCGGCAACTTTGGGCAATCCAACTATGGCGCGGCCAAGATGGCGCTGGTGGGCTTGATGCAGACGCTGTCGCTTGAAGGCGCCAAAAACGACATTCGCGTCAATTGCCTGGCCCCCACCGCCGCCACTCGCATGACCGAGGGTCTGATGCCCGAGGCGGTACTGGCCGCCCTCAAGCCCGAGGCCGTGGTGCCCGCCATGCTGGTACTGGCGTCGCAAGATGCGCCCAACCGTACCATTCTGTGCGCAGGTGCCGGTACCTTTGAGGCCGCCCTGACGCAAGGCGTCTGGATTGGCACCGATGTCCTGGCGCCTGAACGGCTGGCCGAGCGCTTGGCCGATGTCACCGATCGTGCGGGTGAAACCGTGCCGCACAGCGGCGCTGCGCAGGGCAGCAACGAGGTGACTAAAGCGATGGCAAATGCGACATGGGCTGCCTGATTTATTTGGCTATCGGATGTCGCGTTTGATGTTGCGCCGGAACAAGCCAAGCACGGGTCGTGAGCTGGAAAAATATTCTGTCACGAACCGACTAATGCATGATGCCTGAACGTGTTTTGACAGTCGACTGCTACAGACTCATTGCTGTCAGCCAACTTTTCGAAATGCCCTCTCCAAGCCTGCCTTTGGCTCTACAGCCCGAACGACCGCAATGTGGTGTCAATTTCGATGATCGCCGAACCCACCCTTGACCGGGAGCTGACGCCCGAGGCAGACCCTCCATTGCGGTCGTTGGGGGGGCAGTCAGTGTCACTCCCCGCCTGGCTCTTACGCAGCGCAAACCCCGTTTGTCGGCCAACACCCAATCGGGAAATTTCGACAACTGGCGTTGATCGCAAATGGCATTTGGGTGGCCACAAAAGGGGCGACACTACAGCCCCAATGACAAAACCAACTTCAGGGAGCGTTCGTGCAAAAGCGTGATGAGGAAATTCTTTATTCGGCATCAGACCTTGTCAATTACCTTGAGTGTGAGCACCTCACTGCGCTTGACCTGATTGACCTCGAAACACCGCTCCCAAAAACCAAAGACAGTGACCAAGCCAAACTGATCCAGGACAAGGGTTATGCCCATGAGGCAGATTTCCTTGCGGTGCTCAAAGCCCGGCATTCATCGCTGATCGATATTGCAGCCATCGGTGGCAATCTGGAGCAAAAGATCGCCAACACCCTTCAGGCGATGCGTGATGGTTTTGAAATAATTTTTCAGGCGACCTTGCGTGATGGCAGCTTGATTGGTCATGCCGATTTTCTGCGCAAAGTGTCCCGACCGTCAGAACTCGGTGACTGGAGCTACGAGGTCATGGATACCAAGTTGGCACGGAGCACGAAAGCCAAGTTCATCATCCAGCTGGGGTTTTACTCAGATTTGGTCGCTAAAGCCCAAGGACTTGCGCCGCTTCAAATGCATGTCGTCCTCGGGGACCGGACGGAAGTTGCATACCGCTACGCCGATTACGCGCGCTACCTGAAACTCGTGACTGAGCGCTTTCTCGAACGCGTCGCAGGTCAGGTCGTGGAAACCTATCCCGTCCCCTGCGAAAAATGCGACTTGTGCAAATGGAGCGGCCTGTGTGAAGACAAGCGTGTCAAGGATGACCACCTCTGCCAGGTGGCGAATATCAGTCAACTGCAAATCAAAAAGCTTCAGTCAGCAGGCGTAACAACATTGGCAGCTCTGGGCACGCTGTCGGCGACTGAGACTCGAATCCAGAAAATGACCGCTGAGACGCTTGAAAAACTGCATCGCCAAGCTCGACTGCAGCTGCTGGCGCGGCAAACCGGACAGAACCAACTCGAATTATTGTCACAGGAAGGCAACGCGGCCCGAGGATTTTTACGCTTGCCGCGGCCGAACGCGGGTGACCTATTTTTTGACATGGAAGGCAACCCACTCGAAGAAGGTGGGCTTGAGTACCTCTTTGGTCTCTATTTTTTCCAGGAAGGAAAACCTGAGTTCAAGGCATTCTGGGGTCATAACCGGGCGGAGGAAAAGCGCGCTTTTGAAGGCTTCATGGATTTTGTGACGGCCTGGCTGCGCAAGCACCCGGCGGCCCATATCTACCATTACGCCCATTACGAGCAGACTGCGCTCAAAAAACTCATGTCGTTGCACGGCACCCGCGAGACCGAGGTGGACAAGCTGCTACGGGCACAAAAGCTGGTGGATCTCTACAAAGTCGTTCGTGAGGGGATTCGCGTTTCTGAACCCCGCTATTCGATCAAAAACATTGAACACTTTTACCTGGAGCGTCGCTCTGGCGACGTCACCAACGCTGGTGCCAGCATCGTCTATTACGAGCGCTGGAAAGTGACCGGTGACCCGCAACTGCTGAAAGACATTGAGGACTACAACTTTGACGATGTCCGCTCAACCTACGAATTGCAGCAGTGGCTCTTGTCATTGCGTCCAGCCGATCTACCGTGGGCGCACGACGCAGTTGGGACGCAGGACGCAACGACTCCGGATGTGGGAGAACTCACCCCAGAAGAACAACGGTTGATCCCCTATCGAGAACAATTGACCGACACCTTGCCCGAGGACCGAAAAGTTTGGGGTCAGAACGAACATCTGCAGGAATTGACCTACCAGCTGCTCGATTTCCACCGACGGGCCGCCAAACCAGAGTGGTGGGCCATGTTTTCTCGCATGGAAATGGCGGAAGATGAGCTGTTGGATGATGGCGAATGCCTGGCAGGCTTGACGCCAGACCCGGCCCATCCGCCAAAGCTGGAAAAACGGTCCATCATTCACACCTATTTATTTCCTGAGCAGGGATCGAAACTCAAGACTGGAGATAGCGCCGCCATCACGCAGACGGCTGAGCCGGTGCGGGAACTCAAGGTCGATGACGACAACCGCCGAGTCAGTTTCAAACGAACCGCAAACAAGGCGCCATTGCCGGATTGCGTTTGCATTGGCCCCGGCATGCCAGTCTCAACGAAAGCGCTGATCGAAGCAGTTTTCCGTTTTGGAGACAGCATTGTGAATGGCAGTGGTGACTATCCAGCGATTGAAGCCGTACTGACGCAGTCATTGCCGAAAATTAGGGGCAATGCAGTCGGCAGCCCTGTCGTGCCTGTGGATAGCGCGGCGTTACCGCACATCATCGAGGCGATTGCCAATCTGGATAGCAGCTATCTCTTTGTACAGGGCCCACCAGGTGCAGGCAAGACCTATACCGGCTCCCACGTCATCGTTGCCTTGCTCAAGAAAGGCTACCGGGTTGGCGTGTCTTCAAACAGTCACAAGGCGATTAACAACTTGCTTCAGGGCGTGGTGAAGGTGGCCAAGGAGCAGCAATACGTTTTCAAGGGTGCCAAAAAATCAACCACAGGAAAAACTGATTCGTACTTTGATGGCGAATTCATTGAAGACGTCTTCAACAATGAAGACATCTGGGGTGCCTTCGGCAGCGATTCAGAATACCGCCTGATTGCCGGCACCGCCTGGCTGTTTGCCGACGCCGAAATGGACCAGCAGTTGGACTACATTTTTGTGGACGAAGCGGGTCAGGTGGCGTTGGCCAACTTGGTCGCCATGGGCACCAGCGCCAAGAACATTGTGCTGCTGGGTGATCAGATGCAATTGGGGCAACCCATTCAAGGCGTGCATCCGGGGCGCTCAGGCGAGTCCTCGCTTGAATACCTGCTCAACGGCATGGCGACCATTCCGGCCGAACGTGGCATTTTCCTCGGCACGACGTGGCGCATGCACCCCGATGTTTGCAGGTTTATCTCCGATGCGGTTTATGACGGCCGACTGGCGCCGGAACCCAACAATGCGAATCAGACATTGATCCTCGGTGACGACGCTCATCCGGCCTTGATGCCTACCGGCCTGCGGTATGTGCCGATTGAACACGATGCCTGTTCGCAGCGCAGCCAGGAGGAGGCTGACCTCGTTCTGGCCTTGGTGACTAGCCTGCTGCAGCAGCGCTACCGCGACAAGCACGGACAGGAGCACCCGATGACGCTGAACGACATCCTTGTCGTGGCGCCGTACAACATGCAGGTCAACTTGTTGAAGCAGGTGCTGCCGGATGGCACGCGGGTTGGCACCGTCGATAAATTTCAGGGACAAGAGGCGGAAGCGGTCATCGTGTCGATGGCCACCTCCAGCGGGGACTATTTGCCGAGGAATATTGAGTTTCTGTACAGCAAGAACCGGCTAAACGTCGCCATCTCGCGCGCCAAGTGTCTAGCGATCTTCATTGCCAATCCGGCATTGATGGCCATTCGGTGCTCCACGCCGGAAGAGATGGCGCTGGTGAACACCTTGTGCTGGGTGCAGGAAGTGGGAGTGTCACCGGCACAAGCGATTTCGTAGCCAAAAATAAATTTCTAGATTGTGTGATTTCGCCTATGTACGCCCTGTAATCTTGGGATTCTTTTCAAGTTGCATTGATTGAAGCATCGCCAATGCAGACTGCTTTTTAGGAGAACGGATGAAGATCGCAAAAATTAGGATTACCCAAGGAAACTTGAACAACAATCATTTTTACTTAACGTCATGTCTGTCAATGTTTCCTGCCGACTCCATTGGCGGTGGCAATGAAAAGGCACAAGCAAGAAAGTTGCTCAAGATCAAGCCGCGTGGGGATGAACAACTGGAAACAGACATTGATGGGACAAAGAATATTTTCAGAAAACGTGGGTGGGTCGGTGCAATGTTTCGGCATTCGTCTGCAAAGATTGGCGACTACGTCTTCATCGAAGAAAAAAATGACGGGTCATATGAGATATGGGTTGATGCATCAAAGGGAGTGGTATGAATTTGGATCAAAAACTGACTGCTGAAGAAGCACACGAATATTTTCAAAAGCGATTTACACCGATAAACGAAATAACCAAAAAAATGGCGTGTTTCGAAACAGATGGAGGTCGTCAGATTGGTCTCAATCTCGAAGGTAAGAAAGTCACTATGTTTGTGGAGCCAGGCGATTGGACGTTGATTGTTCCCGGAGTCGAACTAATTAGGACTTATGAAAAAAGAGAAAACGACTCGGATAAGGAAGGTAGGCATCATCATCTGAAATCTAATGCACCTCGTCTTTCCGCTGAATATCCTGCAATGTATCTGAGCATTCCAACGATGGCTGTGCTTGCCGCATTCTGCGATGCCTATGGCGAATCAAAAGCACCACCTGCCGGGCAATCACCGTCGGAATCCACGCAAACACAAAGAATCAATAGTACCGAACGGAACCTCTGCATGAACACAATCCTTTATGGTCCACCTGGCACTGGTAAAACTTACAGAACCACCGCGCTCGCCGTCAAAATGTGCGAAAAAGATGTGGCAGTGCCCGAGAAGAAATTTGAGTTTGCAGATGACAAAGCCTTGAAGGCCCGCTACGAAGAACTCAGAACAGAGGGGCGAATCAGCTTTGTCACTTTTCATCAGTCGTATGGTTACGAAGACTTTATTGAAGGACTTCGTCCAGAATTGAAAGATGGTCAGGTTTCTTACCGGGTTCGTCCCGGCATTTTTCGGGAAGCTTGCGCCGCAGCAGCCAAATCACCCTCTCAGAACCATGTCCTCATCATTGATGAAATCAACCGCGCCAATATCTCCAAGGTCTTCGGAGAGTTAATCACTCTGCTGGAACCCGACAAGCGAGAGGGCGCAATCAACGCCGTTACGGTAAAGCTCCCCTATTCTGGTGACTCATTCAACGTGCCTTCAAATCTGTATGTGATCGGCACCATGAATACTGCGGATCGATCAATTGCCTTGCTTGACACGGCGCTGAGGCGGCGTTTTGAATTTGAGGAAATGCAGCCGGACTATGAAGCTTTGTCCAAGGACCCGGTTGCAGGGGTGGATATCCGCGCCATGTTGCGAGCCATGAATGACCGAATTGAATACCTCTATGACCGCGATCACAACATTGGCCATGCATATTTCATACATGCGAAAACGCTCGCCGACCTCGATGCGGTCTTCCGGCGCAAGGTCATCCCCTTGTTGCAGGAATACTTCTACGAAAACTGGTCGAAAGTTCTGCTGGTCTTGAACGAAAAAGGTGGTGGCTTTATCAATGTCAACAACGATCTCCCCAAGGGACTGGAGTCGATAAATGAGGGGTTTGAGCCGCGACCACGTTATCAAATAATGCGCGAATTCAATGCGTCTGCCTACAGAAACATCTATCAGTAACTGACGTGGCACTCATATCAATCCAGGAGTACGGGAAACTCCATGTTGGCGAGTTTGATCCTGATCACCCCGCTGTTTTTCCATCCCAGGCAGCGATACTGACGAGTCTCAAGCCAACGTATGGGTTCGAAGTGTTTAAGTACGTCAATGGGACAACGATATCTGCGCAGCAGTATGTTGGCGCAGTTCAACTCGGCCCGCACACTATCGAAGTCCTCCCAAAAGTTGATGGCAATGCTGTCAATGTTCGGCGCAATCTGGTGGCCATGTTGGGCGTCGCGCTCGACCTTGAAATTAGCGAAGGTGATGTCGCCCGAGTAGCTCTGCAAAACCACGGCATCCTTGAAATTTTTGTCCGATTATTTTGTGACAAGCTCTTTGTTCAAATTCACAAGGGCTTGGTCAGACGATATGCGGGCCGTGAGGAAAATCTGACGGTACTCCGTGGAAAACTGGGCCTGGCGGAACAGATTCGCCTGAACGCAGCCAATCCAGAGCGACTGTTTTGCCGCTTTGATGAATTCCAGGAGGACAACCCTCTCAATCAAGTCCTGAAGTCTGCAATTCGCATGCTCTTGAAGGTCTCGCGAGAGCTTAGGAATCAGCGGCAATTGGCGGAATTGATGTTGGCTTTCGAGGGTGTATCGGACGCCCCTAGGGAATCATTGCCGTGGACTCGTATCGTGTTTGATCGTTTGAGTGAGCGCTACCGGCCATGTTTCAAGCTGGCGGAGCTATTTCTTAAAAACACACCCCCCGACGTGACAGGTGGTGCAGCTCAAGGGTTTTCATTGTTCTTCGATATGAATGCACTGTTCGAGGAGTACATCGGTCGTCTCGCGATCCGTATTTTTACGCCATTGGGGTTCCGAATAACACTGCAAGGCCCGCAACAATATCTTGCCTTTAATGAGAATAACGAGAGACCGGCTTTTGCGCTGAAGCCGGATGTCGTTGGCAGCCTGAATTCAAAGACTGCCTGGATTTTGGATACCAAGTGGAAACAGCTTTCCATTGAAGAGGCGAAGGATGGGGTAGCCCAGTCAGACCTTTATCAGATGTACGCCTACGCAAACTGCTACCGGTGCCCAGATGTTGTGTTGTTATATCCCCATCACAAAGAGTTGGGGGCCGATGCTGGGGTTCGTGGAAGCTACTTGCTCAACCCGTGGGTACACGAAATAGAAAGCAACGAAGTTAGGCGGGTTCGGGTAGCCACCATAAATCTGGAAAACCTGAAGACCGTTCCCGCACAGTTGAGTCGAATTTTTCTGCCTGAAGACGTGGCATCAACGGCGGCAATTACTTCGGGAGCAGCAGGTTGAACGCCCATCTTTGTCATGCAATGAACTCTTTTCCTCAACTATTCCTCTCCGTTGCGGGCATCTGACGATGGGAATTATTTGGGGTAACCGAAAACTGTTTTCGAGGAATGACCGAGGTGTCCGGCTTGCGTTAAAGCATCCCCTGCTGGTGAACCGCCCCGTTATCGGACGTGGCGCTTACTCCGTTATTCTGGGCGGCGAAGCATCGGTTTTCAAGCTCACCATGGATGGTGCCGCCTACGCTTTAGCTGAGCAGCAGCAGTCGTCGTGGCGAAGTTCTGCCTTGCCGGAAATTCGGGGGCTCCACGGCACGGTCGGCGTGATCGACTGTGGTGTGCCGCTCTATCTTTTTGAAATGGAACATTTGGACCGGCTGACGGTGGGCAGCGCGGAACGCAAAACCTGTCTGGCCATCGCGCGGCAGTTGCGCCCCTTCTACCAAGATGGAATGACCTCATCCGAGCGAATGCGACATGTCGGTGCGCGCCAGTCGGACACATCGCTGGCTCAGGGCCTTGAGCTTCTGGCTGGCTTTTTGGAACCACGATGGCCCGCGGTCGATCTCGATTTGCACAGCGCCAATTTCATGCGGCGCCCCAAAACAGGCGAAGCGGTTATCGCCGATCCATTCATGGATATGGAAACTCGTACCCTTGCCCTAAAACACTATGCGCTGGGTTTGCCTGCGGGTACGGCCATTTTGTAAATGCAGCCTCACTGCAATCGCTCGGCAGCGGCTGCTGCTATTCACAGGCGTCCATTTGGGGAGCCAAGGAGCCGACTACGAACAGCAACTGATCGGCATTACAAATCACGCAGTTGGACAACCCGAAAGCCGCCAGTCGTCATCGACTCTTCACGCTGCATTCCGGTAGTTCGAGGCCCGAAAATCAAGGCCACTATTGTGGGCACTGCAGAAACATTCCCCTCTCCGCAATAGTGGCCTTGTCACGGCCACAATTCCGTGCCGCGCCCCTTGGCGAGTCCCGGCTACGGAATAGGGCGGCCCATTTTTACGGGTAGTCGCTGACCGGCACGCAAGCGCAGAACAAATTGCGGTCGCCGTACACGTTGTCAACGCGCCCAACCGGTGGCCAGTATTTGACCTGTTTCAGCGTCGCCAGCGGAAAGGCGCCGACTTCACGCGAGTAGGGCCGATCCCACGCTTCGCCCATCAAGGAGGCCGCCGTATGTGGCGCGTGCTTCAGCGGGTTGTTGTCCTGCGGCCATTCGCCACGCTCCACTTTCGCAATTTCCTCGCGGATGGCGATCATGGCGTCGATGAAGCGGTCCAGCTCGTCCAGCGTTTCGCTCTCGGTCGGCTCCACCATCAGCGTGCCGGGCACCGGAAAACTCAGCGTGGGGGCGTGAAAACCGTAGTCCATCAGGCGCTTGGCCACGTCTTCGGCCGAGATACCGGCCGCGCCGCCACTGCTTTCCTTCAAGGGTCGCAAGTCAAGGATGCACTCGTGTGCGACGTGGCCGTTGGCGCTGGCGTACAGCGTGGGGTAGTGCTTTTTCAGCCGGGCACTGATGTAGTTGGCGCTCAGGATGGCGACTTCGGTGGCGGCCTGCAGGCCTTCCGGACCCATCATGCGGCAGTACATCCAGCTGATCGGCAACACAGCGGCATTGCCGAGCGGTGCCGCTGAAATGGCGCCGACACCGTTGACGGGCAGGCCGCCGGTGGCGTGCCCTGGCAGGTAGGGCACCAAGTCGGCCACCACGCACACCGGGCCGACACCGGGGCCGCCGCCGCCGTGCGGAATGCAGAAGGTTTTGTGCAGGTTCAGGTGGCTGACGTCGCCGCCGAACTCGCCGGGGGCCGCCACGCCCACCAGCGCATTCATGTTGGCGCCGTCCACGTAAACGCGGCCACCGTGGGCGTGCACCAAGTTGCACAGTTCCTTGACGCTGGTCTCGAACACGCCGTGCGTGCTGGGGTAGGTGATCATCACCGCCGCCAGATTGGCGCTGTGCAGTTCGCACTTGGCTTGCATGTCCGCCATATCGACATTGCCCTGCGCGTCGCAGGCGGTCACCACCACGGTCAGGCCTGCCATGTGGGCGCTGGCCGGGTTGGTGCCGTGGGCGCTGGAGGGAATCAGGCAGATGTTGCGGTGGCCCTGGCCTTGGGCTTCATGGTAGGCCCGGATCACGAGCAGGCCGGCGTATTCGCCCTGCGAACCGGCGTTGGGCTGCAGGCTGATGCCGGCGTAACCGGTGGCCTGGCACAACCAGGCGCGCAGTTGCTCGTCCAGTTCGCGGTAGCCCTGCAACTGGTCGTGCGGTGCAAACGGGTGCAGCGACGCAAACTCGGGCCAGGTGATGGGGATCATCTCGCTGGTGGCGTTGAGTTTCATGGTGCAACTGCCCAGCGGGATCATGCTGCGGTCCAGCGCCAGGTCTTTGTCACTCAGGCGCCGGATGTAACGCAGCATGCCGGTTTCGGAGTGGTGCGTGTTGAACACCGGGTGTGTCAAAAAGCTGCTTTCACGGCGCAAGGCGGTGGGGATCAGGGACTCGATGCCCTTCTCGAAGTCACTGACCTTCGGCGGCGTTTGCCCGTCGTTGGCAAAGAAGGTCCAGAGTTGTTCAATGTTGTCGCGGGTGGTGGTTTCATCCAGCGACACGCTCACGCATTCTTTAGAGATAAATCGAAGGTTGGCCCCCGCCGAATGGGCGCGACTAGCTATTAAATTTGTAGCATCTGCGGTGTGAACGGTGAGTGTGTCAAACGCGCTGCTGTGGGCCAGCGCAAAGCCCATGTCCTGCAAACCGCGCGCCAGCACCGCGGTGTAAGCCGCTACGCGCTGGGCGATGCGTTTCAGGCCTTGCGGGCCGTGGTAGACGGCATACATGCTGGCCACTACCGCTGGCAGCACCTGCGCGGTGCAGATGTTGGAAGTCGCCTTTTCGCGGCGAATGTGCTGCTCGCGGGTTTGCAGCGCCAGCCGGTAAGTGGGGTTGCCGTGCACGTCCACACTAACGCCGACCAGGCGGCCGGGCATGGAGCGCTTGAACTCGTCGCGGCACGCCAGGTAGGCCGCATGCGGGCCACCGTTGCACATCGGCATGCCAAAGCGCTGCGTGGTGCCGACCACGATGTCGGCATTCCACTCGCCCGGTGGCACCAGCAACGTGAGTGCCAGCAAATCGGCGGCCACCACGAACGCGGCTTGCTTGGCGTGCACCTGGGCCACATCCGGGCGCAGGTCTGCAATCTGACCACTGGTAGACGGATATTGGGCCAGCACGCCAAAATAGTCGCGCCCCGCCAGCCAGCCATGCCACTGCTCGATCGACTGCGCTACCAGCACTTCGATACCGAGCGGCGCGGCGCGTGTCTGAATGACTTCAACCGTTTGCGGATGGCAGTCAAGGCCAACGATGAAGGTGTTGCTTTTGCTTTTGACGCTGCGTTTGGCCAGCGTCATGGCTTCGGCCGCCGCCGTGGCCTCGTCCAGCATGGAGGCATTGGCCATCGGCATGCCGGTCAGGTCCATGACCATGGTCTGGAAGTTCACCAGCGCTTCCATGCGGCCCTGACTGATCTCGGCCTGGTAGGGCGTGTAGGCGGTGTACCAGGCGGGGTTTTCCAGGATGTTGCGCAGAATGACGCCCGGCGTGTGGGTGTCGTAATAGCCTTGACCGATGTAGCTTTTAAAGAGCTGGTTTTTAGATGCAATCGCCTTGAGTTCGGCCAGGGCTGCCGCCTCGGTCACCGCCGCCGGAATCGCCATGTGGCTGCTGCGGGCGATGGAGCGGGGCACGATGCCGTCGATCAGTTCGCGCCGTGAGGTCGAGCCCACGACCTGGAGCATCAAGGCCTCGTCCGCTTCATTCACACCAATGTGGCGAGCGATGAATTCAGAGGTGTTTTCGAGTTCGCTTAACGGCTGGGCGGATTGCATCAACATGGCTAATTCCTGATCAGGCGGTGGCAGAAAAACTGGTGTAGCTGGTCTCGTCCATCAGGGCGTCCAACTCAGCCGGCTTGGCCAGTTTGACCTTGAAGAACCAGCCTGCGCCCAGGGGGTCGGAATTGGCCAGCGACGGGTCAGCGCGCAGGGCTTCGTTCACCTCGGTGATCTCGCCGGTGACGGGCATGTAGACGTCAGCGGCGGCCTTGACCGACTCGACGACGCCGGCAATGTCTTTGGCGGCCAGGGTGGCGCCCACTTCGGGCAGGTCCACAAACACGACGTCGCCCAGGGCGTCTTGCGCGTGGTGGGTGATGCCGACGGTAATGATGGCCCCTTCGGTCGCGGCGGTGTCGCCGTCAACTTTGAGCCATTCGTGGTCAGGGGTGTACTTGATCGTCATGTCGGTTCTCCAGAAAAGTTAAATCAATGAAATTAAAAATTAGCCGCGGTAGTAGCGTGTTGGTACAAAAGGCATGGCCACCACTTCCATCGGCACCGGCTTGCCGCGCACGATGGCGTTGATCTTGGTGCCCAGCGCCGCAAACTCGGGTGCCACGTAGCCCATGGCCACCGGCTTGTCGATGGTGGGGCCGAGCAGGCCGCTGGTGACTTCGCCAATGCGCTGGCCGTCCAAGTCTTGCAGTTCGGTGTGATCCCGCACGGGGATTCGCTCCAGTGCCACCAGCCCCACACGTTTTCGGGCTATAGCCCCCGTCCCAGCTGCGAGTTGCGCTAGTATTTTTGTAGCACCAGGGAAACCGCCGGCGCGTGCGCCATCCGCCCGGCGTACTTTCTGCAGGGCCCAGTTCAGGCCGGCTTCAACCGGGGTGGTGCTGCTGTCGATATCGTTGCCGTACAGGCACAGGCCGGCTTCCAGGCGCAAGGAGTTGCGGGCGCCCAGGCCGACCGGTTTGACTTCGGGTTGCGCCAGCAGCGCCTGGGCCAGTGTTTCGGTTTGCGCCGCGGGCACCGAAATCTCGAAGCCGTCTTCGCCGGTGTAACCACTGCGGGTGACGAAACACGGCACGGTATCCGAGCCGCAAGCAAGGTCAAATTGACCACCGGTCATGAACACCAGCTTCTCGATGCCCGGGCACAGACGCTGCAGCGCCGTCACGGCTTGCGGGCCTTGCAGCGCCAGCAAGGCCATCTCCGGCATCGGAATCACCTGGCAGCGCATGCCGATCTGGGCCTGGATGTGGGCAATGTCGCCCACCTTGCAGGCGCCATTCACAATCACAAAAATGTCGCCACCGTGGGCATAGTCGCGGTTCACGAACATCAAGTCGTCGATGATGCCGCCTTCGTCGTTGAGCAGCAGACCGTAACGCTGCTTGCCCACCGGCAGGTCGATCACATCCACCGGCATCAGGCTCTCCAGGGCGGCCGCCGCATCGGGTCCGACCAGGCGCAACTGGCCCATGTGCGACACGTCAAACAGGCCGGCGGCGGTGCGGGTGTGCTTGTGCTCGGCCATCAGGCCGGCCGGGTATTGCACCGGCATCGAATAGCCGGCGAACGGCACCATGCGGGCACCCAGCGCGACGTGCAGGTCGTTGAGCGGAACTTTGAGAAGGTTGTCGGGCGTGGTGGCCATCAGCGAACTCCAGGAAAAGAAAAAACGGGGCAAAGGGGCAAGTCAAATGCCATGCGCACAACGAATGTCAACGCCATGGTCTGCCCCCGCTGTCCGCTTTACCTGAGAGATTCGCCGGGCCTGCACGGCCTTGACGGCTGGCAGACTGCGGGTTGCTCCTTCGGTGGACTGCATTCAATGCAGCCTCTCTCCAGTGGGGATACGGTGGTGGGTCGTGCAACCCGCCACCGTTCGTCAGTCCTTTTGCCTGAGCGTTCAAACCGCTGCAATCAGCGGCTCTGCGCCTTCGGCGGCCACCTCAACGGGCGACTCTCTCCTGACGGAGCGGATTCTACCCGCACGCCCATCCACCGAGACCTTGCTTCAATAACTCCTTAGACCGGCCTCGTTCCGGCTTTGGCAAACCGACGATTCAGAGTCTGGGGTTGCATTGGGTAACTCTAATTTGGCACACAACGATGCCATCTGGTTTCATCCTTTGGAGGGATAAATATCCTTGGCAACGTTTCGCACATGTTTCAGTAACAGGTTTGCGCCAGGCGAGATTGCATGGTCCCGTCGCATGATGATTCCAAAACCATCCATCTTGCAGGGTAGATCGATTGGCAGAATGGCCAGTTCGCGTGAACTAACGTAATAACGGGCAACTTCAACTGGCATGACGTGCAGGAAATCAGTCTGATTCAGCAGACTTTTAATCACTGACATGGCCGTGGTTTCGACAACGTTGGATGGCGCCTCCAGGTCGCGGTGGCGAAATATCATGTCAAACTGGTGACGCAGAATACTGCCTCGTGGCGACAAGATCCAGCCGGCGGTCGCGAGATCATTTAACGTGAGGTCGCGACGCTCCAGCATCGGATGCCCGATGCGCGCCACGGCACATTCGGTTTCTTCGGACAAATCCTCGTACAGGAGGCTGGACACATCTTCCTGTTGCAGAACGCGAGCGATCAAGAAGTCCAGTTGCCCGCTTTTGAGTCGCTCCATCAGCACATCGCTGGTGCCGACATCAACCCCAATGCTCAGCCTGGGTGCCTCTGCCTTGGCACTGGCGATTGCCCGCGGCACCAAGGTCATCGAGGGGGTGACGATGACCCCAATGTCAACCTGTCCTGACAACCCGGCCTGCAGTGATGCAATGGCGTCCTGGCCTTGCGTCAGGTTGGCCAGCGCCATCCTGACATGGCGGATCATCGTCTCGCCATAGAGCGTCGGTCGCATGCCTCTGGGTAGCCGTTCGAAAAATGGCACGCCAAAGAGCTCCTCAATATCCTTGAGCATCTTGGATGCTGCGGGCTGACTCATGTTCGTCGTTGCGGCCGCCAAATGCAGGTTGCGCGCCTCGTCCAGCGCAATCAACAAAAACATCTGGCGGATTTTGAGCTTGGTACGGGTTCGTCGCGCCGCGTCAATGTCATGCATGGTGGGTCTGTGGTGGAGGTGACCGTACGCTTTGAAAACGTGCAGCCAAGAAATTGATATTAAAAATTGTATCAATGTCGCGAAATTATTCATTTGATATGCATGGGTGATCCCACTAACATCCGGCCGCAGGCAATGTCCATCAATTTGAAAGAGCCAAGATGTCCAACTCGTCAAAACGACCCTTGCGATCGGCCGCATGGTTCGGTACCGCCGACAAGAACGGCTTCATGTACCGCAGCTGGATGAAAAACCAGGGCATCCCGGATCATGAATTTCAGGGCAAGCCGATCATCGGCATCTGCAACACCTGGTCTGAGTTGACACCGTGCAACGCGCACTTCCGCAAGATTGCGGAGCATGTGAAGCGCGGTATTTCCGAGGCAGGGGGCTTCCCGGTCGAGTTCCCGGTGTTTTCCAATGGTGAATCCAACCTGCGCCCCACGGCGATGCTGACGCGCAATCTGGCCAGCATGGATGTGGAAGAGTCCATTCGTGGCAACCCGATGGATGCCGTCGTGCTGCTGGTCGGCTGTGACAAGACCACGCCGGCGCTGCTGATGGGCGCCGCCAGCTGCGACATCCCGACCATCGTCGTGACCGGCGGCCCGATGTTGAACGGCAAGCATGAAGGCCGTGATATCGGCTCCGGCACGGTGGTCTGGCAGCTGCACGAAGCGGTCAAGGCGGGCCAGATCACCTTGAACCAATTCATGTCGGCCGAAGCCGGCATGTCGCGCTCGGCGGGCACCTGCAACACCATGGGCACGGCCTCCACCATGGCCTGCATGGCCGAGGCACTGGGTACCTCGCTGCCGCACAACGCTGCCATTCCGGCGGTGGATGCGCGCCGCTACGTGCTGGCGCACATGTCGGGTATGCGCATCGTGGACATGGTGTGGGAAGACCTGAAGCTCTCCAAGGTGCTGACGCGCGAAGCATTTGAGAACGCCATCCGCGTCAATGCCGCCATCGGTGGTTCCACCAATGCCGTGATTCACCTGAAAGCCATTGCTGGGCGCATCGGCGTGCCGCTTGAGCTGGAGGACTGGACGAATGTCGGCAAGGGCACGCCCACGCTGGTTGATCTGCAGCCCTCAGGCCGCTTTTTGATGGAAGATTTTTACTACGCTGGCGGGCTGCCCGGGGTGCTGCGCCGGATGGGCGAGGGCGGCCTGCTGCCGCACAAGAATGCACTGACGGTTAACGGCAAGTCGATCTGGGACAACGTGCTGGACGCGCCGATCTACAACGCCGAAGTCATCCGGCCGCTTGACAACCCGCTGGTGGCAGATGGCAGCATGTGCATCCTGCGCGGCAATCTGGCGCCGCGTGGCGCGGTGCTGAAGCCGTCGGCGGCAACGCCCGCGCTGATGAAGCACCGGGGCAAGGCGGTCGTCTTCGAGGATTTCGATCACTACAAGGCGCGCATCGGCGACCCGGACCTGGAGGTCGATGCCGACTCGGTGATGGTGCTGAAGAATTGCGGACCGAAGGGTTATCCGGGTATGGCGGAAGTCGGCAACATGGGCTTGCCGCCCAAATTGCTGGCGCAGGGCATTACCGACATGGTGCGCATCTCGGATGCCCGCATGAGCGGCACCGCCTACGGCACGGTGGTGCTGCATGTGGCACCGGAAGCGGCTGCCGGGGGACCCCTGGCCATCGTTCGCGATGGTGACTGGATCGCACTTGACAGCCAGGCGGGTAAGCTGGACCTGGAAATCAGCGACGCCGAGATCGCACAGCGCCAGGCTGAACTGCAGGCCCAGCCAGCAGCGCCGGCGAAGGGCGGCTATCAGCAGTTGTACATCGACCGGGTGTTGCAGGCCGACGAAGGCTGTGATTTCGATTTTCTGGTGGGCTGTCGCGGCGCCGAGGTGCCCAAGCATTCGCACTAAGCACGAGCGTTGCGTGATTTTGGCCAAAGCGCGCGGCCTTCTTTAGAAAGATACCCATGACTCATTCCAGGAACGTTCGCTACCAAGGTGTCTTCCCCGTGGTGCCCACGACCTTTACCGAAAGTGGAGATCTCGATCTGGCAAGTCAGAAGCGTTGCGTCGACTTCATGATCGACGCCGGCTCCAACGGCCTGTGCATTCTGGCCAATTTCTCGGAGCAGTTTTTGCTTTCGGATGACGAGCGCGAAGTGCTGACGCGCGTGATTCTGGAACATGTGAATGGTCGGGTGCCGGTGATTGTCACCACCACCCACTTCAGCACCCAGGTCTGCGCCCAGCGCAGTTTGCGCGCCCAGGACATGGGTGCTGCCATGGTGATGGTCATGCCGCCCTACCATGGCGCCACCTTCCGCGTGCCGGAAGAGAAGATCTACGAGTTTTATGCGCGTCTGTCGGATGTGCTTGGCATCCCGATCATGATCCAGGATGCGCCCGCTAGCGGCACGGCCCTGTCTGCCGCCTTCCTTGCCCGCATGGCGAAAGAGATCAAGCAGGTGTCGTATTTCAAGATCGAGACCGCTGGCGCCGCCTCGAAGTTGCGCGAACTGATTCGTCTGGGGGGCGACGCCATCGAAGGACCCTGGGATGGCGAGGAGGCCATCACCCTGCTGCCCGATCTGGACGCGGGCGCGACCGGTGCCATGACCGGCGGCGGGTATCCCGATGGCATCCGCCTGATTGTCGATGCCTACGCCGCTGGCCGGCGCGACGAGGCGGTCGCCCTTTACCAGCAATGGCTGCCCTTGATCAACTATGAAAACCGCCAAAGCGGCATCTTGACAGCGAAGGCCTTGATGAAGGATGGTGGCGTGATCGCCTGCGAAGCGCCACGCCATCCCTGGCCCACCATGCACCCCGCTATCCGTGCAGGCTTGATCGAAACCGCGCAACGCCTGAACCCGATGGTGCTGCGCTGGGGAAAGTAAATTCAACAGAACGGAGCACTAAACCATGGCGATTCAAAAACACGACAACCTGATCAACGGCCAGTGGGTCGCAGGTGCCAAATACGCTCCCAACATCAATCCGTCCAACCTCGCCGATGTCATCGGTGACTACACCCAGGCCGATGCCGCGCAACTCGATGGAGCCGTCAAGGCCGCCCGCGCCGCCTTCCCGGCCTGGTCCACCGGCAATATCCAGGCCCGTGCCGATGCGCTGGACAAAATTGGCTCCGAGATCCTGGCCCGGCGCGAGGAACTCGGCACCTTGCTGGCCCGCGAAGAAGGCAAGACCAAGCCCGAAGGTATTGGTGAAGCCACCCGCGCCGGCAACATCTTCAAGTTCTTCGCCGGCGAATGCCTGCGCCTGACCGGTGAAGTCGTGCCCTCGGTGCGCTCAGGCGTCAGCGTCGAGATCACCCGCGAACCGGTGGGCGTGATCGGCCTGATTACGCCCTGGAACTTTCCCATTGCCATTCCGGCCTGGAAGACTGCTCCGGCGCTGGCCTATGGCAACTGTGTGATCCTGAAGCCCGCCGACCTCGTGCCTGGCTGCGCCTGGGCACTGGCCGACATCATCAGCCGCAGCGGTATCCCCGCCGGCGTGTTCAACCTCGTCATGGGCCGCGGCAGCGTCATCGGTGACCCGCTGGTCACCCACCCCGGCATCGACGCCATCAGCTTCACCGGCTCGCAAAGTGTGGGCGCTCGTATTGCCCAGCAATGCGCGGTCAACCTCAAGAAGGTGCAGTTGGAGATGGGTGGCAAGAACCCGCAAGTCATCCTGGACGACGCCGACCTGGCGCAAGCGGTTGAGCTCAGCGTGCAAAGCGCATTCTTCTCCACCGGCCAGCGCTGCACGGCAGCGAGCCGCCTGATCGTCACCGAAGGTATTTACCCCAGGTTCATTGAGGCCATGAAGCAACGCATGGCCAGCCTCAAGGTTGGTGACGCCCTGGCCGCGGGCATCGACATTGGCCCGGTGTCTTCACAAGCCCAGCTTGAACAGGACCTGAGCTACGTGGAAATCGGGCAGGCTGAAGGTGCCGTGTTGGTGGCAGGCGGCCAACGCGTGACGTGCAGCACCGAGGGTTTTTACATGGTGCCGGCGCTGCTGACCGACACCACGGCGGGCATGCGCATCAACCGCGAGGAAGTGTTCGGCCCGGTGGCCAGCATCATCCGGGTGAAGGGCTATGAAGAAGCGCTGGCCGAATCCAACAACACACCGTATGGCCTGTCGGCCGGCATTGCCACGACGTCGCTCAAGCACGCGAGCCACTTCAAGCGCCACAGTCAGGCCGGCATGGTGATGGTGAACCTGCCGACGGCCGGTGTTGACTACCACGTGCCGTTTGGTGGGCGCAAGGGATCGAGCTACGGCTCGCGCGAGCAGGGGCGCTATGCGCAGGAGTTCTTCACCACGGTGAAAACGTCTTATATCGGCAGCTGAACTACTACTTAGGAAATGACCATGTTGAAGCAATCCTCCCAGGCCCTTGGGTCATGTCATATCGTGATCACCGGCGGCGCCGGGTTTTTGGGTGTCCGTCTTGCGCGCACCCTGCTGGCACAGGGGCAGTTGTCGCTGGCGGGTGCAGCGCCTGCCAACATCGCCCGGATCACCCTGGTCGACCGCGCTGCGCCGCCCGCCGACCTGCTGGCCGACGCGCGGGTGACTGCACTGAGCGGTGACCTGAATGCGCTTCTTGAAGAAAAAAACCCTCTAGCCACCGTCATTGCTCAAGATACTGCTATTGTTTTTCATCTTGCGGCGGCCGTCAGCGGTGAATGCGAGGCGGACTTCGATCTCGGCATGCGCAGCAATTTCGCCGCGACGCTGGCCTTGCTGGAGGCCTGCCGCGCCTTGAAGACAAAACCCGTGGTGGTGTTTGCCAGCTCGCTCGCCGTGTTCGGCGACGCCCCGGGTCAAGCGCTACCGCCTGCCATTGAAGACAACACCCTGCCCACACCGCAGAGCAGCTATGGCATCCAAAAATTCATAGGTGAACAACTGGTGGCCGACTACACGCGCAAGGGGTTTATTGTCGGCCGTAACGTGCGTTTGATGACGGTCAGTGTGCGTCCCGGCACGCCCAACGGCGCAGCATCAAGTTTCTTGAGCGGCATGATCCGTGAGCCATTGGCAGGCGTCAAGGCGTCTTGCCCGGTGACGCCAGACACCCCCGTGGCACTCTCATCCCCCGCGCGCACCGTCCAGGGACTCATCCGCGCGGCCGAGGCGAGCGACCCGGCCTGGGGCCCGCGCACGGGCCTGAACCTGCCCGCACTGACCACCACCCCCGGCGAGATGGCTGCGGCGCTGGAGCGTGTGGCTGGCCCGGCAGCCACCGCGCTGATTGACTGGACGCCAGACCCGGCGATCCGCAATATTGTCAAGACCTGGCCAGCCCGGATTCATGCGGTGAGGGCGGGCGGCTTGGGCTTGCTGCCGGAGGAAAGCTTTGAAGACATCATCCGGGAGTACATCAGGGGAAATCCCTATGCCGTCAAGCTGCCGGTCAGATAATAATTAGAATTTGTATGATAACTTTCGCGCGGATTGATGAATTGAACATCCATCAGCCCGTAACCCTTTTTAATCGAGGAGTCCTTGTATGAAATTGAGTAAACTGGTTATTAGCCTGTCTTTGGTCGTTGGTTTTGTAGCCACTGCAGCTGCCCAGACTAGCATGAAGATCAACATTTCTATCGCGCAAAACTCCCACCAGGGTATTGCGATTGACACCTTTGCCAAAGAGGTTGGAACCCGAACCAACGGCCGCTACAAAATCGAGACTTTTTACAACGCTTCACTCGGCAGTGAGCGCGAATCCATTGAGGCGGTGCAACTGGGCACCCAGGAACTGACTTTCACGTCGTCTGGCCCGGTGCCCAATTTCGTGCCGGAAGCCAAGATTCTGGATATTCCATTTTTGTTTCGGGACAAGGCGCATGCCCGTGCCGTGCTGGATGGCCCGATCGGTCAGGAAATGCTGGCCAAGTTCGAGCCCAGGGGCTTCAAGGCGCTGGCCTGGGGCGAGAACGGCATGCGCAACATGACCAACAGCAAGCGCACCATCAACAGCCCGGATGACCTCAAGGGCTTGAAGATTCGCACCATGGAAAATCCAGTGCACGTGGCCGCCTACAAAGGGCTGGGCATCGTGACTACACCAATGGCCATGGCCGAGGTGTTTACTGCGCTGCAGCAAGGCACGGTCGACGGTCAGGAAAATCCCTTGTCCGTGATCATGGCGGCCAAACTCGACCAGGTGCAAAAGTACGTATCACTCACCGGCCACGTCTATTCACCCGCCATCTTCCTGATGAACAAGGCCGCCTTCGATAAGCTCAGCGCCGCCGACAAGCAGGTCTTTCTGGATGCGGCCAAGGTGGCCGTGGTCGCCAACCGGGCCCGGGTGGACGCCGATGATGCCATGGGCGTGACTTACCTGCGCAGCAAGGGTATGGAGGTGACAGAGAACGTAGACAAGACCAAGTTCGTGGCCAAGCTTGCGCCGGTGTACGCCGACTTCGAGAAACAATTTGGCAAAGCCAATATGGACAAGATCCGCAACTACAAGTAATTGCTGCTATTTTTGTAGCTGCCAACACCCGAAGCGTTTGAGCTTTCGGGTGTTTTTTTTACCTTTCCATTTCAGGTTGTTATTGCAATGAAAGAAAAATTTCTCCGGCTGGAGCGGTGGACCAGCGGACTTGCGTTGTACGCCGCCTGTGCCATGCTGATGCTGGCGGCCAGTCTGGCCATGTTCCAGATCATCACCCGCTTCGTGCTTGAAATACCCGCTGAATGGACCGAGGTGATGATCCGTTTCAGCCTGATCTGGATGGTGTTTCTGGGTATTCCGATGGCGTTTCGCCAGGGCGCCATGGTCAGTGTGGATGTGCTGTACCGCTGGAGTCCGCCGCGCATGCGCCGCGTGCTCGACTGGGTCGTGTGTCTCGCCGCTATGGGCTTGATCCTCATCATCACCTGGTGGGGCTGGGACTATGCCGTGCGTGGCAGGGTGCAAACCATGAGCGGACTGGAGAGCGTGTCGATGTTCTGGGCCTACCTCGCCATGCCGGTGGGGGGGGCGTTCAGCCTGATTGGCATCATTGGCAACCTGCTGGACACCCAGCGTCTTGAATTGGAGACCGCAGTATGACCGCCGTGATGTTGAGCACCATGGTGCTGTGCTTTGCACTTACCGTTTCTGTGGCCGTGTCGATTGGACTGGCCTCCATCTTTGGCATTCAGGTTGCCAACGCCAATATGCTGATCTCCGTTAAGGAGATGTTCAACGCCATCAACAAGTTCCCGTTGGCCGCCATCCCGTTCTTTATCCTGGCCGGCAACGTCATGGAAACGGGTGGCATCTCGCGCCGCCTGGTGGAGTTTGCCAAGAGTCTGGTGGGTGGCGTGCAGGGTGGCCTGCCGATGACCTGCGTGTTGACCTGCATGATCTTCGCATCAGTGTCTGGCTCATCGGTGGCGACCACCTTTGCCATTGGCACCATCCTGATTCCGGCGCTCATCAAGCATGGCTACCCGACCACCTGGGCGGCGGCGTTGCAGGCCACCAGTGCCGAGCTCGGCGTCATCATCCCGCCCTCGATCCCAATGATTCTGTATGGTGTGAGCGCCGAAGTCTCGATTGGTGAACTGTTCATCGCCGGTTTTGGTCCGGGCCTTTTCATCAGTGGCGCGCTGATGCTGTTTGTCTGGGTTTACTGCCGGATCAAGGGCTGGGGCAAGAACGATGGCGACGGCCGCCTGTCGGTCGGCAAGGCCACCTGGAAGGCCGGCTGGGCGTTGCTGATGCCGGTCATTATTCTGGGCGGCATTTACGGCGGAATTTTCACCCCGACCGAGGCCTCGGCCGTGGCGGTGTTTTATTCGCTGATCGTGGGTCTGCTGATCTACCGCGAGATCAAGTTGCCGGACCTCTACCACATCCTGCGCAAGTCGGTGCTGTCGTCGGCGGTGATCATGTTCATCATTGCCAACGCCGGCCTTTTTGCCTTCCTGATCACGCGCGCTGGCGTACCGGAGGCCATTGGCCTGTGGCTGCAGGAGGTCTTGAAAACGCCCGCTTACTTCTTGTTGGGGGTCAACGCCGCGCTGTTCGTGATTGGCATGTTTATCGAGACCGGTGCCGCCATCATTGTGCTGGCCCCGATCCTGGCACCGGTGGCGCAGCACTTTGGCATTGATCCGGTCCACTTTGGCCTGGTGATGGTGGTGAACCTGGCCTTGGGCATGATCACGCCGCCGTTCGGCGTCAACCTGTTTGCAGCTTGCACCGTGGCACGCATCTCACTGGACCGCATGATCAAGGACCTGATTCCGTTCGTCCTGGTGGTGCTGGCGTGCCTGATGGTCATCTCCTACGTGCCGGTGCTTTCACTCGGGCTGCGCGATCTGGTTTACGCCAAATAACGTGAACCCAAGCCCGGCGGGCGTTCGCGTGCCGGGTGATAAAGTTGCACGATGAATTTAAGTCCTCCCATGACCGCTCAGTTCAAGCCCATCACGCCCGGTGCCTACCTTTCAGATCAGGTGGCGGATACGCTGACCGCCGAGATCCGGGCCGGACGGCTGGCGGTGGGGGCCAAGCTGCCGACCGAGGCCGCGCTGGTAGAGCAATTTGCGGTAAGCCGCACGGTGGTGAGGGAAGCGGTCTCTCGGCTGAAGTCGCTGGGTTTGGTCGATTCAAGACAGGGCAGTGGTGTCTATGTCAAGGAAGTAGGCTTTTCGCCACTCAACTTTGATGCCAAGTCTGCCGTCTCCAAGCAGGCGGTGATCCAGATAGTGGAGGTGCGTCGCGCACTGGAGGCCGAAGTCGCTGGCTTGGCCGCGCAACGGCGCACTCAGGCTGATATCAAGCGCATCGGCAAATCCATTGCGCTGCTGGACAAGGCGGTGCAAGCCGGTGGCGACGGCGTGGACGAAGACGTCCAATACCACCGCGCCATTGCCGAGGCCGCGCGCAACCCCTTTCTCATTGGCACGCTGGAATACCTGGGCCAGTTCCTGCGCGGCGCTACCGGCGTCACGCGCGCCAATGAAGCGCGGCGGGCAGATTTCGCGCGGCAGGTGCGCGTCGAGCACGACAAGATTTTGCGTGCCATTGAAGCCGGCGACGCAGCCGCGGCGCGCAAGGCTGCGGCGCGGCACATGGATAACGCCATCCTGCGCATTGAACAGGCTGACCCGACTTTTTGGCAGCAGGCGGGTGTGCAATTGGCACGCCCCCTGGTCTCCGGCTTGACACGTCGGAGTTGACTCGGTTGCCTCCATAAGGGGCGGCCTTGCGTGTGCAAGCGTGGGTAAACCCGCATGTTGAGTTCACGCGGAATTTGTATGATGACCATATAAAATATGGGAAGCAGGCACTGTACCGTCAGATTGAATTTTAAAATGAAAGTAGCCAACAAATGACATCCAATGTGGGCGTGATCGGCCTGGGGGCTATGGGCAGTGGTATGGCGCGTTCCTTGCGGCGTCATGGCTGTCGTGTCCATGTATTTGACGTTCGCGCAGAGGTCGCGCAGGCCTTTGCGGCGGAGGGCGGTGTGGCCTGTGCCTCACCCGCCGAACTGGCGGCACAGTGCGACGTCATCGTGTCGGTGGTCGTCAATGCCGCGCAGACCGAAAGCGTGCTGTTTGGCGAGGGGGGGTGCGCCGCCGCCATGAAGCGCGGCAGCGTGTTTGTGATGTGCTCCACCGTGGATCCCAACTGGTCGATGGCGCTCGAAGCGCGGCTGGCCGAGCAGGGCGTTCTCTATCTCGATGCCCCGATCTCGGGCGGCGCTGCCAAGGCCGCCAGCGGCGAAATGACCATGATGACCTCGGGCAAGCCCGAGGCTTATGCCGCGGCTGGGCCATTGCTGGATGCCATGGCGGCCAAGGTGTACCGACTGGGCGACAGCGCCGGTGCGGGCAGCAAGGTGAAAATCATCAACCAGCTGCTGGCAGGTGTGCATATCGCCGCTGCGGCCGAGGCTATGGCACTGGGCTTGCGCGCGGGAGTCGATCCGGCGGCCTTGTATGAGGTGATCACCCACAGCGCGGGAAACAGCTGGATGTTCGAGAACCGCATGGCCCATGTGCTCAGCGGCGACTACACGCCATTGTCGGCGGTTGACATCTTTGTCAAGGATCTCGGGCTGGTGCTTGACATGGCGCGTGCCAGTAAGTTTCCGCTGCCACTGTCGAGCACAGCGCACCAGATGTTCATGCAGGCGTCCACCGCCGGTTTCGCGCGCGAGGACGACAGCGCAGTGATCAAGATATTCCCCGGCATTGAGTTGCCCAAAAAGCCATGAGCTCCGCCGAGCGCCGCCCCCAGCAAGCTCAGCTCCCTCGGGGGGGCAGGGCAGCACACAACGTGGCAAGCGTGGGGGCCATGAAGCTCGGCTGCATTGCCGATGATTTCACCGGTGCCACTGATCTGGCCAACAACCTGGTGCGCGCCGGCATGCGCGTGGTGCAAGCGATGGGCGTGCCGAGGCAGTCACTGGACGCCGAAGCCGACGCCGTGGTGGTGGCGCTCAAGTCGCGCACTTTGCCTGTGAATGAGGCCGTTGCGCAGTCGCTGGCCGCCCTGAAGTGGCTGCAAGCGCAAGGCGCACAACAGATCTACTTCAAGTATTGCTCGACCTTTGACAGCACGGCG
The DNA here is from genome assembly GCF_012927445.1 of Rhodoferax sp. Classification (GTDB taxonomy): domain Bacteria; phylum Pseudomonadota; class Gammaproteobacteria; order Burkholderiales; family Burkholderiaceae_C; genus Rhodoferax. Next base: position 278,931 of record NZ_JABBPD010000008.1, read on the forward strand.
CAGGGCAACATCGGCCCCGTGACGGAAGCACTGATGCAGGCGCTCGGAAGCGATTTCACGATTGCCACACCCGCATTCCCCGACAACCAGCGCACCGTTTTCAAGGGACACTTGTTCGTGGGCGACGTCTTGCTCAATGAGAGTGGCATGCAGAACCACCCGCTCACACCCATGACCGATGCCAACTTGGTACGCGTGTTGCAGGGGCAGTGCCGGCGCCAGGTGGGCCTGATCGATTACAAGGTGGTGGCGCAAGGCGAGGCAGCAATTCGCACGCGCATCGATCAGTTGCGCGCCCAAGGGGTCGGTCTGGCCATCGTGGATGCGATTTCAAATGATGACCTGCTGCGCCTGGGCCCGGCCCTCAAGAACATGCTCCTCGTAACAGCAGGTTCTGGGGTTGCGATTAGCCTGCCGGCCAATTTTGGCATTACACCCTCCAGCATGGCCAGCGCACTGCCCGAAGCCGAAGGCTTGCAGGCAGTGGTGTCGGGCAGCTGCTCGCTGGCGACCAATCGGCAGGTGCTTGCTTTCATCAAGGCGGGACTGCCGGCGCGCAGTGTCGATCCACTGCAGGTTGCAGCCGGGGTCGATGTCGTGGCGCAGATGCTGGACTGGGCCAAACCTTTGCTGGGTCAGGGGCCGGTACTGATTTATTCTTCGGCTGATTCGAATGCCGTCAAGGCCGTTCAGGCGCAACTCGGGGTCGAAGAGGCCGGCGCCTTGTTGGAGCGCACCCTGGCCGCGATTGCACGTGGTCTGGTCGACGTCGGCGTGCGACAGCTGGTACTGGCCGGCGGCGAAACCTCGGGTGCCTGCGTGCAGGCTTTGAACATCACGCAAATGAAGATCGGCCCCCAAATCGATCCCGGTGTGCCCTGGTGTCATGCTCAGACGGATGCTGCCCCGCAAGGAGGGCTGCACCTGACGCTGAAGTCGGGTAACTTCGGCACCGATGACTTCTTCATCAAAGCCTTTGCGAGGCTGGTGTGACTGAGTCGCAAGCCCGTGACGAGATTTGCCGTGTCGGGCGCAGCCTGTTCGAACGCGGCTATGTGCACGCCAGCGCCGGCAACATCAGCGTCAGGCTGGAGGAGTCGGACGGTGGCGGCTTTCTGATCACGCCCACGGATGCCTGCCTGGGCTTCCTCGACCCCGATCGGCTGGCCCGGCTGGATGCGCAAGGGCAACAGCTGAATGGCGATCGCGCCAGCAAGACCATCGCGCTGCACATGCAGATCTACCGGTCTGCAGGCCCCTTCGACCCGCAAACCCGGTGTGTGATCCACACCCACAGCACGCACTGTGTGGCACTGACACTGCAGCCGCATGGCAGCGAACTGCTGCCGCCCATCACCCCTTATTTTGTGATGAAGGTCGGCCATGTGCCCGTGATTGCCTACCACCGCCCCGGCGACCCTGCGGCGGCGCAGCGAGTGGCACAGACTATTTCACGCTATGGCGAGGCCGGCACGCCGATTCGCGCCGTGATGCTGGAGCGCCTCGGACCCAATGTCTGGCACGAGTCACCCGCCGCGGCCATGGCGACGTTGGAAGAACTTGAAGAAACCGCCCGGCTGGTGAGCCAGAGCGCCTGCGCGCTCGTGCCCCTGACCGAACCCCAAATTGAACAACTGCGCCAAACCTTCGATGCCCGCTGGTGAACCTTATGCCTAAATTTGCAGCCAACTTGTCCATGCTCTACCCTGAGTTTGATTTTCTGGATCGTTTCGAAGCCGCCGCAAAAGACGGTTTCAAAGCCGTCGAGTACCTTTTTCCCTATGCTTTCGAGAGTCGAGAAATCGCGGAACGCCTCAAGGCTCATGGCCTGCAGCAGGTCTTGTTCAACGCGCCGCCCGGCGACTGGGACGCTGGCGAGCGCGGCCTGGCCTGCCTGCCCGGGCGCGAAGCCGAATTCCGCGCGGGCATCGGCAAAGCGCTTGATTACGCAGTGGCCTTGGACTGCCCGCGCATCCACGTGATGGCTGGGTTGCTGCCGGCGGGCACTGCGCACGAAACGCTTTACCCGACCTATATCAGTCAACTGCGCTGGGCCGCTGCAGAGGCCGCCAAGCAGGGCATCGATGTGCTGATCGAGCCGATCAACACGCGTGATATTGCGCGCTTCTACCTGAACCGCCAGGATCACGCCCACCAGGTGCTGGCCGACGTGGGCGCAGCCAACCTCAAGGTGCAGATGGACCTGTATCACTGCCAGGTGGTGGAGGGTGACGTAGCGATGAAGCTGCGTCAGTACCTGCCGACCGGCCGCGTCGGTCACATTCAGATTGCGGGCGTGCCGCAGCGGCACGAACCGGATCTGGGTGAACTGAACTACGCTTATCTGTTCTCGGTACTGGACGAGCTGGGCTACGACGGCTGGATCGGTTGCGAGTACCGGCCTGCGAGGGGCACGCAAACCGGTGGCACGTCCGCCGGACTGGACTGGCTCAAGCCCTATCTCTAAAGTTAAGGATTTTCTTCATGGTAAAAACTGTCGGATTTATTGGTCTGGGGATGATGGGCCGGGGCATGGCAAAGCATGTGCTTGGAAGCGGGCATCCGGTCACAATACTCGTGCGTTCGAACGAAGACGAGCTACGCTGCGCGGACCTGCTTGCAGGTGGTGCACAGCCCCTGAAGACAGCCGCCGAGGTAGCGGCCGCAGCCGACATCGTCATCATTTGTGTGCCTGGATCGCCGCAAGTCGAAGATGTCGTGTTTGCGGAGCATGGCCTGCTGCAAGGTATCAAACCTGAATGCGTGGTGGTGGATTGCTCGACTTCCCTGCCTGAGTCCACACGGCGCGTGGCAGCGGCCATTGCCACCCGGGGGGGGCTCTTTCTTGACGCTGCCATGACCGGGACGCCCAAAGACGCCGATGAAGGCAAGATCAACCTGCTGGTCGGTGGTGACCCGGCGGTGCTGGCGAGCGTCCGCCCTGTTTTTGACACGTTTGCAAAAAATATCTACGACTGTGGCGCAGTCAGCTCCGGGCACACCACCAAGCTGCTACACCAGTTCGTCGTACTTGGCAACGCCGCCATTCTGGCCGAGGCTTTTTCCTGTGCTGGAAAAACCGGAGTGAACCTTGAGGTCCTGTGCGATGTGATCGCCTCCGGCGGAGCGAACAGCACGGCCTTCCAGCGCTTGCGTCCCTTTGTGCTCGAAGGTAACGATCAGTTTTTCCGCTTCTCGCTGGCCAATGCGCACAAGGATATGCATTACTATGCCCGGATGACCGGCGAGGCCAGGGCCGTGTCATTCATCGGTGATGCGGTGCACAACACCTACACGGTGGCCGCCAACCTGGGCTATACAACGCAGTTCGTGCCACATTTAGTGAGCAGCTTGAACAAGCTTAACGGGTTGACGCCAAGCTCGGCATAGAAAGCTTGGCGGCCTCTACATCCCCGCGTAATTCGGCCCGCCGCCGCCCTCCGGTGTCACCCACACGATGTTCTGCGTCGGGTCCTTGATGTCGCAGGTCTTGCAGTGCACACAGTTCTGGGCATTGATCTGCAGCCGGTCGCTGTTGTCCTCGTTCTTGACGAACTCATAGACCCCGGCCGGGCAATAACGGGCTTCCGGCCCGGCAAACTTGGCCAGGTTGATGGCCACCGGCACCGCTGCGTCTTTCAGGGTCAGATGCGCCGGTTGCTGTTCTTCGTGGTTGGTGTTGCTGATGAACACGCTGCTGAGTCGGTCAAACGTCAACTTGCCATCCGGTTTCGGATAAACGATCGGTTGGCATTCGGCGGCCGGCTTCAAGCAGAGGTGGTCCGGCTTGTCGCGCCGCAGGGTCCACGGCACATTGCCTTTCAGCAGGTATTGTTCAATACCGGTCATCAGGGTGCCCACCGTCAACCCCTTCTTGAACCAGGCCTTGAAGTTGCGTGATTTGTTCAGTTCGGTGTAGAGCCAGCTTTTCTCGAACGCGTCCGGGTAGGCGCTGAGCTCGTCATGCTGCCGTCCTGAGGTGACGGCGTCATAGGCCGCCTCGGCAGCCAGCATGCCGGTCTTGATGGCGGCGTGACTGCCCTTGATGCGGCTCACGTTCAGGTAACCGGCTTCACAGCCGACCAGGGCGCCACCGGGGAATACCGTCTTCGGCAGGGACATCAGGCCACCGGCCGTGATGGCGCGGGCACCATAGCCCAGGCGCTTGGCGGGCTTGAGGCCCTGCTCCTGGCCTTCAAAGTAATAACGGATGTTGGGATGGGTTTTCCAGCGCTGGAACTCTTCAAACGGACTGAGGTAAGGGTTGGCGTAGTCCAGCCCGGTGATGAAGCCCAAGGCGACCTTGTTGTCTTCCAGATGGTAGAGAAAGGAGCCGCCATAGGTGCTGTTGTCCATCGGCCAGCCGGCGGTGTGCATGACAAAACCGGGCTGATGGCGGGCTGGGTCAATTTCCCACAGTTCCTTGATGCCCAGACCATAGGCTTGCGGATCACGTCCGTCGTCCAGCTGGTATTTGGCAATCAGCTGCTTGCCCAGATGACCACGCGAACCTTCGGCAAAAATGGTGTACTTGCCATGCAGCTCCATGCCGATCTGGAAGTTCTCGCCCGGTACGCCGTCCTTGCCAACGCCGAGGTTGCCGGTGGCGACGCCCTTGACGGAGCCATCATCGTTGTAAAGCACTTCGGCGGCGGCGAAGCCGGGGAAGATTTCCACGCCCAGGTTTTCCGCCTGCTGCGCCATCCATTGCGTCACCGCCCCCAGGCTGACAATGTAGTTGCCGTGGTTGTGGAAACAGGCCGGCAGAAAAAACTTCGGCGTGCGAAAACCGGATTTTTCACCAAGAAACACCATGGCGTCATCGGTCACCGGCTGGTTCAGCGGCGCCCCCATGGCCTTCCAGTCGGGGAACAGCTCGTTCATGGCAATCGGGTCCATGATGGCGCCCGACAGAATATGGGCGCCGGGCTCCGAGCCTTTTTCCAGCACCACGACTGAGACGTCTTTGCCTTTTTCAAGGGCTAATTGCTTGAGACGGATGGCGGTGGCCAGGCCGCCGGGGCCGCCACCGACGACAACGACGTCGTATTCCATGGCTTCACGGGGGCCGTATTGGGCCAAGATTTCCTGGTTTGTCATAGGGTAACTCGCTTGATAATGAGATTTGTTATTGGAAGAAGCCGCAGCAAGGGATTGTCGATCGTCAAAATGATTTTATGCGTGGAGTTTACATAATAGAACGATCGTTCTTTTTTATTCATGGAGACTTTGAAAATGGCTTACAGCATTGATCTTTCGGGCCGGGTGGCTTTTATCACGGGTGCCTCCAGCGGCTTGGGAGCCCAGTTTGCCAGAACCCTGGCAAGGGCCGGTTCTGCCGTGGTTCTGGCCAGTCGCCGGGTTGACAAACTGAAGGATCTCCGCGCCCAGATTGAAGGCGAGGGCGGTGATGCGCATGTGATGGAACTGGACGTTACCGACCACGGCTCCATCAAGTCGGCGGTGGCCCATGCCGAAACCGAAGTCGGCTCCATCGATATTCTGATCAACAACTCAGGCGTGAGCACCACCCAGCGCATTCAGGACGTGTCGGAAGAAGACTACGACTATATCTTTGACACCAACCTCAAGGGTGCTTTTTTTGTGGCGCAAGAGGTGGCTAAACGCATGTTGGCGCGGGCGCAAGGGTCGGCGCCGGGCACTTACACCGGCGGGCGCATTGTCAACATCGCCTCGACCGCGGGTTTGCGCACGCTGCCGCAAATCGGGGTCTATGGCATGAGCAAGGCGGCGGTGATCCAGATGACCAAAGCCATGGCGCTGGAGTGGGGCAAGTTTGGCATCAACGTCAATGCCATCTGCCCGGGTTATATCGACACCGAGATCAATCACCCGCACTGGAAGACCGAGCAGGGGCAGAAGCTGGTGCAGATGCTGCCACGCAAACGGGTCGGGCAACCCCAGGACTTGGATGCCTTGCTGGTTATGCTGTGCGCCAAGGAGAGTCACTTCATCAACGGCGCCATCATTGCCGCCGACGATGGCTTTGCCGTCTGAACAGCCCGCCGTCTGCAGGCTTCAAGTGACCAACCGGTTTTATCAAGGAAAAAAACAATGAAGATCGAGATTCCCGAGAAGAAGAAACTGGTGTTTGAGGTGCGTGTCCCGATTCGCTGGGGCGACATGGATGCCATGAACCATGTCAACAACACCATCTATTTCCGCTATTTGGAGACGTGCCGCATTGACTGGATGGCGTCGATTGGCTGCATGCCCAACCCGCAGGGTGAAGGGCCGGTGATCGTCAATGCGTTCTGCAATTTTTACAAGCAGCTCGAATACCCGGGCGACGTGCTGGTGAAGATGTATGTGAGCGACCCGGGCCGCACCACCTTTGAAACCTGGGGCACGATGGAGCGGATCGACCAGCCGGGCGTGATCTACGCAGCCGGCGGCGCCACCACCATCTGGGTGGACTTTCCGAACCAGAAAGCCCTCACGCTGCCTGACTGGATGCGGGAACTCGTGAGCTAACATTTATGACTAATCAGCCTCTAGCCCCCGTCTTATCTGCGCAAGCAGCTATTTAATTAATAGCGTCTATTTTGATTTTGGAATCCGGCCCATCTGGTAGAACTCGGGGTTGGGCATCATATTGGAGAAGCTGGCCATCCGGTTCGAGAGGCCAAAGAAGGCGGTGATGGCGGCAATGTCCCAGGCGTCTTCGTCATTGAAGCCGTGCGCGTGCAGGGCGGCAAAGTCGGCGTCCTCGACTTCGGCTGATTTCTGGCAGACCTTCATCGCAAAGTCCAGCATGGCGCGCTGCCGTGGCGTGATGTCGGCCTTGCGGTAGTTCACCGCCACTTGGTCGGCGACCAGCGGCTTTTTCTCATAGATGCGCAGAATCGCACCGTGCGCCACCACGCAATACAGGCACTGGTTGGCGGCGCTGGTGGTGGTCACGATCATTTCGCGGTCACCCTTGGTGAGGCCTGACTCTTTCAGCATCAGGGCGTCGTGGTAGGCAAAGAAGGCACGCCACTCGGCCGGTCGACGCGCCAGTGCTAGAAACACATTGGGCACGAAGCCCGCCTTCTCTTGCACCTCCAGCACTTTGGCCTTGATGTCGTCAGGCAGCTCATTGATGTCGGGGGCGGGGTAGCGTGTGCTCATGGTGTGTCTCTCGTTGATGTGGTTCGCTTCGCATGATACGTTTGCGCGGACGCAAAAAAAGCGCAGGGCTCATGCCCGGCGCTTGTGATTGTGTTGAACCGGCTGCTTACACCTTGAGCCCCAAGGCTTTGGCCACACCGGCGCCATAGGCCGGGTCGGCCTTGCTGCAGTTGGCGATGTGGCGTTGCTGAATCGCTTTCGAGGCGCCGCCGACGGAGCGGGCAGTGTTGTCAAACAGCACCTGCTGCTGCGCCGGCGTCATCAGGCGAAACAGATTGCCCGGTTGCGAGAAGTAGTCTTCGTCCACCCGGTGGTTCCAGTGGTCGGCGGCGCCCTCGATGGACAGCGGTGGTTCGGCAAAGTCGGGTTGCTCTTGCAAGGCGCCTTTGCTGTTGGGCTCGTAGCCAATCTCGGCGCCATTGTTGTGGTCGACGCGCATGGCGCCGTCGCGGTGGTTGCTGTGGAAGGGGCACTTGGGCGCGTTCACCGGAATCTGGTGGTGGTTCACACCCAGGCGGTAGCGCTGCGCATCGCCGTAGGCAAACAGGCGTGACTGCAGCATTTTGTCCGGCGAGAAGCTGATGCCCGGCACCACGTTGGCCGGCGAGAACGCCAACTGTTCGATTTCGGCAAAGTAGTTTTCGGCGTTGCGGTTGAGTTCCAGCACGCCGACGTCCCTCAGCGGGTAGTCGCCATGCGGCCAGACCTTGGTCAGGTCGAACGGATTCAGATGGTAGGTGGCCGCGTCTTTCTCCGGCATGACCTGAATCTTCAGGTTCCAGCGCGGGAAGTCGCCGTTGTCGATGGCGTTGAGCAGGTCCGACTGCGAGCTTTCGCGGTCTTTGCCGACCAGGGCTTCAGCCTCGGCATCGGTCAGGTTCTGGATGCCTTGTTGCGTCACGAGGTGGAACTTGACCCAGAAGCGCTCGTTCCTGGCATTGAGAAAACTGAAGGTGTGGCTGCCAAATCCGTGCATGTGGCGGTAGGACTTGGGCAGGCCGCGGTCACTCATGACGATGGTGACTTGGTGCAGTGCCTCCGGCAGCAGGGTCCAGAAGTCCCAGTTGTTTTCGGCGCTGCGCATGTTGGTGCGCGGATCGCGCTTGACGGCGCGGTTCAGGTCGGGAAACTTCAACGGGTCGCGCATGAAGAACACCGGCGTGTTGTTGCCCACCAGGTCCCAGTTGCCTTCTTCGGTATAAAACTTCATGGCAAAGCCGCGGATGTCACGCTCGGCATCCGCCGCACCGCGCTCACCGGCCACGGTGGAAAAACGCATTGCCAAGTCCGTCTTTTTGCCAATAGTCGAAAAGATTTTGGCCTTGCTGAACTGCGTGATGTCGTGCGTCACCGTGAAGCTGCCAAAGGCGCCTGAGCCTTTGGCATGCATGCGCCGCTCGGGAATCACTTCGCGGTGAAAGTGTGCCAGCTTTTCCAGATGCCAGACGTCCTGCAGCAGCATGGGGCCGCGCGGGCCGGCGGTGATGACATTCTGGTTGTCGGGGACCGGCGCGCCAGCTGCGGTGGTTAATTTGGTCATGGCTGTTTTCCTTTGCTGATAGATTGAAACAACTAATAGTCTTTTTATTATGTTCAGCGACTATCCATGAGGCAATAGCAATTCGATAGTAATTTTTCAAAGCGCTGATAGTTATTGGCTTTGTTTCAGGCCGCGAGTCCGACTGTCCCGATCGCGTGCCAGAGCCGCCCGCTATGCTCGGTGATTTTGCAGGAGTACACACGATGGATACCCAGTTTGACAAAGGCTTGGCGACGCGAAAACAGGTGATGGGCGAAGACTTTGTCGCCAAGGCCTTGGGCAATGTGACCGATTTCACGCGGCCCATGCAGCAGCACATCACCCGCAACGCCTGGGGCGATGTGTGGCAACGCGAGGGGCTGGATTTGAAAACCCGCAGCCTGATCACGGTGGCCATGCTTACCGCGTTAGGCAAGCAGCACGAGCTCAAGGGCCATGTGCGCGGCGCGCTGAACAACGGCGCCACCGTGGCCGAGATTCAAGAGGTGCTGCTGCACGCCAGCATTTACTGCGGTGTGCCGGCGGCGGTGGAGGCGTTTCGTTCGGCGGCTGAAGTGGTAGATGGGCCAGGTCAAGCTTGAATTGTGTTAGGTTGGGTTGGCAGCACACAAGCAACTGCTAAACTCAGCCCATCATTGGGGAGTAGTCGCCTTTCACGCTGTTGAAAGGGCTTGCGTCAACATACTTGATCGGTCGATCATGGTGCAAGCGGTTTCTAACTTGGCAAGACCTTTGACTGTGCAGCTTCGGAGTGGCCGGGGAGATGTGCGGTCATTGTTTTTTGTCCGGCCTTGGAATCCCTCATGGAAGCTCTTCTCATTTCTACTGGCGTTGTCGCTCTCGCAGAGATCGGCGACAAAACCCAACTGCTGGCGTTCATTCTCGCGGCACGTTTCAAAAAACCTCTTCCGATCATTGCCGGCATCCTGTGCGCCACGCTGGTCAATCACGGCCTGGCGGGCGCCTTGGGCGCGTGGATTACCTCCGTCGTCAGTCCCGAGGCGATGCGCTGGGCGTTAGGTCTGTCGTTTATCGGTATGGCGATCTGGACGCTGATTCCCGACAAGATCGAGGAAGAAGAAACCCAGGTGGCCAAACACCTCGGTGTTTTTGGTGCAACCCTCATCACCTTCTTTCTGGCCGAGATGGGCGACAAGACCCAGATCGCCACCGTTGCCCTGGCGGCGCACTACGGGGCGCCATTGATGGTTGTTGCGGGCACCACGCTGGGCATGCTGCTGGCGGATGTGCCGGCCGTTTTTGTTGGCAACAAGTTCGCCGCCAAAATTCCGATGAAACTGGTGCACTCCATTGCGGCCGGCATTTTTGCAGTGATGGGTTTGCTCACGCTGTTCAAGGTCGAGCAACTGTTTCAGTAGGCGTTGACACTCGCCATCAAGCGCCAGGGTTTAGGGTTTATGGCGCTTGGCTTGGCGGTGCGTATTAATAATCCGGCGGAGTATTCCTTGCTGCGTTAACTCAAGAATTTGATGAGAACGCCTGGATGAATGCTCCAGCCGACAAAGCCGGACAGTCCCATGAGAAAGCCAAAGCCAGCGGTGGGGTTGAGGCGCGACCCAGCAGGATTGTTTGCGTGAATGGTTGCTACAGACCGCGTCCTCGAATGAGCCGAATCAGAATCACAACGACCGCGATGACCAGGAGGATATGAATGAATCCGCCCATGGTGTATGCGCTGACTAATCCTAAAAGCCAGAGAACAAGCAAAATGACTGCAATGGTTTCAAGCATGTGTATTCTCCTTTAGCCAAAATTTGGCGGTAGTCAAATCATACGGCGGATTACCACGGATCGTCACTTTAGCCCTTGCACCACTGAGGCCTATGTGTTCTCGATTTTTTCTCAATCCGGGCTGGCACTTGATGGTGTAAGGCTTTAACTTGTCATCAGTGGGTTATCAGGTTACGCTGCAGTTGGCTGGTCGGGGCGTCTCGATCCGATCAATCTGTATCAGCTATCAACTATCACTGGAGGTTCAACATGATCATTCGCAACACTCTCGCCGCCATCATTGCGGCAGCGGCTTTGCTTACTGCAACGGGCTGCGCGGTCCATCGTGGTCAGGAAACCGTTGGCGCCTACGTCGACGATACAACGATCACCACCACGGTGAAGGCACGCTTTGTTCAAAACAAAGACGTCGACGCTTCCAGTATTCGGGTTGAAACTCTCAATGGCACGGTCCTGTTGTCCGGTTTCGCCAAGACCGCGAATGAGCGGAGTTCCGCTGAGACTCTCGCTCGGGGCGTTAGCGGTGTGAAAGCGGTCAAGAACGAGATTGCCATTCGTCCTTGATCCTCGCCAGAAACTTCTGTCAATCAGAGCTTCAGGTTTCAGCCCGCCATTAGTTTGTGCACTAAATCGCCCGTGTTCGCTGCCTTGTATTTACGCATCAAGCGGGCACGGTAGATTTCAACGGTGCGGTGGCTGATGGTGAGCGCCTTGCCGATTTCTTTAGACGTGAGGCCGTCCATCAGATGGGCGGCCACCTCGCGTTCTCGCGCCGTGAGTTCGGCCTTGACCGGGCGACGTGAGCTCATGTCAATAAAGGTCCAGATGCCTGCCTCATGCGGCGCGTCCTGGTTCAGTGCCCGGCCGGTCACATGACACCAAAAGGTTTCGCCACTGGATCGCTTCATGATGCGATCATCCGCGTAGGTGCCGTTGCGATTCAAAATGGGTGCAATGCGCAGACCGGTGCGCTCAAACTCGATGAGACTCGGGTACAGCACCTGAAACGATTGGCCCACCAGCAGTTCGCGTGATGCGCCAAACATCTCGCACAAGTGGCGGTTGCAGTCCAGCATTTGCCGGTTGCGCGACAGAACCAGTCCGACCGGTGCCAGCTCGAATGCAAGACGGTAATCAATATCCATGCTTGTGTGGGTCGCAAGAGTTAGGGTTTGTACTTTACGAAGAACTACGTATTTAGCTAGGTAGTATCGTACGTGCATAAATTCTTTGAAGGAGATAGATCAAGTGAATAAGATTTACCCAAGTGCCGCCAAGGCGCTGGAAGGCATTGTCAAAGACGGGCAACTTCTGGCTGTCGGTGGCTTCGGCCTGTGTGGCATCCCCGAGGCCCTGATTGACGCCCTGCGCGATACCGGCGTCAAAGATCTGACGGTCATCTCCAACAACGCGGGTGTCGATGGCTTCGGCCTGGGCAAACTGCTGGAGACCCGCCAGATCACCAAAATGATCTCCAGCTACGTGGGTGAAAACAAAGAATTCGAACGTCAATACCTTGCGGGTGAGTTGCAGCTTGAATTCACGCCGCAGGGCACGCTGGCTGAAAAGCTGCGGGCCGGTGGTGCTGGCATTCCGGCGTTTTACACCCGCACGGGCGTGGGCACACTGGTGGCTGAAGGCAAGGAAAACCGGGTGTTTGATGGCCATGTCTACATCATGGAACACGCCCTGGTGCCCGAAGTCTCGCTGGTCAAGGCCTGGAAGGCTGACAAGAGTGGCAATTTGCTGTTCCGCCGCACGGCGCGTAACTTCAATCCGGCCGTTGCAATGGCGGGCAAGATCACGGTCGTTGAGGTGGAGGAGATTGTCGAGACCGGCACCTTCGATCCTGATTCAGTGCATTTGCCCGGCATTTACGTGCACCGGATTGTGCTCAATGCAACGCCCGAGAAGCGCATTGAAAAAAGAACCATCACTGAGAAAGCAGGAGTCTGATCATGGCTTGGACACACGACCAAATGGCGGCCAAAGCTGCTGAAGAATTGCATGATGGGTTTTACGTCAACCTGGGGATTGGCTTGCCAACCATGGTGGCGAATTTCGTCAACCCGGACATTGAGGTTTGGCTGCAAAGCGAAAACGGCATGCTGGGCATCGGCCCGTTTCCAACCGACGACGAGGTCGATGCCGACTTGATCAACGCCGGCAAGCAGACCGTGACGACCATTCCCGGGTCCTCAATTTTTGGCAGTCACGACAGCTTCGCCATGATTCGTGGCGGCAAGATCAACCTGAGCATTCTGGGCGCCATGCAGGTGAGTGAAACCGGCGATCTGGCCAACTGGATGATCCCCGGCAAGATGGTCAAGGGCATGGGCGGCGCGATGGATCTGGTGGGGGGCGTCAAGAGCGTCGTTGTGCTGATGGAACACGTGGCGAAGAAAAAAGACGGCACCATCGATTTGAAGATACTGCCCACTTGCACGCTGCCGCTCACCGGCGTCGGCGTGGTGGACCGCATCATCACCGATCTGGCTGTGCTGGATGTGACGCCGCACGGCCTGAAAGTGGTGGAGATGGCGCCCGGCGTGACGCGCGAAGAGTTGCAGGCCAAGACGGGCGTGCAGCTGCACTAACCCGGCTGCGTCATGTCCCAGGAGATACGCGAAAACTCTCGCTGGAGTTGATCGCGTACTTCCTGGTCAAAATTTTTCAGCGGGTCGTTCTGCCGCAGCTCATCCACTGACATACGGGGCCCTTTGCTCGCAAAAAGAATGCTGTTGCTTTTTTCTTTGGAGGCGATCTCCAGCAGGTTGCCGTCGAAAGCCAGTCGGATGCGCCCGCTGAACACCGGGTGCTCCGGGTGATCGTGATGCAGGTTGGCTGCCATGACCCCATGGGGTGAGAGCACCTTGAAGCAGTCGTCGTAAAAGCGCTGTGAGCACAGGCTTGGCGCTTGTCCCCGACTGTCGAAGCCGTCTACCAGCAGCACATCAAATCGTTCTGAGGTGTCGCGTACAAAGTCAGCCCCGTCCGCACAAATCATGGCGATACGCGTCTCATCTTCGGGCACTTCAAATTCTTGCCGCAGTGCAATCACCTGAGGATTGATTTCAAGCACCGTGAACCGTGTGTCAGGCAGGTGGCGGTAACAAAACTTGAGCAGCGACCCGCCGCCCAGTCCAATCATGGCGATGTTGGCTGGCCGGCTGTTAAACATCAAAAAACCCATCATCGTGCGGGTGTAATCCACCTCCAGTTGGGTCGGTCGCGCACTGCACATGCGGCTTTGCAGCTGGTCCAGGGTGAAATACAGGGATTTGATGCCGTCGGCAGAAAACACGAAAGGCGCATCGAACAGGGATGCATCGGATTCTGGGTGGGACATGATTTTGACTGGAGCGGGTGATGAGAATCGAACTCACGTATCGAGCTTGGGAAGCTAGCGTTCTACCATTGAACTACACCCGCAATTGATGCTGCCAGAGCCAGCGGCCTTGACTCATCCGCTGTTCTGGAAGCTGCAGAGTTTACTGCAGGATGTCGCCAATGCAGAGATATTTGATCTCGACATAGTCATCCATGCCGTGGTGTGAACCCTCGCGGCCCAGACCGGACTGCTTGACGCCGCCAAACGGCACATGCTCAGTTGCCAGAATGCCGACGTTGATACCGACCATGCCGTATTCCAGTGCCTCGGCCACCCGGAATATCCGGCCCACGTCGCGGCTGTAGAAATAGCTGGCCAAGCCGAATTCGGTATGGTTGGCGGCGTCAATCGCTTCCTGCTCGGTGGTGAAGCGGAACACGGGCGCGAACGGGCCGAAGGTTTCTTCTTTGGCGCACAGCATGTCGGCGGTGGCTTCCGAAATGACGGTGGGCTCAAAAAACTGGCCACTTAATGGCTTGCCGCCGGCCATGATCTGGCCGCCCTTGGCGATGGCGTCAGCGACGTGGCGGCTGACTTTGTCGACGGCCGCGTCTTCGATCAGCGGGCCTTGCGTGACACCTTCTTCAAAGCCGTTGCCGACTTTGAGTGCTTTGACCTTGGCGGCAAACTTGGTCACAAACTGGTCGTACACGCCACTCTGCACATAAAAGCGGTTGGCACAAACGCAGGTTTGGCCGGCGTTGCGGTATTTGCTGAGCATGGCACCTTCGACGGCGGAGTCGATGTCGGCATCGTCAAACACGATAAAGGGCGCATTGCCGCCCAGTTCCAGCGACATTTTCTTGACGGTTGGGGCCGATTGCGCCATCAGGATGCGACCGACTTCGGTGGAGCCGGTGAAGCTGATGTGGCGCACCACGTCGCTGGCACAGATGACCTTGCCGACGGCAATGGAGTTGTTGCCGTCGGCGGTAATCATGTTCAGCACGCCAGCCGGAATACCGGCGCGAATCGCCAACTCGGCGGCCGCCAGCGCGGTCAGTGGTGTCAGCTCGGCCGGCTTGATGAGGACGGTGCAGCCAGCGGCCAGCGCCGGGGCCACCTTGCGCGTGATCATGGCCAGCGGGAAGTTCCAGGGTGTGATCGCGGCGCAGACGCCAATCGGCTGCTTGATCACCATCAGGCGGCGGTTGTTGTCGAATTGGGGCAGGGTTTCGCCATTGACGCGCTTGGCTTCTTCGGCAAACCACTCCACAAAGCTGGCGCCATAGGCGACTTCGCCCTTGGCTTCCGTAAACGGCTTGCCTTGCTCGGCGGTCATGATGCGTCCCAGGTCGTCCTGATTGGCCATCAACAAATCAAACCACTTGCGCAAGATGATGCTGCGCTCTTTGGCGGTCTTGCTGCGCCAAGCCGGCCAGGCGGCGTTGGCGGCTGCGATGGCCAGCTC
This sequence comes from Rhodoferax sp., assembly GCF_012927445.1. Taxonomy (GTDB): domain Bacteria; phylum Pseudomonadota; class Gammaproteobacteria; order Burkholderiales; family Burkholderiaceae_C; genus Rhodoferax. The sequence continues at coordinate 294,159 of NZ_JABBPD010000008.1, forward strand.
TGCCTCGGCCGGGCCGAGGTTGGCGACATCGGCCAGTTTGTGACCGGTGGCCGGATCCAGGATGTCAAAGCGGCTGGCACCGGCGAGCCACTGGCCGTTGATCAATGCATCGGCCTTGAGCAGCGTCGGGTCGTTCAGCAGCGAGAGGGGTGATGTTTGAGTAGGTGTCATGTCCATGGCGGTCAGTGGGTTGAGTTTGGGAGGAAGGCAGAACCAAAGCATCAAGCGTAGCGGGTTTTCCGCTGGGTCGTCGTGCCGTTTGCGACAAGTCGCAAACGGCACTTGCTTGGCGACATCGTCACCGTGTCTTGATGACTTAAAATTTATAGCTTCGGTGGCTGGCTGTCTTCATGCTTTACCGACCACAGCCGATTCGCCCCAAGAACTACTCAATCTTTCCTCCTTCGCCATGAACTCAACTGTCACCTCCGCTAGCGTTGCCGATATCCGCAAGATATTTCTGGACTTCTACGAGTCCAAGGGGCACACCGTGGTCCCGTCCAGCCCGCTGGTGCCGGGCAACGACCCGACGCTGATGTTTACCAACTCGGGCATGGTGCAGTTCAAAGACGTGTTTTTGGGCACCGACAAGCGCTCTTATGTGCGTGCCGCCTCGGTGCAAGCCTGCCTGCGTGCCGGCGGCAAGCACAACGATCTGGAAAATGTCGGTTACACCGCGCGCCACCACACCTTCTTCGAGATGCTGGGCAACTGGAGCTTTGGCGACTACTTCAAGCGCGACTCGCTCAAATGGGGCTGGGAACTGCTGACCCAGGTCTATGGCTTGCCCGCCGAGAAACTGCTGGTCACGGTCTACATTGACGATCAGGAAGCCTATGACATCTGGCACAACGAGATCGGCCTACCCGCCGACCGCATCGTGCGCATTGGCGACAACAAGGGCAAAAAATACGCCTCCGACAACTTCTGGATGATGGCCGACACCGGCCCCTGCGGTCCGTGCTCGGAGATTTTTTACGACCATGGCGCCCACATTCCGGGCGGCCCTCCCGGCAGCCCGGGTGAAGACGGTGACCGTTTCATCGAAATCTGGAACCATGTGTTCATGCAGTTTGACATGCAGCCCGACGGCAGCCTGGTCAAGTTGCCGGCACCCTGCGTCGACACCGGCATGGGCCTGGAGCGCCTCGCCGCCATCCTGCAGCACGTGCACAGCAACTACGAAATCGACATTTTTGCCGCGCTGATCAAGGCCGCCGCCCGCGAAACCGGCTGCGCCGATCTGGACAACAAGAGCCTGCGCGTGATTGCCGACCACATTCGCGCCACCGCGTTCCTGGTCAGCGACGGCGTGCTGCCGAGCAACGAAGGGCGCGGCTATGTGCAGCGCCGCATCATTCGTCGTGCCATTCGGCACGGTTACAAGCTGGACAAGAAGACGCCGTTTTTTCACAAGTTGGTGCCCGATCTGGTGGCCCTGATGGGTGAGGCTTATCCCAAGCTCAAGACGGATGAGACGCGCATCACCGAGGTGTTGAAGGCCGAAGAAGAGCGCTTCTTTGAGACGCTGGAAAACGGCATGCAGATTCTGGACAGCGCACTAAGTCATGAGGGAAAAGGTGGGGCTGGATTTGGTGATGGAAGTGGATTGGGTATGGGGGCAGGAAGTGGAGGTGGTCGTGGGGATGGCTCTGGTGGTGAGGACTTGCCCTTTATGTTGCCTGGCGATATCGCCTTCAAGCTTCACGATACCTACGGCTTCCCGCTGGATCTAACCAACGATGTGTGCCGCGAAAACGGTGTTGAGGTGGATGAAGCTGGTTTCCATGCCGCCATGGCGCAGCAAAAGGCCAAGGGCCGTGCTGCTGGCAAGTTCAAGATGGACCGCGCGCTGGACTATAGCGGCGAGGGCAACGATTTTGTCGGTTACGACAGCCTGACACAAGCTACTAAAGTTGTAGCGCTCTACGCAGACGGCACGCCGGCTACCGAGCTAAAAGCCGGTCAAACGGGGGTGGTGGTACTGGACGCCACGCCGTTCTACAGCGAAAGCGGTGGTCAGGTCGGCGACGAAGGCGCCATCTTTTGCGATACCGCGCTGTTTGAAGTCGGCGACACCCAGAAAATCAAGGCCGATGTGTTCGGTCACCACGGCACCCTGAAAACCGGCACCCTCAAGGTGGGCGACGCCGTGACGGCGCACGTTGACGCCGCTCTGCGCGCCGCGACTGAGCGCAACCACAGCGTGACCCATTTGATGCACAAAGCCCTGCGCGAAGTGCTGGGTGAGCATGTGCAGCAAAAGGGTTCGCTGGTGAACGCCGAACGCACCCGCTTTGACTTTGCCCACAACGCCCCGGTGACCGATGCCGAGATTCGCGAGATCGAAGCCCGGGTCAATGCCGAAATTTTGAGTAATGCCGCGACCCAGTCACGCGTGATGGACATCGAGTCGGCACAAGCGACCGGCGCCATGATGCTGTTCGGCGAGAAGTACGGCGAGTCGGTGCGTGTGCTCGACATCGGCGCCAGCCGCGAACTGTGCGGCGGTACCCATGTGCAGCGTACCGGCGACATTGGCCTGTTCAAGGTCGTGGCGGAAAGCGGTGTGGCGTCCGGCGTACGCCGTATTGAGGCCGTCACCGGCCAGAACGCGCTGACCTATTTGCAGGATTTGGAAGACACCGTGACCCAGGTCGCGGGCGCCCTCAAAGCGCCGGTGGTCGAGATCAATGACCGCATTGCCAGCGTGCTCGATCACGTCAAGGCGCTGGAGAAAGAAGTGACGGCCCTCAAGGGCAAACTGGCTTCCGCGCAGGGCGATGAACTGGTGACGCAAGCGGTGGTAGTGAATGGCGTCAAAGTGTTGGTGGCCATGCTCGAAGGGGCGGACACCAAGACCCTGCGCGATACCATGGACAAGCTGAAAGACAAGCTGAAGACCGCCGTCATCGTGCTGGCGGCCGTTGACGGTGACAAGGTGCAGATCGCTGCCGGTGTCACGCCCGATACGACCAGCAAAGTCAAGGCCGGTGAACTGGTCAACTTTATTGCCGCCCAGGTCGGTGGCAAAGGCGGCGGCAAGCCCGACATGGCGATGGCCGGCGGCACCGAGCCCGCCAAGCTGCCGGCAGCCTTGACTGGCGCGTTGAACTGGATTTCTGCCAAGCTTTAATTTGCTATTAATTGGATAGCTACTTGCGCATGCTACACGGGGGCTAGCGCTTGATTCGGTTCTAAATTTGCGAGACGGGCCCCTGGCCTGTCTATCGCAGGCCCCTTACGGCTGGTGAGCCCCTTGGTGCCGGCGGAGGGCTCAGTAGCCGTGTCGGGGCGATATTTTTTTACCGTGTGCGCCCAGTCGAGACAACGGCGCCTCGATCCAGCGTTCAAACAGCACGGCCAGTCCCAGGCAGGCCATCCAGCTGCCCAGTAACGCCAGCACGGCAGGCCAGGTGCCGCGCAGCCCCAGCCGCACAAACAGCGCATTGCCGAGCATCAAGACCGAAAAATGCACCAGAAACAGGGCGTAGGAAGTTTGCCCCAGCCGGCTAATCACACCTGTTAGCGAGGCGGGCAGGGCGGTTCGGGCGTGGGTGGCATGTTGATGCCATTGCAGCAATCCCAGGAGCAAGGCCACCGTCAGGGCCAAGGCGATGCGTTCGCGAAAATCAAACGCCAGCGCGAGCAGTCCGATGCCTGCCAGCAAACCGAGCAGCCAGCCGGGGCGGCGTGCGTTGCCGGCCCAGAAGGCGGCCGCCCCCATGCCATAGGCGCCAAAAAAGTACAGTGCCCAGTTGTCCCAACCCTCATCGCGATTGAAAAAGAACAGCGACGCCAGCATCAGGCCCAGCAGCAGCGCCTGCGGCCAGCGCGGGCTGCGGCCCAGCCACAGCAGCAGTGTCATGAGGGCGAAAAGCTGAAAGTCGATCGCCACATACCAGACACCGGCTGACAGGGAGTCGTAGCCGAGCACGCCCTGCAACAGCGTCGCATGCGACAGCGCCTGACGCCAGGTCGGTGCATCAGGGATGAAGTCGGCGTTGAGCCAGTGGCGGGCCAGCGCCGCACTGGCGACGGCGAGCAACAGGGCGGCCAGGAAAGGCAGGATCAAGCGCTGGTAGCGCTGCAGGATCGAGCGCCAGGGGGAACTCACGCGCATCTGCCCGGCCGGGGCCAGACTGCGCACGGCCAGGTAACCGCCGAGCACCAGAAACACCTGCACCGCCATGCGGGCGTACTCGAAAAACCAGTCGGTCAACGCGGGGGCGGCGTCGCTCAGGGCATCGGCCAGCGGTCCGTACGCCACAAAGTGGTGCAGCACAATCAACTGCGCGGCGATCAGCTTGAGGGCATCAATGTGCGTTTGCCGGCCAGGCCTGGTGGAACTCATTGCGCGGGCAGCACCAGGTCGGCCGTGTCGGGGCGAACCCAGCGTGCGAATTCTCGCGTGGTGTCGATGCAGCCGCCGGCATCGGTGTAGACACCGCGGGGTTCACGGTAGCGCTCCATCACGGCCATGATCCGCTGAAGTTCAGCCGGGTTGTGCAAGGCCGCCTCGATCATCGGTTCAATCCGGGCTTCGTCGATGCGCTCCTCGCCGTTCTCGTCCAGATAGAGTCCGAGTCGCCAGTGGTAAATTTCCACACATTTACGGGCCAGGGTGTAAGGCTGCTCGTGCTTCCATAAGTTACTGAACAGGCCACCGCCCAGGTACATGACCCATGAACCTTCAAAACCCGAGGCCTCGGAAGAGGGTTCATCGGGATTGCGGAACCAGGTGCGGTCACCTGGCACGAAATAGCGGGGTGGCAAGGGTTCGTCCATTGAACCCTGCTCGCGCAGAAAAACCTCATGAAACTCGCCTGACGCGATGGGGCGCGCCGTCCACATCGTCTGCAATTGCTGGAGCAGGGCCGGGTTGATTTTTTCCAGCTCCTGCGCGATGCCCAACAAAATCACGTATTCAGTGGCGCGATAACAGGAGAACGCGTACAGGCTGCCCGACACCTCCGGTTGGGTGGCTTTGGTCAGGGCCGCGATCAGCGATACCCCGGGCAGGACGGTGAAGCCGCGGTCCTCGTTGTAAGTCCAGCAGTCCGGCGGGCGATCGACCTCGCGGGTGTGAAAGGCCAGCGTCGTTTTGCGAGCGGCCAGCACAATGTTGCGGCGGATGCGAACCGCTGACAGCAACTCATCCAGGCTGGGGAACTCGAAGGCCACCGGCCCCATGAGCAGTGTGACCACGATCTCGCGCATCAGATCCGCTGGCTGCGTCAAGGTGTCGAGGTGCAGTGTCTTGCAGAGTTGCAGCGTGTCGTGACCGGGTGCCCAAGCCTGCGCTTGTTCGTCATTGAGCCGCAGGCACAGAAAAGGTCCGACGGCATCGGCACCGGTTTCAACCCTCACATGCGGCGCCAGATCCAGTGCGTCAAGCAGCTTCAGCACGGCCTGGCCTTCCTCAATGGCCTCGGTTGTTGGATTGCCCCGAATAAGAATGCCGCGAAGGGCGGGGCGACCTTGATTGCCCATCGTGCTGTTTGTTTCCTGCCAGTAACGCATTATTTGACTGGGCAAAATACCCCAAGCGAAACCCGGTATTGTGCGCTTGAGAACAAGGGCCTCTTCATCGTCAGTTCGGCTCCGTTTGGAGCGATCGCTTATTTCAGCAGGAAATTTTTTCGATTTGCTACCGCCAAGTCAGGGGCGGCTCCCGTTTCATCCTTGAGGTCGACGCCGGACAATTGCCGACGGCGTGACGCTGACAACAAGTGGTGCAATTTGTAAGCGGCTTCCTCATAGCTCAGTCCGGCCGGGCGCACGTTGGAGATGCAATTGCGGCTGGCATCCAGCAGGCCGACGCGCGGCATCCATGTCAGGTACAAGCCCATGCTGTCGGGTGAACTCAAGCCCGGCCGTTCACCGATCAATACCACCACCGCCTTGGCGCCCAGCAGCTCGGCGACTTCGTCGCCGACGGCAACCCGGCCTTGCTGGACGATGCAAATCGGTGCGATGGACCAGTTTTCTTCGGCGATATGGCGTTGCAGCACGCGTAGAAAGGGCGCCGCGCTTTGCTCGATGGCGACGGCCGACAGGCCATCCACCACCACGAAGGCGAGGTCGTAAGGATGATCGGACTGTGTCTTTTCGCCGTTCCTCAGGACCGCCAGTGCCTGCCGCGATGCCGCGTCGAGCCGGCGTCCCAGGTCGGGGCGCCGCAGATAAGTGCTGCGGTCGGCGGCCGCACTGTGCAGCGTGAGGCAGGGCGCACCATGGGTTTGCGGCGATGCGTTCAAGGTGTTCGCCAAGTGCGCGACGTCCAGTGCCAGATGCACCGCATCGCGCGCCTTGGCATGGGCCAACTGGAACTCCAGATGCGCGGCAGTCGGCAAGCTCACGCCGGCGCGCCCGAGCGCGATACGGGCATCGGTAAACTGGCGCAGGATTGCCCACGGGTTGGCGATGGCGGGTGATGGCTGATTTTTCATGGCAGGCCAACTTTCACGTTAAGGCAGACGCAACAACGCTTTCTGGAACGCTGGCGGCAAAGCAGGATTCAGCCGGAACTGCTTGTCGCCGCTGAAGATCTGCATCCTTTGCAACCAGGCCTCGAATTCCGGCGCCGGCCGCAGACCTAAAACGCGACGGGCATACAGCGCGTCGTGAAACGACGTGCTCTGGTAATTGAGCATGATGTCGTCCGCGCCCGGCACCCCCATCACAAAGTTGCAGCCGGCCACGCCGAGCAGCGTCAGCAGCACGTCCATGTCGTTCTGGTCGGCCTCGGCATGGTTGGTGTAACAAACATCGCAGCCCATCGGCAGGCCGAGCAGCTTGCCGCAAAAGTGGTCTTCCAGCCCGGCGCGGATGATTTGCTTGCCGTCGAACAGGTATTCCGGTCCGATGAAGCCGACCACCGAATTGACCAGCAGCGGCTTGAAGTGGCGCGCCACCGCATAGGCGCGCGCTTCGCAGGTTTGCTGGTCGATCCCTTGATGCGCGTTGGCCGACAAGGCGCTGCCCTGACCGGTTTCGAAATACATGACGTTGTCGCCGACCGTGCCGCGCTGCAACGACAAGGCCGCGCTGCGCGCCTCCTCCAGCAGTTTCAGGCTGACGCCGAAGCTGCGGTTGGTGGCCTCGGTGCCGCCGATCGACTGGAATACCAGGTCCACCGGTGCACCGCGGTTGATGGCTTCAATCGTGTTGGTGACATGCGTCAGTACACAGGACTGGGTCGGGATTTCATACTGTTGGATGATGTCATTCATCATTGTCACCAGCTTGATGGCTTGCGGCACGTTGTCGGTGGCCGGATTGATGCCGATCACCGCATCGCCACTGCCGTACAGCAAACCGTCCAGCAGGCTGGCGGCGATGCCGGTGGCGTCATCGGTCGGGTGGTTCGGCTGCAAGCGGGTGGACAGGCGGCCTGGTAGCCCGATGGTGTTGCGGAATGTGGTCACCACTTGGCACTTTTTTGCCACCAGAATCAGGTCCTGGTTGCGCATGATCTTGCACACGGCGGCCGCCATTTCCGGTGTGATGCCGGGCGCCAGTGCGGTCAGCATGGCACTGTCCACGTCGTCGCCCAGCAGCCAGTTGCGAAAGTCACCCACGGTCAGATGACTAACGGGGGCAAAGGCGGCGGCGTCGTGGCTGTCGATGATCAGGCGCGTGATTTCGTCGTTTTCATACGGGATCAGTACTTCGCTCAAGAAGATGGCCAGCGGCAACTCGGCCAGCGCCATTTGTGCCACGGCGCGTTCTTCGGCACTGTGAGCCGCCACCCCGGCCAGCCGGTCGCCGGAACGTTCCGGGGTGGCCTTGGCCATCAGGTCTTTCAAGTCGCAAAAGGCGTAAGTCTTGGCTCCGACGGTGTGGGTGTACTGATGTGCTTGCACGGTGTGCTTAGCTCAAATTTGGCACGATAGCAGCTATTGCCCTGGTTCGCTGGATTCAGCCAGTTCTCCCGTGGTTACCGGAAATTTTTTGAACAGAGCCCGTCTGGATCGTGGGCTATTTTTTGAGCGCAGTCTTGGTCCGGGCTGGCTTTTTGACCGGCAATCGTTTGATCTCGCTCACGGGAATCAGGCTGATGCTGCGGTCAATGGTTTGCGTTCTGCCATGCTTCGGGCGGGTGATGTCGGCCAAGGTCACCTTGTCCAGTTCGGCCAGATACATTTGCAGCGCGGTCTTGAAAACCTGCTTTAACTGGCAGTGAGCGGTGAGCGTGCAGGCGTTGTGGCTGGCATCAAAACACTCCACCATCCGGAAATCTGTCTCGGATTTTCGCACCACGTCACCAATATTGATGTCGGCCGCTGCCTTGAGCAGGCGCAAACCACCGCCGCGCCCGCGCGTGGTCTGCAGCAAACCTTGGCGCGCCAGATCGTTGACGATCTTCATTAAATGGTTTTTGGAGACCGCGTGGCTTTCGGCCAGTTCAGCAATGGTGATCGAGCGCTCAGGGTTGAGAGCGCAGAACATCAAAACCCGCAAGGTGTAGTCGGTGTAGTCTGTCAGTCTCATCAGAGGCCTTTATTGTTGCTGTTACATGTCATTTTATGACACATTAAATATTAAGATATATGTAGAATACATTAATTGAAAAATATTTGCCATCTACGTCATTACATTGCCATGAAAACAAATTCGTTGCCCATCTTCTCCGAAGTCAAAGCCGCTGCACAGATGCAAAAGGGCATGCCTTTTTTGCGGCTGGGTTTTCGGCCTTTTTATGTCGCTGGGGCCTTGCTCGCGGCCCTGATCGTGCCGCTGTGGGTGGCCATGTTTCTCGGCCAGCTGCCGTTAACGCCTGCCGTGCCACCCCTGCTGTGGCACGCACATGAAATGTTGTTCGGCTTTGCGGTGGCCATCATCGTGGGGTTTTTGCTGACGGCCGGCAAGGCGTGGACCGGGCTCGCCACGCCGCGCGGCGCCTGGCTGGGTGGCTTGGTCGTGCTGTGGCTGGCGGCACGCGTGGCCTCGGTACTGGGGTCCTACGCGCTGTATGCGGTGCTGGATATGGCGCTGTTGCCGCTGGTGGCTGCCATTTTGCTCACGCTCTTGCTGCGTGCGCGCAATTACCGCAACCTGCCGCTGGCCCTGATTCTGGCGTTGCTGGCGTCCGCCAATCTGTTCTTTCATCTGGCGGCGATGGGTGCGCTGAATCTGCCCGCCATCACGCCTTTGTATGCTGGTTTGGCATTGATCGTGATGATTGAGTGCGTGATGGCCGGGCGTGTTATTCCGGCGTTCACCATGGCCGTCACGCCGGGTTTGAAGCTGATCGCCACGGTATGGGTCGAACGGGTCACGCTGGGCGCTACCGGCTTGGGTTTGGCGCTCTGGGTGTTTGCGCCAAACGGTGTGGTGAGTCTGTTGGTCCTTGCACTGGCCAGTGTGCTGCATCTCAAACGCTTGGCCAGCTGGCGTCCTGCGCTCACAGTCAAACGTCCCATTTTGTGGATTCTGCATGCCGCCTATGCCTGGATTCCGGTCGGACTGGGGTTGCTGGCACTGGCCCAGATCGGCCTGGTGCCCGTTTCGTCCGGTGTGCATGCGCTGGCGGTCGGAGCCACCGGCGGTCTCATCATCGGCATGATCACCCGTACCGCTCGCGGTCACACCGGCCGGCCCTTGAAGGCGTCGAACCCCGAGGTACTGGCCTACGCGCTGGTGATGACCGCCGCTGTGCTGCGCGTGCTGTTGCCCCTGCTGGCACCCGGGCTGCTGGGGGTCTCGCTCATTGCGGCAGCGGTGGTCTGGAGCGCTGCATTTTTGATCTATTTGTGGCAGTTCACGCCCTGGCTGATGAGCACCCGGCTCGACGGCAAAGACGGTTGATGTGCCGCTGATCAGGTGGCCGATGACAGCACGGTGAACACCCGCACCGTGCCTTCAATGGCGCGCAGATTGGCCAGCGTGGCCGCATCCATGGCGGCGCTGACATCGATCACCGCCACGCCAAAGCCACCCTGGGTTTCCAGATGCAGCAGCGACACGTTGAGGTCCGCCGCACTGAGCGCACTGTTGACATGCGCCATGACACCGGGTCGGTCATGATGGATATGGACCAGACGCGAAGGTGCACGCAGCGAACCCACCGAGAGTTCGGGCAGATTGACGCTGCCGCGGATGGCGCCCACCATCAGGTAGTCGCGCAGTTTTTCGGACACTTCAACGCCCAGGTTGCGCTGCGCTTCCACGGTGGAGCCGCCGACGTGGGGTGTCAGGATCACCTTGTCAAAAGCCTGCAACGGCGACTCGAAGGCTTCAGCCGCCGACGCTGGTTCACGCGGAAACACGTCCAGCGCAGCACCACGCAGGCGCGGCCCGGCCAGCGCTTCGACCAAAGCCTCAATGTCCACCGCATGGCCGCGTGCCAGGTTGATCAGCACGGCGCCGTCTTTCATCTGGGCCAGGCGCTGCGCATTGATGAGGTTCTTGGTCCGTTCGGTTTGGGGCACATGCAGGGTCACCACATCGGCCTCAATCAGCAGCGCTTCCAGGCTGGCCGTGGGGGCTGCATTGCCCAGGGGCAGACGCGCTTCAATGTCGAAATAGATCACCCGCATGCCGATGGCCTCGGCCAGCAGCCCGGTCTGGGTGCCAATCTTGCCGTAGCCCACAATGCCGAGCGTTTTGCCGCGAATTTCATTGGCGCCTTTGGCATCCTTCATCCAGACGCCACGCCGGGCGGCGGCATGGCGTTCCGGCACGCGGCGCAACAGGTGGATGGCGTGGCCAATGACCAACTCCGCCACCGATCGGGTGTTGGAGAACGGGCCGTTGAAGACGGCAACGCCCAGCTCGGTTGCGGCGACCAGATCAAGGTTGTTGGTGCCGGTGCAATAGGCCCCCACCGCGAGCAGTTTGGGCGCATGCGCCAGTACCTCGCGCGTGAGGGGGGTGCGCGAGCGCAGCCCCAGCACATGGACATCGGCCAGCAGGGTTTGCAACTCGCTGACGGAGGGGGCATGTTTCAAGCGCACGATGTTGGCCCCCGCCATGCCCTGCAAAATGGGCGTGGCGCTGGCATGGATGTCTTCGAGTAGAAGTATGTTGAGATGCATGAAATTCCTGACGTCAAAAGTAGTTGCGGATGCGTTGGGCTTCAAGAGACCGGGACATGGGTTTAATACATATATATCCTATGTCTCTTCAACTGCAAGTTCAAGAGTCAGTGGTTTTTGTCCGCTATGGATTTGTGGGCATTGGCGGGCTTGCGCTCTGTGGTGTGCCCGTGTTTGAGTAGCATTCATCGGCCTTTGCGGTGCATGGGCGAGTCGTTTGAATCGGGTTGACGCCATCTGGCGCGTCGGTCTATCGGGAGAAGAGGTTTGGAATATCTTTTGTTGAAACACCTGCACGTCACTTGTGTGGTGACCAGTGTCAGTCTGTTTGTCTTGCGTGGCACGTTGGAGTTGATGGCGCAGCCATGGCGTCGCTGGCGTTGGCTCCGCGTGGCGCCGCACTTGGTGGACACGCTGCTGCTTGGCTCGGCGCTTTGGCTGGCCTGGCGCATCGGGCAATACCCGTTTGTAAATGGCTGGCTGACCGCCAAGGTGCTGGCGCTGGTGCTCTACATCCTGCTCGGCAGTCGCGCCTTGGGCATCAAGACACCGGTGTCACAGAGACCGGTGTATTTTGTGGCGGCGCTGCTGACTGTGGGCTACATCGTGGGCGTGGCGTTCACGCATTCAGCCAGCTGGGGCTTGCTGTAGCGATCAGAGGCGGGCGAAGTCGATGACGATGGCGCCCGGTTCACGCTGCACGTATTCAATGGACACCGCGTCGCCGTAGCGGGCGGTAAGTTGGTGCAGCAGGGGGATCGGATCGTGATCATTGCAAAAGCGCATGGTCTCGCCCGGTTGTAGCGAATCGAGCGCCCCAAAAATGGCGGCATGACGGAAACGCTTGGCAACGCCGCGCGCATCAAACGGATAGATGGCTTCGGGTGTGACGTGGTTGGTGGCACAGGAACTCATGAAAAAAACCTTTTGAAGTTATATGATGCATTGTAAGTGAATCATATAACTGTGGCCAGTCTTTAATCCGCGGCAGAGGCTTGATCTGCGGGGGCGTGGCGTGGCTATGCGTGCATTCGTTATTCCTGTACGTCATCTTGCTGTCACCGGCGCCCACTACCGTGTAAAACACTACCCGGGAGACTCCATGCGCCGTTCTTTGTTTTCGCTGACCCTTGCCTGCTTCGCCGGCCTGTTGCCCGGCCTGGCGTCGGCTGTGCCCAAAAGCGATGTTTCGCCCAAGTGGCATCCGACCGACGCGCGTGGCCCCAGCGTGCAGCTCGGTCCGCGTCCGTTCTTCTTGGTGGACGACATGAGCAACAGCCCGCTCAAGCAGCAGCTGCAGGCCTGCAAGAACCGGGCGCAATTCACCCGCACTGATTTCTCGATCGGCCATCGTGGTGCGGCGCTGCAGTTTCCCGAACACACCCGGGAATCCTATGAGGCGGCGTCCCGCACGGGCGCAGGCATTGTTGAGTGCGATGTCACCTTCACCAAAGATAAGGAACTGGTGTGCCGTCACGCACAGAACGACCTGCACACCACGACCAACATTTTGGCCACCGACCTGGCGGCCAAATGCACCCAGCCGTTCACGCCAGCCGTAGTCGATGCCAGTGGCCAGGTGACGACACCGGCGAGTGCCGAATGCCGCACCAGCGACATCACACTGGCCGAGTTCAAGACCTTGCGCGGCAAGATGGACGCCTTCAACCCCCGCGCCAAAACCGTCGCGGAGTACCTCTCCGGTACCGCCAGTTGGCGCACGGATCTCTATTCCGGTCCGACCAGCGGTTCGCTGCTCTCGCACCAGGAAAGCATCGCGCTGTTCAAGCAGCTCGGGGTGAAGATGACGCCTGAACTCAAAAGCGCGAGCGTCACGATGCCCTTTGACGGCTTTACCCAGGAAGCCTATGCGCAGAAGATGATCGACGAGTACAAGCAAGCCAAGGTGCCCGCGCAGCGAGTGTTTGCGCAGTCGTTTAACAAGGCCGACATCCTTTACTGGCTAGCCCATGAGCCCGCTTTCGGGAAGCAGGCGGTTTACCTGGATGCTGCCAATCGCGTGAGCGACCTGCCGGACGCGGCGGAGCTGGCCCGTTACAAGGCGCAGGGTATCAACATCGTGGCGCCGCCGCTCTTTGCGCTGCTCACCACCGATGCCGACGGCAATCTTGTCCCGTCTCAGTATGCGAAAGATGCCAAAGGGGCAGGGCTGGGCATCATCCCCTGGTCGCTGGAGCGCTCCGGCATCCTGGCCGATGGTAACAACGGCTTTTTCTACCAGAGCTTTGACAGCGCAATCAAACGGGAGGGTGACACGATGCGGGTGCTCGATGTACTGGCCAGGCAGGTCGGCATTCGCGGCATCTTCAGCGACTGGCCGGCGACGGTGACCTTTTATGCGAACTGCATGGGCCTGAAATAAAGGCAATCTGAGGGTTGCCGCCCAGTCTCTGCACCGTGCACACCGGTGATCAGGGCGTGGCTGCGTTCAGCAAGATTTCAGCCGTAGCCAGCGCCTGCAGCGTGCGCCGGCTTTCAAACCGTTGGACTTGCCCTGTGACCGGGTCGATAAATTCAATGCTTTTGGCCAGCAGTTGCAGGGGGTTCGCGTAATCGATTTGCCCCTCGGGCGTGAGGATCGGATACAGACCATCGCCAACGATGGGCAGGCCCAGCGCCGCCATGTGGACGCGCAGCTGGTGGCGCTTGCCGGTAACGGGGCTGAGGGCATAGCGGGCCCGCTGGCCCCGCACCTCCAGCACGTTCACATGGGTGATGGCGTTGGGTGAGCCGTCCACTTCGTGTTGCAGCATGAAGTGACCGGCTTCCACAATGCGGCTGGTCCGGGTGAGGGGTAATTCCAAATCGTCGCGCCACGGTGCAATGGCTTCGTAGGTTTTTTTGACGTTGCGCTGGCTGAACAGGGCGTGGTAACAGGCACGGGTTTCGGGCTGCACCGAAAACATCACCAGGCCCGCCGTATCGCGGTCAATGCGGTGCACCGGCACGAGTGTGTCGATGCCCAGTTTTTGCTTGAGCCGCACCAGCACGGTCTCGGTCAGGTAGCCGCCGGAGGGGACCACCGGCAGGAAATGCGGTTTGTCGACCACCACCAACTGCTCATCCTGAAACAGAATGACCTCTTCAAACGGGATACGCGGCTCATCCGGCACTGCGCGGTAGTAGTAGACGCGGACGTGGCTCTGGTAGGGGCTGAGCGGTGTGACCGGCACGCCGTGCTCATCCACCACATCGCCTTCGACCATGCGCTGACACCAGACGTCGCGCGAGATGGCCGGGAACCGCTCGGTCAAAAAATCCAGGGTGGTCGGCCAGGCTCCGGCGGGGAGCCCGATGCAACTGGGCCCCACGCCATGGCGGGCGGGCGGCACGAAATGGCCGGCAGGCTGGGTCATGGGTTCGGGCAGCGCTACGACAGACGCCGCCGCGCCGGGCCGCCCCAAGCAAGGCGAGCCCCCTTGGGGGGCAGTGCAGTACACAGCGTGACCAGCGTGGGGGTCAAAACGCTACCCGTTCAAACACCACATCCCAGACACCGTGCCCGAGTTTGATGCCGCGGTTTTCGAACTTGGTTAACGGACGGTAATGCGGTTTGGGCGCGTAGCCGGCCAGTTCCGGGTGGGCTTGGATCGCCGTGTTTTTCAGCAGCGGCTCCGCGCTGAGCACTTCCAGAATTTGCTCGGCATAAGGCTGCCAGTCGGTGGCGCAGTGCAGGTAGCCACCGACCTTGAGGCGGGCGGCCAGCTTGGCAATGAGTGGCGTCTGGATCAGGCGGCGCTTGTTGTGTTTTTTCTTGTGCCAGGGGTCGGGAAAAAAGATGTGCACGCCGTCCAGACTTTGCAGCGGCAGCATGTTGTCGATCACCTCGACGGCGTCGTGCGCCACGATGCGGATGTTGCGCAAGCTCTGTTCACCAATGCGCTTGAGCAGGGCGCCGACACCCGGCTCGTGCACCTCGCAACACAAGAAGTTTTTCTCCGGCATCACGGCCGCAATGTGGGCGGTGGCTTCGCCCATGCCGAAGCCGATTTCCAGGATCACCGGCCGGGGTTTTAGATCGTTTTGACCTTCAGCCCCCGTCGCGTATACGAAGGCTGCTGCAAAATCAATAGCGCTTGCCTGGTACGGGAGCAAAAACTGGGGGCCAAGATCCTCAAAGGCTTTGGTCTGGCCGGTGGTAACGCGACCCGCACGCCGCACAAAGCTCTTGATTTCCTTGGGATAAGCCACGCCCTCGGGCATGCTGCCCCGGATGCGGGGGCTGCGCGCGCTGGGTGGGTTGTCAGGGGCGGTGGGAGTGGGGATGTTTGTATCGTTCACGGGGATCGATTGTAAATAGGCTAATTTGGGGTCTTGAATTTTGAGGTTTTCCAAGCACCCGCGCCGCCGCGCGTCGCCACGACAGCCCAAGCCGTCAAGATGACCGGGCATCTTTAAAGACGCGGCCAAATGAGGCTCCCTTCTTCCGCCCGGCGGGGCGGGAGAGGGGTTGGAGGCGTGAGTGGGGGAAAAGTTAGCGGAAACAAAAACCCCCATGCCACCACCCAAGCCGCAAGCGCCTCCGCAACGCATCCCGAACCAACCGGCAACCCCAATAAACCAGCAGCCGTGTTCAGCGCCGCCAGCGGATCAGATAAATCCAGCCTCCGCGCCCCGTTCTGTTTGGAGAGCTTTTCACCGTCCTCGCCCAACACCAAGGGCGTGTGCAGATAGCGCGGCGTTGGCAGTCCTAAACACTGCTGCAACCCAATCTGCCGTGCCGTGTTGTCGACCAGATCCTCGCCACGCACCACGTCGGTGACACCTTGCGCCGCGTCGTCCACCACCACCGCGAGCTGGTAGGCAAAGCAGCCATCGGCACGCCGGAGCACAAAGTCGCCAACCTCGGCCGACACATCCTGCTGTTGCGGTCCCAGGCGACGGTCGCGCCAGCGGATGATTGAATTTGCTACTATTTCGATAGCTATTTGCGCAGGTAATACGGGGGCTGGAGGTCGATTTGATACATAAGAATCAGTCCGCATCCGCCAGGCGCGTCCGGTCTTGCCGTGCAACCCGGTGCGGCAGGTGCCCGGATAAATCAGCTCGCCATGACGCTCGCGCCCCAGCCCCTGGCGGCTTAGCGCGGTTTCAATGTCTTTGCGGGAACAAGCACAGGGGTAGGCCAGTCCGTTCGTCAGCAACTGGTCCAGCGCCTGCTGGTAGTGCGCGGAGCGCTGCGATTGCCACACCGGTGGCTCGTCGGGCTGAAGGCCACAGGCGCTGAGTTGCTGCAGGATGAACTGGTCCGTGCCCGGCACGCAACGCGGTGTGTCCACGTCTTCGATGCGAACCAGCCAACGGCCGCCATGGGCGCGCGCGTCCAGCCAACTGGCCAGGGCTGCCACCAGTGAGCCGGCGTGCAGCGGCCCGGTGGGGGAAGGCGCAAACCTTCCACGGTAGCCGGTCATGCCACAGCGAGTGCCAGCTCCAAACCTGAGACAAACGCATCTTCCACCCGGTGCCCAAGACACCAGTCGCCGCAGGCGCCGACGCCCATCTTGGCGTCCCACAGATGGGATTTGCCCAGTGGCTGGCTGGTTTGGGCATATCGCCAGCGCTGGCTGTCAATGTGGGCGGGCTCGGCCCGGATGCCGGTGACTTCGGTAAAAGCTTTGAGCAGCTTGGCCTGCACCCGCTCGGCATCGTCATCGATATGCTCTTGTGACCAGGCCGCGCTGGCTTGCACGGTCCAGCGCTCCACGACGCTGCGCCCTGGCTTGCTTGATTCGCGTGCCAGCCAGGCAATGCGGTGGTGTGTGCTGCGGGCGGCATTCCACTGTGGCCCCAAGGTGGTCAAGCCCGGCTGTACCGCCTGCGGAAAGGCCAGCATCAGGGTCCAGCAAGGGGTTACTTTGACTTTGTCGATTTGTTTCTCCATCCGCTCAAACTGCTGTGCGGTTTGCAGCAACGCACGCGTCTGCTCCGATGGCATGGCCAGCAGCACGACGTCAAATCCCGCAAACACATGACGCGCATCACCCGGCCCCTCGGTGTGCAGCTGCCAAAGTTTGGGATGGAGCGCATCACGCTCCAGGTGCGTTACCTTGGTTTCCAGCTCAACATGGTGTTGCTCCACCAGGGGCTCTGCCCAGCTGCGGGTCAGGGCGTTCATGCCCGGCGTCGGCACCCAGTGGGCTTCGGTCGAGTGCAGTCCGTTCGCGGCGACCTGGCCGTGCTCGTCCAGGACCCGCACGTTGTTGGCGCTCCAGGGCTTGCACAGTCCCGGCACGGTTTCCAGCGCTTGCACAAAGCGCGGGTCGCGCACGGTGAAATACTGGGTTCCGAGGTCAAACGTGCCAAACGGGCTGTTCCGCGTGGCCATCCGTCCCCCAATCCCCCGGCTTTTCTCGAACAAGGTGACTTGGTGGCCCGCTTGCGCCAGGGTGCGGGCGCAACTAACGCCCGCCATGCCTGCCCCGATGACGGCGATGTTTTTTGTTTCGGGTTTGGATGTGGATTGAGTCATGAACGGAATCTCCATGGGTTGTGTTATGTCTTGCACTTTACACGCCTCGGTGCCGCTCCAGTAAAGCGGCGCGGGTCGCAGGACTGGTTAATTGGTTCAACCACCAACTCAGGGCCCGACCCGGGCCTGACTTGGTGACGTTGCGCCACGCGTAATTGACCCGCACAATGCGCTCCGGCCGGGCGACCTTTTTTGCCACCAGGCGCCCGGTCTCGATGAAGTTGTGGGCCATGCTTTCGGGCACGAACCCACCGCCCAGTCCGCGCAGTTGCGCATCAAGCTTGGCCTGCATGGTCGCCACGGTGAAGACGTCCTGTCCGCCCAGCAAGCCGAAGGTCAGGCCGTTGCCGCGGGCGATGGTGTCGGCCACGGCCACCGCGCGGTGCTGCCGGATCAGCTCGTCGCTCAGGGGTTCCGCGGCCGTGGCCAGCGGGTGATGCGGTGCCACCGCATAGACAAAGCTGACATCACCCAGCGGTTCGCCGTGAATTCCGGCGTAGTTGGTGGACTCGGGCACCCCCAGTGCCAGGTCAGCCTGGCCCGAGGTCAGCGCCGCGAGCGTGCCTGACAAGGTTTCATCGAGCAGTTTGATGCGGGTGGGCGGATTGAGGGCAAAAAAGCTTTCACACAGTTCCATCACCGTGGCTTTGGAGATGATGCTGTCCACCGCCACCGTCAGTTGCGGCTCCCAGCCGGTGGCCACGCGTTTGACCCGGTTGGCAACCGCATCAATTTCGCTGAGCAGTCGCGTGCCTTCGCGCAGTAGTTCGGCCCCGGCTTCGGTCAGACGGGCCTGGCGCGAACTGCGGTCGTACAGCAGCACGTCCAGCGCCTCTTCAATCTGGCGCACCCGGTAGGTCAGGGCGCTCGGCACGACGCCCAGGGCGCGGGCCGCCGCGGCAAAACTGCCGGTGCTTGCGATGGTCTGCAGCATGGCCAGGGCATCAGGGGTCAATACATCGCGGGCGGTTTGCACTTGTTTGTCCTTTTGGTTCGAATTATTTGAATGATGCCATCAAACCCGTGAATGGTTGCACACCCTGGAAGGGGCTAAAGTTCAGCTCAGGAGTTCAAACCATTTGTGGAGCATTCGTCATGTTAATTGTCAGGAAATCTAAAGATCGCGGCTACGCCGACCACGGTTGGCTCAAGTCATTTCACAGTTTCTCGTTTGCCGGTTATTACGACCCGCAACACATGGGCTGGGGCAATCTGCGCGTCATCAACGAGGACTGGATTGCCGCTGGCAAAGGCTTTGGCACCCATGGCCATCGCGACATGGAGATCGTCACCTATGTGTTGAGCGGCTTACTGGCGCACAAAGACAGCATGGGCAACGTCAAGACGATCCCGCCGGGCGACGTGCAGCGCATGAGCGCCGGGGCCGGCGTGCAGCACAGCGAGTTCAATCACGCGCCTGACGAGACCACCCATTTGCTGCAAATCTGGATTGCGCCCAATGTGACGGGCATCCAGCCAAGCTACGAGCAAAAGACATTTGCAGATACTGAGAAGCAGGGCAACTTGCGCTTGGTGGCCTCCCGCGATGGGGCCCAGGGTTCCGTCTTGATTCACGCGGATGCGTGTTTGTACGCCGGTTTGTTTGACGGCGAGCAAACGGCCCAGTTGACGCTGGACCCGGCGCGCAAGTGTTATGTGCACCTGGTGCGTGGTGAGCTTGCCGTCAATGGCGTTGCGCTGGCCACGGGTGACGCCGCGCTGATTGAAGACGAGAGTCTCCTCACGCTGGACCACGCCCAAGAGGCCGAAGTGCTGGTGTTTGATCTCAGCGCCTAAATTTTCTTAACTTACTTATTTCTGGAGTTTTCTAATGGCAAAAGTAGCAGTAGTTTTTCACTCAGGTTATGGTCACACCCTGCGCATGGCACAAGCCGTGGCAGAAGGCGCGGGCGCCGAATTGGTGGCCATTGACGCAGAAGGCAATTTGACGGAGGCGAACTGGGAAACGCTCAACGCTGCCGACGCCATCATCATGGGTTCGCCCACCTACATGGGCAACGTGAGTTGGCAGTTCAAGAAATTTGCCGACGCCTCCAGCAAGCCCTGGTTCAGCCAGACCTGGAAAGACAAGGTTTTTGCCGGCTTCACCAACAGCGCCACCATGAACGGCGACAAGCTGTCCACGCTGCACTATCTGTTCACCCTGGCCATGCAGCAGAGCGGCATCTGGGTCGGCACCGGGCTGATGCCCAGCAACACCAAGGCGGCACAGCGCAACGATATCAACTACGTGGGTTCTTTTGCCGGCGCCATGGCGCAGTCGCCGTCGGATTCTTCGCCCGCCGAAATGCCCCAAGGCGATCTGGACACCGCCAAACTGTTTGGCCAGCGCGTGGCTGAAGTCACCGCCAAGTTCCGCAGCTAAATCCAACTGGCGGTTGCGGCGCCCTTGCGCTGGTGGTTGTAAGTAGCTATTTATTTAATAGCTACTTGCGCATATTAGACGGGGGCTACAGCCTGTTTTTATACTTATTTGGTAACGGATAAGTCGGCGCTGAGGGCGCGGCGTTCGTCAAATACAAAGCAGCTGCCTGTGTAATGCGAGCCGTCGGTTTCTTCGAAATACTTGAGGATGCCGCCTTCAAGCTGAAACACATGCTCCAGCCCCGCTTCCCGCATCAAAATCGCCGCCTTCTCGCAACGGATGCCGCCGGTACAAAAACTCACCACGGTTTTGTCTTGCAGTTCGGTCTGGTGGTCGAGCAGCGCTTGCGGGAATTCGGTGAATTTACTGATGCGCCAGTCAATGGCGCCCGCAAACGTGCCGTGATCTACTTCAAAGTCGTTGCGTGTGTCCAGCGTGACGACGGGCCTGCCACTGTCGTCATGCCCCTGGTCCAGCCAGCGTTTCACCGTGGCGGCAGAGACCGCTGGGGCGCGGCCCGCCGCCGGAACGATGGTGGGGTGGTCCATGCGGATGATCTCGTTCTTGACTTTGACCAGCATTTTTTTGAACGGTTGGTGGTCTGACCAGCTTTCTTTGGGCGCGACATCGCAGAAGCGCGCATCGGCCTGCAACTGGGTCACAAACCCGCGTACCGCCTCGGCGGGTCCGGCCAGAAACAAATTAATGCCTTCTTCGGCCAGCAGAATCGTGCCTTTGAGTTGCAAGCCCAGTGCGCGCTCAAGCAAGGTGACGCGAAGCTCTGCGGCGTCAGGCAGGGCAACGAATTTATAGGCTGAAATATTAAGAGTGGTGTTCACGCCTTGATTTTAGAAGAGCGGGCCACCGTGTCAGTCGGGACGGGCCACTGGCAGGGCAAAATCACCGGATAAAAAATAAAGTTGGATCCCTTCATGAATTACTCTTTTCGTCTGATTGCCCTGCTGGGCTGGACCAGTCTGGCCGCAGCGCAAACCCCTGAATCCGTGTCCGAGAAGGACTTTTTGGGTGACATGCCGATTGTGCTGTCGGTCTCTCGTTTGCCCCAGCGGCTGGACGAGACGCCGGGGGCCGTCACCATCCTGGACCGCAACATGATTCGCTTGTCCGGTGCGCGCGATGTGGCCGACCTGCTGCGGCTGGTGCCGGGTTTTCAGACCAGTACGTCGTTTGAAAGTGGCGCGCCACTGGCCAGCTACCACGGCGGGTTTGACGCTTTTTCCGCACGAATGCAAGTGCTGGTCGATGGTCGTTCGGTTTATTCCCCGTACTTTTTGGGCGGCACTGGGCGCGGCTTGCAGACGGTGGCGTTGGCGGATATTGAGCGCATTGAGGTACTGCGCGGTTCCAACTCGGCGGCTTATGGTGCGCGCGCCATGCTCGGGGTGGTCAATATTGTGACGCGCCACACGCAGGATACGCTGGGTCTGCAGGCCGCGCTGACCAGCGGGGAAAATGGGATCAACGATTCGCAGGCCCGCATTGGCTGGGGCAAAGAGGATGCCAGTTACCGTCTGACGGTTGACCGCCGGGCCGATGCCGGACTGACGGGGTCAAATGGCCACAACCAAATTAGCCGCGTCAATTTTCGTGCTGACCTGCGCGGCCCTGCGAACGACGATATTCAGTTGCGTGCGGGCGGTTTGGAGATTGAGTCCGGCAATGGTTACTCGTATAAAGTTGCCGATCCTCTGCGTGATCGCACTTTTGGCTCAGGCTACGCTCAACTCGATTGGCGGCGCAGCCTGGGGGAGGACGAAGACCTGGCGTTCAGTCTTTCTCACACCGAAGAGTCTTACCGGGATACCTTCCCGTACTCGCTGATCGAATTGAAAAAATTCGTGCCTACTATTAACGATAGCCTTGACATTGAATATAGTGGTCAATCGAGCAGTGACACCGTGTCCTTGCAGCATACCTTTCGTCATGGCTCAAATTTGCGGGTGGTCTGGGGCGGTGAATTGCGCCGCGAGCAGGTCATTTCCAAGCCGCTGTACAACACCGATGCCGCTTTCGTCACGGAGTTCAGCCGCCTGTTTGCCAATGCCGAATGGCGGCTGGCCCGTGATCTGGTGCTCAATGCCGGGTCGATGTTTGAACACAGCAGCGTGAGTGGCGACAGTCTCGCGCCGCGGTTGATGCTGAATTGGCACGTTGCAGAAGGACAAACACTGCGCGCCGGTGTTTCACAAGCAAATCGACCACCGAGTACTTTTGAGAAATTCAGCAATGTGCGCTATGCCTCCAATGGTGTTGTACTGCAGGTCGCCACACTGTCCCGTGGCAACGTCCAGCCCGAAAGTGTGCTGACGCAAGAGATCGGCTACCTCGGCGACTTTCCCAAGTTAGGGGCGAGTCTGGATGTGCGTGCTTTTCACGAGCAGATTAGCGGTTTCGTTCGGAGTCAACCCTATGCCTTGCCTCCTGGAACTGCTTTGCTTTCAAAGGTTGCTGCGGACTTCATCAACACCGAAGATTTAGCAATTCATGGTGTTGAATACCAATTGAAATGGCGCCCCTGGCGCGATGGGCAGTTCATCTTCAATCAAGCCTATATAGATATCGAGTCGTTAGACCGTGACACTTCCTGGGGGGCTCCGAAGCTGGCAAGTTCGCTCACCTTCTTCCAGAAGCTGCCAGGGAACCTGGACTTGAGCCTGATGCATCAGGACAACAGCACCGCATCACCACAGGGATCGACAGGTGACCCTGTGGCGATGACACGCACTGACCTGCGTTTAGGTTTGCCCCTGCGCTTTGGCACAAACCGTGGTGAGTTGGCGCTGGTGGTGCAGAACCTGGGCACGCCATACCCCGATTTTGATAAAAGTTTTCAGTTCCAGCGCCGGGCCTTTGTGACCCTGCGGGTGGAAAACTGATGTAGCGAGCCCGGCTAGTGCGCCTGCGTTTTCTGCTCTTTAGTCTCTGGCTGGCCGTGTTCGCTGGGGCTTGCGCTCACGTGGCGGTGGCGGTCGTGATCGTGAGCAGTGAGCGCAGTCCGGCTTATGTAGAGGCCGCCGAGGCCTTGGTCAGCGAACTTGAACGTCTTGGCCTGTCGCGTTACGACATGCTGCAGCTCACTGCCCTTGAATGGACAGCCGCAGGCCCGTTGGCGCCAAAATTATTCATTGCGCTGGGGACGGATGCCGCGAATGCACTGGCCAAATCAGAGTTGAGGGCACCGGTGTTGAGCACGCTGCTGCCGCGCAGCAGTTTTGAGCGTGTTTTGCGCAAGAGCGGGCGCAAGTCGTCGTCACAGTTTTCGGCTCTTTATCTCGATCAGCCCTTAAGCCGTCAACTGGAGTTGATCCGCTTGGCCTTGCCCGCGGCCCGGCGTGTTGGGGTGTTGTGGGGGCCTGAATCGCAGGCCCAAGCCCCGGCTTTGAAAACACTGGTGCAAGCCAGTGGTCTTGATCTCATAGAAGCGACCATTGGACACAATGAGTTGCTTTTCCCCAGCCTCAAAAATGTTCTGGAGGACGCTGATCTGCTGTTGGCGGTGGCTGACCCGCAGTTGTACAACAGCAGCAGCATCCAGAATATTCTGCTGGCCTCCTTTCGGGCCAAGGTGCCGTTGGTGGCTTTTTCACCGGCCTATGTTCGAGCGGGCGCCTTGCTGGCCTTGCATGTGACGCCGACACAAATTGGCCTGCAAGCCGCGACGATTGCCCGTGGCGTGCTACTGGGAAAGGCCTTGTCAGCCAACCCGATTTACTCGCTGGACTTCAGCGTTACCGTGAACGAGCATGTCGCCCGTTCGCTGGGCTTGACACTGGATGCGGATGCTTTGCGTGCCCGCTTGCGCAGCCGGGAGAGCTTGCTATGAAAATGGTGGATATTCGCACACGCATGTTGCTGGCCGCCCTTTTGCCGGTGACCCTGATCGCCATCTTGTTGGCGGGCGTGTTTCTGGCCTCGCGGTTTGGTGACTTGGGCGAGGCTTACCACCAACGTGCCCGGTCACTCGCCCGTCAGCTGGCCACGGCCAGCGAATACGGCTTGTTTTCAGACAATATCACCCATTTGCAAACCATTGCCAGCGGTGCATTGCGGGAATCAGACGTGCGCTCGGTTGCCATTGTGAATGCCCAAGGCGATGTTCTCGTCTTTGCCGGTAAGGCCGGTTTCAAAACACCCCCGGTGCTGAGCCGCCAGGAAGACGAAAAGTTTGATCCGGTGAAACGCACGGATTTGTTGTCGCAACCCGTCACGGCAAGTCAAGTCAGACTGGACGATCTGTTTGAGGCCAACGCAGCGGGCGCCGAGGCGCCGTCGCCAGTGCTGGGGCATGTGCTGATCGAGTTTTCGCGAGATGCACTCTTTCAGCGTGAGCGTGACATGCTGTTGCTGGGTCTGGCGGTCACCTTGGCTTGCCTGCTGTTTGGTGGCGTCCTGGCGGTGCGTCTGGGGCGCGGGGTCATTCACCCCATTTTGAGCGTGTCTCGCATCATTGAGCGCATTGGGCGCGGCGAATTGTCGGCGCGCGCAACGGTGCTGCCGGGCGACCCGTTGCGCGATTTGCAGCAGGGTTTGAATCTGATGGCAGAACGGCTGGAGTCCGGGCGTGACGAGCTGGAGCAGCGGGTTGCCATGGCAACGCTGGAACTGCGACAGAAAAAAGAAGAGGCCGAGACGGCGACGCTGGCCAAGTCCCGTTTTCTGGCCGCCGCCAGCCATGATTTGCGGCAACCGACGCATGCGCTGGGGATGTTCGTGGCCCGGCTGGCGCAGTTGCCGCATGATGCGCAAACAAGCCAGTTGATAGGCAACCTGGAGGCCTCGGTACAGGCCCTGCAGAATTTGCTGGATGGTTTGCTCGATATTTCCCGGCTGGAGGCCAAGGCGGTGCAAGTGCAACTGCGCCCGTTCGCGCTGGCCGAGCTCTTTGATCAATTGCAGCATGGTTTGACGATCAGCGCGGTTGAAAAAGGCCTGCTCTTGCGCGTTCGGCCCACTGCCGTCTGGGTGATGAGCGACGCCACGCTGCTGCATCGCATCTTGTTGAACCTGGTCGTCAATGCCTTGCGTTACACCCGCCAGGGCAGCGTACTGGTGGCCTGTCGCGTGGCGGGTGACGGTCAGCATGTGCGGATTGAGGTGTGGGACAGCGGCATCGGCATTGCGCCCGAGCATCACGAGGCGATTTTCAAAGAGTTTTACCAAGTTGGCAACACGGAGCGCGACCGCAGCAAGGGCTTGGGGCTGGGGCTCAATATTGTCGAGCGGACCGCGCAACTGCTGGGTCACCGGCTGCAAATGCATTCCACGCTGGGGGGGGGGACCCGGTTCAGCTTGTTGGTGCCTCTGGTGCCGCTCGGCGCCGCAATGGCAGTGCCAGTTCCACAACCCGTTGAAACGTTAAACAACCTTGCTGGTTTGGTGGTGCTGGTGGTGGAGGACGACGCCTTGGCGCGCGAAGGACTGGTCAGCTTGCTGGAGTCCTGGGGTTACGTGGTGGGCGTGGCCGATGGCCTCTCTGCGGCCCTCTCTCAGCTTGAAGCGGGGCTTATTCCCGATGTGATCGTGAGCGACTATCGGTTGCGTGACGAGGAAAATGGCATTGAGACCATCCGCCAGCTGCGCGCCAAGGCCGGGTGGTTGATTCCTGCCTGCCTGATGAGCGGCGACACCGATGCTGGCCTGATGCAGGCCGCCACGGAAGCTTCGTTAACCCTGTTGCACAAGCCCGTGCGCCCGGCCAAACTGCGCAGCCTGATTCGTCATTTGGCGGCTGACGTTCAGGCCAGTGGTGCTGATTTGGTGTAGCCGTGGTAGCCGGCCGCGATAACGGCCTGGATCCGGGTTTGCACGCCAAAGCAGCGCAACACGGCGGTCACATGATTCTTGGTCGTTTCCTCCGAGAGATGGAGTGTTTGACTGATGTCTTTGTTCGAGCGCCCATCCAGCAGCAGATACAACACCTCTTCCTGGCGCGGAGTGAGCAGGGGCGCGTTATTTTCTGTGCTGAAGTCCTGTGCTGAAGGCGTCCCCGACGCCGTCAGCAGTTCGGGCGGCAGGTACACGTCACCTGCCAGCACCCGCCGCAAGGCCGACAGCAAGTCATTGCTGATGCCCGCTTTGGTAACAAAGCCGGCCGCGCCTTTTGCCATGACCTGCCGCATGATCCGGAGATTGACCGAGCCGGAGAGCATGACAATCGGCAGTTCTGGGTGCTTTGTCCCAAAAATAGTGAGTGCATCCAGCCCGTTCATGTCGGGCAGGTGGTAGTCCAGCAGCACCAGATCGAGGTCGGGGTGCAGGGCCGCCAGCTCAAATGCGCGGGCACAGTGCGGGGCCTCCAGCACCTGCACCTGCTCATCCAGGCCTTTGAGGACCTGGCACAAGCCTTCCCGCACCAGCGCATGATCATCGACAACAAGAATCTTCAAAATCTTTACCTTGGCGCTTTCTTACAATAGAAGCTATGTTTGTTCATCTGCGTCTCCACACCGAATTTTCCGTCGTCGACGGCACCAACCGTATCGATGATATCGTCAAGTCAGCGGCCGCCGACAGGCAGCCCGCTTTGGCGATCACTGACTTGAATAATCTGTTTGGCACCATCAAGTTTTACAAGGAAGCCCGCAAGCGGGGCGTCAAGCCCCTGATTGGCGCTGAAATCTGGCTGGAAGGGCTGGGCAAGGACGATGCCACCCTGTCACGCCTGGTGTTGCTGGTGCAAAACAAGCAGGGCTACCTGAATTTATCGGAGTTGTTGGCACGCGCCTGGACGCAAAATGCGGGCAAAACGCAGGCCTCCGTCAAATTAGCCTGGCTCACCGAACTCAACGAGGGGCTGATTGCCTTGTCGGGCGCGCAGGCCGGGCCAGTGGGACAGGCCTTGGTGCAAGGCGATGAGGCCCGTGCTTTTGACGCGGCTTTGCAGTTGGCCAGCCTGTTTCCGCACCGTTTTTATCTGGAACTGCAGCGCGCCGGACGTCCTGAAGATGAAGCCCATGTCATTGCGACGGTGCAACTGGCCGCCCGCATGGGCTTGCCGGTGGTGGCCACACACCCGGTTCAGTTCTCCGAGCCGGACGACTACGAGGCGCATGAGGCGCGCGTGTGCATTGCCGAAGGCGAAATTTTGGGCAACCAGCGCCGGGTGCGCAAATTCACGCGCGAACAGTACTTCAAGTCGAGCGCCCAGATGCAGGCGCTGTTTGCCGATGTGCCCTCCGCGCTGGCCAATACGCTGGAAATTGCCAAGCGTTGTAACCTGACGCTGGTTTTGGGCAAGCCCCAGTTGCCCGAGTTCCCGACGCCGGAAGTCAACGGCCAGCGCATGTCGCCGGATGACTACTTTCGCTACACCTCGCATGAGGGACTCAAGGAGCGATTGATTCACCTGTACCCGGATGAGGCCAAACGCGAGAGCGAGCGTCCCCGTTATGTTGAGCGGCTGGAGTTTGAGATCGACACCATTCTGAAAATGGGGTTTCCGGGTTACTTTTTGATTGTGGGCGACTTCATCAACTGGGCCAAGAAAAACGGCTGTCCGGTCGGACCGGGACGGGGTTCGGGTGCGGGCTCGCTGGTGGCGTATTCCATGAAGATTACCGATCTGGACCCGCTGCAATACAACTTGCTGTTCGAGCGGTTTTTGAACCCGGAACGGGTTTCCATGCCCGACTTCGACATTGACTTTTGCCAGACCAACCGAAATCTGGTGATCGATTACGTCAAAGGCAAATACGGCAAGGACGCCGTGAGCCAGATCGTGACCTTCGGCACCATGGCCGCCCGCGCGGCGGTGCGCGACGTCGGCCGCGTGCTGGACATGAGCTACACCTTTTGCGACGGCATCAGCAAACTGATCCCCAACAAGCCGGGCGTCAGCGTCAGCCTGCAGTTGCCACCGCCGGACCGCAAGAAAGACGATAAAACTGTTTACGCCACGGATGAACCGATTCTGGCCGAGCGCGAAAGCAAAGAGGAAGACGTCAAGACCCTGCTGGAACTGGCGCGCAAGCTGGAGGGCATGACCCGCAATATTGGCATGCACGCGGGTGGGGTCGTGATTGCCCCGGGAAAATTGACCGACTTTTGTCCGCTGTACCAGCAGCCCGGCAGCGATTCGGCGGTGAGTCAGTACGATAAAAACGACGTGGAAGCCATCGGCCTGGTGAAGTTTGACTTTTTGGGCCTGGCCACGCTCACCATTCTGGAAATTGCGCGCGAATTCATCGTCAAGCGTCACTTGGGGCAGGAAAACTTTGCCTATGAGAACCTGCCGCTGGACGATGCCAAGGTTTACCGGCTGTTCTCCGAGGGCAAGACCGAGGCCGTGTTCCAGTTTGAATCTCGTGGCATGCAGGGCATGCTGAAAGATGCCAAGCCGACCCGGCTGGAAGACCTGATTGCGCTGAACGCCTTGTACCGGCCCGGCCCGATGGACCTGATTCCGAGCTTTGTGGCGCGCAAACACGGCCGTGAAGTGGTGGAGTATCCGCATCCGCTGGTGGCCAATATGCTCTCGGAGACCTACGGCATCATGGTTTACCAGGAGCAGGTGATGCAGACCGCGCAGATTCTGGGCGGCTATTCGCTCGGTGGTGCCGACATGCTGCGCCGCGCCATGGGTAAAAAAGACGCGGACGAAATGGCCAAGCATCGCCAGATTTTCCGCGACGGTGCCCTGAAGAACGACATCAACGAGGCCAAGGCCGACGAGGTGTTCGACTTGATGGAAAAATTTGCCGGCTACGGCTTCAACAAGTCGCACGCTGCGGCCTATTCGCTGTTGGCTTATCACACCGGCTGGCTCAAGGTGCACTACGTCGCCGAGTTTTTCTGCGCCAATATGACGGTGGAAATGGGCGACACCGACAAGCTCAAGGTCTTGTACGAAGACGCGCTGAAGATGGGCCTCACCTTCGAGCAGCCCGATGTGAATCGGGGGTTTCCTCGCTTTGAGCCGATTTCCGACAAGATGATTCGTTATGGCCTGAGCGCCATCAAAGGTTCGGGCCAGCAAGCGATCGAGGCGATTGTGGCGGCGCGCGAAGGCAAGGGCGCGGGTCCGTCGGGCGATGTGGTCGGTCCGTTCAAGAGTTTGTTTGATTTTTGTGTGCGGGTGGACCGCAGCAAGATCAACAAGCGCACTGTGGACGCCTTGATCAAGGCCGGCGCGTTCGATTCCATTCAGCTCAATCGGGCCAGTTTGCTGGCCTCGGTCGACCGCGCCTTTGAGTTTGGCGCGGCGGCGGTCGCCAACGCCAATCAGGGCGGCTTGTTTGACATGGGCGGTGATGACGATCACGGCTCCAGCACGCAAGAACCTGACTTGGTGGAGGCCATGCCATGGGGCGTGAAGGAGCGCCTGACCTTTGAGAAAACCGCGGTCGGTTTCTATTTGTCAGGCCATCTGTTTGACGAGGTGGTGCTGGAAGTACGTCGCTTTGCCAAACGCCAGATTGACGACCTGATCGACACCCGCGAGCCGCAGTTACTGGCCGGCATCATCACCGATTTCCGCGTCATCAATGGCCAGCGCGGCAAGCTGGCGCTGTTCAAGCTGGACGATAAATCTGGTGTGATCGAGGCCCGTGCCGACGAGGCCTTGATTAACGCCCACCGTAACCTGCTGAAAGAGGATGAACTGGTCATCGTCATGGGCCAGCAGAAACCAGATCGATTCTCAGGCGGCATGCAACTAACCATCACGCAGATTTGGGATCTGGACCAGGCGCGTTGCCGGTTTGGCAAATACCTGCGGGTGGCGGTGAGCTCCGATGTGAATGGCAAGGCGCCCGATGTGGCGCGCATGATCAAGGACTATCCGGCCCAGCGGGAGACAACGGAGCAGGGTGAGGTGGTGCGCGGGATGGCGGTGCGCCTGGCGGTATCGTGTCAGGGAGAGGCGGGGGCGGCCTCGGCGGAGCTGCAATTGGGCGAGTCGTACAAATTCTTCCCGACCAATGAAGCGCTGGCCGGCTGGCGGGTGCAGGCCGATCAGGGGCAGGCGGCGATCATTTATGAATGAAATCGGGCGCTAGCCCCCGTCAACTGTGCGCGAGTAGCTATTAAATAAATAGCTACTCGCCTGCTCTTCGATGAATCTCAGATCAGGTCGGCTTGGCCGTCTGTCAGAGAACAAGGGACCCTAGTCTTTGGGGCGGAAATCTATGATCAAAGAACTGGGGACTCTTCCATCCACATCGCGCGGTAGTTTTCCGGTTTTGTCGATGGCTCTCAATACCGCTTCGTCCCATGATTTTTCGCCACTGGACTTAATCAGCTTGCGGCTGATGATGGTGCCATCGGAAGAGGTCCGTACCTCAACTTCCGCCTTCGGGTTGCCGGCGATGTCGTCGACAAACACGATGTTCGGCTTGATGCTGGCCTGAAGCTTGCCGGCGTAACTGGCGGAAGGGCCGGAGGAGTGCAGGGCGGTGCCCGTTGAACCAGGCGAACCGGTGGCACCGGCCAGACCCGCCATGCGTTTGAGATTGGCCGCACGTTGGGCTTCTACTTTTTTGGCATCTTGCTGGTCTTGGAGTGCTTCTTTGCGCTTGCTGTCCTGGGCTGCCTTTTTCTTGTCTTCGGCGGCTTTTTTGTCTTGCTCGCGTTTATCCTGCTCGCGTTTTTCTTGCAACTGTTTTTTATCCAGCAGCAGTTTTTCTTGTTTCAGTTTTTCCAGCTTCAGCTTCAGCTTCTCCTGCTTGAGCTTGTCCACTTTTTCCTGTTTCAACTTTTCCAGGCGCTGATTTTCCAGTTCTTGCTGCTTTTCCTTTTTGAGGCGCAGTTTTTCGCGTTCCAGGGCAATGTCGGCGTCGGCCAGCTTGGGTTGGACTTGTGGCGGCTTGGGTGGGGTTGGGGGCGTGGGTAGGGACTTGGCGACGACCGGTGGTTTCGTTATTGCAGGGGGCTCCGGCGGTACTTCGACCAGCTTGGGCGCGGCCTGCTGCGGTACGGCAGACCACAATTCAGCCTCGGCGGTCACAATGACGGCCTCATTCTTCCAGTGCACGCCCCAGGTCAGGGCCGCCACCAAAAAAATGTGGGCGAGCACGGCCAGCACCAGCGACCGGACAGCGCCCGGGGTGGGAGGCGGGGCAAACTCAAGACGATCAGTCGCAGCGTGCATGCGCAGTCTCTAGTTGGCCAACTGCACTGACAATCCGACGCGCTGCACGCCCGCTCGCTGCAGGGTGTCCATGACCTTGACGACAGACTCGTACTTGATGTTCTTGTCTGCGCTGATGACCACGGCGGAATTCATCACGCCATCTTGGGCCTGCTTTACCGCGCTGGCGAGTTCTTTGAGCCCTAAGGTGGTGGATTTTTCCTTGATTTTCATCTCGATCGAGTCCTCTTTGCCAATGACGATTTGAATCACCTGGTCAGGCTGCTTGGCGGCCTTGCCCACGCTGGGTAAATCGATCACGCTGGGTGTGATGAGAGGGGCGGTCACCATAAAGATGATCAGCAGCACCAGCATCACATCGATGAAGGGCACCATGTTGATCTCGTTGATGGTGCGGCGTCCGCGTCCGCGGCTGACCAGTGAAGCCATGATCTAACTCCTTTTATCGGCCGGAGGCCGACTGCGCGCCTACATTGCGCTGCAAAATGTTGGAAAACTCTTCGATGAAGGTCTCCAATTTGATCGCGATGCGGTCAATGTCCCGGGCAAACCGGTTGTAGGCCACGACGGCCGGAATAGCGGCAAACAGGCCGATGGCGGTAGACACCAAAGCCTCGGCAATGCCGGGAGCGACGGTGGCGAGGGTCACTTGCTGCAAGGAGGCCAGTCCGGTAAAGGAGTGCATGACGCCCCACACGGTGCCAAACAGGCCGACATAGGGCGAGACCGAACCGACCGATGCAATGAAGGACAGGTTGATTTCAACCACGTCCATCTCGCGTTGAAAACTGGCCCGCATGGCCCGGCGGGCGCCGTCCATCAGGGTGCTGGCATCGGTGATTTGTTTTTCGTGCAGCTTATGGTATTCACGCATGCCACTGGCAAAAATGCGCTCCATCGGCCCCGAGTTGCGGGCGTTTTTGGCGGCGGCGCCGAACAGGTCGTTCAGGCTGGTGCCCGACCAGAACTCGCGCTCGAATTCGTCATTGAGCGCGTTTACCCGCTTCAAGGCAAACAGTTTCCGAAAAATGGCGGCCCAGCTGGACACCGAGATGACCATCAGCAACAACATCACCAATTGCACAACCAAACTGGCGTTGAGGACCAGGTGGAGGATCGACAGGTCTTGATTCATTTCATGGATTCCAGAAAAACTTTCATTCGTTCGACGGCCACTTTCAACTGCGGCATCGAACTGGCCGTAGAAAAGCGGATGAAGTTGTGGGTCTCGGCCACGCCAAAGTCACGTCCCGGCGTGACGGCGACATGGGCGCGGTTCATGATCTCAAAAGCCAGATCCCAGCTGTCCTTGATGCCTGATTTTTCGAGGACGGACGAGCAGTCGGCCCAGGCATAAAAAGCGCCATCCGGCATCACCGGCACGCTCAGGCCCAAGGCATTGAGGGCCGGAATAAAGTAATCGCGCCGGGCTTTGAATTCGGCGCGGCGACGCTCAAATTCGGCAATGCTGTCCGCCTCAAAGCAGGCCAGCGCGGCGTACTGTGAAATCGTGCTGGGACAGATAAACAGGTTTTGCGCCAGGCGCTCAATGACCGGCACGATGCGCTCCGGCACCACCATCCAGCCCAGCCGCCAGCCGGTCATGTTGAAGTATTTGCTGAAGCTGTTGATGCTGATGATGTCGTCATCCAGCGCCAGCGCCGTCTGGCCATACTGCGGGTCGTAGCTCAGGCCCAGGTAGATTTCATCCACCAGCGTGATGCCCCCTTGATGGCTGACCTCATTGTGAATGCGGCGCAGTTCATCCGGGTGAATGGAGGTGCCGGTAGGGTTCGAGGGCGAGGCCAGCAATACGCCGCGGGTATTCTCACCCCAGGCCTCCTGCACCTTGTCGGCGCTGAGCTGAAAGCGTTCAGCCGCCGAGGTCGGGATCAGCACTGCCGTGCCATCCGCTGCACTCACAAAGTGCCGGTTGCACGGGTAGCTGGGGTCGGGCATGAGAATCTCGTCACCCGAGTCGATCAATGCCAGGCAGGCCAGTTGCAAAGCGGCCGAGGCGCCGGCCGTGATCACGATGCGGCTGGCAGGCACGGTGACGTTAAAACGCTGCAAATACCAGTCGCTGATACGCTCACGCAGCGCCAGCATGCCGGTTGCTTCTGTGTAGTGCGTCAACCCGTCGCGCACGGCTTTGCAAGCGGCTTCCTCTACCAGCGGTGGCGCGGTGAAGTCTGGCTCGCCAATGTTCAGAAAGATCATCGGCGATGCGGTGTGGGCAACCTCTTGGGCCAGCCTTGAGGCCGCTTTGGCGACCTCCATTACATAAAAAGGCTCAATCCGCTGCGCACGGCCAGAAATTTTCATGGGCGGGAGTGACCCCGGTCTGCCGCCATTTCGTCCGTACGCAGGCTCGGGGCCAGCCCGTTCAACACCGCGTTGACGTACTTGTGGCCGTCGGTACCGCCAAACTCCTTGGCCAGTTCCACACATTCATTCAGCACCACGCGCCATGGCACATCCAGGCAGTGCTTCAGCTCGTAAGCGCCAATCCACATGACGGCGTGCTCAACGGGAGAAATCTCCGCCAGTTTGCGGTCCAGCAGGGGCATGAGCAGGGCGTCCAACTCAACGGCTTGTTCGGTACAACCGTGCAACAGCGCATCAAAGTGCACGGAGTCAGATTTTGAAAAGCCCGCCAGGTCCCGCGTGAATGCGTCAATGTCAGCCACTTCATTTTTGCCGACCAGCGTTTGGTACAGCGCCTGCAAAGCAAATTCACGGGCGCGTGAACGCTCGGACTTGCTGCCAGCCTTGCGGGCGCCGGTGCTGGTCACCCCGGTGCGGGGTTGACGAGGAGGGCGGACGCCCATCGGTTTAGGGCTTAGTTCATTCATCAAATTTCTTCCAACAGGTTGGCCATTTCTACGGCGACGCGGGCGGCATCGCGCCCTTTTTCAATTTTTCTGGCAATCGCTTGTTCCAGATTCTCGGTCGTGAGAATCGCGTTGGCGATGGGGAGCTGGTAGTCGAGGGCGACCCGGCTCACGCCTGCGCCTGACTCATTGGCGACCAACTCGAAATGATAGGTTTCGCCTCGAATAATGCAGCCCACCGCCACCAGTGCGTCGTATTTTAGTTTTTCAGCCATGGCCATCAAGGCGACGGGCACTTCCAGCGCACCGGGCACCAGCACCAGATCAATGTTTTTCTCCAATACCCCTAGTGCGATCAATTCAGCTTTGCAGGCTTCCGATAGCGAGTTGGTAATGGGTTCGTTGAAGCGGGCCTGCACGATGCCAATGGTCAGTTTTTTGCCGTTCAAGCGGCTGTCGGTGGAATCAAGCGTTCCTTTGTCTGCGCCAAACATGGTGTTGTCCTTGTGGGTTATTTTGTGATGTAGCCGGCAATTTCCAGCCCGTAGCCGGTCATGCTGGGCATGCGGCGCGGGTTGCCCATGAGGTTCATTTTGTGCACGCCACATTCGCGCAGAATCTGTGCGCCAATGCCATAGCTGCGCAAGTCCATACGACCCCGTTCCGGACCGTGGCTGGCGCGGGCCGTGCCGTCAAACTGAGCCAACAATTGCTCGGCACTCTCGCCGCAGTTGAGCAGTACCACCACCCCTTTGCCTTCCGAGGCCACGCGGGCCAGACTGGCATCCAGGCTCCAGGAGTGCATGGCACGACCCACTTCCAGCGCGTCCAGCACCGACAGCGGCTCATGCACGCGGGCCAGTACCGTGTCGTTAGGGCCCCACTGGCCTTTGACCAGCGCCAGGTGAACGCCTTGGGTTGTTTTGTCTTTGAAGGCGTGAACGGTGAATTCGCCGCAGGCTGTATTGATGGGACGGGAACCCAGTTTTTCAACCAGGGTCTCGACCCGGCTGCGGTGTTCGATCAAATCGGCAATCGTGCCAATTTTGAGTCCATGCTCGGCCGCAAACAGTTGCAGGTCAGGCAGGCGCGCCATGGTGCCGTCGTCTTTCATGATCTCGCAGATCACCGAAGCGGGCGAGCAACCCGCCATGGCTGCCAGGTCGCAGCCAGCTTCGGTGTGGCCAGCGCGCATCAAGACGCCGCCTTGAACCGCCTGCAATGGGAAGATATGGCCGGGCTGCACCAGGTCGTAGGCGGTCGCGTCTTCGGCCACGGCGGCCTGCACGGTGCGAGCGCGATCCGCCGCCGAGATGCCGGTGGTCACGCCTTCAGCGGCTTCAATCGACACTGTGAAAGCGGTGCCTTTTTTGTCGCCATTGACGGCTGTCATGGGCTGCAAATGCAGGCGTTCACAGCGCTCGCGGGTGAGGGTCAGGCAAATCAGGCCCCGACCAAAACGTGCCATGAAATTGATAGCGTCCGCCGTAACGTGGTCGGCGGCCAGCACCAGATCGCCTTCGTTTTCGCGGTCTTCTTCGTCAACCAGAATCACCATGCGCCCGGCGCGCATATCAGCCACGATGTCTTCAACCGGAGAAATAGTCACGGGGGAGGGGGCGGTCATGCGAATGTCTTTCAGGAAGTAGGAGGGGAATGGGCAGCGAGGGGGCTAGCGTTAAGGCTCGACCGGGCTGCTCTGTTGCGGGTCCGAATTAAGCATGCGCTCGACATAGCGCGCGATCAAGTCAATTTCTAAATTCACGTGCGAGCCGGTTTTCAGCGTGCCCAGTGCGGTATTTTGAACCGTATGAGGGATCAAGTTGATGCTGGCTTCACAACCGGTTTCAGTATCCTGGATGCGGTTGACGGTCAAGCTGACACCGTTGATTGTCAGTGATCCTTTGTAGGCGAGGTATTTGGCCAGGGCTTTGGGGGTCAGCACGCGCAACTCCCAGCTTTCGCCCACCTGCGCAAAATACGTCACTTGGCCGATGCCATCGACATGCCCCGACACCAGATGGCCACCGAGACGGTCATTGGCGCGCAAGGCTTTTTCGAGGTTGATGGTGCCGGTCTGGTCCAGCGCGGCGGTCTTGGCCAGTGATTCCGCGGAGATATCCACTGTGAATTGGCGTTGTGCTGCGTCCAGTGTGGTCACCGTCATGCAGGCGCCGTTGAGTGCAATGCTGTCGCCAAGCCCCACATCGTCGAGGTAGGTGGGCGGGCACTCAATGGTGAGGCGCTTGCCATGGGTTGAAGAGCTGCCTTGGGCGTGAGCGGCGACGATGCGCCCCACGCCGGTGATGATTCCGGTAAACATGCCGGTATTTTCGCAGAGGAAAGAGCCTCTGGCCGATTTCCGCCCGAAAACTTGTTAATCAGAACTGGTCGCGACCCGGAATGCGGGCCACGATGCGCAGATCTGGCCCCAGCATGTCAGTTGATTTGAATTCCAGCGGAATGGCTTGGGACAATTCAGTTAGAGGCCCGAAACTGGCCATGTCGCGGCCTTGCCCCATCAGCTTGGGGGCGAGATAAACCAGAAATTCGTCCACCAGTCCTTCTCGAATCAGGGAGCCATTGAGCTTGTGGCCGGCCTCGACGTGCAACTCATTGATTTCACGCTTGCCCAGATCCATCAGCATGGCGGCCAGGTCGACCTTGCCTTGTGTTTCCGGCTGCTGACCGGGCAGATAGATAACGGTGGCGCCTTTGGCCTCCAAAGCCGCTTTCTTTGCATCATTTGGCACTGCAGCGTAGATGTAGAGTGCGCGACCAGCTATGAAAAGATGAGCATCGAGCGGCATCTCCAGCCGACTGTCCACCACCACCAGGTGGGGTTGGCGCAGCGTGTCCACTAACCGGACGTCCAGCCGCGGGTTATCTGCCAGCACGGTGCCGATGCCAGTCAACACCGCACAGGCGCGGGCACGCCAGGCATGGCCATCGGTGCGCGCCTCGGCGGATGTAATCCATTGGCTGGCGCCATTGTCCAACGCGGTTTTGCCGTCCAGCGAGGCGGCAATTTTCAGGCGGACCCATGGGGTTTTGCGGATCATGCGGCTGAAGAAGCCGATGTTCAGTTCGCGGGATTCCTCTGCGCCGGGGCCAACAATCACTTCAATGCCAGCCGCGCGCAGGCGGGCAAAGCCTTGGCCTGAGACCAGTGGATTGGGGTCAGCGATTGAGGCGACGACTTTTTTGATGCCGGCGGCAATCAAGGCATCGCAGCAGGGGCCGGTGCGGCCTTGATGGGAGCAGGGCTCCAGCGTGACGTAGGCGGTGGCGCCAACAACTGAATGGCCCTGTGCCGCTGCATCGCGCAGGGCCATGATTTCGGCGTGGGGGCCACCGGTGCGCTGGGTGTGTCCCAGGCCAAGAGTTTTGCCGCTGAAGTCTGTAATGACACAGCCTACTCTCGGATTGGGTGGGGAAATGGCTAATGCCGCGTAGGCTATGTCTAGCGCGCCTCGCATGGGCTCTGGCAGGCTTGTTGTCACGTCAGGAAAGAAGAATGGTTTGAAAAGAAAGACGGGATTAGCAACCTGTCGATCCTGTCTTGCAGGACCGCACGCGGCCGGCAGGGTCAATGATGATCGAACTTGAACGCGATGTGTTGCTCATCTCGATCGTAGCCCCACCAAAGGCGCCTGTTTTCAATCGCGGGTAGCCACTGCCGTTAAACATCAAATAACCATCAGTCAGACTGTTGGTAGTTGGAATATTGAGGGTGATATCCACACTCAATGCGTCATGGCGCATTACCACTTCATCAGTGCCTGCGTCATAGTCCTGATTCCAGTTGGAGTCGGCATAAACCATCCAGCCCGAACTCCAACCCGTACTTGTGTTGTTGGGCACCACGTAGGTGTTCAGCCCCTGCTTCATGGCATTGGCTCTTGCTGTGTTGGCTGCAGCAATGAAATTGCTGACAGCATCTGATAGCTGCGCATTTCGCTGGAACTCCACATAACTTGGTACAGCGACCAGCATCAGGAGGGTCGCAATGGCAATCGTGATCAGCAGTTCAATCAGGGTAAAACCGATCTGACGGCATGCTGGATCAGCTGGCAGGCGCTGTTTCGGTCGGTGGATGAGCGGCATGGCAGGGCCTTTACTTCCAGCAGCGGTCAATATTGGTACCCGTGCAAGTTCTCCGGCCCTGCGTGTCGATCGCCATTGAAGTCACCTGAGGGTCAGAAAAAACACCGACTTGAGGTTCCGCAAACACTTCGATGCAATCACGCTTGGTGGGGGTAATCGTACCTACAGGTTGGCACAGTCTTGCACCGAGCAAATGACTGCTTTGGGCCGAGGTGCTGTCGGAGGAAGAATACGCCTTGAACGGCAGCGTTCCTGGCGTTCCGGCCGCGAAGGTTTCATACGTATTCATTTGCGTCAGGTAACGCTCCTGTTGCTGGAGCAGGTTCATCAGCGCAGCCCGCGCTTCCGCCCGCTTGCCTTTGCGTACTGAGTCGGTATAGGCGGGGTAAGCAACCGACGCCAGTATGCCGATGATCGCAACGACGATCATGAGTTCAATCAGCGAAAAACCGGATTGGTTGCGTTGACCGGTGAATGGAGATAGGGATTGGGAACGCATGGTTGTCCGTAGGGGTTAGTTATTCTTGTTTTCACGGAAGTTGTTGATTTGACGCCAGCTGAGTCGTCCTACTTGTTCGTTGTAGGTAAGTCCGCCGCCACCCGTGGCGGCGACCTTCAGCCCCTTGGAGCCCTGTGTAATGATAGCAACACGCCGGGTTGCTGTTCGTTGACCGCTGGTGTCACTGAGGGTGAGCCCCGTGCTGCCAATTTCCAAAACCAGGGGTGCTGCCAATATGCCAACCTGCGATAACTCTGACATGCCGTTACCCGTGAGTGAGTTCATCGCATAAAACCGACCCCCTCCCTCGCCGCATGAGCCTTGTGTCGGAAACAGGGAACCAAAAAACAGTTGACCAAACTCGGCGGTGATATCGCTGATCTGGCGCTCGCCAATGCTCTTGTCAAAATCTATATACCAACCCATTTTCAGCGCGGAGGTTCCTGTCGCCGGCGGCATGCCATAGAGAAAACTGGGGACCGTGACGATGCCAGAGGTCGAAACGCTGCCTTGCTGCAATAGAGAACGTCCGGTGATTGCTTGTGTGTTGTCCAAAAGCGTATAAAACGAAGCACCTACAGTCATTGGCACGCTGGTGTCCGGGCTTTCCAGGTACTTTCCGGTTCCAAAGGAGATCAGTTTGCTGTCAAAAAAAGCATTGATGACGACGGGTTCCCCTGTGATGGGTTGCAGTGCCCCGCTGCTGTCCTTTGCGATGAAAAATGTATTGCTGGTTCCTGTCTTGGCGTTGAATTTTGTCAAGTTGGTTGTTGCATTCGTAGTCAAGTTGCTTGAGCCCTTGAGTGTGAAGTCAAGCTTCCAGACATTGCCCTGCATGTCGCCCGCATACAGGCTGTCTACGGCGCCCGTCTGGGAGTTTTTAACGGTGGTAAATCCCCCCAAGCCTTTGGCAATCGCGGTGCTGGTTTGGGGGAGTTCGATGCGCCAGAAGTTCGTGCCTTCCGTCCAAGCGACACCCCCATTACTGGCGCTGGCGGGCTTGTTCGACAAATCGAGGATGAAAATGGAGGGATTACCCGTGGCAGAGGCGTAACCATCTGCCGAATAATTATTGACGCCACTGGCGACCACTGCATACCATTTGTAGGCGGGGGTTACGCCATAGTCGGTGGTGCGAAGCTTCACGATCTGGGGCGTACCAATCACGTTGCCCATCGCTGGATGATCCCGGTCTGAGAACTCCCAGAGTACGTTGTCTTTGGTGAATGTTTCCGGATTGGTCACATCCAGGGCAAAAACTCCCTGCCCACCGGCGCCAACACCGGAAACCAAAACACTGCGCCACTGGCTACTTATATAAGCCTCAGAGACTGCAGGTGTGGCATCGTTAATGCTGAAATGACTATAGTCCTGGTCGGGTATCTGATTCAGTTTGCTCGCTACAAATCCCGGTATGTAGGCGAATGCCTCCTTGCCATTGGTATCGTAAAAAGCGTGCAGCATTCCGTCGTTGGCATTGGCAAAAACAACGGGCTTGCGAGTTTTATTGGTATTAAAGAACGTGTTGTAGTCCGTGCCACCAATGCTTCCCGATGGCTTGCCCATGTAGACCAAGCCGCTGTTGACAATGTCACCCAGCACGATGTCACGAGGCCGGAACGGCCCCAGTGGCGTCGTCGGCTTGATTTCCTTGCGCCGGTCCCCCCGCAGATAGGCGAGCCGGTCCGCACCCAATGTATCAGTCGCAACAGGGCTGCTGTACGGCACCGTGTTGAGTGAATCTTTGTGAGCCTGTGCGAGATCGGTCCAGTTGAAAAGTGTAGGCGTCACGGTCGCCTGCGCCCCAATCGGTGCGCCAATAACGATATTTCTGGCCGCGCCATTGTCAATCAAGGTGTCGCTGGTCAATACCTGACCCGCCTCCCAAGTGGGAGTGGTGCCTATGACGAGTGACGTACCCGCCGTGTTCAGCGAGAGTGGATACTTGAGCAAACGACCGCTCCAGAAGTTGGCAACCGGGTTAAAGCGGGCCTGGAATACGGCCGCTGCCTGGCCTACCGTCAAGCGCTGCGTGGAAATAGCGCCGCCTGCAATACTGCCGGTCTCCTCAACGACGCGTGCAAATACCTCGGCAAGAGAATCGAGAAATTTGGCGGCATCACTGACTAAAAAATAGTTTTTCGCGTCGCCGTCAGTGCCTTGCCAAAGCACGTTGGTGCCGACCGTATAAGGATTGCCGGTGTTGCCGGCCGCGCTGTCGTCAAAGCCCCCATATTTGGCGCCGAGGTACAGCTGCCGCGTCCGGCGGAAATCTACATTGTCGCTGGCGCGGTTTTCATTGACGTCGATCGAATAAGTCTTGATCCGTCCCTTGGGCAAATCGGTGCGAAAACTATGGGTGTTGGCCCAATATGCAAGGCCTGCCATGTAATACGAACCCCCGGTCGCGCCGGTATCGACGCTAGCGGCATTGTTCAGTGCGGGATAAAGCGTATTGCCCGTTATGTTGCCGGCAGTTTGGGTGCGCCCTTGGCTGTCGGTGTAAGTCACCGTTGCCGTGGAGGTCGTTTGGCTTTCAAAGCTGCCGACCACATTGGTCCAGAGCGGAACGTCCAGCGTCGGGCTTGTTTCCACACTGCGGGCAAAGTCGCTATTAGTGGTCACACTGTTGCCAGGGAGTGACCGGTCGCTATGGGTAAATACATCGGCAATGGTCAGGATGCTGTTTCTCAAGCAGCCCTTGCCGGTATCCGTGGTATCCGTGAAGCCTGCGAAGGGGTCTGTCCAGGTTGTGTAGGCTGGAAAATTTTCTTGAAGCGCCTTGGATGACGTTGTCCCGCTAACATTTGTTATGGCTTCTGGAGTGGGCTGCTTACCCTGCAGATAACGAATCGCCTCGTAATACAGTTCGCTGAGTGGATCAAGTGTCTTGTATTTGCCGATGCTGTCAGGGTTGAGTGTGCCGAACTTGTTGACGTAGTTGATCACCCCACTTTGACCAAAGCCTTGATCGCCATAGGTTGAATCACCACTTTGGGGGTTAGTGATAAACACACCTGTTGTGACGTCCCATTCGCTGCGAGCATTGGCCGCAGTTAGCAAATTAAAGTTGCTGTCGTAGTTTTTGGGGCCCAGGTATTTGAGCGGCGCACGCAGCACCCCACCGTAACGTGACCGATTGTCGTCTTGCAGGTAACCCAAAACCGAGACCCTCAGGTTGTCTGCATTCATCTGAAATTGACCAACGGGCTTGTACTTGCCGCTTGGGTAGCGATAGCACAGGCCCGTCCATTTCTTCGTATCCGGGTCGTAGGTCATCAGGCGGTTGGAGGCACTGTTGGGGTCGCAGACCAGGTTTCTGACTTCGTAGAAGTTTCCCTTGTTGTTGGCGTTTGCCTTGATTAGATGGGCGCTTAGGGCATTGGCAACACCGAAAGGGCTGTCGCAGCTTGTGCCACTGTCTTGAGCGTCGGCAAAATACACGCGATTTTTACAGTTGTAAATCCACATGCCGTTGGGAAACGACGTGGGCGAATTTTCGGTCCTGCCAGACAACTGTGCGTTCGGTACAAATTTTTCAGAGAAGTAGCTGGAGTTTTTGTAAAAGTTGTCGGGCAACCAAGCGCGGTCAACCACTGTTGTATTGTTGTCGTCAATGGTGCGGTTACCGCCGGTCAAGCCGTAACGCATGATATCGATGGCCGAAGAGGTGGCCCAGTTCATGAAGTTTCCATCGAACTGACTGCTTGGGCAGGTAGCCGAAAAAGTGCCCTTGTTGGTCTGCCAGTCGAAATAATTGCCGAGAGAACCGCTGCTCAAAACAGCGCGGTAACAGGCTTTTGGGTCAAAATATCCGACATATTCCTTGGTTGAATCGAAGTTGTCGCGGTAAGTCTGCCCTACGGTCGGAAATTCCACTGAAAGCGCCAGTGTCAGGTTGCCTTTGGTCTTGGCGCCATTCATGTAAAGCGGTTCGGCTGGCAGAAGCACTTCAGGAGGCAGGGTGATGGTTTGACTGATAACGACGCCCACCGTAATGGCCGACAAGGCTGACAGCAAGGCAAGCCGAATACCCCATACTTTTTTCGATGACTTGCTCAATGAGCCTGAAAACAGAATTCGGAAATTCATGGTGCTTACTCTTTTCGGAAAATCATTTGCAGGACCGCCTGGGTTTCCTTGCGTGGCCCAAATCCCATGGCGGTGACCCGAAATAATTTTTTGGGTGTGCTCGCGCTGCTTCCAGACGTGTTGTCGGGAAGCACTTCAATGATGTAGCGGGGGGGCATCTCGGGGCGGATGCCACTGGTTCCTGTGGACAGGGTCCGTCCGGTAAAGTCGCCAAACTTCACAGTTTTGGCGCTGCTGGATTCGTCGGTGAAATCAACGGTATACCAAACCGGTTTTTGACCATCAGCAGCGGGCAAGCACAAACCTGTGCCTGTGCCGCAACCGTCGATAAACCCCAGCCCGCTGGTGGCTGAAAATGTGGCCACGCGCTGGCTCGCAGAGGTGTTCGGGCCGCGGATATCGAATTCTGCGTCGATCAGCGCGGCTTCTGCTTCCTGAAAAGCGATTTGCGTGTCACGGTCAAACCGGGTCGCGCGCTCGGACAGCAAGACCATCTGGCTCGCGCC
Source organism: Rhodoferax sp. (assembly GCF_012927445.1). Lineage (GTDB taxonomy): Bacteria > Pseudomonadota > Gammaproteobacteria > Burkholderiales > Burkholderiaceae_C > Rhodoferax. The sequence goes on from NZ_JABBPD010000008.1 coordinate 337,222, forward strand.
GATCCCCAGCACCGTGACCACAATGAGCAATATCAGCGTGGTGATCAGGGAAAATCCGCGCTGCTTGCTGCGCACGCGTGTAGCCGCGCAGCTGGAGGAGGCTAAAGGTTGGTACTTCATCGGAGCGTCAGGTCGTTGCGTAAATGCACGGTAAAAGTACTCTGCAGCCGTAAGCGTCCGTCCGCTGCCACAGACAAATTGGAGCCCGTGTCATTGGTGCTGGCATACATGCTGCCCAGTGGGGTGAACGTGGCCGTGGTCGCTTGCTGGGCCGAGCCTACAGAACCCCGCAGCACCAAACCCACGCGTACTGCCCGTACCCTGCGCCAGTTTTCGCGTGTGGCTGCATCGTTGCCCGCAACAGTCAATTGGTCGGCGCGCAGCCAGCGTTCCGCCACGGTGTCCTGCACGGCGGTTGCGCTGGGCGCAAGTGCTGGGGACACGCCATCGGTGCCGAAAAGAACCTGAAAGGACTCAACCCCTTCAATCATCGGGGCGGGCCCAGCCCAAACGCCAGTAACAAAATTGTAGTAAGAACATGACAGGGAGGGTTCACCATTGGTCCCACGTGTCACATGAAAAATACTGACTGCACGGTCATTGAGATCCCCGTTCGTTAAACCGGTTTCCCCAAATCCCATGCAGTTGATCATGGTGTTGTCCGGCTTGGCGGCATCGGTCGGCGAGTTCACACCCTGGTAGCGGACTAGCAGAACGTCACTGCCATTTTTACAGGAAGTGTCATTAACGGTGCATGAAGCAGGTCTATTGCCGTTGGTGATTTTGGTGCCGGTGCTCAGAATCAGGTCGTCAGGCTGTTTGTACACCGCGTTGTTCCAGCCGTAAATATCGGGCTCTGGATCATTACCAAGTAGTTTGGCTGTTGAGCGCAGGGAAACATTGGCAGCCCCCAAATCCTGATAACCCGCTTGAATGATGACGCGTGTCAGTAGGTCGGTTGCAAAACGTTCCCGGTCACGTAGCTGGGTGGTGGTGTCTACACTGCGGTACCCTTGCTGACCCAGCAAAAGAGCCGTTGCTGCAATCACCACGACCAGCAGACCGAGGCCAAGAGCGACCAGCAGCTCAATCAGCGTCAAGCCGCGCTGCTTGCGGCCTGTATTGGGAAAATGGCGTGGCGTCATTGGGAGCTTCCAGCGGTCAGTGTCACAACGACGACCGGTGCGCCGGTGCTTGCGGCGAATTCCAGCGTTCCGGCAGTGTTTTTTCTTGTCCAACTCATTTTCAGTACGGAGATATCTCCATCGTCAGTACAGTCCCAGCGGGGTTTGCCGGCGCTGTCAAAAGGGTCCTTGTCAAAACATACCTTGACTCTGGGGGTGGGGAGTGCGGCTTGGACGCGGCCCTGCCAGTCCGCGACGTCCCAGGTTGCGGCGTCTTTGACGATCAGGCACCCGTCTATGAAGCAATTGACGGCCGGCGTTGCGATGGTGGCCGACGCCCCCAGGGTGGTATCAAAGAGATAAGGATTGTCTGCCGTCGTCGTTTTGATGGCTACTGTATGGTTGCCCCGCATTTTTTCGGCAAGCTCACGGGCGAAAGTAGTAGCTGCCGCTTGATTTCGGGCTTCCTTATTGGATTGCATGGCTGTTGCCTGCATGCCCACCGCACCCAGCATGCCAATACTCAGAATAATGATGGCAACCAGAACCTCAATAATGGAGAAACCTGATTGCCCGTGTCGTGACGAGGTGCCGCAAATGGGCGTTGCACAAGAACAGGTGGTTTGTATATCCATGCCCAAAGTGTAAAAACCTTTGGTGTGAACTTCAATGTGAGGGCCGACCGCGTATCCAGCAAGACCAACCGGCTGTCTGTCTTTGAGACTTGACTGTACTTGCTTGGACGTTTATTCCGTCTTCTCAAAGAAGCATCTTTGCTGATTGCATCTACCGCCTTACCTCGTCCACGAGCGTCTTGAACTCGTCAATATCCTCAAAGCTCCTGTAAACACTGGCAAAGCGCACATAAGCTACTTTGTCGAGCTTTTTGAGTTCGAGCATGACCAACTCACCCAGTCGGGCGGAGGGCAGCTCGCGTACCCCAAGCGTCAATAGATTTTCTTCAATGCGCTCAACCGCGCTATCCACTTGTTCGGTGCTGACCGGCCGCTTGCGCAGGGCCAGTTTCATGGAGGCCAGCAGTTTGGCGCGCTCATACTCAATGCGTCGACCGTCTTTTTTGACGATCGCCGGAAAGGTGACGTCCGGGCGTTCGTAAGTCGTAAAGCGCTTTTCGCACGAGGCACACTGGCGCCGACGGCGGATGGAGTCCCCGTCTTCAGAAATCCGTGTTTCCACCACTTGGGTTTCGGAGTGACTGCAGAAGGGGCATTTCATCTCAGTTGGCTTATTTGTAAACCGGGAAGCGTGCGGTCAGGGTGTTGACTTTGGCGCGTACGGCGTCAATGTTGGCGCTATCCCTTGGGTTGTCCAGCACGTCGGCGATTAAGTTGGCCGTCATGCGGGCTTCTTCGTCCTTGAAGCCACGGGTGGTCAGGGCAGGGGTGCCGATGCGCACACCGCTGGTGACCATCGGCTTTTCCGGGTCGTTGGGGATTGCATTTTTGTTGATGGTCATGTGGGCGGCGCCCAGCACGGCTTCGGCTTCTTTGCCGGTGATGCCCTTGGCGCGCAAGTCCACCAGCATGACGTGGGACTCAGTCCGGCCGCTGACGATGCGCAGACCGCGCTCTGTGAGCGTTTCCGCAATGATGCGGGCGTTAACCAGTACTTGTTGCTGATAAATCTTGAACTCAGGCGCCAGCGCTTCTTTAAAGGCTACCGCTTTGGCTGCAATCACATGCATCAGCGGGCCACCTTGCAGGCCGGGGAAGATGGCGCTGTTGATGGCCTTCTCGTGCTGGGCTTTCATCAGAATAATGCCGCCACGGGGGCCGCGCAGGCTCTTGTGGGTGGTTGAGGTCACGATGTCGGCATGTGGCACGGGGTTGGGGTACACGCCAGCGGCAATCAGGCCCGCGTAGTGCGCCATGTCGACCATAAAGATAGCACCCACATCTTTGGCCACTTTGGCAAAGCGTTCAAAGTCGATGCGCAGGCTGTAGGCCGAGGCGCCGGCAATGATGAGCTTGGGTTTGGACTCATGGGCTTTGCGCTCCATGGCGTCGTAGTCAATCTCTTCTTTATCGTTCAGGCCATAGCTGACGACGTTGAACCACTTGCCGCTCATGTTCAGGGCCATGCCGTGGGTCAGGTGACCACCTTCAGCCAGGCTCATGCCCATGATGGTGTCGCCGGGTTTCAAAAAGGCGAGAAACACCGCTTCGTTGGCCGATGCGCCGCAATGCGGTTGCACGTTGGCAGCTTCGGCGCCAAAAATCTGTTTGACGCGGTCAATCGCCAGTTGCTCGGCGATGTCCACATATTCGCAACCGCCGTAGTAGCGACGGCCAGGGTAGCCTTCGGCGTATTTGTTGGTGAGCTGTGTGCCCTGCGCGGCCATGACGGCAGGCGAGGCGTAGTTTTCGCTGGCGATCAGCTCGATGTGCTGTTCTTGGCGGGCGTTTTCAGCCTGGATGGCAGCAAAGATTTCGGGATCAGTTTGCTCAATGAGAATGTTACGGTCGTACATGGCAGTCCTTAAAGACGATGGGCCTGGGGATCATGCATTTGATCCCAGGGCTGCCCAGGCGAACGGCTAAACACATGGGCCACCTTGGCCATGCGGCACGCTCCCCCGTGGTATTCCCACTTCAGCGTCTCAACCCCAGAAGGGTTGATCGCCTATCGCCAGTCGCGTGCGCGTTGAGTTTAACTGACAAGCCGCCGCATCTGGCAAACCCTGTAAATCAGGAGCCGGACAACATCGCCACTTTTTCAGGGCCTTCATTGGATTTGATCGTGGCTGGCGCAGTCACCGTTTGGGGCGCGGTGAATTGCATTGAACGGCCTTTGGCGACCATTTGCAGGCGGGCATGTTCTGCCATCACCTTGCCGGCGTAGCCGCCATCATCTTCAATATTGGCCGCGCCCACGTAATACCGCAGGCCGCCTTCCATCGAGCCAGCGCGGGCAATGCATTCCTGCAGGACCTTGACGCCTACCCGCAGGTTGGTCAGCGGGTCAAAGGCCGCCAGTTTGCCGCCAAAGCTGTCGTACTTGTCGCTGTGTACTTTGGTCATCACCTGCATCAGGCCCTGGGCGCCTACCGGGCTTTGGGCAAATGGGTTAAACCCGGATTCCACGGCCATCACGGCCAGAATCAACGTGGGGTCCAGTTTGGTGCGGATGCCGATCTCATAGGCTTCAGCCACCAAGGCGCTGAGTGGCTCGGGCGCCACCCGGTATTTTTTGCTCAACCAATAGGCGACGGCGGCCTGTTGTTTGGGCAGATCTTTCGGGTTACTGGCGGTGGCGCGATCAATCGCGTCGAGTTCGCCGATTGGTCCATTCACTGCGACTTGGCGGGTTTGCAGCCAACTAAAAAGTTGAAGCTCGCCCACCTGGCGCAGTTCGGGTCGTGCCGTCATAACGATAACGGCAAACATGACAGCCAGCCCGACGAGGGCAAAACTGTTATGTGTGATTACAAAGAAGCCCTGGGCAATGTCGGATGCGAAGGTTCGCAGGCCCTGGGTAAATTTTTCTGACGCGGTCATAGCTCTTCCTTCGTTCGCGTGGGCTAAAGCGTTGTTCTGCAAGCAGGGAGCAACACTTTGGGCACCTCGTTAGGTTGGTACGCTATCAATATCCTGCGTTGTTTATCGCATGTTGTGCAGAGATTTGAATATGCCGGGATCGGCAGCGGATACGGGTTATCCCTGGACTTTCACAGGGAACGCGGATTCTATGTGGACTATATATATCAAGTCAACAATAACAAATCGGTTTGTTATGCTTAATTTGGTTCTATGAGCGATAAAATTTAGTCGGTAGATCGATTTCTTAGCACTATTTTTGATCAATAAAGGATTTTTTTGTTTGTGCGGGATCAATCAAGGATTACATCCCGATTAAGAATTTAATTTGAATTTTTCATGGTGCTTGTCTAGACTAAATCTGCCTGTCGCATAACAGGCAGTAAGTCGGCAGTAGCCAGTCCCTACCCGCGGGTAGTAGTGATAAAGCGGCCCCGACAAATTGTGGAGGTAATCTCTTATCTCCCCAGCACTTTGGGACTTTACCCTCCCATCGTGCGAGCCCTGACGGCATGGACTTGATGTCCGCCGTCAAGCCCGGCGGAGTGGATTAGGCCAGCCGACCGGGCTTTCTTGTTTATTTGTCACTTTGTTGTCATTAATTGTTACTCCGGCCTTGATGTTGGGGTTGTTGCGTTGAAAATTCGGCGCATGGTTTTCAAATTTAATCAACAAAACAAGTGGGTCAGGCGTTCGGTCTGGGCGGTGGGCGGTATCGTGGCTTTGTGGGGCGTGGCTTGGCTGGCTGTGCCGCCTATCGTCAAAAGTCAGGTCGAGAAAATCGCCAGCGCGCAACTGGGCCGCAAAGTCACGCTGGGGGCGGTTGATTTCAAGCCCTGGTCGCTGGAACTCACGGTTCATGACTTGGCCGTGGCGCGCGCGGCAGGTGTGGCCGATGCTTCTCCCCAGCTGTTCATCAAACGCTTCTATATAGATGCAGAGTTGCAGTCTCTGGGGCGACTGGCACCGGTGCTTGATGCGATTGCGGTGGATGCGCCCCATTTGAGCCTGACGCATCTGGGTGGTGGCCATTACGATGTGGATGACATTCTGAGTCGACTCAATAAATCCGCCGACAAGCCAGGCGCTGCCCCGTTGAGTTTTGCGCTCTACAACTTGGCGCTGTCGGGTGGCACGATGGATTTCACCGATAAAGCGGTCGGCAAGACGCATGAGTTGCGGGAGTTGCAGATCACGGTCCCTTTTGTGAGTAATCTTGCCTCGCAACGTACCGTGCTGGTGGAGCCGAAACTGGCGTTTCGCCTCAATGGCAGCCGCTTTGACTCCAGCGCGCAGGGCACACCCTTTGCCCAGACCCGCAAGTCGGATGCCAGCTTCAAGCTCACCGATCTGGATGTGACGCCCTACTTGGGCTACCTGCCCGCCAACCTGCCGGTCAAGGTGCAATCGGCCCTTCTGAACGCCGACCTGAAAGTTGCGTTCGAGCAGTCGCCCAAGCTGGCAAGCGTCAAACTCAGCGGCACACTGCAGGCCGGTAAGGTCCGGGTCGTGAGCGCCGGATCCAGTTCAAGTGCTTCTCAAGCGGCCAGGTCGGAAGACCCTGAGTTGCTGAGTTTTGACCTGCTCAAACTCACCCTGCTGGATGTGCGTCCGCTAGAACGGGTGGCGCGGCTGGCGGCGCTGGAATTAAGCGGACCCCGCTTGAACGTGCGCCGGAACAAATCTGGTCAGCTCAATCTGGCGATGCTTGCCAAGCCTGAAAATGCTACTGAAAATATAGCTGGTACCGCAAGCGGGACGGGGGCTAAGGCCGTAAATGATGCGAAAGACAGTGCCTGGAAGGTTGATCTCGCCAAGCTCGTCGTGCGCAGCGGGGCGATCAACTGGACCGACGAGGGCACCGCGCCCATGGCCCGTTTGGGCTTGCGCGACGTTACGCTGGAGGCTTCGGGCATCGCCCTGCCTTTAATGCAACCGGCACAGTTTGGCGGGTCGGCCAACCTGGCGCCTGGCGCTGGTGCCAAGACCGATAAGCCGGTGGATGCGGCTAATGTGCGCTTCAACGGCAGTGCCAGCGCGCAAGTTGCCAATGCGGCGGTCACGCTGGCTGATCTGCCGCTGGGTTTGGCCGGGCCGTATCTGGCGCAGTTCATGACGCCCGACCTGGCCGGCACGCTGAATGCTGACCTCAACGTGAACTGGAATACCAACCCGGACCCGGCAAAACCGGCCGAGATATCGCTGGAGGCCCGGCAGTTGACACTGGACGGCGTCGCGTTAACGCAGGGAAAAACCAGTTTGGCCAGCGTCAAGACACTGCAAGTGGAACAGGCGTTGCTGGACCTGGAGCGCCAGCGTTTGACGCTGGGCAAGCTGAGCGTGATGCAACCCAAAGCGGCCGTGGGGCGCGGAGCCGATGGCCGTTGGATGTACGAGAGCTGGCTGAAAGCCGAGCCCAAGACCCAGCCCAAGACCAACTCGTCGGCGGCAAGCCCGGCACAGGCGTGGGCGGTGGCAATTCAGGACGTGGCGCTGGAGGGCGGGGCCGTGACTTTTGTTGATAAATCGGTCAGCAAGCCGGTGGCCTTTGACCTGTCGGCGCTTTCGCTTCAGTTGAAAAATTTCTCGACCACCGACAACAAGCCGTTTGCCGCCAATGTTTCAACCCAGATTCGCGCCGGGCGACGCGAAGCGGGGCGCGTGCTTTGGCGTGGCAGCGCGGGTTTGAGCCCGCTGGCGGTACAAGGCCAGGTGGACGCGGTCCGAGTGCCGGTGCAGGTGTTCGAGCCGTATCTGGCGGACGCGCTGAACATCGACTTGATCAGGGCCGACGCCAGCTTCAAAGGCAAAGTGAACTACGCGCAGACGGCGGCCGGCCCGGTGCTGAAACTGGGCGGCGATGCCCGCATTGAAGATTTTCAGGCCAACAACACGGCGCCCACTGCGGCGAAGCGCGCCGGGCTGGTGGCTTCTGGCCCGCGCCAGAGTCAGAGCGGCGAGGAGTTGTTGAACTGGAAGCTGCTGAGCTTGCGGGGCGTCAATGTGGCCCTGGCACCCGGTACCGCCACCATCGTCAGCGTGAAGGAAACGGTGTGGAGTGATTTTTTTGCCCGCCTTATTCTGAGCGAGGCCGGCCGGCTCAATTTGCAGGACGTGATGCCGTCCCCGCCGCAAGCCGCTGCTTCTTCTGCGGGAGCCGGCGCTAGCGTTCCAGCGGGCCGTGCCCAGGATGCTACTGAAGTAATAGCTGCTCGCGCAGTAACGACGGGGGCTACACCTCAAAAAGGCACAAAACCCGGACTGGCCCCGGTCATCAGCTTCGGGCCGGTCAGTTTTCTGGGGGGGCGTGTCTATTTCTCGGACCACTTTATCAAGCCCAATTACTCAACCAGCCTGACCGAGTTGACCGGCAAGCTCAGTGCTTTTTCTTCTGTCACGCCGCCCGGCGCGAGCAATCTGGCCGATCTGGAGTTGCGGGGACGTGCCGAAGGCACGGCGTCGCTGGAGATTCTGGGCAAGGTCAATCCGCTGGTCACGCCGGTCGCGCTCGATATCAAAGGCCGGGTGCGCGACCTGGAGTTGCCGCCGCTGTCACCGTATTCGGTCCGCTATTCCGGTTACGGCATTGAGCGTGGCAAGCTCAGCGTCGATGTGGCTTACCTGGTGCTGCCAAATGGGCAACTGACCGCCAGCCACAACATTGTGCTCAACCAGCTTGTCTTTGGTGACCAGGTCCCCGGTGCACCGGCCAGTTTGCCGGTGAAGCTGGCGGTGGCACTGCTGGCTGACCGCAACGGCGTCATTGACATCAATCTGCCGGTGAGCGGCTCCCTGAATGACCCACAGTTCAAGTTGGCGCCCATTGTGTTCAAGCTGATCATCAATTTGATTGGCAAAGCCATCACTTCGCCGTTCAGTCTGTTGGCCAACGCGTTCGGCGGCGGTGCGGATGAACTCAGTGTGGTCAGCTTTGCCCCGGGCTCTGCCGAGCTGGCGTCAGAGGCTCGGGCGGGTCTGGACAAAGTGGCCAAAGCCCTGATCGAGCGTCCCGCACTCAAAATGACGGTGGTCGGCACGGCCAACCTTGAGGTGGAAAGTGATGCTTTCAAACGCGAACAGCTCAAAGCGCTGGTGCAGGCCGAAAAGCGTCGCGCTAGCGTCGTGAATGGGTCTTCAAGCAGTGCGACCGGCAAGAGCGACGGGGCGGGCGGCGATAGCGTGACGGTGACGCCCGCTGAGTACCCGGCGCTGCTGAAGGCCGTGTACCGGCGTGCCGATTTTCCGAAACCACGCAATCTGGTGGGCCTGACCAAGGATATTCCTGTGAATGAAATGGAAGCGCTCCTGCTGGCCAACCTGAGCGCCACAGATGACGCCATGCGTGAGCTGGCGGTGCAACGTGGCGTGACGGTGCGGGATTATCTGGCCGCGCAAAAATTACCGCTGGAGCGTTTGTTTTTGGGGGCTGCCAAAGCGGTGCCAACCGAGGCAAAATGGAGTCCCCGCGCGGAGCTGAAATTGACCACCCAGTAAGCAACAAAATAGACTTTTTGCCGAACAGGAAAAATGCGGCGAAAATAGCGGTTCAGCCCTGTCCGCAATACGGTGGGGATCATTCTCCTTGTATGCGCGACACATGTTCTCTGTATTTAACAAAACTGCCAAAGCCCCCGAAGTGATTAAAACTCCAGCCAAAACAAACGAACCCCATCCGCTGGACGCGCTGACGGGCGGGGCATTTTCTGCCCACACCTCGACTGAGCGCACCACGCGTATTCGCGAGTGGCTGGTCACTGAGCCCACTGCAGAACAATTGCAGGCCGTGTTCAAAGAGATCAGCACCAAAGACAAAGGCGCGGCCAAGCTGTTGCGCGAGAAGCTTGACGAACTGAAACGCAGCAAAGGCCAGGAGTCCATTGCGCAAGAGTGGGCCGATAAAGCCGAGGCGCTGCTGGCCGTGGCCAAGCTCAATATTGCCGATGCCATGGCGTGGCAGCGTGATGCCGCCAAGGCGGGCGCACCGCTGAGCAAGGAGCCTTTGGCCACGCTCAAAGGCCAGCTCGGCGACCGCGTCAAAGTCATTGAAGACCTGCAGCACCGGGTGCAGGTGCAGCGCGAAGCTGCGGTGTTGCTGGCCCAGCGCATTGAAGTGCTGTCCACCAAATCGTGGCGCGATGCGCAAGCCGTGCTGGAAGCCCTGCACGCCGATGTCGACCACTGGCAAGCGCAGGCCACTTCGCTGCTGAATGACGCCAATTGGGCCAGTGTCGAAGCCAAGTACCCGCCGCTGCTGGATGGCTCCCGGGCCCAGTTGTTGGTGGTGTGGGATGCGTTCAAGAGCGCCGTGGAACAAGCCGTTGCCGCCGCCGCTGACCCGGCTGCGCCGCTGCCGCCCGTGCTGGTCTGGGCGGATGAGTTGCGCGTGTTGCGGGGTGTGCCGATTGAGGCCGTCAGCAAGCCAAAACGCGCCGCCATTGACCCTGAAATCAAGGTCAAGGCGAATGAAATCGTGCGTGAAGCGCTATCAAAACTAGAGCAAGAAGTGGCCGAAGGCCATGGCAAGGCCAGCGCCGGTGCCGCCGGTGCCTTGCGCAATGCACTGAAGGAATTCGGCAAGATTATTGATGACAAGCTGGAAAACCAGGCCCATGCCGCGCTGTCCGCTGCGGGTGAACTGGAAGGCTGGCAGCGCTGGAGTGCCGATCAGGTGCGTGACGACCTGGTGGCCAAGGCCGAAGGTCTGCTCAAGCGCCCTGAAGGCCAGGCCATGGGTGGACGCAAGATGCAGGAAAGCCTGCGCACCCTGCGTGACCAGTGGAAGCAGACCGACCAGGGCGGTGTGCCCAACCACGCGTTGTGGAAACGGTTTGATGAAGCCTGCAACGAAGGTCACAAGGTCGTGGAAGCCTGGCTGGAGAAGGTCAAAACCGAATCCGCCGAGCACCGTGCGCAGCGTTTGGCGCTGATTGAAGAGGTCAATGCCTGGGCTGCCGCTAATCCGGTGGCGCTGGACAACGACTGGAAAGGTTTTAACCGCATCCTGCACCAGTTTGGCGACCGCTGGCGCGATGGTGGTCATGTCGGTGAAAAGGCTTTTGCCGAGTTGCAGCCGCTCTGGAAGGCGGCCATCAATACTGCTGCCGCGCCGCTGGAAGCTTTGCAAAAGATCAGCCTGGCCACGCGGCAGGCCATGATTGAAGAAGCCAAAGTGCTGGGTGCCCAGCCTGAGTTGCGCATTGATGCAGTCAAGGCCTTGCAGCAACGCTGGCAAGCCGAAACCCATGTGGTGCCGATGGATCGCCGCCAGGAACAAAAGCTGTGGGATGCATTCCGCAAACCGATTGACGAAGCCTTTAACCGCAAGACTGCCGAACGCGAAAAGGCAGATGCCGCTTTGGGCGAGCGTGATCGCACCGTGCTCGATGCGGCCAAGGCGCTTGAAGCGGCCAATGCCGCCGGTGATGCCCAAGGCATCCGCAGCGCCATGAACGCGCTCGAAGCGGCTTTGCGCGGCCAGGCGCAGGCCAAGGCCGCCGTGCAGGTTGCGATTACAGAGGAAAATACCGCTGTAGCCTCCGTGGCAGCTTCGCAAGAAGCTATTGAAACTGTAGCGTCGTCAGAGTCGGCTGAGCCGGTTGAAGAAGGCGTTGCTGCAGAGTCAGCCGCTCCGGTGGCACCCGTGGCACCGCCCAAGCCGGCTCCCAAGCCCGTGGTGGCCGTGCGCGGCGATGACCGTCCCGGCATGAAAAAGACAGAACCTGCGCCCATGGGGCGGGCTGGCAAGTTTGGTGACCGCAAAGAGGGCGGCCGAGACGGTGGCAGAGACAACACCCGCGGTCCGCGCGATGCCAGTTTTGGTGGTCGTTCGGATGAACGATTCCCGCGTCGCGAGGCTTCCGCAACGCCATGGTCGGACGCGCCGCGTTTGGGCGACACCGCATTCCGCGCCCAACGTGATGCCCTGGAACACGCCCAGTTTGCCTTGCGCAAGCTGGCCGCCCAGGCACACGGTGAAGCGTTGACCCAACTGCTGGCCGCGTGGGAGCAGCGCGATGCCGCCCAGGTGCCTTCGGCGCAGGAACTCGGCAACCGCGTCACCGCCGCCAGCCGCAGCGCCTGGACCAAAGCCCTGGCACAAGCACCCGCAGGCGATGCCGGTGTGGCCTTGCTGCGTTTGGAGATGGCCGCCGAGATGCCGACACCTGCAGAACATTTGGACGCCCGTCGTGCGTTGCAATTGCAACTGCTGACCAAACGCAATGATCCAGCACCGGCCCAAACCTGGGGGCAGGACACCGCCACCGTGTTGGCCAGCGCTTTTGATGCGGGCGTGGCACGCCGACTGCAAAACGTGCTGAAGGTTTTGCTGAAGCCGTAAGCGCTGGGGATCCTGGCCGCTGCCAGGATCCATGCCGTCGTTCAGTGGTTAAGTAAATCCCGGCGCAAGTCCGGGATGAGGCGCTTGAGCGGCTAAGCCGTCTCGGTCGCTGCCAGGCGTTGAACCGTGCTGCCCGTGCTTTGCTTCGCTAAGCCCGCACTCAGACGCAAGACTTCGGTGCGTGGTGGCGTGGCGCTGGCATCCCAATCACTCAGCACGATGCGGCGTAGACCGGTTGCCAGTTCATGGTCGGCCGGTCGGTGCGTGTGGCCGTGAATCAGGGTACTGGCTTGTGCCGTCTCCAACCAGTCGCAGCTGGCTTCCCTGTCGACATCGGCATACGTTGCTCCGCTGCGTTTGCGGGTTTCGCTTTGCGTGCGCAGCGTGCGGGCGATGGCCTGACGCTCGGGCAGCGGTTTGCCCAGAAATTCTTGTTGCCATGGTGCGCTGCGCACCTGAGCCCGAAACTGCAGGTAGTCGGTATCCGACAGGCACAAGGCGTCGCCATGCGAGAGCAGCCAGCGTTGGCCGGCAAAGTCCAGTACCTGGGGGTCGTTCAGCAGGGTCATGCCACTGGTCTGGGCGAACGCCGGGCCGAGCAGGAAGTCGCGGTTGCCGTGCATGAAAAAAATAGCAAGTCGGTGCGAGGCGGCTTTCAGAACCTGGGCGCAGCGGGCTTCAAAACCGGATGCCTGACCCGGTTGAAGCGTAACGCCCTCGTCATCGATCACATCGTCGCCGACCCACACTTCAAACAAATCACCGAGGATGAACACCGCATCGGCTCGCGTGTGCTGCATGTAGTCTTGCCAAGCGAGGAAGGTGGCTTGCTCGCTGGCCTGCAAATGCAGATCGGAGATGAAATCAACATGGCGCCAAGAGGAGGGCGCCTGCAGTACCGGCCAGGGCGACGTCGCGGTGTGCGCCGTGATCCGCGGTACTGCCGGGTTCATGTCAGAGGGCCACGGCCTTTTCGATGATCACGTCTTCAACCGGCACATCATCGTGGTGACCCTTGCGCGCCGTCTTGACGGCCTTGATCTTGTCGACAATCTCGGTGCCCGACACGACTTTGCCAAACACGGCATAGCCCCAGCCTGAGGCTGAAATGGCGGTGTGGTTGAGGAAGGTGTTGTCCGCTACGTTGATGAAAAACTGGGCGGTGGCCGAGTGGGGGTCGCCAGTGCGGGCCATGGCCACGGTGTAGTTGAGATTTTTCAGGCCGTTGTTGGCTTCGTTGTCGATTGGCTTGTCGCCTTTCTTTTCTTTCATGCCCGGCTCCATGCCGCCGCCCTGCACCATAAAACCGGGAATGACACGGTGAAAAATGGTGTTGTTGTAATGGCCCTTGTTCACATAGCTCAAGAAGTTGGCCACCGTTTTGGGGGCCTTCTCTTGATCGAGTTCAAGGGTGATGACGCCATAGTTGGCAATGTGGAGTTCGACTTGGGGGTTGCTCATGATTTATTTCACCAGGGTTGCAGAGTTGATAAGAATGGGTGTCTTGGGAACGTCGGACGGGAAGGGGCCGCCTGCGCCAGTCGGCGTTGTTTTGATTTTCTGGATCACGTCCATGCCGCTGATGACCTTGCCAAACACGGTGTAGCCAAACTGCTGTGGCGTGGGGTCCAAAAACGCATTGTCGTTCACGTTGATGAAAAACTGCGCCGTCGCTGATTGTGGGTCGTTGGTGCGGGCCATGGCCAGTGTGCCGACGACATTTTTAAGGCCACCTTTGGCCAGCGCCTCGCGGCCCTCATGCGCCACCGGTGCACGCGTTGGCTTTTGGCTGTATTTAGCATCAAAGCCGCCGCCCTGCAGCATGAAGTTCTCGATCACACGGTGAAAGAGGGTGCCGTTGTAGTGTTTCTCGTTGACGTACTGCAAGAAATTGGCAACTGTTTTGGGGGCCTTGTCGGGGTAGACCTCGACCACAAAGTCGCCGGCGGTGGTAGCAAACTTGACCCGGGGTGCTTCCTCTGCCAAGGCGCTGGTTGCTATGGAAAAAATAGCTGCTGCCGCAATGAATACGGGGGCTATAGTCTTAAAACTCATAAATTTCATTAAATAACGCCTTCAAAGAATATTTTCCATTGCGAGCCTTGCCGGCTCCAGTATTGACGTTTTGTCGGGCCGGTGCGGATGCCATCGGCGACTTCGCCAAAAGTGACAACCATGGTATCAGCGGCATCGGTCCAGCGTAGAAAAGACAGGTCTTTGAGCTGAATCGTGCGGCCCCGCACCTTGTCCAGTTCGCTGCGCAAAGACGGCGTCCATTCGGCCAGCGTCTTGCCGTTGCTGTTGAAATCCGTACTGTAAAAACTCAGCACCCGGTCCACATTGCCGCTGGATTTGGCGCTTTGCCATGCGGTCAAGGCATCCTCAAACGGTTTGCCGGCGGAGCGGGCATTATTGGACGTCACCCAGTTCAGGTGCTGCGCAATCACCACGGGCGTGGTGCGGACCTCGACGGTTCGAATGACCTGGTCCAAATCCGGATTGGCGAGTACCACACAGCCATCGGTTGCCAGCGGTGGCCGCGAAAACTGGCCCGGTGGGGTGCCATGCAGCCAGATACCTCGGCCTGTTTTGCCGCGCTTGCTATCGAGCACGTTGGGGTAGTTGATGGGCAGGGCGCCCGAGCCGTAAAAGTCTTTTAACGATTTGGGGTCGAGGTTGCTGGTGATGAAGTACACCCCCATCGGGGTGCGCAAATCACCTTCGACCTGTTTTTCGACGCCGGATTTTCCGACCGAGATGTAGTAGTCGGCGACCAGTACCAGTCCGGTCGGCCGGTTTTCAAACAGGTACAGACGCGAGCGGGAGGCGTCAACGGCAATGGCGTGCTTGTTGCGGATTGACAGGGCCAAAAATTGTGACGGAATGGCCCCAGCGGGGGGACGTTCCCGCAGCGCCTTCAGGCGCATCTGTGACTCATCACGCAGTTCAATCAGGGCCGGCGCTGCCGTTTTGAGCATGGACGGCGGTACATCGCCCAAAGCCTGAACTGGGCGTGTACGGGCTGCCAGCAGGTCACCATAGACCAGTTGGGCCAGTTGAAAGTTGGGGTAGTCCTGTACCAGGCGTTCGGCTTTCGCCAGCGCTTCGCGGCTCTGCGTTTTGGCCAGCAGTTGGTAGATTTCAATCAGACGCGCTTCTGCCAATCCGGCTTCGACCACTTTTTGTGGCTTGACGGGGGCAACGCGAACCGCTTTGGCGGGGACTTTTTTGCGGGCGGCCGCATGCCCTGTCGTCGCCAGACAGACCACGGCCGTCATGAACAAAGTAAAAATATGCCGTTTCATACAGGCATCAGGCGAAGAATGCAACTGCAACCCGCCCGCTGTTTTCGCCAACCGGTCATCAGTTGCCCGTGGCTTCCTTGACGATCAGCCAACGGTCACCGGCTTTGACCAGCTCAAGCGTTTTACGGCTGGATACCGACAAGGCACCCGCCCGGTAGTCCTGGCGGAATTTGGCGACAGCCTTGTTGCCGTTGACGGTGACATTCAGGTTTTCCAGTTTGACGCTGATGGAGGACTTGCCAACAATGCGGTTGCGGCGCTCTTGCTCCCAGGCGCTGCGCGATTGTTTGCCGGGCGGGTCAAATTCTTTGCCATAGGCGCCCAAATAGGCCGACATATCTTGCGTGGCCCAGGCTTTGGCCCAAGCTAGCACCGCCGCCTCGGCCTCTTTCACCGAGTTATTGCTGAAAGCCGGTTTGGCCGGCGCAGCGCTTGGGGCCGCTGCTGTGGCTGGTTTGACAGCCGCTACCTTCGGCGCGACAGGTGTCACGGGTGCGATCGCCGGGGTTGGTGCAGCGGCCGGCGCGGGCACTGGTGCTGGGGTTTTTGCAATTACGGCGGCTGGAGCCGATGCGGGCGCGGTCAGGTTGGATGGCTGACTCTTGAGGTTGGGTTTGAATACTTCGCGAATCAGGGCCAGCTTGGGCGGCACGGCCGCGTTGGCGCCATCGAGTTGCAGCGCCTTGTTATAGGCCTGACTGGCGAGCCTGGCGTAGACGTCGCCCAGGTTTTCGTGCGCCGTGGCGTAGCTCGGGTTGGTGCGGATGGCCATCTCCAGCGCAGCCCGTGCCTTGTCAAATTGGCTCTGGCCGGCGTAAAGCACGGCCAGATTGTTGTAGGGCTCGGGCAGTTCGGGGTAGTCTTCGGTCAGCTTGGTAAAGGTCGCGATGGCCTCCGCCTGTTTGCCCGAGTTGCGTTGAATCACACCCTTGAGGAAGCGCATTTGCGGGTCGGTTGGCTTGCTGCTGAGGTAAGCGTCGGCCTTGACCATGGCCTCGCTCAGCTTGCCGGAGCGCAGCAACTGGCTGACATCGCCATACTCGTCAGCGTAGACTGCGGTCGTGGCGCAGGCCGCCGCAAGAGTTAGCAGGCGAAGGGTGGCGAAAATGGTAGAGCGGGTGTGCTTCATGAAGCCTTTTGATTCTTACAGGGTGGGTGTCCGCCGCAGGAGGCTGGCTGGCAGGGCTATATACTGGACCGAATTGTAGCCCAGGGGGTGCTTTTCAGCGCCCCCATAATTACCCACCCATCAGCAGTCTTTGCCGAGGCCACGACCCGGTTGGATACCCCGATGACGCCGTTTGAGACACCCATGAGTTTGCGCATTTACAACACGCTGTCGCGTGCCCTGGAACCTTTGTTACCCCTTGAGCCCGGCCACGTACGGATGTACGTCTGTGGCATGACGGTTTACGACCTGTGTCACCTCGGTCACGCCCGTTCCATGGTGGCGTTTGACGTGGTGCAGCGCTGGCTCAAAGCCAGTGGTCTGCGGGTGACTTATGTCCGCAATGTCACCGATATTGACGACAAAATCATCAAACGTGCGTTGGAAAACAAGGAGACCATTCGTGCCCTGACCGACCGCATGGTCGATGCCCTGCACCAGGATGCTGACGCCCTGGGCGTTGAACGCCCAACCTTCGAGCCCCGTGCCACTGAATATGTGCCGCAAATGCTCCAGCTGATTGGCAAGCTGGCGCAAAAGGGCCTGGCCTACCAGTCCCCCAATGGCGACGTGAACTATGCGGTGCGCAAGTTCCCGGGTTACGGCAAGCTCAGTGGCAAGTCGCTGGACGAGTTGCGCTCTGGTGAGCGAGTGGCGGTGCTGGACGGGAAAGACGATCCACTGGATTTTGTCCTGTGGAAGACCGCCAAGCCGAGCGAACCGGTGGATGCGCAATGGGACAGTGTTTACGGCAAAGGCCGGCCGGGCTGGCACATCGAGTGTTCAGCCATGTGCGGCCAGATGCTGGGTGATACGTTTGACATTCACGGCGGTGGCGCCGATTTGCAGTTCCCGCACCACGAGAATGAAATCGCCCAGAGTGAAGGGGCCACCGGCAAACCGCTGGCCAGTATCTGGATGCACAACGGCTTTGTGACGCGCGACAACGAGAAAATGTCCAAGAGTCTGGGCAACTTCTTCACTATTCGTGACATTCTGGCCCGCTATGACGCCGAGACCACCCGGTTCTTCATCATTCGGGCGCACTATCGCAGTGCCCTGAACCACAGCGACGCTCATCTGGACGATGCCCGCAATTCTCTCAAGCGCCTCTATACGGCACTGGACCTGGTCACGCCGGTCGTCACCGGCATCGACTGGGCACAGCCTTTTGCGGCGCGCTTCAAGGCGGCGATGGATGAAGACTTTGGCACGCCCGAAGCGGTGGCGGTGCTGTTTGAGCTGGCCACCGAAGTCAATAAAACCCAGTCGACCGAATTGGCCGGTTTGCTCAAAGCGCTGGGCGGTTGCCTTGGCCTGCTGCAAGCCGACCCCAAGGTGTTTTTGCAGGCCGGTGCCACGCTGGATGAGGCCGCCATCAGTGCCTTGATTGCGCAACGTGCGGCAGCCAAGGCCGGCAAGGACTTTGCCCAGGCCGACCGCATTCGCCAGGAACTGCTGGCCCAAGGCATTGTCCTGAAGGATTCACCCGCTGGCACCACCTGGGAGGTTGGGCAATGATTCATTCTTCAATCATTTCGGCCTCTAGCCCCCGAAAGTAGAGTGATGTCAGCTGCAAAAATAATAGCACCTGTCGGCGCCACGCCAGCTTATTGGGAAGACGCCTGCAAGCACCTGATGAAAAAAGACCGGGTGATGAAACGGCTCATTCCCCAGTTTGGTGACGCCTGTCTGCAAACCCGGGGCGATGCCTTTGTCACGCTGGCGCGCAGCATTGTGGGGCAGCAGATTTCGGTCAAGGCGGCCCAGACCGTGTGGGATCGCTTTGCGTTGCTGCCCAAAAAAGTCACGGCCGGCAATGTGCTCAAGCTCAAGGTGGACGACATGCGTGCGGCTGGTTTGAGCGTGCGCAAGGTCGAATACCTGGTCGATCTGGCCTTGCACTTTGACAATGGCGCGGTCCACGTCAAGGCCTGGGAGACAATGGACGATGAGGCTATCATCGACGAGTTGACCGCCATCCGTGGCATTGGCCGCTGGACGGCTGAGATGTTTTTGATCTTTCACCTGATGCGCCCCAATATCTTGCCGCTGGACGATGTGGGTTTGATCAATGGCATCAGTCAAAGTTATTTTTCGGGCGACGTGGTCAGCCGCAGTGATGCCCGCGAAGTTGCCGCCGCCTGGGCACCGTATTGCAGTGTCGCAACTTGGTATATTTGGCGCTCGCTCGATCCGGTGCCGGTGAATTACTGAAATATGGCGGCACAGACCACCGTGACGCAAAGCGAGCAAACTCTGCCCTTAACTGCGTATGAGTTTGTGGGACAGACCTCATAGAAGGATTTATGGCTAAAAAAACATTCCTCGATTTCGAGCAACCCATTGCCGATCTCGAAAACAAGATTGAAGAACTGCGTTACGTGCAGACCGAGTCGGCGGTTGATATTTCTGCCGAGATTGATCAGCTGGCCAAGAAAAGCCAGCAACTCACCAAAGACATCTACAGTGACCTGACGCCCTGGCAAATCACCAAAATTGCCCGCCACGCCGAGCGTCCCTACACGCTGGATTACGTCAATGAAATCTTCACCCATTTTGTGGAGCTGCACGGCGATCGGCATTTTGCCGACGACCTGAGTATTGTGGGTGGCCTAGCGCGTTTCAATGGCACCCCCTGCATGGTGATCGGCCAGCAAAAAGGGCGTGACACCAAAGAGCGTGGCCTGCGCAATTTCGGCATGAGCAAGCCCGAGGGTTATCGCAAAGCCTTGCGGCTCATGAAGACCGCTGAAAAATTCAAGCTGCCGGTCTTCACCTTTGTCGATACACCCGGTGCCTACCCGGGCATTGATGCCGAGGAACGTTGCCAGTCGGAGGCCATTGGCCGCAATATTTTCGAGATGGCGCAGCTCGAAGTGCCCATCATCACCACCATCATTGGCGAGGGCGGCTCGGGTGGTGCCCTGGCGATTTCCATTGGCGACCAGGTGCTGATGCTGCAATATTCGATTTACTCGGTCATCAGCCCTGAAGGTTGTGCCTCCATTCTCTGGAAAACGTCAGAAAAGGCGCAGGAAGCGGCGGATGCACTGGGTATTACCGCGCACCGGCTCAAAGCGCTGGGCGTGATTGACAAGATCGTCAACGAGCCGGTTGGCGGCGCGCATCGGGACCACAAACAGATGGCCGCGTTTCTCAAGCGCGCCTTGAATGATGCTTTCCGTCAGGTGAGCGATCTCAAGGTCAAAGAGCTGCTGGACCGTCGCTACGACCGGCTGCAAAGCTATGGCCGCTTCACCGACACCAAGGCCGCAGCCAAGTAGCGTGTGACGACCCCGCTGGCCAAGGCCATCGCGGCCTTCTCGCCCGCGCTACCGCTGGCGGTGGCGTTCAGTGGCGGGGCCGATTCCACCGCGTTGCTGCTGGCGTGCGCTGAGAAATGGCCAGGGCAGGTGCATGCGGTTCATATTCACCATGGGATACAGGCCGCGGCCGATGACTTCGAGCAGCATTGCCGGACGTTTTGCAAGCAGCTGAATGTGTCGCTGGTGGTGAAGAAAGTCGATGGCCGTCATGCACCCGGCCAAAGCCCGGAAGATGCGGCGCGCCGTGCCCGATACAAGGCTTTTGAGGCTGTAGCCCTTGATGACTATGCGCAGTTAGCTATTAAAAACATAGCAATTGCGCAGCATGCCGATGACCAGGTAGAAACGCTGTTACTGGCGTTGAGTCGGGGCAGTGGCCTGCCAGGCCTGAGCGCCATGCCCGCCAGTTGGGTGCGAGAGGGCATCACTTACCACCGTCCGTTGCTGGCGGTGCGTGCGTCCGACATTCGGACCTGGCTCGCCGCTCGCGGTGTGGCGTTCATCGAAGACCCAAGCAATGTGGATGAGCAGTTCACCCGCAACCGCATTCGCGCCCGTTTGTTGCCGGCACTGGAAGCCACGTTCCCGCAATTTCGTGACACCTTTGCCCGCAGTGCCGCGCATGCAGCGCAGGCCCAGGCGGTGCTGCTGGATGTGGCGGTGCAGGACCTGGCCCTCATGGGGACGCCCCCGCTGATTGTCAAACTCCAGCACTTGAGCCGACCCCGCCAGGCCAATGTGCTGCGCCACTGGCTGAACACCACGCACCATGCGGTGCCCAGCGCGGCGCAATTGGCTGAGTTGCTGGACCAAATTGCCGCCTGCACCACGCGCGGGCATCAGATTCGCATCAAGGTCGGGACTGGCTTCTGTGAACGCCGAGGCGCTGCTCTCCATTGGTACAATCTTTTAGATTTGCTCTAAAAAATACTACCAATGGCTTTGATTGTTCACAAATATGGCGGCACGTCGATGGGTTCTACCGAACGCATCCGCAATGTCGCCAAACGCGTCGCTAAATGGGCGCGCGCCGGCCACCAGATGGTGGTCGTTCCATCCGCCATGAGCGGCGAGACCAACCGTTTGCTGGGTCTGGCCAAAGAATTGGCCCCCGGCAAGCTCACCGACGCCTACAGCCGCGAACTTGACATGCTGGCCTCCACGGGCGAGCAGGTTTCCAGCGCCCTGTTGGCGATTGCGTTGCAGGCCGAAGGCATGGAATCCGTCAGCTACGCCGGCTGGCAGGTGCCGATTCGCACCAACAGCGCCCACACCAAAGCCCGCATTGAGTCGATTGACGACGCCCGCGTGCGTGCGGACCTGGAGGCCGGCAAGGTGGTCATCGTCACCGGCTTTCAGGGAATCGACGAGCAGGGCAACATCACCACGCTGGGGCGTGGCGGCTCAGACACCTCCGCTGTGGCCGTGGCAGCCGCCATGAAAGCCGCCGAATGCCTGATCTACACCGATGTCGACGGCGTCTACACCACCGACCCGCGTGTCGTGCCGGAAGCCCGCCGCCTGAAAACGGTCAGTTTTGAAGAGATGCTGGAGATGGCCTCCATGGGCTCCAAAGTGCTGCAGATTCGCTCAGTGGAGTTTGCCGGCAAATACAAGGTGAAACTGCGCGTTTTGAGCAGCTTCACCCCTTGGGATATTGACATCAACATCGAGGCCGCCTCTGGCACCCTGATTACTTTTGAGGAAGACGAACACATGGAGCAAGCCATTGTTTCCGGCATTGCATTCAACCGCGATGAAGCCAAAATCTCCGTGCTGGGCGTGCCCGACAAGCCCGGCATTGCGTACCAGATTCTGGGCGCGGTGGCCGATGCCAACATCGAAGTCGATGTGATCATCCAGAACATCAGCAAAGACGGCAAGACCGATTTCAGTTTCACGGTCAACCGCGGCGAGTACGCCAAGGCGGTTGATTTACTGCGAGAAAAAGTACTCCCAAGTCTGGGCGCACATGAAGTGGTTGGCGACACCAAGATCTGCAAGGTGTCCATTGTCGGCATCGGCATGCGCAGCCACGTCGGCATTGCCAGCAAAATGTTCCGCGTTTTGAGCGAAGAGGGCATCAATATTCAGATGATCTCCACCAGCGAGATCAAGACCTCGGTGGTCATTGATGAGAAATATATGGAGCTGGCAGTGCGTTCATTGCATAAAGCTTTTGATTTGGACCAGCCGCCGGTTTAAAATCCGGTCCGAGTCGTGAGATAATCTACCTTGTTATTTAGGAAACGTGACCGAGTGGCCGAAGGTGCTCCCCTGCTAAGGGAGTAGAGGGTTTAAAGCCTTCTCGAGAGTTCGAATCTCTCCGTTTCCGCCAGTGATCAGTTTTAGGGCTTCGAAAGAAGTCCCAAGACAATAAAAAACCCCGTAATTCTACAGAATACGGGGTTTTTTTGTGATCTAACGTCTGGCAATATGGCCAGATGATCCAACTTAAGCGCTCATTCGTGATGTGGCTGTACTTGCCACTGTTGCGGCAATGGTTAACATCCCACGCTTGGTGAAGAGCTAAAAAACAATCTCAATCGTTACACAAAATAATAGCGTCCTACCTCGCCCTGCGAGGGATAGGACGCTTGAATTTTTCTAATTAAAGATTGTCAGTAAAGCTGCGCAGCTTGTCAGAACGCGATGGGTGCTTGAGCTTGCGCAGCGCCTTGGCTTCAATCTGGCGAATACGTTCGCGCGTGACGTCAAACTGCTTGCCCACTTCTTCCAGGGTGTGGTCGCTGGTCATCTCAATACCGAAGCGCATGCGCAGTACCTTGGCTTCGCGCGGTGTGAGGCTGTCCAGAATGTCTTTAACCACGTCACGCAAGCCGGCCTGCATCGCGGCTTCCATCGGTGCGGTGTTGGCCGCGTCTTCGATGAAGTCGCCCAGATGGGAGTCGTCATCGTCACCGATCGGCGTTTCCATGGAAATCGGCTCTTTGGCGATCTTCATGATCTTGCGGATCTTGTCTTCCGGGATCTCCATCCGTTCGGCCAACACGCTGGCATCGGGCTCAAAACCAAACTCCTGCAAATGCTGGCGGCTGATGCGGTTCATCTTGTTGATGGTTTCGATCATGTGCACCGGAATACGGATGGTGCGGGCCTGATCCGCGATGGAGCGCGTGATGGCCTGGCGAATCCACCAGGTGGCGTAGGTCGAGAACTTGTAGCCGCGGCGGTATTCAAATTTGTCCACGGCTTTCATCAAGCCGATGTTGCCTTCCTGGATCAGATCCAGGAATTGCAGACCGCGGTTGGTGTACTTCTTGGCGATCGAGATGACCAGCCGCAAGTTGGCCTCGATCATTTCCTTCTTGGCCGCGCGGGAGGAGTACTCGCCTGCATTCATGCGCTTGTTGATGTCCTTGAGTTGATCCAGGGGCACCACCACACGGGTTTGCAGGTCCATGAGTTTTTGCTGCAGATCCTGCACTGGCGGGATGTTGCGGGCCATGACCGCACTCCAGGGCTTGCCGGCGGCGGCTTGCTTCTCGATCCACTTCAGGTTCAGCAACTGGCTGGCAATTTTGTTGCCATTCTTGTCGCGTCCGCTGAAGTCGGCAATGAAGTTTTCTTGCGAGTAGCCGCACTTGTCCACAATAATGCGGCGCAGTTCACGTTCTTTCTTGCGCACATCATCGACCTGAGAGCGCACCATGTCGCACAGTTTTTCAATGGCTTTGGCGGTGAAGCGGATGGACATCAACTCTTCTGACAAGGCTTTCTGCGTCTTGAGGTAGGCGGGGGTGCCATACCCTTCCTTGTCATAGATTTTGTGGATTTTCTCAAACAGCTCACGCATTTTGTCGAAACGGGTGAGTGCATCACGCTTGAGTTCTTCCAGCTTCTTCGTCAGTGCCTTGGATCCACCCTTGCCGTCGTCATCATCGGCGGCATCGAACTCGTCAAAATCCTCTTCTGCCACGTAATCGTCGGCTTCATTGGGGTTGGAGAAGCCATCCACAATGGTCGTGATAACGACTTTGGCTTCGCGGATGTCTTCACCCAAACGCAAAATTTCAGCAATGGTGGCGGGGGAGGCTGAAATGGCCTCCATCATGGCCATCAAACCGCCTTCAATGCGTTTGGCAATTTCGATTTCGCCTTCGCGCGTGAGCAGTTCCACGGTGCCCATTTCACGCATGTACATGCGCACGGGGTCGGTGGTGCGGCCAAATTCGCTGTCAACCGTGGAAAGCGCTGCTTCGGCTTCTTCCTCGGCTTCTTCTTCGGTGGCGGCAGTCGAGACATTGTTGTTGAGCAACAGGGTTTCGGCGTCTGGTGTTTGTTCGTAGACGGCCACGCCCATGTCGTTGAGCATCGCGATCACGACCTCAAGCGTTTCGGCATCAACCAGCTTGTCGGGAAGGTGATCGGAAATCTCGCCGTGCGTCAGGTAGCCGCGTGTCTTGCCCAGCTTGATCAGGGCCTTGAGGCGCAGACGACGCTTGGCAATGTCTTCTTCGGACAGTACTGTTTCGTCCAAGCCAAACTCTTTCATCAGCGCGCGTTCTTTGGCCTTGCTGATTTTCATCCGCAGAGGCTTGACCTTTTCGCCGGTAACGACTGGCTCGCCGACCAAGTCAGCCTCAATGTCAGACATGTCCGTGTCGTCTCCACCGCCGGACTCGGCTGCCGCTTTGGGTTTACGGCCCCGTTTGGCGCCGGTTTTGGCGGGTGCATCAGACTCCGCTGCAGCCGCTTTGGGCGGACGCCCCGGTTTTTTCTTGACGGCCTGGCCTGCCTTGAGGAGCGCGTCTGCGGCTTCTTGCAATTGAAGGGGGGACATTTTCACGGGAGACTTGGATACAGGCACTGTTTTGACTTTCGGATCGGGCTTCTTGATAGTGGTCTTGGCCGCCACACTGGCTACCGCCTTGGAAGGCGTGGGCCTGGAAGCCGCTTTGGCGACAACCTTGGTGGCGGGCTTTGCAGCGGACTGGACAGGCTTCTTGGACTTTTGAACAGGCATGTAAAAACCTCAGAACTTCAAAAACAAACAGAGTGAACAGACGCCTTTAATGACCGGCGCAGTTTTTGTGACAGAGAAAAAATCCTCAGTGGCAAGATGTGAGGGCGAACATTTGGTGTGCAGTCCTTGCGGTAAGGTAGCCGGTCGTGAACAGTGTCATCGTTTGGCTGGCCCGGAGGTGCTGCTGTCGCTCTTGCCGATAATCAACCTTGGATTATACCCTGGCTTCAAAAAATTTCAATTTGATGGCCAGGTCAATCAGTCTGCGATAGTGACGATTCGAGTTTCAGCCGCCGGGCCTGGAGTTCGCGGTAGAGAAGCAGGGCGGTCGGATCGGCCTTGGAGGCTGCGATGGCTTCAGTTTGTTGAATTTTGATGCGCTCGACCAGCATGCGGTCGAGTAAATTTCGCAGTTCAATGGCTGATTCGCCCACCTCTTCTTCCTCCCCCACCTCGTGACCGGACATGAGCCGGACGGCCAGTTCTTCCCCTTCGTGCTCGCGCAGACCTTCGCGCAAGGCGACCCAGGGTTGCGGGCCGTGTTCATGCAATTGGCTTTCCATCCAGGCAAACAATGGCCCATGCGGTGCTGGTAGCTCGCACAGCATGGTGTGGTCTTCGGCAGACAAGCCCTCGAGTGCCGCCATGTTGCCGAGCAGTAGCCGGGTGGCGTGATCGGCCCGGCTGGCGGGCAGTGAGCGATTACCCAAACGCGGGCGTGGCGCATATTTTTTATATGAATTAGTGCTGTAGCCCTCGTTCTCACTGCGTGACTCGCTACTTTTTTTATAGCGTTTTTGTTTTTCATCACTGCTGCCCGCTGGTTTGGGGTTCCAAACCTCGTTCAATTCGCGGTTGGATAATTGCACCAGATCGGCAATTTCAGTCTGCAATTGGAGTTTCAGGGCGCCATCGGGTAACTGCATCCACAAGGGCTTGGCGTTGCTGGCCATATGGGCGCGGCCTTCAGCGGTGTTCAGGTCACAGCCTTCACGCGCCGCGTCGATTAAAAAGCGGCTTAAAGGCACGGCTTCGCTCACATAGCGTGCAAAAGCTTCTTTGCCGAATTCGCGAATAAAGCTGTCGGGGTCGTGTTCAGTCGGTAAAAACAGAAATTTGACGCTACGCACATCCGTGGCATAGGGCAGGGCACCTTCCAGTGCCTTGTGCGCGGCGCGCCGGCCTGCTGCATCGCCATCGAAACTGAACACCACCGAATCGGTAAAACGAAACAGCTTTTGCACATGCTCTGCCGTGCAAGCGGTTCCCAGCGTGGCCACGGTGTTGGGGAAGCCAAGCTGGGCCAGCGCCACCACATCCATATAGCCCTCGGTGACCAGTGCATAACCCATCTCGCGTAAGGCGTGGCGGGCTTCAAACAGGCCGTACAACTCACGGCCTTTGCTGAAAACAGGGGTCTCCGGCGAATTGAGGTATTTGGGCTTGTCATCACCCAGCACCCGGCCACCAAAGCCAATGCAGTCGCCTTTGACATTTCGGATGGGGAACATCACCCGGTCGCGAAAGCGGTCATAGCGCTTTTCTTCGCCAGAAGCTTCGTCAACGTTCAGGATGACCAGTCCACTCTCCACCAGCAGAGGTTCGTCGTAATTCGGGAAAACGCTGGCCAGGCTGCGCCAGCCTTCGGGCGCGTAGCCCAGCCCGAATTGTTTGGCAATTTCGCCCGACAGGCCGCGGCCTTTGAAGTACTCCACTGCTCTGGGGGCGTCTTTCAGGTTTTTTTTGTAGGCGTCAGCCGCTTTTTCGAGCACATCGCTCAAAGTGGTCTGTTTTTCTCGTTGCTCGGCCGCGCGGGCCCGGTCTTGTGGGCTGGCGTCGTCTTCGGGTACCTGCATGCCGTATTGCTGGGCCAGGTCTTTCACCGCTTCCACAAAGGTCATGCCTGCGTGATCCATCAAAAAGCTGATGGCATTGCCGTTCTTGCCGCAGCCAAAGCAGTGATAGAACTGCTTGGCAGGACTGACCGAGAACGAAGGTGATTTTTCCCCGTGGAATGGACACAGGCCCATGAAATTGGCGCCACCTTTTTTGAGCTGCACGTAGCGGCCCACAATCTCCACAACGTCAGCGCGCGCTATGAGCTCCTGAATGAATGTTTGGGGGATGGACATGCAGCGATTGTAGAAACACCGAGATCAGCTTGGTGTTCAGTCGCCCAACCTTGCGTGCCTGATGGCTTGCTTTGGTCGTCAGTGGGCTTAGCGGTAAAACATTCATGGACGCGTCCTAGTGTCGGAAGCGTCCATGGAATTTCAGTTTTACCGAGGGGGCAGGCGAATGGCACCATCCAGTCGGATCACTTCGCCATTGAGCATGTCGTTCTCAAAAATGTGCTGCGCCAGCTTGGCGTAGTCTTGTGGTGTGCCGAGGCGCGAGGGAAAAGGCACGCTGGCGGCCAGCGAGTCCTGCACTTCTTGAGGCATGCCAAACATCATGGGGGTGCCAAAAATGCCGGGGGCGATGGTCATGTTGCGAATGCCGTTGCGTGCCAGATCGCGTGCAATGGGCAACGTCATGCCAACGATACCGCCTTTGGATGCGCTGTAAGCCGCCTGGCCAATTTGACCGTCATAGGCTGCAACCGACGCGGTGGAAATCATCACGCCGCGTTCGCCAGTGGCTTCCGGCTCGTTTTTGCACATGGCGTCGGCGGCCAAGCGAATCATATTGAAGCTGCCCACCAGGTTGACGGTGATGCATTTGCTGAACACGCCCAAGTTGTGCGCCCCATTTTTGCCCACCGTTTTTTCGGCCGGCGCGATGCCTGCGCAGTTGACCAAGCCCATGAGTTTGCCCATGGATACGGCCTTGGCGACGACGGCCTGGCCGTCTGCTTCATTGCTCACGTCGCACTTTACAAATGCGCCGCCAATTTCCTTGGCAATGGCTTCACCTTTTTCTGCTTGCATGTCGGCGATGACCACTTTGCCACCTTGGGCCGACAGCATGCGGGCGGTGCCTTCGCCCAAACCAGATGCGCCACCGGTCACGATGAATACTTTACCTGCGATGTCCATAGTTGATCTCCTGAGTAATTGACGTTAACGTAAACGTCAATTATGGCGCATCAAGAATTTTCTTTTGACCGTGCGGAAAGTGTGTGTAGATCACTGATACAATTCAGGCTCTCGGACAAACCTTAGGCGCGTAGCTCAGCTGGTTAGAGCACCACCTTGACATGGTGGGGGTCGTTGGTTCGAGTCCAATCGCGCCTACCAGCATTTCCCTCTGAAGATGACCAGTCTTCAGTTTCTAAGGGAAATGCTAGAAAATGAAATTTGCTAAGCCAAGTAACCATTCTGTAAAAAGTTTGGTTCTGGTTTGAGCTATAGGAGTCCACATGCAAAGCAAGAAAACCGCTGACACAAATGTCGTTCAGCGCGTTATAAAAAAATACCCTAATCGGCGGCTCTACGACACTGATACGTCGACTTACATCACGTTAGCAGAAGTCAAGCTTTTGGTAATGGACAGCGAGCCTTTCGTGGTGCTTGATGTCAAGACGGGGGAAGATCTCACTCGCAGTATCTTGCTTCAAATTATTCTTGAAGAAGAAGCCAACGGCTCTCCCATGTTTACAGCACCGGTGCTGGCCAGCGTGATTCGGTTCTATGGACACGCCATGCAAGGCTTAATGGGCGGGTATTTGGAGAAAAACATTCAGTCATTAATGGATGTTCAAGCTAAATTCACAGAGCAGTCCAAAGGATTGACGCCAGAAATGTGGACGCAGTTCGTCGCCATGCAATCGCCTGTGCTGCAGGGATTGATGGGCGGCAATCTTGATCAGTCTAAAAATATGCTGACCCAAATGCAGGAGCAGATGGAAAAACAAACTGGCCAGATGCTCGGGGCTTTTGGGATCAAACGCTAACCAGCGCGCAGGCCGGAACAATTAATATATGAGCGAAGTTATTTCAAAAAGCAACACGGCACCCAAAGTTGGTTTCGTCAGCCTCGGTTGTGCCAAGGCGTTGACCGACTCAGAGCTGATCCTCACGCAACTTAGTGCTGAAGGTTATCAAACCTCCAAAACATTTCAGGGCGCCGATCTGGTTATCGTCAACACCTGTGGCTTCATTGACGATGCAGTCAAGGAAAGTCTGGACACCATCGGTGAGGCCTTGGCGGAAAATGGCAAGGTCATCGTCACTGGTTGTCTGGGCGCCAAATCAGCACAGGGTGGTGGTAATCTGGTTAAGCAAATGCACCCTAGCGTGCTGGCTGTTACCGGCCCTCAGGCGACGCAGGAGGTAATGGATGCGGTGCACGCGCATTTGCCCAAGCCGCATGATCCTTTTATTGACCTTGTGCCGAATGCATTCGGTATTGCCGGCATCAAGCTCACCCCTCGACACTACGCCTACATCAAGATCAGCGAAGGCTGCAACCACCGCTGTACGTTTTGCATCATCCCGTCCATGCGGGGTGATCTAGTCTCAAGACCCATTGGTGATGTACTCAATGAGGCGCGAGCCCTGTTTGAAGGCGGCGTCAAAGAGTTACTGGTAATCAGCCAGGATACGTCGGCGTATGGCGTTGACGTCAAATATCGCACCGGATTCTGGGACGGTAAGCCAATCAAAACCCGCATGCTGGAATTGGTGCAGGCGCTGGGTGAAATGGCAAGCCCTTATGGTGCATGGGTGCGTTTGCATTATGTCTACCCGTACCCCAGTGTGGATGAAGTGATTCCCTTGATGGCCACAGGTCTGGTGCTTCCTTACCTCGATGTGCCCCTCCAGCATAGTCATCCAGATGTACTCAAACGCATGAAACGCCCGGCCAGTGGCGAAAAAAATCTGGAGCGTATCCAGAACTGGCGTGAGGCATGCCCCGACATTGTGGTGCGGAGCACCTTTATCGCAGGATTTCCGGGCGAGACTGAAGAGGAATTCTCTCACCTGCTGGACTTCATGCGCGAAGCCAAAATCGACCGTGCCGGTTGCTTTGCCTACAGTCCGGTGCAGGGCGCTGTGGCCAACGACATTCCAGGCATGCTGCCGATCGAGTTACGGGAAGAGCGGCGCGCTCGTTTCATGGCTGTTGCCGAGGCTGTATCTGCCGCCAAACTGCAGCAGCGCATTGGCGCCACCATGCAGGTGCTGGTGGATTCGGCGCCTGCAATGGGTAAAAAAGGTGCAGTGGGCCGGTCTTATGCGGATGCCCCAGAGATTGATGGCTTGGTAAAGCTACTGCCGCCAGAAAAAATCAGCAAAACACTGAAAGTCGGTGAGTTCACCAAGGCTCGGATTGTGGGTACTCAGGGGCACGATCTTGTGGCCCAGCCGTTTTAAAACTGAGTATTTAATTTCGGTCGGTCACCCAATGGCCTGCTGCTAGTGCAGTGGATTATTGAAATAATTATTCCGCGATCTTGAGCAAGGATCGCGGATTTTTTTTATTCTGCATTCCAGCAAGGCATTCAAATTTTCATAAAACTACTGGCTCAGACCTGAGGTCACGCCTAGGCAACCTTGGTAGAAGAGGCTCGGCAACGCCGGGGGGTATGAGTGCCCCTGATCGAAATCAGAGCAGCTGTTGAGTTTCTTTTTCTATGGGAGGAAGTGCCAAATGGCAGCCCCATTTTTTTTGGAGGAGGCTGTTTCAATGGGTGGCAAGAACTAGGGCGCTCCTGCCTGCAAATCTCGAAACTAAATTCAAGCTCTAAATCAGACGACTCGTAAAGTCGGTAAATATGCTTCACCAAAGAAAAAGCCCCTTGCAATTGCAAGGGGCTTTCCTATTTTTGGTGCCCGGAAGAGGACTCGAACCTCCACACCTTGCGGCACACGGACCTGAACCGTGCGCGTCTACCAATTCCGCCATCCGGGCATGGATGCTATTATGCCATAGCTTCTAGTGTCTCTTTGCCAACCTTGATGGCAAGTCACTATTTTGCACGGAATTTTTAATCTAATAATGCAAATATGACAGGCTCATAGCCATTGCTTTGCTTTTAGCAATTTTGATTGCGAGATGCTAGGATCAATCTGTCACTGCTTGTTCGTCAATTAGTGCGTCTGCCAATTCCGTCGCCTGTACATACCAGGAAAGAGAGTAGTTCTATCAAAAATATTAGCCCAACCAGCGGCTTGCTGGATGAAGTTGAAGGAACAGTTCAAGGTCACCGTGATGGCCATGGGTTCGTCTCCCGCGATGACGGTGCTTCCGACATCTATTTGCCCCCTAATGAAATGCGTGCCGTCCTGCACAAAGACCGCGTCATGGTTCGCATTGTGCGCAGTGACCGCAAAGGTCGACCTGAGGGGCGGGTGATTGAAATCATTGAGCGCCCCAAGCAACCCATCATCGGGCGTCTGTTGCAGGAGAGTGGCATTTGGATCGTTGTTCCTGAAGATAAACGTTACGGTCAGGATGTATTGATTCCTAAAGCGGCGACGGGCTCTGCCAAACCGGGGCAGGTCGTGGTCGTTGAGTTGACTGAGGCGCCCGCCTTGTATGGTCAACCAGTAGGCCGCGTCACGGAGGTGTTGGGCGAGGTCGACGATGCCGGTATGGAGATTGAAATAGCGGTACGCAAATACAGCGTGCCGCATGAGTTTTCTGAAGCTTGCATTGCCTTGGCCCGAACGCTGCCTGACAAGGTGCGCCCACATGACAAAAAGCATCGTGTTGATTTGACCGATATCGCGCTGGTGACCATTGATGGCGAAGATGCCCGAGATTTTGATGATGCGGTGTATTGCGAACCGACAAAAATAGGCCGGGGCAAGTCTGCCGTCAAGGGCTGGCGCTTGCTGGTGGCGATTGCCGATGTGAGTCACTATGTAGAAACTGGTTCTGCGATTGATGTGGACGCCTATGACCGCGCTACCAGCGTGTATTTCCCGCGCCGCGTCATTCCCATGCTGCCCGAAAAATTGTCCAACGGCTTGTGTTCGCTCAACCCGGAAGTTGAACGCCTCTGCATGGTGTGCGACATGATGGTGACCGAGGACGGCGAAGTGTCGGCCTATCAGTTTTACCCGGCTGTGATGTGGAGTCATGCTCGCTTCACCTACAACGAGGTGGCGGCGATTCTGGCCAACACCCATGGTCCCGAGGCGCTCAAACGCAAAGAGCGGGTGACGGATTTGATGAATCTGCACGATGTGTATCGCGCCCTGCTGAAATCCCGCGTGCGCCGTGGCGCCGTGGATTTTGAGACCGTGGAGACGCAGATCGTTTGTGATGCGAGCGGACGCATCGAAAAAATCGTGCCACGCACCCGCAATGATGCGCACAAGCTGATTGAAGAAGCCATGCTGGCCGCCAACGTTTGCAGCGCTGACTTCATTGCCCACAGCAAACATGCCGGTTTGTTTCGGGTGCATGAAGGCCCGACGCCCGAGAAGATTGAAATTCTCCGCAATTATCTTAAAGTCACTGGCTTGGGCTTGTCCATCAGTGACAATCCCGCACCAGGCGAGTTTCAGGCCATTGCCACGGCGACCAAAGACCGGCCGGATGCGCAGCAGATTCACTCGATGTTGTTGCGTTCCATGCAGCAGGCCATCTACACGCCGCTTAACGAAGGCCACTTTGGTTTGGCGTTTGATGCCTACACGCACTTCACCAGTCCGATTCGACGTTACCCGGATCTGCTGGTGCACCGGGTCATCATGGCGATTCTGGCCAAGACCAAGTACCAGTTGCCGGTGTTGCCAACGCCTGGTGAGGCCCATGCCAAGTTGTCGAGACGGCTTGAGAAAGGGCTGGCCGCACGGGTGGCTGAACCGGGACAAAAGCCCAAGAAGTTGAGTCCCGAAACCCAGGCCTGGCAAGCTGCAGGCCTGCACTGCAGTGCCAATGAACGCCGTGCCGACGAGGCCAGTCGCGATGTTGAAGCCTGGCTCAAATGCAAGTACATGCACGAGCACCTTGGTGAAGAGTACGGCGGCGTTGTCAGCTCGGTGACGAGCTTCGGACTGTTTGTCACACTGGACGCCATGTTTGTTGAAGGACTGGTGCACATTACCGAGTTGGGCGGTGATTACTTCCGTTTTGATGAAGCGCGCCAAGAACTGCGCGGTGAACGCACGGGGATGCGTTATGCCATTGGCACCCGTTTGCGTATCCAGGTCAGCCGGGTCGATCTGGATGGCCGCAGGATTGATTTCCGGCTGGTTCAAGAAGGTGAGGGACTGGTTTCACGCGCGATGAAAGACAAAGGGGCGCAACGTGAGGGCGGCAACCGCGCCCCGTTGGATGCCGAGTCGCGTAACGATTCTGGCAAGCGCCCGACACGAAAGATAGCAGAGCCTTTGGCGCGTGCTCCCAAATCCTCGATTCAGTCCGTGAAGGCGGTCGCCCGACAGGCGGCAGTCAAGAGCAAAGACAAAGGGAAAAAACCCCGCCGCCGGTCCTGATCTGATATGACTTCAATTTCAAAAGTTGCCATCGTCACCGGTGCCGGCACCGGTATTGGTAAAGCGGTTGTTCTGGCGCTGCTCAAAGATGGCTTTCGGGTCGTGCTGGCAGGTCGGCGCCCCGGCCCTTTGGCTGATGTGATTGCGCTCAGCGGAGCCCCTGAACGGGCGCTGGCGGTCCCTACCGATGTGTCTGACCCCGACGCTGTGAAAGCACTGTTTGATGCCGCTGTAACTCAATTTGGCCGGGTCGATGTGCTGTTCAACAATGCCGGCGTCAGCGCGCCCGGCATTTTGCTGGAAGACCTGACCCTGGCGCAGTGGCAGAACGTGGTGGACATCAATCTCACAGGCATGTTTTTATGTCTGCAGCAGGCGTTCCGGGTGATGAAGGCTCAGACACCGCGTGGCGGGCGCATCATTAACAATGGCTCCATTTCGGCCACCACGCCACGCCCTAATTCCATTGCCTACACATCGACCAAACACGCGGTCACGGGGCTTACGAAAGCGGCTTCTCTTGATGGTCGCAAGTACGACATTGCTGTCGGTCAGATTGACATTGGCAATGCCGCAACCGAGATGGCCCAACGCATGGCCACGGGCATTGTGCAGGCCAATGGCGACATTGCAATCGAACCTTTGCTGGATGTGGACATCGTGGGTCAATCGGTTCTGTACATGGCCAGTCTGCCGCTGGAGGCGAACGTGATGTTTCACACCGTGATGGCGACCAAGATGCCCTTTGCCGGTCGTGGCTAAATAATTTATAAGATATCGGCCTCTAGCCCTTATGTAATAAGCGCGAGTAGCTCTTATTTTTATAGTAAAAAAGGATTCTGTCGGGCGGCTTTTTCGCCACAACCTTTAACTACCGCCGTGCTGTCCAAGTGCGCCAGTGTTCCTGTTGATGCTCATTCAGGTTCTTCGGTCCAGCCGAATATGCGCGGTTAGTTGTAGTCCACCCGACTTTTCAAAGTTCATGATTTTGCGAATCAGGCGCTCATCCAGCGTGTGGTCGGCTGACAGCATCAACAATCCACTGGGGGATATGAGGTCGCGAGACAGTACCATGCCAACTTGCAAATCACGCGCGGCCACCGTTATTTCGCCCGTGCGTTCTCGTTCTGCTTCCTCGCGCGGGATGCCGCCAAGCACGGTCAGGAATGCATTCACCACCTCGGGGTCGTAGCGTTTTCCGCTGCTTTGGACGATGACAGCCTTGGCTTCTTCCGGATTGAGCCGACGCTGCGACAAGGTGCCGGTTTGCAGATTGTCGTAATCGCTGGTCAACGCCAGAATTCGTGCGCCAATGGGGATGTTGTGTTCAAGCAGTCGCTCAGGAAAACCCGCACCGTCGAAGCGCTCGAGTTGGGCGCCGATGATCTCGGCCGCGCCTTGTAAATCCTGCAAAGGCATCAGCAATTGTTCTGCCCGTACCGTATGTTTGCGGTAGGCGTCGAGCTGGCGTGTGATCATCATTGGGACCGGCGTGTTGAGCAATTCGTCTGCAAAACCGACTTTGCCAATTTCGTGCAGCAGGCCTGCAACAAAAATTTCCTGAACTTGTTTGTTATCGAGCTTGAGTTGAAATCCGATGCGCCGTGAGAGGTCGGCCACTCGACGGGAATGGCCAGCCAGGCTGCCGCCGCGCATTTCGATCAGGGTTGAGAACACCTTGATGGAGGTAACAAAGCTGCTCTTGAGCTTTTCATTGGCGCCTAGCAGGGACTCGTTGGCGATCCTGAGCTCGGCCGTGCGCGCCTCGACCTTGGCTTCCAGACTCGCGTTGAGGGTCTTGAGCTCCTCATTCTGGGAGAGGGTCAGGGCTTCGAGACGTTTTTTTTCCTGCTCCAGTGCTTGGCGCTCAAGCGCATGCCGCACGATCAGTACGATGTCGTTGTCATCCCAGGGCTTGGTGATGTAGCGGTAGATTTCTCCCCGGTTGATCGCGTCGATGATGGAGCTGATGTCCGAGTAACCGGTGAGCAGCAGGCGCACCGTGTCGGGCCAGCGAACCCGCACCTGTTCAAGAAACTTGGCGCCATCCATCTCGGGCATGCGCATGTCGGAAATCACGAGATCAACAGATTCGGTTTCCAATAGCGCCAATCCGGCTTTGCCACTTTCCGCGACAAGCACCTGGTAGCCCTTGGTTCGAAACAGGCGTCGCAGGGACGACAAAATATTGGGCTCGTCGTCCACGCACAGAATCGTGGGCGCTTTTGTCTTGCGGGTGTCTGGCGCTGTGCTGGCTTCGGTCATGCTTGACTCTCTTTGTAGGCTGCTGGCGTTGCCGACTGGTTAATGGGCAGCGTGACGCGGAAGGTGCTGCCTTTGCCCATTTCAGTCTGTACGTCGATACTGCCGTGGTGCTTTTGGACGATGCCATAGGACAATGACAAGCCCAAGCCGGTGCCTTTGCCCACAGGCTTGCTGGTGAAAAAAGGATCAAAAATACGCGGCAGCACTTCCTTTGGGATGCCCGTACCCGTGTCGGCCACTTCAAACCAGACCTTGCCAGTCTCGACCCCCGTGCGCACGGTGATTTGGCCGCGTGCGGGGCCGATGGCGTCGGCGGCGTTGATCAGCAGGTTCATCACCACCTGGTTGATTTCTGAGGAAATGCATTGCACTTCGGGCAGAACGTCGTAGTCCTTCACGATGTCGGCTTTGTACCTCACCTCGTTGTTGACCATATTAAGTGTCGCATCAATGCCCTGAAGCAGGTTGGTGAATTGCCAGTCCAGGCTGGCGTCCACATGCGAGAAGTCCTTGAGATTCTGCACGATTGTTCGGACCCGTACGAGACCCTCTTTGGATTCGCGCATCAGAGTCGGGATGTCCTCTTTGAGGAAACCGAGCTCAATGTCGTTTCTCAAGGTCTCAAGCGCTAACCGGGTCTGCGCATTGCCATGAGAGCTTTCCGCCTTTTCGTAAGCGTCCAACATCTGAAACAGGTCCGCGAGGTATTTTTCGAGCGTGCCGAAATTGGAGAAGATATAGCCAATCGGGTTGTTGATCTCGTGCGCGACTCCGGCGGCCAGTTGCCCGATTGAGGCCAGCTTTTCGGACTGTGCCAGATGCTCTTGTGCCATTGAGAGTTTGGCATTGAGCTCATTCAATTCTGTATTGCGGCTCAGCAGGGCGGCCTCAGCCGCCTCGCGTCGCGCAACATCTTCCAGCAGAGCCCGATTGGTTTGCGCCAGTTCAGTGGTTCGCTTTTCAATCAATTCTTCCAGCGTACTCTGGTACTTGAGCAGGGCCTCTTCGGCACGTTTGCGGCCGGTAATGTCTTGCAGTGTTTCAACGGCCCCGGCAATCGATCCGTCTGAATTGCGCAACGGGGTGGCCGTGAAGAGCAGCCAGCATCCGTCGTCGCCAAGATGAGGGAAAAACGCCTCGGTTTCGTAGGCGTCTGCAATGAGTTGCGATCGGTGGGCTTGGTTCGTGTACAGGCGTTCCAACTCATCGGCGGCGGACTCATCCACAATCAGGTCGGCCAGAACCGGTCGGTCGTGGTCATAGAAGACCTGACCGAGTTTGCGCTCGCCGATCATGTCCTGCGCCTTCACGCCCAGCAGATTTTCGCACGCCTTGTTGAAATGCGTCACCACATGCTGGGTGTTGATCACGAAAGTGGGTACCGGGCTGGCATCAAAAAAGCCGGCCAGACTCAGATCATCCAGGTGATGTGCTTCCATTGGGGTAGCCTGATTTGAGATGCTCAAGGATTTTTCTCCATTCTGGTGTTTAAAGCGAGACAGGCCCGTGGCAATAGGCGGCACGAGGTTGTCTTCGTCCTTGGACAAATCCAGTGAGGGTGTTCATGACGATTCAGCCGTTCGGTAGCGGGTCATGAAGCCCGTCCGGTCGGGGTTAATGTCACGAGTATTCCCCGGGATCGCGAGTTCGCGCCCATCGTGTTCCACTTGACAAGGTAGCCGGCGCGATCAATCCGTAGTTCACAGGGCACCCCTTCAACGGCACCGGCAATGGCTGTATCGAGCGCAGGCAGGGCATCGGCCAGTTTTGCGCCCAAGAGGGGGCCAGTCTGGACGAACAGCTGCTCTGCGGCGGTATTGACGAAAGCCATCAGACCTTCGTCGTCCACGCCAATGACCGGCAGCGGCATGTACTGCATGGCTTCACGCGCGATCGCCAGGCTGGATTCGTCGCGTTCGATCTGGTGGCGTGTCTTTTGCAAAACGTCACCGAGTTGCCGGTTGGCGGCGACCAGTTCCTGGTTTGTGCTGCGGATTTTGATGTCGAGCTGTCGGTTATCTTCCAGCAGTTCCTTGTGTTCAAAAGCCTTGTGGATGTGTTCGCGAAGCTGCCCGTCCTCCCATGGTTTGGTGAGAAAGCGGTAGACGGCCCCTTCGTTGATGGCATCGGTGACGAATTTCAATTCGGTATACCCCGACAGGACGATACGGATGGTGTCGGGGTAGTTGACCTTGGCCGCGCGCAGAAACTCCACGCCGGTCATGCCGGGCATGCGCTGGTCGGAGATGATGACGTCGACTTTGTGCGTGGACAACACCTCCAGACCCTCCGACCCGCTGTTGGCGGTCAGGATGATGTGACCATCCGGCCTGAACAGGCGTTTGAGCGAGGCCAAAATACTGGGTTCGTCATCAACCAACAGCAAGGTCCGTTGCGGTTTTTTGAGCCGCAGCAGATGGGGCGGTAGCTGCCGACCTTCGGCAAAGAGCTCTTCAATGGCCTGGGCGGAAACAGGTCGGGAAAAGAAATAACCCTGAATTTCGTCACAGATATGCGTGCGCAGGATCTCACACTGGGCTTCGGTCTCCACGCCCTCGGCGATCACCTTCAGACCCAGGCCATGGGCCATGGAGACGATCACCTTGACAAGCACGTTGTCGCTCTGGCTGGTGGCTATTTCACGCACAAAGGACTGGTCAATCTTGACCTTGTCAAAGGGGAAGCGTTTGAGGTAACTCAGCGATGAGTAACCCGTGCCAAAGTCGTCGAGCGCGAGTTTTACGCCCAGTTCCTTGAGTTTCATGAGCATGGCCTCGCTTCGGTGAATATCCTCCATCAGTGCCCCCTCGGTTACTTCGAGGTAAATAAGCGCAGGATCGATTCGCGCCTCAGCGAGGACATTCTCTACTTGTTCAATCAAATCGGCATCACGAAACTGAAGGGGTGAAACGTTGATCGCCACAGGCGGCACCTTCATGCCCTTGTCCAGCCAGGTGCGAATATCGCTACAAGCCCGCCGTAATACCCATTCGCCAATGCCCTTGATCAGCCCCGATTTTTCGGCCAATGGAATGAATTGGACCGGCGAGACAGAACCCAATTCGGGGTGCTGCCAGCGCAACAGCGCTTCCAGACCGCTGATTTGTCCGGTCTGCAGGTCGACCAGCGGTTGGTAGACCAGTTGCAGTTGATTCAACGCGGCCGCATTGCGCAAGGCCTGGGTCATGTGGTTGCGGTCGGCCGCTTCCTGGTACATGTCGTCGCTATAGACCTCGAAGGTGTTGCGCCCATTGGCCTTGGCGCGGTGCATGGCTATTTCCACCGCCTTGAATAGCGAGTCAAAGTCGCGGCCGTTGTCGGGGTAACTGGCGATACCGATGGAGACGGTCACGGTCAACTCGTGATCGCCCATTTGACAGGGTTGTGCCAGCTTTTTTAACAGTTCGGTGGCCAGCTGCGCAGCATCGGCCGAAGCGGTGCCGGGTAGCACCAGGACAAATTCCTTGCCGCTTGAGCGTGCCACCGTATCCTGGGCACTTACCGTGGCACATAGCCGTTTGGCCACTTCCATCAGCAACTCGTCGCCGACGTGGTGTCCCAGGGTGTCGGTGATCCGCTTGAAATGGTCGATGCCCAGCAGCATCATGCTCAGGGTTTCGCTGTCGCGGTGCACCGCGCTGATCGATTGCGCGGTACGGTCCTTGAGCAGCGCGCGGTTAGGGAGGCCAGTGAGGTGGTCGAAATGGGACAGCCACTGGATGCGGCTTTCTGCGAGCTTGGCATCGCTCAAGTCATTGAAATTACCGAGGTAGTGCGTGATCTGCCCTTGCTCGTCGCGCATCGCTGAAATGGCCAGCCACGCCGAGTATTCAGTGCCGTCTTTGCGGCAATCCCGGATTTCACCGGCCCAGTAATCCTGGATCTTGATGGCCTTCCACATGGCACGGTAGAACGCCGGGCTGTGCTGCCCGGAAGACAAGAGGCGCGTGTTCTGGCCTAACAGTTCCGCCTCGGTGTAGCCGCTGATCGTGGTAAAGGCCTTGTTGACCATGACGATATTGCCCTGGGCATCTGAAATTGTGATGCCTTCGCGGCCCTGGGCGAAGACCTGCGCGGCGAGTTTGATTTGCGTTTGTTGCGCTTTGATCAAGTCTTCATCCTGTTTGCGCACGCTGATATCGGTTTGCGTGCCAATCATTCGCAAGGGTGTGCCGTCTTCGCTGCGGCTGACCACCATGCCGCGATCGAGGATCCACAGATAGCCCCCGTCCTTGCACAAGACCCGGTGTTCGCGGAGGTAAATTGCGGTCTTGCCGTCGAGATGCGCATGCAATGAAGTGTGGGCGTCGGCCCGGTCCTCTGGATGAATGCGCTTTTCCCACTCCTGCGGATCATTCCCAATTTCGTCTTCGGCAAAGCCGAGCATGGCCTTCCCGAGCCGGGTGAAAAACACCGTGCCGTTGGCAATGTCCCAATCCCAAAGGCCATCCCCGGACCCTTCAATGGCAAATTTCCAGCGAAATTCGCTTTCCTTCAAGTCCTTTTCCCGGTGCGCCAAAGTTGCAATGAGCCGATTGAATCCTCCGATCAACAGGCCAATTTCATCCTGCTTGCTTATCGGCAAGGGCTGCAAGGGCTGGTTTGCTACCGGCAGGGTTGCCAGCGTATTCATGGCCGCCAGCAGCGGTGAGAGTTGGCGCCGTAACAGCCACCAGGTCAGGCTACCCGCCAGCAGGGTGAGGAGAATAGTGGCCCCCAGCATGCGCTGCTGCATGGCTCGAATCGGGGAAAAAGCTTCCGTGGTCGGTAGCCCGATACCCATAAACCAGCCTGCCAAGGGGATGCTTTTGGCCGCAGCCAGTTCTTCTTCGCCACGGAAATTAACAAGAATGCCATAGCCTTCGTAGCCTTGGGCGAACTTGTCGTGCAGCGGGTTGATGCCGGGGGCGGGGAGCGGTCGCATGATGCGGCTTGTGTCGGAACTGGTCACGAACAGGTTGTGTTGCGGCGCTGCCAACAGATAGGCGCCAGTCTTCCCATAACTGTGGTTGGTGATCTTTTCCAGAAAATTGGGTGCACCCAGGTTGGTGACCCCCGCCAAGGCCCCGATAACCTTGCCTTGCGCATCGCGAATAGGTGCGGCCATGACGACAACTGGTGACAGCAGCTTTTTGCCCATGACCGGTCGACCGATGCTTGTCTTTCCTTCGTTGAGCGCGGCAGCAATGAAATCTCTGTCCAGGTAATTGACGCCGAGCCGTTCTGCCGAGCGTGGAATAGAAGCCGTTGCCACGCCATCAAGCCGGGTGACGAAGATGCCTCCATTAAACAGGCGCTGAAAAATAGACAACTGTTCCAGATAGGTCTGCAAGGCCGCCGTCTTGTTCAGCATGGCCGGGTCAACGTTGGCTGCAACTTTTTCCAGTGCGCTCAAGCGTTCGTCCAACTCGTCATTGATCCCTGCTGCGATCAGCGACACGGTCGAAAATTGCTGTTCACCCAATAGGCGCTGCATATCTTCCCGCAGCATGCGACTGGCGTAGAACGACAGGGACCAAATTCCGACGAGAAAAATCGTCAGCGTGAAGAGGGTCACTTTTGTTTTTAGCGACAGGCACTGAAAGAAGCGAAAGTTCATACAGGTTTCAACGTCAATTGGGCTTCTAAAGGGGCCGGAGCTTTTTATTGATTTATGAAACGGCAAGAGGTGCCGCGGCGGTGCAGGTCCACTGAATCAGATTTTTTTGAACTGGCTTCGCGTGCCTGCTAGCGTGCGGTCTTCAATGGACGCATGGTGCTGCGTCAATATACATCGCTGAATAATATTCTTGCTGGCTGTCTATGACATTACGCAACAAAACTAGTCCAACCAAGCCCCTGTTGGTGCTTGTCGGGCCAGTGATCCGGCCACCAAGGGGGTGTCAATGTGCCAGTGCTCGGCAGCCAGGCCATGCTGGTAGACCGCCTGGCTGGCGGCGGTGAAGGCGGCCAGCCCCTCCGCCAAGCGGGCCCCGACCATGCCGGCCAGCACATCGCCGGTGCCGGCTGTGGCTAATCGGGCATTGCCGGTGGGGTTGATGACCGGTGTTTGACCGGGCGCGGCAATGACGGTGCCCGAGCCTTTGAGCACCACAGTGCAGTCAAAGCGCTGCGCCAGTTGCTGGGCGGCTGCCAACCGGTCGTGTTGCACCTCAGCCGCGGTGCGGCCCAGCAAGCGGGCGGCTTCCAGGGGATGGGGTGTCAGTACCGTGGCCGCAAGACGCTTGCCGCGGGTCAGCAGCAGGGTTTCGAGTTGGCTGTCATTTGCTATTGAGTTGATAGCATCAGCATCAATTACAACGGCGGCTGAAGTCGCTAATATCCTGGCCAGCGGGCCGCGGATGGCGTCTCCGCCGCCACAGCCGCAGACCACCGTCATGGCCTTGAAATCCAGCCTATCGATCGGTCGGAACATCAGTTCGGGCTGGCTTAGGTCGACCTTCAGGCTGCCGCCATCCAGCAGTCCCACAAAGACCCGGCCCGCGCCCGCATACAGGGCGGCAGAGGCCGCCAGCAGGGCCGCACCCGTCATGCCCTCGGCACCGCCCACCACCGCGACATCGCCGAAACTTCCTTTGTGCGAGGCGTGGCGCCGTGCCACCGCGTCTGGCGCGCCCGCCAACCAGGCCGTGGGCGTGGCGATTGGCCGAGCCACTGATGGGTTGTGCCCCGTATCCAGCTCGTCCAGCCAGACGGTGCCTGCGGCGTCGCGTCCATGGGCGGTAAACAAACCGGGTTTGAGAGTGAGCAGACTCAAGGTGTGCCGGGCTGTGACGCTGTGCTGCGCCATCGCGCCGGTGTCGGACTGTAGTCCGGTGGGTATATCCACGGCCAGCACGGGGGCGGGGCCCGCATTCATCAGGTTGATCCAGTGCGCCATGCGGCCTTCTGGCGCTCGATGGTCGCTACCGATGCCCAGCAGGGCATCGATGCACAAGTCGTAGTCTTGCGGCGGCGTATCAGTGAAGCTGACCCCGGCCTCGACCGCACGGCCATAGGATGTGGCAGCGTCCTTGGGCGCTTTGCCGGGGCTGCCCAGCCAGGTCACCACGGGTGATTTTCCCCAGTGCTGCAGGTGCAGGGCGGCTTCCAGTCCATCGCCACCGTTGTTGCCGGGGCCGCACGCTATCCAGATGCGTCGGGCGTGGGGTGCGATTGCCAGGGCCAGTTGCGCCACCGCCAGGCCGGCGCGTTGCATCAAGGTATGGGGTGGCAGGGCCGCTTGAGCGGCGTGTTCGATACGGCGGGTGGCGTCAACGCTGTACAAGGCATGGCGTGCGCGGAAGTCAATTTTCAGCATGGCGCTAAAACTCGTAGGTTTCACCCTCGCGGGCCAGCCGATAGACCGGACCACCCGCTTCGGGTGGGTTGTCAGCGAGCACTTGCCGGAAAACTTCATCGAGCGCGTCATCGCTGCGGGTGGGTTCGTGGTGCGTACAAAACAGCAGCTTGGCCCCGGCGTCTTTGGCGTACTTGATGCTGGAGTTGAAAGTGCCGTGCCCCCAGCCCTTTTTGGCCGGGTATTCCTGCTCGGTGTAGGAGCAGTCTGCAATCAACACATCCACCCCGCGCATGGCACGCAGGATGCTGTCGGCTTTTTCGTCGACGAAGGTTTGATACTCGGCATAGCCGTCATCTTCCGG
Source organism: Rhodoferax sp. (assembly GCF_012927445.1). Classification (GTDB taxonomy): domain Bacteria; phylum Pseudomonadota; class Gammaproteobacteria; order Burkholderiales; family Burkholderiaceae_C; genus Rhodoferax. The sequence goes on from NZ_JABBPD010000008.1 coordinate 380,332, forward strand.
CTCATAAATGTTCATCGGGGGCTCATGGTCACCGGTAAAGAAGACGGATTTGCCATTGGCTTCAATCCGGTAGCCGAAGTCGATGACGGGATGGTTCATTAGGTAGGGGGTGACCGTCGCGGAGCCAATCTGGATGCTTTGTTCCGGCGCGAGCGTGACATATTCAATGCGGCCCTTCATCTCGGCCTCGCGCACCGGAAAATAGCTGTACTGCAGTTGCACCGACATGATGTGCTCCACGCCTTTGCCCGATACCGGGTCAAACGCACCATGCAGTCGCAGCAGGTTGCCAGGAATGAAGTTGGGGATGAAAAACGGCAAACCCTGAATGTGGTCCCAGTGCGAGTGGGTGATGAGCACATTGGCCGTTACCGGCAACTCCGCCAGCAAGGTCTGGGACAGAGGGAAGATGCCGGTGCCTGCATCAATAATGATCAGCTCATTGTTGTCGGTGCGTATCTCTATGCAGGTGGTGTTGCCGCCATAGCGCACGGTGTTCGGGCCGGGTGATGCAATGGAACCGCGGACACCCCAAAATCTGACTTTCATGCCATCCCCTCAAATTTTCGAAAAAATCTTGGCTTCCTCGAACAGGGGCGCCAAGTCTCCCAACGACACGATGATTTCGTCCAGCGTGCCTCCCAGCCGTTTGGCAATGGGGGCGGGGAGTTCATCAATCCAGGGATTCCCCCCAAACCCGAAGGCCAGCTTTTTACTGATCTGGTTGGCGGCAAAGACACACGCAATCATGGGGGTGTCCTTGAGTTCCGGTCCGTACTGGCAACGAATGGTCTCCACCAAGTCAGCGGGAAAGCGCCATTTTTCCACCAGCATTGCACCCACCACGGCATGGTCGGCACCGATGACCTCGCGCAGTGCCAGATGCAGAGAGGTTTCATTCCATTGGCTGATTTCCAGCGCTTTGCGAAATTCCTGCGGCATGAACTGGGCAAACACTACTTTGCCGAAGTCGTGCAACAGGCCGGCAATAAAGCAGTCCATCGGGTCGGCGCCATCCACCCGCAGCGCCAACTGCTTGGCGATGCCCGCGGTGGCCAGCGAGTGAATCAGGTACTGTTGACCGTCAAAACCGGCCGCATTGTGTGCCGGCAAGATGCCGATGGCGGCAATGCTCAAGGCCAGGTTTTTGATGGTGTTGAAGCCCAGATACACCACCGCGTGGTTGATCGACGTGATCTGCTTGGGCAGGCTGTAGTAGGCGGAATTAACGACCCGCAGCACCTTGACCGTGACCACCGGGTCTTTGTCAATCACCTGCACCAGGTCCTTGGGCGAGCAATTGACGTCGCGGGTCAGCTCCAGAATTTTTTGGACACTTTTTGGAAACGCGGGCATGCCATCCACCGCAGCGGCCAGTTTTTGGGAGAGTTCAGGGCTCATAATTTGAATTGTCTGTCAACACTCTATTGTGTCAACTTAAAAAGCACGACATTAAGTGCGCAGTCGTCCGACGCCAAACCCACTCATATCCAGGTCAGGCGTCCGGCCGGCGATCTGGTCGGCCAGGGCTCTGGCTGAGCCGCAACTCAGCGCCCAGCCACTGGCGCCATGCCCGAGGTTCAGCCACAGACCCGCAATCCCGCTGACGCCGATGATCGGCGGTCCGTCCGGGAGCATGGGGCGCGCGCCTTTCCACTCCTGAACCCCGTTGGACAGGTTGGCGGCACCTGGAAACCAGTCGTGCAAAACCTTGTACAGCGTTTGCAGGGAGCTGGCCCTTTTTTTGTCGGGTGACCCGCCGAGTTCGGCGCATCCTGCCACGCGCACGCGGTTGCCCAAGCGAGAAATAGCCACCAGATAGTGTTCGTCCATCACGGCACTGCGGGGGCCGTTGAGCGGCTCACGAATGGTGGCGCTGATGGAGTAGCCGTAGACGGCGGCCAATGGCATATGCAGGCCCAAGGGATCAAGCAGCCGGGCTGAGTCCAGTCCGGCGCACATCACAGCGGCGTCAAACTGGCGCGGCGCGTTTTCGCCGGCAATGCCAAGTGCCACTCCGGCGGACGGCAAAACATGGGTGACCGTGGTGTTGAATGAAAATTTCACGCCCATGCGCTGCGCTTCAGTTTTGAGCAGCAGGGCGAACTGGCGGCAGTTGGCAGCTTCGTCGTCCGGTAAATAGACCGCACCAAAAAATGCCGTGTCCGGATTGAGTGCCGATTCGATGTTGCGGGCGGCCACGGGGTCGAGCTCTTTGAACGCCACACCGGCATCACGCAGTACCTGCAGACCCGGCTGCACGCCTTTGCTGTCCTTCTCGGTTCGCAGCAGCATCATGAAGCCGTCGCTGCGCTCGTATTCCAGCTTCAGATTCGCCGTGATGTGGTGTAACCGTTCTGAGCTGTAAAACGCCAGACGTTGCAGGTGGGCCCGGTTGACCAAGAAAGTGTCCAGTTTACAGGCGCGAGACCACTGCCAGAGCCAGGCCAACTCGCGCCCGGAGAGTGGCAGCCCTACTTTGATGGGCGCATAGCGGCTGAATAAATGCTGAATCAGCTTGGCCGGCATTCCAGGTGCAGCCCAAGGCGTGACGTAGCCCGGTGCCACGATGCCGGCGTTGGCAAAACTGGCTTCCTCGGCGGCGGCCCCGCGCCGCTCCAGCACGGTGACTTCGTGCCCGTCACAGGCCAGCTCGTAGGCCGTGGTGATGCCGATGATGCCGGCACCAATAACTGCAATCTTCATGAATCCCTTTTTTCTTATGCTTTATTGGCTCTAGCTCCCGTTGCTATTGCGTAAGCAGCTATTATTTATGTAGCAAGTTTTCGATTTGAAGCGCGATGTTGAGTACCGGGTCGTCGTGCATGGCGCCAGCCCAGATCATCAAACCCACCGGTAGCTCATCAGGCGTGTGGCAGGGGATCGAGATGGCACAGCCGTCAAGCATGTTGATGGCACTGGTGTTTCGCAGTAATTGGGTGTTGACCTGAAAAAAAGCGTCATCACGTTCGCTCCCTGGCGCCACATCGGCAATTGGAGGGGCCACGATGGGGACGGTGGGTGACAGAAAAGCATCAAAGCCCTGCATGGCCGTCTCCATCGTGTTAATCCAGTGGCGTCGGGCGTCTTCAAGCTCTATGTATTCGTAAGCGCGCATTGTCGCACCGCGCTGGATGCGGGCCGCGACGCGTGGGTCGTAAAGATGGGCTTTTTGTTTCAGCAGATGGTGATGCCAGGCGTAGCTCTCGGCAGCCGAAAAGCCACCAGTTGCCTGAATGTGCTGGAGTTTATTGAGTTCAGGCAGCGCCAGTTCGTCAATATGGGCGCCCGCATCGCGCAATGTTTTAAGGGTGCGCTGCCAGGCGCGGGACACGGTGGCGTCCAGTCCGTCCAGCATCAAGGTGTGAACCACACCCAGGCGGTAGGCGCCAAGCGGAGCGGTGCTACGTGTGACTTGGCGCTGGGCCAATAGCTCGTGGGCCAGGATGGCGTCTGGCACGGAGCGGGTGAGGGCGCAGACGGTGTCCAGGGTGGTCGACAGCGGCAGCGCGCCTGCCGTTGGCACCAGTCGGGCGGTGTTTTTGAAGCCGACGATGCCGTTGAGGGCGGCCGGAATGCGAATCGAGCCGCCGGTGTCGGATCCCAGTCCAATAAATGCGGCGCCCGTTGCCACGGAAACGGCCGCCCCGGACGAAGACCCGCCCGGAATGCGGGGCACGTCCGTCGGGCTGGCGTTGGCCGGGGTGCCGAAATGCGGATTGACGCCCACCCCCGAGAAGGCAAACTCGACCATGTTGGTGCGGCCGATAAAAGCGGCACCCGCGCGGCGCAGCCGGGCAACGGCCAGACTGTCCTGCGCTGCCAGTGGCGCGTCACGGAGCGCGAGGGAGCCGGCGCTGGTGGTCTGCCCGACGACATCGAACAGATCCTTGATGGAGACCGCCAGGCCCGCCAGCGGTTTTTTCTCAATATCCCGGGTACTGGCAACAGCACGGGCCTCGGCAAAAGTTTGCTGGAGAAAAACATGGTCGCAGCGCGCTGATTGCGCCGTATCAATGGCCTGCTCAATTTCTGCTGTGGGGTGCATCTGGCCGGTGCGCAGCCCGTGCCGCGTTGTGTGGAGGTCTGGGAGCATGGGGTCGCAGGGGTGAGTGTTATAATTTTTGGCTTTACTGGGTAGTCAAGTGGCGGCTCAGTAAAAAAATAAGCAAACCAGTTTCATCAAGGTGTTGCGGCTTTTGCAGGCAAATTCAAAAATGCCTTCAGATGAAGCAAAAACGAACTGGATTTTAGACCTAACCTTTGGAGTTAAACATGTCAGTTACCATGCGCGAAATGCTGGAAGCCGGTGTCCATTTCGGCCACCAAACCCGCTTCTGGAACCCCAAGATGGCCCCGTTCATTTTCGGTCATCGCAACAAAATTCACATTATCAACCTGGAAAAATCGCTGCCGATGTTCCAGGAAGCAGCCAAATTTGCACGTCAAATTTCTGCCAAGCGCGGTACCGTGCTGATGGTGGGTACAAAGCGTCAAGCGCGCGAAACCGTTGCAGAAGAAGCCCAGCGTGCTGGTGTTCCTTATGTTGACCAGCGCTGGCTCGGCGGTATGTTGACCAACTTCAAGACGGTCAAGACTTCCATCAAGCGTCTTAAAGACATGAAGATCCAGCAAGAAGCCGGTCTTGATGCGCTGAGCAAAAAAGAACAGTTGATGTTTGCCCGTGAAATCGCCAAGCTTGAGCGCGACATTGGTGGCATTCAAGACATGACGGTTCTGCCGGATGCAATTTTTGTGATTGATGTGGGTTTCCACAAAATTGCCATTGCTGAAGCCAAAAAACTCGGCATTCCCCTGATTGCAGTGGTTGACACCAACCATTCGCCTGAAGGCATTGACTACGTCATTCCTGGCAATGACGACTCATCCAAGGCTGTGATCTTGTATGCCCGTGGCATTGCTGATGCGATCATTGAAGGCCGTGCCAATATGGTTGACGATGTTGCCAAGGCCATGGTTGCTGAAAGCGCTGATGAATTTGTCGAAGTGAACGAGGCTGCTGCCTGAGTTTGTCTGTGACCCCAAAAAAGGGGGCTTTGTGGCCCCTTTTTTTTAGTCCCTTTTTAAATAATTAAACTGAGTACGGAGAATAAAAATGGCTGCAATTACCGCAAGCATGGTCGCTGAACTGCGTGGCAAAACTGACGCGCCCATGATGGAGTGCAAGCGTGCATTGACTGAAGCTGAAGGCGATATGGCCAAAGCTGAAGAGTTGTTGCGTGTCAAGCTGGGCAGCAAAGCCGGCAAGGCTGCTGGACGCATCACCGCTGAAGGCGTGGTCACCAGCTATATCGATGGCAATGTGGGTGCCTTGCTCGAAGTTAACTGCGAAACCGACTTCGTTACTAAAAATGACAGCTTTTTGGCGATCGCCAATGCCGCTGCAGAACTGATTGCCAAGAACAATCCTGCTGACGTGGCGGCTCTGGGCGCTCTGCCCTATACCCAAGACGGCTTTGGTCCGACACTGGAAGACGTGCGCAAGGGCCTGATCGGCAAGATCGGCGAGAACATGAGCTTTCGTCGTTTCAAGCATTTCGCTTCTGGCGCCAAGCTTGCCGCGTATTTGCACGGCACGCGTATTGGTGTGGTGGTCGAATTTGAAGGTGATGAAACAGCCGCCAAGGATGTGGCTATGCACGTCGCAGCGATGAAGCCAGTGGCGTTGTCTAGCGCCGATGTGCCTGCCGAACTGGTAGCCAGAGAGCGTTCCGTGGCTGCGGCCAAGGCGGCTGAAGATGCAGCTGTTGCGACGGCTGCGGGCAAGCCCGTTCAGTCGGCTGAGATTGTCGCCAAGCGTATTGAGGGCGGTGTGCAGAAATTCCTCAAGGAAGTGTCACTGTTTAATCAGTCCTTCGTGAAGAATGACAAGCAGACTGTTGAGCAGATGCTCAAGGCCGCTGGCACGACCGTCAAGAGCTTCACGCTGTATGTGGTTGGCGAAGGCATTGAAAAGAAGGTAGATGACTTTGCTGCAGAGGTAGCGGCTCAAATCGCAGCGGCCAAGCAGGGCAGCTGATCGTCATCCTGGCTGCGATAGCCAGGTTATTCCATGTCCAAATTCAGATCGAGATCATCGGGCTGAATTTGGATTTATTCCATTCAACATTCATCACTTCAAGGAATCCATCATGACCATCGCCACACCAGCCTACAAGCGCATATTGCTCAAGCTGTCAGGCGAAGCCTTGATGGGGGATGACCAGTTTGGCATCAACCGCGACACCATTGTTCGCATGGTGAACGAGGTGGCCGAAGTTACCCGCCTGGGGGTGGAAGTTGCCGTGGTGATTGGCGGCGGCAATATTTTTCGTGGCGTGGCAGGCGGTTCGGTCGGTATGGACCGGGCCACGGCGGATTACATGGGCATGCTGGCTACGGTCATGAATGCACTGGCCTTGGGCGACGCCATGAACAAAGCGGGCCTGACCGCTCGCGTCATGTCGGCGATCGCCATTGAGCAAGTGGTTGAGCCTTATGTCAGGCCTAAGGCTTTGCAGTACCTCGAAGAGGGCAAGGTTGTTATTTTTGCCGCGGGTACTGGCAATCCGTTTTTCACCACCGATACCGCCGCTGCGTTGCGGGGTGCAGAAATTGGTGCTGAAATCGTGCTGAAGGCCACCAAGGTCGATGGGGTTTACTCCGCCGATCCTAAAAAGGACCCGCTGGCCACCCGCTACAGCAAAATTTCGTTTGATGAAGCGATGTCACAAAATCTGGGCATCATGGATGCCACTGCGTTTGCCTTGTGCCGCGATCAAAAATTGCCAGTTAAAGTATTCTCCATATTCAAACATGGCGCACTCAAGCGCGTGGTGATGGGGGAAGATGAAGGTACGCTGGTCTATGCCTGACCCTGTCAGAATTGCAACGCGCAAACAGTGTCCTTTGAACAGTTGAGTAGGAGAGCTATATGCCGATTTCTGAAATTAAAAACACGGTTGAAGTCAAGATGGATCAATCCATCGCTGCATTCAAGAACAACCTGACCAAGATTCGTACCGGCCGGGCAAATCCCGCGTTGCTCGATACAGTTCAGGTTGACTATTACGGTTCCCTGATGCCGATCAGTCAGGTGGCGAATGTGTCCTTGCTGGATTCCCGCACCATCAGCGTCCAGCCTTGGGAAAAAGGCATGGGCGCCAAGATTGAAAAAGCCATTCGCGACAGCGATTTGGGTCTCAATCCGTCTTCCATGGGCGATTTGATTCGTGTCCCGATGCCCGCCATGTCGGAAGAGCGTCGCAAGGAATTGACCAAAGTCGTGCGGAATGAAGGTGAAAGCGCCAAGGTCGCTGTGCGCAATCTGCGCCGTGATGCCAATGAAGCCGTTAAAAAAGCGGTCAAAGACAAGCTGGCTTCTGAAGATGATCAAAAACGGACGGAATCAGAAATCCAGAAAACGACGGATCGCCACATTGTCGTCATTGACCAATTGGTGGCCGCTAAAGAACAAGACATCATGGCGGTCTGACGTCAGTCAGACGCTTTAATTCTCTACATGACTTCGCCTAGCGTGGTTCCTCACCATATTGCCATCGTCATGGATGGCAATGGGCGTTGGGCGTCTAAACGGTTTCTTCCGCGTGTTGTCGGCCACAAGCAAGGGGTTGATGCGCTTCGCCGCTGCGTCAAGGCTTGTGCGGACCGGGGCGTGGGCGTGTTGACTGTGTTCGCTTTTTCTTCAGAGAACTGGAATCGTCCGGCCGAAGAGGTCTCCGGTTTGATGAGTCTTTTTGCCATGGCGCTTACCCGCGAGGTGCCGCAACTCAAGGCCGATGGTGTGCAGATCCATTTTGTGGGTGAGCGCACTACGCTGTCGGAGAAGGTGATTGCGGGTATCGAACAGGCGGAGTTGTCGACGGCATCCAATACCCGCTTGATTTTGAATGTTTGCTTTAATTACGGCGGTCGCTGGGACATCGTTCAGGCCGCCGAAAAATTAGTGGCCCAAGGCCAGCCCGTGACAGAGCTAAATTTAAACGGGGCAATGGCATTGGCGCATGTTCCTGATCCCGACCTGGTCATTCGCACTGGTGGAGAGCAACGCATCAGCAATTTTCTGTTGTGGCAAACGGCCTACTCAGAGTTTTATTTCAGCGACAAGCTCTGGCCAGAGTTTGATGAAGAGGCGCTTGATCTCGCCATTGAAGCTTTCAGTCAACGTGAAAGACGGTTTGGTAAAACATCAGGCCAGCTTGCTGAGCAGGCAATCATCCCTACCGTTGTTTGAGGAATTCAGATGCTAAAACAGCGCGTTATCACGGCTCTCGTTCTGCTGCTTATCTTGCTGCCAGCCCTGTTCTATCACTCGCCCGTGCCATTTTGTGCGATTAGCCTGGTCCTGATCGCCGCCGGTGCCTGGGAATGGGCTCGACTCAATGGCTATGGTCCAGTGGGGTCGCTGCTTGCCGGCTTTATTTGTGTCGTCGTCTGCTCGCTAACCTGGTGGCTGGGTGTCCTTGAGCAATCACTGCCCGTGCTGTGGCTACTTGCCGGGGCGGCTTGGGTGCTGGCCGGCGCTTGGGTGTTGCATCGTGGTGTGTCGGCGTGGTCCGGCCATCCACAGGTGGTCCGGCTGGTGTCTGGGCTTGTTGCGCTCTGGCTGGCTTGGCTGGCGGTGGCGCAGGCGCGGGTGATTGGGATCAATTTCCTGCTTTCCATTCTGGTGCTGGTCTGGGTGGCGGATATCTTTGCCTATTTTGCGGGTAAGGCGTTCGGCGGACGATTCAGCCATGGCAAGCTCGCGCCCAGCATCAGTCCTGGTAAAAGCTGGGAAGGTGTTTGGGGTGGCATGGTGGGCGTGCTCGTCTTGGCCTTTGTCTGGCGTTGGGCTGATACCGCATGGGCCACCACGGTCCCCAGCTTGTACAGTCACCTTGGACTTAGAGGTGGATGGCTGCTGCTGATTGCGGTCGTGTTCCTGGCTGCGATGAGTGTGGTGGGTGATTTGTTTGAGTCGCTGGTCAAGCGCAGTGCGGGCGTCAAAGACAGTAGCGGCCTGCTGCCAGGCCATGGCGGTGTGCTCGATCGGGTCGATGCTTTATTGCCCACGCTGCCGCTGGCGATGATGCTCTACTCCGTGTAAAAGCGCCGATGAATGATTTGGAAAACATTGTGAAGCAACGCATCGCCATACTGGGCTCGACCGGATCGATTGGGGTCAGTACGCTGGATGTGATTGCCCGGCATTCCGACCGGTTCGAGGTTTTTGCCCTCAGTGCTTCAACGCAGATTGACCTGATGCTGCAGCAATGTGTGCAGTTCAAACCCGTGTTTGCGGTCATGGCGAGCGAGCCTCATGGTCGCGCGCTGGAGCAAAAATGCCAGGCGCTCAATTTGACGACCCGGGTTCTCTGGGGTGCGCCTGCGATCACCATGATCGCATCGCATGAACAGGTCGATGCGGTGATGGCGGCGATCGTCGGGGCGGCTGGACTTGCCTCATGTCTTGGGGCGGCCCGGGCCGGCAAACGCTTGTTGCTGGCCAACAAGGAAGCGCTCGTGGTTGGTGGCGATTACTTCATGCAAGCGGTCAAGCAAGGGGGGGCGAAACTTCTGCCGATTGACAGCGAGCATTCAGCCGTTTTCCAGTCACTGCCCGATGATGCGGCCTCGTGGGCGCGTCAGATTGATAAGATCATTCTCACCGCCTCTGGCGGGCCATTTCGTCAACGCGATCCCCTTACGCTTCGTGATGTGACGCCGGAGCAGGCCTGTGCCCATCCCAATTGGGTGATGGGCCGCAAGATTTCCGTTGATTCCGCCACGATGATGAACAAGGCGCTGGAAGTCATTGAAGCACGCTTTCTTTTTGATGTCGCACCGGATCAGATCGAGGTGGTGATTCATCCGCAAAGTGTCATCCATTCGATGGTGCAGTACAAAGACAATTCCGTGGTCGCGCAACTTGGCACACCCGACATGAAAGTGCCGATTGCTTATGGCCTGTCCTGGCCGGATCGCATCGCGTCCGGTGCCGCCGCATTGAACTTTCGCTCAATGGCGGACATGACGTTTGAGTCGCTGGATTCGAATGGGCACGAACAACGCTTTCCAGGCTTGAAGCTGGCGTGGTCAGTTTTGAAAGCCCCCTCTGGTACGACCGCGGTGTTGAATGCGGCCAATGAAGTGGCTGTGGCCGCCTTTCTTGACCGGCAAATCCGCTTTGACCAGATTCACGTTGTCAATCTGGAAACGCTTGAAACAGTCGCCACCGCCAGTCCGCAGTCGCTGGAAGATCTGTTGGCGCTGGATGCGCTATCCCGTGACGTCGCTCACCGGATGGTCCGTCGTGTTGGCGTTTAATCAATTTTCTTTGGAATCATCATGCTGACACTTGCAGCATTTGTGCTCGCACTCGGGCTATTGATTGCCGTGCACGAATACGGGCACTACCGCATGGCCGTCGCCTGTGGCGTCAAAGTCCTTCGGTTTTCCATCGGCTTTGGGAAGACGCTGTTTCGTTGGCAACCCAAGGGCTCATCAACCGAGTTTGTTATTGCGGCCTTTCCGGTGGGGGGCTACGTCAAGATGCTTGACGAGCGGGAGGAGCCGGTGGCCAGCGAAGAGCGGCATCTTGCGTTCAATACCCAGCCCTTGCGCTCGCGTATTGCCATCGTCGCGGCGGGCCCTGTGGCTAATTTACTGCTGGCGGTTCTGCTGTATGCCGTCGTCAATTGGAGCGGGATGCAACTTCCCGCGGCGATCTTGGCAAGCCCCGAAGCGGGATCCATCGCTGAACGGGCCGGATTGATCGGCGGGGAACGGGTCCAGCGTGCCGGCTTTGATGGGGATGAACTCCAAAGCGTCGAATCGTTCGAAGATATTCGCTGGTTTTTGACCCGGGGTGCCTTGGAGGGGCAGGATGTACGCTTGGTGGTGAGCGGCCCTGTTGGCGCTACACCTAGCGACGTGTTGCTGAAACTCAGTGGCATGGACGCCAGCGAGGCGAATGCTGATTTGTTTCGCAAGATCGGCATCGTGGGACCTTTCTCCCGCCCTGTCATTGGCGAGGTAACAGCGGGTGCTGCGGCCGATAAAGCGGGCCTACGGAATGGCGACGTGGTGCGACAGGTGGGGTCGGTGTCTATTGTGGACGGACAGCAGTTGCGTCAGCTGATTCGGGCGTCGGTTTTGAACGGCGAAGCGGCGCCATCAGTCTGGAAAATTGATCGTGCCGGCACACAGTTTGATGTAACGGTCAAGCCGGAGGTCCGGCAAGAAGGCGAACTTGTGATCGGGAGAATTGGCGCCTATGTCGGGGCGATCCCTGAACTGGTGTTGGTGCAGTATGGTGCGGCAGACGGCCTGTGGCGCGGCTTGATCCGCACCTGGGATGTCTCGGTCTTGACGCTCAAAATGATGGGGAAGATGCTGGTGGGTGATGCCTCACTCAAGAATCTCAGTGGACCTTTGACGATTGCTGACTACGCGGGAAAGTCTGCCGGTATGGGATTAACGCAGTACCTGTTATTCCTTGCCTTGATCAGCGTTAGTCTGGGTGTTTTGAATTTGCTCCCGTTACCGGTTTTGGATGGTGGCCACCTGATGTATTATCTTTGGGAGGGACTCACGGGCAAACCTGTCTCTGACGCTTGGATGGAGCGCTTGCAACGAGGTGGTATTGCGCTTCTGTTGGTCATGATGTCGATTGCCCTCTTCAACGATATCACCCGCTTATTTGGCTAATTTCTGGTGTCGACAATCAACACCAGCTTGACTTCTCAATATTTAAAAATGCAATTTAATCGTTTTCCCCTGCGCTCAGTCTCTGCCGTGGCTTCGCTGCTTTTTGTGGCCAGCACGGCGTGGGCCGTCAATCCTTTCACCGTACGCGATATTCGTATCGAGGGCTTGCAGCGTGTGGAGCCGGGAACCGTCTTCGTTTCGCTGCCGGTTCGGGTTGGCGATGTTTATGACGACGAAAAAGGGACGTCGGCGATTCGGACTCTTTTTGGTTTGGGTCTGTTCAAGGACGTGCGGATTGAAGTCAATGGCGATGTGCTGGTGATCGTTGTTGAGGAGCGGCCTACGGTGGCCGATGTTGACTTCGTTGGTACCAAAGAATTCGATAAGGACGTTCTCAAAAAAGCCTTGCGCGATGTCGGACTGTCCGATGGCCGCCCTTTTGACAAGGCGCAACTTGACCGTGCTGAGCAGGAGTTGAAGCGGCAGTACATCAATCGCAGCCTGTATGCGGCAGAAGTTGTGACGACGGTGACACCGATTGAGCGCAACCGGGTCAACCTGACATTTACCGTGGTTGAAGGTGCGCCTGCCAAAATCAGTGAAATCCGAATTGTCGGCAACAAGGTGTTTGATGAGTCGAAGTTGCGTGGTCTGTTTGATCTTGACACCGGCGGCTGGTTGAGCTGGTATACCAAGTCGGATCGCTATTCACGCGCCAAACTCAATGCTGACATTGAAACATTGCGATCCTATTATTTGACTCGGGGCTATCTGGAGTTCAAGGTGGACTCAACGCAGGTTGCGATTTTGCCCAACAAGACTGACATTGCCATCACAATCAACATCACTGAAGGCGAGCGTTTTATCGTCAGCGGCGTCAAGCTGGATGGCAATTTCCTCGGCAAAGATGATGAGTTCAAATCGCTCGTGACAATTCGACCCGGCGAAGCATATAACGCTGACGAAGTGGCTAAAACGACCAAGGCTTTCACCGATTATTTTGGTAATTTTGGATTTGCTTTCGCTCGAGTGGAAGCCCGCCCTGAAATTGATCGAGTTAACAACCGTGTTGCCTTGGTTCTTCAGGCCGAACCTTCCCGTCGGGCTTATGTCCGCAAAATTAATGTGGCCGGTAACAATCGGACCCGTGACGTGGTGGTGCGCCGGGAGTTTCGGCAGTTTGAGGCGTCCTGGTATGACGGCGACAAGATTAAATTGTCGCGTGACCGCGTTGATCGCTTGGGCTATTTCAAGGACGTAGGGATCGAGACCCAGGAAGTCCCCGGTTCGCCAGACCAGGTTGACTTGACTCTCAATGTGGTTGAAAAACCCACCGGAAGCCTGAGTTTGGGGGCCGGGTTTTCAAGTGGCGATGGACTTGGACTCTCGTTTGGTCTGAGTCAGCAAAACGCATTCGGCTCTGGCAACTCGCTGGGCGTACAGATCAATACGAGCAAGATCAATCGTGCGATCGTTTTTAATACAACTGATCCATACTTTACGGCGGATGGCGTTTCACGCACCATTGACGTTTACCACCGGACTTCCAGCCCGTACCAGGATCAAAGCTATTACCAGCTTCAGACCTCCGGCGGCAGTTTGAGGTTTGGGATTCCATTCACCGAGTCCGATACGGTGTATTTCGGTGCCGGCCTGGAGCAGACCACCATCGTGCCCGGTACGCTCTTGCCAACCTCTTACCAAGAATACGCCAACCAGTTTGGACTTACCAGCATGGCGGTTCCTCTGACTGTCGGTTGGTCGCGTGACAAGCGTGACAGTGCCCTGGCACCTAACTCTGGCCGCTATCAACGCGCCAATGCTGAGTGGTCCCCAGCGGGTGATGCCCGCTACCTGCGCGCCACCTACCAATATCAGGAGTTCATTCCCCTGAACAAGCAATTTACTGCGGCGTTCAACGGTGAAATCGGCTGGGGTACGGCCGTTGGCGATCGACCTTACCCGGTATTCAAAAATTTCTACGGTGGCGGTTTGGGTTCGGTCCGTGGCTTTGAGCAGGGTAGCCTGGGACCGCTGGATGAAACTGGAACGGTCGTCGGCGGGACCCGGAAAATTAATTTGAATGCTGAACTGCTGACGCCGTTTCCCGGCGCCGGCAATGACCGTTCGTTGCGGATGTATGCGTTTTGGGACGTCGGCAGTGTGGCAGGCGACGACCGAGGATTGGCCAGCAATGTAAATGCGAGCAGCCTGCGTTCTTCTGTGGGCGTCGGTATTAGCTGGATATCACCGGTGGGTCCTTTGCGGCTGGCATTCGCCAAGCCGATCAAGAAGTTTGAAGGCGATAAAATACAGACCATGCAATTTCAAATTGGGACCTCTTTCTAATGAATAACTTTTTACGTCAATGCTGTACGGGCATTTTTCTGGGTGGCCTGCTTGTGTCTGCGCAGGTGCAGGCGCAAGAGTTCCGCATCGGGTTTGTCAGTACCGACCGGATTTTCAAGGAGGCCAATACCGCCAAGGCGGCACAGGCCAAGCTGGAGCAGGAATTTTCCAAGCGCGAGAAAGAGCTGGTCGATCAGGGGGCAACCTTGAAGTCAATGGCCGACAAGTTCGAACGTGAAGCGCCGACTTTATCGGAAAGCCAACGGGCGACCCGTCAAAAGCAGTTGGTTGAGCAGGATCGCGACTTTCAGCGCAAGCGCCGAGAGTTCCAGGAAGACCTGAATTCCAGAAAAAACGAAGAACTGCAGCAAGTGCTTGAACGGGCCAACAAGGTCGTGAAGCAGGTTGCGGAATCCGAAAAGTATGACTTGGTGCTTCAAGAGGCGGTTTATGTCAATGCCAAGCACGACATCACCGACAAAGTCATCAAGGTTCTGAATTCGGGCAGCGTTAAATAATCACGCGCAAGGTTTGTGAAGGGTGACGCTACGTCTAGGCTCGATTGTTGAGGTACTCGGTGGTGAGTTGCATGGTGATGCCGGCCTCAACATCGAAGGTCTGTCGCCACTCGAAACGGCGACTCCCCAGCACCTGAGTTTTCTCAGTCATCCCAAGTACCAGAGCCAGTTGGCGGCATCAAAAGCCGCTTGTGTCATTGTGGCTCCCTCAATGCGCGCCGTGGCCTTGTTGCGCGGGGCCTGCATTGTGGTGGACCAACCCTATTTGTATTTTGCCCGCGTCACGCAACTGTGGAAAAAAAGCATGGCGCAAGCTGTGCGTCCACTGGTTCATCCCAGTGCAGTGATTGACGCCGAGGCTTTTGTTCATCCGCTGGCCCGTATTGGCGCTTTGTGCGTGATTGAGCGGGGCGCCCGTATTGGTGCCGACACCGAACTCAAGTCTCGGGTAACCGTGGGTGAGAACTGTGTCCTGGGTGAGCGATGCCTTGTGCATTCGGGGGTCGTCATTGGTGCGGATGGTTTCGGCTTTGCGCCAAATGCGGGGGCTTGGGAGAAGATCGAGCAATTGGGTGCTGTCCATATTGGCAACGATGTTGAAATTGGCGCGAATACCTGTATTGATCGCGGCGCCTTGCAAGACACCATCATCGAAGATGGGGTCAAGCTCGACAACCTGATCCAGATTGGCCATAACGTGCGGGTTGGCAAACACACGGCGATGGCGGGCTGTGCCGGTGTGGCGGGCAGTGCCACCATTGGGTCGCATTGCACCATTGGCGGCGGCGCGATCGTGCTGGGGCATCTCGTCTTGGCCGATGAGGTCAATATTTCTGCCGCAACCGTGGTGACCCGGTCGATTCGCAAACCGGGGCATTACACCGGCATGTTTCCCCTTGACGAGAATGCCGCCTGGGAAAAAAACGCGGCCTCTCTCAAACAGTTGCACAGCTTGCGCGATCGCATTCGGGCATTAGAAGATAAATTAAAAACATTGGAACAACCATGATGAACATTCACCAGATTCTCAAGCAGCTGCCACACCGTTATCCGTTTTTATTGGTAGATCGGGTGCTCGCCATTGAAAAAGGCAAAAGCATCAAGGCGCTGAAGAATGTCACCATCAACGAGCCGTTTTTTGAAGGACATTTTCCACACCGCCCGGTGATGCCGGGCGTGCTGATGCTGGAAGCCCTGGCACAAGCCGCGGCCCTGCTGGCCTTTGACGCGCTGGGGACGTCACCGAGCGATGAAATGGTTTATTACTTTGCCGGCATCGATGGTGCCCGCTTTAAGCGACCGGTGGAGCCGGGGGACCAGCTGATTCTGGAAGTCGAATTGTTGCGAATGAAAGCCGGTATTTTCAAGTTCAAGGCACGCGCTCTGGTCGATGACGAACTCGCTGTGGAAGCCGAGTTGACCTGTGCCATGCGCAATATCACCTGAGGCTTGACGGGTGACAGCAATTCATGCCACGGCTATTGTGGATCCCGGGGCCGAACTCGATAGTTCGGTGACGGTAGGGGCTTACACGCTCATTGGGCCTCACGTCAGGGTAGGGGCCGGCACCACCATTGGTCCGTATTGCGTACTGGAAGGTCACACCACCATTGGGCGTGAGAACCACATTTTCCAGTTCAACTCGCTGGGGGCCATTCCGCAGGATAAAAAATATGCTGGCGAGCCTTGTGAGTTGATCATTGGCGATCGCAATACCATTCGCGAGTTTTGTACCCTCAACATTGGTTCCCCGGGGGACACCGGCGTCACGCGGGTGGGTGACGACAACTGGCTGATGGCGTATGTTCACCTGGCGCACGATTGCGTCGTTGGCAACAACACCATTTTTGCTAATAATTCCCAGCTGGCCGGCCATGTGCAGGTCGGGGACTGGGCGATTCTGGGCGGTTTTACCGTGGTGCATCAGTTTGTGAAAATTGGGGCTCACAGCATGACCGCGATGTGTACGCTGCTGTTTGCTGATCTGCCACCCTTTGTCATGTGCCAGGGTCAACCGGCGCAAGCGCGTTCCATGAACTACGAAGGATTGCGTCGTCGTGGTTTTTCGCCGGAACGAGTGTCTGCTGTCAAAGCCATGCACAAGGCTTTGTACCGCGACGATCTCACCTTGCAGGCAGCCCGTGCGCGCATTGCGGAATTGACTCAAACAAGTCCTGAGTCCTCGCCTGATGTGGAGATGATGCTCTCATTTTTAGAGCAAGCATCGCCGCAACGCGGCATCGTGCGCTGATCCGGCGATCTCGGCATGAACGACTTGAGTACAGCCGGGCGGCCCACTGTTGTGCCGCCACTTGGTGACTCGACTAGGGTGATAACGCCGTTTTTGGCGCGCAGTGCGACACCCGAAGGGTCAGGCCAAGGGGTGAAGTTTGCGATGGTGGCAGGGGAAACCTCGGGTGATCTGCTGGCTGGTTTGCTGCTGGACGGCTTGCGTGAGCGCTGGCCCGCCATGAAGGCCGTCGGGATTGGTGGTCCGCAGATGGCCCGCCGCGGCTTTGAGGCCTGGTGGTCGCATGACAAATTGTCGGTGCACGGCTATGGCTGGGAGGTGCTACGCCGTTACCGCGAGATTGTCGGCATTCGCGCGCAGCTCAAAACTCGCCTGCTGTTGCAACGCCCGGATGTATTCATCGGCGTGGACGCTCCTGATTTCAATCTTGACCTCGAAGCTGGGCTCAAAGCGCAGGGCATCAAGACGGTGCATTTTGTGTCGCCGTCGGTCTGGGCCTGGCGCCCGGAGCGGGTCGAAAAAATCCGCCGCAGCGTCGACCATGTGTTGTGCATCTTCCCGTTTGAGCCAGCCTTGCTGGCGCAGCACGGTATTCAAGCCACCTATGTCGGTCATCCGCTGGCCAA
Organism: Rhodoferax sp.; assembly: GCF_012927445.1. GTDB lineage: Bacteria > Pseudomonadota > Gammaproteobacteria > Burkholderiales > Burkholderiaceae_C > Rhodoferax. The sequence goes on from NZ_JABBPD010000008.1 coordinate 397,788, forward strand.
CGTCATCCCGCTGGAGCCCGACCGGTCAGGCGCGCGGGCGGCGTTGGGACTGACAGATGCCGACCAAGTGGTCGCCATTCTGCCCGGAAGTCGAATATCCGAAATCAGGCATCTCGCTTCGATATTTTTTCGGGCTGCAGCCCTTATGCAGCTTGCGCAGCCAGCTATAAAATTTATAGTGCCGGCGGTACCGTCGTTGAAAGCCGAAATTGAGCAAGCCGCCCGTGCCAGCGGTCTGCTGACGAACCTGCAGATCATTGAAGGCCAGTCGCATACCGTTTTCGCCGCCTGCGATGTCACGCTGATTGCCAGTGGCACTGCCACGCTGGAGGCCGCTTTGTTCAAGCGTCCGATGGTGATTGCCTACCGCATGGGCTGGCTGTCGTGGCAGATCATGCGACGCAAGAAGCTGCAGCCCTGGGTCGGTTTGCCTAACATTCTTTGTCAGGATTTCGTGGTGCCCGAATTGCTGCAAGACGCCGCTTCGCCGCAGGCCCTGGCCGATGCGGTGTTGCTTTGGCTGGATGCCAAGGTGACTGCACCTGAAAAAATTGCTGCCCTACAACAAAAATTCGCCGAGTTGCATGTGCAACTGCAGCGCGACACACCACGAATAGCCGCCCATGCGATCCAGCAAGTACTCCAAGGCTGAGCAAGCCGACACCAAACAAGCCGCTCTGGTTTGGCATCTTCCCGGTCTGGTCGCCGGCGTGGACGAGGCTGGGCGTGGCCCGCTGGCCGGCCCCGTGGTCGCCGCGGCTGTCATTCTGGATGAGTTAAACCCGATCAAGGGCTTGGCGGATTCCAAAATACTCACCGCGCTGCGCCGCGAAAAGCTGTTTGATGAAATTCGCGCCAAAGCGCTGTGCTTCTCCATTGCCGAGGCCAGCGTCGAGGAAATTGAACAACTCAACATTCTGCAAGCCACGCTGCTCGCCATGCGCCGGGCGGTAGAAGGCCTGCGGCTTAAACCGAACAAAGTGCTGGTGGACGGCAACCGTCTGCCCGTGCTGGACATGCTGGCCGAAGCCATCGTCAAAGGCGACGCCACCGTGCCTGCCATTTCCGCCGCCTCCATTTTGGCCAAAGTACATCGTGACCGCTGGTGCGCCGAGTACGACCAGCAGTTTCCGCAATATGGTTTTGCCAAGCACAAAGGGTATGGCACCGCCGAGCATCTGGCTGCCTTGCGTGCGCATGGTGCCTGTCCGCAACACCGCAAAACCTTCCGCCCCGTGACCGAGGTGCTGCGATGACGATACAAGTCCAGCACATCACGTCGCGGGATAACACTTTTCTCAAAGACCTGCGGCGCTTGTCGCAGGACAACACGGCCTATCGCAAGCAGGGCCGCTTTTGGGTAGAAGGGGATCATTTGTGCCGAGCGGCTCTGGTGCGCGGTGTGCAGCCTTCTGTTGGTATTTTCTCTGAGTCATTTTGGCCTCTGGCCCCCGTTGAATGGGCGCAGGCAGCTATTAAAAACATAGTAATTCCAGACGCTTTTTTCCATGACATCAGCGGTCTGGAGTCGCCGGCCAGCATGGGCTTCGTGTTCGATCTGCCGCAGAGTGCAGCATTGCAGCCTCAGATGGCCTCCGTCATCCTGGATCGGGTGCAGGATGCGGGCAACGTCGGCTCCATCTTGCGCAGTGCCTCGGCCTTTGGTTTCAAACAGATCATTGCCCTCAAGGGCACGGCTGCGCTGTGGAGTCCGAAAGTGCTGCGCGCTGGCATGGGTGCCCATTGGGGCTTGCAACTGATGGAGGGTGTGCTGCTAAGCGAGCTTGACAAGTTGGACATGCCCATTCTCGTTACCAGCTCACATCGAGGTTCATATTTACACCAGGCGCTACAAAATAAAGAGCTTCCCACGACCTGTGCATGGGCACTGGGGCACGAAGGGCAGGGTGTGAGCGAGGCATTGGAGGCGCTGGCCAGCCTGCATGTTCGGATTGCCCAGCCGGGCGGCGAAGAGTCGCTCAATGTGGCTGCTGCCGCCGCCATTTGTCTGCACGCCAGTGCCACCGTATCTTTGCCAGCTTGAGCCCCGCCGCCGCGACAAGCGCGGGAGATTTAAAACCCGCCGGGTCGCCCACGCAAGGTTGACCCCCTCGGCTATAATGGGTGGCTTCACCGCATCCTGTACGCCTAGAGCCCTCTCAAGCCAATTCCCTCACAAAAGCAAGTCAAGAGTTGTCTCTTGAGCGCGTTTTGGCGTACCCGAAAACCCCATCCGGAGAAACCAGTGCTTTTGTCTTTACAGGGATCATTCCCCCCCGCCATTCTGGCGCTTGCAGACGGCACGGTGTTTGTTGGAAATTCCATTGGAGCCACTGGCTCTACCGTCGGCGAGGTGGTGTTCAACACCGCCATGACCGGCTACCAGGAAATCCTCACAGACCCGAGCTACTGCCAGCAAATCGTCACACTCACCTACCCGCACATCGGCAACTACGGCGTTAACACGCAAGACGTCGAAGCGGCCAAGGTGCACGCGGCCGGCCTGATCGTCAAGGATGTGCCGCTTGTCATGTCCAATTTTCGCGCCAGCATGACGCTGCCGCAGTATCTGCTGCAACAGAATACGGTCGCGATTGCCAACCTTGATACCCGCCAGCTGACGCGTCATTTGCGCACCCAAGGGGCGCAAAACGGCTGCATTCTGGCGTTGGCCGCGGGTGAATCGATCACCCAGGCCGCCATTGATCAGGCGCTGGCACTGGCGCAAGCCGCACCCGGCATGACGGGGACCGACCTGGCCAAGGTCGTGTCGGTCAAAGTCGCCTATGAGTGGACGCAGACTGAATGGCAGCTGGCGCATCCGCAACTGGAGGGCAAGCCCGGTTATGGCGTGCAGGCGAGCCCGAAGTTTCACGTTGTGGCGTACGACTTTGGTGTCAAGTTCAACATTCTGCGGATGTTGGCCGAGCGCGGTTGCCGCGTCACGGTGGTGCCGGCGAATACCAGCGCGGCCGAGGTGCTCAAGCACCAGCCCGACGGTATCTTTTTGAGCAACGGCCCGGGCGACCCCCAGGCTTGCGATTACGCCATTGCGGCAGTCGCCGAATTGATCGAGTCGGGCATCCCGACCTTCGGTATTTGTCTGGGGCACCAGATCATGGCGTTGGCCTCGGGTGCCAAGACCTTCAAGATGAAGTTTGGTCACCACGGGGCCAATCATCCGGTCAAAGACCTGGACACCGGCCGCGTCAGCATCACCAGCCAGAACCACGGTTTTGCGGTGGATGAAAAAACGCTGCCAGCCAACCTGCGCGCCACGCATATCAGCCTGTTTGACGGCACATTGCAGGGCTTGGCCTGGACGGGCAAGCCGGCGTTTTGCTTCCAGGGCCACCCGGAAGCATCCCCCGGACCACACGATATTGCCTATTTGTTTGACCGCTTCACCGCGCTGATGGAGACCCGCAACAATGCCTAAGCGTACCGACCTGAAAAGTATTCTCATCATCGGCGCTGGCCCGATCATCATTGGTCAGGCCTGCGAGTTCGACTACTCCGGCGTGCAAGCCTGCAAGGCGCTGCGCGAAGAGGGCTACAAAGTCATCCTGATCAACAGCAACCCCGCCACGATCATGACCGACCCGGCCACGGCCGATGTCATTTATATTGAGCCCATCACCTGGCAGACGGTCGAGAAGATCATCGCCAAAGAGCGGCCTGACGCCATTCTGCCCACCATGGGCGGCCAGACCGCGCTCAATTGCGCGCTCGACCTGTGGCACCACGGCGTGCTGGAAAAATACAATGTCGAACTGATTGGCGCCAGCCCCGAGGCCATCGACAAGGCGGAAGACCGCCTGAAGTTCAAGGATGCCATGACCAAGATTGGTCTGGGTTCGGCCCGTTCGGGCATTGCGCACACGATGGACGAAGCCTGGGTGGTGCAAAAGACGCTGGGCTTTCCGACCGTGATTCGGCCCAGCTTCACGCTGGGTGGCACCGGTGGCGGCATTGCCTACAACTCGGAAGAGTTTGAGATTATTTGCAAGCGCGGCCTGGAAGCCTCGCCCACCAATGAGTTGCTGATTGAAGAGTCACTCCTGGGCTGGAAAGAGTATGAGATGGAAGTCGTGCGCGATAAGGCCGACAACTGCATCATCGTCTGTTCCATCGAGAATTTAGACCCGATGGGCGTGCACACCGGCGACTCCATCACGGTGGCGCCAGCGCAAACGCTGACCGACAAGGAATACCAGATTCTGCGCAATGCCTCGCTGGCGGTACTGCGTGAAATTGGAGTGGATACTGGCGGCTCCAACGTGCAATTCTCCATCAATCCCGAAGACGGGCGCATGGTCGTGATCGAGATGAATCCGCGCGTGTCTCGCTCCTCGGCGTTGGCGTCCAAGGCCACTGGTTTTCCGATTGCCAAGGTGGCGGCCAAGCTGGCGGTGGGCTACACACTGGATGAGTTGCGCAATGACATCACCGGGGGGACGACTCCCGTGAGTTTTGAGCCGAGTATTGACTACGTGGTCACCAAAATTCCACGTTTTGCGTTCGAGAAATTCCCGGCGGCGGACAGCCGGTTGACGACCCAAATGAAATCGGTGGGCGAAGTGATGGCGATTGGTCGCACCTTCCAGGAATCGTTCCAGAAAGCCTTGCGCGGTCTGGAAGTCGGCGTCGATGGCATGAACGAAAAAACGCAAGACCGTGAAGTGCTGGAAAAAGAACTGGGTGAGCCCGGTCCCGAGCGCATCTGGTACGTGGGCGACGCCTTTGCGATGGGCATGAGCGTGGAAGAAGTGTTTGCGCTGACCAAGATCGACCGCTGGTTTTTGGTGCAGATCGAGCAGATCGTCAAGATCGAGCTGGAACTGGAAACGACCACGCTCGACGCCATTGATGCGCCCACCTTGCGTGCGCTCAAGCAAAAAGGTTTTTCTGATCGCCGTCTGGCGCGTCAGTTGAAAACTACGGACACCGTCATTCGCGAGAAGCGTCTCGCCCTGGGTGTGCGCCCGGTGTACAAACGCGTGGACACTTGTGCGGCCGAGTTTGCGACCGATACCGCTTACCTGTATTCGACCTATGAGTCCGAGAACAGCGAATGCGAAGCCGAGCCGACGTCCAAGAAGAAAATCATGGTGCTCGGTGGTGGTCCGAACCGCATTGGTCAGGGCATCGAGTTTGACTATTGCTGCGTACATGCGGCGCTGGCGATGCGTGAAGACGGCTACGAGACCATCATGGTCAACTGCAACCCCGAGACGGTTTCAACCGACTACGATACCTCAGACCGACTGTATTTCGAGCCACTCACACTGGAAGACGTGCTCGAAATCGTCGACAAGGAAAAACCATTTGGCGTGATCGTGCAGTACGGTGGCCAGACGCCGCTCAAGCTGGCACTGGACCTGGAAGCCAACGGCGTGCCCATCATCGGCACCTCGCCTGACATGATTGATGCAGCGGAAGACCGTGAGCGTTTCCAGAAGTTGCTGCACGAGCTGGGCTTGCGCCAGCCGCCCAATGCCACCGCCCGTACCGAGCCTGAGGCACTTGAAAAAGCCGCCGCGCTGGGTTACCCGCTGGTGGTGCGCCCCAGCTACGTTCTGGGTGGGCGCGCCATGGAAATCGTGCATGAGCAGCGCGATCTGGAGCGTTATATGCGTGAAGCCGTCAAAGTGAGCCACGACTCGCCGGTGCTGCTGGACCGTTTTTTGAATGACGCCATTGAATGCGATGTGGATTGCATTCGGGATGCTGGCTCAGCGACCCAGGAGGGCAGTACCTTCATCGGTGGTGTGATGGAGCACATTGAGCAAGCGGGTGTCCACAGTGGCGACTCAGCCTGCTCGCTGCCGCCTTACAGCCTGAGTGCTGAAACGGTGACCGAGATCAAGCGCCAGACCGCCGCGATGGCCAAGGCTCTGAATGTGGTGGGTTTGATGAATGTGCAGTTTGCCATCCAGAACATTGATGGCAAAGACGTGATTTTTGTCCTGGAGGTCAACCCGCGTGCCTCACGCACCGTGCCCTTTGTGTCGAAAGCCACCGGCATTCAGCTGGCCAAAGTGGCAGCACGCTGCATGGTTGGCCAGTCGCTGGCGTCGCAGGGCATCAAGAATGAAGTGACGCCGCCGTATTTCAGCGTGAAAGAAGCCGTGTTCCCGTTCGTCAAGTTTCCTGGTGTGGACACGATTCTCGGCCCCGAGATGAAATCCACAGGAGAAGTCATGGGCGTGGGCAAAACGTTTGGTGAGGCCTTTGTGAAATCACAAATGGGGGCCGGGACCAAACTGCCGAGGCCATTCAAGCCCACGGGCGAGGCTTCGGGCAAGATCTTTATCTCGGTAAAAAACCACGACAAACCGCGTGCCATCGAAGTCGCGCGTGCGCTGGCAGCCATGGGGTTTTCTGTGATTGCAACCAAAGGAACTGCCGCTGCCATGAACGCCGCGGGTGTGTCCTGTGGGGTGGTCAACAAAGTGACCGAAGGCCGGCCGCACATTGTGGACATGATCAAGAACAACGAAATTTCCTTGGTTATCACCACCGTGGAAGAACGGCGTAACGCGATTGCCGACTCACGGCAGATTCGGACATCGGCTTTGCTGGCCCGGGTCACGACCTTCACGACCATTGCCGGTGCCGAAGCGGCAGTGCAAGGCATGCCGCACATGGATCATCTGGACGTGATTTCTGTGCAGGAAATGCATGCGCAGTTGCTTGCCGCTTGATTCTGAACTGACTATCACGGCATAATCAGCCTCTCAAGATACCGCCGAACGGCAACGCTCGGCGGTATCTTTTTGTATTACATAAAACTCAAACGGAGCAGTACGTGGCGACCATTCCCATCACCAAGCGCGGCGCTGAAAAGCTCAAGGCCGAGCTGCATAAACTCAAGACCGTAGACCGTCCTTGGGTTATTAACGCTATTGCCGAAGCCCGCGCACAGGGCGACCTGAGCGAGAACGCCGAGTATGAAGTCGCCAAAGACCGTCAAGGCTTTATTGAAGGGCGTATTCAGGAAGTTGAAAGCAAGCTGTCAATCTGCCAGATCATTAATCCGGCCGAACTGGACGCTGAAGGCCGTGTGGTATTTGGTGCCACCGTCAAGCTCGAAGACGAAGATTCAGGTGATGTGGTGACTTATCAGATCGTCGGGGAAGATGAGGCTGACATCAAACTGGGTTTGGTCAATATTGGCAGCCCGATCGCCCGCGCGTTGATTGGCAAGGAGCAAGGTGATACTGCAGAGGTTCAGGCGCCCGGCGGCATTAAGCGCTATGAAGTGGTGACGGTTAGTTACGTTTAATTTGATGCCACGGTTGCCGGTGTTGGTGGCGGCTCTGTGGTGGGTCAGCCTGAGCACCATCGGGTTTTTGGTTGTGCCCATGCTGTTTGTGTATCTGCCAACACCCGCGATGGCCGGCAGTATGGCCGCCAAGTTGTTCTCGGCTCAAACGTGGGTATCTTCTGGCTGCGGAATGCTGTTGCTAATATTGGTGAATAGGTCGCTAGCCCCCGTTCCTACTGCGAGAGTAGCTATTATTTTAGTAGCGGTTGGTGTTTTGATGGCGCTGTTGGCCGAGTTTGCTGTGGCGCCGCGAATTGTGGCTCGGGATAACTTACGAGTGTGGCACAGTGTTGGCAGTGCCATGTATTTGCTGCAGTGGCTTTGCGCTGCGGCGACATTCTGGAAATTGATGCCGCCGCGTCAGGAAAATCAGGTCTGACTGCGTTTTTTGATACTGATTTGCTTGGGCTTGGCGCGCTTCACCTGACCACCGGCCGTCAGACGCTGATTGCCAAGAACGCGCAGCGTTTTGACTTCTGGACGCTGGCCGGCCATTTTGCTGTATTTCAGCACTTTGATATCGCGTGGGCCAGGCATGCGGTTTTCATCCACGGCCTTTTCCCGCTCTGGCATGGGTCTCCAAAGTACGAGAAGTTTACCGATATGTTGAATGGGAGCGGCATTGAGTTCGTCAGCCAAAGTCTGAAACATGGCTTCACGGGCTGCCCGGTCGTCAGAAAAGACGCGGATCTTGATCAGTCCATGGGCGTTCAAAGCCGCGTCGGCTTCTTTTTTAACAGCGGCAGTGAGTCCATCACCACCAACCATGACCACGGGGTCAAGGTGATGCGCTTCGGCACGATGTTCTTTGCGTTGGGCAGGGGTCAATTGAATTTGAGACATGCCGGTATTATCGGTCACGAAGGTAAAAATGAAAGTCAAAACTAAAAGCAGCAAGGTAAACCGGGCGTGGATTAACGAACACGTCAACGACACCTACGTCAAACTGGCCACGCTTGAAGGTTACCGTGCCCGCGCCGCCTACAAGCTTAAGGAAATTGATGAAGCCTTTGGTTTGATCAAGCCAGGCCAACTGGTGGTTGATCTTGGGTCGACTCCCGGCGCCTGGAGTCAGTACGTCAGGCGCAAAATGTCGCCCAAAACGGCAACCAGCGGTGGGGCAGCAGCGGGTGCGCTCAATGGAACCATCATCGCTTTGGATATCCTTCCGATGGACCCGGTTGAGGGGGTTGTCTTTTTACAAGGTGATTTTCGTGAAGCGGATGTCTTGCAACGGTTGACGGATGAAATGAAGGGGCGACAGGCGGATGTGGTGGTGTCCGACATGGCCCCGAATTTGTCTGGCATTGCTTCTGCCGATGCCGCACGAATTGAAAATTTGGTGGAGTTGGCGATTGAATTCGCACAAAACCATATGAAGCCACAGGGTGCGCTGGTCGTCAAAGTCTTTCATGGCGGTGCTTACGATCAGCTTGTCAAGCGATTCAAAGCAACATTTTTGCTGGTCAAACCGATCAAGCCCAAGGCTTCCCGTGACAAGTCGTCGGAAACGTTCCTGGTCGGTGTGGGTCTGAAGTCAACCTGAAACCCATGCGTTGTCTGTGGCCGAAAATCTGAATACCCGATCCATCACGTCTTGAAACGCCTAAAATAAGTCCCAGTTATGTCTAGTCTTCTTATTTGCGTCCATATTGGAGCCTCGCTTGAATAATCAGTGGTTCTCGAAAATTGCCGTCTGGCTTGTCATTGCCCTTGTGCTTTTCACTGTCTTTAAACAGTTTGATACGCGGGGTACGGCAGGCGCCGCTTCGCTGGGGTATTCCGATTTTCTGGAAGAAGTTCGCGGCAAGCGGATTAAAAGCGCCATCATTCAGGAAGGCCAGGGCGGTACTGAAATCATTGCGGTCACCAACGATGACCGAAAAGTCAGAACCACTGCCACATACCTTGATCGTGGTCTGGTCGGTGACCTGATTGCCAATGGCGTCAAATTTGATGTGAAAGCGCGTGAGGAAGGCTCCTTGCTGATGACTTTGCTGGTCAGTTGGGGGCCCATGTTGCTATTGATCGGTGTTTGGGTCTACTTTATGCGGCAAATGCAGGGCGGCGGCAAAGGTGGCGCGTTCAGCTTTGGCAAAAGCAAGGCCCGCTTGCTGGATGAAAATACCAATACGGTTACTTTTGCCGATGTCGCCGGTTGCGATGAGGCCAAAGAAGAAGTTAAAGAAGTCGTCGATTTTTTGAAGGATCCGGCCAAATTCCAAAAACTCGGTGGCCGGATTCCTCGTGGCCTGTTGCTGGTTGGCCCGCCTGGAACTGGCAAGACCTTGTTGGCCAAAGGCATTGCCGGTGAAGCCAAGGTGCCATTCTTCTCTATTTCAGGTTCTGATTTTGTTGAAATGTTCGTTGGCGTGGGTGCATCCCGTGTACGCGATATGTTTGACAACGCCAAGAAAAATGCCCCCTGCATCATTTTCATTGATGAAATTGACGCGGTGGGCCGTCAGCGCGGTGCTGGCTTGGGTGGCGGTAACGATGAACGTGAGCAAACCCTGAACCAGATGCTGGTCGAGATGGATGGCTTTGAGACCAACGTCGGCGTGATCGTGGTGGCGGCGACCAACCGTCCAGATATCCTTGATGCCGCGCTGTTGCGTCCAGGACGTTTTGACCGACAGGTGTATGTCACCTTGCCCGATATTCGTGGCCGCGAACAGATTCTCAATGTGCATATGCGCAAGGTGCCTTTGGGGCAGGACGTCAATGCGGGTGTTATCGCGCGTGGTACACCGGGTATGTCGGGCGCTGACCTTGCCAATTTATGCAACGAAGCGGCTTTGATGGCGGCGCGCCGCAATGCCCGTACGGTGGAAATGCAGGATTTTGAGAAGGCCAAAGACAAGATTCTGATGGGACCTGAGCGCAAAAGCATGGTCATGCCCGAGAGTGAACGCAAGAACACGGCGTACCACGAATCTGGTCATGCTTTGATTGGCAAAATGCTGTCCAAATGTGATCCCGTTCACAAGGTGACCATTATTCCGCGTGGTCGCGCTTTGGGCGTCACCATGAGCCTGCCCGCGCAGGATCGTTACAGCTACGACAGCGAATACATGCTGCATCAGATCAGCATGCTGTTTGGTGGCCGTATTGCTGAAGAGGTGTTCATGAACCAGATGACCACGGGCGCCAGTAACGACTTTGAACGTGCAACCCACATTGCACGTGACATGGTGACCCGTTATGGCATGACCGACGCCTTGGGTCCTATGGTTTATGCTGAAAATGAGGGTGAGGTCTTTCTGGGTCGCTCTGTGACCAAGACGACCAACATGAGCGAGCAGACGATGCAGAAAGTTGATGCGGAGGTTCGCCGCATCATTGATCAGCAATACAGTTTGGCGCGCAAGCTCATTGAAGACAATCAGGACAAGATGCACGCCATGGCCAAGGCCTTGCTGGAGTGGGAAACCATTGACAGTGACCAGCTTGATGACATCATGGCTGGAAAAGAGCCCCGTCCTCCGAAAGACTGGACGCCGCGTGTGTCCTCGGCATCAGGTGGGGACAGCAATAGTGGTGGTGGCGCACCGGCGGTGAAGCCTGACGCGGCACCGACAGCCGCCTAGTTGCTAGGTGAATTGAAAAACGGGGCATTACTGCCCCGTTTTTTTTGATAACTTGCCAATGCGCCCTTTCGGTCATTCATAATTTCCGCTTTCTTTAAAGTGCCAGGTTCGCTATGAAATGGATCACCACCCGATTTCTTATTGATTTGACAACCCCCCAAATCATGGGGATTGTCAATGTCACGCCCGACTCGTTCTCTGATGGCGGGCAGCACGCGTCCACGGCAGCTGCTTTGCGACATTGTGAAAAGCTCATTAATGAAGGTGCTGATATTCTGGACATCGGCGGTGAAACGACCCGTCCAGGCTCCTTGTCCTTGCCGTTGGAAGAAGAACTTACTCGTGTCCTGCCGGTGGTACGGGAAGCCGTCAGGCTGGGTGTGCCTGTGTCTGTCGATACCTACAAACCTCAAGTGATGCAGGCCGTGCTGGATCTTGGTGCTGACATCATCAACGACATCTGGGCCTTGCGCTGGACGGACTCAAACCCTGCCGTTGCGCCATTGGATGGGCTGCAAGTCGTGTCACGGCATCCTTCGTGTGGTGTCTGTCTGATGCACATGCACCGTGAGCCTTTAACGATGCAGAGCGCCCCCATGGAGGGCGATGTTGTTGCGCAGGTGCGATTGTTTCTGGATCAGGTGGCCCAGAATTTACAAGGGCAGGGGGTTGATAAGGGGCGGATTGTGATCGATCCCGGGATCGGTTTTGGTAAAACTGTGGCGCAGAACTTTGCGCTGCTGAAACGCCAAAATGAATTATTGACCAGCGGCTATCCCCTGCTGGCAGGGTGGTCGCGAAAATCATCGCTGGCAGCAGTCACCGGCATTGATTCAATCTCGGAGACAATCTTGGTTGTCCATGAACGCATGGTTCCCAGTGTGGCCGCTGCTCTGCTGGCGGTGGAACGCGGTGCCTCCATTGTCCGGGTGCACGACGTGCGGGAAACAGTGCAAGCAATCAAGGTGCTAAATGCTACTAAATAGATAGCATGGAGTTGAGTAAATTAAAGGGCTAGAGAATAAAAATGAACAGAAAATATTTTGGCACAGATGGCATTCGCGGTACCGTGGGGCAAGCGCCCATCACGCCTGATTTCGTGTTGCGTCTGGCGCATGCGGTGGGTCGTGTCCTCAAGAAATCTGAAGGGCGACCAACGGTATTGATTGGCAAAGACACCCGCATCTCTGGCTACATGCTGGAAAGTGCGTTGGAGAGTGGTTTTAACTCTGCCGGTGTGGATGTGGTGCTACTGGGCCCTTTGCCAACGCCTGGCGTGGCCTATTTGACACGGACTCTGCGGGCCTCACTGGGGGTGGTTATCAGCGCCAGTCACAACCCCTTTGCTGACAATGGCATCAAGTTTTTCAGTGCCAAAGGGACCAAGCTGTGCGATGCATGGGAGACGGATGTTGAGGCTGCGCTGGGTGAGGACCCGGCTTGGGCGGACTCTGCCAATCTGGGCAAGACCCGTCGGCTGGACGATGCGGCAGGCCGTTATATCGAATTCTGCAAAAGTACTTTTGCCAATGACTTGACACTCAAAGGCCTGAAAATTGTGGTGGACGCCGCGCATGGCGCGGCCTATCACATTGCGCCCAAGGTGTTTCACGAACTGGGTGCAGAAGTTGTGGCTATCGGTTGTTCGCCCGATGGGTTGAACATCAATCACGAAGTGGGTGCCACTCACCCACAGGCTTTGATTGAAGCGGTCAAGATGCATCAGGCCGATTTTGGCGTCGCGCTCGATGGCGACGCTGACCGTCTGCAACTGATTGACGCTAACGGCCGCCTGTACAACGGTGACGAGCTTTTGTACCTGATCGCAGACGACCGCCTGGGGCGTGATGAAGAGGTGCCAGGCGTGGTTGGTACTTTGATGACCAATATGGCGGTGGAGGTGGCACTGAAGGCCCGTGGCGTGCAATTTGTGCGCGCTAAAGTGGGTGACCGTTACGTACTGGAGGAGCTTGAAAAGCACCAGTGGCTGCTCGGTGGAGAAGGCTCTGGCCACTTGCTGGCGCTTGACAAACACACCACAGGGGATGGATTGATTTCGGCCTTGCAGGTGTTGCAAGCTTGCGTTCGAAGTGGCAAAAGCATGGCCGAATTGCTAGCCAGTGTTACCTTGTTTCCCCAAACCCTGATTAATGTTCGCTTGAAACCGGGCCAGGACTGGAAAGCGAGTTCCAATCTCGCCAGTGAAACGCAAGCGGTAGAGACTGAATTAGGTGATAGCGGGCGTTTGCTGATACGGGCGAGTGGCACCGAGCCCCTGTTGCGAGTGATGGTGGAGGCACGGGATGCCGCACAGGCCAAGGCGTGTGCTGAACGGATTGTTGACACAATTTCCGCTTGATCTTGCCGCAAATTTATTGGCGTGAATTCGCAGCGTTGATTACTTTGATCTCGCGTTAGTAGCGGCACGGCTGAAGACTGTTTGATGGTTATGGCATCTCTCCGATGGGTTCAGAACCGCTGATTGTGTTCAATACGACTAATTAGGCCCCCTTTTTTGCAGCACCCCTGCACATGGGGTCGGGGCAATTCCTACAAATTTTGTAGCTAAGCATGGCGAAACTTTGATGTACGCGCTCGTTTGGCCAAATTTCTTCAGCTAATTCTCGGTACGGCGAGGGTTTGACGCGCAAGCGGCTTTTGATTAAGATGGTAAGTAATTAAATACTTACCAAATGAAGCAAGCTTCCATGCAACCCGCAGTCACCCGTCTCCCGACTGAAGCACGTCAAGCTGAAATCGTCGCTGCCGCACTGCACTTGGCTCAGGACAGCAGTCCAGCCGCTATCACCACCACCGACTTGGCCAATGCCGTCGGACTGAGTCAGGGTGCGCTGTTTAAGCACTTTCCCTCCAAAGAGGCCGTCTGGCTGGCCGCCATGGCATGGGTGGCCGAGCATCTGCTGCGTTCACTCCATCTTGCCGCGCAGCAGGCCAGCTCGCCCCTTGCCGCCCTGCGAAACGTGTTCGATGCGCATGTGAATTTTGTTGTGGCTTATCCTGGCGTGCCGCGCGTAATTTTTCACGAACTGCAGCAAGCGGTGGACTCACCGCTCAAGCAGCAGGTGCGTGGACTCATGCAAGGCTACCGTCAGTTGCTGCTGGGTCTGCTGGAGTCGGCCGTGCAGCGAGGTGACGCCGCGCCCGACCTGGATGCCCCGGCTGCCGCGACCTTGTTCGTCGGTATCGTGCAGGGTTTGGTCATGCAATCCATGTTGAGCGGTCAAATTTCCAGCATGAACACTGAAGCCCCGCGCGTTTTCCAACTCTATTTATGCGGCATCCGCAAAACACCATGAAGCTCAAGGCCCCATCCTCCAAAGTCATCACGCTGGGCCTTTTGGGCGTGGTACTTTTAATCGCCGTCGGGTTTGTCATCCGGCGCGCCGGACCGTTGGCACCTGTGCGTGTCACGGTGGTGCAAGCCACGGAGGGATCGCTGACGCCGGCCATTTACGGTATCGGTACGGTAGAAGCGCGGCGCAACTACCTGATTGGGCCTACAACCGCGGGCCGCGTGTTGCGCGTGCTGGTTGACGCGGGGGACACCGTCAAGGCGGGCCAGTTGCTCGCCGAAATGGATCCCGTGGACTTGGACCACCGACTCCTGGCGCTTGATGCCTCGGCGGCACGGGCGTCTAGTGTGATTCTGGTGTCGGACGCACAAGCGGTCGATGCGGCGGCGCGTCGTGAACTGGCCGCCATTAACGCCCGGCGTTATGTAGAGTTGGGTCAGCAAAGTTTCGTGAGTGCTGGCGCGGTGGAATCGAAAGTGCAGGAACAGACTTCGGCCGACGCTGCTTTACGCGCGGCGCAAGCCAATCAGCTGGCGGCATCCCAGGATCTAACGCGGCTCAAGGCCGAGCGCGCCGGACTGCTGCAGCAGCGCCAGAGCGTACGTCTAGTGGCCACCCAGGATGGCATTGTCTTGTCGCGCGATGCCGAGCCCGGTTCCACTGTCGTGGCGGGGCAATCGGTACTCAAGCTGGTCGATCCCGCCAGCCTGTGGGTCAAGGCTCGCTTTGATCAGGGACGATCGGCTGGACTGGCGACAGGTTTGCTCGCTGATATCGTGTTGCGCTCCAATGCCGCCAGCACCTTGCGTGGCAAGGTGGTTCGCGTGGAGTTGCAGGGTGACAGCGTGACGGAGGAGCGTGTGGCCCAGATTGCATTTGATGCCCTGCCTGCTGGTATTTCGGTTGGCGAGTTGGCTGAGGTGACGCTCAGTCTGCCCGCTACGCCACGCGCGCTGTTGCTGCCGAACGCCGCCATCAAGCGCCTTGGAGGACAAAGCGGCGCCTGGGTGCTCAGTGAAAGCGGCCCCAAGTTTGTTCCTTTGCGTTTGGGGCAAGCGAGCCTGGATGGCCAGGTGCAGGTGCTTGAAGGCTTGCAAGCCGGGGCGCAGATCGTTGTTTACAGTGGAAAAGAGATCACTGCGAAAAGCCGAATTCAGATCGTTGCCAGCCTTGCCGAGCATGCACCATGATCAGCCTGGCTGGCCGCGACATCCTTCATTCGTGGCCCAAGTTCGTCTTGACGGGCATCGGCCTGGGCCTGCTGATCGGCGTCACCCTGACCATGGCCGGCGTCTACCGTGGCATGGTGGACGATGCGCTCATGCTGCTGAACAACAGTGGCGCTGATCTCTGGGTGGTGCAAAAGGACACGCAGGGGCCGTACGCCGAGTCATCCAGTCTTCGCGATGACGTGTACCGATCCGTTTCGGGGATGCCTGGTGTGGCGCGTGCCGCCAATGTGACCTATCTCACGATGCAGGTTCGGCGTGATAACACTGACGTTCGTGCCATGGTCGTAGGCGTAGAGCCGGGCCAACCGGGTGAACCGGGCTACCTGATTGCGGGTCGACACATGACGCGCAACCACTACGAGGCGGTGGCCGACGTGAAAACCGGCTTTTCGGTCGGCGAGCGCATCAAGATTCGCCGCCATGATTACCACGTGGTGGGTCTCACGCAACGCATGGTGTCCTCCGGTGGCGATCCCATGGTTTTCATTCCGCTGCCTGACGCGCAGGAGGCGCAGTTCCTGAAGGACAACGACGCCATCGTCAATGATCGTGCCCGCACCGCCGCCAACCCGGCGCTCAATCGGCCCGGAGTGCCGGGTCTGCTGGAGGCCATCCAAAACTCGCAAAGCAGCAACCATAACGTTAATGCCGTGCTGGTGCAGATTCGCCCTGGATTTGATGCCGAGCAGGTGGCTCACCCCATTCGCCGCTGGAAGCACCTGCAAGTGTTCACCCGGGAGCAGATGGAAGATATTTTGGTGGCCAAGTTGATCGCCACCTCTGCCAAGCAGATCGGCATGTTCCTCGTCATCCTTGCTATTGTGAGCGCGGCCATCGTGGCGTTCATCATTTACACCATGACACTGGGCAAGCTGCGCGAGATCGCGGTGCTCAAGCTCATTGGCACGCGCAACCGGACGATTGCCAGCATGATCCTGCAACAGGCTTTGGGTCTCGGGCTGATCGGGTTCATCGTTGGCAAGACGGCAGCCACCATTTGGGCCCCCATATTTCCCAAGTACGTACTGCTGGAAACCGGTGACGCCGTGCGTGGCTTTGTTGCGGTCATGATCATCTGTGCTTTGGCCAGCACGCTTGCCATCCGCGTGGCACTGCGCGTCGACCCGGCTGCGGCCATTGGATGAGGATGCATCATGAGTGAACTGGGTATTCGCATTGAGGGTTTGAGCAAGCGTTATGGCGAAGGCGATGCCGCCGTGGATGCGCTCAAGGATGTGAACATGAGCGTTGCCCCGGGCGAGGTAGTCGGCCTGATCGGCCCCTCGGGTTCGGGCAAGAGCACGCTGCTCAAATGCCTGGGCGCCGTGATCAAGCCCACTGCGGGTCGTATGACGCTGGGCAACACGACGATTTACGACAACGGCTGGACGCTGTCCGACCTGCGCGCCCTGCGGCGGGACAGCATCGGTTTTGTGTTCCAGGCGCCGTACCTGATTCCGTTTCTGGACGTCACCGACAACGTGGCCCTGCTGCCCATGCTGGCAGGTCTGCCCAACGCCAAGGCACGCGTTCGCGCCCGCGAGCTGCTGGCGGCACTCGATGTGGGGCATCGCGCCAAAGCCGAGCCCTCGCAGCTCTCAGGTGGCGAACAACAGCGTGTGGCGATCGCGCGGGCACTGGCCAACCAGCCCCCCGTGATTCTGGCGGACGAGCCCACGGCGCCGCTGGACAGTGAACGAGCTCTGGGCGTGATGCGCATCCTCAACCAGATGGCGCAGCAGTACCGAACCGCCATCATTGTGGTCACGCACGATGAAAAAATAATTCCCACCTTCAAGCGCATTTATCACATCCGCGACGGCCGCACGTTTGAGGAAGCCGGCCAGGGCCTTAGCCTTTAGATTGGCGGAAATTTCTTTGCCACTATAAAATTCAGCCATGAACTGGCTAAGAAGACTTCCCGGATTTCAGCAAACGCCGTATGGGTTTGAGTGGCGGTTGCTGCGCCTGATGCCGACTGTTTGTGTGGCCGGCGCCTTGTTACCTGCACTGATGTCTTTTGCCGCCCGTTTTTTGATCACGACGGGCAGCGCCGCCGAGTTAGCCCGACGCATTCAGCTGTTCGATTTTGTGATGATCGGTTTGGTGATCTTCATCTGGACGCTGGTTCTGACGGTGACCATTGGCTGTGTCATCGTGTGGCTGATGAAAGGCCCTGCGTACGTGGCCGATGGCTATGAGGTGTCGCACAGTGACACACCCAAAGCTTGATTTTCAGGTGCTTCTTCTGCGTTCCTGGTCAGCATAGAGCATGGATAAATTGCTGAGATTCGGTACCACGATGTCGGGTGAAACTCCGCCGCCCAGGGTACGAAATTTGGTGGTCTGAGCTTGCTAGGTACGGGCCGCCAACAGTTCATTGTTGCTCAGTGTGATGAGCTTGCGCCTGTGGTGTAGGTATTGCACCTACGGGTCATCGTCCACGATCACCGAGTAACGCCGTGGCTGTTCGATTCGTAGGACACGCCACTCGGCGATGAACATGTCAAAGCAGGTCTGCTCCACAGTGGCCAGCGAGGTGCCGTTTGAAATCGCCTGGGTCATCGCTTCGCAGCACGATATCTTCCAAGGCGCGACTGTCAATCAACAAACTCACACCACGCCAGAGATGTGCTTTGGTTTCACGTCGCTTTGTGCTGTCACGTAAATGCCATGAAGTTGCCATCGAGCCGTAACGTTAAGCCGCCACTATTCGGTAGAGATAGGAAAAAAGCGCAACCATGTCCCAACGTGATTCAAGGAGATAGAAATGAAAGAATTGCCAAATCCCACCTTCGCTTTGTCCCCGGTATCTTTGCCCAAGGGATTATTTCACCGATCCAGTGCACATTTTCATGGCTCAAATCAAGCGCCCGTACCTCAGGTGGCGCAAGCCGGTCTTGCCGTTTCATGGGCCAGACACAATGACGAAGTTCGACAGGCACAGCGCTTGAGGTACCGGGTGTTCTCCGAAGAAATGGGAGCCCGACTGGATACCACCATCCCCGGGCACGATGTTGATCTGTTCGATAACTACTGCGAGCATCTTCTTGTGCGTGATCAGGTCACCAAGGAAGTGATCGGGACCTATCGGGTTCTCACGCCAGTACAAGCCAGACGCGTCGGTAGCACCTACAGCGATATCGAGTTTGACCTTACCCGCCTGCGTAGCTTGCGCGAGCGCATGGTGGAGTTGGGGCGCAGTTGCGTGCATCCTGACTATCGCCACGGCGGTGTCATCATGGCCTTGTGGGGTGCGCTGGCGGAGTTCATGGTGCGCAATAAGCTGGACACCATGATTGGCTGCGCGAGCATTCCCATGCTGCATAACGGGATCGTCAGCGGCGACGTGGCCGCCAGCATCTGGCACCAACTCGCCCAAAGTCACATGGCGCCCATCGAGCACCATGTCCACCCGCGGTTGCCCTTGCCAGTTGAGCAATTGGACAGTGGTTTGCCCGTTGAGCCTCCTGCATTGATCAAGGGTTATCTGCGTCTGGGCGCCAAGATTTTGGGTGCGCCGGCTTGGGATCCAGATTTCAATACAGCCGATCTGCCCATGATGATGCGCATCAATGATCTGCCTCCCCGTTACCGCAAGCACTTCTTGGGTACGTAATGCGGGCGGCCTTCGATGACATGGGGCCGTGGAGCAGCAGCTCGATACCCGATGCAGACGATGACCAAGAAGATGAATTCAACAATAAGCGGTATCGGGCTATTTTCATTTCCGATCTGCATCTGGGGACCCCCGGTTGTCAGGCCAGCGCACTGCTGGATTTTTTGAAGTCGCACCCCAGCGAGTATTTGTATTTGGTGGGCGACATCGTGGACGGCTGGCAGTTACGACGCCGATGGTATTGGCCGCAATCCCACAATGATGTAGTGCAAAAACTGTTGCGTCGGGCGCGTAAAGGTTGTCATGTTGTTTATGTTCCGGGCAACCATGATGAGTTCGCACGGGGCTTTGTCGGTCACCAGTTTGGTGGCATTGAAGTGACAGAAGATGCGATTCACACCACCGCGGATGGTCGCAATTTATGGATCACACATGGCGATTATTTTGATGGTGTCATTCAGTGTGCCAAGTGGCTGGCCTATCTGGGCGACAACCTGTATGAATTGACGTTAAAGCTCAATCGCCATCTCAACCATTGGCGCACCCGCCTGGGCTTACCGTACTGGTCGCTCTCGGCCTATCTCAAACACAAGGTCAAGAAGGCGTTGAACTATGTGACTGATTTTGAGGTGGCGGTCGCCAATGAGGCCAAACGACGCGGTCATCAGGGGGTTGTCTGTGGTCATATTCACCGTGCCGAAATGCGCGACATCAATGGAACGCTCTACTGCAATGACGGCGACTGGGTCGAAAGTCGCACTGCCTTAGTCGAGCACGACGACGGCCGGCTGGAATTGTTGCACTGGGCACCAGTTTCAGAGACGCAGGGGCAGAGTCACAAAACTGGGGCAACCGTCGCGTGAAAATAGCACTGGTCACAGATGCTTGGCTGCCGCAAGTCAACGGCGTCGTCACCACGCTGGTCGAACTGGTGCGCGAGCTTGAAAGCCTCGGCCATCAAATCGATGTGATTCATCCCGGACAGTTTAAAACCCGTCCTTGTCCTGGCTATGCGGGCATTGAACTGGCGGTCCGCTCAGGCAAAAACCTGTCGCAAAAACTTGATGGGCTGGCGCCGGATGCCATTCATATCGCCACCGAGGGGCCACTGGGGTGGGGCGCGCGAGCTTACTGCATCAAGAAAAAAATAAAATTCACGACGGCATTTCACACCAAATTTCCGGAAATTTTGCACGCAGCATTGAACGTTCCGCTTGCATGGGGTTACGCTTTACTCCGCCATTTCCATAAGCCGTCGTCGGGCGTCATGGTGCCGACACAAGGGGTTCTGCGCATGCTCGATCAGCGCGGTTTTCGCAACCTTCGCCGCTGGACGCATGGCGTGGACATGGCGTTGTTTGCCTATCACGAGCAGCCAACAATTTACCCCTTGTTGGGTGCGCTGGCGCGTCCTGTTTCCTTGTTTGTTGGGCGGCTTTCCTACGAAAAGAACATTGAGGCGTTCTTGCAGCTGGATACCCCGGGAACTAAAGTGGTGTGTGGTGTCGGTCCATTGGGGGCGTCGTTACAAGAACGCTATCCCTTGGTGCGCTGGCTGGGCAATTTGCCACGCGATGAGCTGGCACTGGTTTATGCCGCGGCTGACCTTTTTGTGCTGTCCAGCAAATCAGAGACTTTCGGCTTGGTGATGCTGGAAGCGATGGCGTGTGGTACTCCGGTTGCGGCTTATCCCGTAGACGGACCGCTGGAGGTTTTAGGGCAAAGCAGTGGCGCGGCGTTGGGTGGCGCACTGCACCATGATCTGTTGACCGCCTGGTACCGCGCGCTGGCGGTGCCGCGGCACGAAGCACGTAACCGTGCGCAGGTTTTCAGTTGGACTCGGGCCACGCGCCTGTTTTTGGAGCATCTGGTCCCTGTGCGAAGCGTGCTCCCGGCTGGGCCTGACTAGTTGCATCTTGTTACTGTCATACGGTTGACATCAATTTGGTCAACAATCGTCATCTATTTGTAATATACGGGCCCGGTACGACATGTCTCCTTCCATTCGTCAGTCGAAATTGACTCAGGTCTCTTCTGCAGTTGCATTGCTTGATCGCGATCACAGCATTCTGGCTTTCAATGAGCGGGTGCTGGATTGGGCCTACCGAGTGGATGTTCCACTGCTGGAGCGCCTTCGTTACCTGTGTATCGTGTCATCCAATCTAGACGAGTTTTTTGAGGTCCGTGCTGAACCTCATTTGGCGGCAAACCAGAATAAAGACGAAAAAGGACTCTATTCGGTAGAGTCTTTCAAAAGGCTGGCGGTCGCTGCGCATACCCTGGTGGCGCATCAATACGCGCTGTACAACGATGATTTGATGCCCGCCCTGGAAAAACAAGGCATCAAAATTGTGTCGCATGGCGAGCGCAACGTTGAGCAGCGCCGGTGGGTCAAGCTGTATTTTGAGCGTGAAGTTCGGCCCTTGTTAATTCCGGTTGGACTGGATCCATCGCATCCGTTTCCGCAGGTCGCCAACAAGTCCCTCAATTTTATTGTCCGCTTGAGCGGACGTGATGCGTTCGGGCGTGAAAACGAAATTGCGATCGTGAAGGTGCCGCGTGTTTTACCGCGCATGATCCGTATGCCGGAGCGGGTTTGTGGACAGACTAACTTTTTTGTATCGCTGTCGAGCGTGATTCGGGCTCACCTGGCTGAGTTGTTTCCCGGACGCGATGTTGGGCAATTTTCACAGTTCCGCGTTACCCGTCACTCAGACCTCGCGGTCGACGAAGACGAAGTCAAAAATTTGCGTACGGCACTGCGCAAGGGTTTACAGCACCGTAATTTTGGCCAGGCGGTGCGGCTTGAGGTGTCGGCCGGATGTTCTGAATATCTTTCAGCCTTTCTGCTGAAACAGTTTGAATTGCCGGAGCAGGCGCTTTACCGTGTCGCTGGCCCGGTCAACCTGGTTCGGCTAACGCAATTAGTGGATCTGGTCGATGCGCCGCAGCTGTGCTTCCCTTTCTACAAGTCGTGTTATCCGACCCAACTGACACCCGGTTTATCGTTCTTCGATCAACTCAAGCAGGGTGATGTTTTGATTCACCAGCCCTTTGAGAGTTTTGACGGGGTTTTGGCATTTTTGCGTGAAGCCGTGAATGACCCGAACGTGCTGGCGATCAAGCAGACCATCTACCGTACCGGCAGTGACGCCGCGCTCATGGATTTGCTGCGAGAGGGCGTACGTCGCGGCAAGGAAGTGACGGTGGTGGTGGAGCTGAAAGCCAGGTTTGATGAAGAGGCCAACATCAACTGGGCCGAAATGCTGGAGTCCATTGGGGCGCAGGTCTTGTATGGGGTGGTCGGACTAAAAACCCACGCCAAAATGATGTTGATTACGCGCCGCGAAGGTAAGCAGCTCAAGCGCTACGCCCATTTGTCTACAGGTAATTACAACCCCCGAACTGCGCGCCTGTACACCGACTGGAGCCACCTGACGGCTGACCCCTTGCTCACCGCCGATCTGGAGCATGTGTTCGTTCACTTGGCCAGTCACAGCCGCTTGCCCAAACTGAACCGGGTACTGTTGGCTCCGTTTTATCTGCATGCCAAACTGATTGAGAAAATCAATGACTTGGCTGCCGTAGCCGCTTCTGGTGGGGTGGGGCGCATCGTTGCCAAGATGAATGCATTAACGGATGAGACGCTCATTCATGCCTTGATCCGAGCAGGGCAGAAGGGCGTCAAAATTGACCTCATCGTGCGTGGCGCCTGCATGTTGCCAGCCCAGGTGCCGGGGCTGACGGACAACATTCATGTTCGTTCCGTGATCGGTCGTTTTCTGGAACACTCGCGGGTTTTCTACTTCCGCCGAGATGAGGTGGAAGAACTTTACCTCTCTAGTGCGGACTGGATGAACCGCAACATGATGCGTCGGGTGGAACTGGCTTGGCCGGTCACTGACCCGGTGCAACGTCAGCGCATTATTGATGAATGTCTGGTGGCCTACCTGCATGATGGCGTCGATGCCTGGGATTTATTGCCGGATGGCACTTATGCCCGCGTCAAAAAAGTGGGCCATCGTGTAGCGCATGGTGCACAAGCCGCTTTGATGGTGCGCTATGCCGGGCAGGACGATTGACATGGATCTGGTCTTGTGGCGTCATGCAGAGGCCCAAGAATGGCTAGAAGGCTGTAATGATCTGGCTCGACCCCTCACTTCGCGCGGTGAAAAGCAGGCGGCACGCATGGCCAGTTGGCTGGATCGACAGTTGCCTGAAGGAACGCGGATTTTGGTAAGTCCCTCACGTCGTACCGAACAGACCGCGATTGCACTGGGTCGAAAATTTAAAGTAAGACCAGAGCTGGCACCTGACTGCAGTGTCGCCCAACTGCTTGAGTTGGTGCAATGGCCGGGTGCAAAAGGGACGGTGTTGGTGGTGGGCCATCAGCCCACGCTGGGGCAGACCATTGCCCAGTTGCTTGGTCTGAATGCCACCGAGTGCGCGGTAAAAAAAGGCGCTGTCTGGTGGCTGCGCAATCGGGAGCGAGAATCACATTCTCAAACGGTGGTGGTCACCGTGCAGTCGCCAGAAGTGCTTTAGCAAGTAAAGCACTGGCGGGTGCACTCCCGATTCGTGAGCCGTCTGCTTAGGCTTTGGATGGACGTCCGGTCTTGATCGCTGGCACCGCCTTCAACGCAGCCAAAAACGCCATGTCTGACATCGCGGCTAATGCCTTGATGCCAGCACGGATCAATTCGCTCTTTTTGACTGGACTGGCCAGTTTTCCAGCGCGTTGCTTCAGATCTTCCAGCACGGTGAATTCGACTTTAGGAATCGTAAAGCTGTCACGCACCAACTTTGGTTTTTTTGCCTTGGCTGTCTTTTCAATCTTTGCCTTGGCCAAAGCTTTGACAACTGGTTTAGCGGCCGGTTTAGCCAGTGGCTTGGCAGGAACTTTGACAACCGCTTTAACGGGTGCCTTGACCGCTGTCTTGGCGGTTACTTTAACCAGCGGCTTAAGCGGTGTCTTAGCCGCTGCCTTAACTGGCGCCTTGGCAACCGAAACTGATTTTTTGGCGACGGGTTTCGCCGTAGCTTTGACGGCGACTTTTTCTAAAGCCACTGGCATCGCTGGCGTCGTTGCGATCTTGATTGGAGCGGAAGGCGCTACGACTGCTTTCACGGCATCGGTAGTTTCGATTGTTTTTTCTGTTGTCGCCATAGTGAGCTTTCCTTTAAATAAACGGGGTATATAGTTTATATCGTTAACTAAAAAGCCGTCAAGTTGATTTGACTTGTCACACCCATGTCACTCAATACTTTTAGACTGACAAAAATATAATTAATGAACGTTGGAATTCAATGAGCTTTCTTCCGCTTGCGGCTATGACAGCCATCCCCGCGATGGATTCTTCTCCGGTTGATCTGGCACGACGACTTGGCACAGGTGCCAAGTTGATGCCAATCGCCTTGCGTTCAAATGCGGTGCGACGCGGGCGGGGTCCTTTGGCTGGCTTGATGCGCAGCAACGGACTCTATCCCGTGTACCAGCCGATTGTGTCGCTGCTTGATGGATCCATTTTTTCGCATGAGGCGCTGATCAGAGGGCCGCAAGGCAGCTCATTTCATGCCCCGGATGCCTTGCTGGCAGCTGCCGCACAAGAAAGCTTGAACTTTGAGTTTGAGAATTTCTGTGTCATCGAAGCGCTTGATCGCTGGGGCACGCTCAGTGAGTCAGGCCGTTTGTTTGTCAACATCAGTGCCGAGGTGCTGGTGCAGGTGCTCAAGCAGTGCGGGCGTGATCGCTTGCTGGAGTTGATGGGTGGTTATGGCGTATTGCCGCGCATGTTGGTGCTTGAGATCACCGAGCATGAGCGGGTGACTGACATGGACTACCTGGCGAGTGTTGTTCAAGAAATACGCGCGGCTGGCGTGTCACTGGCACTGGACGATTTTGGTGATGGCCGATCAAGTCTGAGACTGTGGTCGCAGCTCAAACCTGAATTTGTGAAGATCGATAAATACTTCACCAAGGACATCAGTCAGCACGCCGACAAGCTCAAAACGATTCAGGCGCTCCAGCAAATCGCCGCCATTTTTGACACCGCACTGATTGCCGAAGGCATTGAGACCGAAGACGACTTGCGCGTTCTGCGAGACCTCGGCATCACCTACGGACAGGGCTATTTTCTCGGGCGCCCGGCACTGTTGCCGCGGGAGCAGATCGACGCCGAGGCGTTGGATGTGATGCTGGACCGCCGGGTTGCCGTGTTTCCCGAACTGCGGCGGGCATCCAATGCTGGCACCCTCAGTCGTCTTGCGGTGGTGGAGGCGCCCCCCGTCAGCTTGACCACCACCAACGATGCCCTGGCAACCCTGTTTTTGGCCCACACCAAGCTTCATGCGGTGGCGGTCGTTGACGGCATTCGGCCCGTGGGCATCATCAACCGTTCACTGTTCATGAATGAATACAGCAAGCTGTATTACCGGGAAGTCTGGGGCCCCAAGTCGTGCATGACGCATGCCAATCTGGAACCCCGCCTGATTGAGCGCAACCACAATGTGGATGAGCTGATCGGCATTCTCACGTCGGATGATCAGCGCTATCTGGCCGATGGTTTCATCGTGACGGACAACGGTCGCTATGTCGGGATGGGGACGGGCGAGCAGCTGGTGCGTTCTGTCACTGAAACGCGCGTAGAAGCGGCACGCCACGCCAATCCGCTCACCTTTTTACCGGGCAATATTCCCATCAGCCAGCATATCGAGCGGCTCTTGAACAGTGGGGTTGAATTTGTTGCCTGCTATGCCGACCTGAATAATTTCAAGCCATTCAACGACCAATATGGTTACTGGCGCGGTGATGAAATGATCCGTTTGGTGGCCCGGCTCGCCTTGGCACACTGTGATCCCCGCTGTGACTTTGTGGGGCATGTGGGCGGCGACGACTTCATCATCTTGTACCAGAGCGCTGACTGGCAACAGCAATGCGAGCAGTTCGTGAGCGAGTTTGCAGAGCGTGCCGTTGAGTTATTCGACGCGCCGGCCCGCGAGGCGGGCGGCATTCTGGCCGAAGACCGGCATGGCGTGTCCCGGTTTTTCCCTCTGACCACGATATCGATCGGTGCGGTCAAAATTAAGCGGGACGAATTTACCAGCGCGGAGCAAGTGGCATCGGTCGCCGCACGGGCCAAGCACGACGCCAAAACCTGCGGCGAAGGTTTGCTGATTCTGGATACTTCGGAAATCAGCAGTCTGTAAGCGTCAGTGACCAGGGGGTCTTCTGCCACGCCAGCACTTCTTCCTGTAGCAAATGAGCCGACTGTGGAAAGGTGTGGGCCCAACCCGGACGGCAGCCAATGGCAAAGTTGTTGGTAATTCCGACCTCCCGCGTCAGATACAAGCCATTCAAATCCGGGTCACGCCGGGCGTGGCACAAAATAACGGCCAAGCGCAGAGCAAGCAACTGCTGCACAAAAATTTCGTCTTCAAAGTCCACTTCCAGCTTGCGCAGTTTTCCGCGGTGCCCCAGCACCAACAGGCTGAGCTTGTGCAGTTCGGATAAAGCGAAGCCCATGGCATCGGAATTGTCCAGAATATAGGCACCGTGCTTGTGGTAATCGCTGTGCGAGATCTGGCTGCCAATTTCATGCAACTGGGCGGCCCAGGCCAGCTTTCGGTTCAAGCGCTCATCGGTCTGGTTATCGGGCGCGGGGGTCTGGCTTTGCAATTGCGCAAACAGATGATTGGCCACTTTGCCCACGCGCAGGCCATGAACCGTGTCCGTGCCGAACTTGACGGCGAGGCGCTGCACCGACTTGGAGCGAACATCGGTCTGCTCTGACGTGCTGCCCAGCAAGTCAAATAACAGGCCGTGTCGAAGACCACCGGTTGCTTGTTGCATTTGATCAATTTGCAGCAGATCAAATACCGCCCGCAAAATGCTCAAGCCGCCACCGATGACCGCCCGCCGGTCGTCTTTCATGCCGGGCAGACGCAGTCGATCTGCACTTTGC
The DNA here is from genome assembly GCF_012927445.1 of Rhodoferax sp. Taxonomy (GTDB): domain Bacteria; phylum Pseudomonadota; class Gammaproteobacteria; order Burkholderiales; family Burkholderiaceae_C; genus Rhodoferax. Next base: position 424,834 of record NZ_JABBPD010000008.1, read on the forward strand.
GCGCTGATGAGCTTGTCCAGCAGCCAGTCCAAGCCTTCCCGGCTGACGCAGCCGCTGGGCCAACCGGCCGCGGTCAAGACATCGCCCACGGCGCCCACCGTGCCGGCCGAGCCGTAAGCCACGTCCCAGGCATCGCGCCGATAGGTATTGAGTGCTTCGTCCAGCACGGCCTTGGCCGCAATTTCAGCCATTTCAAAGGCGTGCCGGGAGAATTGGTTATTCGGGAAATAGCGTGTGGACCATGCAATGCTGCCGACGCGATAGGATTCCATTTGTTTGGGCTCAAAACCCTGACCCAGGATCAGCTCGGTCGAACGGCCGCCAATGTCAATTACCAAACGACGCTCATTCCCTTGGGGCAGGCCGTGGGCGACACCCTGGTAAATCAGCCGTGCTTCTTCCCGGCCGGAGATGACGTCAATGGGAAACCCGAGCATGGTGTTGGCCTGAACCAGAAATTCATCGCGGTTACGGGCTTCACGCAGGGTTTGTGTGGCCACCGCGCGAACTTCGCCACTGTTGAAGCCGGCCAGTCGCTCGCCAAAGCGGGCCAGGCAATCCCAACCCCGTTCCATGGCTTCCGTCGTCAGGTTGCGCTCGACATCCAGACCGTTGCCTTGGCGAACGGTTTCCTTCAAGTATTCGGTGCGGTAAAACTGACCGTGTTCAATGCGCCCAATTTCAAGGCGAAAACTGTTTGACCCCAAATCCACGGCCGCCAGGCGAGTTCCATCTTGCATCAATTGATTCCTGTTTTTTCGGTGTGCAGCATAGCACTCAGGCACGGCCTGTTTATCGATCATATTGTTTCGGCCTGGACGCTAGCGTTTGGGTGTGATCATGCTCAATGTGACGGACGATCAACTTCCAGTTTGTGTCGTGAAGTTTGATGGAAAAATCGCTCACATGAACCTATGCTGCTGCTGGCGTGTCCCCCAATCATCGCTGCTTGATGGCAAGCGGGCGGCTTTGGCGGGACTTTACACAGCCTGCCAACGATAGAGCAGTTTCGTGACGGCGTTATGACAAATGCCGCCGGGGCTCAAAAACCAGGGCTGGCGCTGGTTCTCAAGTTATTCATTGCGTTACTCCCGCAAAATGATCTGTCCCCGGATCTCCCCGTCCGGATGGGCGGCGGTGTGGACATTGACGTACCACGTGCCCGCCAGCAGGTCTTCCACTTGCGCCGGCGTCAGCGTCGCCTTGCCTTCCAGCGGGCTGTTGACCGCGCCAGTCATCGGCAAAGCGACTTTTGAGTTGAGGCCAATGAGAGCCGGGCCATGAAAGTGGATGGCGGTGGCGGGGCCGCTCAAGCCGGTATAGGACAGCTTCCAGCGCAACAGTCTGGTTTTCTTGTCCAGCACGGCATCCACGTGGCCGGTCGCCGGGGTGGCCACGGGTGGCACCTGGTTCATGCCGGTCATCTGGGTACTGAATGCCGCCAGGTGGGCGTTGGGTTGTAGCACGCTGCAGCCGGCCAGGGTAAAGGCAATGGCGGTGGTGGCCAGCACTGAGCGCACGGTACGATAAAAACGCATATGTATTTCCTTCCGGTCATTTCGATGGATCGAAATTTGAAAATCAGTGTAGGGCTCGGCGCAACGGGTTGGGCGCTTTCATGGTGGAATATTTGTAACAAAATATGCCGCTAGCCGCCGCCATTCCTGCGCTATATGCTATTAATATAATAGCAAATTATGGGCTGTTCGTGAGCGCCGATGGCTCGGCTGCAAATAAGCTAATAACAAAAGCATCGTTCTGGCGGGCGGGCCAGGCATGACAATTCTTATCTGTGGTTTGCCCTGCAAGCCCGTCAATCAACACCAACCGAACCGCGAGCATCGCCATGAGCCCCGTCCAACGTCATAGCCCGCCCAGTGACCAGAAATACTGGGACGAGGCGCTTGAAACCCAACCCCGCGCCGCGTGGGACGCCTTGAAGCTGCGCCTGCTGCAGGAACACCTGGCGCACGCTTACCAGAATTCGCCTTATTACCGCGCCAGTTTTGACGCGGCCGGCGTGCACCCCGATCAGGTCAAGAGCCTGGACGATATCCGGCGCTTCTCCTTCATCGACAAGCAAATCCTGCGCGAGCGCCAACTGGCCGTCCTGCCGTTTGGTGATCTGGTCGCCGTGCCCGAGCGCGACATTGTCTATATCTCGGCCTCCAGCGGCTCCACCGGCGTGCCGACCGCATCCCCGTTCACGGCACAAGACTTTGAAGACTGGATGGACTACGAAGCGCGCCAGTTCTGGTCCTCCGGCCTGCGCCCGGAAGACCGCTATTGCCATTCGCTGAACTTTTCGCTCTTTGTCGGCGGCCCCTGCGTGCTGGGTGCCCAGAAAGTGGGGGCCCTGTCGATCCACGCCGGCACCGTGCCGTCCGAGCGCCTGCTCACCATCATCAGTCAGTTTCAGGCCACGGCCATCTGGACCACACCGTCTTACGCCTGGTATCTGGGGGAGACGGCGGTCAAGCAAGGCATTGACCCGAAAAAAGACCTCAACATCAAACGCATTTTTGTCGCCGGCGAACCGGGTGGCTCGATCCCGGAAACCCGTCAGCGCATCGAGGCCTTGTGGGGCGCCGAGGTCTATGACTACTACGGCCTGTCCGACATCTTTGGCTCCTGCGCCGGCATGTGCGAGGAAAAAGACGGGCTGCACTGGGCCGAGGACCACATCCTGGTGGAAGTGCTGGACCCCAAGACCAGTGAACCGGTGCCCGAGGGCGAGCGCGGTGAGATGGTGTTGACCACGCTGAAAAAAACGGCGCGGCCGATGATCCGTTTTCGGACCGGCGACATCGTCACCTTCACCTCCGCGCCCTGCAACTGCGGGCGCACCTCGATTCGGCTGAAGGGCGTGCACGGACGGCTGGACGACATGCTCATCATCAAGGGCGTCAATCTGTTTCCCAGCGATGTCGAATCCATCGCGCGCAAGGACCATGATTTTTCCGGCGAGTACAAGCTGATCGTGGAGCGGGTGAATCACCTGGACGTGCTGACGGTGGAGGTCGAGCGCTCCAACACCTTTGCCGGCCATGACGAGGAACTGGCGGCCCGTTTCAATGGCCATCTGAAATCGGTCACCGGGGCGACCGCCACGGTGCGCATCCTGCCGCCCGACGCCCTGCCGCGCGCCACGCACAAGGCCAAGCGGGTGGAAGACCGCAGAACCGGTGTCTGGGGCTGAGGCATATGCAAATAGCTATAAATTCGTTGGGGAAAGACGACGCAACCCCTACCATCGTGCCCTTATCTGTCTATTGGAGAAAACCCGTCATGCGCTTCCAACCTCTTGTCTCAGCGGCTGCCCGCTCACTTGCCGTCATCGCCTTGGGCCTTGGCGTCGTCGCGGCCTCGGCGCAGATCACGCCCAAGACCATTGTTTTTGGCGTCGCCCCCGGCCCTTATGGCGACCTGATCAAGACCGCCATCCAGCCTGGACTGGAAAAGAAGGGCTACAAAGTCGTGGTCAAGGAATTCAGCGATTACGTCCAGCCCAATCTGGCACTGGCCAACAACAGCATCGACGCCAATCTGTTCCAGCACCGCCTGTACCTGGACAAGTTCTCGGCCGACAAGGGCCTCAAACTGTCGCCGGTGATCAATGTGCCGACCGCCGGTCTGGGCATCTACTCGCACAAGATCAAGTCGCTCGACCAGTTGAAGAAGGGCGACATCGTGACCCTGGCCAATGACCCGACCAACTTGGCACGCGCCCTGCGCCTCCTGGCCAAGGAGGGTTTGCTGACCTTCAAGAAGGACATCGACCCGGTTCAGGCGTCGGAAAAGGACATCGAGCAGAACCCGCGCGGACTGGTGTTCAAACCGCTGGAAGCGGCGCAACTGCCACGCACGCTCGACAGCGCTGCCGCCTCGGTGGTCAATGGCAACTTTGCCATTGCGGCGGGCCTCAGCCTGGCGAGCGCGCTCAAGCTGGAAGAGCTGGACGAGAACATCAAGAACCTGGTCGCGGTGAAAACGGCTGACCTCGACAAGCCTTTTGTGCAGGACATCAAGCAAGTGATCGAATCGCCCGAGTTCCTGGCCGCGGTCGATGATCCCAAACATATCTTCAAGGAATTCCAGAAGCCGGAGTGGATGAAAGCGAAAGCGGCCAAAGCCAGCGCTGGCGCCAAGGCCGCCAAAGCAGTCAAGAAATAAACTGCTGTAAGCCACCCCGCAGACGGATCAGGCTTGACGCCCGGTCCGTTTTGTTTTTTGCGCTTTTTATCCCAGGCAAGATGATCAAACTAGACAATATTTCCGTCGATTTCGAGCTGCGCGGCCAGCAGGCGAAGGCGATCAAGGCCGTCGACCAGGTCTCGCTGCATATTCGACGCGGCGAGGTGTTCGGCATTGTCGGCACCAGCGGCGCCGGCAAGAGCACGCTGCTGCGCACCATCAACCTGCTGGAGCGCCCGAATGCGGGCCGGGTGCTGGTGGACGGCGAGGACATTACCGACCTGACCGGCAGCGCCTTGCGGTTGGAGCGGCACAAGATCGGCATGATCTTTCAGCACTTCAACCTGATGCACAACCGCACGGTGTTCGACAACGCCGCCTTCGCCTTGCGCGTGGCGGGCAAGAGTGAAGCGGAAATCCAGCAGCGGGTGCCGGAAATCCTGAAGCTGGTCGGGCTGGAGGACAAAGCCCAGGCTTATCCCTCGCAACTGTCCGGCGGCCAGAAACAGCGCGTCGGCATCGCCCGCGCCGTGGCCAACCATCCCGCGGTGTTGCTGTGCGACGAGCCGACTTCGGCGCTGGACCTGGACACCTCGGCGGCGATTCTGGAGCTGCTCAAAGAGATCAATGTGCGCCTCGGCATCACCATCGTGCTGATCTCGCACGAAATGAGCGTGATCAAGAAAATTTGCAGCCGGGTCGCCGTCATGGCGGGCGGCCGGGTGGTGGAGCAGGGCGATGCGTTCGATATTTTTGCCACGCCGCAGGCGGACTTCACCCGCCAGCTGGTGGCGCATACCTTCAACCTTGACATTCCGGAACACCTGATCGAGAACATTCCTGGGACCGTGCTGAAAGTGCTGTTTCTGGGGGACAAGGCCGAGGATTCGGTGCTTTCTGCCACCTCGATCCGCTTTGGCGTGTCGGTCAATATCCTGCACGGCAAGATCGAATACATCGGCAGCCGCGCCGTCGGTTTGCTGGTGGTGCGGCTGGCCGACTTGCCGGCCGAGGTCGTGCCGCCAGAGCTGGCCGCGCCCTACGCCACACCTGCAGCGGCACGCATCGCTGCTGCCGTGCAATTTATCCGCGACAACGCAACGCAAGTAGAGGTTCTCCATGCTCATTGACTGGTCATCCCTGGGTACCGATCTGGTCACCGCCTTTGGCGAAACCTTCCTGATGGTCGGCATCGCCAGCGTGCTGGCCATTGTCATTGGCCTGCCGCTGGGTTTCTTGCTGCATGTCACCAGCCGCAAGCTGTTCTGGGCCAACCGCTTTGCCAATGTTGCCGGTAACTTTCTGGTCAATCTGGTGCGCTCGGTGCCGTTCGTCATCCTGCTGGTGTTGCTGCTGCCGCTGACCCAGTGGGTGCTCGGTACCACCATCGGCCCGACGGCGGCGTCGGTGCCGCTGTCGCTGGCGGCCATCGTCTTCTACGCCCGCATGGTTGAAGCCTCGTTGTGCGAGGTTGACCCCGGCATCATCGAAGCGTCGCAGGCCTTCGGCGCCAGCCCGCTGCGCATCATCTGCACCGTGCTGTTTCCCGAAGCCTTGCCCGGTTTTCTGCGCGGTTTCACCGTGACGCTGATCAGCCTGATTGGCTTCTCGGCCATGGCCGGCATTGTGGGCGGCGGTGGCGTCGGCGATCTGGCCATCCGCTTTGGCTACTACCGCTACCAGACCGACGTGATGGTGGTAACGGTGGTCGCCCTGGTGGTGCTGGTGCAGATTGTGCAAATGGGGGGCGACTGGCTGGCCCGCCATGCGGACAAAAAAGACGTGTGATTCAGCAGAACGGTGCGTCTGCGGCGCGCCGCAGCGCAAGGCCTGCTGTGGGTTGAGTTTTGCTACTTAATTAATAGCTTCTTACGCAATGTGGACGAGGTCTGGAGTCTGTTTTTATATAAAAATAGGCTAACACGGCGGTCACTGAATCAATAGCAAGCCTGGATCGCTTCTGCGCTGCGCAAGCCATCACCGTCAATTCCACGGTGGCCGAAGGCAATGCGGCGTTGTTGTGGAGTGAGTTAATGATGTGGTTGATTTTCATGGAGGTGAATCAACTTCGGCTTTTCGAAAGAGGAATTTTTCAATCAGTCTGCGTTCTTCGGATGGAAGAGCTAACAAAGCTTTGCTATTTGGGTCTTTATTAAGGAGCTCATAGGCATCGAACATTCGAGAGAAGGCACCGAGAGTTTTTTTAGTTTGACGGCTATTATTTCGTCCAATATATGCCTTAAAAAAGTATTCCATCCACTCGAGTTTTCGTGCCTGACTATCATCCTCTTCGGGGAACGCGAGCAGTAGGCCTGCAAATACATGCGCCCGATATGCTGCCAAAGCTTCAACCACCAGCGGAAGTAATCTTTTTCCTTCTTTGGGATTAATCGAATAGAGCTTGCTACCACAAGCTATTAACGCGGCAGCGAAAGCAACTGCATGACGTTTGTTAAATTTGATCTTGGAGATTGCGTGACCAAAGGATGTGGTGAGCTTATGAGCTAAGTTTTCGTCTGTTAGTAGCTCAGATTCGTTGGCAGACTGCAAAACTCGAATTCCCAACTCAACCCGCGCTAATGTGGCATCGCCACCAATTGCATCCAACTCATCCATTAGGCCAATGATCTCTTCAATGCTGCCGTGAGCGATAGCTGCCAGCAAATCCTTTTCGGTAGCCTGGACTTTGGGGTCTGTATTGCTTTCTCGTACCAGCGATAGCGCTTTCTCGATATAGCGCACATCAATACGGCGAAATGGTTCGGAATGGCTCAGCCAAGCCTGTAATTCATCCTCGGTGTACCAAATGCGCAAAATCTCCACGAACAAGTTGACCGGCCCGCCGCGTTGCTTCTTCACCTCCATGCACAGGCGCATGAGGGGCTCGCAGAGTTCGTAATAGCTTTCCCGTCCCTGCTCGATGGAGCGCACGTAGCGTTTGTCTTTGAGCTGCTTGAGTTGGCTGGAGCAAGTCTGGTGTGTGATGAAGCACGACTTGGCAATCAGTTTAACCGGCGCCGCGCCCCGGTAGTTCACCAGGTACTCCACGATCTTGCGTTGCTGGCCCGACAGCTCTTTCATGCGTGCCTGGTAGTAGGGCGTCAACTCATCGAGCGTGTGCATGAAAGCGGGCACCAGTTCGTCCAGCGCTTCCTTGCTTAAAAATTGGGCAAAGATGATGTAGATACGCGGGTTGCCTTCGGCGAGGTGATGGACGGCGCGAATGCGGGCCCGGCCCTCGGGCGTTTCAATGAAGGCGGCCAGACTTTCATCACCCCGCTCCACGGCAATTTTGCCCAACAGGTTGACCACATCCTCAAACCCCAGTTCCTTAAGCGGCTCAATGTCAAAGAACCCGTAGAAGGCGGATTTGTGCAAGCTCACGCCCGCAAACAGGGACGGCGTGGTGCAGACCAGCACCATGTTGTTGTGGTTCTGAATGAAGGCGCGCCAGGCTTTCTGGCCCTGGTCACCGAGTTGGTCAAACAGATCATCCAGGTTTTCCAGCAACACAAGGAGGCGTTTTGTGCCCAATACGTCTAGCAAAATGGACTCCGCCAGCTTTTCCGCTTCTTTGAGGCTTAACTCGTACAGGGGCGTGGTGCGCGCTTCAATTTCCAACTCGGGGTAGCTGGCGTCCAGTGTGCGCAGGATGCGCAGCACCAGTTCAAAGAAACTCGTCACACCCCATTCTTCTTCGCGCATCCAGGCAATCAGGGCTTTGTCCTGGGCCTCTGGGGTTTGTGTCAAGCGGTGGTGGAGCAAGGAGATCAGGTGGGTTTTGCCGATACCCCGGGGGCCGACAAACAGGGTGTGGTGGCTGCTGCCTGTGCGCAGACTGTCCATCACGTTGTCCAGGCAGCGTGCAAGGACGGGTTCGCGTTGCACAAGCATGGCTTCCAGGGTTTCCGGCGCCATCAAGCTGGGGGTGAAATGCGACAAGTAGAGGGCCTTGCCCGCCAGCGTTGACTCGGTTGCGTTCGTGCGTGACTCGGTGCTCATACGGCTGCTCCCGTCTGACCCATCGCCAGGCTGCGATGCCACACCCACCAACGCTTGACGACGGTGAACTTGAAGCCAATTTCGCCATTGGCATGGCGCAGAAAATAATGGTCGCGCTCCAGCAGACGCGACAGTTCTATCCACTGTTGCTGCTCAATCAGGGGGTAGGCCGCCTTGGCCCGCCTGATGGCGTCGGCGATAGACAGGGTGCCGGTGCATGAGGCCACCGCATCCAGCAGGGCCAGACACTCGGCACGCTGATTGCCGTAGTAATCCGAGGTGCGATCTTCATAATGCTGCACATCCCAGGGGTTGTCGCTGGAATGAATGCCGTGTTCTATCACCGCGCTCACCGTTTGCATGTCAATGGGCTGTTGGAGTGACGCCGGGTTTTTAAGCAGCGCTGAGACGACGTGATGAATGTAAAACGGGATGCAGTCCAGCGATTTGGCGGTTTCTTCAAAAATGTCTTGCGTTGCAGCTATCAAGTTGTTGTCGATGAAAAGGCGCTCTAACAGCCCCGCCGCATCGGGGAGTGCCAGCGGTTCCACTTCGATCGACAGCATGTCGTTCACGGGCGTGTTGTTGTAGCCCTGCTCCTTGAGTCTGCGCACGATATGGTGCAAGCCCAATGAACCCGTGAACACCATGCGCAGCTTGTTGGCATGCTGCTGGCGCAGGGCGCGCAAGGTGTCGAGCAATTCCATGGCTTCTTGCGGGTTGGTCTTGGCGATGATTTCCAACATCCAGGGCAGTTCGTCCCACAAAAAAACAACCCGTTCGATGGCGTTGTTTTCGTCAAGATGCGCAATGGCATCGCCCAGCATTTGCTTCCATTGCTTGGTTGCAAAATTCGGCAATTTGAGGGGACCAATTTGTGTGCCACCTAACTGCTCCACCGTACTCTGCAACCAGTTCCTGAAATTGGTTTTGGCTTCGAGATGCGGGTAAAGATCGGCCATGACGTAATGCACAAACTCCGAAGCACTGCGAATGCCACCAATGTCCCGTTTGATAACAGCCCAGTTGTCTGGCGCAGTGGCTTTGAATTTTTCCAGGACGTGGGTTTTGCCGGTTCGTCGCTCTGCCACGATCAAAATACTTTGTTGATCAAGCGCTGACTGCAAGTAAGCAACGACTGTGTCGCGCCCCACGATGTCATCGAGCTGAAGAATGCCGCCTGGATTGGGTTTCATAATAAAAGACTTCTATTTACGATGAAATTATTGTACGTTTGTTTCAACGTGCGTTGGTAGCGATGTCTTCTGTTTTTCCGTATTGGCGGTGGCGTCGGTGATCTCGCCATCCGCTTTGGCTACTACCGCTACCAGACCGACGTGATGGTGGTCACGGTGGTGGCCTTGGTGGTGCTGGTGCAGATTGTGCAAATGGGCGGCGACTGGCTGGCCCGCCATGCGGATAAAAAAGACGTCTGATCGAGGCGCGCTTCAACTTGCCCGGTGTGGGCGGGCGCCAGCGGTCGATGGCGCCCGCCGTTATTTGCTATCTATGTCATAGCTGCTTGCGCAGATAAGACGGGGGCTGGCGGCTGATTTGTCATTAATTTCTGTTCTGACGCCAGTTGCCGGCACCCGCCCGCATCCCGACGGGCAGGATGGACGCGCGGGGAGCGCGACCGCCTGCATCGCGCCCGTGACATTAAGGCGGTGTAATAGAGGCTATGCAGATCAAACCAACCAATCAACACAATGGGTATTTCTCTTGAGCTCTGACGTTCTGGCTAAGCTGTCGCTGGCCGCCTTTGAGCGCGTGGTGAATGCCACCTCGGGCTTTCGTTCCCGCCCGGGCCAGCATGATATGGCGCAGCGCATTGCCAGCGCTTTATCGGGCGTGAACCTGGGCGAGCACCCCAACCCCGGCAAGGCCATCACCGTCATTCAGGCCGGCACCGGTGTCGGCAAGTCGGCGGCTTACCTGTCGACCACCGTGGCGATGGCGCTGGCGCTGAAAACCCGGGTGGTTGTGTCCACCGCCACCGTCGCTCTGCAAGAGCAGCTGATGACCAAGGACTTGCCGGCGCTGGCCGCCGTGCTGGAAACCCCTTTTGTTTTTGCTCTGGCCAAGGGCCGGGGCCGTTATGTGTGCAAACTCAAGCTGGAGCGCCTGGTGGGTCTCGGCGGGGACGAGGCGAGCGACGACCTGTTTGAGCCCGATGAGGACCAGCCGCCACCACGCAACGCCTATGCCAAACAACTGCAGGGCGAGGACCCGGAAGAGCGCCGTATGAAACTGTATGACTCGTTGGCGACGGCGCTGGCGAGCGGCAAATGGGACGGCGACCGCGACAACCTGGCCGAGCAGCCAGAGTCACGCGACTGGTCGGCGGTGGCGGCGGAGCGCCACACCTGCACCGCCCGGCACTGCCCGCGTTTTCGCGACTGCAGTTACTACAACGCCCGCACCAAGCTGGCCGAGGCCCAGGTGATCGTGGCCAACCACGATCTGGTGCTGGCCTCCTTGGGGCGCAAGGCGCTGCCCGAGCTGGACAACTGCCTGGTGGTGTTTGACGAAGGCCATCACCTGCCCGCCGTGGCGTTGGACCAGTTCTCCAGCAGCATGGATTTGTCCAGCCTGCGCTGGCTCGATAAACTGCCCAAAACCTTGCACGAGGTCAGTGGAAAAATTCACGTCGAACTGGCGCAGGATGTGAACACGCTGGCGCAGCAGCTCAAAACCGCGCTGTTTGACGTCGGCCGCATGGTGATGGATTTGCTCAACGTGAACGCCACCGGCTATGACGGTGTCTATCGCTTCAAGAACGGCGTGCTGCCCGCTGAGTTCACCGACCCCATCACCCTGATTCAGGGCCATGCTGCCGGCTTGTCGAAAGCGCTGGAAGCGCTGGGCGCCGAGGTGAAACTGCTGGCCAAAGAAGACCCGTCGCAAGCGGTGAGCTGTTCGCTGCTGTACGCCAAACTGGGTCAGTTGGCCCCCAAACTCGGCAGCGTGGTGGACACCAGCGGCCTGCTGCTGGAACACGGCCCGCAACCGCTGGCCAAGTGGCTCAAGTCCGATACCAGTTCCGGTCTGGTCTTTTTGACGGCCCACGCCTGCCCGATCGTGCCGGGCGACCTGCTGCGCCAATGCCTGTGGAGCCAGGTGCGCGGTGCGGTGGTGACCTCGGCCTCGCTCACCAGTTGCGGCAGTTTCGACTATTTCCTGAAAGAAGCCGGGCTGGTCAATAACCCCAATGTGTCAACGCTGGAGGTCGAAAGTCCCTTCAATTACAGCACCCAGGGCCAGCTGATCGTGGTGGAGACCGAGGCCGACCCGAAGAACGCCGAGGCCTACACCCGTGAGATGGTGGGCGAGTTATTGGCCGATTTAAGCCAGGTCGAACATGGTGCCTTGGTCCTGTTCACCTCGCGCGTGCAGATGAAGGCGGCGGTGGACGCACTGACCAGTACCTTGCAAGAGGTGGTGTTGGTGCAGGGCCAAATGGCACGCGGGCGCTTGCTGGCGACCCATCAGGCGCGGGTGGAGGCCGGGTTGCCGTCGGTCATTTTTGGGCTGCAGTCGTTTGGTGAGGGGCTGGACTTGCCCGGCAAGCTGTGCGAAACGGTGTTTATCGGCAAGCTGCCGTTCAGCCCGCCGTCCGATCCGGTGGAGGAGGCGCGTTCGGAGTGGCTCAAGAGCGTCGGGCGTGATCCGTTTTCGGAACTGGTGGTGCCGGCCACGGGCATCAAGCTGTTGCAGTGGACGGGCCGCGCCATTCGCACCGAAGAAGACCACGCCACCGTGATTTGTTACGACCGGCGCCTGTTGCGTCTGTCGTTTGGACGGCGCATGCTGCAGGGTTTGCCGCCTTATGCGCTGTCGCGCCGGGTCGCGGGCGTGGCGCTGGCGGTTTGAACGGTCTTGCATTTCCGGCAAGGGGCCGCAGTTAACTGTGAATAAAGGAGTTCAATGTTGAACCAGATGATGAGAACGATTTTTGGCCTGATTTTTCGGGCCGTGTTGTTGGTCGCCGGGCTGATTTTCATGGCCAGTCTGGTGGTGGCCGGCATGCTGCTGCTGGCGGTCTGGCTGGTGCAGGCGCTGTGGGCCCGTTTGACGGGACAGCCGGTGCGGCCGTGGACGTTTCAGGTCAACCGGCAGGCGATGTGGAACCGCTTTTACCGCGCGCCGGGGGCGGGTCGTCCAGCCCAGCGCGACGATTCGAATGTGATCGATGTGGAGCCTAAGGACGTCAAGCTGCGGGATGACTGATTCGCTATTTATTTAATAGCTGATTGCGCATAGGGGACGGGGGCTGGAGGCCTAATCTTCTTTTAAATCCAGGATGATGTCTTTGGAGAACAGCTCAATGGCTGTTTTCGCAACCTGGGTGGTGTCAAAGTAGGCGTAGGCGCCGACGCCGACGGCACCGATCAGGGGAACGAAGCGGGAAACACCCTTGCCGATGATGTTTTGCGTGACTTTGACGCCCAGCGTTCGCGCTGCCGACTGAATAAACGCCAGCGACGCCTGCTGAATCACAAAGCGCTCGCCGACGCGCACCACCACATCGCGAAAAAGCTGCGCCGAGACGTGCTTGAACAGGCAATAGATCATTTGCTCGCGACTCAGGGACGCGCTCTTGCCATAGACCGCCGCGATGTCGGCGACCATTTGCGCCTGCAGTTTCCACACCCCCACCAGTTCCGGCAGGATCGTCAGCCAGCCCAGAAAACCCGGCGGCAAGGCCAGTGAACCGGCCATCAGGCTGGCTTGTCGGGCGGCCGTGCGGCCAATGGCGCGGGCCCGTCCTGGGGCTCGTTCAACGGGACTTTCGCTGGAGGCGGGGACGTGCAGCACCAGGTTCAGGATGGCGTCGCCGACTTTGTGGCGCAGGTCGTGGGGCGGTTCAATCAGGGCAATGGCGTTTTTCGACATGGTGGCCAATTATGTCGCTGCGCCCGCGGCTGCTGTCGTGGGGCGGGGTTAAACCCCTAAGCCCAATTCAGGGCGCGTACTCGACCAAGTCATCAATGGGGGCCGCGGCGAAGTGGAGCAGCGCCGGGCCGGACTTGCCCGGCGACGGGAGGTGTTTGAGCAGCAAGCGGTAGGTGTCCAGATCAAACGCCAGAGGGCGACTGCTGCTCAGCGCCTCGGCCAGTTCGGCCTCGTCATGCACGGTGGCCAGATGGCACCATTGGTCGAAGACGTGAATGTCGGTGCGGCCGGTCTGCGGGTTGTGTTCGCGCAAACCCACTTTACCCGGATGGGGCCACAGTTGCAGCTTTTGTGCGCTGAGCGCCAGTTGCAGCCGCAGGTGGTGCCGTTCAGGCTTCTCGGCGCCGCAGCACACGCCTTGGCAGCGGCTTATTTGGTGGGCAAAGCAGCGGCCTTTGCCGGACTCCAGTCCCAGCGCCTGCAGGCACAGGCTGTGGGTGTCGGCCAGTTCACGCAGGCTGGATATCGCCTGATTTTTGGAGCGGTAAATACCATACAGCTGGCCAAATTCCCGCGGCTGCAACTCATCACCGCGCACCAGACTGAGCAAGGGGTTGGCCAGAGGGTTGTCGCTCAGCCGCCAGGCGCACAGGGTGCGTTCGCGGCGCAACTGGCGGTTGTAGACGGGTTGCTGCTCTTTGACCAGCCGGGCCTCCAGCAGCAGGGCGCCGAGTTCGCCCGCGGTTTCAATCCATTCAATGCGCCGAATCTCCTGGGCAATGCGCATCTCGCGCGCTTGCCGGCTGGCTGCCTGAAAATGCGCCATCACCCGGCTGCGCAGCTTGATACTTTTGCCGATGTACAAGGGCAGCGGGCCTTCGCCATAAAACAGGTAGACGCCCGCAGTTTCGGGGATATCCCCCACATGGGTTTCCAGTTGCGGCGGCAGGGCGGCGCTGCCTTGCAGCAGGGTGAGCGCCTGGCGGCTGATCTGTTCGGCGCCCAGCTCGCTGGCAGCGATGACGAGCCAGGCCAGCACCATGTCGACATCGCCCATGGCGCGATGCCGGGCGCTGGTGGTGAGGCCGTGGCGTTGCATGATGGCGTCCAGACCGTGGCTGCGGTGCTGTGGATAGAGCAGGCGCGACAGGCGTACCGTGCACAGCGTTTTGGCGCGCAGCGTAACGTCGATGCGGGCAAATTCATTGAGCAGAAAGCCGTGGTCAAAACGCACGTTATGGGCCACCAGCACGGCATCTTTCAGCATCGCCAGCAAGCGCGGGGCGACGGTTTCAAAGCCCGGCGCCTCCCGCACCATGACATTGCTGATGCCGGTCAGGTTCTGGATGAAGGACGAAATCGGTGTGCCGGGATTGACCAGCGTGCTCCAGCGGTCCACCTCCCGTCCGCCTTCCATGCGCACGGCCGCAATTTCGGTGATACGGTCAAGCACCGGGTTGCCGCCGGTGGTTTCCAGGTCAAGCAGAACGTAGCAGGGCAGCATCGGGCGTGGCAGAACGGGTTAGCAAAACATCAGCGCCAGCCAGGCCGGGTCATCGATGACATTGATCAGCAGGAAGCCGCCGATGCGGTAAACCCACAGTTCAACACGTTCCCGCACGTCAGAGGATATCAATGGCATGAATCGAGAAGTGGCCGGCGCGGCGGTCTGCAAAGTAGCGTTCCAGCGTTTCCTTGACGGTTCTGAACGCAATTTCTTCCCAGGGAATTTCGTCTTCGGTAAACAGCCGGGCCTCGATGGTCTCAAAGCCGGGGGCGAAGATGTCGCTCAGCAGCTTGGCCCGGTAAAACATGTGCACTTGCCCAACGCGGGCGACGTTGACCAGCGTGAAAAAACCTTCCATTTCGAACTGGGCGCCCGATTCTTCCAGCGTTTCGCGGGCCGCGCCTTCGGCCACCGTTTCATTCAGTTCCATGAAACCGGCTGGCAGCGTCCACTTGCCCCAACGCGGCTCAATGTTGCGTTTGCACAGCAGGACTTTATCGCCCCAATGCGGCACGGTGCCGACCACGTTGAGCGGGTTTTCATAGTGGATGGTGCTGCAGGCCTCGCAGATGGCGCGCTCCTTGGTGTCGCCATCGTCCGGGATCCGGTAAATCACGGCCGTGCCGCAGTTTTTGCAGTGTTTGATGGGGGTGCGAAACATAAAAGCAGTGTAATGCGGCCTTACTTGACGGCGATCTGGAGGGTCTCCAGCCCGGTCACGCTACCCCGCAAGGTGTCGCCCGGCACGACTGCGGCCACGCCCGCTGGCGTGCCGGTATAGATCAAATCGCCGGGCTGGAGTTCCCAGGCTGCCGACAGGTGTTCAATGGTCTCGGCCATGTTCCAGATCAGTTTGGACACCTGGCTGTGCTGGCGCTCCTGGCCGTTCACCTGCAGGTCAATTTCGGCGGTGGCGATGTCGCCAGCGGCGGCGGTCGGGGTGATGGGGCCGATCGGGGCCGATTGGTCAAACGCCTTGCCGATGCACCAGGGGCGGCCCTGTTTTTTCATCTCGTTTTGCAGGTCGCGGCGCGTCATGTCCAGACCGACGGCATAACCAAAAATGTGCTTGTGGGCGTCGGCCGCCTTGATGTTTTTACCGCCGCTGCCAATCGCCACCACCAGTTCGATTTCATGGTGCAGGTTCTGGGTGAGGCTGGGGTAGGGCAGGGTGCCGGTCGCGCCCGCGTTGACCACGACCAGTGCATCGGTCGGTTTCAGGAAAAAGAAGGGCGGCTCGCGGCCGGTAAAGCCCATTTCTTTGGCGTGTTCTTCGTAGTTGCGCCCCACACAGTAGATGCGGTGAACCGGAAAACGCGCAGTCGTGCCGACGATGGGCACAGACACGGTGGGAGCGGGATTAAAAACGTAGTGCATGGACGACTTTCTTGCAAAAAGTGGGACAAATTCAGTTCAGGCTGACTTTGCCACCAGTTCAAAGTGCTCGACCACCGGGGCGCCTGCAAAAAACGGTCCCACGATGGCACGCCATTCGGCAAACGCAGGCGATTCGCGAAAGCCCACCGTGTGGTCTTCCAGCGTGTCCCAGAAGATTTGCAGAATGTAGCGCTCCGCATTTTCAATGCCCCGGTTGACCTTGTAGCCCTGAAACCCTTTGGCGCCATGGATCACGGTTTTCAAACCGCGTTGGATGGCTTCTTCAAAAGCGGCATTCTGGCCAGGGTGGATGCGGAAGTCGGCAAGTTCGAGGATCATAAAAGTCTCCGGTAAGTCGTTGGTGGTGGGCTGGCGGGCAAGTCTAACGGCAGTCCGGGTTTCACCGATTGACAGGCTTTGCAGATTTAAATAGCATTAATTGCTTATTTATGAAATTAAGCTGATGCCTTCGTCAAAATTCAGGAGAACCAATGCAGATTTCCGATGCGTGTGAAATACCGGAGCGGCCTTATTGGCCCGCGTGGCTGGCTGGACTGGCCTTGGGGCTGGTGCTGTTGTTAACCTTTGTGGTGACGGGGCATGGCTTGGGGGCCACCGGTTTTACCACGCGCCTGAGTGCCTGGCTGGGTGATGCGGTGGCGCCGAACTGGACGCAGGGCAATGACTATCTTGGTCCAATGCTGGAGGGCGGCCCGGTGCTTTCGTCCTGGATCACGTGGCAGGTGCTGGGTGTCTTTGCTGGCGCGTTGGTGTCCGCCTTGTTGGCGCACCGGGTTCGGTGGCGGGTGGAAGGGGCTTTGTCGTCGGGGCGTAGCACGCGCTTGTTGAAGGCGCTGGTCGGCGGTGTGCTGGCTGGTTTTGGCGCGCGTATTGCGGCGGGTTGTACCAGTGGTCTTGGTCTGTCGGGCTCCGCCGTTCTGGGTGTTGCCGGTTTTGTGTTTCTCGGTGCGTTTTTTGCCGCCGGTTTGATCGTGTCACGTGTGACCGGCGGAGGTGTGAAATGACGGCATTGTTGGCGCTAAGTGGTCCAGTGTCGGGTCTGTTGCTCGGCTTTGGTTTTGGTTTTGTGCTGGAGCGTGCCGGCTTTGGCAGCGGATGCAAGTTGACGGCGCAGTTTCGCCTGACCGACTGGTCGGTGTTCAAGGTCATGTTCACGGCGATCGTTTTTGCCGCTGTCGGCATTTACTTTTTGGAGTTGGCCGGCTGGGTGAAAGCCGACGCGATCTACGTACCCGCACCCTATCTCTGGGCTGTTGTGGCTGGCGGCGTTCTGATTGGTGCCGGTTTTGCCATCGGAGGCTATTGCCCGGGCACTTCCGCCGTCGGCTTGATGACCGGACGCTTTGATGCGCTGGTGTTTTTCGCCGGCCTGTTCATCGGCACCTTTGCGTTCGCCCGCCTGTTCCCCTGGCTAGACCAACTCACCACCGCTGGTGAATTCACGGCGGGCGATCGTCTGCCGGACGCGCTGGGGGTGCCGGAATGGCTGGTGCTGGCGGTGCTGGTGGCGGCGGCCATCGGCGTGTTTTATTTAGGCGGCTGGTTTGAGCGCCGGGCGCGCCAGCGCGGACTGGTCTGACGCTGGTTTGTCCCCACCCCATTTTTCAATTAATTTTTAACGGAGTTTGATCATGAAAAATTCTCGCACCCAGTTGGGCTCGCTGGTATCAGCCTTGGCCATGGCTTTGCTGACCGTGCCGGTGGCCACCGTGGCCATCGCGGCGGATGCGCCGACCCCAGCCGCGTCGGCCCCGTGTGCCGCCGGTAATCCGTGCGCCGCCAAAAAGCGGGCTGCCAAAGCCGGCAATCCCTGTGCCGGCAACCCGTGCGCTGGCATGCGCAAGCGTGCGGCCAAAGACGACGCCAACCCCTGCGCGGGCGCGGGCCGCAAGCGCAACAGTGACAACCCCTGCGCCGGGAAAACCAAATAGGTTAACGCGTGATGGTTGCCGAAGTTGCCAGGCAAGAGGCCGCCAAGTCCGCACTGCAGCGTCAGTTGTGTTTGGCGCGTCGCGGGCGTTCCATGCTGCACCCGTTCACCGGGCGCAGCGCCCGGTTTGAGGCCTGGCAGCACTACCCGGCCAACGACGTGATGGACCGCACCGGTCACTGGCAGTTTTACTTTCACGCGCATGACGCGGGTGATACGCGGCATGCACTGGAGCACGGCCATATTCACCTGTTCCGGCGCGATCCGGCAGGGCGCTTGTCGCATCTGGCGGGCCTGTCGCTGGATGCGCGTGGTTTGCCTTTGACCTGGTTTGCCACCAACCAGTGGGTGACGGGGGAGCGCTGGATGTCCGCGCGCCAGTTGGTGCCAGGGCTGAACGACATCCAGTTGCGCTTGCGCGGACCCTTGTCGGGTGTGGCGCTGTGGCTGACCGACCTGGTCCGGGTCTATGCCGCTCCCTTGCGCGACATGTTGCAGGCGCGCGATGAAGCCATGACGCGCTATTGCGAGCAACACCAAATCAGCCGTCAGGCGGCCTGGGCGGATCGCCGTGTGGCGGTGTGGAGTGAGAGTCCCATCCACTGGCCGGCAGATGCCTTGCAGCTGCAGGGCGCAAGTTTCTAGTCGGCTTATTTATTACAACAGAAGGAGTGCAAGATGAAACAGAAAATTCAATACATGACCGGGGTTGCCCTGTTGGGGCTGACGCAATGGGCCTGTGCCCTGCAAGTGCCCGGTCCCGTGGTGGACGGCGACTGGCTGGTCAAAAACAAGGCCGAGGTGCAGGTGCTGGACATTCGACCCAACCAGAAGTCTTTTTTGCTGGCACCTCAATATGAGACCGACAAGAAGACCGGCAAAAAGGTGCTGGTCGAGTTGGGCGGGCACATTGCAGAGGCGTCCTTGGTGGACCCCCGCACCACCCGGGTTGAGCGCACGTTTGGTACCTTGAAGGTCAAGTACATGCTGCCCGAGCGCGCTGAGTTCGAAAAAATGGCGCGCAAGTGGGGTGTGCAAGCTGGCCGCCCCATCATCATCGTGGCAGCCGGTCAAGATGCTACCGACATGAACGACGCAGCCCGTCTGTACTGGCAGTTCAAGGTGTATGGGGAAGACAATATTGCCTTGGTCAATGGTGGTACCGCGGCTTGGCTGGCGGAAGGACGTGAAGTCACAGTCGCCGCGAGCAAGACGGTTGACGGTAACTGGGTCGGCAAATCCGAGCGCAGCGAGATGCTGGCCACGTCGGACGATGTCGAAAAAGCCATCGCCAGCAAGTCGTCCCAACTGGTGGACGCCCGCAACACGTCGCAGTACCTGGGCTTGAGCAAGCGCGATTACGTGTTTGGCTACGGACATCTGTCGGGCGCCAAAAATGTGTCGTCGGACTTGCTGGTCACCGAGGCGGGCGACGCCGCGCGCCTGTTGTCAGCGGCCACCTACCGCGATATTTACAAGGCCAGTGGCATTGACCCGCAAGCGGCTGCCATTACCTATTGCAACAGTGGGCATCTGGCAGCTGGCAACTGGTTTGTTTTGTCCGAGATTCTGGGCAACAAGCAGACCCGGCTGTATGACGGTTCGATGCACCAGTGGACACTGGAAAAGCGGCCGCTGGAGTCGGTGGCCAGGGCACTCTGATGACCTGAGCCATCCACAGCGATGGCCCCCCGGAACCGGCAGCTTGCTTCATGCAACTGCCGGTTTTGTCTATTTTGGCGCTGCTCTTGTTCCTCGATCTGGGGTGTGCGGTATGCTGTCATCCATGCAAACTGAAAACTTTATTCCTGGCAAAGATGCCTCGCTCGAATCCACCATCAAGACCATGCAAGCCAAGCTGCAGGCACTCGGTTTTCATATTGAGGAGCGTTCCTGGCTGAACCCGGTCGACGGCATCTGGTCGGTGCATATTCGGGACCGTGATTGCCCGCTCTTGTTTACCAATGGCAAGGGCGCCACCCGGCTGGCCTGTCTGGCCAGTGCCTTGGGCGAGTTTTTTGAACGCCTCTCCACCAATTATTTCTGGACGCACTACTACCTGGGCCCCAAGGTGGCCGATCGGCACCATGTGCATTACCCGCAGGAGCGCTGGTTTGCGCCGGCAGAAGATGGCAGTTGGCCGGTCGATTTGTTGAACCCCGGTTTGCACAAGTTTTACAACCCGGAAGGAAGCATTGACGCCAGCAGCCTGGTTGAGTTCAACTCCGGCAACGCCGAGCGGGGTATTTGCGCCATTCCCTATGTGCGGGAGCGGGATGGCGTCACCACCTATTTTCCGGTCAACATCATTGGCAACCTGTATGTGAGTAACGGCATGTCCGCCGGCAACACCCAGGCCGAGGCGCGCACGCAGGCCTTGTCGGAAATCTTTGAGCGGCACATCAAGGGCCGCATCATCAGCGAAGGCATCTGTTTGCCTGATGTGCCTGAAGCGGTCATCGCCCGCTTTCCGCGCATTGCGGCCGGTATCAAGGCTTTGCGTGCCGCCGGATTCGGCATTTTGGTGAAGGACGCCTCTTTGGGTGGCCAGTACCCGGTCATGAACGTGACGCTGTTGCACCCCGAAGACCAGGGTTGCTTTGCCAGCTTTGGCGCGCACCCGCGCTTTGAAATTGCGCTGGAGCGGGCTTTGACCGAACTGTTGCAGGGCCGTGCGCTGGACTCACTGGCCGGTTTTCCGGTGCCCGGATTTGATCTGGAAGAAGTGGCCAGCTCGCCCAATATCGAAATCCATTTTGTTGATTCGAGCGGTGTTATTCACTGGAAATTCCTGGGCAATACACCCGACTACGAGTTTTGCGATTGGAACTTCAGCACCAGCACCGCCGAAGACTACGCCTGGGCTGTCGATCGCATTCACCGCGAAGGGCGAGAAATCTACATTGCCGACTTCACCCATCTCGGCGTCTATGCCTGCCGCGTTCTGGTGCCCGGCATGTCCGAGATTTACCCGGTTGACGACCTTGAGTTCGAGAACAACAGCGTGGGCAACGACCTGCGCGAAGCCATTCTGAACCTGCCCGATCTGGACGACGAAGAGTGCTCTCAACTTCTGGAGGCGCTGAATGAATCTGGTCTGGCCGACCAACGCCCGGTGGCGGCGGTTATTGGCCTGGCGGCCGATGCCGGTTCGTTCTGGAGCGACCTGCGCGTAGGCGAACTCAAAACCTTGCTGGCGCTGGCCGTCGGTGATGAAGCCGCCACGCTGGAAGGCTGTGACTGGGTCAAGCACTTTGATCAGCTCAACCCCCAGCGGCGTGCGGTGTACGCGTGCATTGAAAGCCTGATCAACCTGGCCGACATGGGTGACACCGGTCCTTACCTCGACTCCTTGCGCCAGCTTTACGGCGCGGGCGCGGTGACGCAGGCCCGGGCGCTCATCATGCAAACTGATCGCTTCATGGGACTTACCGCGCCTGGGCTGATGCTGAACGGCTGCGAAATGCACCACAAGCTGCTGGCGGCGTATGACAAGGTGCATGTGCGTCCAGCGGGTTATTAATGAGTGGCCGTCATGGCGGATCAGTCCGCCATGATTGCTGCTAGAAGCTTGCAATAACCGTCTAAATAGCACTTATTGATGTCTTCTTCGTTCATGAAGCTTGCTAACTACTTTCGTTCTTCTCCCGCGTTGCCGTTGCGCATCGCACGGGATAGAGGACTTAGCCAGCTAATGGTCCGGACCATGAAGCGAAGCGAGGCCTGACTGTGAACCCCGACTGGCTTGTTCCCCAATGGCCAGCGCCAGCGCATGTGCATGCGGTGTGTACCACGCGTGCCGGCGGCACCTCGGTGGCACCTTATGACTCACTCAACCTGGGCGACCATGTGGGCGATCGACCGGAGGCTGTGGCGGCCAATCGCGCCATTCTCCGGCAGGCGATAGGGGTACACCCCGTTTTTTTAACGCAGGTGCATGACACCCAGGTGGTGCGGCTTTCGGGCAGCACCGCGCAGGGCACGCCGGCGGATGGCTGCCTCACCGATCAGCCTCGCGTGGCCTGCACCATCATGGTGGCCGATTGCCTGCCCGTCCTGCTCACCAACGTGCAGGGGAGCTGGGTGGCGGCGGCGCACGCCGGCTGGCGTGGCTTGGTGGGGCTGGGTGGTCAGGGTATTCTTGAGCAAATATTTGAGAGTTTTGATGCGCTAGCGACCGTCGAACCTGCGCAGAGTGCTGCTGAAATAATAGCGTGGCTGGGACCTTGCATTGGCCCGGAATCGTTTGAAGTTGGCGACGAGGTGCGCGATGCATTTGTGGCGCATGACCCGGCCGCCTTGACCCTGTTCACGTCCCAAGCCAGCGGCAAGTGGCTGGCAGACCTGCAGGGCCTGGCGCGTTTGCGCTTAGCCGCTTTGGGGGTAACCCAAATTTTCGGCAACGATGGCAGTCGCGCCTGGTGCACTGTCAGTCAGCCGTCACGGTTCTTTTCCTACCGGCGCGATCACGTCAGCGGCCGCATGGCGGCCTGCATCTGGCGCGACTGAATGAGCCGCCGCCCACTCCGCTGCTTCTTTGGCCTTGATCGCGCGGCGTCGGGCCGGCGAGCCCATCAGGTAAACCACCAGGGCCACGGGGCCCAAACCATAAAGTAAAAAGGTAATAACCGCACCCAGCACTGTGCCATTTGAGTTGGTGGCTTCGGCGACGGCCATCATGAGGGCAACATATAACCAGGCAATGGGTACGATGTACATGGATAACTAAGTTAGTTGACGTTTGAAAAAATGTCAGTTTTTGGAAGGGGTAGGCCTAGATACTACGGCTTATACCAATAAGTAGATATTTTGAGGACACAACATGACACAGGATTCTCCCGAATTTTGGGCGCAGTCGGCCCAGCAATTTCAACAATCTTTGACTGAGGGCTGGAGCAAAGCCTTTCAGTCATTCCAGAACATGGATCTGGGCAAAGCGGATGCCGATGGGGCCGCCCCCGCCGCCCAGCCGCCCGCGATCCACTTTTCACAAGAGCGCCTGCAGGAGTTGCAGCAGCAATACCTCAAGGATGCCGCCGGACTCTGGACGAAGGACGTGCAGGGCACACCGCCGCCCGCCGACAAGCGCTTTGCCGCTGAAGCCTGGGGCGCCAATCCGATTTCCGCTTTTTCGGCCGCCGCCTACCTGCTCAACGCCCGCACCATGATGGGCATGGCCGATGCCGTGGAAACGGATGAAAAAACCCGGGCCCGTATTCGTTTCGCGGTGGAACAATTAACAGCGGCGAGCGCGCCCAGCAACTTCATGGCGTTCAATGCCGAGGCGCAAAAGAAGGCGATCGACACCAAAGGCGAAAGTATTGCCAAAGGCCTGCAAAACCTGCTCCACGACATGCGCCAGGGCCATGTCTCCATGACCGACGAAAGCGTGTTTGAAGTCGGCAAAAATGTCGCCACCACCGAAGGCGCTGTGGTGTTCGAGAACGAGTTGTTCCAGCTGATCGAATACAAGCCACTGACGGCCACGGTGTTTGAAAAGCCTTTTCTGCTCATTCCGCCGAACATCAACAAGTTCTATATCCTGGACCTGCAACCAGAAAACTCGCTGATTCGCTACGCCGTAGCGCAAGGCAACCGTACCTTTGTGGTGAGCTGGCGCAATCCGGACGCTTCATTGGCCCAAAAAACCTGGGACGACTACGTCGAAGATGCTGCTATTAAAGCGATAGCTGTCACGCAAGAGATCACGGGCGCCAAGAGCATTAATGCCTTGGGCTTCTGTGTCGGTGGCACCATCTTGGGCACTGCGCTGGCGGTGCTGGCGGCGCGGGGTGAAAAGCCGGTGGCCAGTGCCACCTTGCTCACCTCGATGCTTGATTTCAGTGACACCGGTATTCTGGATCTCTTCATCGATGAAGGCTTTGTGAAGTACCGGGAAAAAGAAATGGGCAAGGGCGGTTTGATGAAGGGGCAAGACCTTTCTTCCACCTTCAGTTTCTTGCGGCCCAACGACCTGGTCTGGAACTATGTGGTGGGCAACTACCTCAAGGGCGAAACACCGCCCCCGTTTGACCTGTTGTACTGGAACAGCGATTCCACCAATCTGGCCGGCCCTTTTTATGCCTGGTATCTGCGCAACACCTACCTGGAAAACAAGCTGGTCAAGCCCGGTGCTGCCGTTGTCTGTGGCGAAAAGGTTGATTTGGGCAACGTCGACATCCCGGTCTATATCTATGGCTCGCGTGAAGACCATATTGTCCCGATTGGCGGCGCCTACGCCTCGACCCAGTTCTTGCCCGGTAAAAAACGCTTCGTGATGGGGGCTTCCGGTCACATTGCGGGCGTCATCAACCCACCGGCCAAGAACAAGCGCAGCCACTGGCTGCGCGAAGACGGCAAGTTTCCCAAAACCCATGCCGAATGGCTGGCGGGCGCAACCGAGCACACCGGTAGCTGGTGGACCGACTGGTCCAGCTGGCTTGCCGCGCAAGCTGGCAAACAGATTCCTGCGCCCAAGAGCTATGGCAAAGGCAAATACAAAGCCATCGAAGCCGCCCCCGGCCGCTACGTCAAGGCCAAAGCTTAATTTTTGTTAATGAGTGAGAGACAGAACGGATCTACTTTGTAGTCTTGGGACTGTCTCGCAATTTTTGTTATTACCAAGGAGAGAAAAAAATGGAAGATATCGTTATTGTTTCAGCCGCTCGCACTGCCGTCGGTAAATTCGGCGGAACCCTCGCCAAAACACCTGCGCCCGAACTCGGTGCTGCGGTGATCAAGGAATTGCTGGCCCGCACCGGTCTGGGTGTTGACCAGATCGGCGAAGTTATCCTGGGCCAGGTGCTGGCAGCAGGCTCTGGCCAAAATCCGGCCCGCCAATCACTGATCAAGAGCGGCCTGGCCAAGGAAACGCCCGCCCTGACCATCAACGCTGTGTGCGGCTCCGGCCTCAAAGCGGTGATGCTGGCTGCGCAATCGATTGCGTACGGCGACAGCGAAATCGTGATTGCCGGTGGGCAGGAAACCATGAGCGCCGCCCCCCACGTTTTGATGGGTTCGCGTGACGGCCAGCGCATGGGCGACTGGAAGATGATTGACTCCATGATTGTGGACGGCCTGTGGGACGTCTACAACCAGTACCACATGGGCATTACCGCTGAGAACGTGGCCAAGCAATACGGCATCACGCGCGACATGCAAGATGCCCTGGCCCTGGCCAGCCAGCAAAAAGCGGCGGCCGCCCAAGACGCCGGCAAGTTCAAAGATGAAATTGTGCCGTTCCTGATCGCCCAGAAAAAGGGCGATTCAATCGTTTTTTCTGCTGACGAATACATCAACCGCAAGACCAATGCCGACGTGTTGGCCGGTCTGCGCCCGGCGTTTGACAAAGCCGGTAGCGTCACGGCCGGCAATGCCTCCGGTATCAACGACGGCGCCGCGGCCGTGATGGTGATGACCGCAAAAAAAGCGGCTGCCCTGGGTCTGACACCCATGGGTCGTATTGCCAGCTTTGCCACCAGTGGCCTGGACCCGGCACTGATGGGCATGGGCCCGGTCTCGGCCTCGCAAAAAGCGTTGGCACGTGCCGGCTGGAATGCGGCTGACCTGGATTTGATGGAAATTAACGAGGCTTTTGCCGCGCAAGCATGTGCGGTGAATCAGCAAATGGGTTGGGATACCTCCAAAATCAACGTTAACGGTGGCGCCATTGCGATTGGTCATCCCGTGGGGGCGTCCGGTTGTCGCATACTTGTTACGTTGTTGCATGAAATGCAGCGTCGCAATGCGAAAAAGGGCCTTGCCAGCCTGTGTATCGGTGGCGGTATGGGGGTTGCCCTAACTGTCGAGCGCTGATTTTTCGCCCACAATCTGATACGAATAATTTTACAAAGAGGAAACAAAAATGAGTCAAAAAGTAGCCTACGTCACGGGTGGTATGGGTGGCATCGGGACCGCCATTTGCCAGCGCCTGAGCAAAGAAGGTTTCAAGGTCATCGCGGGCTGCGGCCCAACGCGTGACCATGCCAAATGGATCTCGGAGCAGGCTGCATTGGGTTTTACGTTTTATGCGTCGGCCGGTAACGTCGGTAACTGGGACTCCACGGTGGACGCCTTTAGCAAGACCAAGGCCGAGCACGGCACGATCGACGTGTTAGTGAACAACGCCGGCATCACCAAGGACCGCATGTTCTTGAAGATGACGCGTGAAGACTGGGATGCCGTGATCGAAACCAACCTGAACAGCATGTTCAACGTCACCAAGCAGGTGGTCGGTGACATGGTGGAAAAAGGCTGGGGCCGCATCATCAACATTTCATCCGTGAACGGCGTCAAGGGCCAGGCTGGTCAGACCAACTACTCGGCTGCTAAAGCCGGTATGCATGGTTTTTCGATGGCGCTGGCGCAGGAAATGGCAACCAAGGGCGTGACGGTCAACACGGTCAGCCCGGGCTACATTGGCACGGACATGGTCAAAGCCATCCGTCAGGAAGTGCTCGACAAGATCATTGCGACGGTGCCGGTCAAGCGTTTGGGTGAGCCCGGCGAAATTGCGTCCATCATCGCGTGGCTGGCATCCGACGAAGGTGGTTACGCCACGGGCGCCGAGTTCTCGGTGAACGGTGGCCTGCACATGGGCTGATTGCTTTTACAGGATCAAAAAAAACCCGCGCAAGCGGGTTTTTTTTGATCTGAAATGCGTGCCGGTTAGATCGACGCGGCTTCCAGCTTGCCGGACACCGTCAGCCATTGTTCTTCCAGGCTTTGCAGTTCGTCGTTAACGGTTTTCAGGCCTTTGCCAAATTCGGCAATTTCGGTCGGGTGATTGGCCTTGCTCAAATGGCCTTCCAGAGAGGCGCCTTCACCGTTGAGCACGGCCATGCGCGCCTCGATATCTTCCAGTTGACGCTTGAGCGAACCCGTCGGCGCTGGTTTGGCCTTGACCGGTGCAGGCGCTGCGGCCAACGCTTTGCGCTCGGCCTTGGCAGCCGCGCTGCTGGCCTCTTTGATGGCCTCGCGCTGGCGCTTGGCTTCGTCCAGCAGGTAGCGCTGGTAGTCGTCCAGATCGCCGTCAAACGGCGCCACACCACCGCGCGACACCATCCAGAACTCATCGCACACGGCGCGCAGCAAAGCCCGGTCATGGCTGACCAGCATGACGGTGCCTTCAAACTCATTGAGAGCCATGGCGAGCGCTTCCCGCGTGGCCAAGTCCAGGTGATTGGTTGGCTCATCCAGCAGCAACAGGTTGGGGCGCTGCCAGACGATCATGCACAACACCAGACGGGCTTTTTCACCGCCGCTCATGCTGCCCACGGCCTGCTTGACCATGTCGCCGCCGAAGTTGAAGGTACCGAGGAAGCTGCGCAGGTCTTGTTCGCGCGTGGCCTGGCCGGCAATCTTGCCGGCCGCCGTCACTTCTTTGACCAGCCGAATCATGTGTTCCAGCGGGGTGTCGGCCGGGCGCAGCACGTCGAGCTCTTGCTGGGCAAAGTAGCCAATGTTGAGGCCCTTGCCTTCGGTCAACTCACCGCCGATGGCTTGCAAATCACGGGCCACGGTCTTCACCAGCGTGGATTTACCCTGGCCATTGGCACCCAGAATACCGATGCGCTGACCGGCCAGCACCGAGCGGCTGACGTTGTTCACGATCACCGTGGGCGGTGTGCCTTCGGGTGAACCTTCAGGGGCCGGGTAGCCAAAACTCACACCCGTCATCGACAGCATCGGGTTGGGCAGGTTGGCCGGTTCCTTGAACTCGAAGGTGAAATCGGCATCCGCCAGCAGCGGGGCGATTTTTTCCATGCGGTCCAGCGCCTTGACCCGGCTTTGGGCCTGCTTGGCTTTGCTGGCCTTGGCCTTGAAGCGGGCAATGAACTTTTGCAAGTGGGCAATCTTGTCCTGCTGCTTGGAAAAGGCGTTTTGTTGCAGCGTCATCTGCTCGGCACGCATGTCTTCAAACTTGCTGTAGTTGCCACCGTAGCGCACCAGCTTGCCGGCATCAATGTGCAAGGTGACGTTGGTCACGGCATCCAGAAACTCCCGGTCATGGCTGATGACGACCATCGTGCCTTCGTATTTTTTGAGCCAGGCCTCCAGCCAGACCAGCGCGTCCAAATCCAGGTGATTGGTTGGCTCATCGAGTAGCAGCAGGTCGGACGGGCACATCAGCGCGCGGGCCAGTTGCAGGCGCATGCGCCAGCCGCCGGAGAAGCTGTTCACCGGGTTGGTCAATTCAGTCGTCTTGAAACCCAGACCGAGAATCAGCGCCTGGGCGCGGGCGGGCGCGTCGTGCGCACCCGCGTCCTGCAGCGCCATGTAGGCGTGCGCCATGCGGTCGTAGTCGTCGGTGGCCTCCGAGGCCGTGACTTCGTTTTGAGCGGCCAGCAGATCGGTGTCGCCGTCGACCACGAAGTCGGTGGCGCTTTGCTCGGTCTCGGGCATGTCCTGGGCCACCTGGCCCATGCGCCATTGGCTAGGGATGAAATATTCGCCCCCGTCTTCATGCAGCGAGCCATTGAGCAGCGCAAACAGCGAGGACTTGCCGGCGCCGTTGCGGCCCACCAGACCCACTTTTTCGCCCGGGTTGATGGTGACGGTGGCACTGTCGAGCAGCAGCTTGGCACCGCGGCGCAGTATGACGTTTTTAAGAGTAATCACGAAATTTATTCAGTTGGAGTGAGATTTTGAAATGGCCTGCCGGATCTGATCGGCCCGCCATCATTGGGCGCAGACTTGGATGGATTGCGGGTCAAGCCCGCAATGAACGCCCTGGGAATACCCTGATTTTAGGCTAACAGCGCTTCGCGGGTCAGCAGCAGCACTTGTTCCTCACCGGCACTGGTTTCCAGCCAGATGGCTTGAAGCCCGGGAAAGGCGGCTTCAAAGTGTTCTTGTTCGTTGCCAATTTCCAGCACCAGCACGGCGCCAGGCGCCATTTGCGCCGGTGCCTCCTGCAGGAGCCGGCGGATAAAGTCCATGCCGTCGCTGCCGCCCAGCGCGTTGCCGTCCAGCGCCAGCGCGGGCTCGGCGTGGTATTCAGGGGGCAGGGCGGCCATGCTTTGCGCATTGACGTAAGGCGGGTTGCACAAAATCAGGTCGTACGGACCGTGCACGCTGGCCAGCCCATCGGAGCTCAGCAGCGTAATACGCTCCTGCAGGCCGTGCTTGTCGATGTTGATGCGGGCGACCGCCAGCGCATCGGCCGAGATGTCGGACGCATCCACTGTCACTTCCGGGTAGGTCATGGCGGCGAGCACGGCCAGACTGCCATTGCCGGTACACAGGTCGAGCACCCGCCGGGTCGATTCGGTGAGCCAATAGTCAATGCCGCCGTCCACCAGCAATTCGGCAATCAGGGAGCGCGGCACGATGACCCGTTCATCCACGTAAAAGGGCACGCCCTGCAACCAGGCTTCGTGGGTCAGGTAGGCGGCGGGTTTGCGGGATTCGATTCGTGCTATTAAAAGAGTAGCTACCTGCGCTTGTTTTTCGGGGGCTACAGGCTGATTTCCTATGGAATCGGGGCCGTCCAGCGGGGTATCGAGTGGCAAGCCGAGTTGCCACAAAACCAGCCATGCCGCCTCGTCAAAGGCGTTGGTGGTGCCGTGGCCAAAGGCCACCTTGGCGTCAAGCAGCTGTTGGGTGCCCGTTTTGATCAGTTCCAGAATGGTCATGTCGTTAGCCGTGTGCTCAGATTTTCCAGCACACGCCGGTAAATGTTTTTAAGAGGTTCGATGTCTGCCACATGCAGGTGTTCGTCGATTTTGTGGATGGTGGCGTTGGGAGGGCCGACCTCGATCACCTGCGGGCAGATTTTGGCAATGAAACGGCCGTCACTGGTGCCGCCGGTGGTGGACAACACGGTGTCAATGCCGGTCTCGGCCTTGATGGCGGCACACACGGCATCCACCAGCGTGCCCGGCGTGGTCAGAAAAGGCAAGCCGCCAACCGTCCACGTCAAGTCAAAGTCAAGGCCGTGCTGCTGCAGCACGGCCTGCAACCGTGTTTGCAGCGCCTCGGGGTTGGATTCGGTGCAAAAGCGAAAATTGAAATCAATCACCACCGCGCCGGGAATGACATTGCTGGCGCCGGTGCCGCCGTGGATGTTGCTGACCTGCCAGGAGGTGGGTGGGAAAAAATCGTTGCCCCGGTCCCATTCGATGCCGACCAACTCCGCCAAGGCGGGGGCCACCAGATGAATCGGGTTTTTCGCCAGATGGGGGTAGGCAATATGGCCCTGCACGCCTTTGACGGTGAGCTTGCCGCTCATGGTGCCGCGGCGGCCGTTCTTGATCATGTCGCCGGTGTGCTCCAGCGAGGTGGGCTCGCCGACGATGCAGTAATCGAGCTTTTCGCCCCGTGCTTGCAGGGCCTCGCACACGATGACCGTGCCATCGGTGGCGGGGCCTTCTTCGTCGCTGGTGAGTAAAAAACCAATCGACAAGGCGGTATCAGGTTGCGCCGTCACAAATTCTTCAACGGCGACGACAAAAGCCGCCAGCGAGGTCTTCATGTCACTGGCGCCGCGGCCATACAACTTGCCGTCACGGTGCGTGGGCGTGAACGGGTCGCTGTGCCACTGCGCCAGCGGGCCGGTCGGCACGACATCGGTGTGACCGGCAAACACTATTAATTCAGTAGCTACTCCCGCAGGTACAGCGGAGGCTGCAGCCCTTTTGGCCCATAAATTGGTGACGCGGAAGTGATCCGGACCGCTGGCGATGGTTTCACAGACAAAGCCCAGCGGGGCCAGTCGGGCGGCGATGATGTCCTGGCAGCCGGCGTCATCGGGTGTGAGTGAGGCGCGGGAAATCAGTTGTTCGGTCAGGTAGAGCGTGCGTGACATGAGCGGTTCGGAATCAGTGTGTCACGTCGAGCGTGATCTCGGTGAACGAGGGCTCGTCGTCCGGGTCTTCCAGTGGTTCCTGGGGTTTGGCGCGGGCGGTAAAGTCGTTTTGCAGGCGCCACATCAAATTGGTGGGCGAATCGGCATTGAGCAAGCCCTCTTTGCGCTCCACGATGCCTTCCATCACCAGGCGGGCGATGTCATGCTCAAAAGTCTGGCCGCCTTCTGCCATCGATTTTTCCATGGCTTCTTTCACGCCCGAGAAATCGCCTTTTTCAATCATCTCCGCCACCAGGCTGGTGTTGAGCATGATCTCGACGGCGGGGATGCGGCCGCCGGCGACCGTGCGCAGCAGTCGCTGCGACACAATGGCTTTGGTGGCGGCGGCCAGGTCGCCCAGCATGGTCTGGCGAACCTCGACCGGGTAAAAGCTCAGGATGCGGTTGAGCGCCTGGTAGCTGTTGTTGGCATGCAGGGTGGCCAGGCACAAATGACCGGTCTGGGCATAGGCAATGGCCGCCGACATGGTTTCGCGGTCGCGGATTTCACCAATCAGGATCACGTCCGGGGCTTGGCGCAATGCATTCTTGAGCGCCAGTTGGGTCGACTGGGTGTCCGAGCCGACTTCGCGCTGGTTGACCACCGAACGTTTGTTCTTGAACAGGAACTCAATCGGATCCTCAATGGTGAGGATGTGGCCGGTGGCGTTTTGGTTGCGGTGATCCACGATGGAGGCCATCGTCGTGCTTTTGCCCGCACCCGTGGCGCCGACCATCAGGATCAGGCCGCGTTTTTCCATCACCAGATCACCCAAAATCATGGGCACGGAGAGGCTGGCCAGCGCCGGAATGTCCATCGAGATGAAGCGGATCACCGCGGCAATCGAGCCGCGCTGGCGCATGGCACTGATCCGGAAGCGGCCGACACCGGGCAGAGGCCAGCCCATGTTCAGCTCATTCAGTTCTTGCAGCTCTTCGATGCGTTCCGGCGGCAAGATCTCACTCAGCAAATTGAGCGGCGCATCGGGCGGCAGAATCTGGCTGTTGATGGGAACGCATTCCCCGTTGATCCGGATCAGGGCGGGAGAGTGGGCTGACAAATAAACGTCCGAGGCATGCTTTTCGCCCATCAAGCGAAGAATGCGCTCCATCGTGCCGGATGTGCCGTTGGTTGCCATGGTTCAGCCCCTCTTTCCGTTGTCGTTAATCGGGAAAAGGATCAGTCGCGCAGCAAGTCGTTCAGGCTGGTTTTGGCGCGGGTTTGCGCGTCCACCCGCTTGACGATGATGGCCGCGTACAGGCTGTATTTGCCGCCGTCTTTGGGCAGGTTGCCGCTGATAACGACGGAGCCACTTGGAATGCGGCCGTAGCTGACGGTGTCGGTGGCGCGGTCATAAATAGGGGTGCTTTGGCCGATGTAAACGCCCATGGAAATGACCGAGTTTTCTTCGACGATCACGCCCTCCACGATTTCCGACCGGGCACCGACAAAGCAGTTGTCTTCGATGATGGTGGGGTTGGCCTGCATGGGTTCGAGCACGCCGCCGATGCCGACGCCGCCGGATAAATGCACATTCTTGCCAATCTGCGCGCAGGAGCCGACGGCGGCCCAGGTGTCGACCATGGTGCCTTCGTCCACGTAGGCGCCAATGTTGACGAAGGAAGGCATCAGAATCACGCCCTTGGCCAGGTAGCTGCCGCGGCGCGCCACCGCGGGCGGCACCACGCGCACGCCGGTTGCGCTCATGGCTGCTGCGTCCAGGCCGGCAAATTTGGTGGGCACCTTGTCGTAAAAACCGAGGTCACCCGCTTGCATGATGGCGTTGTCTGACAGGCGGAAGCTCAGGAGCACCGCTTTTTTGATCCACTGGTGCACGGTCCACTGGCCCACGGCCTCGCGGGTGGCCACGCGCAGGGCGCCGGAGTCAAGCTGGGCGAGGACGTGTTCGACAGCGTCTTTGACTTCTTTGCTGGCCGATTTGACGGAGATGTTGGCGCGGTCTTCCCAGGCGGCGTCAAGGATGTTTTGGAGTTGTTGGGTCATGAGATGGCTTCTTTTAAATGGAGTTCAAGTTCAGGCTCTGGATTTGACAAATTGGACGATGCGCTGGGCAGCTTCAAGACATTCGGCGGTTTCGGCCACCAGCGCCATGCGGATACGTCCTTCACCGGGATTCGCGCCGTGACTGTCACGGGCCAGATAGGAACCGGGCAAAACCGTCACATTGTAAAGAGTGAATAAATCGCGCGTGAAGTCGACGTCATTGCCCTTTACTTTGGCCCACAAATAAAAGCCGGCATCCGGTAGCGCCACCTCCAGCACCTCGGCCAGCAGCGGCGTGACCTGGGCGAACTTGCTGCGGTACAGCGCCCGGTTGTCGATGACGTGCTGCTCATCGCGCCAGGCGGCGATGCTGGCCGCCTGCACCACCGGGCTCATGGCGCTGCCGTGGTAAGTGCGGTAGAGCAAAAACTGCTTCAGGAGGGCGGCATCACCCGCCACAAAGCCGCTGCGCATACCGGGCACGTTGCTGCGTTTGGACAGGCTGGTGAACGAGATCAGGTTTTTGAAATCGCTGCGGCCGAGTTGGATGGCGGCTTCCATGCCGCCCAGTGGCGGTTCGTCGCGGAAGTAAATCTCGCTGTAGCACTCGTCGGAGGCGATGACAAAGCCGAAGCGGTCGCTCAAAGCAAACAGCTTTTTCCACTCGGTTAGGGGCATCACCGCGCCGGTGGGGTTGCCCGGCGAACAGACGATCAGCAGCTGGGTGCGCGCCCAGACCGCTTCAGGCACGCTGTCCCAGTCCTGCGCAAAATTGCGCGCCGGGTCGCTCGGCACAAAGTAAGGCTGGGCACCGGCCAGCAGCGCGGCGCCTTCGTAGATTTGGTAGAACGGGTTGGGGCATACCACCACCGGCGCCTGCTCGGCGCTGCTCCCGGTTGGCCTGGGGTTGACGATGGTTTGGGTCAGGGCAAACAGGGCTTCGCGCGAGCCGTTCACTGGCAGTACCTGGGTGGCCGGGTTCACGTCCAGACCGTAGCGCTGTTTCAGCCAGTGCACAAAGGCTTCGCGCAGTTGGGGTTCGCCGGCCGTTGCCGGGTAAGCCGCCAGCCCACTGGGCGTGCTGACAATCGAATCCACCATCGCCTGCTGGATGAACTTGGGCGTGGGGTGTTTGGGCTCGCCCATGCCGAGGCTGATCGGCCGCAGGGCCGGGTTGGGGGTGACGTTGGCGAAAAGCTGGCGCAGCCGCTCAAACGGATAGGGTTGCAGGTGGGAAAGCAGTGGGTTCATGGGTTGCGATTATCCCTTGTGGGTGCGCTATTTCGCACCGGCGGTGAATCTCAGACCAACAACAATTCAACCGGGCAATCCAGGGCCAGCCAGCGTTGGGCGGCCCGTTGGACGGCTTCGCGTTCACCGGTGGTCAGCAGCACGCATTGTCCTGGGGTGCCAGTTGGCGCCAAGGTTTGCAGCCGGCGACGGGTTTGGCGCGCCACCGGTTCGCCGTTGTCGATCAGCTGCACGTCGGGCCCGACCAGCTTGGTCAGGTGCTCACTGGCAAACGGGTAGTGCGTGCAGCCCAGCACCAGCGTGTCAATTTGCCCATTTTTAATGCCAAATTGGCCCATAGCCCCCGTGTAATATGCGCAGAGTGCTATTATTTTTGTAGTATCTTCGTGCTCGATGGCATCGGCCAGTCCGTCGCAGGGCTGGCAGACGAAGTCCGCTTGGCCCGCCAGTGACTCGACGAGGGTGCGAAACTTGGCACTGCCCAGAGTGCCGCGGGTGGTCATGACGCCAATGCGCCGGGTCTGGCTGTGTGCCACCGCGGGTTTGAGAGCCGGTTCCACTCCGATGATGGGCAGCGTGGGGTGCTCAGCGCGCAGTAAATGAATGGCCACCGCCGTGGCGGTGTTGCAGGCAATGACCAGCGCCTTGATGTGATGCTGCGTCAGCAAATGGCGGGTGATGGCGCGGGAGCGTTCAATCACATGGGCGTCATCGCGTTCGCCGTAGGGCGCGTGGCCGCTGTCCGCCACGTACACAAAGTCCTCAAACGGGAGTTCGGCGCGCAACGCCCGCAGCACGCTCAAGCCGCCGATGCCGCTGTCAAACACCCCGATGGGGTGCTTGACTAAACGGGGATCAGAGCCCAATTTTTGCTGCGGTTGCTGTTAATTACCGGCGACTGCAATGCCCTTGAACTCGCCGGTGGCGATCCGCTTTTGCCACTCGGCGGGGCCGGTGATGTGCGCGCTGGTGCCGCCGGAATCCACCGCCACGGTGACCGGCATGTCGACCACGTCAAATTCGTAAATGGCTTCCATGCCGAGGTCGGCAAAGCCCACGACCTTGGCTTGCTTGATGGCCTTGCTCACCAGGTAGGCGGCGCCGCCGACCGCCATCAAATAGGCACTCTTGTGCTTCTTGATGGCTTCGATGGCGACCGGGCCGCGTTCGGCTTTGCCGATCATGGAGATCAGGCCGGTCTCGCTCAGCATCATCTCAGTGAAATCGTCCATGCGGGTCGCGGTGGTCGGGCCGGCGGGGCCGACGGCTTCGCCCTTGATTGGGTCCACCGGGCCGACGTAATAAATCACGCGGTTGGTAAAGTCCACGGGCAGCTTCTCGCCCTTGGCCAGCATGTCCTTGATGCGCTTGTGGGCAGCATCGCGTCCGGTCAGCATTTTGCCGTTCAGCAGCAGGGTGTCGCCCGGTTTCCAGCTGGCCACTTCTTCTTTGGTCAGGGTGTTGAGGTCGACTTTTTTGCTTTTGACATAGTCGGGCGTCCACTGGACATCCGGCCACAAGTCGAGCGACGGGGGGTCCAGGTACACCGGGCCGCTGCCATCCATCACAAAGTGGGCGTGGCGGGTGGCGGCGCAGTTGGGGATCATGGCCACCGGCTTGCTGGCGGCATGGGTCGGGTACATCTTGATCTTGATGTCCAGCACGGTGGTGAGGCCGCCCAAACCTTGCGCGCCAATGCCGAGGGCGTTGACTTTTTCAAACAATTCGAGGCGGAGTTCTTCGGTTTTGCTCAAGGCTTGACCGCTTGAGGATTTGGCCTGCAACTCGTACATGTCCAAGTCGTCCATCAGACTTTGCTTGGCCATCAGCACCGCCTTTTCAGCGGTGCCGCCAATGCCAATGCCGAGCATGCCGGGCGGGCACCAACCGGCGCCCATGGTGGGTACGGTTTTCAGCACCCAGTCGACCACCGAGTCGCCGGGGTTGAGCATGACCATCTTGCTTTTGTTCTCGCTGCCGCCGCCTTTGGCTGCCACGGTGACTTCCAGCGTGTTGCCGGGCACGATTTCCGCGAAGATCACGGCGGGGGTGTTGTCTTTGGTGTTCTTGCGGTCAAACTGCGGATCGGCCACGATGCTGGCGCGCAAGGTGTTGTCGGGGTGGTTGTAGGCGCGGCGCACACCTTCGTTGATGGCGTCGTCCAGGCTGCCGGTGAAGCCTTCCCAGCGCACATCCATGCCGACTTTGAGGAACACGTTGACGATGCCGGTGTCCTGGCAAATCGGCCGATGGCCGGTGGCGCTCATCTTGCTGTTGGTCAGGATTTGCGCAATCGCGTCTTTCGCCGCCGGGCTTTGTTCGCGCTCATAGGCGCGGGCCAGGTGGGCGATGTAATCAGCGGGGTGGTAGTAGCTGATGTACTGCAGGGCAGCGGCAACGGACTCGATCAGGTCGTTTTGTTGGATGCTTGTGGTCATGGTGATGCGAAACCTCAGGTGTTCGGGGGATTGACTGGTTGGCGGCAATGGCGATAAGTTTAACCAAGCTCACACCGTCAAGGACGATGCGGCAGGGCCATACCGGAGTTGAAAATCAGGAGCCGGTATCGTCGCGGAATTGGTTGTGGCAGGTCTTGCAACTCTTTTGCACTTCATTGACTGCGGGCCGGATGCGCTCCAAATCGCCGCTCTCGGCGGCCTTGACGAGCTGGTTGACCGTGCCCTGGTATTGATCCTGGGCCGCTTTGAATTCAGCCGGCTTTTGCCACACTTCGGCTTTGGCGTGGGTTGGCGGGTAATTGCCATCCGGGGTGAAGTAAGCCCAGGGCTGCTTGGAGAGCTTTTCCAATTCCAGGGCGCTGATGTTGAACTCACGCGGGTTGTAGTCCTTGCGGCCCCGCGCCACCAGGCCCATCGGCTCCAGGGTGCGCGTGAATTGCTTGAAAATAGCCCGACGTTTGCTGACCAGCTGGTCGGGATGCGTGTCTTTAGGTTCTTCGTTGCAGGCCGTAAGGGCAAAGGCGGCGGCAAGGGCCAGCAATGACGACGTTAACAATCTGAACATGGATTTAATGCGCTTCGTTTTGCGTACGCGACATCAAACGGTCGGTATACGCAATGGCCATGGCGGACAGTAAAAATGTGATGTGTATCGCAGTTTGGGCAATCAGCACTTTTTCGTCGTAGTTGGCCGCGTTGATGAAGGTCTTGAGCAGGTGGATGGAGCTGATGCCAATGATGGCGGTCGCCAGCTTGACCTTGAGCACCGAGGCATTGACATGGCTGAGCCACTCCGGTTGGTCGGGGTGACCTTCCAGGTCCATGCGGCTGAC
Organism: Rhodoferax sp.; assembly: GCF_012927445.1. GTDB lineage: Bacteria > Pseudomonadota > Gammaproteobacteria > Burkholderiales > Burkholderiaceae_C > Rhodoferax. The sequence goes on from NZ_JABBPD010000008.1 coordinate 462,155, forward strand.
AAAGGTCTCGTAACCCCCCACAATCACCATGATCAGCAGGTTCGAGATCATGACCACGTCAATCAGCGCCAGAACCACCAGCATGATGATGGTCTCGTTGAGCGCGGTGGTGGTGAATGTTTCCTTGTAGCCAATGCTGGTGATCAAGGCCTGCAGCGCGGTCTGGTTGCCAAAGGCGGCTTCCAGCAGGTGCACCAGTTCAATCCAGAAATGGAACACATAAACACCCTGCGCCGCGATCAGACCCAGGTAAAGCGGCAGCTGCAGCCAGCGACTGGCAAAAATGAAAGTCGGGATGGGGCGCATGCGACGTGTTTTTTCAGGCGTAGGTTCGGACATTGGAGGTCTGGGGTTGGTACGGGATTGAGCATTGTAGGTGGGGTGTCAAACGGCCGGCCCGGCTCTGCTACATTCGAAATTCGGGGCCAGTCAGTGGCATGTAAGTGCGAACACCGACAGTCGCGCACAACTTTTGTTAACTAGAGGAGACATATTAATGAGTGCACCATCGTCTGCTATTGAGTCCGTATTGGTTGAGAACCGCGTTTTCCCGCCGAGTGAGGCGATCGTAAAAGCGGCCCGCATTTCCGGCATGGATGGCTACAACGCACTGTGCGCTGAAGCTGAAAAAGATTTTGAGGGTTTCTGGGCTCGGCTGGCACGTGAAAACGTCCTGTGGAGCAAGCCCTTTACCAAGACGCTGGACGAGTCCAATGCGCCGTTTTACAAATGGTTTGACGACGGTGAACTGAATGCGTCGGCCAACTGCCTGGACAAGCACATGGGCACGCCGGTTGAAAACAAGACCGCGGTCATTTTTGAAGCTGACGACGGCACCGTCATCAAGACCAGCTACAAAGAACTGCTCGCCAAGGTCAGCCAGTTTGCCAACGCACTCTCGGCACACGGTATCCAAAAAGGTGACCGCGTTCTGATTTACATGCCGATGACGTTAGAAGGCGTGATCGCCATGCAGGCCTGTGCCCGCATTGGCGCCACCCACAGCGTGGTGTTCGGTGGCTTCTCGGCCAAGGCGCTGCAAGAACGCATTATTGATGCGGGCGCGGTGGCGGTGGTCACCTGCAATTACCAGATGCGCGGCGGCAAAGAATTGCCGCTGAAAGCCATTGTGGACGAAGGTCTGGCCTTGGGCGGTTGCGAATCCATCAAGAATGTGTTCGTGTACCAACGCACCGCTACCGCCTGCAACATGGTGGCGGGCCGCGACAAAACATTTACCGAAGCCCTGGAAGGCCAGAGCACCGTGTGCGCACCGGTCGCCGTGGGTGCCGAGCATCCGCTGTTCATCCTGTTTACCTCCGGCTCCACCGGCAAGCCCAAGGGCGTGCAGCACTCCACCGGCGGTTTCCTGCTGTGGTCCAAGCTGACCATGGATTGGACGTTCGATCTTCAGCCCTCCGATGTGTTTTGGTGTACCGCCGATATCGGCTGGATCACGGGTCACGCCTACGTGGCTTACGGCCCGCTGGCGGCCGGTGCCACCCAGGTCATCTTTGAAGGCATCCCCACTTACCCGGATGCTGGCCGCTTCTGGCAAATGATCGAGCGCCATAAAGTCTCGATTTTCTACACGGCGCCTACCGCCATTCGCTCACTGATCAAAGCTGCCGAGAGCAATGAAAAAGTGCATCCTGACCGCTCTGACCTGAGCAGCTTGCGCATTTTGGGTTCGGTGGGTGAGCCGATCAACCCAGAAGCCTGGATGTGGTACTACAAAAACATCGGTGGCGAGCGTTGCCCGATTGTGGACACCTTCTGGCAGACCGAAACCGGTGGTCACATGATCACGCCGCTGCCAGGCGCGACGCCGCTGGTTCCTGGTAGCTGCACTTTGCCGCTGCCCGGCATCATGGCGGCGATCGTGGACGAAGCCGGTAACGATGTGCCCAATGGTTCCGGTGGTTTGTTGGTCATCAAGCGCCCATGGCCTTCGATGATCCGCAACATCTGGAATGATCCACAGCGTTTCAAGAGCAGCTATTTCCCTGAAGAGTTGGGTGGCAAGACTTACCTCGCGGGCGACGGCGCGGTGCGCAGCGCTGACCGCGGTTACTTCCGCATCACCGGCCGGATTGATGACGTGTTGAACGTGTCGGGTCACCGCATGGGCACCATGGAAATCGAATCGGCGTTGGTCGCCAAGTCTGATCTGGTGGCTGAAGCCGCTGTGGTGGGACGTCCGGATGACCTGACCGGTGAGGCTATTTGTGCCTTTGTCGTGCTCAAGCGTCCTTGCCCAACCGGTGATGAGGCCCGTGCCATTGCCAAGGAACTGCGTGACTGGGTTGCCAAAGAAATTGGCCCAATTGCCAAGCCGAAAGACATTCGTTTTGGCGAGAACCTGCCGAAAACCCGCTCTGGCAAGATCATGCGTCGCCTGTTGCGCTCGCTGGCCAAGGGTGAGTCCATTACCCAGGATACGTCAACCCTGGAAAATCCGGCCATTCTGGATCAGCTCGGTCAAACGTATTGACGCTCTAAAAATAATAGCTGCTGATGCCCGTTGTGCGGGCGCTAGCAGCTAATTATGAGCAATGAAAAAGCCCGCAATTGCGGGCTTTTTTGCGGCTCAGCCGGACGGGGAGTTCAGCTCGCCAGAATCCAGGCCGCCAGTTTTTTGGCGTCAGCCTCGTTGACCTGGGCATTGGCCGGCATAGGAATAACACCCCAAACGCCAGACCCGCCTTTCATGATTTTGACGGCCAGCTTGTCCACGGCATCTTTTTGGCCCGCGTATTTCTTGGCGACGTCTTTGTAAGCAGGTCCCACCAGTTTTTTGTCAACGGCATGGCAGGCCATGCAATTTTTGGAAGTGGCCAAGGCCTGATCGGCCAATGCAGGCGCAGTTACAGAAACTGCAGCAACTAAAGCAAAGAGAGCACGTTTCATCTAATCTTCCTCGGGTGTTGGATTACAGTCTACTAACGGCATTGTAATGAGGGTGGTTGACATCCGTCAGATGTCGGAATTTTGAAAAATGACAGGAGCGTCAGATGTATTTATTGGGACTTGGTCTGGTTTTATTGGGTTTAAAGTATCTTGAAATAGGGCCGGTGGCCGCTTGGGACTGGTGGGTTGTATTGCTGCCTTTTGGCTTGGCGGTGCTCTGGTGGGTTTGGGCGGATACGTCCGGTTACACCAAGAAGACGGCCATGGAGCGGGAAGATGCACGCCGAAAAGCCCGCATCGACAGAAATCAGGAGGCCTTGGGCACCCAGCCCAAAAAGAACCGGCGCTAACGGATTAGCAAAAAAGCCCGCTTAGACATGCGCCTAAGCGGGCTATTTAAATCGCTAAATCAACGCTTTTTCAGTAGTTGTCGAGTACCGCGCCTTTGCTGGCGGTCGACGCGTTAAAGGCAAACTTGGCCTGCACGCCACGGGTGTAGCGTGGCAAGGGTGCCGTCCAGGCGGCCCGGCGTTTGGCAATTTCTTCATCGCTGACATTGAGTTGCAGCAGCAACTGGTGCGCATCGATGGTGATGGAGTCACCTTCCTGGATGAAGGCAATGGTGCCGCCCGCAGCCGCTTCGGGTGCGACGTGACCCACGACCATGCCCCAAGTGCCGCCAGAGAAGCGGCCATCGGTGATCAGTCCCACAGACTCGCCCAGGCCTTGCCCGACCAGCGCACCGGTGGGGGCCAGCATTTCGGGCATGCCGGGGCCGCCTTTGGGGCCCAGGTAGCGCAGCACCATGACGTCGCCCGCCACGATCTTGCCCGCCAGAATGGCGGCTAGGCCGGATTGCTCGTCTTCAAACACGCGGGCCGGGCCGGTCATGACCGGGTTTTTCAGGCCGGTGATCTTCGCCACGCAGCCTTCGGGAGACAGGTTGCCTTTCAGAATGGCCAGATGTCCCTGGGCGTACATCGGGTTGCTCAAGGGGCGAATCACGTCCTGGTCAGCACGCGGCGCATCTGGCACATCCTTTAGCACTTGCGCCACCGTCTGGCCGGTGATGGTGATGCAGTCGCCATGCAGCAGCCCGGCGGCCAGCAAGGTCTTCATGACTTGCGGAATGCCACCGGCGCGGTGCAGGTCGACCGCCAGGTAGTCGCCGCTGGGTTTCAGGTTGCACAGCACCGGTGTCTTTTGGCGCACGCGCTCAAAGTCGTCAATCGTCCACTCCACGCCCGCTGCATGGGCAATCGCCAGAAAGTGCAGCACGGCGTTGGTGGAGCCGCCGATCGCCATGATGACGGCGACGGCATTCTCGATCGATTTGCGGGTCACGATGTCGCGTGGTTTGATGTCTTTTTTGATCGCTTCGATCAGCACCTTGGCCGACTCTTTGGCCGAGTTCACTTTCTCGTCATGCGGGTTGGCCATGGTGGAGGAGTAAGGCAGGGAAATGCCCAGTGCTTCAAACGCGCTTGACATGGTGTTGGCGGTGTACATGCCACCACAGGAACCGGTGCCAGGGATGGCACGGCGTTCGATTTGCAGCAGGTCTTCGTCGCTCATGCGTCCGGCAGCGTTCTCGCCGACGGCTTCAAACACGCTCACGATGTTGAGGTCTTTACCCTTGTAATGGCCGGGCAGGATGGTGCCGCCATAGACAAAGATGGCCGGTACATTGGCGCGCAGCATGCCCATCAGGCCGCCCGGCATGTTTTTGTCGCAGCCGCCGATCACCAGTACGCCGTCCATCCACTGGCCTTGCACGCAGGTTTCAATACAGTCGGAAATCACCTCACGGCTGATCAGCGAGTACTTCATGCCCTCGGTTCCCATCGACATGCCGTCTGAAATGGTGGGGGTGCCAAACACCTGGGCGTTGCCGCCGGCTTCTTCAATCGCGGCGATCGCGGCATCGGCCAGTTTTTGCAGGCCACTGTTGCACGGCGTGATGGTGCTGTGACCATTGGCGACCCCAACCATGGGTTTCTTGAAATCATCCGCCTCGTAGCCCATGGCGTAGTACATGGAGCGGTTGGGCGCGCGTGACTTGCCCTCCGTGATGTTTTTGCTGCGGGGGTTCAGGATGACGGGTTGGATGTCCATGAAAGCTCTCAGGTAAGTGGGGTGGCTGATTTGTCAATCGAAGTATGCGCCGGGTTAATATGTTGGTCTAATATATTTTTAAGTTGTTATTAATATGTATGGCGTATGAATGAGTCACTTGCCCAGCCATTGAACCCGCATCTCATCGAACTCCGGCTTTGGCGGCAGTTCGTCGCCGTGGCCGAAGAATTGCATTTTGGCCATGCAGCGATCCGCCTGCACATGACCCAGCCGCCCTTGACGCAAGCGATCGCCCAGTTGGAAAAATTGCTGGGCGTGCGCCTGTTTGACCGGACCAAACGCAGCGTTCAACTGACCGCCACCGGGCAAGCCTTGTTGCCGGCCGTGCTGGATCTGCTGGCCCGGGCGCAAGCGTTACCGGCACAGGCACGGGCGGCGGCAGCTGGCGAAGTCGGGCGCCTGCGGTTGGCCTTTGTGTCCACGGTGGGTTTTGCGCTCCTGCCGCAATGGGTGCGAGGTTTTCGGGAGCAATACCCCAAGGTGAAGTTGGACCTGCTGGAGGCCACCGGTGACGTGCAGTTGCTGGGGCTGGAACGCGGCGAGATCGATGCTGGCTTCATGTTGCATGCGCCCGGTTTTTCCCCACCGGGTTTGGATCGCTTGTTGATCACACAGGAGCCGCTGGTGCTGGCCCTGCCGGAACAGCATCGGCTGACCAATCTTCCTGCGCTGGCTTTGAACGAGGTGCTGGCTGAACCGTTGATCATCTTTCCGCGGCGCATCGTGCCGTCGCTGTTTGATGCGATTTTTGCGCGCTACCATGCGGCGGCTTTCCTGCCTGTGGTCGTGCAGGAGGCTATCCAGATGCAAACGATTGTCAACCTGGTGTCGGCGGGGCTGGGGGTGGCCTGGGTGCCCGACAGCGTGCGGCAGTTTCAGCGCTCTGGCGTGGTGTACCGCGAGGTTGGCAACACCCCAACGGATGCCGGTAATAAAGGCAGTGCCATGCCGGGCTGCGAGACCAGTCTGGTGTGGAATCATGACAGCGCCAGCCCGACGCTGGAGCGGTTTGTTGACTTTGCCCGGTCGCAGATTGCATAAGGCCTGCGCGACCTGCCGCCGTGCTTGCGTGCACAATGCCGTCCATGCTGATTCATCCACACATTAATCCTGTCGCCCTGCAACTGGGGCCTTTGGCCGTCCATTGGTATGGACTGACCTATCTGGCCGCTTTTGGTCTGTTCATGTTTCTGGGTATCCGTCGTCTGCGGCATGAGCCCTTTGCGTCGATCACCGGGCTCGGTGCCTGGAGTCGCCGGGATATCGAGGATTTTCTGTTTATGGGGGTGATGGGCGTGGTGCTGGGTGGCCGCATCGGTTATTGCCTGTTTTACAAACCACTCTATTACTTGGCGCATCCGCTGGAGGTTTTTGCGGTTTGGCAAGGCGGCATGAGCTTTCACGGCGGCATGCTGGGCGTTATCGCGGCGATGATCTGGTTTGCCCATTCCCGCCACAAGCCCTGGCTGCAGGTGGCGGACTTTGTGGCGCCCTGTGTGCCAACAGGGCTGGCGGCGGGGCGGGTCGGCAACTTCATCAATGGTGAGTTGTGGGGCCGTTTGAGCAGTCCGGACCTGCCTTGGGGCATGGTGTTTCGGGGTGCCGGCGACTTGCCACGCCACCCGTCGCAGGTGTACCAGTTTTTGGGGGAAGGCCTGCTGTTGTTCGTGCTGCTGTGGCTGTATGCCCGCAAGGAGCGCAGACAGGGGCAAGTGGCGGCCGCCTTTTTGGTCGGCTACGGGACGTTCCGCTTTGCGGCCGAGTTTTTCCGCGAGCCCGATGCTTATCTTGGCATTTTGTCGCTGGGCTTGAGCATGGGCCAATGGCTGTGTCTGCCCATGATCGTGGGCGGCATCGCTCTGTGGTGGTGGGCGCAGAAGTCGTCTGCGCAGGTGAGTAAATAACATGCGTGGATCTGTTCAATTTGAGCAGCAGGCGGGCGTGGCGCGGGTCACCATCAGCTACCCACCCCGCTTCAACGCCATGTCGCGTGCCATGTGGCGCGAACTTCGCTATGTTTTTGAGAGCGTACAAAACAGCACGGACGTGCGCTGCGTGGTGATTTCCGGAGAGAACGGTCACTTCTGTTCGGGCGGCGATATTTCAGAATATGCGGACTTCCGGTTTCAGGAGTCCAGCCTGCGCGACTTTCATGAAAACGATGTCTGGGGCGGTCTGCAGGCCATGCTGGACTGCGATGTTCCCATCGTGGCGCAAATTGAAGGCAACTGCATGGGGGCTGGCGTTGAAATCTCCAGTTGTTGTGATATCCGCCTGGCAAGCGTGTCCGCCCGATTTGGTGCGCCCATTGCCCGGCTGGGTTTCCCCATGGCCCCGCGCGAGGCGGCCTTGGTGGCGCGTGAAGCGGGTCTGGGTATTGCGCGCCAAATGTTGCTGGAAGCGGCGATTTTCAGCGCGACCGACATGAAGGCCGCTGGCTTTCTCAGTCGGGTGCTGGTCGATGAGCAACTGGCGGCGGAGGTGCAAACCACGGCGCTGCATATTGCGAGCTTGGCGCCTCAGGCGGCAAGACTCAACAAACAGACCTTTCGTGCATTAATTAGCCCTCTAGCCCCCGTCAATACTGCGCATTCAGCTATTAATTCAATAGCAAATAAGGTTGATGAGTCCTATGCCTACGCGGACAGCGCCGAGCACCGGGAAGGTATCCAGGCCTTTCTGGAAAAAAGAAAACCGGCATTTTGAGCCTCTGTGGCCATTGACTCACATCGTATTTCCACTTTGATTCGCGCATGCAGAACATCACATCTCCGAGTAATGACAACCTATTTGCGGCACTTCGCGCGGCTTTCCCCCTCCTGCTGGACGAGGTTGCTGTCGAGACGGATAACGGCCTGACTTATTCCTGGCGCGACCTGGAACGCGCCACCGCCATGATGGCGAATCTGCTGGATTCACTGGGGCTGCCTGACGGTTCCCGTATTGCCGTGCAGGTCGACAAGTCGGTTGAAGCGATGGTGCTGTACCTGGCGACTTTGCGTGCCGGTTATGTGTTCTTGCCGCTCAACACGGCCTATCAAAGTGCCGAGATCGAGTATTTCATCGGCAATGCCGAGCCGGCCGTGGTGGTGTGCACGGGCCAGAACTTTGGCTGGATCAGCAAGATTGCCTTCAAGGCCGGCACCCAGCACGTGTTCACCCTCAATGACGACCGCACCGGTTCCTTGTTGGACCGCGCCGCGCATTGTTCTGACCAACATCCGGTGGCAGTCCGGCACGCCGATGACTTGGCCGCCATTTTGTATACCAGCGGCACCACTGGCCGTTCTAAAGGCGCCATGCTGACGCACGGCAATTTGCTGAGCAATGCGCGGGTGTTGAAAGACTACTGGGGCTGGCGCAGCGCCGAGGAGGGCGGTGATGTGCTGATTCACGCTTTGCCCATCTTCCATGTGCACGGCTTGTTTGTGGCCATTCACGGCGCGCTGCTCAACGGCAGCAAGATGATCTGGCTGAGTAAGTTTGACCCCAAACTGGTGATTAAAAAATTGCCCGAGGCCACGGTGTTCATGGGGGTGCCCACGCTTTATGTACGTTTGCTGGCCGAGCCGGGCCTGACCGCTGAGGCAGCTCGCCACATGCGACTTTTTATTGCCGGGTCGGCCCCCTTGTCGATTGAAACCTTCACCGAGTGGCAAGAGAGAACCGGGCACACCATTCTGGAGCGTTACGGCATGAGCGAGACCGCCATGCTCACCTCCAACCCGTATGACGAGACCGACGGTGAGCGCCGTGGTGGCACGGTTGGTTTTGCACTGCCGGGCGTGAGTCTGCGGGTGCAGGATGAAGCCGGACAGGCCGCGGCCGTGGGCGAGATCGGTGACATCCAGGTCAAGGGGCCCAATGTGTTTCAGGGCTACTGGCGCATGCCCGAAAAAACGGCCGAAGAATTCACGGCTGACGGCTACTTCAAAACAGGTGATGTCGGCAAAATTGACGCCCTGGGTTATGTGACGATCGTGGGGCGCAGCAAAGACCTGATCATCAGTGGCGGCTACAACGTCTATCCGGCCGAAATTGAAGGCTATATCAACGAGTTGTCCGGTGTAATCGAGAGCGCTGTGATTGGCATCCCGCATGCGGATTTTGGCGAGATCGGCGTTGCCGTGGTCATTGCCAAGCCAGGGGCCTCACTCGACCCCGTCCAAATCATCGCCAGCCTGAAATCGAAGTTGGCCAATTTCAAGGTGCCCAAGCAGTGTTTTGTGGTTGAGGTCCTGCCGCGCAACACCATGGGCAAGGTTCAAAAAAATGTTTTGCGGGCGCAATACGGCTGCTGAGTAGCCATGAATTTGCTACCCAATTCTTGGCTTGATACGCATGCCTTACGGGGCTGTCTGCCTCAACGTAGCACAAGAACCGGAACGTGAGAGTGCGTCAGCACCTGCTGAGTTTCGCTGCCAAGCAGCAAACGTTTGATACCACGGCGTCCATGGGACGCCATCACGATCAAATCGCATTTGTGTTTTTTTGCGGCAGCGATGACAGCATCCGACACCAGGTCGGACTTGACCGTGATGGCCTTGGTCTTGACACCTTTTGCCAGCGCGGCCTTCTGAACTGCATCAACGATGGCTTGCCCATCCTCGGCCCATTGCTTCTCTACCCGGCTGACCTCTGCCGCTTGCAAGGCCAAGCCGCCCTCAAAATAGCTTTGCGGGTAACGCGGAACTACTTTTAAAGCCACCAACTCTGCGTTTGCCAGCGCTGCCAGCGCAATGGCGCTGGTGACCGCTTTTTTTGACAAGGTAGAGCCATCGGTGGCGACAAGAATTCGTTGGTACATGAATAGCTCCTGATTTGAGGTAAGTGGCAAGCTTACTCTGGTCACCCTTTGTCGTCCTGATTTTCGTCAAGTAAACTGCGCTGCTTGACGGGCACCCCCAAAACCTAATGACCAACGATCGTTCTGCCGCTTCAGTTTCGGCTCAAAACCATTTTTTTGACGTAAGCAGCAAAGGAAAAATGGAGTCGCCTGCTGCAGGTTCGGATTCGGACGTCTTGCATCTATTGGACGACCAACAAGAGTGGTCCGTCTTTAGTCGTCCTGACCCCCGCAATGTTGATTGCTGGGAGTCCAACCTCATGATCGAAGGCATGCATTGCGCAGCCTGTGCCTTGACTATTGAGGATGTGTTGCTGAAAGTGCCCGGCGTGCTCAAAGCCGAAGTGGGTGCCGGCAGTCACCGTGCGCGCGTGCTCTGGTCTTCTGATGTGGCCCGGCCATCCGACTGGATGCGTGCTATTCAAACTGCCGGGTACCGTGCCGTGCCCGCCAACGATGCCTTTGCCCGTGAACGCCGCAAGAGCGAAGCGCGCAAGGCGCTATGGCGCATGCTGGTCGCAGGGCTTTGCATGATGCAAGTGATGATGTACGCCTATCCGGCCTACGTTGCAAAACCCGGGGATTTGACGGCCGAGATGGAGCAGTTGTTGCGTTGGGCCTCTTGGGTGTTGACCCTGCCCGTTGTCCTGTTCTCATGCGGACCGTTTTTTAGCAATGCATTGCGTGACATTGTGCAGCGCCGCGTGAGCATGGATTTGCCGGTGGCTTTGGGGATGCTGATTACGTTTGTGGTCAGTACCGCGGGCACTTTTGATCCGCAGGGGATTTTTGGGCGCGAGGTGTATTTCGACTCGCTCACCATGTTTGTTTTCTTCCTGCTGTCGGGGCGCTGGCTGGAGTTGCGCTTGCGTGACCGAACGGCTGGGGCACTGGAAGCGCTGATGAACCGGCTGCCCGACAGTGTGGCGCGTCTGCGCGAAGACGGTACCTATGAACTGGTGCCGGTACGCCGATTGATGCCCGGAGATGTCATTCGCATCTTGCCCGGTGAGACATTCCCCGCTGATGCGGTGGTGCTGCAAGGCGACACGATGGTCGATGAGGCGCTGCTCACCGGCGAGTCGCGGCCGGTATCGCGTGGTGTTGGCGGCAAAGTGATTGCTGGCAGCCATAACCTTTCATCAGTGATTCAGGCTCGTGTCGAGCGAACGGGCGATCAAACCCGCTTCGCCCAAATTGTGGCACTGATGGAAAGCGCCTCAACGACCAAGCCAACGTTGGCCCGCTTGGCGGATCGGATTGCCAAGCCGTTCCTGATTGCGGTCCTGTTGGCGGCCGGTTTGGCTTGTGCTTTTTGGTGGGCACGGGACCCCGAACATGCGCTGATGGTCGCAGTGGCGGTGCTGGTCGTGACCTGTCCCTGTGCTTTGTCTCTGGCAACGCCAGCTGCCATGCTGGCCGCGGCAGGAGCCTTGGCGCGCAAGGGGGTTCTGGTGCGTCAGCTGGAAGCCTTTGAAGCCATGGCTTCAATTGACACGGTGATGTTTGATAAAACGGGAACCTTGACACGAGACGCCATGGTGCTGGGATCGACCCAAGTGCGAGAGGACTTCACCGCTGCACAAGTTCTGGCGATGGCCGCTGCGTTGGCACAACACTCGCTTCACCCGGTATCGCGGGCGCTGCTTGCTGCGGCAGGAACTGCCTCGACTTGGAAGGCGGACGCCGTACAGGAGGTCGCAGGAGGCGGGGTATCCGGTCGGGTCTGGTCGGGGGATCCTTTTTTGACATCGACTGATTTACGGCTTGGTTCCGCCGCTTTTTGCGGCGTTGAATCAAACCGGACGGATTCGTTGCAGGCTTATTTAAGTGACGAGCGTGGCTGGTTGGCCACGTTCGCACTTCTGGAGGATGTACGACCGGATGCGATGGACACGGTGGCGGCACTTCAACGTGAAGGTATTGCGGTGCACCTGTTGTCTGGCGACAGTGCGAAGGCAGCGGCGCGTGTCGCAGCGCAGGTGGGTATCACCGAATTTCAAGGAAATTGCTCGCCTCAAGACAAGCTGGATTTTTTGCGCAATGCCCAGCAGAACGGCCGCAAGGTCGCCGTGGTGGGTGACGGGCTTAACGACGGCCCGGTGCTGGCCGGTGCCCATGTGTCATTTGCTTTCGGTAAAGCCGTGCCATTGGCGCAGGCGCAGGCAGATTTCTTGGTGTTGGGTGATCAACTCACTGCTGTCGTGAAAACATTAAGCATGGCCCGGAAAACCCTTCGTGTTGTGCGGCAAAATCTATGGTGGGCAGCAATTTATAACGCAGTGTGCGTACCTCTGGCCATTGCCGGGTTGCTTCCGGCCTGGCTGGCGGGTCTTGGCATGGCTCTTAGCTCATTATTGGTCGTTCTGAATGCCTTGCGGCTGTCGAACAGTGGCAAATCACAGGAGAAAGTTTGATGGATATTCTTTATTTGTTGATTCCACTGTCGGTCATTCTTGTGTTTTTCATTCTTGGCGGACTGTGGTGGGCCATTTACCGTGGTCAATTCGAAGATATCGAGTCTGAAGGTGAGCGAATTCTTAAGGATTCATAAGAATTCCTTTCAAGGGTTGATGTGTGTCAAAAGGTATCCGGGTTTGCCATGGGAAACTCGCTCCAAACTAACTGAGAAGAGGTGAAAATGATATTTCCTAATTCGCTAGCAACTACCTACAACGATAAAGTTGTTAGGCAGTTTGCCATCATGACCGTCGTCTGGGGCGTGGTTGGCATGCTGGTCGGCGTGATCATCGCCGCCCAGTTGACGTGGCCTGAGCTTAATTTAGGCATTCCATGGTTGACTTACGGACGGTTGCGTCCGCTGCACACCAATGCGGTGATTTTTGCGTTTGGTGGCTGTGGCTTGTTTGCCAGCGCCTATTACGTAGCGCAACGCACTTGTCATGTGCGACTGTTCGGCGACAAGCTGGCCGCATTTACATTTTGGGGCTGGCAGCTGGTCATCGTTGCTGCAGCCATTTCTCTGCCATTGGGTTTCACCGAAGGCAAAGAATACGCTGAGCTCGAGTGGCCCATCGACATTTTGATCACCCTGGTCTGGGTGTCATTTGCGATCGTGTTCTTCGGCACTATCGGCACCCGAAAAGTTCGCCATATTTATGTGGCTAACTGGTTTTTTGGTGCTTTCATCATTGCCGTAGCTTTGTTGCACTTGGTTAACAGTGCTGCCATTCCTGCTGGTTACATGAAGTCTTACTCTGCTTATGCAGGTGTGCAGGATGCCATGGTTCAGTGGTGGTATGGCCACAATGCTGTTGGTTTCTTCCTGACAGCCGGTTTCTTGGGCATGATGTATTACTTCATTCCCAAGCAAGCCGAACGGCCGGTGTACTCTTATCGCCTGTCTATCGTTCACTTCTGGGCGTTGATCTTCACCTACATGTGGGCGGGTCCTCACCATCTGCATTACACCGCGCTGCCTGACTGGACGCAATCTGTAGGCATGGTGTTCTCGCTGATTTTGCTGGCTCCCAGCTGGGGCGGCATGATCAACGGCATCATGACGTTGTCCGGTGCTTGGCACAAACTGCGTGATGATCCCATCCTGCGTTTCCTGATTGTGTCGCTCTCGTTCTACGGCATGTCTACCTTTGAAGGTCCGATGATGTCAATCAAGACGGTCAATGCACTGTCTCATTACACCGACTGGACTGTGGGCCATGTGCATTCCGGCGCCCTGGGTTGGGTTGGTCTTGTGACCATGGGCAGCATGTATTATTTGATTCCGCGCCTGTTTGGTCAGAAGCAGATGTACAGCGTCAAGGCAATTGAAGTTCACTTCTGGACTGCCACGATTGGTATCGTTATTTACATCGCATCCATGTGGATTGCCGGTGTGATGCAGGGCCTGATGTGGAGAGCAATCAACACAGACGGTACCTTGACCTACACTTTTGTGGAGTCCGTTAAAGCGACTTTCCCGTTCTATGTGTTGCGTTTGTTGGGTGGTCTTTTGTATCTCACCGGTATGTTGATCATGCTCTGGAATACATTGAAGACAGCGACCAGCGGCCGCTCTGTCACCGTGACCATTTTGGCTCCAGTCGCCATTGCCCACGCCTGAGAAAGAAAATACCATGGCAAATAACAATGCAAGCGGCGGTCTGTCGCATGAAAAAATCGAAACCAACAATTTCCTGATGATCGTATTGATCCTTGTGGTGTTGCTGGTGGGTGGATTGGTGGAAATTGTTCCCCTGTTCTTCCAAAAGTCCACCACGGAGCCGGTTAAGGGTCTTATGCCTTACACCGCGCTTCAGTTGGCTGGACGTGACATCTATACCCGTGAGGGTTGCTACAACTGCCACTCGCAGATGATTCGTCCGTTCCGCGCTGAGACGCTGCGTTATGGACACTATTCTGTAGCGGGTGAATTCGTGTACGACCACCCGTTTCAGTGGGGTAGCAAGCGCACCGGTCCTGATCTTCACCGTGTCGGTGGCAAGTACAGCGACCAGTGGCATCGTGACCACTTGAATAATCCGCGTGATGTGGTGCCTGAATCCAACATGCCTGCTTATCCCTGGCTTCTCAAAGACAACGTGGACGCTGAATCTATGCCAGCTCACATGAAGGCTTTGCGGATTGTTGGCGTGCCTTATACCGATGAGCAGATTGCCAAGTCTACGGAAGAGATCAAGGGCAAGAAAGAAATAGAAGCGGTTATTGCATATTTGCAGGTTTTGGGAACCTTGGTCAAGTAAGCGGGAGACGTCTTATATGGAACTCGATATCAACACCCTTCGTTCTATGGCTACGGTGGCCAGCTTCATCACGTTCATCGGAATCATTGTGTGGGCCTATTCCCGCCGAAATGCTGCCGATTTCGAAGAAGCCGCCAACCTGCCTTTTGAACAAGACTGAAGAACCGCATTAAAAGGAAAATAAATGAGCGACTTTAAAAGTAACTTCTGGTCGTTGTACGTCACCGGAATCACTGTAGTCAGTATTCTGGCCTGTCTGCTGCTGCTTTGGTTTAGTGGCAAGGCAAAGGCTATGACGGTCAGTGACAATACAACCGGACATGTGTGGGATGGCGATTTGCGTGAGATGAACAACCCTTTGCCACGTTGGTGGGCTTGGTTGTTTGTCATTACCATCGTTTTTGCCTTTATTTACCTTAGCCTGTACCCTGGGCTGGGAACTTACCCTGGTAAATTGGGTTGGACATCTACTGGTCAACACCAGGCCGAAGTTGACAAGGGCAATGCAGAGGTTGCACCCCTGTATGCCAAGTTTGCGGCTATGAAGCCTGAAGATGTTGCTCAAGATCCGCAGGCTATGGCCATTGGCGAGCGGTTGTTCATGAACAACTGCGCTCAGTGCCATGGCTCCGATGCCCGGGGCAACAAGGGATTCCCCAACTTAACTGACAATGATTGGTTGGGTGGTGGCACTCCAGAGATCATCAAAGCAAACATAACCAACGGCCGTAATGGCATGATGCCGCCCATGGCTGCGGCAGTGGGTAATGCGGATGATGTCAAGAATGTTGCTCAGTATGTTTTGAGTCTGTCTGGCAGTCCTCATGATTCCGTTCAAGCATCGCTTGGTAAATCAAAGTTTACGGCATGCGCAGCTTGTCACGGCATGGATGGCAAGGGTAATCAGGCGTTGGGCGCACCTAACCTGACGGATGATATCTGGTTGCACGGTTATGGCGAGGCGGCTATTCTTGCCATGGTTAACAATGGCAAGGTCAACCAGATGCCAGCTCAGGCTGACAAGCTGACTGAGTCTCAGATTCACGTGTTGGCATCTTATGTGTGGGGTCTCTCTAATAAGAGTGGCGCTACCGCCAAGTAAGTTAGCGGCTGATCGTTTGTAAATCAAATTCTCACAAGGAATTCACTTGAACAGCAAGGCACCGGGGGCGCGAAAAATCATACCCATCGTCCCAGATGAGGGGTATGAGCCACCGGTTCCGCCGCAAGCGGCGGAGGAAGTGTTGATTTCACTCTACGCATCGCACGAAAAAATCTACCCGCGCAGCGTCTCGGGCCTGTTCTCCAACTGGCGCTGGGGCATGGTGTTCCTGACCCAGCTGGTGTTTTATGGCTTGCCCTGGCTCGAATGGGGCCAACGGCAAGCCATCTTGTTTGATCTGGGCAGCCGGCGCTTCTACATCTTTGGCCTGGTGCTGTACCCGCAGGACTTCATCTACCTGACCGGCATTCTGGTCATCTCCGCGCTCTCGCTGTTTCTGTTCACCGCCGTGGCCGGCCGCCTGTGGTGCGGCTACGCCTGTCCGCAAACGGTCTACACCGAAATCTTCCTCTGGATCGAAAAGAAGTTTGAAGGCGACCGCTCGGCCCGCATGCGCCGCGACGCCAAGCCGCTGTCGCTCGACAAAGTCTGGCGCAAAACCGCCAAACACCTGGTCTGGCTGGCGGTGGCGCTGTGGACCGGCTTCACCTTTGTCGGCTACTTCACCCCGATCAAAGACCTGGGCCTGGAGTTCCTGCAGATGAGCATGAGCTCGTGGGAAGTGTTCTGGACCTTCTTCTACGGCTTTGCCACCTACGGCAACGCCGGCTTCATGCGCGAGCAGGTCTGCAAACACATGTGCCCGTATGCGCGCTTTCAAAGCGCCATGTTTGACAAAGACACCCTGATCGTCACCTATGACGAGGAGCGCGGCGAGCCCCGCGGTGCCCGCTCCCGCAAGGCCGATATCACCACGCTGAATCTGGGCGCCTGCGTCGACTGCAGTCTGTGCGTCCAGGTCTGCCCCACCGGCATTGACATCCGCAAAGGCCTGCAGTACGAGTGCATTGGTTGCGGCGCCTGCGTCGACGTCTGCGACACGGTGATGGACAAAATGGGCTACGCCCGCGGCCTGATCAAGTACACCACCGAGAACGCCATGCAGCAGCACTGGACCCAGGCGCAGACCTTTCGTCATGTGCTGCGGCCGCGGGTCTTGGTGTACACCGCCATTCTGGCTACCATCGTCATGGCCATGCTGGTCAGCCTGACGCTGCGTACACCATTCAAGGTGAATGTGGTGCGCGACCGCGGCGTCATGGCGCGCGAAGTGGCCGGTGGCAAGATCGAGAACGTGTACCGTCTGCAGGTGATGAACGCCACCGAGGCGCCGCAACGCTACAAAATCACCGTGACCGGCCTGCCGGGCCTGGTGGTGGCGTCGGAAGACGTGGTGATGGTCGCCTCGACCGAGGCACGGGTGGTGCCGGTGCGGGTGCAGGCACCGGCGGATGTGGCGGCACCGGGTTCGCATGCGATGCAGTTTCAGATTGACGCGCTGGACTCGTCCGGTCACTTGACGGAAAAATCGGTTTTCTTGGTTCCTAGATAAGGATTGGTTATGCAGAAAGATACTGTTGATTCAGGCGCTCCCTGGTGGAAGTTTGGACATGTCTGGATGGTATTCGGCGGTCCTGCTATCGTCGTTGTTGCTAGTTTTATAACGCTGTATCTTGCCGTGACGAGGCCTGATCCGGTAGTTTCCGAAGACTATTATCAAAAAGGGATTGATATAAACCAAACATTGGATGCTGCCAATGCCGCCAGTCTGGCGCCTGCATTACAAGCCCGCAACCACGCAGCGACCGGTGTGCAACCAACCGCAAAAGCAGTTAATAAGCCTTGATCTGACTGACCTTAACTTAAGGGCATCAATTATGTTGTCACAACGAATCATGTGGATTGCCTGGCCCGCTTTCATGGTGGCCTGTGTTCTGGAGTTTCTGGTGTTTGCGCTGGTTGATCCGCAAGACCTGCACTGGTTTGGTCAGCCCATGGGTCTCTCACGACAGGGTGTTTACACCGTGGCTTTTTTTGTGTTTTGGGGTATCACCATGGTGTCCAGCGGCTTGACTACTTTGCTGGCGAAGTCTCCATTTGAGGTAAACCGCTGTCCAATGCCTGTCGGTGATCGTCCTGAGGGCTGTAGCAAGCAGGACCCTTGTTAGGGCATTCTGCTGAGCTTAGTTGCAGGCTTTGGGGTTGACGATGTCCTTGAGCATGTCCGTGTTGATAATGCGGACATGCCGTTGCTTGACTTCTACGATGCCTTCTTCAACAAATCTTGAAAATGTCCGACTGACCGTTTCCAGTTTCAATCCCAAAAAGCTGCCAATTTCTTCCCGGGTCATTCGAAGTACTAACTCCGACTGAGAGAATCCTCGTGCATGCAATCGTTGAACCAAGTTCAGCAGAAAAGTAGCAAGACGTTCTTCTGCACGCATGCTTCCGAGCAGGAGCATCACGCCGTGTTCCCGCACAATCTCGCGACTCATGATTTTGTGAACGTGACGCTGTAAGGCATTCACTTCTCGTGATAACTCTTCAATCCGGTCAAATGGCATCACACAGACCTCTGCATCTTCCAGTGCGACTGCGTCGCAGGTGTGATGGTCATTCACGATTCCATCCAGACCGATGACTTCACCAGCCATCTGAAATCCTGTGACCTGATCCCGACCATCCTCCGACGCCACGCGAGTCTTGAAAAAACCGGTGCGAATGGCATACAAGCTGGTGAATTTCTCACCGTTTCTAAAGAGCGTTGTGCCACGTTTGATCTTGCGCCTGGCCGCCACCATATCGTCAATGAGGTCCAGTTCCGCCGCTGTCAAGCCCATGGGCATGCATAGCTCCCGCAAATTACAGTTGGAACAGGCGACTTTGATGGTTTGAGGATTCATGTTTTTCATTTTGTCACTAATTTAGTGACAGTCCTGATACGGGTCAGATTTACACAATTCGAATTGCCGTGACTTTTGATTGAGATCAAGAATGAATTTTAGCTTTTAAGGCATATTCGGTCAGCTTGCCAAGGACTATTCATGAATGTTGCCGAACCTGTTATTGAAGACCTGATACGTCGGTTTGACGTGTCCGGGCCTCGTTACACCTCGTACCCTACGGCGGACCGATTTGTCGAGGCTTTTTCAGCGGATGACTACACCCAGGCACTGAAGCTGCGGCGCACCGGGGCTGCCGCCTTGGCGTTACCGCTATCCCTGTATGTTCACATCCCTTTTTGCGAATCGCTTTGCTACTACTGCGCCTGCAACAAAATCATCACCAAGCACCACGATCGTGCAACGCCCTATCTGCGCTACCTGAGTCGAGAGGTGGATTTGCACACCGAGCATTTGGGTGTCGGGCAAATCGTAACGCAATTGCATCTGGGCGGTGGCACGCCCACATTTCTGTCGGACGACGAACTGCGTGAATTGATGGGTATGTTGCGTCGCAACTTTGTCTTTGCCCCCGGCGGCGAATACTCCATTGAGGTTGATCCGCGCACCATTGACGTCTCGCGGCTGGATACGCTGGCAGAACTTGGATTCAACCGGTTGAGCTTTGGTGTGCAGGATTTTGATCCTGCAGTACAAAAAGCAGTGCATCGTGTTCAGCCTGCTGAGCAGGTTTTTGCTTTGGTCGAGGCGGCGCGCCAGCGTGGTTTCGATTCCATCAACGTGGATCTGATTTACGGTTTGCCGCAGCAAAGCCCCGAGTCGTTCGATCGCACACTGGCCCAGGTGATTGAGTTGCGGCCTGATCGCCTTGCCTTGTATGCCTACGCTCATTTGCCTGAGCGTTTCAAGCCACAGCGCAGGATCGCCACAGTAGAGCTACCCAGTGCTGCCGCCAAGGTCGCCATGCTCTCGCGTTCTCTATCTGCTTTTATTGGCGCTGGTTATGTTTACGTGGGGATGGATCACTTTGCGCTGCCCACGGATGCATTGGCAATTGCCAAGCGGCAGGGCCGCTTGCATCGTAATTTTCAGGGTTACAGCACCCAGCCAGATTGTGATCTGATCGGTCTTGGCGTATCGTCCATTGGCCGCATTGGGGCAACTTACAGCCAGAACGCCAAGACGTTGGAGGAGTATTACGACTATCTGGATCAGGGGCATTTCCCCGTGGTGCGCGGACTTGCGCTTTCACGTGACGACTTGGTTCGTCGTGCCGTCATCATGTCTCTGATGTGCCAGGGGGAAGTGCTGTTTGAATCCATCGAGTTGGCTTACCTGGTGGAGTTTCACTGTTACTTTGCTTCTGAACTTGAGGCGTTGCAAAAGCTGGTTGAGCAGGGACTGGTCACGCTGGACGATAGCGGCATTCAGGTCACCCCCATGGGCTGGTATTTTGTACGCGCTGTCGCCATGGTGTTTGATCGTTATTTACAGACCGACCGTACGCGCGCCCGGTTTTCCAAGATCATCTAGACTTTATAGATGCAAACATCTCTGGCTGTGACGGCATTGTTAATGGGCTTGGCCGGCGGCCCCCATTGCATTGCCATGTGTGGCGCGGCCTGTGCCGGCATTGGGCAAGCCGCAGGCCCACGCAAAAATGTAGCCATGTGGAGTTTTCAAGCGGGGCGGGTATTGGGTTACTCCGCGCTGGGCTCTGTGGCCGCGGCCTCTATGCAGGGTTTGGGCTGGCTGACGGTTCAATCGGCCGCACTGCGCCCGGTATGGACGCTTTTTCATGTGGCAACTTTGGTGCTTGGCCTGCTGTTGCTATGGCAGGCACAGCAACCGGTCTGGCTGGAGCAGGCGGGTAGAAAAATCTGGTCAGGCGCGCGCTCATTGGCACAGGGGCGGGGCAGGGGGGCTCCGCTTGTGATTGGGGTGCTTTGGACTTTTTTGCCCTGCGGCTTGCTTTACTCAGCCTTGCTGGTTGCAGCCTTGACAGGCAGTGCACTTGAAGGCGCGGCCGTCATGGCCTTGTTTGCCTTGGGCACCAGTGTTTCCATGATGGCTGGCCCCTGGCTTTGGCTGCGTTTGAAAGGAAAAGGCACTGGGGACTGGGGTATACGTCTGGCAGGGCTGGCACTGGCGGCCAGTTCCAGTTGGGCGTTATGGATGGCTTTTGCCCATGACGCCGCACCGTGGTGCGTGACGCCCTGACGAGCAATTGAACGGAGTTGGGTTCAGCGTGCCTTGACTCTGTCGCCGTTTCTTAATTTGGTGTCTGGGTAGACAATCACTTGCATACCGGGCGTCAGGCCTGACTTGACCCAGGCCTCAACCCCATTGCGGGCGGTCACTTCAATTTCTGTCAGCCGTGCACGGCCCTTGTCCAGCACAAAGAGTGCTGATCGTGCCCCCAGCGGAAACAATGCACTGACTGGAACCTTGACCGCGTTCTCCATCACCTGGACCAGCACCCGTACATCAACCTTGAAGCCATCGCCCAGGGTTGGCCATTTTTCCGGTGTGGAGGTGATGTCAATGATCGTATTCACACGTTGCTCCTCCACCCCCAAAGCGGATACCTTGGTGAATGCCGCGGGTTCGATCAGTCTGACTTGCCCCCGCAGTACGTCGGGCCCGCCCCAGTTGGAGAGTTGCACCACGCTGCCGGGTTTGATCTGCGCGGCATCTTCGGTCAGGATATCCACCACCACTTCAAGCTGGGTCGGATCGCCCAGTTCCAGCAGCGGCGTGCCTGCCATCACGATGCCTTCACTCTGCGTCACCACTTTGAGCACTTTGCCGGACACGGGCGACTTGATCACAAAAGCCCGCTTCTGAGTCTCTGGCGTGGATAGCGTGGATTGGGCAAACTGCCTCAACGCTATGCGCGATTGTTCCAGTTCATAGCGAGCTGCAGCCTCTTCATGTCGTGCACTTTCCAGCTCTTTCTCGCGCAGACGGACATTTAACCGCCCCGTCTCATTCTGGGTCGGTGAAACAAATCCCTGGGTGGCAAGCGTCTCACTGCGTTTGAGTTCGGTGCTGGCCTGCTCAAGCGCTGCTTTAGCGCGTTCCATATTGGCTTGTGTTTTGGCCACGGCGGCCTGCATGGCCCCGGTGCGTGCCATTTGCTCGGCGCGAGAGCGTTCATCCAGCAGCGAGGGGGAAACCGGCCACAGCGTGGCCACGGCAGCGTCCATTTCAACCGAATCTCCCTGCTTCAAATCAATGCGTGCCACGCGACCCATCAGCGGTGTCGAGACAACATAGCGGTCGCGCAAGCGCGTCTTGCCATCTTCCTGCACCGTGCGCTCAAACCGACCTTGGGTCACGCTGGCAATTTCGACCTCTGCGGGACGTGGCATAAAGGCCCATACCAGCAGGGCCAACACCAGCAGGGAAGCCACGCCAATCATTATTTTTTTCTTCATGGCTCTTCTCCAGTTTTGTTATTCGCGGGTTTTGAGCACGCCGACCAGATCCAGTGAATCCACACGGCGGCGCACAATCAGCGCGCTGACAATGCCGGCGGCAAGCACGCACAAGGCGGCAAAGGCATAGGTGGCGGGTTGAATCACGAAGGGGAAATAAAACTCGTCGGTCTTGATCAAATTGACAATCGCCGCTGACAAAAGATAGCCCAGCACCATGCCCAGCGGCAGGGCCAGTGCAATTTCAATTGCCAGTTCTCCCAGCAGAAAGGCCGAGACCTCGCCCCGTGTGAACCCGAGTACGCGCAGACTGGCCAATTCCCAGGCGCGCTCCGCCAGTGCGATGCGGGCGTTGTTATAGACCACCCCGATGGCAATGATGGTGGCAAATGTCGTCAGAATGCCGCTGAAGACCAGTACGTTGCGGGCCGTGACTTCCTCGATATTGCGTTGCATGACCGACTTGCTGACCGCAACCGCAATCCGTGGCAACTCTTTGAGTTTGTTCAGCAGGGCGTCTTCATGCCCACGCTCGACGGCCACGGTGACTTGATTGATCACATCGCCTTCCCGCAAAATTCTGTTCAAGGCGTGTCGTTCAATGTAGGCGTTCATCCCCATCATTTCATTCACGACACCGGTCACGACCATCTCCAGCGTCTCAAGCCGACCCTCCAAAAACTCAATCCGAACGGTGTCGCCAGGCTTGACCATCAGCCGCTCGGCCAGTCGGTCGGTGAGCAGCAGACCATCAAGCGGCGGTGCGAAGACCTGACGGTCCATGCCGACGATGCGGTGCAGCTCGGGCTGCACAACTTTTCCCTGGAGGGACCCGCGCCAGGTATGGTTGGCGTGGACCAGTCGTGCCGCCACGGTACGAGCACCTTCCACCGCCGTCACATACGGCAGTTTGGCCATTTCATGCCCGATGCGGGCTGGGGTGGCTTCAATGAACCCGATGGATACGTCGCCGCGCAGAACCTGGTTGAACTGGGTGTTCATCAAGACCGCGATCGAGTCTCGCCAGAATGCGCCGGTGATCACGATTGCCATTGCCACGGCAATGCCGAAGATGGTCAACCCGGTGCGTAGCGGACGCCGCTCCATGGTTCGAAAAATCATGCGGACAGCGGGCGAGACCCAATGCTGCAACCCCCAGCGCTCAATCAGCATCGGTTTGTAAACACCCGGAGCGGGGGGGCGCATGGCTTCGGCGGGCGCCAGCTTCACGGTGGCACGAATGGCATTGAGCGTGGCCAGCACCGCCGCTGACAGGGCGACGCCCACCGCCTCCAGAATCAACACCGGTTTGACCCGGTAGCGCAGTTCTGGAAAGCGGAAGACATCCGCATAAATGCCGACAAACCAGTGCCCCATCGCCGCGCCCAGCGCCAACCCCAGCACCACGCCCAACACCACAATCACCAGCACCAGCTTCAAATAGTGCAGACCAATGGCCTGGTTGTCGTAACCCAAGGCCTTCAAGGCGGCCACTTGCTCGCGCTGGGTCGCAATCTGCCGCCCCAGCACAACATTCAACAAAAATCCGGCAACCGCCAGAAAAATGCTGGGCAGCACCGTGCCGAGCACGCGTTGCTCCTTGATCTCCGAGTCGAGAATCATGTGCGACATCTGCAGGTCGCGACCATGGGCGGTAATGCCGCCGAAGGGTGCGAGCAAGCGATTCAGATGGTCAATGACGGGCCCCTCTGTCGCACCCGGCGCAAGCCGCACCGCCACCTGATTGAAGGCGCCTTCCATGTTGTAGGCCGCGGCCAGTGCCTGCCGGTCCACCCAGAAAACACCGAATCCACGCTGGTCGGGCGAGCCGCCCATACCGGCAAAGATGTATTCGGGCGACAGCGCAATCCCCACAATTAACAGCACTTCGCGTTTGCCGTTGACCAGCGCATTCAGACGGTCGCCGGGCTTGAGTTGACGCGCGACCGCAAAACCTTCCGATACCAGCGTCTCGATGGCGCCCGTGTGATGCACCGCAATCATGCGGCCGCTGCGCAGATGCACCTTGTTCAGCCGTTGGGGCGCTCGTGCGTCCAGCCCAATCAAGCGACCAATGATGGGATCGGCCACATTCGGGATCGCGATGGGCACAATTTGCGCCAGCGAAGTTTCGACGTGAGCGGCACCGGGAATGCTCTCCAGCTGCCGCTCCATGGAACGGGGTGCCCGTTTGAGCGTGGCAAATACATCGGCAAACCGCGCGTCGGCGTAGTACAAATCGCGCGACCATGACAGCGCATCGTAGGCGCTGAAGCTGGTGATAAAGCCGGCGACCCCACTGGCCACCACCAGCGCGATGGTCAGCGCCTGGCTCCACATCAAGCGCAGGTCCCTGAGCAGTTTGCGGTCCAGTGCTTTCACCAAGGCCCCTTTACCACGACAGCTCCGATGGTTTGAGCTTGTGGGCGTTTTGCTCGACGCGCTGGATGCGCCCGCCGCCCAGGTACAACACACGGTCCGCCATACCGGCAATCGCGGCATTGTGCGTGATGACGACTGCCGTGGTGCCCAGTTCCCGGTTGATGCGCTCGATCACTTCCAGCACCAGTTTGCCGGTCACGTAGTCGAGCGCGCCAGTGGGTTCGTCGCACAGCAGGACTTCCGGGCGTTTCACAATCGCCCGCGCAATCGCCACGCGCTGCTGCTCGCCGCCGGACAGTTGCGACGGAAAGTGATCCAGCCGGTCCGCCAGCCCGACCAGCCCCAACGCTTCAATGGCGGGCATGGGGTTGTCGGCAATATCGGTGACCAGTTCCACGTTTTCTCGTACGGTCAGGCTGGGAATCAGGTTGTAGAACTGAAACACAAAGCCGACATGCTCGCGCCGGTAGCGCGTCAGCTGCGCCTCGGTCGCCGCCGTCAGGTCATGCTCGGCAAAACAGGCAATACCGCCACTGGGGCGGTCCAGTCCTCCCAGAATGTTCAGCAAGGTTGATTTACCGCTGCCGGAGGGGCCCAGCAAGACGATAAATTCACCGCGATAAATGGTCAGGTCCACCTCCAGCAGGGCATGGACCCGCACCTCGCCCATTTGATAGGTCTTGCTCAGTCCTTTGGCAATGAAAACAGCGGGCCGACCGGCCTGATCGGCGGCGGATTCTTGGGCGGGTTTGTTGGCGAGTGGGGGGGCAAGCAAAGTAGGGCCTTCGCGGTTGGCGATTCCAACGGGCACTGTGGCATGCACCGGCAGGGCGGGCGTTGACGATTGTCAAAATTCCGCGGGCTGTGCCATGACTGGGATAATCCACCCCATGCTTAGCCTGAAACCCGTCCCCCCTGACCGCTGGAAGTTGTCCGTCGCCCCGATGATGGATCGTTGCGAATAACCAACAACCATGCGGGTTGCTGGTGGGGTCGTGTGCAATTCGTGTGCATTCAATGCGGGGCTTTTTATTTTCTTTGGCCTGTAAAATTTGCCCCAAATATCAGGGCAATTAATTGCACAGTTTTGATTAGTGCAGACGTCTGCACACCCTAGATGGGTAAAAATTACAATTTATTTTGCAATTTTTGTATTGTGTTTTATCTAGATCCCGTTTTCTAAGCTTAGCAAGCTACTTGCTAAAACACCTTGTTATCCACAGTTTGTGCACAAAACTTATCCACAAAGTCGTTGGTTTTGGATAATTTGAAAATTTGCAGATATCTGGCTTTTTTGCCCCACAATAGCAAAAAGGGCGGGATGCTACATTGATTTTTTGATGGTTGTCAATCCTGGTGGGGGAACCTCCACGTTTAATAAAAAAAGCAACGGGAAACGATGACAACAAACGTATATGACAGCTTGGCTGGCATGATGAGTAGTGATTCACGCTGGTCATGCCAATTTGGGAAATACCTAATTTACATTGATGATGCTCGGTTTGAAAAAATCGAAAAATATCAGAATTCCGTTTTTATGTTTGCAGGAGACGGGACAAAGATACAAGCGTGGAAGGACTGGATACGGACTTCACCAAAAAGCAATGTGGGTATACCAGATTGTGAAAAGATTTGCATCTGCATTGCTGATCAAGCAAAAAATTCTGTACTTTTTATGGAACGTCAGGACATCGTCAAGGATGGCGGTTACTTTGCAGGGTCGGGGTCGAGATATGCATACCAATGCTGGGGCCAAAACAAAGACCCCCTGAAAGCAGTTGAAACTGCAAAGGTTTTTGATGTGTCGTCGGGTGGGGATGTAAAGTTTTTTGAATTTGGAAGTGGAAAGCACAATCTTTTTAGTCCGATTGGCAAAGATGTGCGAATTGAAGATGTTTCAAAAGCAATGGCAACAAGGGGAAATGTTATGGAAATTACTGTAAATAGTGCGACTAATTCGCCTCCTTTTAAGCTAGCTGATATGGCTGCAAACGATGCAAGTTTGCTGGATGTTCAAAACAAGATTACAAGTGGGCAATTGTCCCCGACTGCGCCTTGCGACGGTATGTATTCTGAGTGGACAGCGGGACAACTGGATAAGCTGAATTCAGCACTAGGGAAAGTTTTTGACTGGGATTGATTTGATTTGTACCCAAAAAACACAACAACCCGCCACGGCGGGTTTTTTGTTGCAGGTTCTCCTAATAGGCAACCCCAGACGCTGATTCAAGCTGCCTAAGAATAGGGGTCAGCGAGTCGGCGTCTGACTGCAAAGCCACATTAACCGCCGTGGTGCGGCCCCACACACACATCAGCGCCAGCTCGCGTTTCGATAGGCGGCGATATTTTCGTAATTTTCAAGCCATTCTCGCGCCCTTAGTATTTGCGCGTCTGCGTCGCCAGGCCCCCACATACCGTCGGCCCCGTTAGCCGTCAGTAGCAGGGCCTCGAATGCATCAGTCCTAATTCGAGCCTCGGCTACGCCTACTATTTCCACGGTCGCGCGTTGCTGCTCCCTCAATACAATGCATTCGTAAATAATCTCACTGTCTGTGACATCGCTTAAATGCTGCTTTGCGTCAATGTCTGTAGCGGCGGCGATGTCCCTATCTATCACCTCGGAAGCTAAGATAACGGGGCTGTATACGTCGTGTTGCCAGCACCGCATGAGCGCGTAGTACACCGCCGTACCTCGAAGACTTGACCAGTAGTACCCCTTCCGCGCGTTGCCTTGTTCCGCACCCGCAAAACCCCGGTAAAGCGTAAGCGCGGCCCGCTTGGGTTTAGGGTATGCGGCGTATTCGAAAAGCTCGCGCAGCAGTGCGCGGCTCCCTGTCACCTCCGGGTGAATGCATCTCGGGTGCTTGGCGATTGCATTAAGCAAGACGTGCCGGACGACCCCGCGCGGCGCTTTACGGCGGCAAAGGAGGTGGACCCATTCGACCTTGCCGTTCAAGTCTGCGCACTCATGTACAAGGGTGTCCGCCGATTGTTTGCAGCCGCGCACGGCCTTGGCGAAAAGGTGGGCGCTATCTAATGTTGAGGCTTCAAGCATTGCTTTCCTTTAAAAATAGGTGCCAGCCGCAAGGTCGCGGGTTTTGTTACTGCGTAACGGTGATATTATGCGTTACGCAGTAAGGGAAATCATGGCAACAAATTCCGAAAGACAAGCCGCTTACCGGGCGCGGCATCTGAAATCAGAAAACGGCGAGCTCGAGCGCCTTAACCTGATGGTCAATTTGCACGCCAAACGCTCGCTTGAGCGGCTTGCAAGCTGTTACGGCGTAACGCAGCGGGCCATGATTGAGCGGCTTTTGCAGAGCGCAGAGCGCGCGGCTGTTGATGCGGCTCAGAACTTGCCCGACGGTCAGTCCGATTATTACGATTCAAAGCTCAAACTTGGCGTTACGCAGTAACGAGCAGAACGGGCGGTGAGGTTAGTGCTTTGCCTGCGCTCGCAGGGCGTCGCCCAGCATGGCGTCCAGTTGGGCCTGCACCAGCATTGCCGGTTGTCCCGATGCCAGCATGGCCTGCGCCTGTTTGCGTAGCTCTGCGGTGGTTGCCCGCTGTGCGGAGCGCCCGCGCTCAAGGGCAATTCGGGCGCAGGTGCTTTTTAGGTCTTTTGGCAGTGGTTTCATGCGTAGAATTGCCCTGTTTAAATGTCTTTTTTGGTTAGCTTTACGGAAAGCGTGGGAGCAGGACGGTTTCCCGTTGGGGTTCGTTTCACTTCGCTGGCGCCCTACACCCCCATTTGAATAGCCCGTAGCGGGATATTTTGTCCAAATGGGAAACGAGGCGGTTTCCGGGGACGGCCCCGTGGCGACTTCTGACCCGCCCCCGGCCTACGGATTCAAAAAACTTTTTTACGCGGTGCCTGCGCTGTCCTGATTCGCTCACGCCGTCATCTTGCCGCATAGGCGATTCACCTCAGTTTCACGCAGGTAAAGCACATCACTGGTCGTGATGGAATTCCCCTGACCGTACAGCCGGACGCTTCCGCCAGGTAAGTCCACCACCGTGACGCCGTTGGCATTTAGTTGCCGCATGATGTGGGCGCGGCGCCTGTCTTTTGATTCAAACATAAGCAATTTCCAAATTAGTGAGGGTGTGCAGCCCGGCGTTTTGAATGCCTGCGGTGAACCCTCTCGCGTACCGTCTTCTCGCCGTTACGCCATGCAATCCCATGTCTCTCGCTGCGCGAGATATTCCGAGGTACGCCCTCCAGCTCGCTCGGAATACACCAGCCATCTATGGGCAGCTCTCTCGATGAACTGGTGTTTATTGCTTAGGCGCGGACGCCTGTTACCACTGCGAAGGCGGCGGGGTAGTTGACGACTACATCCGCGCGGACATGGCAGGCAAAGCCGATTTCACCCGTAGAGGCATAGGCCTCTTGGAGCAGTTGGATGCTCACTGACTCACGCATGGCGAAGTACAACTGGCTAAAGTCCCCGACATAGATTTCAGAGCAATCAGCCGATGCGCCTACCGTCAAGGTGTTGGGGATTTGGCTCGTTGCGATCAGCTTCAATGGTTGGAGCATGGTCGGCACGTCCAATGGCTCCCCCGTGGTGCTTACCAGCCCCCCCAGTTTGATAAGCGAGCGAGGCGACATGATGGCGGCTGTCGGTGCTGGTCCATCCGCTTGCAAGATCGCACCATAGGCACTAAACAGGTTGGCATAACTTGCGAGCGGTGTTCCCGCCGCGCCGTTGGTCACGCCTTGGATGCCAACTGTATTCAGCAGGCCGCGCGGCTCGGGTGCGGTGCCGGACCCACGCAGGCCAGCGCGATCCAACTCCTTTGCAAAGGCTTGGGCAATGGCTTGGTTCAGCGCGGAGGTCAGGCCAACGGCATCAGCCAGCAACTCACGAGAAACCTTGAACATAAACGATAGGCTACGCGGGGTTGCCACCACTGCGCGGAATGTCGGGTCACTCGTTGCCAGGGTGCCGCCTTCCGCGCGCCATGCTGCGGTGGGGATGGCGTTGATAGCCGCGCTGGTAAAAGTCTTTGCGCCTTGTTCCAGGGGGATGATGCCCGCGCCTGCGGTGAGCAGTGCCGATACAGGAACCATTGCGCTCAAGATTGAGGGCATAAGCACGCCAGGTACGGCAAACCCGCCGGCCGCATCCGTGCCGACACTCAGGGCATTTTTCACGCTTGGAGTAGTGCGAAGGTTAGCGATGCCGCGAAGGTAATCCGCAATGTCGTACTCGCCCGCATCTTGAGAATGGCCGGTTTCGTAGTGCTTTGCGAAGTCAGCGCTGTTGCGCATGGCCTTAGTTGCGCCGTTGCTCTTCGATTTACCGAAGAACTTTTCAGCGTCTTGCATACGCTCAAAGGCTTCATTAACGGCCGCAATTGCGTTGCCGGCAAACACCAGGGCGTCTGTCGTGGCGTCGTTGTAGTCGTTTGGCTTGAGTTGGTCGCTGATGGCGTTCAAAGCGCGGCGTGCGGTCTTGCGCATGGCGTGCAATTCAGCTTCCGAGAGGCTGGATGCGTTAGTGCCGATGTTTACGGCTTCCGGCATACCGTTCTTGGCGCAGAGAGTTGTCCAGGCGTTGCGGGCGTTTTCTTCGGTGCCGATGTATTGGGCTTTTGACATGATGTTCTTTCGGTGTGGCCCAGGCGCAAAAAAAGCGCGTCTGAGCCGAGTCAATAAATTGAAGGCTTAGATACGCGCTTTCCCGTTGGGAGCCGAATCATGCGAACACTTGAATAAGCCCGTTGGGTTTACCTTGCGCTCGATATGCGCAATGCTAACACAACGGGGGTTCTTTGTCACGAATGATCGAAATTTAATCAGTACATCAAGTTTTGCGCCTTGCCCGGCGCGCGCCGCCACGGCGTCTATCTGCTCCTGCGGGAGCGTGGCCAGCATCTCGGCGCTCAGGCCCAAGGCGCCGGCGTGGAGTGCTTTGTAGGCATCGTCAAATTCATTTGTCATGTAGGTCTTTCAGATTTAGGCCAGGTCGCAAACGTATTGCGGTTCGATCGCGCGGGGATACTGGTCAGGCCCAAGGCCAGCCAGGGTAAGGCTCTCGTATGTCGGCAGCATCGCTGTGCGGAATCCAAGCTGGTGCGCCCGCAGGATTTGCTCAAGCACGCGGGTTGTGGTGGGTAATGGGCCGAAGTGCAGGGGGGTCGTGTCATCGTCCATGTCGGGGCCTTAATAAATTGATGGGTTTTGCAAAAATCAGCGGGGGGACTGTTTTCTTCCCTTCCAGCTTTCCAATCCATCCCTTCCACTAGGGGGTGGAAAGGATGGAAAGGGTTTTCCACGCCTAAAACCTTTCCTGGAAAGCTCTGGAAAGCTGGAAAGGAGCTTTTCCCTGCGCGCTCACGGCGCATCGCGAAGCACCTCCACGCGATTTCCGACCATGCTGATGTATCCGCCAGCGGTCAAAACTTCAACAGCCCTGCTGAAATCGCGCACCCGGTTGTCTGCTTTCCCCGGCTTAGCAACCATCCCGGCAGTCGCGGACACCTTCCATTGGTCGAGGGTGACAGTCGATCCTCCCGTAAGGTCGCGCAGTGATACCGCCGCCGCCAGGGCTACGTCATCGCGCCCAATGGTCAGCCGCTTTGAACCCGCAACTTTCTTAGCTAGCTGCCCACTAACATTTACCACGCAAGAGGCGGTTGGGTTGCCCTCGTCATCCACGCCAAGCTGTACGTTTTCCAGCCTGAAAGGGAACGCGATACCCTCGCCATCGCCATCCTTCATTTTGGTGATGGTGGCCGAACGGAAGTCCCCGGTGCGCTCCACGTTGATCTCGAAGTCCAGCGCGGCCTTGATGCCGGACCAGCCCCGCAGTCCCCGCGAGGTGTCTTTCCCCGCGTGGGCCACGATAAGCACCGTTGCGCCCGTAGTGCGTGATATGTGCTTCGCCGCTGCCAGTGCGCGGCCCATGTCCTCCGCGCTATTCTCATTTGCCCCCGGCGTAACTTGGGCCAGCGTATCGAGAACCACCACCTTGAGGTCGGGCAGATCACCCAGTGCGGCCAACAGTTCGTCCACGTCGCCCCGATCCAGCACGTTAGGCGCATCAGCCAGCGCCCTGAATGGCAGCGCGTCCATGTCCATACCGTAGTGGCTTGCGTAGGCGTCGGTACGGCTGGAAAACCCGCTCGCGCCTTCGGCCACGACGTAGGCCACATTACCCTGGGTCACCTTATGGCCATTCCAATCCGCACCCCTAGCAATGGCCAGCACTAGGTCCAGAACGAAGAAGGACTTACCAGCCCCCGACTCGCCGAATACAGCACCAATCTCAGCCTTGGGGAATACGCGCTTGATGAGCCAGGACATAGGACTTCGCTTCTTGAATTCCGACATTTTTATGAACTTGAAGCGCCGGGGCTTCTTTGTGGATGGGCCGACCACCTCGAAGTCGTCCGCAATGGCGGCATCGCGTGCAGGCCCATACGCTCGCTCCGCCGCCGCCATGTCGCCGCTATGGTCCAGCACCACGCTTGCGATCCAGGCATCGAAGGTGCCGTGCAATGGGTCGGATGCGTGGTCGGACTGCCATAGACCATCCTTGCCAGGTATAGCCCGCACGCAAGGTGCCCCCGTTGCGCTGGACGGCGCCCAGCGCTCTCCATCGGCGGTGGTGTATGCGTGGCGCTCCAGAATGTCGGTCACGTCATGGGCGGCGTTGTAGTCCCTACGCATACCCGACGTGAAGGCCAGCTTGCTACCCTTGGAGATGGATTGCATTGCATCCAATCCGCAGAATAGCAATTGCTGCTCGCGGCAGAAGTCCAGATCACTGTCCACCCGTTGCCACCATGCGAGGAATCTTGCCGGAAGGGCGGGGGCCGCGTCCAGCGTTCTGCTGCCAGCGTAGTGCTGCTCATAAGGCCCGCCGCCGTCCTTGGTGCGGTACACCGTGCCGGGCAGGCAGTCTTGCAGGTTGGACTGCCCAGCGCGAAGCTCCAGGATGGTGCCGTGTGTGGCCGAACTGAAAACCACGCGTCCAACTCCCTGGGGCGCCTTAAACGTGGAACGGCCCCCACTGCCCGGACGTGTGGACGTGGTGCGCACACCCGCCGCCATCAATTCGTCAAGATCAAAGCCGCAACGCGACAGCCCGACGCGGGCCGGCTCCACGTTGTCGGGGTCGATACTGCACAGGTTGTTTTTGGCCAGGATGGCGCCATACCCATAGGCACCGTCTTCAATGTCACGTACCGGGTTTGTCTGCCATCCGTCGCCAACGGGTTTTTTGGACATTGGCTCCAGGCGGCACAGCTTGAAGCCAAGTGCGTGGAGGCGGCGGGCTTCGGTGTGGTTGCCTATTTTTTCAGCAGTAGGCATAATCAAGGCAGTAGAGCTATTAGGATTAGCCGTTGTGGGGACAACGGCTTTTTCGATTGTGCCGCTCATAGCAAGTCCTTCCCGAGAGTGGACACGGCGGCGCGAGTAAGCGTCGCGAGGTGGTCGGCAACGGCCTTGCGCTGGTACATCACCCGATTTCCTAGACGGATGAATGCCGGTCCTTTGTGGCGCTTGCGCCAGGCTTCAGCGGTGCCTGGGGTGATTGCGGCGAGTAAATAGAAGTCCTCTGCGGTCAGGCAGTCCAGACTGTCAGCAAGGGCTTGCAGGCGGGTAGGCGCGGCGCTCACTGTTTGCCGCCTTCCATGCGAGACATGAGGGCAGCGCGTACCGTGGCCACGTCGTAGCGGATACAGTCTCCAACGCGGAAAAAAGGTATCAGGCGTCTCGTAGCCCTGTCTTTTCTGACCCAGGCTAGGGACATGCCGATAACAACGGCGATTTGCTTATCGTCAACGATAAGGCTTTGAGAGACAGCATTTGATTGCATGGCCGTAAGGCTCCAAGGGTTTGGAGTCGAGGCTTGCGGCTATTTTTTGAAATTTGGAGCGCGGACAAGCCACGACCCCCTTAATAAAAGGGCATGGTTGTCCGGTCTTGTGAACATTCGAGAACGGCCACCGGGATTTACTAGCGGCCCCCGCTTGGTAGATTGCCTTCCCCTGTTTTTGCAACTAGCTGCGGTCAGCGGGGACGATTATTTTTGGAGGGGTTGAGCGTTTTACCCCTAGCCCTCTTTCGTGTCCCCGCTGCCATTTGGCTAAAAGCAGCGGGCTAGACCTATATCGTTGGTCAGACCTTAAGCGTAGTATATTCTTAAATAGTATCTAAGCAACTAAAAATGCACTACAAATAGTATTCAGTTAAGTTATTTTTTCAATATAACAAATAGGTTGTAAATTATTGCAATAGATTTGTTATAAATACTAGAAGTTCAGTAATAAAAAAAGCCGCTAAAAGCGGCTTTTCTACGTTGCGAATAGCGTATTTATTTTGCGGTACTTGCTGCGGCCCCCGCTTGATCCACCAGTTCGGATGCGGCCCAAAGCGCATTCATGATGGTTTTGTGCGTTAAGGTTCCAAAATCTTCCCCCTGTCCGGCGTCAGTGAGCATAGCCAGGATGCCTTCGACTTGCCCCATGCGCGCTGTGATGGTGTCAATTTTTGTTAAATTTGCTGTAGTCATGATGAAAGTTCTCTTTTCTGATTGATTAGACGGGCAGGGCGCTCTAATCGCCTTGTCCGTCGCCTATTTGCTCTGCTTGAACCAGCGCAGAGCTTGCTGTTTTCTTAATGGCGGCGTGCACGTCGCCGGCTGTGATTTTGGTGTACCTGCGCAACATGGCCCAGGTTTTGTGCCCGGTCAGCAGGGCCACCTGCGGTATGTCCAGCCCCATGCGGAAAAACGATGCAGTGGCCCGGTGCCGCAGGTCATGGAAGTGCAGGTCGAGAATCGGCGGCTCTACCTTTTGACAGCTACGGGTAAACGCCGCCGACAGAGAACTGCTGTTGTACGGGAACATGAAACCCGAATCCCGATCCTTAATTAGTGGCTCCACGATGGACCATGCGGCGGGCAGCAGCGGGACAGTCTGGTTGTTGCCTTGCTTGTTTTTTGGGTCTTTGCGGTCACGTATGACGATGCTCTTTTCCTCGCGGTCCAGATCACTAATATCCAGCCGGCAAATTTCCCCTTGACGCATACCCGTCGCCAAGGCAAAACGGCAGATCAGTTCCATAGGCGTCTTTTGCCAAGGGTTCGTTGCCCAGTGCAGGTACAGGCGGTCTAGTTCGTCGTCGGTTGGCTCCCGGCTGCGTTCTTTGGATCGTGTGTCCAAACCACGATGCGTCAGGCTGGCGCGGGCCTCAAGGGCCAGCCGGTCGGGCAAGTCCAGGTGCCGGGCGTGCTTGCCCCATTTCAGGACGGCACTCAGAAAGCTCAGATCACCCGCAATGGTGACTCCACCAGCACCAGCGTCTTGGCGGCGATCTATGAAGTCGCGCAGGGTTACGGCATTCAGGCTGGCCAACTTCACCTTGCCCAGATCACGCTTGAGCATGGCTAGTGTCGCCGCCTTAGTCAGTCCGGGGGTCTTGGTGAATGTCTCGGTGTACTTGTCGATCAGGTCGCCCAGCGTGGACGACTTCGGAACCGGCGCAAAGCCGCCAGCAGCCACATGGTTGGCCTGCGCTTCAATCGCCGTCGCCCAGGTCTTTGCTTCGCTCTTGAGTTGGAACGTGGCAGCACGATACAGGCCAGCTTTGCGAACCTGAACTCTCCATTTTCCGGAGGGTAACTGCGAGAATGTAGCCATCGTGTGCAATCCGTGTGTGTGCTTTGATGTACGGATTATTACCCCAATTACCCCGCCATGTGCACTTCGTGTGCACAAAGTCTTGCACATGGCCCCTAAAGTGAATTTGTAAAGTGGAAAATATCCAATTAAATCAACGGTCTAGCAGGTGGAGATTAAGTGTCGCCCCGATGATGGACTGGAGTGATCGAAATTGTCGTTATTTCCATCGGCTGCTCACGCGCCACGCGCTGCTTTACACCGAGATGGTGACGACGGGTGCCCTGGTGCATGGCGATGTGCCGCGCCATCTGCGTTACAACGTGGAAGAGCATCCGATAGCGCTCCAGTTGGGTGGCAGTGAGCCGGCCGATCTGGCGCATTGCGCCAAGCTGGGTGAACAGTGGGGCTATGACGAGATCAACCTGAACTGCGGTTGCCCGAGCGAGCGGGTGCAGCGCGGCGCGTTTGGCGCCTGCTTGATGAACGAACCGCAACTGGTGGCTGATTGCGTCAAGGCGATGGTGGACGTGGTGCAGGTGCCCGTCACCGTCAAGCACCGCATTGGCATCGACAAGATGGAAAGCTACGACTTTGTCCGTGACTTTGTCGGCGCCGTCAGCGAAGCCGGGTGCCCGACGTTCATTGTTCATGCCCGCAATGCCTGGCTCAAGGGCCTGAGCCCCAAAGAGAACCGCGAAGTTCCTCCGTTGCGCTATGAACTGGCGTATCGGCTGAAAAAAGATTTTCCACAGCTCACCATCGTCGTCAACGGCGGGATCACCACCAACGAGCAAGTGGCCGAGCATCTGGCCCACCTGGACGGCGCGATGCTGGGGCGCGAGGCGTATCACAACCCCTGGTGGCTCGCCTCCTGGGATGCGGCGTTTTATGATGCCGATCGCCCTGATCCGGTCGAGGCGCTGACGCGTGAGCGGGTCGAAGAACAGATGTGCGACTACATGACGCGTGAAGCCGCCGAACACGGCACACCCTGGCCCACCATCGCCCGCCACATGCTGGGTCTGCGCCATGGCTTGCCGGGTTCACGTCGCTGGCGTCAGGTATGGAGTGATCACAAACTCAAAGCGTTAGCGCCGCACCAGGTCATGGCGCTGGCCCATGGCGGCGCAACGGATGAAATTGCCTCCAATATATAAGAAATAAGCCTCTAGCCCCCGTTGATACTACGCAAGTAGCTATTAAATATATAGCGTATTGATGCATGCCGTTATAGGGTGTTGAGGCACGCAAGGCCAGCGCGCATCGCCCGGTTGTGCGCGCAGGTCGCCCCCCGCTTTGATTTTTCTCACTTGGCAATCGGTCGTCCCTGAATCTAATCAGGCGATCTGAATGGTGTTGAGTGGGAGCAAGATCAAAATGGAAAGCGCGGACATTAAAGTCATCCTCTTGATGCGAGGCAACGTCGGCAAGGAGGTTGCCGACCTGAAGAAAGCATTACGAAAAACCCTGGGCAAAGACGCGTTGGCTTATCCCGGGCTGTCGGCGGATGATGAGTTCGATGCCGACACCGAGACCGCTTTGCGCGCCTGGCAGTCCCGCGTGGGACTGGTGGCAGACGGCATTGCCGGGCCGCGCACCTTGTGCGCGCTGGGCATGTCGTCACCGGCAGAATTGGCCGTCAGCATGGAGCTTGGTTTGGTGAGCAAGTTGTTTCCCTTCACCAAGACGTCCAACATTGCAAAGCATCTGCCTTACGTCAGCGCCGCCTTGGCCGCTTTTGGGCTGACCGACGCCAACATGATCAGCGTCGCGCTGGCCACCATACGCGCCGAGACCGAGGGCTTCGTGCCCATTGCCGAATTGCCCTCGCATTTCAATACGCTGCCCGGTCAAGCCGCCTTCAGCGCCTACGAATACAAGCTGGGCAACCAGAAGTCGGGCGATGGGGCGCGCTATCGCGGGCGCGGTTACGTGCAATTGACCGGCCGCGAGAACTACCAAAAATTCGGTGAGGTGCTCGACATTCCATTGGTCGAGAACCCGGACAGTGCCTGCGCCCCGGAAGTCGCCGCCTGCCTGCTGGCCGCCTGTCTCGATGCCAACCGGGAAAAGTTGGCCAAGTCCTTGGACAAGGATGACCTGAAGGCGGCTCGTAAAGTGGTGAATGGCGGCAGTTACGGTCTGGACCGGTTTTCCAACACCTATCAAATGGCGCAGAAAGCTTGGGCGGTCGCCGCACGCCCCCTCGTCGGGGCGGTGGCCAAGACGGCAGCCCCCATCGCGGCGCGCCGGGCCAGCCTCAATGTCACGCCTGATCTGACCGATCTGCGCGATCGGCCCTACCTACCGCAGCCACTCTCGCTGCCGCAGGTCTTTCCGGCGGAAAGCGATATCAAGCACTTGATGGCGGCCTATACCCATGCCGGACTTATTCTGGACCAGGGGCAAGAAGGGGCCTGCACCGGTTTCGGCCTGGCCTGCGTCATCAACTACCTGCGCTGGCGATCGGCCGACATGCCGAAAAAACTCGAGTCGGTCAGCCCGCGCATGCTGTATCACTTCGCCCGGCGTTTTGATGAATACGAGGGCGAGAACTATGACGGTTCCAGCTGCCGCGGGGCGCTCAAGGGCTGGTATCACAACGGTGTTTGCCTTGAGTCGAGCTGGACTTATGCGGCCGGGGACAACAGCCTGCCGAAATCGGGCTGGGATCGCGACGCCATCGAACAGACGCTGGGGGTGTACTACCGAATAGACCCTCAAGCCATCACCGACTTGCAGGCGGCGATTCGGGACGTCGGCGCGATCTACGTGTCGTCCTATACCCACCCGGGTTGGGATACGGTCAAAACCAGCGCCAAGCCGCCGACCTCCCATGCCAATTTGCCGGTGATCGCCTTCAATGGCAAGCCGTCGCGCAGTGGCGGCCATTCGTTTGCGTTGATGGGGTTCAACCGGGTCGGCTTTGTCATTCAGAATTCCTGGGGTGACAAATGGGGCTCGGGTGGTTTTGCCGTCATCAGTTATGCCGATTGGCTGGCTCATGCCATGGATGTCTGGGTCGCCGCGACCGGCGTGCCGGGGGTCGTGTCAGGTCGTCTCGCCGCAGGCGGCAAGGCCGCGGAAGGCGCGGCAACGGCGGCGGCCCATGCCAACTGGTGGGACGCAGGAACCGCCTATCAGCACAGTATCGTGCTGGGTAACAACGGTCGGGTCACTCGTTTTGAACCGTTGGACGGGGTCACTCGCACCTTGCAAAATCAGGCCTGTGTGATGCCGGACACCTGGTTCCGGCAGAGTCCGCACGAGAAAAAACGCTTGGTGATCTATGCCCACGGTGGCCTCAACAGTGAAAGCGATGCGATTGGGCGCGCCCAGGCCATGGGGCGCTATTTCCTCGGAAACGGCTGTTACCCGCTGTTCCTGGTGTGGAAAAGCGGCCTGCTTGAATCGCTGGGCGACATTCTGGAAGACAAAACCAGCCCCGCTGCTGCGGGCCGGGCCGGCGGCATTGGCGGCTGGGTCACCGACAAGATCACCGATCCCTTGATTGAGAAAACCATCGGCCAACCGTTTGCCCGCCCGCTCTGGAGCGAAATGAAGGAAAACGCCGAACTGGCGGCCCAGAGCGGCCGGGGTGGCGATCTGCTGACGGATGCACTCCATTCACTGACCAGCAGCTGGGGCGATCAATTCGAATTGCACCTCATGGGGCATTCTGCCGGCGCCATCGTTTTGGGGCGCTTGCTGGGCAACCTGGCGCAGAAAGGGCTGAGCGGTCACGTCAAGTCCGTTCATTTGTACGCCCCGGCTTGCACGGTCGCTTTTGCCAACTTGCACTATGCAACACAAGCCGAGATCATGAACAAGCTCCATCTGGACATCCTGGCGGATCAGCGTGAGCAGGATGACAACGTCGCCTATGTCTACCAAAAATCCTTGCTCTATTTTGTTTCCAATGCGCTGGAGGCCGATTTGCGCATGCCGATTCTTGGCTTGGAGAATGTCTTCAATCCCAAGTATGCCGGCTGGGACGGTTCGCCAAGCAGTGCCGAAGCCCTCGCCAACTGGCGCAATGCGGCAGACCTCTGCAAGCTGCAAAGTCGCCTGACCGTTCACCACGAAGAGAAAATAGTCACCCGCCGCGCCAACGGTTTGCCAGAAAGGACCGAAAGCGCCTCTCATGGTGGCTTTGACAACAATGTAGAAATCATCAGTAAAACGCTGGAGCGGATCACCGGCGCGGCACTTGAATTGCCGGTGGACGATCTGGTGGGGTTCTAGTGGCTAAACAGGGCGGACCGGACATGGTTTGCTTGCTTGATCTCAGTCGCAGGGCCCAAATCTTGACTGCCTTGTGGCTGCTTGTGCTGGGGCTTGCCTCGGGCGTGTCGGGCGTGTCGGCTCAGCCGCTGCCGACGGCCGACCTTGA
Source organism: Rhodoferax sp. (assembly GCF_012927445.1). Classification (GTDB taxonomy): domain Bacteria; phylum Pseudomonadota; class Gammaproteobacteria; order Burkholderiales; family Burkholderiaceae_C; genus Rhodoferax. The sequence continues at coordinate 501,593 of NZ_JABBPD010000008.1, forward strand.
CCGGGTGAAGGCCGGGCAGTTCGCGGCAGTGATGTTTCAGCTCAAGACCAGCATCAATGGCAAAGTTGTATCGCCTCGGGACACCGGGGATAGCAACAGGTCCACGCGCCTGTACCTTGCCAATTTAAGCGAGCGCAATCCGCCGCGGTTGATTTCAGCCAGTTTTCCCTCTAAAGCGGCTGCGGCTGAAGGCTGGCGCCAGCTTCTATTGCCACCAGGCACCTACTACCTGCTGGTTCTGCCACCTGGGCTGGATCAGAACCCCCCTGCAGTCGCTTTTCATGCGCCCAGTGCCAGGTTCGGTCGTCTGACACAGTACAAGTTTGAGCCGGCTCGGGGTGGCTTTTGGTCTCTGGAACTGCGGGCCTATGTGCTCGCCAGCGCATCGCCGCCTGACGACTTTCGCGAACTGCCCGGCTTCTGGTTTCAAGTGCCGAACAGCACACTGGTCGTTTATCTCGGCACACTGTCCACGGCATGTACCGACGGCCGTGGCCTGTTCGGCAGTCTGATCGACGCTTGTTCCGATTTTTCAGTCTCGCTTGATCAGGACGCCGCGCAGCGCGTCTCGGCGCTTGCCATGCCAGGGACGGGTCCAGTGCAGACGGAGCAGATGGCCTTGTACGGAAAAGCAAGAGACGGCCTGCCTCTTCGGGAGCGCGGCACGGTCAAAGTGCTCATGCAGCCACCGGCGACGCTCGCCGCGGCCTTTACAGGGGCCAAGATTGCGTCGTCGGACGTGCTTCAAGGTGCCAGCCGGGAGATCGCCGTTTACAACCTGCTGGCGATCGCGAGTGAGGCTGCCGTCCGTGCCGCGGCCCAGCGAAAGGCCGAGCAACAGGTCGCGCAAGTGCAGCCCTGCATGGCGCAGCTGTCCGGTGCGCTGTCCGCCATCGACTACACCTCTCAATTCACCGATGCGCTCGCGCAAGCTGTCCGTCTTGGCGACAGCGGGCCCACGCCTTTGCAACTGACGATCAGCGCACCGACCCTTCAACTGAGGGAAAGCAGTCGGCCGCACTACCTCGCCCTGGAACTTGGTTTGCAGCTTCGTCTTGAAAACCTGGATAGCAAGCGCACCGTCTACGAAAGCCTGCTTCTGTATGCCGAGGGTTTTCCGGTGCAAAACCCGCTGGACAAGCGCGCTCGTTTGTATGAACGGCTTGTGCCCCAGCGGGCGCAGCCGCGACTCATGGAAGAGTGGTGTGGTGCAACCGGTGGGGAGCTGCTCAAGGAAGACATTGAAACCGGTTTGAAGCACATCGCTGCGCAAGTGGTAAAGGACTTGGAGTGATGCGTCGTGAGAGCGTCCCCGGCTGTCGTGTTCGCCAAGGCAGTCAAGTTATCATGGCGGCTTTCTTTGTGGCTTGGCAGGCAGCTCCTGACCCGGTCAAACCTACAGCTTAAGTAGCCCAGCGATCCGTGCGTCTTAATTCAATCAAGTTATCAGGGTTCAAGTCCTTCGCCGAGCCGACCAATTTCATGCTGCCGGGGCAACTGGTGGGGGTGGTCGGGCCCAATGGCTGCGGCAAATCCAACATCATGGATGCGGTGCGCTGGGTGCTGGGCGAGTCCAAAGCGTCCGAGTTGCGCGGCGAGTCGATGCAGGACGTCATTTTCAATGGCACCAACACCCGCAAACCGGCCAGTCGCGCCAGTGTCGAGCTGGTATTTGACAACGCCGACCACCGCGCCGGGGGCCAGTGGGCCACGTTTGGCGAGATTGCCGTCAAGCGGGTGCTGACGCGCGACGGCACCAGCAGCTACTTTATCAACAACTTGCCGGTGCGCCGGCGCGACGTGCAAGACGTCTTTTTGGGCACTGGCCTGGGGCCACGGGCCTACGCCATCATTGGTCAGGGCACCATCAGCCGCATTATTGAGTCGAAACCGGAAGAACTGCGCTTGTTCCTGGAGGAGGCCGCCGGGGTCTCCAAATACAAGGAGCGCCGCCGTGAGACTGAAAACCGCCTGAGCGACACCCGCGAAAACCTGACCCGGGTGGAAGATATTTTGCGCGAGCTCAATGCCAACCTGGAAAAGCTGGAAGCGCAGGCCATTGTGGCCAAAAAGTACAACACCCTCACGGCCGATGTCACGCTCAAGCAGCATCAACTGTGGTTTCTCAAGCGCACCGAGTCAGAAGCAGATCAGGCCAAGGTCAAGGCCGACGCCCAAGGCGCGGTCAATGCGCTGGAGAGCCGGGTGGCGGATTTGCGCCACATCGAAGCCGAGCTGGAGACGGTGCGCCAGGCCCACTATGCTGCGGGCGATCAGGTGAACCAGGCGCAAGGGTTGCTGTACGAGGCCAGTACCGAGGTCGGCCGGCTGGAAGCCGAGATCCGTTTTGTGGTGGAAGGCCGCCAGCGGGTTGAGCAGCGCCTGATCACCCTCAAAGAGCAAACCGCCCAATGGGCCATGCGCCGCGATGACGCGCAGGAAGAAATTGAAAGCCTCTCTGAACTGGCGATGGTCGGCGAAGAAAAAACCGAACTGTTGGCCGCCCAGGTAGAAGACCAGGCCCAGCAGCTGCCCGATCTGGAAGAGGCCTTGCGCCTGGCGCAAAAAGGCGCCAACGAGCAGCGCGCCAGCGTGGCCCAGGTGCAGCAGCAGATTCAGGTGCTGGCCGCGGACCAGCGCAGCATCGAGGAGCAATCACGCCAGTTCACCACGCGCCGTGAACGACTCAGTGCGGATCGCAATGCCTTGGCGGCGCCGGACGAGGCCCGTTTGCTGAATCTGCAAAGTCAGCTGGACCAGGTCCAAGAGACCGCCAGCGTGGCAGAAGGGCGCCTGCATGAACTGCAGGATGCCGTGCCGCAACTGGATGACAACCGGCGTGCCCAGCAACAAACTGTCAACACCGAATCGGCCCGACAGGCGGATTTGTCGGCGCGCATGGAAGCGCTTAAGGCCTTGCAGGAAAAGGTCAAGACCGACGGCAAGCTGCAGCCCTGGCTGGCCAAGCACGGGCTGGACAGTTTGCAGGGTTTGTGGAACCGCATCAACATCGAACAGGGTTGGGAAAACGCCCTGGAAGGGGCGCTGCGCGAGCGCTTGGGGGCGCTGGAGGTGTCGCGTCTGGAGATGGTGCGGGCTTTTGGCAACGATGCCCCGCCGGCCAAGCTCGCCTTTTACAGCCCTCCGCTGGCCGCCTTGCCCGAAAAAGCGGCGTTGCTGCCGCGTCTGTCCGATTTGCTGCGCATCAATGATGCGGGGCAAAAGGCGGTGTTGACCGATTGGCTGCAAGGTTGTTTCACAGCGCCCAGTTTTGAAGATGCCCTGGCCAGCCGCGACAAGCTGCAGCCCGGCGAGACGATCTTTGTAAAAACCGGCCATGCTGTAGGCGCCTACAGCGTGAGCTTTTACGCGCCCGACTCGGAGCAGGCCGGTTTGCTGGCCCGGGCGCAGGAAATTGAAAACTTGGAGAAGGAGCTTCGGGCGCAGGCCATGATCAGCGATGAATCCCGCTCCGCCCTGGTGCGGGCTGAGGCGGCCTACGCCGATGCGTCGCAGCGTCTGGTGGCGGTGCGACGGGAAGCGGCCGAGAGTCAAAGTCGGGTCCATGAACTGCAGGTGGAAACCTTGCGGCTGACACAGCTGGCCGACCAGGCCCGCCTGCGCAGCGCCCAAATCGCTGGCGATCTGGCCGAGGTCGATGCCCAGTTGAATGACTTACAAGAGCGCCGCGTTACCGCCGAGGGGCGATTTGAAGAGCTGGACATGCAGCTGGCCGATACCCAGGAGCGTCACGCCCAACTCGACGAGCGCGTGATGGGCGCTGAGCGTAAGTTGAACGAGTGCCGCGAGCAGCAGCGCAGCCTGGAGCGTCAATCCCAGGAGGCGGTTTTTTCCATGCGTAGCCTCGACGCGCGCAAGGCTGAGTTGTCGCGTGCTATCGATACTGCAGCGCAACAGGCCGAGTCCGTAAGGGCTGAAGCCGAACGAGCCCATGAAGAATTGGCACGGCTGAACGATGCCGCGGCACAAGGGGGTCTGCAAAATGCCTTGTCCAACAAGATGGAGCGCGAGCAGTCACTGGGCGCCAGGCGCAGCGAATACGACGACCTGACCGCCAAGTTGCGCGCCAGCGACGAGCGCCGCCTGCAGTTGGAACGTGAGTTGGACCCCTTGCGGCAGCGCATCACCGAATTCCAGCTCAAGGAACAGGCCGCGCGGCTGGGTTTTGAGCAATACACCCAGTTGCTCGAAGACGCGCAGGCTGATCTGGAGGTGGTGGCCAAGTCACTGGCGGACGGCAACGTGCGCTTGACGGGCATGCAGGGCGAGATTGACCGCCTGAACCGTGACATCACGGCCCTGGGGGCGGTTAACCTGGCCGCGCTGGACGAGCTGGCAGCCGCCAGCGAGCGCAAGAACTTTCTGGATGCGCAAACGGCCGACCTGACCGAGGCCATGACCACGCTGGAAGACGCCATCAAGAAGATTGACGGCGAAACCCGGGAGCTGCTGTCGGGCACGTTCAACGCTGTCAACGAGCACTTTGGCAAGATGTTCCCGGAGCTGTTCGGCGGCGGCAACGCCCGACTGGTGATTACCGGCGAAGAAATTCTGGATTCTGGCGTGCAGGTGATTGCGCAGCCGCCAGGCAAGAAAAACCAGACGATTCATTTGCTGTCAGGCGGCGAAAAAGCGCTGACGGCGATTGCGCTGGTGTTTGCGATTTTCCAGCTCAACCCGGCGCCGTTCTGTCTGCTCGACGAAGTTGATGCGCCGCTGGACGATGCCAACACCGAGCGTTATGCCAAGCTGGTCTCCAGCATGAGCAAGGGAACCCAGTTTTTGTTTATCAGTCACAACAAGATCGCCATGGAAATGGCCGAGCAGTTGATTGGCGTGACCATGCAGGAGCAGGGCGTATCCCGCATCGTGGCGGTGGACATGGATGCGGCTGTTTCGATGGCGGAGCTTGGTTAAGGTCTATGAGTAATCTACAAATTGGTTTAGCCGTGGTGGGTGGCTTGGTGCTGGTGGCGATGGTCATGCACGGGGCCTGGACGGCCCGCAAAAATTTGCCCCGACAAGCCGAGCCTGACCAGCCGCTGATCGAACCTCATTTGGGTGGGCCGCTTGAGCCGGGGCTGGATGCGGCTGCCTTGGATGTGGCGAGTTTTCCTGCCCCTGTGCTGGAGAAAAAACCGGCCCTGGATGTCTTGATTGACGTCATCGCGCCGATTGCGCTAGAAAACCCGATAGCGGGCGAAGCCGCGCTGGTTGCGCTGCCGCCAACGCGCCGCGCTGGCAGCAAACCGTTTTCCATCGAAGGTTTCAATGAGGCCAGCCAGTGTTGGGAAATACCGCAGGCGGGCCAGCGCTACACCCTGTTTCAGGCCGGCGTGCAGTTGGCCAACCGCGCAGGTGCGCTCAATGAAATTGAGTATTCTGAATTTGTGATGAAAACGCAGGATTTCTGCGATGCCATCAGTGGCACCCCCGATTTTCCCGAGATGCGCGACGAGGTGGCGCGGGCGCGTGAGTTGGACCAGTTTGCCAGCGACCACGATGCCCTGCTTGGTTTTGTGTTGCGGGCCAGTCATGCAGCCTGGAGCCCCGGTTATGTTCAGCAGACGGCGACGCGTCTTGGCTTCGTCATGGGTGCCATTCCAGGTCGCATGCTTCTACCCGCCAGTTTGCCGGGCTTGCCACCGGTGCTGGGTCTGAGTTTTGACTCGCAAGCGGCCTTGGCCGATGATCCCGCGCTGTCGGCCATTCGGGAGGTCCTGATCAGCCTGGACGTTCCGCAGACTGACCGCAGCGAGCAGCCCTTTGTCCGCATGCGCGAGGCGGCCCTGTCGCTGGCGGGCAGCATGGATGGTGTCGTGACCGATGACAACGGTCTGCTGCTGCCGACCGAGGCCATGGACGTGATTGGCGCCGAGCTGGAGCAGTTGTATGACACGCTGGACCAGCGCGACCTGTCAGCCGGCTCGGCCCTGGCGCGGCGCCTGTTTTCCTGAATTTGGGGTTTTTAGATCACGTTATGCAGAATTCGTTACCGCAAGGGCAGGATTTGTTTGCACCCTTGACGCCGCCGTTTGACCCCGCCCATATCGAGCAACTCCGGCGCGCATTGCATGAGCATGCCCATCGCTATTACGTGCTGGATGACCCCAGCATTCCGGATGCCGAGTACGACCGCATGTTTCAGGAATTGCAGGCCATTGAGGCCCAACATCCCGAGCTGGTGACAGCGGATTCTCCGACGCAACGGGTGGGTGGCCGCGCACTCGACCAATTTGTCAGTGTGCGCCACGCCGTGCCGATGCTGAGCATCCGGACTGAGACCGACACCGAAGCCAGTGGTGCCCGGAATTTCGACGCCCGTGTGCGGCGCGAGCTGGGCCTGGCGGAGTCGGCTCCGGCCGTGGAGTATGTGGCCGAGCCCAAGTTTGACGGTCTGGCCATGAACCTGCGCTATGAGCACGGTGTGCTGGTGCAGGCGGCCACGCGTGGCGATGGCGAAATGGGTGAAGACGTGACGCAAAATATCCGCACGATTGGCCAGATTCCTTTGCGCTTGCCACCGGGCGTGCCGGCGATTCTGGAAGTGCGTGGCGAGGTCTACATGCGCCGCGATGACTTTGAACGGCTGAATGACAAGCAGCGTGAGCGGGGCCAAAAGACCTTCGTCAATACCCGCAACGCCGCAGCCGGGGCCGTGCGCCAACTCGACCCCGGCATTGCCGCCCAGCGCCCCTTGAGCTTCTTTGCCTATGGCTTGGGGGCGATCACGCCGCCAGAAGCAGGGGGGCCGGAGTTCGCGTCGCACTATGACATGCTGCAAACCCTGAAGTTATGGGGGTTTCCGGTCTCAGCCCTTGTCAAGCTTGCGCAAGGTGCTACTGAATTAGTAGCATATTACGAGTCGATCGGACAGCAACGCGACGGCCTCGGTTTTGATATTGATGGTGTCGTTTACAAGGTCAACAGCCTGGCGTTGCAACGCCGCATGGGGTTTGTGACGCGCGAACCACGCTGGGCGGTGGCGCACAAGTTTCCGGCGCAAGAGCAACAAACCCTGGTGCTGGGCATTGATGTGCAGGTGGGGCGAACCGGCAAACTCACACCGGTGGCTCGCCTGAAATCGGTTTTTGTCGGCGGTGTCAATGTGACCAATGCCACATTGCACAACCTGTTCGAGCTGCGCCGCAAGCGGGTGCATGTTGGCGACACGGTCATCGTGCGCCGGGCCGGCGATGTGATTCCCGAGGTGGTTGGGGTGGTGCCGACACCGCGCGCGCACTATGTGCCGAACTTCCGCATGCCGCGCCAATGCCCGATCTGCGGCAGCGCCGTGGTGCGCGAAAAAACCGAGGTCAACCATCGCTGCACCGGTGGCCTGTTTTGTGCCGCCCAGCGCAAGCAGGCCATCCTGCACTTTGCCCAGCGCCGCGCGGTCGAGGTGGAAGGCTTGGGCGAGAAACTGGTGGATCAGTTGGTGGATGGCAACGTCATTCGCACCCTGCCAGATTTGTACCGGCTGGGCCTCACTTCGCTGGCCAGCCTGGACCGGATGGCCGATAAATCGGCGCAGAACATTGTGGAAGCGCTGGAGAAATCAAAGCAAACCACGTTGCCCCGCTTTCTGTTCGGCCTGGGCATCCGCCATGTGGGTGAAGCCACCGCCAAAGAATTGGCGCGCCATTTCGGTAATCTCGACGCCATCATGGATGCCAGCGTGGAGCAACTATTGCAGGTCAGTGACGTCGGCCCGATCGTGGCCTTAAGCCTGCGCACGTTTTTTGACCAGCCGCACAACCGCGAGGTGGTCGAGCAGTTGCGCGCCTGCGGCGTGACTTGGGCCGAGGGCCCGCCGGCACCCGTCACGGCCAAACCCTTGAGTGGCAAAACCTTTGTCATCACCGGCACCCTGCCCACGATGAGCCGGGACGAGGCCAAAGACCTGATTGAGGCGGCGGGCGGCAAGGTCGCCGGTTCGGTCAGCAAAAAAACCACTTTTGTCGTGGCAGGCGCCGAGGCGGGCAGCAAGCTCGACAAGGCGCAGGCGTTGGGCGTTACGGTGCTGGATGAAACCGGTTTAAAGGAGTTGCTTGATGGCCATTCGTGACATTCTCAAAATGGGCGACCCGCGTTTGCTGCGCATCGCCCAACCCGTCACCCAGTTCGATGCCGATGAGTTGCATCTGCTGATCTCGGACCTGCTCGACACCATGCTGGCGGCCGACGGCGCCGGGCTGGCCGCACCGCAAATTGGGGTGGATCTGCAATTGGTGATTTTTGGCACCGACACGCGCAATCCGCGTTATCCCGATGCGCCGGAGGTGCCTAAAACCGTGCTGATCAACCCGGTGATCATCCCGCTGCCAGCATCAGAAAACGACGCAACGTTGCTCGAAGTGGAAGACTGGGAAGGTTGCCTCTCCGTCCCCGGCCTGCGCGCGATGGTGCCGCGTTTTGCGCGCATTCGCTATATCGGTTTTGACCAGTACGGCGACCCGATTGACCGCACGGTGGAGGGGTTTCATGCGCGTGTAGTGCAGCATGAGTGTGATCACCTGATCGGCAAGCTGTACCCGATGCGGGTGCGGGATTTCAGCCGGTTTGGCTATACCGAGGTGCTGTTTCCGGGGCTGGATGCACCGCTGGACGACTGAATCAAGCCAGCGCTTCCAGCAACTCGGTCTCGATTTCAATCTGGGCCCGGTTGTGCTGCAACTCGGCGCCCTGAATCAAAAAGGTGTCGTCTACCCGTTCACCCAAGGTCGCAATTTTGGCCAGCTGCAGATTGATGTTGTGCTTGGCCAGCACGCGGGCCACGCAGTACAGCAGCCCGACCCGGTCACTGGCCGAGATGTTGAGCAGCCAGCGCTGGGCTTTTTCGTCCGGCCGCAGGGTGACCCAGGGTGCAATCGGAAAACTCTTGACCCGGCGCGACACCCGGCCGCGGCTCGGTGGCGGCAGCGGGCCGGTCTGGGCAATGGCGCGGCCCAATTCGCTCTCCACCATGCTGGTGAGCTCCTGGTAGTGTTCCGGCAAGGCGGAGGCAATCACCTGAAACGTGTCCAGGGCATAGCCATTGTTGGCGGTGTGCACCCGTGCGTCCAGAATGCTGAAGCCGCCCTGGTCAAAATAGCCGCAGATACGGGCAAACAGGTCGGGCCGGTCGGCGGTGTAGACCAGCACCTGCAAGCCTTCGCCCAAGGGCGACAGGCGGGCTCGCACGATGGACTTGCCCGTGCCCACGTAGCGTGACAGTTGCCGGGTGTGCCAGGCAATGTCGGCCGCGTCGTGACGAATGAAATAGCCCACGTCCAGCGTATCCCACAGCGCTTTGTGGGCTTCAAACGGTAAGGCATGCAGGGCCAGCAAAATCAGGGCTTCGCGCTTGTGCGCTTCCACTTCGGCTTCGCGGTCGGGCGCGCGGCCGCCCAGTGCCCGCAAGGTCAGGCGGTACAGGTCCTCCAGCAGCTTGCCTTTCCAGGCGTTCCAGACCTTTGGGCTGGTGCCCCGAATGTCGGCCACCGTCAGCAGATAAAGCGCGGTGAGATTGCGCTCGTTGCCGACCCGTTTGGCGAACGCGGCGATGATGTCGGGATCGCTCAGGTCTGACTTTTGCGCAATGCGGCTCATCGTCAGGTGCTCATGCACGATCAGTTCGATCACGCTGGCATCTTCCCGCGCAATGGCGTGCAGTTTGCAAAAACGCCGCACCTCGGTGGCGCCCAGTTCCGAGTGATCGCCACCACGGCCTTTGGCGATGTCGTGAAACAGCGCCGCGATGTACAAAATCCAGGGCTTGTCCCAGCCGGAGGCCAGTTGCGAACAAAACGGGTACTCGTGGGCGTGCTCCACAATAAAGAAGCGCCGCACATTGCGCAGCACCATCAAGATGTGCTGGTCCACCGTGTAGACATGAAACAAGTCGTGCTGCATCTGGCCCACGATTTTGCGGAAAATCCACAAGTAGCGCCCCAGCACCGAGGTCTGGTTCATCAGCCGCATGGCATGGGTGATGCCGTCGCGCTGCATCAGAATCTGCTTGAAGGTTTCGCGGTTCACCGGGTCGTTGCGAAACTTGCCATCCATCAGGTTACGGGCGTTGAACAGGGCGCGCAGGGTGCGTGCCGACAGGCCCTTGAGGCCGACCGTGGTCTGGTAGATCAGGAAGGTTTCCAGAATGGCATGCGGCTCGCGTTGGTACAGATCGTCGCTGGCGACCTCCACCATGCCGGCTTTGTCATAAAAACGCGCATTGATCGGACGCGGCTCGTGCGTGGACGGGTTGAGCCGTTCCTCGATGTTGAGCAGCAAAATCTGGTTGAGCTGGGTCACGGCCTTGGCCGCCCAATAGTAGCGGCGCATCAGGGCTTCGCTGGGGCGCACAAAGGCGCGTTGGTCCGTGCTGGGCGAGGGCGCTTCGTAGCCAAACGACTGGGCCACGGCGGATTGCAGGTCAAACACCAGCCGGTCTTCGCGCCGCTGCGCTATCAAATGCAGGCGCACGCGAATCAGGCGCAGCAGCGCTTCATTGTGCTTAATCTGCTTGACTTCAAAGGCAGTGGCCAGACCGCCTTTGGCTAGCGCGTCCCAATTGCCGCCATAGCCGGCCGCTTTGGCCACCCACAGGATCACCTGCAAATCGCGCAGGCCGCCGGGCGACTCCTTGCAATTGGGTTCCAGCGAATAGGGCGTGTCTTCAAACTTGCTGTGGCGCTGGCGCAGTTCCAGTGTTTTTGCTACAAAAAAGGCTTGCGGGTCAAGCGCCGCTAAAAACGCTTTTTCAAATGCCGCAAACAACTCGGCGTTGCCGGTGATGAGGCGCGATTCAATCAGCGAGGTCTGGACGGTGACGTCACGGGCCGCTTCATTCAGGCACTCGGCGACGGTGCGGACGCTGGAGCCAATCTCCAGCCCGGCGTCCCAGCAACTGCCAATGAAACCCTCGATCCGGGCTTTGAGCTGCGGATCGTGGTCCGGCGACTGGTCGTCCGGCAACAGCACCAGCACGTCGACATCGGAGTAGGGAAACAACTCACCGCGCCCGTAGCCACCGACCGCAGCCAGGGCAAAAGGGCTGGTAAACCCCGCCTGCTGCCACAGGGTCTTCAGCGTGGCGTCGGCCAGACCTGACAGCTTGCCCAACGTGGTGCGAACCCCCCTGGTCGAGGGGCCACTGGAGGCCAGTGACTGTAGTAAGGCAGATTTGTCAGCGCGATAGCGATTGCGCAACGCTTGAAGGTCAGTCATCGTTGGCTTTGCAATCCATCGCGTTGAGGGTCGTTAAGTTGAAGAAGGCTCGGCTGCCGGCGCAAGCTTGGGCACGAACGACGGGATCGGCGGGCTGCCGGCAGACAGGGTCAGCACCTCGTAACCGGTCTCGGTCACCAGCACCATGTGTTCCCATTGCGCTGACAGCGAGCGGTCTTTGGTGGAGATGGCCCAGCCGTCGCCCATTTCCTTGATTTCCTTGCGCCCGATGTTGAGCATCGGCTCAATCGTGATCGTCATACCGGCTTTGAGTTGGTCCAGCGTGCCGGGCCGGCCGTAATGCAGGATTTGCGGTTCTTCATGAAATTTGCGACCAATGCCATGGCCACAAAACTCCCGCACCACACTCAGGCCATGGCCTTCGGCAAAGGTCTGAATGGCGTGGCCAATGTCGCCCAAGTAGGCGCCTGCCTTGACCTTGACAATGCCGTGCCACATGGCCTCGTAGGTCAGGGCGCATAGCCGTTTGGCCGCCACGGAAACCTCGCCAACCATGAACATTCGACTGGAATCGCCATGCCAGCCATCCTTGATGACGGTCACGTCCACATTGACGATATCGCCCTTCTTGAGCGGTTTGTCGTTCGGAATGCCGTGGCACACCTGATGGTTGACGGAGGTGCAGATGGACTTGGGGTAGGGGTTGTGGCCGGAAGGCGCGTAGTTCAGCGGCGCGGAAATCGCGCCCTGCACGTTGACCGTGTAGTCATCGGCCAGTTTGTCCAACTCATTGGTGGTCACACCGGGTTTGACGAATGGGGTCAGGTAGTCCAGCAGTTCTGAGGCCAGGCGGCCCGCTACGCGCATGCCCGCAATGCCTTCGGCGTCTTTGTAAGTGATAGTCATGGGGTCAATTATCCCATTGGACGAAATTTTTCGTGAGGGGCGGCTGTGACGGGCAGTTAAAATCAAAGGTTTTCACGGACGGGCCCAGTCAGCATCAGCGTCTTGAGCCGATCGTCCATCCCGTTAGCCCCCCAATCCAGGCCCCTAAAGTGACTCTGCACATTACCCAAATCGAGGGCGGCAGCGCTCTCAGCAGTTTTCGTATCCAGCAACTTTTGCCGAGCCTGCAGGCCATCCACGACAAGATCAACGGGGTCGCCGCGCGCTACGTGCACCTTGTTACGTCCGATGTCGAGCCGCCCCAAGCCCTCAAGGCGCAACTGGCGGCCTTGCTGACCTATGGCGATCCTTATGCGGGCCCCACCGACGGCGCCTTGATCGTGGTGACGCCGCGTTTTGGCACCGTGTCGCCCTGGGCCTCCAAAGCCACCGATATTGCCCACAACTGTGGCTTAGGCGTAAGACGGGTGGAGCGGGTGCTGGAATACCGCGTCACGCTCAAGAGCGGTTTGCTGAGTAAACCCAGCTTGTCCGAGGCGCAACTGGCGCAAATCGGCGACTTGCTGCACGACCGCATGACCGAGAGCGTGATGTTTGACCGCGCCACAGCCTGCGGTTTGTTCACCGAGCTGCAGCCGGCGCCAATGGCGCATGTGGACGTTTTGCAAGGCGGCAAAGCCGCGCTGGAAGTTGCCAACACCCAGTTTGGCTTGGCGCTGGCCGGTGATGAGATCGACTACTTGGTACAGGCTTTCACCCAATTGCAGCGCAACCCCACCGATGTGGAGTTGATGATGTTTGCGCAGGCCAACAGCGAGCACTGCCGCCACAAAATTTTCAACGCCGAGTTCACGATTGACGGCGTGGCGCAAGCCCAGAGCATGTTCGGCATGATCCGCCACACGCACCAGACCAACCCGCAGCACATGCTGGTGGCGTACTCGGACAACGCCTCGGTGATGGAAGGCGTGCAGGTTGAACGTTTTATAGCCAAATCAGCCTCTAGCCCCCGTGGAATAAGCGCAAGCAGCTATGAAAAACAGAGTGCTACCAACCACATTCTGATGAAGGTGGAAACCCACAACCACCCCACCGCCATCTCGCCTTTCCCCGGTGCCGCCACTGGCGCGGGCGGCGAGATCCGCGACGAGGGTGCGACCGGACGCGGTTCCAAACCCAAAGCGGGCTTGACCGGCTTTACTGTGTCCAAAATTAATTGGGCTGAGACCTCCATTTCCGCGACGGATTCAAAGGAGCAGGAGAATCCGACCGCCACGAATTACGGCAAGCCCGGCCACATCGCCAGCCCGCTGGAGATCATGCTTGAGGGGCCGCTGGGCGGCGCGGCGTTCAATAACGAGTTTGGCCGGCCCAATTTGCTGGGCTACTTTCGCGAATACGAGCAGAGTTTGAGCTACACGGTGGCCGATGCCACAGGTGCACCCACCGCGAAAGAAGAGCAGCGCGGCTACCACAAGCCGATCATGATCGCCGGTGGCTTGGGTGTGATCGACGCCACGCAAACGCACAAGATTGAATTCCCCGCCGGCAGTTTGCTGATCCAGCTCGGCGGCCCCGGCATGCGCATTGGCATGGGCGGCAGCGCCGCCAGTTCGATGGCCACGGGCGCCAATGCGGCCGAACTCGACTTTGATTCGGTGCAACGCGGCAACCCCGAGATCGAGCGCCGGGCGCAAGAGGTGATCAACCATTGCTGGGTGCTCGGCAATGAAGGCGGCCCGAATGGCACCGGCAACCCGATTCTGGCGATTCACGACGTCGGCGCCGGCGGCTTGAGCAACGCCTTCCCCGAGCTGACCAACGACGCCGGGCGCGGCGCCCGCTTTGATTTGCGTGCCATCCAGTTGGAAGAGACCGGCATGGCGCCGAAAGAAATCTGGTGCAACGAGAGCCAGGAACGCTACGTGCTGGCCATCGCGCCCGAGTCGCTGGAACTGTTTAAAGCTCTGTGCGAGCGCGAGCGTTGCCCGTTTGCCGTGATCGGCGTGGCGACTGAAGAGCGCCAGCTGGAACTGGTCGATGCGGATAAAGAGTCTCCAGTCAACATGCCGATGAACGTGTTACTCGGCAAACCGCCCAAAATGCACCGCAACGTGACCACCGTGGCACGCACCTTTACCCCGGTCAACCTGACCGGCGTTGAGCTGCAAAAAGCCTGCATCGACGTGCTGGCCAGCCCGACTGTGGCGTCCAAGCGCTTTCTCATCACCATCGGCGACCGCACCGTGGGCGGCTTTAGCCACCGCGACCAGATGGTCGGACCCTGGCAGGTGCCGGTGGCCGACTGTGCCGTGACCCTGGCGGATTACAAAGGTTTTGCCGGTGAAGCCATGAGTATGGGTGAGCGCACGCCGCTGGCCACCGTGAATGCGCCAGCTTCCGGTCGCATGGCGGTGGCGGAAGCCATCACCAATTTGCTGGCCGCACCGTTCGAGTTGTCACGCGTCAAGCTGTCCGCCAACTGGATGGCCGCTTGCGGTGAGCCCGGTGAAGACGCTGCGCTGTATGCCACGGTGAAGGCCGTCGGGCTGGAACTGTGCCCGGCGCTGGGTATTTCCATTCCCGTTGGCAAAGATTCGCTCTCCATGCGCACGCAGTGGAAGGACGAGAAGGGCGCCAAAAAGGTCACTTCGCCGGTGTCCCTGATCGTCACCGCTTTCGCCACCCTGGCCGATGTGCGCGGCACCTTGACGCCACAACTGAACGCAACCGACGACACCACGTTGGTGTTGATTGACTTGGGCCGCGGCCAAAACCGTATGGGCGGCAGCATGTTGGCGCAAACACTGGGCCAGTTGGGCGATGAGGTGCCCGATCTGGACCATCCGCAAGACCTGGTGAACCTGGTCAACGCCGTCAACGCCATGCGCATCCAGGGCCAAATTTTGGCCTACCATGACCGCAGCGACGGCGGCCTGTTTGCCAGCGCATGCGAAATGGCATTTGCCGGTCACGTCGGCGTCTCGCTCAACGTCGACTTGCTGGTCACCGAAGGCGATGGCATCACCGACAGCCGCGCCGACTATGGTGACAGCAAAAACTGGGCAAACCAGGTTAGCGCCCGGCGCGAAGAATTGACACTGAAAGCCCTGTTCACCGAAGAACTGGGCGTGCTGCTGCAAGTGCGCACGGCGCAGCGCAGCGAAGTGATGCAAACCCTGCGCGAGCATGGCTTGAGCAAATACAGCCATGTGGTGGGCAAAACCCGTCCCGCTGACTCGACCATCCAGGCCGGTGTCGGTGAGGTGCAGGTCTGGCGTGATGCCAAAGCGGTGTTCAGCGCCAAATTGCAAGACCTGCATCAGGTCTGGGACAACACCAGCTGGAAGATTTGCCAGCAACGCGACAACCCGGCCTGTGCCGATGCCGAGCACGCCGCCGCTGGCGATCCGCTGGACCCGGGCATGCATGTTCATTTAGTATCAAATCAGCCTCTAGCCCCCGTCGATATTGCGCAAGCAGCTACTAAATCAGTAGCGAGTCCAGCACTCATGTTGTCCCGGCCCAAAGTGGCGGTGCTGCGCGAACAGGGCGTCAACTCGCACGTCGAGATGGCCTATGCTTTTACCGAAGCCGGGTTTGAAGCGTTTGACGTCCACATGACCGACCTGCAAAGTGGCCGCGCCAACCTGGCCGATTTCAAGGGCGTGGTGGCCTGTGGCGGTTTCAGCTATGGCGACACGCTGGGAGCAGGCATTGGCTGGGCGCGTTCCATCACCTTCAACCCAGGTCTGGCCGACCAGTTCAAAGGCTTTTTCGGCCGTACCGACACCTTCGGCTTGGGTGTCTGCAACGGCTGCCAGATGTTTGCTGAACTGGCCGACATCATCCCTGGCGCGCAAGACTGGCCGCGCTTTACCACCAACCAGAGCGAGCGTTTTGAAGCCCGCCTGAGCATGGTCGAAGTGCTGGAATCGCCGTCGCTGTTCTTCGCCGGCATGGCCGGCAACCGCTTGCCGATTGCTGTGGCACACGGCGAAGGCTTCGCCAACTTCAAGTACCGGGGCGATGCCGCCAAAGCCATCGCCGCCATGCGCTTCACCGACAACCACGGTGCCGCCACCGAAGCCTACCCGTTCAACCCGAACGGCAGCCCGGGCGGTTTGACGGCGGTGACCACGGCCGATGGCCGCTTCACCGCCATGATGCCGCACCCCGAGCGCGTGTTCCGCAACATCCAAATGAGTTGGACCAATGGCGATCCAGCCGCGTTCAGCGCCTGGATGCAGTTGTGGCGAAACGCCAGACGCTGGGTGGGCTAACGTTCGACAGGAACGGACCGCGCCGGCATGCCGGCGCGGTGCTTACTGCGACTCACCTGACCTCGAAGGCCGTCCTGCAAGAGGTCAAGTGTTGTCTTTGACTGTCGTGCCAGCGCCGCTGGCTTTGACCAAAGCAATGCCGTCATCTCTGGCCTGCTCCGAGCCATACATCGGGCTGGTGCCGATGATTTGGTGTTTGGCCGCTTTCAGGTTGAAGAAGGGTTTGCCGTCTGAGGCAAGCTTCTTTTCATAGCGGGCCTCCAAGGCGCAGTTGGCCTGGATCGAAGCGATGCCGCTTTGGGCCGACGCCTTGGATTCGTATTGCTCGCTTCTCAGAAGGACATGGTCGTTCTCCGTTTTAAGAGCGAAATTGAACTGACCGTTGCTGCTCTTGTTGAGCTCAAACCAAACTGCCATGTCGCCACTCCTGATGCTGATGTGAAGAGGGAAGGTTGCTCGTCAGACGAGAAAACCGATTGTGATTTCGCAAATCAATCTGAAATTGGGTCTGCAAAAGAATCAATCCCATTCGTGCACCCCTGTGAATGGAGTCCGTCGGAGCAGTGCGCGCTTGGCGTCTGGCCAAGCACTTACTTCTTGGTCTTGCTGGTTTTTGGGTAGCCCAAACGGGCTAATGCCTGTTTGACCCGTGCATCGAAAGCATCGCCGACAGTGTCGATGCCTTGGTCCATCACTTGGGTGGCGTCGTTGATGCGGAGCTTGAGCCGGTCGGCGTTGGAGTCGATGGCGCCACGCGCTTGCGATTCAATCTTTTCCCCGGCCTTGACTAGGGCTTCAAAGGCTTTTTCGCCTTTGATACCGGTCGAGGTGGTGACCTTGCCCAGCGCGCCCAGACCCGCGAGCCAGATTGAGCGCTGGGCATCGATCAATTTGAACGAGGCGTCCCGCGTCATATGCACCACGGAGCTTACTTTTCTGCGGCTCTGGGTGGCCACCTGTTTCAGGGTGGCGGTCTTGGTGGTTGCACTTATTTTGGTTTTTGCCGCAGGGGCCTTAAGCCTGACCCTGGTTTTGGCGGCGACCGTTTTGGCCGCTTTGGGTGTACTGATTGTTTTCTTCGCCGTGGTGGTTGTCGCCATTAAAAACTCCCTCGTAGATGGATGAAACTGAGCATTTAAATTGTTCCCCTATTGCTCGGGTATCGTCAAGCCATGCTGCGCAAGCCACGCTCGCTTTTTTGATCAAATTTTGGCGACGTTCGGTTGGTTCGCAAAATAAAGGCGAAAAAAAACGCGGCATCAAGCCGCGTTTTTAGAGAAGTAGCTGGCAGGCTTATTCGATTTTGGCCTTGGCGCGCAATTCTTCCTGGAATTTGGCCATCTTTTGTTGTTGCAACTGCTGAGCAATTTGCGGCTTGACGTCGTCAAACTTGGGCAACTGGGCATCACGGACATCGTCCAGACGAATGATGTGATAGCCGAATTGTGTCTTGACCGGGGTCTCGGTCATCTTGCCCTTGGTCAGCTTGGTCAGCGCTTCCGAGAATTCAGCAACGTAGTTGCCAGCGCCGGCCCAGTCGAGGTCACCACCGTTGGCGCCAGAGCCTGGATCTTTGCTTGATTTCTTGGCAATTTCTTCAAACTTGCCGCCCTTTTTCAATTGGGCAATGATGGCTTTGGCCTGGTCTTCTTTTTCCACCAGAATGTGGCGGGCCTTGTATTCCTTGCCACCGTTGGCGGCTGCAAACTTGTCGTACTCGGCCTTGATTTCGGCATCGGTCACTGGGTTGGCTTTTTGGTAATTGGCAAACAGTTCACGGATCAGAATCGTCTGGCGTGCCAGTTCGAGTTGAGTTTTGTAGTCTTCGGTGATGTCCAGCCCCTGTTTCTGGGCTTCCTGGATGAAAATTTCGCGGGCGATCACTTCATCCTTGAGCTGGCCTTGCATTTCAGGCGTCACCGGACGACCCGAGCGGGCGATCTGCTGCGCCAGTGCGTCGACACGCGATTTAGGTACCGCTTTGCCGTTGACGATGGCCACGTTTTGCGCCAACACAGCCGGAGCCATCGTGCACAACATGGTGGCAGTGGCAATGGCGGATAAAAGTTTCATTTTCATTCGAATCGTTTCCCTAAGTGACAAGTTATCAATGATCAAGTTCAAACTGGCGGTAAGTGGGCTTCAATGGCCAAGGCGTGCAAGCCCTGATCGATGAAGTCTTGCAGTGAATCATACACAAGGCGGTGGCGCATGACGGCGGACTTGCCTGTAAAAAAATGTGACGTAACACGGACCCGAAAGTGGGTGCCCGCGCCGGTGCCGTTGGATCCCGCGTGGCCGTTGTGTTGATAGCTCTCGTCCACCACTTCCAGCGAGATGGGTTGAAGCGTTTCGCGCAAACGCTGCTCAAGCAATTGTGCGGTGGGTGCTGATGAGGGGGAGGTCGGTGTCATGGTTGATTCGGGGCCTTGGGTTCGTCGACTTTGAGGTAACGCGAAATGTAGAAACCCTGGCCAACGATAAAGATCAGTGGAAACGCATAGCCCCAGAGCTTGAAGTTGACCCAGGCTTCCGTGCTGTAGTAGGCGGCCACGTAGGCGTTGATGAGTGACATGAACGCGCTATAGGCAACCCAGACGACATTGAGCCGCATCCACACCGAATCGGGTAATTCCATCTGGCTGCCGAGCATCAGTTTGAGAAAGTTTTTCTTCCACACCCAAACCGCCAGAGCCAGGCCGATGGCCATGGCGGCATACAACACGGTGGGCTTCCATTTGATAAAGCGGTCATCGTGCAGCCCCAGGGTCAACGCGCCAAAAACCAGTACCAGGGCCAGCGTGATCTTGTGCATGACCGTCAGTTTGCGGTCAATGACGTAAATCAAGGCCATTTGCAGCACGGTGGCGGCCATCAGCACGCCGGTGCCGACATAAATGTCGTAGAGCTTGTAGCTGCCGAAAAACAGCAGGATGGGAAAGAAGTCGATCAGTATTTTCATTTAGGGGTGAAGTTTAACGAAGCGGAGTTCATGCAGTAGCGCAGGCCGGTCGGCGCCGGGCCGTCTTCAAACACATGGCCCAGGTGGGCGCCGCAGTCGGCACAATGCACCTCGGTGCGTTGCATCCGCAACTGGCCATCGACCTTGGTCTCTACCGCCGCTTCGTCGATGGGCTGGAAATAGCTGGGCCAGCCGCAACCGGATTCAAACTTGGTGCTGGCATCAAACAAGGGTTTGTCGCAGCAAATGCATGTGTAGATGCCAGGGGCCGTGTTGCCTTCCAGGCGGCCGGTATAGGCGCGTTCCGTGGCTTCATGGCGTGTGACCTCAAAGGCCAGCGGCTCAGCGCCTTTGTCCGCCAGCAGGGCTCGCCACTCGGCCTCGGTTTTTTCAATTTTGTAGGTCATGACGGGTTTCTCTTTTGGGAAGGTTGGTTCAAGAGCTGCAGCTGATCTCGATGCTGCTGGCCCAATCGGGCGGGAAATCGGCGTACTCCTCAAACCCCGGATGTTCCTCAAAGGGGGATTCAAGCAGCAGCAGCAGGGTATCGACTTGCGAAAAGTCTTTAAGTTTCGCTTTTCTGATGGCTTGTTCGCCCAAATGGTTGCGCAGCACGAACTTCGGGTTGGTTTTTAGCATCAAATCAGCCACTAGCCCCCGTGGGTTCTGCGCAAGCCGCTCTGAATAGCGTAGCAGCCAGGCGTCGATCGCGTCCCGGTTGAGAAACAGGTCACGCACCGCGTCGGTGTCAGTCCCGGCGCTGGAATGGCTCAGGCGCCGCCAGAAGATGGTGTAGTCGACCCGGTCTTGGGCCAGCAGTTTCAGGATGTCCTCGGTCAACGCCCGGTCCTGCGTCAGCGTTTCGGTTGAGTTTGAGCCATCAATCTCCAGCAGACCCAGCTTGGCGCGCATCAGTTTTTCCAGGGCATTGGGGAAAACGGTTTTATAGGACTCCAGCGCGGCAATGGCAAGTTCTTGGTCTTCAATCAACGGCAGCAGGGCTTGTCCGAGGCAAAACAGGTTCCAGTAGGCGATGTTGGGCTGCTTGTTGAAGGCGTAGCGGCCCTGATGGTCGGAATGGTTGCAGATGTGGCCGGGGTGGTAGGCGTCCAGAAACTGGAACGGCCCGTAGTCGATGGTCAGGCCCAGAATGCTCATGTTGTCGGTGTTCATCACGCCATGGCAGAACCCCACCGCCTGCCAGTGCGCCACCATGAGCGCGGTCCGTTCGCTCACGGCTTCCAGCAAGGCGGCGTACGGGTTGCCGGCAAATTTGTCGCCCGAGCGGCAGGCCGGGTAAAACCGGTCAATCACATAGTCGGCCAGAACTTTGAGTTGCTCATGCTGGCCACGGTGTGAAAAATGCTCAAAGTGGCCAAAGCGCACAAAGCTGGGCGCCACCCGGGTGACCACCGCCGCTGTCTCGATCATTTCACGGCGGATCGGTTCATCCGAGCCGGTCACGCACAGAGCCCGCGAGGTCGGAATACCCAGACCCTGCATGGCCTCGCTGCACAAAAATTCGCGGATGCTGGAGCGCAGCACGGCCCGTCCGTCGCCCATGCGGGAATAGGGCGTGAGCCCGGCACCTTTGAGTTGCACTTCCAGCCCCAGGCTGGTCTCGCCCAGCAAAATGGCCCGGCCATCGCCCAGTTGGCCGGCCCACTGGCCGAATTGATGACCGCTGTAAACACTGGCCAGCGGCTGCGTGCCCGCCATGGGTTGGTTGCCCGACAGCACCTCCAGCAGTTCTTGCGACGACAGCCACGACTCCATCAGGCCCATCTCACGGGCCAGCGCAACGCTGCGCCCCACCCAGTAGGGCTCAGGCAGTGAATGGGGTGCGAGCCGGGTGTAAAAATGCTGGCCCAGTTTGGCAAAGCTGTTGTGCCAGGTCAGTCCCACATCGAGGGTGCTGAAGTTTTTTGTAGCCGTAGTCATGGCCGAATTGTCTCGCAGTCAGGCCCTGCACAGAGCTTGCAGGGTTATCGGTGCCGGGGGCGCGGGCCGGGCGGCTAATGTGCGCTGTGGGGGAGCGGCGGATGCCCGTGTCATGCAGGAGACGGCAGGCGTTTATTGGCCGGTAATCCGCAGTACCATGAGCCCTCAATTTCACCATTATTCAGGAGTTTCTTCATGCTTGGGTTGATGCAAAGCCACCAGTTATTGATCTCGTCGCTGATCGAATTTGCCGAGCGCCACCATGGTGAAGGCGAGGTTGTCTCGCGCCGGGTCGAAGGGGATATTCATCGCTATACCTACAAGGATGTCGCCACGCGCGCCCGGCAGGTTGCCAATGCGCTGGATGATTTGAAACTGGGTTTCAGTGACCGGGTGGCCACACTCGCCTGGAACGGCTACCGCCATCTGGAGTTGTATTTTGGCGTGAGCGGTTCGGGCCGTGTGCTGCACACCTTGAACCCGCGCCTGCACCCGGATCAGATCGCCTGGATTGCCAACCACGCCGAAGACACCGTGCTGTGTTTTGACATGTCGTTTCTGCCCATCGTCAAAGCCATCCACAGCCGCTGCACCACCGTTAAACATTTTGTGGCGCTGTGCGATGCGGACAAACTCCCGGCGGACAGCGGCATTCCCGGTCTGGTGAGTTACGAAGACTGGATCGGCGCGCAATCCAGTCATTACAAGTGGCCCTCGTTTGATGAAAATTCGGCCTCCAGCATGTGCTACACCAGCGGCACCACGGGCCACCCGAAAGCCGCCTTGTACAGCCATCGTTCCACCATGCTGCACGCTTTGTCCGGCGCCTTGCCGGACTCCTTGTGCATGAGTGCGCGCGACTCGGTGTTGCCGGTGGTGCCCATGTTTCACGTCAATGCCTGGGGCTTGCCGTATTCCGCAGCCATGACGGGCGCCAAGCTGGTGTTTCCGGGGCCGGCGATGGACGGCAAGTCCATCTTTGAGCTGATTGAAAGCGAAAAAGTAACTTTTGCAGCAGGTGTGCCAACCGTTTGGCAAATGATGTTGAGTCACATGCAGGCGGGTGGCTTGCGCTTCAGCTCGTTGAAGCGCACGGTGATTGGCGGCTCGGCCTGCCCACCGGCCATGATCACCGCTTTCAACGACGTCTATGGAGTCGAAGTTCTGCACGCCTGGGGCATGACGGAAATGTCGCCGCTCGGTACCGTGTGCACGCTCAAGAACAAGCATCTGCCGATGACCTCGGAAGAAAAAATGAAGGTCCGCCTCAAGCAGGGACGCGGCATTTTTGGCGTAGACATGAAGATCATTGACGGCGATGGCCATGAGCTGCCCTGGGACGGCAAGGCCTATGGCGACTTGTTGGTCAAGGGGCCGTGGATCATCAGCGAGTATTTCAAAGGCGAGGGCGGCTCACCGCTGGTGGACGGCTGGTTCCCGACCGGCGACGTGGCCACGATCGATCCGGATGGCTACATGCAGATCACCGACCGCAGCAAAGACGTTATCAAATCCGGGGGCGAATGGATCAGCTCGATTGACGTGGAGAACATCGCCATGGCCCATCCTGCCGTGGCGATGGCCGCCTGCATTGGCATGAAGCATCCCAAGTGGGATGAACGTCCCATCATCGCCGTGATGAAGAAGCCGGGCTTCGACCTGACGCGTGAGGAGCTGCTCAAATTTTACGAAGGTAAAACGGCCAAGTTTCAGATTCCAGACGACGTCGTGTTTGTCGACGCCATTCCCCTGGGTGGCACCGGCAAGATGCAGAAGACCAAGTTGCGCGAGTTGCTCAAGGACTACAAGCTGCCTGGCGCCTGATCTGCGCCAACAGGAACTCGGGAGGTGCCTGTTGCGGCCCTTTCGAGTCACCTGGCCTGTCGCATGGGTGATTCACTCTACGGGAAATCCCTTGAGGTGCGACGCTCAAATACTCGTACGCTGGACGAGTGTTGATAGATTGAATCTCAGGAGATGTCCATGAAATTTGCAGTGAAAATTGTTGCAGCCACGGTTGCCGTTTTGTCCGTCGGTGGTGCCTTTGCCCAAAAGGGTGAAACCGTCAAAATTGCCATGATCGAAGGCCTGTCCGGGCCAATGGCCAATGTGGGGCAAAACCAGCTCAAGGGCTGGCAGTTCATTGCAGAGCGTCTGAACGGCGCCAAAAACGCAGCGGGCGTCAAGTTCGAAATTGTCGGCATGGACAGCAAAGGCTCGCCGCAGGAAGCCCAAAATACCTTGAAGGCCGCCGTTGATCAGGGCTTTCGCTACATCGTGCAAGGCAATGGTTCGGGTGCGGCGCTGGCACTGGCCGATGCCGTGGCCAAGCACAACGAGCGCAATCCCGGCAAGGAAGTCATCTTCCTCAATTACGCGGCGGTGGACCCTGCGTTGACCAATGAAAAGTGTAGCTATGCCCATTTCCGTCTGGATGCCGACACGTCGATGAAGATGGAGGCGCTGACCACTTTCATGAAGGATCAGCCCAAGGTCAAGAAGATTTACCTTATCAACCAGAACTACTCGCATGGTCAGCAGGTGGCCAAGTATTTCAAGGCGGGCATGGCCAGCAAGCGCCCCGATTCGTCAATCGTCGGCGATGACCTGGTGCCACTCGGACAGGTGAAGGATTTCGCTCCTTATGTGGCCAAGATCAAGCAGTCGGGCGCTGACACCATCGTGACAGGGAACTGGGGGCAAGACATGACGCTGCTGGTCAAGGCGCTGAATGATGCCGGATTGAAACTGCCAATCTACGCTTATTACGCTGGCGTCTCTGGCACGCCGACCGCCTTGGCTGCGGGTGGTGATGTCGAGGTGTACCAGATTGCCTACAACCACTCTAACTACCCCGGTGAGTTGGGCGTCATCATGAATGATTTTCAGAAAAAGTTCGGCGATGATTTCTACACCTTCTCCATCTACAACGGCATTGTCTTGATGTCCGAGGCCATGGCCAAAGCCAAGTCGACCGACCCGATGAAAGTCGCCGCCGCGATGGAGGGACTGAAGTTCAAGGGCTTCAACGGCGACTCGGAGATGCGCAAGTCGGACCACCAAATGCAGCAGGGGCTTTACATCTCCAAATGGCAAAAAGTGGACAAGACAAATCCCTACAGCGTCGAAAAAACAGGCTATACGTTTGCACCCGTCAAGTACATTGAAGCGTATGTGGCCAGCACGCCTACCAGCTGCCAGATGAAGCGCCCAGGCTAAAGCCCTTCGGCCAACAAGCCGGGTACGCTTTTCATTGCCCGGCTTTTTTCGGCGCTTCTTTTTCCCTCTTTACGATTGCTGCATGGAGTTCTTTACTATTTCACTGCTGAACGGCATCAGCTACGGCTTGCTGCTGTTCATGCTGAGTTCCGGGTTGACGCTGATCTTCAGCATGATGGGCGTGTTGAACTTTGCGCACGCTTCCTTCTATATGGTGGGCGCCTACCTGGCGTACACCGTGACCTCCGTCGTGGGCTTCTGGCCCGCGTTGTTGTTGGCACCCTTGCTGGTGGGGCTGCTGGGCGCTGCGTTTGAACGCTATTGCCTGCGCCGGGTGCACAAGTTCGGTCACGTCCCGGAACTGCTGATTACCTTTGGCCTGAGTTACATCATTCTGGAGTTGGTGCAATTGGTCTGGGGCCGCAGTTCGGTTGATTACCGCGTGCCGGTGGCGCTGGACGGTCCCTTGTTCACCATCTTTGGGACGCAATTCCCGATGTACCGGGCCTTCATGATGGGGGTGGCGCTGTTGATGTTGCTGGCGATCTGGTTGTTGCTGACGCGGACCCGGATTGGCCTGGTAATTCAGGCGGCGCTGACGCACCCCGAGATGGTCGAGGCTTTGGGGCACAACGTGCCGCGTGTCTTTATGCTGGTGTTTGGTGGCGGTTGTGCGCTGGCCGGTTTGGCGGGCGTGATTGGGGGCAATGCCTATGTCACCGAGCCGAGCATGGCGTTCTCGGTGGGCGGTGTCATTTTTGTGGTGGTGGTGGTGGGTGGGATGGGCTCGTTAGCGGGCGCTTTTCTGGCTTCGCTCCTCATTGGTATTCTTCAAACTTTTGCTGTCGCCATTGACGCTTCTTTGCTGTCGGCGCTGCAGACGCTGGGTGTCATGCTGACGCCTGCGACACCGGGCTATGCGCTGTTAAATCTCAAGCTCAGCCAGGTGGCACCTATCCTGCCCTATCTGTTTCTGGTGTTAATCCTGATTTTTCGGCCCAAGGGCCTTCTCGGCACGCGGGAGGGCTGATTCATGAGTCGCCAAATGAATGGGTTCCCGTCACTGAGGTTCGGTCGCGTTCTGGTCTGGGCGCTGTATGCCGTGGTCCTGCTGACAGTGCCCCTGATTTTTACCAGCAGCCTGAGCCAGACCATGCTCAGTCAAATGGGGATCGCCATCATCGTTTGCCTCAGCTACAACATCCTGTTGGGGCAGGGGGGCATGCTGAGCTTTGGTCATGCGGTCTATTCCGGGATGGGCGCGTTCCTGGCCATTCATACCCTGAATCTGGTGACGGGTGGCTTGCCGCTGCCGGTGAGCCTGATCCCCATCGTGGGGGGCTTGGCCAGCATGGCGGTTGCCATTCTTCTGGGTTGGGTGACCACCAAGAAAGCCGCGACGCCGTTTGCCATGATCACCATGGGCATCGGCGAACTGGTGTGGGCCATGTCCCTGATGTTTCCGGAGTTTTTTGGCGGCGAGGGCGGGGTCTCGGGCAACCGTGTGACGGGCAGCTCGATCTTGGGTATTACCTACGGGCCGCAGATTCAGTTGTATTACCTGATCGCCATCTACACCTTCGTCTGCACGGCCCTGATGTTTGCCTTCACCGGCACCCCGTTGGGGCGCATGTTGAACGCCGTGCGGGACAACCCGGAACGCGTGGAATTCGTCGGTTATGACACGCAGAAAGTTCGGTATTTCTCTTTTATCGTGGCGGCTTTTTTTGCCGGAATTTCGGGCGGTCTGGCGGCGTTGAACTTTGAAATTGTGACCTCGGAAGTCGTCAGCGGCTACCGTTCGGGCGCTTACTTGCTGTTCACTTTTCTGGGCGGCTCCACCTTTTTCTTCGGCCCGATTATTGGTGCCATTCTGATGGTGCTGGCGTTTGTGCTGTTGTCCGAATTCACCAAGGCCTGGCTGCTGTACCTGGGCTTTGTTTTCCTGTTCATGGTGATGTACGCGCCCGGTGGCGTGGCCTCTTTGTTCATGATGAATCTGCGGCTGGCGGCAGGGGGCTACCTGCGCAAACTTTGGGTCAGCTATCTGGCCCTGGCCTTCACGGCCGGGGTGGCGCTGATCGGCGTTGGCGCGATGATCGAGATGGTCTACCACCTGCAGCTGAATTCCGCCCTGGGCCCGGAGTT
The DNA here is from genome assembly GCF_012927445.1 of Rhodoferax sp. Taxonomy (GTDB): domain Bacteria; phylum Pseudomonadota; class Gammaproteobacteria; order Burkholderiales; family Burkholderiaceae_C; genus Rhodoferax. Next base: position 528,242 of record NZ_JABBPD010000008.1, read on the forward strand.
GACGTTCCTGGGCGCCACGCTGGACTCGAAGGGCGTGAACAGCTGGTTTGGTTCCGTTTTTGTGATGTTGACTGGCCTGGGTCTGTTTGAGCTTTGCCGTCGACAGTTCGCCCGCGAGTGGGGTCTGATTCAGGACAGCATCGAACAAGAAATCAAACAAAGGAAAGCGCCATGACCTTTGCGTTGGAACTGAAGGACTTGCGCAAGAGCTTTGGCAAGACCGAGATTATTCGCGGCATCAATCTGCGCGTTCCGGCCGGTGAGCGGGTCGGCATCATTGGCCCCAACGGCGCGGGCAAGTCCACCTTGTTCAACCTGATCAGCGGCCGCTTTGCGCCCAGCAGCGGTGAAGTGCGGCTCAATGGCCTGAGTCTCAACGGCAAAAAACCGTTTGAGATTAACCGGATGGGGCTGAGCCGCAGTTTCCAGATCACCAATATTTTCCCCAAGCTCAGTGTGTTTGAAAATTTGCGCTGCGGCGTGTTGTGGAGTCTGGGCTACAAGTACACTTTTTTAAAATTTCTGGCCCATCTGGACGATGCCAATGCGCGAACGGATGAACTGATGGCCATGGTCAAGCTGGACCAGAAACGTGATGTGCTGGCCGTGAACCTGACCTATGCCGAGCAACGAGCGCTGGAGATCGGCATCACCATTGCCGGCGGCGCCAACGTCATCCTGCTGGACGAACCGACGGCCGGCATGAGCCAGTCGGAGACCAGCCGTTTCATCCAGCTGATCAAGGAAGTGACGGTCGGCAAAACCCTGTTGACAGTGGAGCACGACATGGGCGTGGTCTTTGGTCTGGCCGACAAGATTGCCGTGGTGGTGTATGGCGAAGTCATCGCCTACGATGTGCCCGATGCCGTGCGTGCCAGCCAACAAGTGCAGGAGGCCTACCTGGGTTCTTCGGTGGCCGATTCACAAGCGGCAGCCGGGGGGCACTGAGCATGTTGAAAATTGACAACCTGCACGCCTATTACGGCAAGAGTCATGTGTTGCACGGCGTTCACTTGAGCGTGCAGCCGGGTGAGATTGTGGCGCTGTTGGGGCGCAACGGCTCGGGCCGCTCGACCACCGCCAAAGCCATCATGGGGCTGGTCGACTGCCAGGGTTCCCTGCGCTGGAAAGGGCAGGAGATTCTGGGTAAAAAAACGTTCGAGATTGCGCATTTGGGCATTGGCTACGTGCCGGAAAGCCGCGATATATTCCCCAATCTGACGGTTGAACAAAATTTGTACTTGGGGCAGAAAAGTTCTCGCAAAACCGGGCGCTGGTCGCTGGATGACATGTACCAGATGTTTCCGCGGCTGCAAGAACGCCAGCACACGCTCGCAGGCGTCATGTCGGGCGGCGAACAGCAGATGCTCACCCTGTGCCGCACGCTGATGGGCGACCCGGACCTCATCATCATTGACGAGCCCACAGAGGGCCTGGCGCCCAAGATTGTCGAGCTGGTGGCGCACTATCTGAAGGAGCTCAAAAATCGAGGCATTTCGGTGTTGCTGATTGAACAGAAGCTGACCATTGCCATGGCCATTTCTGATCGCTGTCTGGTCATGGGACACGGCAGTATCGTGTTCACGGGCACCCCGGATGCGCTGCGCGCAGACAGTGGCACGCGCAAAGAATGGCTGGAGGTCTAGGCCCCTTGTCCCACGCGCGACAAATTTGGTACACACCCGAGAGGTCGCATCCGGTATCGCTCTTACAATAAAAAACGAACGATCGTTCTATTTTCACTTCTGAGGAATGCAAGCATGACCGCTGAATACAAAGTACAGGGCGACATCGCCGTGATTACGCTCAACAACCCACCCGTCAATGGCTTGGGCTATGCCACGCGGGTGGCCCTTACCGAGGGCTTGAACAAAGCGAATGCCGATGCCACAGTCAAAGCCATCGTTCTCACTGGCGCTGGCAAAGCGTTCTCGGGAGGCGCCGATATCAAGGAATTTGGCAGCCCCAAAGCGCTGCAGGAACCTCATTTATTGAGCGTGATCTTGGCGGTTGAAAACTCAGACAAGCCCGTCATCGCGGCGGTTCACACGGTTTGCATGGGCGGCGGGCTGGAGCTGGCGCTGGGCTGCCACTACCGCATCGCCGCACCGGGCTGCAATGTGGCACTGCCCGAGGTCAAGCTGGGACTGATTCCTGGCGCTGGTGGTACGCAGCGTTTGCCCCGAGCGCTCGGGGTGGAGCCGGCACTGAACATGATTGTGAGTGGCGAGCCGGTTAAAAGCGAAATGTTGGCCATGCTCCCCGGACAGAAACTGTTTAACAAGATGGCGGCTTCAGCCGAGTCCCTGCTTGATGAAGCCTTGGCTTATGCGGCCGAAGTCGCTGATGCACGGCCCTTGCCGCTGGTGCGCAATTTGCCCTGCAAACACCCCTTGGGCGATGCCTATTTCCAATTCGCACGCAACATGGTCAAGGGCATGTCCAAAAACTTCCCGGCCCCGGCCAAGTGCGTGGACGCGGTAGAGGCGGCCACCAAGAAAAAGTTCGACGACGGCTTGGTGTTCGAGCGGGACACTTTCATCAACCTGATGTGGACACCGGAGTGCCGTGCCCTGCGTCACCTCTTCGTAGCTGAGCGTGCAGCATCAAAAGTGCCCGATGTGCCCGCCGATACTTTGCAGCGAGCTATTAATTTAGTAGCAGTCATTGGGGCCGGCACCATGGGTGGCGGCATTGCGATGAACTTCCTGAACGCCGGCATCCCGGTGAAGATGCTGGAGATGAAGCAGGAGGCGCTGGACCGTGGTATCGCCACGATCCGCAAAAACTACGAGTCGCAGGTCAAAAAAGGCAAACTCAAGCAAGACAAGTACGAGCAGCGCATGAGTCTGCTGAGCACCACGCTGAGCTACGACGACCTCAAGGACGCAGACATGGTGATTGAGGCCGTGTTCGAAGAGCTCGGCGTGAAAGAAGCCGTGTTCAAGGAACTGGACCGGGTGATGAAGCCCGGTGCGATTCTGGCGTCGAACACCTCCACGCTGGACCTGAACAAAATAGCCGCGTTCACGCAACGGCCGCAAGACGTGGTCGGCCTGCATTTCTTCAGCCCGGCCAACGTGATGAGGCTGCTGGAAGTGGTGCGCGGCGAGAAAACCGCCAAAGATGTGCTGGCGACGGTGATGGCGTTGGCCAAGAAGATCAAGAAGACGGCCGTGGTGTCGAGCGTGTGCGACGGTTTTATTGGCAACCGCATGATCGAGCAGTATGGCCGCCAGGCCGGCTTTTTGCTGGACGAGGGTTGCACGCCGGCGCAGGTGGACAAAGCCGTCGAGAAGTTTGGTTTTGCCATGGGGCCGTTCCGCATGGGCGACTTGGCCGGCAACGACATTGGCTGGGCGATTCGCAAGCGCCGCTACAGCGAGAAGCCGGATATGAAATACAGCAAGACCGCGGATTTGCTGTGCGAAAAGGGCCGCTTCGGCCAGAAGACCGGCGCCGGCTGGTACGACTATGTGGCCGGCAAGCGCGATGCGGTGCCGAACGCGGAAGTCGTGCAGATGATCGATGCGCACCGCCAGTCACTGGGCATCACGCCGCGCAAGATTTCGGATGACGAGATCGTGCAGCGCCTGGTGTACTCCCTGGTGAACGAAGCGGCGCACATTCTGGAGGAAGGCATTGCCTCCAAGGCCAGCGACATCGACATGGTCTACATCATGGGTTACGGCTTCCCGGTTTACCGGGGTGGCCCGATGAACTATGCCGACCAGGTCGGCCTGTTCAACGTGGTGCAGGCCATGAACCGCTTTGCCAAAAACCCACTGGACGACGCCAAATTCTGGCAGCCCGCGCCCCTGTTGGCCCGGCTGGCCGCCGAAGGCAAGACCTTCAATTGAATACAGACCTCAGAGAGATAACACCATGACCTCCGCCGTAATCGTTTCCACCGCCCGCACCCCGCTCGCCAAGAGCTGGAAGGGTTCTTTCAACATGACCCATGGCGCCACGCTCGGCGGCCACGCCGTCGAGCATGCCATTGCCCGCGCCGGCATTGAAGCCGCCGAAGTAGACGACGTCATCATGGGTTGCGCCAATCCGGAGGGCGCCACCGGCTTCAACATCGCGCGCCAGATCGCCCTGCGCGCGGGCTGCCCGGTCACCGTATCCGGCATGACGGTCAACCGTTTTTGCTCATCGGGTCTGCAAACCATTGCCCTGGCCTCGCAGCGCGTGATCGCTGGCGAAGGCGACATTTATGTGGCCGGTGGTGTGGAAAGCATCTCCTGCGTGCAGCAGGAAATGAACACCCACATGATTGCCGACCCGTGGCTGGTCAAGAACAAGCCCGAGATTTACTGGAACATGCTGCAGACCGCCGAGAACGTGGCCAAGCGTTACAACATCAGCCGCGACGCCATGGACGAATACGGCGCGGCCAGCCAGCAACGCGCCTCAGCCGCTTTGGCGGCCGGCCTGTTCAATGCAGAAATCGCCCCGATCACGGTCACCATGGGGGTGGCCGACAAGGTCATGGGTCTGACCACCAAGCAAGTCACCGTCAGCCAGGACGAAGGCATCCGCGACGGCACCACCAAGGAAGGCATCAGCGGCTTGCGTTCGGCCATGCCGGGCGGTCTGATCACGGCCGGCAATGCCAGCCAGTTTTCCGACGGCGGTGGTGCCGTGGTGGTGATGAGCGAGGCCCTGGCCGAGAAAAAAGGCTTGCAGCCGCTGGGCCGCTTCCTCGGTTTTGCCGTGGCCGGTTGTGAGCCGGACGAGATGGGCATTGGCCCAGTGTTTGCCATTCCCAAGGTGCTGGCGCGCTTGGGTCTGAAAGTTAGTGACATCGACCTGTGGGAACTCAATGAAGCCTTTGCCGTGCAGGTGCTGTACTGCCGCGACAAACTGGGTATTCCGGCTGATCGACTCAACGTCAATGGCGGCGCCATTGCCGTGGGCCATCCCTACGGCGTCAGCGGCCAGCGCCTGACTGGCCACGCCCTGATCGAAGGCAAGCGCCGCGGCGCCAAGCGGGTGTGCATTTCCATGTGCATTGGCGGCGGCATGGGCGCAGCGGGTATTTTTGAGGTGTTGTGACGCTTTGAAGTGCCGTAGCAGTTAACCAAACAAGAAAAGCACGACAGCCTGTGTCGTGCTTTTCTTGACTTGCTGCGCCGCCATGCTCAGGCCCGTTGGCGACGGACTGTTCTGGTGCTCAGTGACCCGAATTTGGGTCCATTTTTTCGGCCGTATGGTAGACATCGGGATTTTCAGGGCCGGTCACATACAGGAAGCCGGCCAGGCCTTTTTCAAGCCGCGACAAGGCGTGATCGACCAGGATGTAGCGACCCGGCACCTCAACCTTGAACTCGACCATGGACGCGCCACCGGGTGGCACGGAGATGGTCTGCACATTCTTGAGCGGAGGCGAGGTCAGGTCTGCCTGGCTGTAAACCCGGTCAAATACTTCACCAATCACATGGAAACTGGACGTGGCGTTGGGGCCACCGACGCCGAAGAAGATGCGCACGGTCTCACCGACTTTGGCTTCCATCCGGTGAGTCTTGGTCAACGCATCCATGGTGCCGTTGAACATCATGTGCTCGGGCTGCTCTTTCAGGAGTTTCTCAAGAGAGAATTCATTTTCTCCGGGCGTGCCGTGGGGCTGGGCGGTGTAGAGCTCGCCCTGCATCACATAGAACTCGCGATCCACTTTGGGCAGTCCGCCTTCGGGTTCGACCAGAATCATGCCGTACATACCGTTCGAAATGTGCTGCGCCACCATCGGCGTTGCGCAGTGGTAGACGAAGAGGCCGGGATTGATGGCCTTGAAGGTAAAGCTCTTGCTGGTGCCGGGCGCCGCCTGTGTCACCGCAGCGCCACCGCCAGGGCCGGTCACCGCATGGAAGTCCACCGAATGGATCATGTGGCTGTCTGCGGCATTGGCCATGTTGACTGTCACGGTATCGCCGACGCGCACGCGGATGAAGGGACCCGGCACCTTGCTGTTGAAGGTCCAGTATTTGTAGGTGGTGCCATCGGCCAGCTGACCCAGCACCTCGGTGGTTTCCAGGTTCACCGTCAAACTTTGCGGGCCACGGGCGCCGACCGGTTGGCCGACTTCCATCGGGCTGCGCGAGACTTCGGCGCCGGTGGCTTTGGGTATTGCAGCGCCTTCGCCGACCAAAATCTTACCGATCATGCCGGCTTGAACGTGTCCTGGCAGCGAGCAGATGTACTTGAATTCCCCCTTCTTGTCAGCGCGGAACACGATGGTGGTGCTGGCGCCTTTGGTGTTGAGCTGGTTCGAAGAGGCCTTGAAATCGGGCACGCTGATGTCGTGCGTTGCGCCGTCGCCATTGATCAGATTGATCTGCACAATGGCGCCTTCGGCCACGACCAACTGCGGATTGACCTTGCCCTTGATCGCGTCGTTTTCGCCTACAAACACCAGCTTGCCATCCGCAATATCAGTGCGCAGGGTAAAGGTGACGTTGGGAATGTACTTGACGCCGGTGTCGTGTTGCTGATGGGGGGCCGCAGCGTAGGCTGATGAGAAGCCGACAACGCCAAGGACGGCGCTGGCAATCGCTTTTTTAAGAAAACTGTTTTTCATTTTTATCACCTTAAACGTGTGTTCAATTTCCTGTCTGGTACGAATTTCGAGCCAGTTGCTTGGTGGTCCGCCATGCGGCCGCCGGGTAGGCAGGAGAGAAAGTGGTTACGAGCCACCAGATTCTCCGAACTGCTTGGAACTAATCATATATTTAAAATGCATCTTTAATCTGATTCAGATCAAACAAGGCAAGGGTTTTGGAGAACTGGTACCTGTTCAGGGCTGCTGGCATTTATTTCGTGCTATCGCCAGTGAGACAGTCGCAACATAGCGAAACCCGTAAATTCCTGCAAAATAGAATTTCACGTTTGGCGTGCGAGCATCCGCAGCACAAACCGCCCCAACATCAGCGCATTCAGGAGACTTCCCCCATGGCTCGTACCATTCAGCAACTTTTTGATCTCACCGGCAAGACCGCCCTGGTGACCGGTGGCTCACGCGGCTTGGGCCTGCAGATGGCCCATGCCCTAGGCGAAGCCGGGGCCCGGATCATGCTCAGTTCGCGCAAAGCCGAAGACCTGGAGCAGGCAACTGCCGAACTGCAAGCGGCCGGGATTGATGCTCGCTGGGTTGCGGCCGACTGCGCCAAAGAGACCGAGATACACCGCTTGGCCGACGAGACTTTGCAGCGCATGGGCGATGTGGACATCCTGGTCAACAACGCGGGGGCGGCCTGGGGTGCGCCGGCGGAAGATCATCCGGTTGACGCCTGGGACAAGGTGATGAATCTCAATGTGCGCGGCTACTTCATCCTGAGCCAGATCATTGCCAAAAAGAGCATGATCGCGCGCCGCGCCGGGCGCATCATCAACATCGCCTCCATCGCCGGTCTGGGTGGCAACCCCGAAGGCATGAACACCATTGCCTACAACACCTCCAAGGGCGCCGTCATCAACTTCACCCGTACCCTGGGCGCGGAGTGGGGCAAGTACAACATCACCGTCAACGCCATTTGTCCCGGCTTCTTTCCAAGCAAGATGACGATGGGCACACTGGCCGCGATGGGCGAAGAAAAACTGGCGGCCCATGCACCACTCAAACGTCTGGGGGATGACGAAGACCTGAAAGGTTTGTGTGTGCTGTACGCGTCCGATGCCGGCAAGCACATCACCGGTCAATGGCTGGCGGTGGATGGTGGCGTCAGCGTGGTGACGGGTGGTTGACTTGAATATGGGCAACGACAAGGACATGCAGAACGATGTAGATACCGTGGTGAATGAGGCGCTAAGTTTTGGGGTGGCCATTCCGTTTGTTGATCATTTGGGCTTTGAGTTACGGGTGTTTGAGGCTGGCTTGTCGGAACTGGTTTTTGAGCCCCGGCCCGAACACCTCAATTCGTTTGCCGTCACGCACGGCGGCGCCCTCATGACCCTGCTGGACGTCACCATGGCAGTGGCGGCGCGCAGTGTGCAAAAAGACATGGGGGCGGTCACCATCGAGATGAAGACCAGCTTCATGCAGCCGGCGCGTGGCAAGCTCACCAGCAAAGGCCATTTGATGCACCGCACCGCCACCATGGCCTTCACCGAAGGCACGGTGTTTGACGAAGCAGGGCGCGCCTGTGCCCACGCCACCGGTACGTTCAAGTTTGTGAAGCGCTTGGCCACCGGGCCCAAAAGCGTCAATGCCTTGAACGTCACGGCCGCGGCCATTTCGACCGATTGATATTTTTCAGGAGTTTCCGATGCCACAAAACAAACAAATTCTGCTGGACAACCGCCCCGAGGGGGAAGCCGTTGCCAGCAACTTCAAGCTGGTTGTCAGCGACACGCCTGCGTTGCGGGATGGTCAGGTGCTGGTACGGCACCATTTTTTGAGCCTCGATCCCTACATGCGCGGTCGCATGAACGATGCCAAAAGTTACGCCGTGCCGCAGGCCGTGGGGGAGACCATGGGCGGCGGTACCGTGGGCGAAGTGGTGGAGTCCAACAATGCCAAGTTTGCCGTCGGTGACAAAGTGGTCGGCATGGGCGGCTGGCAGCAGTACAGCGTGGTGGACGCCGACTTGCCCGGCGCCCTGCGCAAGGTCGATACCACCCACATTCCCCTGAGCGCCTATCTGGGCGCGGTGGGCATGCCCGGCGTCACCGCGTGGTACGGTCTGGTCAAAATTATCGAGCCCAAAGCGGGCGAAACCATGGTGGTGAGCGCCGCCACTGGCGCCGTGGGCAGTGCCTTTGCCGCCTTGTCGAAAGCGCGCGGTTGCCGCACCGTCGGCATTGCCGGTGGTCCGGATAAATGCAAGTACGCGGTCGACGAACTGGGCTTTGACGCCTGCATCGACTACAAGCTGCACCAGGATGCGGCATCGCTGTCCAAAGCCCTCAAGGAAGCCTGTCCCAATGGCATCGATGGTCATTTTGAAAACGTGGGTGGCATGGTGCTGGACGCCGTGCTGTCCCGCATGAACGCGTTTGGTCGCATCGCCGTGTGCGGCATGATTGCCGGCTACAACGGTGCGCCGCTGCCGATCACCTATCCGGCGCTGATTCTGATCAGCCGGCTCAAGCTGCAGGGCTTTATCGTCACCGAGCACCTGGAAGTCTGGCCCGAGGCGCTGAAAGAACTGGGCACGCTGGTGGCGACTGGCAAGCTCAAACCCCGCGAGTCGATTGCCATCGGACTGGAAGCCGCGCCGGAAGCCTTTTTAGGCTTGCTCAAAGGTCGCAACTTTGGCAAGCAACTGGTCAAACTCTCCTGAGACCTGGCGGGACAGCGCGACACGCAGCGCAGTTTTGTCCCCCAACCACTACGAGACTCCCAGCATGACGGACATCATTCTTCACCACTATGCGACCTCGCCGTTTTCCGAAAAAATACGGCTGGTGCTGGGCTACAAAAAGCTGGCCTGGAAGTCGGTCATCATCCCGGCCATCAGCCCGAAGCCGGAGGTGCTGGCGCTGACCGGCGGCTACCGCAAGACGCCGATTCTGCAAATTGGCGCCGATGTGTACTGCGACAGCGCGCTGATCTGTGATGTGCTGGAGCACCTGCAGCCTGAGCCCACGCTGTACCCCGAAGGCATGCAAGGTGTGGCGCGCATCACCGCGCAGTGGGCCGACACGACGCTGTTCTGGGCGGCAATGGCCTACAACTTCAGCGCCCAGGGGGCCGCGCAGGCGTTTGCAGGGGCACCGCCCGAGTTCGCCAAAGCCTTTGCGGAAGATCGCGGCAAGATGAGCGCCGGCGTGACGCGGCTGCGCCCGGCGGACGCCACTGCTGCCTACAAGAGTTATTTGCGCCGCCTCGCCAACATGCTCGAAAGCAATCCCTTTTTGCTGGGCGCCGCACCGACGGTGGCCGATTTTGCCGCCTATCACCCGCTGTGGTTCTCGCGCACCAGGGTGCCGGTGATGGCCGGCATTCTGGATGCCACGCCGGTTGTGGTGGACTGGATGGACCGCATGGCCGCACTGGGTCATGGTCAGATGGAAAAATATTCTGCTACAGAAGCGATAGCTGTCTGCGCAGCATCGACGGTGGCTAGCGTCCTAAATGACACTGCGTTTCAGGATGAACACGGCATACCGCTGGGCAGTCGGGTCACGGTGGCGGCCGAGAGTTTTGGGTCCGAGCCGACCGAGGGTGAACTCATCGCGGCAACCCGAATGCACTACACCCTGCGCCGCGTGGACGAGCGCGCGGGGACGGTGCAGGTGCATTTTCCGCGCATCGGCTACGTTTTGAAAAAGGCCGAAGCCTGAGCGGCTGGCACAGGCATTGACAGGAATCTCATGATCACGAATTTCAAAGGTAAGACCGCAGTTCTGACTGGCGCGGGTTCGGGCTTTGGCCTGGAATGTGCACGTATCGGCGCCAAGCTGGGCATGAATCTGGTGTTGGCCGATGTGCAGCAAGACGCGCTTAACCAGGCGGCGACCGAACTGCTGGCGACTGGTGCGCAGGTGCTGGCGGTTCAACTCGATGTGTCCAAGGCCCACGAAGTGGAAGCGTTGGGCCGTGCCGTGCAGCAGCGTTTTGGAGCGCCGCATTTTGTCTTCAACAACGCCGGTGTCGGGGCCGGGGGCCTGATCTGGGAGAACACGGCCCAAGACTGGGAATGGGTGATTGGCGTCAACTTGATGGGCGTCGCTCATGGCGTGCGCGTCTTCACCCCCATGATGCTGGAAGCCGCCAAAGCAGACCCGGCCTACCAGGGCCACATTGTCAACACCGCCAGCATGGCCGGCCTGCTAAATGCCCCCAATATGGGCATTTACAACGCCAGCAAACACGCGGTGGTCAGCATCAGCGAGACGCTGTACCAGGATCTGGCGCTGGTCACGGATCAGGTCAGTGCCTCGGTCTTGTGCCCGTTTTTTGTGCCGACCGGCATCAGCCAGAGCCACCGCAATCGCCCCCTCGAGGCGCAGCCAGTCCAGCCGACCAAAAGCCAGCTCATCGGTCAGGCGATGAGCGACAAGGCGGTCGGTTCCGGCAAGGTCAGTGCCGCTGACGTGGCGCAAAAAGTATTTGATGCGATTGCCGCTAACCAGTTCTACATTTACAGCCACCCCCAAGCCATTGGCTCGGTGCAGGTGCGGCTGGAAGATATTTTGCAGGCGCGCAATCCGACCGATCCGTTCAGCCACAAGCCGGAACTCGGTGTTGCGTTGAAGCAGGCATTGAGAACTGAATAATGTCCGACATGACAACCCTCACTTTCCAGACCGCATCGTTCAGCTATATTGACAGCGAATGACCATCTACAAGAATCTGGGAGGATTTAATGAGTCTGGAATGGCGCGAACAGCTGAGCGTGGGCAATGATTTGATCGACTCCGATCACAAGCATCTCATTGAAATTATCAATTTGGCCAAGCATGGTTTGACAAACAGGAGTCGGACTGAATTAACGACGGCACTTGACAGCCTTTCCAAGTATTCGAAAATACATTTTTCCAGAGAAGAACTGATTGCCGATGCCGTGGGATATGGGGAGGTTTCTCATTTGCAAGCGTCCCACGCGGGACTGCTCGAGAATCTGGAGCAGCTTAAAGCGGAAATTGGGGAAGTCTGGACCGAGGCAGCGGCTGTCAATTTCAGTGGTTTTTTGCGAAATTGGCTGCTTAACCATGTCATCAAGGAAGATATGTTGATGAAGCCGTTTCTTAAAAAATTCTCGCCACGGTTCGATCCGCGTTAGATCACGACAGTTCAGGCGGGCTCTGAACTGTGATTTGCAGGTGCCCACTGTCAAGGAGAAACACATGAGCTTGGGAACCATCTTGTTGGTCGTTTTGATTCTGATGCTGATTGGCGTCATTCCGACCTGGCCGCACAGCCGCAGTTGGGGCTACGGACCCAGCGGTGGCTTGGGCTTGTTGGTGATCATTATTCTGGTGCTGCTGCTGACCGGCCGGCTTTAACCGCAAGCAATCGCATGAGACGCACCGCAACCGCGCTGCTATTTGGCATATTAAGCTTGGCACTCGCGGCCTGCAGCGAGATGGCCAAGTTGCCGGTATCGGCGGGGACCGGGCCGCAGCCGGTGCTGCCGCCACCCCAAACCACCCTGATTCCGACGGTGAACATTGCTCCGGCCAAAGGTTGGTCGCCAGGTGCGACACCGCAGGCAGCCGCGGGAACCCGCGTCGCCGCGTTCGCCAGCGGCCTGGACCATCCGCGCTGGCTCTATGTCTTGCCCAATGGCGATGTGCTGGTGGCCGAAACCAATGCGCCGCCCAAGCCCGAAGACGGCCGGGGCCTCAAGGGCTGGGTGATGGGCCTGGTGATGAAGCAGGCCGGTGCCGCGGTGCCCAGTGCCAACCGCATCACCTTGCTGCGTGACACCGATGGCGACGGTGTGGCCGATGTGCGCTCGGTCCTGCTCGAAGGATTGAACTCGCCATTCGGCATGGCGCTGGTGGGCAACAATCTGTTTGTCGCCAACTCCGACGCCGTGCTGCGCTTCCCCTACACCGCCGGTGCCACGCACATCACGGCGCCTGGTACCAAGGTGGTGGATTTGCCGGCCGGCCCGATCAATCACCACTGGACCAAGAACCTGATCGCGACGCCTGACGGAAGCCAGCTTTACGTGACCGTGGGCTCGAACAGCAACGTGGCCGAACGCGGCATGGCGGCAGAAACCGAGCGCGCCGCCATCTGGACGGTCGACCCCCAAAGCGGGGCACACCGCATCTTTGCTTCCGGCTTGCGCAACGCGAATGGCATGGCGTGGGAGCCTCAGAGCGGCGTGTTGTGGACGGTGGTGAACGAGCGCGACGAGCTCGGCAGCGACCTGGTTCCCGACTACATGACCTCGGTGCGCGACGGTGCTTTTTACGGCTGGCCCTACAGCTACTACGGCCAGCATATCGACCAGCGTGTGACGCCGCAGCGGCCCGATCTGGTGGCCAAGGCGATTGCGCCGGACTACGCCCTGGGGCCGCACACCGCCTCGCTGGGTCTGGTGTCCTCCTTGGGCACCTCGTTGCCCGCACCTTTTGCCAACGGCATGTTCATCGGTCAGCATGGTTCCTGGAATCGCCGGCCACACAGCGGCTACAAGGTGATCTTTGTGCCATTTGAGGGCGGCCAACCGGCTGGCGCACCCCTTGATGTGCTGACCGGCTTCCTCAGCGAGGACGGCCATGCTTGGGGTCGGCCCGTCGGTGTGGCGCTGGACAAACAAGGCGCTTTGCTCGTGGCTGACGATGTGGGTAATGTGATCTGGCGCGTCAGTGCACGACACTAAGGACCCGGCGCTGTGTTCCGGCCCCACCAAGGAAGCTTGCTGCATGACCGAGATGCCATCGTCCAACCGCCCCCTGGATTCCTCCTGCCCGGACCAGCGCGCGCTTGTCGCCCAGCACTTTACCCAAGTGCGGGCGCAAACCCTGGCGCGGGCGGCCCCGTTGTCGGCCGAGGACCAGTGCATTCAGTCCATGCCTGATGCCAGCCCGACCAAGTGGCACCTGGCACACACCAGTTGGTTTTTTGAAGCCGTCGTGCTGCAGCCGCATGCCGCTGGCTACGTGCCTTTTGACAGCCGCTTCTTCCGTCTGTTCAATTCCTATTATGAGTCGCTGGGGCCACGCCACCCGCGGCCGCAGCGCGGTCTGCTGACGCGTCCTTCCCTGGCAGAAATTCATCTGTATCGCGAGCATGTGAACGACGCCATGCAGTCCTTTATCGCCCAGGCCGACGCCGGCGTCTGGCAGGTGGCCGCGCCGCTGATCGCGTTGGGCCTGAACCACGAGCAGCAGCATCAAGAACTGATCCTTACCGACATTCTGCATGCACTGTCCAGCAATCCCCTGTTGCCGGCCTACCAAACGGCAGATACGTCGGGGCTGCAGCCGGCCACCACGTCGCCGGCACTGCGCTGGCTTGACTTACCAGGCGGCGTGACACAGGTGGGTCATGAGGGCGCGGGCTTTGCCTTCGACAACGAAACGCCACGGCACGCGGTGCTGCTGCAGCCGTACCAGATCGCCGATCGCCTGGTGAGTTGCGGCGACTATGCCTTGTTCATGGCGAATGGCGGTTATGAGCGGCCAGCGTTTTGGCTGTCCGACGGCTGGGCGGCGGTGCAGGTGCAGGGCTGGAAGTCGCCCGCCTACTGGATGGCGCCCGATGACCCACGCGCACCATCGGCACACTGGCAGGTGTTTGACCTGCACGGTGTGCAGCCGCTGGATGCGGCGGCACCGGTGGCCCATCTCAGCTTCTTTGAGGCTGCCGCTTATGCGGAGTGGGCCGGCGCGCGCTTGCCGACCGAATTTGAGTGGGAGGCCACGTTTGGCGCGCCGGGCCTCACGCAGATGACGGGCCAGGTCTGGCAGTGGACGCGCTCGTCCTACGAGCCTTATCCCGGCTTTCGGCCGCTGAGCGGCGCCGTCAGTGAATACAACGGCAAGTTCATGGTCGGGCAGCAGGTGCTGCGCGGCGGCAGCCGTGCCACGCCCGCCGGCCATGTGCGGGCAAGTTACCGCAACTTTTTCCCGCCGGCCGCACGCTGGCAGTTCTCCGGCCTGCGCTTGGCGAAAGATTTGCCGGACTGAGTGGCGCCGTGATTGGCGTTGCAGCCGGTTGCCTGGATTTTCTGTAAAAAAGTGTGAATACGCGTCGCGATGCCACGGCAGAGGGTTCGACCCGTTGACGGCCACGTTGGCCCGCGTTTGGCCTTGGTCCATTGGGCTGTCAATGGGTGCGCTGCTTCTTTGGGCCGTTGATCCCGCTATTGGCAGCTGGCGCAACGGTGAATCACCGCCCGGGCGCTTGACCTCGCCTGTGGCAAACTCTTCCTCTTCATATAGTTTTAGTCAGCGCCAGGCTGACGGCTCACACAGTCATGCAGAAAATCATCGCGCAAATCGCGCAGGAAATCCGGGTTCAACCTAAACAGGTGCAAGCCGCCGTCGAATTGCTCGATGGCGGTGCCACCGTGCCCTTCATCGCCCGCTACCGCAAGGAAGTGACCGATGGGCTGGACGACATCCAGTTGCGCGAGCTCGAAGCCCGCTTGAGCTACCTGCGCGAACTGCGTGATCGGTTGCAAACCGTGATCAAAAACATCGAAGAGCAGGGCAAGATGACGCCTACGCTGCTGGCGGCGCTGGTATCCGCCGCCACCAAGCAGGAGCTGGAAGATCTGTATTTGCCGTTCAAGCTGAAACGCCGCACCAAGGGCCAACTGGCACGCGAGGCCGGGCTGGAGCCGCTGGCCGATGCCCTGTTTGCCAACCCGACGCTGGTGCCAGCGGACGAGGCGCTGCCCTATGTGATTCCGATGCGGCCGGTGGTGGAGGGCGAGGACAAGCAGCCCGACTTCTCCACCGTACAGGCCGTGCTGGACGGCGTGCGCGATTTGCTGAGCGAGCGCTGGGCCGAAGACGCCAGCGTGGTGCAAGACCTGCGCGAATGGCTGTGGACCGAGGGCCTGTTCCAGTCCAAGCTGATGGACGGCAAGGACGAGAACAACGCCGATGTGGCGAAATTTCGCGATTACTTTGACTACGACGAGCCGATTGGCCGCGTGCCGTCGCACCGGGCGCTGGCGGTGTTTCGTGGTCGTGGGTTGGAGATTCTGGATGCCAAGCTTGTTGTTCCAGAGCCAAATACGCCTCTAGCCCCCGTCGCACCTGCGCAAGCAGCTATTAAAACAAGAGCGGCCCCAGTGGTCTCGCTGGCGGAAGGCCGCATCGCGTTGCGCCTGGGCTGGAGCCACAAGGCGCGGGCGGCAGACGACTTGATCCGCAAATGCGTGGCCTGGACCTGGCGCGTCAAACTCAGCCTGTCGACCGAGCGCGACCTGTTCACCCGGCTGCGGGAAGACGCCGAGAAGGTGGCGATCAAGGTGTTTGCCGACAATCTGCGCGACTTGTTGCTGGCGGCACCGGCCGGGCCGCGCGTCGTGCTCGGGCTGGACCCCGGCATTCGCACCGGTGTCAAAGTGGCGGTGGTTGATACCACCGGCAAGCTGGTGGAAACCGCTACCGTCTTTCCGCACGAGCCGCGCAAAGATTGGGAAGGCTCGCTGCACATCCTGGGCAAGCTGTGCGAGAAGCACGGCATCAACCTGATTGCCATCGGCAATGGCACGGCCAGCCGCGAGACCGACAAGTTGGCGGCCGACCTGATCAAGCTGATGGCCAAGGTATCGGATCGCCTGATTGAAAAAGTGGTGGTGAGTGAAGCCGGGGCTTCCGTCTACTCGGCCAGCGAATTTGCCTCGCAGGAAATGCCGGATGTCGACGTCAGCCTGCGCGGCGCCGCCAGCATTGCGCGCCGGCTGCAAGATCCGTTGGCCGAACTGGTCAAGATTGACCCCAAATCGATTGGCGTTGGCCAGTACCAGCACGATGTGAACCAGAGCGAGCTGGCCAAGACGCTGGAAGCCGTGGTGGAAGACTGCGTGAACTCGGTCGGTGTCGACCTGAACACTGCCAGCGTGCCGCTGCTGTCGCGCGTGTCGGGCCTGAGCGGCAGCGTTGCCAAGGCGGTGGTGCGTTGGCGCGAGGCCAATGGTGCGTTCAACAACCGCCAGCAACTCATGCAAGTGACCGGGCTGGGCGCCAAGACCTTTGAGCAAAGTGCCGGCTTCTTGCGCATTCGCGGTGGCGACAATCCGCTGGACATGACCGGTGTGCACCCCGAGACCTACCCGGTGGTGGAGAAAATCATGGCGCACATTGCCAAACCGGTGGCCGAGCTGATGGGCCGCACCGACATGCTGAAAGTGCTGAAGCCGGAGCTGTTTGCCAATGCCCAGTTTGGCGTCATCACCGTCAAGGACATTCTGGGCGAGCTGGAAAAACCCGGCCGCGACCCGCGCCCGGACTTCAAGGTGGCGCGTTTCAATGACGGCGTGGAAGACATCAAGGACCTGAAAGAGGGCATGATTCTGGAAGGCACCGTGAGCAACGTGGCGGCCTTTGGCGCCTTCGTTGACTTGGGTGTGCACCAGGACGGTCTGGTCCATGTCAGCCAGCTGGCGCACAAGTTTGTCACCGACGCCCGCGAGATCGTCAAAACCGGCGACATCGTCAAGGTGCAGGTGGTGGAAGTGGACGTCGCCCGCAAACGCATTGCCCTGACCATGAAACTGGGCGCCGCCCCGGCACGGCGCGACAGCGCAGGCGACAACCGCTTTCAGAGCGTGACCAATAACCAGCGCGGCCGCCCCGGCGGCCAGGGCGCATATCAAGCCACCAATGCACCGCAATCCAACGCCATGGCATCGGCCTTTGCCAAGCTCAAGGGCACAGGCCACTGACCATGAAACTGAATGATCTGCTGGCGTTGCAGTTCGTCCTGCCCAGTATCCCGAAGGTGGTGGCGCTCTTGTTGAGCGAGCTGGACCGGGATGAGCCCGATCTGAAAACAGTCACCCAGCTCATCAGCACCGATCCGGCCTTGACCACGCGTCTGCTGCAGCTGTCCAACTCGGGCTTTTTCAAACTGTCGGGCAAGGTCAGCAGCGTCACCGAAGCGCTTGCGATTCTGGGGTTGGGCCATGTGCGCACCATGGCGGCGGCGGCGGCCTCCGGCGCGTCTTTCAAGGCCGTGCCGGGCATCAACCTGCAGCAGTTCTGGGCTTACAGCTTGAACGTGGCCAAGCTGGCCCGCTCGCTGGCGGGTGTGGTGCGGCAAAACCAGCAGGCCGCTTTTACCTGCGGCCTGATCCACGCGGTGGGCGAGTTGGCCATGCACATGGGCATGCCCACGGAAGTGGCCGCGCTGGACCTTCAAGTCCCCCCGCTGGACCTGCAACGGGCCAAGGTCGAAAGCTGGGCTTTTGGTTTTTGCTATGCCCAGGTGGGTGCCGGCTTTGCCCGGCAATGGCATTTTCCGCAGCCGATTGTGGACGCCCTGGAGCACCAGTACGCACCCTTTGACAACGAGGTTTACGAACCGCTGGCCGGCGTGATCCATCTCGCCGCCTGGCGTGCCCGTGCCAAAGAGGCCGGCCTGTCCGACAAGGCGCTGGCAGTGACGTTTCCGGGTTCGGTGGGCGAGGTGCTCGGGCTGGACATTGACATGGTGCTGCAGCAAGACCCGATTGACTGGTCGTCCCAGACCTCGGGCCGTTCCCTGCTCTGACCCCCCATGCGCGCTTTGCACATTCATGCCGGTCCTGCGGCCAGGCGGCATCTTGAAAAAAACGGTCTGCAAGCCCGCGACATCCGCACCATCCCGGGCGCTGCCGGTGGCCCCAAGGGCTTGATCCTCGGACCGCTGGATCGCTTCATCTTTGGCCAGTGGCTGCCCCAGTCAGCGCAGCCGGTGCATCTGGTCGGCGCGTCCATGGGCGCGTGGCGCATGGCAACGGCGTGTCTGACTGATCCGGTGGCGGCGTTGCAGCAGCTGGAACAGGTTTACCTGCACCAGCACTACCACCTGCTGCCCGGGGCCAAGCGACCCAGCGCCGCCAGTGTGAGCGAGCTGTTTGGCCAGACCCTGCAGTCTTTTTATGGCGGCCGGGTAGAAGAGGTCTTGAAGCATCCCCGCTACAAGCTGCACATCGTGACCGCACGCGGGCGGCATGTGTTGCAGCGCGAACACCGCTGGCGCACCCCATTGGGTTATCTGGGCGCGTATGCGACCAACCTGCTGCAGCGCAAAGCGCTGGGGGCCTGGCTGGAACGGGTGGTTTTTTCAACGCCGCAGGCCGCCTTGCCTTTTGCCAGTAATGACTACCGGACGCGGCAAGTGCCTCTGAGTGAGGCCAATTTCCAGAAAGCCCTGCAGGCCAGTTGCTCCATTCCCCTGGTGCTGCAAGCCGTGCATAACATTCCCGGTGCGCCGCCCGGTGCCTACTGGGATGGTGGCATGACCGACTACCACCTGCATCTGAACTATGCCGGCGCTCAAGTTACTCCTGAATTGATAGCTGATTCCGCTTATACGACAGGGGCTGGCGGCCTGAATGGTTTGGTTCTTTACCCGCATTTTCAGCAATCGGTGGTGCCGGGCTGGCTGGACAAAAGTCTGGGCTGGCGCCACAAAGCGACGCCTTTTCTCGACAACATGGTGCTGCTGGCGCCGAATCCGGACTGGGTCAAACGCCTGCCCAACGGCAAGCTGCCAGACCGCACCGATTTCACCCACTATGGCCAAGATCTGGCCGGCCGCGTGGCCGCCTGGTCCGCCGCCATCGCCGCCAGTGCCCAGTTGGCGGAGGAGTTTGAGGCTTGGTTGCGGCAGCCCGATCTGCGGCAGGTGCAGCCGCTTTAGCCGAGGTTGGCGTTTCGTTTCCGGCCTGATATCAGGTTAACTTTTTCTACGGTGCCATCATCCGTGCTCGGGCGCCGGGGTCACTGGCATCGGGGTGAAACGCTCCAGAATATGGCGCGTCATGCCTTTGGCCAACTCATCTTCGCCAAAGAAGACCGTGCCGATTTCATCGTTACGCAGCAATTGCGATTCTTCCTCGCTGTGGGTGCGCAGTACGATTTCAATGGTCGGATTGAGGGTGCGAGCCGTGTCGGCCATCTGCCGAACGCCGAGGGGATCGGGGGTGGCGATCACCAGCATGGCCGCATTCGCAATATGCGCCTGGATCAGGACCGCCGGATCGGCCGCACTCCCTGAAACGGCGTGGGTTCCAGCCTTGCGGAGTTGCTCCACCAGTTCGCGGTTCTGCTCGACCACGACATAAGGAAAGCCACCTGAATCCAGCGCCTTGGCAATGCGGCGTCCAACCCGGCCAAAGCCGACCAGCACAACTTGGCCCTCGAGAAATTTGCGTTCGGTCGTCATGGGCAACTCGGCATAAGGGTCTTGCCGCTGTTCCAGACGGCGGGCCAGTTCCGAGTGTTTCAGAAGCCAGCGTTGCAACGGGGCAATGCCGGCAAACAGCAAGGGGTTCAATGCAATTGATATCAGTGAACCCGCCAGAACCAGGCTCACCCCTTCGGCAGGCAACAAGCCGAGCGACAGTCCCAAACCCGCCAGAATAAAAGAGAACTCCCCGATCTGTGCCAAGCTGGCCGCGACGGTCAGCGCCGTGTTGAGCGGGTAGCGCAACGCAATCACCAGCACCGCCGCTGCGAGCGACTTGCCCAGAATAATGATGGCAATCACGCCCAGCACGCGCAGGGGCTGCTCGATCAGAATCATGGGCTCGAACAACATGCCCACCGAGACGAAAAACAGCACCGAGAAGGCGTCGCGCAGCGGTAAGGATTCCTCTGCAGCGCGATGGCTTAGCTCGGATTCGCGCATTACCGTACCGGCGAAGAAGGCGCCCAGCGCAAACGACACGCTGAAAAGGGCGGAGGCCCCATAGGCGATGCCAATTGCCGTGGCGATCACGGACAGGGTGAACAGTTCGCGCGAGCCGGTGCGCGCCACCTGCCACAACAGCCAGGGTAGCGCGCGCCGCCCGACGATCAGCATGAGGGCGATAAAGGCAGACACCTGCAGCAGCGTTTGTCCAATGGTCATCCAAAGTGGTTTGGCGGCGGCACCTTCGGCCATGGAGCCACCCAGTACGCCTGCGAGCGGGGGCAGCAGCACCAACACCAGCACAGTCGCCAAGTCTTCAACCACCAGCCAGCCCACAGCGATCCGCCCATTCATGGAGTCAAGCACTCGGCGGGCTTCGAGCGCCTTGAGCAGTACCACCGTACTCGCGCAAGACAGCGATAAGCCGAAGATCAGCCCGCCCCCCAGACTCCAGCCCCACCACCAGGCCAAAGACATGCCCAACACCGTGGCCAAGCCCATTTGCACGACGGCTCCAGGCACGGCAATGCGCTTGACCGCCAGCAAGTCGTTGAGCGAAAAATGGAGCCCAACCCCGAACATCAGCAACATGACGCCAATCTCCGATAACTGGGAGGCAATTTGCACGTCGGCCACGAAACCTGGCGTCGTCGGGCCAATGAGGATGCCGGCAACCAGATAGCCCACCAGCGCCGGAATCTTGAGCCTTTCGGCAATGAATCCGAAAATCAAAGCGACGCCGAAGCCGGCGGCAATGGTCGTAATTAAAGAAATGTTGTGATCCATTCAGTCCTTGGGTTGGTCCGCTGTCAAATGGCAGGTGGGAATAGGAATGTTTTATATATGGCCGGTGGCGCGCTGGCGATAAAGGCCAACTGGCGGGGCATCGCCACTGGGCTTGAGGCACTTACAGTGTAGTTAGAGCGCATCAGGACAGCCTCAACCAGTAACAAATAAGCGCCACGACACGCAGCTTTTTACCAGTGAATAGCCTCCAGGCTCATACGAGGAACTCGATAGTCCACAGTGGAAAAGAGAGTATTTTTTCAGGCGAACAGTTCTTCCTGAACGGCAGAGGCAGTCGTTTCTTTGGGCCGTCGGAGGCCAATCATCGCCGCGGTTGCGTGGATGTCTTGTTGGGTGGGATAGCATGGGCGCATGCACACCGTTTCGCCCAATTAGCTCCTGAATGGCGCGGTTTATTTTTCCGGTGCTGTTGGGCTTTGTGATTGGCACCGCCTTGCAGTTGCAGCAGGTGGCGCTGTTTGCCTGGCCGGTTTATATGTGTTTTATGCTGCTAGCCGCCGTTCTGTATGCGCTGGTAGCTACTAAATTAATAGCATTCCGTGGCCGTGCCGGGTTGGCTGCACTGGCCTTTGGCCTGCTGGCATTTGGGTTGACCGGGCTGCGCGCTTCGGCCTTTTCAGAGCAGACGCTGGATGCCGCGCTCGAAGGGCGCGACGTGGTGGTCACCGGGGTCGTGGCCGCCATGCCGCAGCACAACGAGACCGGGCTGCGTTTTCGCCTGGAGGTGGAGTCGGCGCAGCTGCTGGACAAGCCGGTGCACTTGCCGCCCAGCCTTTATCTGGGCTGGTATTCCGGTGTGTTTGGCGGCGCAGGCCTGGTCGGCGAACTGCAGCGTCAGCCCGCCGCGATCGAGGCTGGCGAGCGCTGGCAAATGACGGTTCGCCTGAAGGCGCCGCATGGCGGCAGCAACCCGTTTGGTTTTGACTTTGAACTGTGGCTGTGGGAGCAGGGCTTGCAGGCCACCGGCTATGTGCGCGCTGGCCCCAAAGACCCGGCACCGTTGCGGCTGAACCAGTCCGGCTGGCATCCGGTGGAGCGTGCCCGCCAGCAAGTGCGGGATCAGATTTTTGAACGGGTGGCGGAGCGCAAATACGCCGGTCTGATTGCCGCCCTGGTGGTGGGCGACCAGACCGCGATTGACCGCGCCGACTGGGATATCTTTCGCGTCACCGGCGTTTCGCACCTGATGTCAATCTCAGGCTTGCACATCACCATGTTTGCCTGGCTGGCAGCCCTGGCGGTGGGCTGGTGGTGGCGGCGTTCCGCGCGACTTTGCCTGCGCGTGCCGGCACCCAGCGCCGCCTTGGTGGGGGGCGTGCTGCTGGCCACGGCCTATGCCTTCTTCAGCGGCTGGGGCGTGCCCTCGCAGCGTACGGTGCTGATGCTGGTCACGGTGGGTTTGCTGCGCTTGTCGGGCAAGCAATGGCCGTGGCCGCACGTCTGGCTGCTGGCGTGCGCGGTGGTGCTGGCGCTGGACCCGTGGGCGCTGCTGCAGGCGGGCTTCTGGTTGAGCTTTGTGGCGGTGGGTGTGTTGTTTGCCACCGATTCAGGCGCGGTGCCTGCGAAAACTGAGATTAACGCCATCACCAGCGTGCGGGCCCTGTTCCGTGAGCAATGGGTGATCACGCTGGCCTTGACGCCACTGACCCTGCTGCTCTTTGGCCAGGTCTCCTTGGTGGGTCTGGTGGCCAATGCGCTGGCGATTCCGTGGGTGACGCTGGTGGTGACGCCACTGGCGATGCTGGGCGTGTTGCTGCCGCCGTTGTGGGACGTGGCCTCAGTCGCCATCGCGGCGCTGGCCTGGTATTTACAGTTGCTGGCGGCTTTGCCTTTTGCTTCTATTTCCATAGCGCAAGCGCCTTTATGGGCAGGGGCTGCAGGCGTTTTTGGCGGCTTTTTGCTGGCCATGCAGTTGCCCTGGAGCCTGCGACTGCTTGGGCTGCCCTTGTTGCTGCCGGTGCTGCTGTGGCAGGCGCCGCGGCCTTCAGCGGGCCAGTTTGACCTGCTGGCCGCCGACATCGGGCAGGGCAACGCCGTCCTGGTGCGCACCGCCAGCCATGCGCTGGTGTTTGATGCCGGGCCGCGCTTCAGCCGCGAGAGTGACGCCGGCCATCGCGTGCTGGTGCCGCTGTTGCGCGCGCTCGATGTCCGGGTCGATAAGCTGATGCTCAGCCATCGGGACACGGATCACATCGGTGGCGCACTGGCCGTGCTGGCAATGCAACCGCAAGCCGAGTTGCTCAGTTCAATTGAAGATGACCATGAACTGCAGTCCGTGCGCCGGGCCACCCGCTGCACGGCGGGGCAGCACTGGCGCTGGGACGGTGTCGATTTTGACGTGCTGCACCCGCGGGCGGACGACTACGACGCCGCCAATAAATCCAATGCCATGAGTTGCGCCTTGCGCATCTCCAATGGCGTGCAGTCGGCACTGCTGGCGGGCGATATTGAACAGGCGCAGGAAGCACGGCTGGTCGGGGAAGGGGCAAGCTTGAAAGTCGACGTGTTGCTGGTGCCACACCACGGCAGCAAAACCTCCAGCAGCGCCGTTTTTCTGGATGCGGTGCAGCCGCAGTTTGCGCTGGTGCAGGCCGGTTACCGCAACCGCTTTGGCCACCCGGCCGAGCCTGTTTTGGTGCGTTATGCCGAGCGCCACATTCGTGTGATTGATTCGCCCCATTGTGGTGCGGCGACTTGGCAATCGGCCCAGCCCGGTGATATCACATGCCAGCGCACACAAGATTTGCGCTATTGGCATCATCGGCTTCCTTAAGATCCAGATCAATTCGGGTTGGCGTAAAGCTTGCTAAGCTAGATCAAGGAGCGTGATTCTTTATGCAGAAATTCGACGAGATGTACACCCAGTTGCCCTACGAGTTCTTTACTCACGGGGCGCAGATCCGTGACCACTACAAAATCTACGATGAATGGCTGGCCCGTCAGCCCGGCGACATGATGGCCAAGCGACGTGAAGAAGCCGAAATGATCTTCCGCCGCGTCGGCATTACCTTTGCTGTTTACGGCGAGAAAGACGAAGAGGGCGCCGGCAACGAGCGGCTCATCCCGTTTGATTTGATTCCGCGCATCATTCCGGCGCATGAGTGGGCCAGCATGGAGCGTGGTCTGGTGCAGCGGGTGACGGCGCTCAACCGTTTCATCCATGACGTCTACCACGACCAGGAGATCATCAAGGCCGGCATCGTGCCGCGTGAGCAGATCGAGAAAAACGCCCAGTTCCGCCCCGAGATGATGGGCGTTGATGTGCCGAACAACATTTACTCGCACATCTCCGGTATCGACATCGTGCGGGCCCCCAACGCCAAGGGTGAGGGCGAATATTACGTGCTGGAAGACAACCTGCGCGTGCCCAGCGGCGTGAGCTACATGCTGGAAAACCGCAAGATGATGATGCGGCTTTTCCCCGCCTTGTTCAACGCGCACCGCGTGGCGCCGGTGGCGCATTACCCCGACTTGTTGCTGGAAACCCTGCGTGCCAGCAGCCCGGCCACCACGGCCGAGCCAACGGTGGTGGTGCTGACGCCCGGCATGCACAACAGCGCTTATTTTGAACACGCGTTTCTGGCGCAGCAAATGGGCGTGGAACTGGTGGAAGGGCAAGACCTGTTTGTTAAAGACAACTTTGTCTACATGCGCACCACGCGCGGGCTCAAGCGGGTGGATGTGATCTACCGCCGGGTCGATGACGATTTTCTGGACCCTCAGGTGTTCCGACCCACGTCCACCCTGGGCTGTGCCGGTCTGCTGGATGTGTATCGCGCCGGCCACGTGAGTATTTGCAACGCCGTCGGCACTGGTGTGGCCGATGACAAATCGATCTATCCCTACGTGCCGAAGATGATCGAGTTTTACCTCGGTGAAAAACCCATTCTCAACAACGTGCCCACCTACATGTGCCGCAACAAGGACGATCTGGCCTACACGCTGGCCAATATGAAAGACCTGGTGGTGAAAGAGGTGCATGGTGCCGGTGGCTACGGCATGCTGGTCGGCCCGGCCGCCACCCAAGCCGAGATCGAAGACTTCCGCAAAGCGGTGTTGGCCAACCCCAGCGGCTACATCGCGCAGCCGACGCTCAGCCTGTCGAGCTGCCCCACCTTCGTGGAGAGCGGCATTGCCCCGCGCCACATTGATCTGCGGCCCTACGTGCTCAGCGGCAAGACGGTGCAGATGGTGCCGGGTGGCCTGACCCGCGTGGCCCTGAAAGACGGTTCGCTGGTGGTGAATTCGTCACAAGGCGGCGGTACCAAAGATACCTGGGTGCTGGAGAACGGCGTGAACCCTGCCGCACCGGCACCCGCCCCATCGCAGTCGCAGTCGCAAACCCCGTCATCCTGAGCGCAAGGAGTTACCCATGCTGTCACGTACCGCCGATCACCTTTTCTGGATGTCCCGCTACACCGAGCGGGCCGAGAACACCGCCCGCATGCTGGATGTGAACTATCAGACTTCCCTTTTGCCGCAGTCCGACGCGGTCGCGCTGATGGGCTGGCAGGGTTTGCTGAGCATCAGTGAACTGCTGCCCACCTACACCGCCGAGCATGGCGACATCAACGTCCGCAACGTGATGGACTTCATGGTGAAGGATGAGAGCAATCCCTCCAGTATCGTGTCCTGCCTGGGCGCGGCCCGCGAGAACGCGCGGGCCGTGCGCGGCACGCTCACCACCGAAGTCTGGGAGACGCAGAACCAGACCTGGCTGGAGGTCAAACGCATGATCAAGTCGGGCGAGTTTGAACATGACCCGTCGCAATTTTTTGAATGGGTCAAGTTCCGCTCGCACCTGTCACGCGGCGTGACGGTGGGCACCATGCTGATGGACGAGGCCTTGTACTTCATGCGCCTGGGTACTTTTCTGGAACGGGCCGACAACACGGCGCGTCTGGTGGATGTGAAGTTCCACGCTGTACAAAGTGACTTTTTTGGCACCGCCAATGGCAAGGACCAAGAGTACGATTTCTACCACTGGAGCGCTATTTTGCGCAGCGTGTCGGCGTTTGAGGTCTACCGCAAGGTGTACCGCGATGTCATCCGGCCTGAACGCGTGGCCGAGTTGTTGATTTTGCGTCCCGATATGCCGCGTTCGCTGCATGCCAGTTTGAACGAGGTGGTCAACAATCTGGCCATGGTGGTCAATGACCAGTCGAGCGAAACCCATCGGCGCGCGGGCAAGTTGCGCGCTGAACTGAAGTACGGCCGCATTGATGAAATCCTGGCCACCGGTCTGCATGCCTACTTGACGCAGTTTCTGGACCGCGTGAACGATCTGGGCGCCCAGATCAGCCGTGATTTTTTGATTCCGTCGGAAGCTTGACGGCAAGACATGGGCGTTTATTCAGGATAATCGTCGGCAGGAGGCGATTCAATGAAAGTGGCAGAGATTAATCGGGAGCTGGACATAGCTCGGGACGCAGGCCCCTTGCGTGACATCATCATCCCGCCCTGTCCGGAATTGCTGGCCGAGTTGCAACTGGAGGTGAGCCAGGGCGACCCCGACCCCGGTGTGATTGCCTGTATTGCCGGCAGCGACGTGGCAATGGCGGCTTCGTTGATCCGTATTTCCAACAGTTCGTTTTACGCGCGCAGTCAGCCGGTGCGCACCGTGGCCGAGTCGGTGGCCATGCTGGGCGTGGGGCCTACCGTGTCCGTTTTGACGGGGTTTTTGGCGCGTAATGCAATTCACGTCAACTCGCCCTTGCTGGCGCATTTTTGGGAATCGTCCACCCGCCGTTCACTGGCCATGGCCTACATTGCGCGCCAGTTGTATGACGTGGATGCCGATGTGGCTCAAACCTGCGGCCTGTTTTGCCACGTCGGCATTCCCGTCATGTTGCAAGGCCTCAAGGGCTATTCGGGCACCCTGGCCGAAGCGATGGCGCGGCAAGACCGCACGTTCACGCAAACTGAGAATGCCGCGCACCGCACGGACCACGCGGTGGTGGGCGCGCTGGTTGCCAAAACCTGGCGGTTGCCGGCGGTGATTTCCATTGCCGTGCGGCTGCACCATGATTTCACTGCCCTGCGCGACGACGCGATCCCGCTGGAGGTGCGCAATCTGGTCGCCATTGCCGCCATTGCCGAGCATCTGGTCGGCAAGCACGAAGGCGTGCAAGAACAACGGGAATGGGAACGCCACGGCGACGAATGTCTGGCCTTTTTGCAAGTCGGCGCGGCCGAAGTGGATGCCTGGGTGGATGCCCTGTACCCGGCTTTCGAGAGCGTGCTGGTGAACTGAGTCGAGGCGTTTACTTGTTCATGGAAGCCGTAACTTCCTGCCCTAATTCAATCACCGCCATCGCGTAGTAACTGCTCCAGTTGTAACGCGTGATGGCGTAGAAGTTTTCAGTGCCCGCTACAAAGCGGGGCGATGCGTCACCGTTTTGCAGTTCCACCAGCGCCAGCGGGCCAATGTGTTGCAGGGCAGGCCCTTCCAGTACCGCGCCTTTGCTCCCAAAGCTGGTCACACTGAAGGTGGGCAGGATGTCGGGCGCCAGCAGCGCGTCCAGGTCCAGCGTATTGGCATCAAAGCTCACCGGGTAATGGGTCGGCATGCCGCGCTGCCAGCTGAAGGCCTTGAAGTAATTGGCCACCGAGCCAATCACATCGGCCGGGCTGTTGAAGAGGTCGATCTTGCTGTCGCCATCAAAGTCAATCGCGTATTTCACCCAGCTGGACGGCATGAACTGGGGCATGCCCATGGCCCCGGCGTAGCTGCCCCGCAATTCCAGCGGGTCAATGTGGGTGCGGTGGCTCAGGCTTAAAAACTGTTCGAGCTCATTTATGAAGAATTGGCTGCGCTCTTTGGCGCGCGGGTGCTTGGCCGGAAAATCAAAGGCGAGGGTGGCCAGTGCGTCGATCACCCGGAAGTTGCCCATTTGCTGGCCGTAAATGGTTTCCACGCCGATGACGCCAACGATGATTTCGGCGGGCACCCCGGTCTCGGCTTCGGCTCGGGCCAGCGTTTCCCGGTTGTCCTGCCAGAATTTGACGCCGGCCCGGATACGGGTGGCGTCAATGAAGCGGCTGCGGTAAACCTGCCAGTTTTTGGATGTACCAACGGGGGGCGGTTGAATGTATTTGGCCACCTGCGACAAGTAGTGCGCCTGCCCGATGGCTTTGCGCACCCATTCGCGGTTCAGATTACGGCGCTCCGCAATGTCATCGGCGGCCTGCATCGCGTCATCGCGTTGGGCGTAGAGTGGGCCCGACTGGGTCGACGTTCTGGCGAGTTGGGTCGCAACAACCTTCTTTTTTTTGATCTTTTTGGCGCTAGCCCCCGTCGATAGTGCGCAAATAGCTATAAAAATAGTAGCAATAAAAAACGGTTTGTAATTCACGTAGGCCAGACCAGTTGTTTGAGTTCGCGTTGCAGTGTAACGAGGCGGGTACGCTGCGCACCCGGCGGCGCATAGCGCTGCGATTCGAGGCGCAGCAGCCAGTCTCGCAGGGCCAGCGCTTGTAAATTGTCCGGGCCGAACTGCTGCATGAGTTGCTCCGCCATGCGTCGCGGCGGGCTGTTGGCAGCCAGTTTGACGCCTGCTTTTTGCAGCTGTGTTGCCGCCAAAGCCAGCAGTCGCAGCCAGGGGTCCTGGCGGCTGCGTTCCCACAGCGTCCAAACGGCGCCGACCAGGCTGACCAACACCACGAGGCCGATCAGCAAGTAGATCAGGTCTTCCCAGCGGGGCGATTCAAAGCCGAGATACTTGAGTAAATTGAGTTGTTTGCCTTGCGTGTAATTCAGTACCCGCTGGTTCCAGTTGTTGTTGACGGCGTCCCACATGACGCGCAGATTCAAGGCAAAGTCAGCGCTGATGTTTCCCAGCAGGGCGTCGGCAATGGCGCCGCGCGGCGCTTGCAGGCGTTGCAGCGCGCCGATGCGTCCGGGTGCCACGGCGGAGGTCGGGTCTACCCGCACCCAACCCCGGTTGGCGAGCCAGACTTCGGTCCAGGCATGGGCGTCGCTCTGGCGCACGATCCAGAATCCGTCCACCGCGTTTCGCTCGCCACCCTGGTAGCCAGTGACCACGCGGGCCGGCACGTCCAGCGCCCGCATCAGGATGACGAAGCTTGCGGCAATGTGTTCGCAAAAACCTTCTTTGCGGTCGAACCAGAACTCGTCAGCGCTGTCGCGGCCAAACACGCCGGGGTCCAGCGTGTAGGTGTAGCCCCCACTGCGCAGCCGCTCCATCACGGCAGCCACCAGTTGGGCCTTGTCGGCGCTGGCATAACGCGGGTCGCTCCGCAGTTCAGCCGCCAGTTGCAGCGTGCGTGGGTTAAAGCCGGCCGGCAGTTCCACGTAGTCTTGCAGCCCCGCCATCGGACGCAATGGGCCGTGCCGGAAATCGGTATAACTCTGCGCCGTGTAGCGTGCCAGATCAGTTATCGGGCGGTCTGTCTGCCATTGCAGCTCGGACGTCATGCGGGCATCCAAGCCGCTCAAGATCGGGTGGACCGGGGTGGCATCCAGCAGCAAAAGCCAGGGCCGGTTGTTGGGCTCCAACGTGACCTGGTAGCTGAAAGGCGCGCCCCGCACTTGCAGATTGGCCGGAGGCTGCATACGAGTTGGGAAACCCGAGCGCAGAGGGCGCCACTCGCGGCCGTCAAAGTTTGACAATACGGGCCCGCGAAAGTACAGGTCGGACTGGAGCGGTGTCGCCCCTTCAAAGCGGATGCGCATGGCAATGCTGTCATCAAGAGCCAGGCGGGCGATATTGCCCACCTGCATGGTGGCGGACAAGCCGCTGCGCCCGCTCATGGCGTCATTGGGAATGCCCCACAGCGGCGCCAGCCGGGGAAACAGGAGAAACAGCACGACCATGATGGGTGCCCCCAGCAGAGCCATCCAACCGGCGGTCTTGGCGGCTTGTGCCAAGGGCGGTTTGCCAACCGGCATGTGGGCATTGACCAGCGCGGTCAGCAGGCCCAACAGGGCAACCAGCATGGCGGCTGCCGTGAGCAGCGATTGCGAAAAGAAAAAGTTGGTCAGCATGGTGAAGAAGCTGAGAAAAAACACCACAAAGGCATCCCGTTTGGCGCGCAGCTCCAGCGTTTTCAAGGCCAGCAACACCACGATCAGGGTCACGCCGGCATCGCGCCCGAGCAGTGTTTTGTGGGTGAAAAGGGTGGCGGCCATGGTCAGCACCAGCAGCGCCAGCAGCCACCAGCGGGAGGGCAGCGGCCGAAGGGTGACGGCCAGCCAGCCGCGCCACAGCAACACGCCGGCCGCCAGCAAACTGCACCATAGCGGCAGATTGGCGACTTGCGGCAGCACCACCCAGGCAATCACAAGCAGCAAAAACAGGGTGTCGCGGCTGTCCCGAGGCAAGTGGCGCAGGTGATTCAGCAGCCGGGTCAGCATGGTTTCAACGCCCTGGTCATTGCCGGGCCAGCGCTTGCAGGCAGCGCCGTTTATGGGCTTCGCCGTGGCCGGGCTGGATTTCAAGTCCGCTCAGGCGCAAGCCGTAATCCAGTCCCAGCTTCTCGGCCTGCAGCACCCAGGCGCACAAGCGGGACAGTTGTTGCTCCAGGTGGCTGGTGCCGCTGTGGTGCTGGTCCAGCCACAGCTCATGGCGTTGCACCTGCTGGGTATCCCGGCTCACCAGTTCATCCGATTTGGCGGCTTTTTTCCAGACCACCAGTTTCAGGGGATCACCCCGGCGGTAGGCGCGCACGCCATCGTATTCGCCACTGCTGGGCTGGTGCACGGCGGCAGCGCCCCCCGCCCGCGGCTCCCCGGCTGGCAAAGGGGGCGGAAAAGCTTCCGGTGCCGGATAGACCAGCACCTGGGCCGCTGGCCGCCACACCGTCCAGACCCGAAAGGTACCCAGCGGAAAACGTGTTTCGGCCGTCAGCGACGGCACCCGGTGCAGGCCACGTCGTTCCGGTTGGAAGGCGATATGCACCGTGGCCATGCCTTGGGCTGGCATATCGGTCCAGACCCACTGACCGGATCCCAGGACGGCCAGGCCAATGCCGTACCGGACGCTGCGTCGATGACTCTGTAGATTTATACCAATAATGGCGCTAGCCCCCGCGAATTGTGCGTCAGGTGCTATTAAATGCATAGTGATGCCGCGCAGCGTGCCGTGACACACATGCATGCCGACCAAGGCGCTGCCGGCCAGTAAAAACGTCAGCAGGTAGCCCAGGTTGAGCTGGTAATTGATGGATGCCAGCAACAGAACCAATAGCGTGGCCCCCAGCATGAAGCCGGGGCGGGTCGGCAGGATGAAGACGTTGCGCTGGGTCAGAGTGGTAATGTCGCACAGCGGCAACCGGGCTTCGAACCAGCGCCTGAACCGCCCGCGTAAATCAAAGAATCCAATGTGGGTCGCGGCGCTTGCGTTGTGGTTTTCCGCAGACGCCTTCACGCCTTGGGACGGCCCGGCAGCGCGCAAGCGCTGTACAGCATTCATGGCAGCGGCACAGCGTCCAGCATGGCGCGCACCTGTTCGACCGATCCCCGGCCCGCATCCCCGACCGGCATCAGGCGATGGGCCACGGTTTGCGCCAGGATGGCTTGCACGTCGTCGGGCGCCACGTAGTCACGTCCGCTCAACAAGGCTTGCGCCTTGGCGGCGCGCACCACGGCAATACCGGCCCGCGGACTCAGGCCCTGCAAAAACCATTGCCCAGAGCGGGTGGCGGCGATCAGGTCCTGTACGTAGTCCAGCAGCGGGCCCGCCGCATGAATCGCCAGCACCTGTTGCTGCAGCATTTGCAGTTCAGCGGCGCTCAGCAGGCTGGGCAGGGCGTCCACCATGTCGCGACGGTCGAGACCCGCCAGCAGGTTGCGCTCGGCAGCGCGGTCGGGGTAACCCAGTGAGATGCGCATCAGAAACCGGTCCAGCTGGGACTCCGGCAGTGCGTAGGTGCCGAGCTGGTCATGCGGGTTTTGGGTGGCGATCACAAAGAAGGGGGCGGGCAGGGGGCGGGTTTCGCCGTCCACCGTGACCTGCTTTTCTTCCATGGCTTCGAGCAGCGCGCTTTGGGTTTTCGGGCTGGCACGGTTGATCTCGTCGGCCAGCAGCACCTGCGCAAACAAAGGGCCGGGATGGAAGACAAAAGTCTCCTTGCCGCGCTCATAAACCGAGACGCCTGACAGGTCGCTCGGCATCAGGTCGGCGGTGAACTGGACGCGCGAGAACTGCAGGCCAAAAGTTCGGGCCAGCGCGAGGGCCAGGGTGGTCTTGCCAACGCCGGGCACGTCTTCAATCAGCAAGTGGCCACCGGCCAGTAAACACACCACACAATCTTGCGTTTGGGCCGGTTTGCCAACAATCACCGTGTTAAGCTGATCCACCAGTGATTTGAGTTTTTGTTGTGCATCCATGGCATGACGTTACCTGAAAATTTGAGAGTCGGACGAGCACTATGACCATGACTGGATACTTTACCCACCGCGATTGCTGGAAGCATGAAATGGGCGCGGGGCACCCCGAATGTCCCGAACGGCTTGATGCCATCGAAGACCGTCTTTTGATCACCGGTGTGGGCGATGCGCTGGACCGGCGCGAGGCGCCGATTGCGCCTTTGAGCGACATCGAGTTGGCGCATGGCCGCATGCATGTGGCTTCGCTGCGGGGTCTGAGCGATGGCCTCAAGGAAGAAATTGAGGCCGGTGGCCCAGCCCATGCCCAAGTCGACCCGGACACCTCCATCAATGTCTACACCTGGGACGCCGCCCTGCGCGCTGCGGGTGCCGCGCTGGCCGCCACCGACGCCGTGATTGCGGGCGAGCTGGAGAACGCTTTTTGTGCCGTTCGCCCGCCGGGCCATCATGCTTGCCGCGACAAGGCCATGGGCTTCTGCTTTTTCAACAACGTGGCGATTGCCGCCAAGTACGCGCTGGAACGCCACGGCTTGAAGCGGGTAGCGATCGTGGACTTTGATGTGCACCACGGTAACGGCACCGAAGACATTGTGGCCGGCGACCAGCGCATTTTGATGGTGAGCTTTTACCAGCATCCGTTTTATCCGCTGGATTACGTCCACTCCAGTGCCAGCAACCTGGTCAATTTACCGGTACCGGCCTACACCAAGGGCATGGACGTGCGGGAGCTGATTGAGAGCGCCTGGATACCTCGTCTGGAGGCTTTCGAACCCGAGATGATTTTCATCAGTGCCGGGTTTGACGCGCACCGCGAAGACGACATGGGCCAGATGGGCTTGGTCGAAAACGACTACGCCTGGATCACCCTGCGTATCAAGGATGTGGCACGCCGCCACGCCAAGGGACGCATCGTTTCTTGCCTGGAAGGTGGCTACAGCTTAAGTGCACTGGCGCGCAGTGTGGAGGCGCATATCCGGGTGCTGGCGGATGTTTGATCCCCGTATTACCGACTTTGACGGCTGGATTGCGGCACTGACCCGGCCTTCCGCCTTGATCGAACTGGGGGCGCTGGCTTTGTGCGTCATCGCGGCCTGGGCGGTTGCCTCGCTGGTCTGCCAGGTCATGGGAACACGCAGCAGATCGTCCATCATGTTTGGGAAGCGCATCGTGGACGGCGTGTTGTTTCCGCTGTTGTTGCTGTGCCTGGCCTATCTGGCCCAGGCGGTGGTGTTGCGCTGGGTTCCGTTGGGGGTGTTCAAAGTGGCGATCCCCGTCCTGATCTCTCTCCTGGTCATTCGTCTGGGTGTCAAGGTGTTGCAGACGGCTTTAAATGACACGCCGCTGGTTCGTCTGCTGGAGCGCACCATTTCCTGGGTGGCGTGGCTGGCGATGGTGTTGTGGGTCAGTGGGCTGATGCCGGCGGTACTGGAAGAACTCGATCAGATCACCTGGAAGGTGGGCGGCACCGCATTGTCGGTTCGCACCATGCTGGAAGGGGGCTTGACGGCGAGTGCCGTGCTGATCTTTACCCTGTGGATTTCATCGGCCATTGAGGCCCGCCTGTTGCGCAATGCCAAGGGTGGTGAGTTGTCTTTGCGCAAGGCGGTGAGCAACGCCACGCGCGCTTTGCTGGTGTTTGTCGGCCTGTTTTTGACGCTGTCGGCGGTGGGGATCAATTTGTCTGCGCTGTCGGTGCTGGGTGGCGCCATCGGGGTGGGCGTCGGTTTTGGCTTGCAAAAGCTAGCGGCCAATTACGTGAGTGGATTTGTGATCCTGGCTGAACGCAGCATGCGCATTGGCGACAGCGTCCGGGTTGATAATTTTGAGGGCTGCATTACCCAAATCAACGCGCGTTACACCGTGATTCGCTCACTGAGTGGGCGTGAGTCGATCGTGCCGAATGAACTGTTGATCACCACCCGTGTCGAAAACCTGTCGCTGGCCGATGCGCAGGTCTGGCAGTCTACGGTGGTCTCGGTCGCCTATGACAGCGATGTGGATCTGGTGATGCGCCTGCTGAAACAGGCAGCCCTGAACCAGCCCCGCGTTATGCGCATCCCCGAACCCACCGTGAACCTCTTCTCCTTCGGTGCCGATGGACTGGAGTTCAAGGTCGGGTTCTGGATTGCCGACCCCGAAAATGGCAGTGACAACCTCAAATCGTTGATCAACCTGGATATTCTCAGGTCGCTGCGTGAGAATCAGATCGAAATTCCATTCCCACAACGTGTCATCCATACGCTGGCGCCGGAAAGCCGCGGGTAAAAGTACCTGGTGCTCTTGAGGCTATAATTTTAAATAGCACGATCGTACTATTTTTTGTTTTATTGCCTGATTGTCGTGTGGACGACCAAGCTGACGAATGACTCGGCATAGAATGAATGAGTTGACGTACACGTCAATCAATCTGACAAAAAATACAAGTCAATCGCCGTATTCATAACTATCTGGAGTTGAAGCAATGAAAGTCCTGGTCGCAGTCAAGCGCGTGGTGGACTACAACGTAAAGGTCCGCGTCAAGTCGGACAACACGGGTGTAGATATCGCCAACGTCAAAATGAGCATGAACCCCTTTGACGAGATTGCTATTGAAGAAGCCGTCCGTCTGAAGGAAAAAGGCGTGGTGACCGAGATCATCGCTGTCTCCTGCGGCGTTACACAATGCCAGGAAACCTTGCGCACCGCGATGGCGATTGGTGCCGACCGCGCCATTCTTGTGGAAACCTCGGAAGAGCTGCAGCCGCTGGCGGTTGCCAAACTGCTCAAGGCGCTGGTTGACAAAGAGCAACCTGGCCTAGTGATTCTGGGCAAACAGGCCATCGACGATGACTGCAACCAGACCGGCCAAATGCTGGCCGCCCTGGCGGACATGCCGCAAGCCACCTTTGCCAGCAAAGTTGAAGTGGCGGACGGCAAAGCGTCCGTCACGCGTGAAGTCGACGGTGGACTGGAGACCCTCTCCATCAGCCTGCCCGCCGTCATCACCGCTGACTTGCGCCTCAATGAGCCGCGTTATGTGACGCTGCCCAACATCATGAAGGCCAAGAAAAAACAGCTGGAGATTTTCAAGCCTGAAGACTTGGGTGTTGACGTCACGCCACGCATCAAGACCCTGAAGGTCAGCGAACCACCGAAACGCAGCGCCGGCATCATGGTGCCCGATGTGGCCACGCTGGTTGACAAACTCAAGAACGAAGCCAAGGTGATCTAAATGACAGCTCTTGTAATTGCTGAACACGACAACGCGTCCCTCAAGGTCGCCACCCTCAACACCGTGACGGCGGCCCTGGCCTGCGGCGGTGACGTGCACATCCTGGTAGCCGGTGCCAACGCGGCAGCTGCCGCGGCAGCTGCCGCGCAGATTGCCGGCGTGACCAAGGTCTTGCACGCCGACAGCGACGCCTTCGCCCATGGCTTGGCCGAAAACGTGACGGCACAGATTCTGGCCATCGCTTCCAGCTACAGCCACATCCTGTTTCCGGCTACGGCTTCGGGCAAAAACATTGCCCCGCGCGTCGCGGCCAAGCTGGATGTTGCGCAGATTTCTGACGTGACCAAGGTCGACAGCCCGGACACCTTCGAGCGCCCGATCTATGCCGGTAACGCCATTGCCATCGTCCAGAGTCTGGACGCCATCAAAGTCATCACGGTGCGCACCACCGGCTTTGACGCGGCTCCTGCCACGGGTGGTTCGGCTGCCGTGGAAGCATTGAACGCAGTCGCGGCCAGCGATAAAGCGGTCTTTGTCGGCAGCGAAATCGCCAAGAACGACCGCCCCGAACTGACCGCCGCCAAGATCATCGTCAGCGGTGGCCGTGCGCTCGGTTCGCACGATAAGTTCATGGAAGTCATGACCCCGCTGGCCGACAAGCTGGGGGCGGCCATGGGCGCTTCCCGCGCAGCGGTGGACGCCGGTTACGCCCCGAATGACTGGCAAGTGGGCCAGACCGGCAAGATCGTCGCGCCCCAGTTGTATGTGGCATGCGGCATCAGCGGTGCGATCCAGCACTTGGCCGGCATGAAGGACTCCAAGGTGATCGTGGCGATCAACAAAGATCCCGAAGCGCCGATCTTCTCTGTGGCCGACTACGGCCTGGAAGCTGACCTGTTCGTGGCCGTGCCCGAACTGGTTGCTGCACTGTAAAACAGAGAGCTAAAGGGCATCGCGTGCGATGCCCTTTTTTTTCGCGCCAATCACTGTGCGCACTTTTCCTTACCTATCCGGAGACTCGACATGAGCTACGTTGCCCCCCTCAAAGACATGCTTTTCAATATCAAACATCTGGCTGATATTGAGCAGATCGCTCAGCTGCCCGGTTTTGAAGACGCTGGCTTTGAGACCGCACAAGCCGTGTTGGAAGAAGCCGCGAAATTTACGGAAGGTGTGTTGAGCCCGCTGAACTGGGAAGGTGACAAAAATCCTTCCAGCTGGCGCGATGGCGTGGTGACCGCCACCCCGGGTTTCAAGGAAGCCTTCCATCAGTTTGCCCAAGGTGGCTGGCAAGGCCTGCAACACCCGGTCGATTTTGGTGGCCAGGGCTTGCCCAAGACCATTGGCGCCGCCTGCGGCGAAATGCAGAACTCGGCCAACATGAGTTTTGCCCTGTGCCCGCTGCTGACCGACGGCGCCATTGAAGCGCTGTTGACCGCTGGTTCCGACGAATTGAAGGCCACTTACCTCGAAAATCTGGTGAGCGGCAAGTGGACCGGCACCATGAACCTGACCGAGCCGCAGGCCGGTAGCGATCTGGCCGCGGTGCGCAGCCGGGCCGAGCCGCAAGCGGATGGCAGCTACAAGGTGTTCGGCACCAAGATTTTCATCACCTGGGGTGAGCACGATATGGCCGAAAACATCGTCCATCTGGTGCTGGCCCGCGTCAGTGGCGCACCGGAAGGTGTCAAGGGCATCAGCTTGTTCGTGGTGCCCAAATTCATGGTGAACAAAGACGGTTCACTGGGCGACCGCAACGACGTGCATTGCGTCAGCATCGAGCACAAGATGGGCATCAAGGCCAGCCCGACCGCCGTGCTGCAGTTTGGCGACCATGGTGGCGCCATCGGTTACCTGGTGGGCCAGGAAAATCGCGGCTTGGAATACATGTTCATCATGATGAATGCCGCCCGCTTTGGCGTTGGTGTGCAGGGCATTGCCATTGCCGAGCGAGCCTACCAAAAAGCGGTGTCCTTCGCCAAGGACCGCGTGCAAAGCCGCCCGGTCGACGGCTCTTTCCCCACCAGTGCGGCCATCATTCACCACCCGGATGTCAAACGCATGCTCATGACCATGCGGGCTTATGTCGAGGGTTGCCGCGCGATGGCCACCGTGGCGGCCGCCGCCTATGACACGTCACACCACCATGCTGACGCGGATGTTCGCAAGCAAAGCCTGGCGTTCTATGAATTCCTGGTGCCGCTGATCAAGGGCTACAGCACCGAGATGAGCCTGGAAGTGACCTCGCTGGGCGTGCAGGTGCATGGCGGCATGGGCTTCATCGAAGAAACCGGTGCGGCGCAGTATTACCGCGACGCCAAGATTCTCACCATCTACGAAGGCACCACCGCCATCCAGGCCAATGACCTGGTGGGCCGCAAGACAGCGCGTGATGGCGGACAGATGGCCAAGTCCCTGGCCGTGCTGATTGAAACCACCGAAGCCTTGTTGATCAAGAGCGGCAGCGCCGATGCCCTGGCCGTTGCCAAGCGGCTGAAAGCTGCGCGCGAAGCGTTCGTCGATGTGGTGAACTTCGTGGCAAGCAACACCAAGACCAGCCCCAACGCGGTCTTTTCCGGTAGCGTGCCTTACCTGATGCTGGCCGGCAATTTGATGGCCGGCTGGCAGTTGGCCCGTGGCCTGCTGGTGGCGCAGGAGCAGTTGGCGCAAGGTGTGGATACGGGCTTCATGCAAGCCAAGATCACCACCACGCGCTTTTATGCCGACCACCTGTTGACCAAGGCGCCGGGCATTCGGGATGCCATTGTGGAAGGTGCCGACAGCGTGACGGCGCTGGCCCTCGACGCGTTCTAAGCATCTGCTGGTTTGCTATATATTTGATAGCTTCTGTCGCCCGTTTGACAAGGGCCAGAGGCTATTTAATCAATAAAATTCGATACTTATCGGAGACTCCATGTCCAAGCTGCCTGCGCCCCTGAATCATTTGCCTTTTCCGGTGATCGGCTCACCGCTGTTCATCATCAGCAACCCCAAGTTGGTGATTGCCCAGTGCATCGCCGGCGTGGTGGGCTCTATGCCCGCGCTCAATGCACGTCCGGCGGAGCAACTGGAAGAGTGGCTGATTGAAATCACCGAGGCGTTGGCGGCTTATAACAAGGCCAACCCGGACAAGCCCGCTGCCCCCTTTGCCATCAACCAGATCGTGCACAAGAGCAACGACCGGCTGGAGCACGACATGGCGATGTGCGTCAAGTACAAGGTGCCGATCATCATCACCAGCTTGGGGGCGCGTGAAGACATCAACGCCGCCGCCCACTCGTATGGCGGTGTCGTGCTGCATGACATCATCAACAACAAGCATGCCCACAAGGCCATCGAAAAAGGCGCGGACGGCCTGATCGCCGTTGCCGCCGGGGCCGGGGGCCACGCCGGGGTGAAGAGTCCGTTTGCCTTGATCCAGGAAATTCGCCAGTGGTTTGATGGGCCGCTGGTCTTGAGCGGCGCCATTTCCACCGGCGACGCCGTGCTGGCCGCGCAAGCCATGGGCGCTGACTTTGCCTATATTGGCTCGGCCTTTATCGCCACGGAAGAAGCGCGTGCGGCCGATGCTTACAAGCAGGCGATTGTGGATTCCGATTCAGACGATATCGTCTACAGCAACCTCTTCACCGGCATCCACGGCAACTACCTGGCGCCCAGCATCCGCAACGCGGGCATGGACCCCGAGCACTTGCCGGAAAGCGACCCCAGCAAGATGAACTTTGGCGGCGACAAGTCCAAAGCATGGAAAGACATCTGGGGCTGTGGTCAAGGCATTGGTGCCATCAACAAGATTCAGAGTACTGCCGACTATGTGGCCCAGCTCAAGCGCGAGTACGCCAGTGCGCGGCAACGACTGCTGGCGAGAACTTATGCCTGATCAGGCTGTAGCCCCCGTTAAATATGCGCAAGGCGCTATTTAAATAGGAGCGGTAGAACTGGCGTTAAAGCGGAGCCGGGAACAGCACCGCGGGCTGGTTGGGTTGCCACGGGGCATGTTTGTCCATGACCTGCTGGTAGATCGGCGAGTTTTCAAATTTGCTTAGCCAAGATTGCAGCGCGCGCCACGGCTGACGGGCAAACCAGACCGGGTCAGTATGCGCAAACTGGCGCACAAAAGGCGCGATGGCCATGTCAGCCAGGCTCTCCGATTCACCCATCAAATGCAGGTGAACAGACAATCGCGCGTTGAGATCGGCTAAAAAGACCCCGCCGTGCACCCGGTGGCCGAGGGCGTCCTCCGGCACCGCATGGCGAGACGGGTATTTGTAGCGGTCCAGATGAAACTTGAATTCACCATCGCATTGCGCTACCAATTGCAGCATCTGTTGCAGCGGAACACCATTGGCCAACAGCCACTGATGGGGATCATGGCGGCGCAAAGCCCACAGCATGATGTCGAGGCTTTCCTCGATGACCTGGCCACTGCTTTCAATCAGCACCGGCACCGTGCCTTTGGCGGATGCGTCCAGCAACGCCGCCGGTTTGTGGCCGAGCACCACTTCCCGCAGCTCGCAGACCTGTCCGCTGGCGGCCAGTGCCAAGCGCGCCCGCATGGCGTAAGGACAGCGGCGAAAGGAATACAAGACTGGGTA
This sequence comes from Rhodoferax sp., assembly GCF_012927445.1. GTDB lineage: Bacteria > Pseudomonadota > Gammaproteobacteria > Burkholderiales > Burkholderiaceae_C > Rhodoferax. Next base: position 568,462 of record NZ_JABBPD010000008.1, read on the forward strand.
GGGCGTTGACGTCATGCCGATAGCGTCGGACCAGGTCGGATATGACCATGAGGATGTGCCACCGGACCTACGACAGCTTCGGGTGCGGCAAGCGCGCGCCAATCGGGGCTGGCTCGCCCTTGGCCTTGGCCCGTTCCCACTGGCGCTGGCGTTCGCGGGCGCTGTTCTTCTGGGTTTCGCGGGTCGTAGCGTGGCATTTGGGGCAGCTCACGCCGGCCTCAAACAGCGACGATGCGAGGTCGGCATCATCCAGCGGTTGGCGGCAGGCCCGGCACAGGCCGTGCTGCCCAGGCACCAAGCCGTGACCGACCGACACGCGCTCGTCAAACACAAAACATTGGCCTTGCCAGAGACTCTGCGCTTCGGGCACCGTCTCCAGATATTTGAGGATGCCGCCTTCCAGGTGGTACACCTCGTCAAAGCCTTGACTCCGCATAAAAGCCGTTGATTTTTCGCAGCGGATGCCGCCGGTACAAAACATCGCCACCTTCGGCTTTTTTCCCGAAGCCGGGTGCAGCGCGGATGCTTGTTGTACCCATTCCGGCAGCTTGGCAAAGCTCTTGATGTCAGGGTCAAGCGCCCCCGTGAAAGTGCCAATGCCGACCTCGTAGTCGTTGCGCGTATCGATCACCACCACATCGGGATCGCTGATCAGCGCGTTCCAGTCTTCCGGTTTGACATAGGTGCCCGCCATCTGGCTCGGGCTGATGCCGGGCACGCCCATGGTGACGATCTCCCGCTTGAGCCGCACCTTCATCCGGTAGAACGGTGATTTGGCGGACCAGGCTTCTTTGTGCTGCAGATCGGCCAGGCGCGGATCACGTCGCAAATAGGCCAGTACCGCCTGCACGCCGGCCGCCGGTCCGGCTATCGTGCTGTTGATACCTTCGGTCGCCAGCAGGATGATGCCTTTGACATCGTTGGCTTCGCAGCAGGCGAGCAGTGGCGCTTTGAGCTCGGCAAAATCAGGCAGTTCGACAAACTTGTAAAACGCAGCGGTCAGAAATTCAGTCATCGCAGCTTGATTCCGAGGCCGTGGCGTGAGCCAAAAACAGGTTGCGCCAGCAACCAACCGGAGGGGGTCAAAATATCTTCCAGATTCTGCTGTTCGATGGTGTAGTGGATCTCGGTGCCGCTGGGGGCCTCAAGCGCGGGCAGCGTGGTTTGCAGTAGTGCTCTTGCCATGGTGAGATCCGTCACATTGATGTCGATTCGGGTGAATGCAATCTCGCGGGACCAATCCTGCAACACCGTACCCAAAGAACTGCCCCAGCCGATCACGGAACCGATGCCTTTGTCGCTGAGCACTTGATCAATTTCATCTTCGCGCCAGTGGAACGGATCCGCCGCATCTTTGACGACCGGAATCTTGACATAGACAAACTGCGGCCGTTGCGGGTGAGCGCCAGATGGCGGAGAGGCTGAATCAGGGGACAGATTCATAAGTGCTAATTTTAGTGTGAATCCGCTGGTCATGTGGCGCGTGCGGACGGTGCTGTTGCCAGTATGCACTGCGCAGGCGCTTCTGAGCGCTGAGTTTTTGCGGCCGAGCTAACTCATTCAGGTGGGCCAGGTCGACCCATGTTCTGGCACGATGGCGCGCCAGCCCAGTTCATGCTTGATGCGCTTGCGCAGTTCGTCGGAGGGCCCCAGTTCACCGTGCACCACATAGACCTGGTTGGGCGCCTCGGGCATGGTGCGCAGCCACGCCAAAATCTGGTTGGCATCGGCATGGGCGGAAGCCGACTGCAACTGCACGACTTCCGCCTTCACCGGTACATCACGCCCATGAATACGCACGGATTTGCCACCACTGGCCAGCGTGGCGCCGCGCGTGCCGGGGACCTGGAAGCCGGTCAGGATGATCATGTTGCGGTGGTTACCCGCGTAGAGGGCGAGGTGATGCAGCACACGCCCACCGGTGGCCATGCCGCTGGCCGACAAAATTACCATCGGTCCATGCCGGCTGGCCAGGGCCCGTGATTCATCGGTGCTGCTCACCATGGTGGCCGCGTGCGTCAAGGCGAGCGCCTCTTTGCTGCTGAGTCGGTGTTCGCCCTGATGGTGTTCAAACAAGTGGGTCGTGTTCACCGCCATCGGACTGTCAAGAAAAACAGGCAGTGAACTGGGGAGGTCGCCCCGCAACTTGAGTTGGTGAATGGCGTGCAGCAGGGCCTGTGCCCGGCCCACGGCAAACACGGGAATGACTGCCACGCCACCCCGCTTGGCAAGTTTTTGCAAGACCGGACCCAACTCAGCAATCACATCTTCCGTGGGGTGCGTGCGGTCGCCGTAGGTGGACTCGATCAATACGGTGTCGGCCGCCGGGGCACTGGCCGGGGGATTCATGATCAGGTCATCGGGCCGACCCAGATCACCCGAGAACAGAATGCGTCGTCCGGCGACTTCCAGCAGAACACTGGCCGCTCCCAGAATGTGGCCGGCCGGCGTAAAGGTGGCCCGCCAGCCGGGAATGGGCTGAAATGTCTTGCCGAACTCAATGGTCTTCAGCAAAGGCAGGCAATCCAGCGCATCCTGCCGGGTGTATAAGGGCAGGGCGGGGGCGTGTTTGGAGAAGCCATGGCGGTTGGCAAACTCTGCATCTTCTTCCTGAATGTGACCGCTGTCGGGCAGCAGGATGCGGCACAGGTCACGCGTACCGCTGGTGGCATACACATGGCGCGAAAAACCTTGTTTTGCCAACAGTGGTAAATAACCGCTGTGGTCCAGATGCGCATGGGTCAGGAGTACGGCGCTCACTTGATCTGCGTCTATCGGCAAGGGCGTCCAGTTGCGCAGACGCAGCAGCTTGTAGCCCTGAAACAAGCCACAGTCCACCATTAAACTTTCATCGCCGTGGCGCACCAGGTATTTGGAGCCGGTTACTGTGCCTGTACCGCCCAGAAATGTAATGTTGACACTCATTTAAGTCGCCTCTGTTGATTGATGCCGTCGCCTCACTATGCACAAAAAAATGCCGCGTAGATATTTAAATCTTTCGCGGCATTCTTTGGGCGCCAGTTATTCTGGCGTTACATGACAGACGTCAACTGAAAAAACTTTTCAAGCGGTTGGTCCAGCTGTCCCCGGTTGGCGAATGCTTGCTGCCACCCTTTTTCAAGGATTCATCCAGTTCGCGCAGCAGTTTGCGCTGGTGTTCGCTCAGCTTGACGGGCGTCTCCACTGAAATATGGCAGTACAGGTCGCCCGGATAGCTGGCGCGCACGCCCTTGATACCTTTGCCACGCAGCCGGAATTGCTTGCCGGTTTGCGTGCCTTCGGGAATATCAATCGCGGCTTTGCCGGCCAGTGTGGGCACATCAATTTCACCGCCCAACGAGGCCGTGACGATGCTGATGGGCACCGAGCAATGAATGTCATCGCCATCGCGCTCGAAAATATCGTGCTTTTTCAGGCGGATTTCGATGTACAGATCACCGGCCGGGCCGCCATTGGTGCCCGGTTCGCCGTTACCCGCGCTGCGAATGCGCATGCCGCCGTCAATGCCCGCCGGAATTTTGACTTCCAGTGTTTTCTGTTTCTTGAGCTTGCCTTGCCCGTGGCAGGCCGTACAAGGCTCAGGAATCACCTTGCCGGTGCCTCGGCAGGTGGGACAAGTTTGCTGCACACTGAAAAAGCCCTGGCGCATCTGCACCGAGCCCGAGCCCGTGCAAGTGGCGCAGGTCTTGGCTTGGGTGCCGGGTTTGGCGCCACTGCCGTGGCAAATGTCGCACACGTCCCAACTGGGAATGCGAATCTGGGCATCCTTGCCCCGCGCCGCTTCTTCCAGTGTTATTTCCATGGCATAGCTCAGGTCGCTGCCACGGAACACCTGTCGTCCGCCGCCCGGACGCCCGCGCTGCTGGCCAAACATATCGCCAAAAATATCGCCGAAAGCTTCAGCAAAGCCGCCATAACCTTCACCGCCTGGAGCACCCGGGCCACGCATATTGGGGTCGACGCCCGCATGGCCATGCTGGTCGTAGGCCGCGCGTTTTTGCGGGTCCGAAAGCATTTCGTAGGCTTCCTTGGACTCTTTGAATTTTTCTTCGGCTGCTTTGGAGGCATCACCCTGATTGCGGTCAGGGTGATGCTTCATCGCGTGTTTGCGATATGCCTTTTTGATTTCTTCGTCAGAAGCGTTTTTGGGAACGCCTAAAACTTCGTAGTAGTCTCTTTTAGCCATGTTCTTTCAGTACCCGGTTTCAATACAAACGCCGCGTTGAACATATGGGATGTTCAACGCGGCGCGTATTAACAGTGTTCAGCGCAAGTGCTTAACCCTTTTTGACTTCTTTCACTTCGGCGTCGACGATGTTGTCGTCGTCTGCGTGTGTTGATGCGCCCTGCGCGCCCGCTGCACCAGCGTCGCCACCGGGTGCCGCTTCGGCTGCTTGCTTGGCTTGCATGTCGGCGTACATCTTTTCGCCCAGCTTTTGCCTGACGGTCATCAAAGCGGTGCTTTTCTCTTCAATCGCAGCCTTGTCGTCGCCTTTAAGGGCTTCTTCAAGATCCTTGATCGCGGCTTCAATGTTTTCCTTTTCGCCGGCATCGAGCTTGTCACCGTATTCGGTCAAGCTCTTCTTGACACTGTGCACGCTGGCATCGGCCTGGTTCTTGACCTGCACCAACTCAACTTTTTTCTTGTCGTCAGCGGCGTTGAGTTCAGCGTCTTTCACCATTTGCTGAATCTCTGCTTCACTCAAACCGGTATTCGCTTTGATGGTGATTTTGTTTTCTTTGCCGGTGCCTTTGTCTTTGGCGCCGACGTGCAAGATGCCATTGGCGTCGATGTCAAACGACACTTCAATTTGAGGCGTGCCGCGTGATGAAGGAGGAATACCTTCCAGATTGAACTCGCCCAGCATCTTGTTGCCAGCGGCGATTTCACGCTCACCCTGGAACACCTTGATGGTCACAGCGGGCTGGTTGTCTTCGGCCGTCGAGAACGTTTGTGCAAACTTGGTCGGGATGGTCGTGTTCTTGGTGATCATCTTGGTCATGACACCACCCATGGTTTCAATGCCCAGACTCAACGGTGTCACGTCGAGCAGCAACACGTCTTTGCGCTCACCCGACAACACCTGACCTTGAATCGCGGCGCCCACGGCCACGGCTTCGTCCGGGTTCACGTCCTTGCGGGGTTCCTTGCCAAACAATTCCTTGACCTTTTCTTGCACCTTGGGCATGCGGGTCATGCCGCCGACCAGAATCACGTCATGAATATCGGCCACGTTCACGCCGGCATCCTTGATCGCGGTGCGGCAAGGCGCAATGGTGCGTTCAATCAACTCTTCCACCAGGGACTCAAGCTTGGCCCGGGTGAGCTTGATGCTCAAATGCTTGGGACCTGAGGCATCAGCGGTCACGTAGGGCAGGTTGATGTCAGTCTGTGAGCTGCTGGACAGTTCAATCTTGGCCTTTTCAGCGGCTTCTTTCAGGCGCTGCAGGGCCAGCACGTCTTTGCCCAGATCAACGCCTTGCTCTTTCTTGAACTCACCAATGATGAAGTCGATGATGCGCTGGTCGAAATCTTCGCCACCCAAGAAGGTGTCGCCGTTGGTGGAGAGCACTTCAAACTGCTTTTCGCCATCGACGTCGGCGATTTCGATGATGGACACGTCAAACGTGCCGCCACCCAAGTCATAAACGGCAATCTTGCGGTCGCCCTTTTCATTTTTGTCCAGACCGTAGGCCAGGGCCGCAGCAGTGGGTTCATTGATGATGCGCTTGACATCCAGGCCCGCAATGCGGCCGGCATCTTTGGTGGCTTGGCGTTGTGCGTCGTTGAAGTAGGCCGGCACGGTGATGACGGCTTCGGTCACTTCTTCGCCGAGATAGTCTTCGGCTGTTTTCTTCATCTTGCGCAGCACGTCGGCGCTGACCTGCTGGGGGGCCATCCGGTTGCCGCGAACTTCGACCCATGCGTCGCCATTGTCAGCGGCCGCAATTTTGTAAGGCATCAGATCGATGTCTTTTTGCACTTCTTTTTCAGCAAACTTGCGCCCAATCAGGCGCTTGACCGCGTAGAGTGTATTTCTGGGATTGGTCACGGCCTGGCGTTTGGCCGATGCACCGACCAGCACTTCGCCATCTTCCTGGTAAGCAATGATGGACGGCGTGGTGCGCGCACCTTCAGAGTTTTCGATGACCTTGGGCGTGTTGCCCTCCATGATGGCCACGCAACTGTTGGTGGTACCCAGATCGATGCCGATGATTCTTCCCATGATTAACTCCAGTTTTTTAGATGTTTTTAACTTGCGGATAACTCGAAATTTTTCAAGTTGCAATAATGATTATTTTGGCGCGGCGACGGTAACCAGTGCCGGACGCAGTACGCGGTCGGCAATCGAATAGCCTTTTTGCAGCACTGTCACCACCGTGTTGGCTTCCAACTCCGAGGGCACCACGCTGATGGCCTGGTGCTGGTGGGGGTCAAATTTGGTGCCAGCGGCGGGATTGATGGAAATCACCTTGTTGCGCTCCAGCGCGGCAAGCAACTGCCGCAACGTCGCCTGGGCGCCTTCGCGAACCTGCTCGATGCTGGCGTCCTTGATGATCAGTCCGGCCTCCAGACTGTCCGCGACGGGCAGCAGGCTTTCGGCGAAGCTTTCCACCGCAAACTTGCGGGCTTTGGAGATTTCTTCTTCAGCCCGGCGACGGGCATTATCAGCCTCGGCTTTGGCCCGAAGAAACTGATCTGCGAGATCGGCGCTTTTGGCCTGCAATTCAGTCAAATCGGCCTGCGCCCGCGACAAGGCATCAGTCTCTTGTGCGGCCTGGGCGGCGACCATCTCTTCGGTGCTCTTGTAGCCGGTGGAAGTTGGGTTAGTTGGGGTTTGATTGGTTTCAGACATGCGTATAAGCCAAATTTCAAGTACTAAGCCCGCTAGTTGGGGGTGTTGGCAGACAATTCAAGAGTACGTACTAAAAATCACCCGGGCGCTTCGCCGGGCGATACAGTACGCACGTTGCAACGCGGTGCTTACTTTGACACGCCCAGCAGTTCAACGTCAAATTTCAAGGTGGCGTTCGGTGGAATTACACCGCCGGCGCCGCGGGCGCCATAACCCAGTGCTGCCGGGATGATGAGGGTGCGCGCACCGCCAACCAGCATGCCTGCCACACCTTCGTCCCAGCCGCGAATCACCATGCCAGCGCCCAGCGAAAAGACAAATGGGTCACCCCGGTCTTTGCTGGAGTCGAACTTGACGCCTTGCACGCCGTCGTTGTAGAGCCAGCCCGTGTAGTGAACGGTGACGCTTTTGCCCTTGGTCGCTTCGGTACCCGTGCCGATAACGGTATCTTCATATTGCAGGCCGGAGGCGGTGGTAGTCATGTTGAATTCCTTGTTTGCTATTAAATAGATAGCTGGGTGCGCTCGTTGGACAAGGGCTATACCCAGAAAACGTTAAATTATGCCAGCAGACCATGGCCGCCAACGTTTCCAAACGTTGCAAGCAGCCGTTCTGTGGCTTGAAAAGCGGCGTCAAAAAAAAGACAGGACTGACCTGTCTTCTGGACGCTGAACCCCACATCCCGCTTATTTTCGAGGCGAGATGACTGGCGGTTAATCAGGGCGTCTTTTTGACCTGACTGGCGGCCCATTTGGCGGCAAATGCCGGCAGGTCAGCGAGCCGTTTGAGCAGGTCCGCGCCCAAAGTGGTCACAACGTAACCGTCGGTGCCATGCGTGACCAGACCCGCTTCGCGCAATTCCTTGATGCGGGTGTTCAGTGTGTTGGGGGTAATGCTTCCGACACTGTCTTGCAGCAATCGAAAGGTCTGGGCGTGTCCGTCTTTCAGAGCCCACAGTACCCGGATTGCGTAACGCGACTCCAGTAGCCCAAGCAGTTGACCGATTGCGGCATTTTCTTTGGAACTCATTAAACGACTCTCCTGAAAGCATTGATTGATCACCGGGACGTTTTAACTTGGACGTTGCATCAGTCTTTGATACTTCCAGTTTCCGGTACGGCACGAAACTATAGCGCAGTTTCGTGCCTGCTACAAGTTTCATAGCTGTGATAGCCGTCAATATAGTGGTTGCAGCCCTCTTTTTCTTAATTTTTCCCCTTGTCAGGGGTCCCCGGGACTGCTAAGGTGAAGTGCTGGTCAATGTGGCCAGTGGCGTTTTTGGAGCGTTTATGGTTCTCAATTTTGAGCAAATTCACAACTATTACGAACGGCTGGTCTTTGAAGAGGTGGCCCGGCTGACTGAGTCGCATCCGAATTTCACTTCTGACATGCTGGCCGATGTGGCCTGCGTCGCGCTGAACCGCTTGCCTGCCCGGTATGTCCGGCACGATGTGGACATGATGTTTTACCTGACGGAACAGGAACGCCACGCCATAGAACAATCGATGGAAGAAGGGCTGGCGTTTGCATTTGCTTTCGTCGGCGAGCGCGCTGCCCGCCGACTTGCGCTGGGCTGAGCGCATTCGCGCAGTTCACCCCTCCATGACCGATCCTGATTGGCTGAACCGCCGCCGTCTGCTCCAGCTGGCCAGCGTCAGTGCGGTTGCTTTGTGGTTACCGCGCAGCGCGTGCAGCCAGCCCCGTTTTTCCAGCAATCCGTTCGCCCTGGGCGTGGCCAGTGGGTCGCCCCTGCACGACTCGGTGGTGTTGTGGACGCGCTTGTTACTGAATAGTCTCCACCGCGGTCAGACTGCTGTCACGGTACGCTGGGAGATGGCGCATGACGAAAAATTCACCCACCTCGTGCAAAGTGGCCAGTCGCTGGCAAGCGCCGAGTTGGCGCATTCGGTGCATGTGGAGGTGGCCGGTCTGGAGGCTGACCGCTGGTACTTTTACCGCTTCATGGCGGGCGATGCCGTTAGCCCGGTGGGGCGCACACGAACCTTTCCGCAACCGGATGCCGTGGTGAACCGACTGCGGCTGGGTTACGCCTCCTGTCAAAAATGGGAGGATGGCTATTTCACCGCCTGGCGGCACATGCGGCAAGAAAACCTCGACGCGGTGATGTTTCTGGGCGACTACATTTATGAATACCCGGCCAAATACAGCAAAGTACGCACGCCTTCCGGCGGCTGGGTGCGGAGTCTGGATGACTACCGCCAGCGTTATGCCTTGTACAAGGGCGATGCGGATTTGCAGGCCATGCATGCGGCCTGTCCCTGGCTGATGACGTGGGACGACCATGAGGTGCAGAACGACTATGCCGGGTTGCAGGCGGGCAACAGCGGTTTGACGGACCCATCTTCACCGGCTGATTTTTTGGCACGGCGGGCGGCGGCCTACCAAGCCTATTACGAACACATGCCGCTTCGCGCTGCGGTATTGACCCAAGCCCTTGCGGGACTGGCGCGTGGCGCAGAAATGCGCATTTATTCCCGTTTGCAGTATGGCCAGTTGGCGGCGTTGTATTTGCTGGATGCCCGGCAATACAAAGACCCGCAGGTCTGCAACAAGGGCGGTGCAATGGGCTCCAGCACCTTGAATCCGGCCCAGTGCCCGGCATGGAACGACCCGAAGCGCAGTTTGTTGGGCCGGCAGCAGGAGCGTTGGCTGGTTGACGAATTTGCCAAAACCAAGTCGCGTGAAACGGGCTGGAATGTGCTCGGCCAGCCCACTTTGTTTGGTCAACGAGATTTAAAAATTGGCCCCGGACAGTCGCTTTGGAATGACGGCTGGGATGGCTACACCGCCGCGCGCAGCCGGGTGACGGATGCCTTGCGCCAGCACGCGGTGACTAACCCGGTGTTGCTGGGCGGCGATGTGCATGAAAACTGGGTCGGCCACGTCAAAGCCGATTACGCAGACCCCAACAGTGCCAGCGTGGGCGTTGAGTTTTGCGGTACCAGCATCACGTCGCGTTCCAGCGGCAGCGCCAAACTAGCCGAACGACTGGCTGAAAATCCGCATTTTGTATTTGCCGACGCACAGCGCAAAGGTTATGGCGTGGTGGAGTTCACGCCCCGCCAGCTCACCACCACCTTGCGGGTGGTTGATGACGTGACGCGTCAGGACACCCGGATTGAAACCCTGGCCCGCTTTACCGTGCAGGCCGGGCAGCCTGTGGTGGAGCGGGCCTGAGCCCGGCAATTAAACCGCTGCCAGCGCCTGTTCCAGGTCTTCCAGCAGGTCGTCAATATGCTCAATACCCACGGACAAGCGCACCATGTCGGGTTTCACGCCGGCTTTGGCCAATTCGGCCGGGCTAAGTTGGCGGTGCGTGGTGGAGGCGGGATGGCAGGCGAGTGATTTGGCGTCGCCAATATTGACCAGCCGGGTGAACAGCTTGAGCGCATCCTGAAAGCGGGCACCGGCTTCCAGGCTGTCGCTGGCTTTCAGTCCAAAACTGATGATGCCCGAGGCGCGACCGCCCATGTATTTCTGCACCAGCGCATGGTCCACATGGTCTGGCAGACCGGCGTAGTTGACCCAACCCACTTTGGCGTGCGACTGCAGGTGCTGGGCTACTTTGAGGGCGTTGTCGCAAATGCGGTCCATGCGCAAGGCCAGCGTTTCAATGCCTTGCAGAATCTGGAAGGCGGCCATGGCGCTCAAGGCGGCACCCATATTGCGCAACGGCACCACGCGGGCGCGGCCAATGTAGGCGGCAGCGCCCAGTGCTTCGGTGTAGACCACGCCGTGGTAGCTCACATCGGGTTCGTTCAAGCGCTTGAAGCGTTCTTTGTGGTCGGCCCACGGGAACTTGCCGGAGTCCACGATGGCGCCGCCAATCGTGGTGCCGTGGCCGCCGAGGTATTTGGTCAGAGAATGCACCACGATGTCGGCGCCATGCTCGAACGGGCGGCACAAATACGGGCTGGCCACGGTGTTGTCCACGATCAGCGGCACGCCATGGGCATGGGCGACTTCAGCCAGTGCCGCCAGGTCGGTGACGTTGCCCAGCGGGTTGCCCACCGATTCGCAAAACACCGCCTTGGTGCGGCTGTCGATCAGCTTGGCAAACGAGGCCGGATCGCGGTAATCGGCAAAACGCACCTCAATGCCCATTTGCGGGAAGGTGTGGGCAAACAGGTTGTAGGTGCCGCCGTACAGTGTGGACGCCGACACGATGTTGTCGCCCGCTTCGGTGATGGTTTGAATCGCATAGGCGATGGCCGACATGCCGGAGGCCACGGCCAGCGCGCCAATGCCGCCTTCCAGCGCTGCCACGCGGGCTTCCAGCACTGCGTTGGTCGGGTTCATGATGCGGCTGTAAATGTTGCCGGCCACTTTCAGGTCGAACAAGTCAGCGCCATGCTGGGTGCTGTCAAAGGCGAAGGCCACGGTCTGGTAAATCGGCACCGCCACCGCTTTGGTGGTGGGGTCAGGCGTGTAGCCGGCGTGGACGGCCAGGGTTTCGATTCTCATGGGTCTTGTCTCCCGTAAAAAAGGGATCTTAGTTGAGCACTTCCAGCAGCCGGTCCAGCCCGCCGCTGTTGATGGCGACCATCGCCTGTTCGCGTACTTTGGGTTTGGCGTGGTAAGCCACCGACAAACCGGCTTCTTTCATCATGGGCAGGTCATTGGCGCCATCACCCATGGCGATGGTTTGTTGCGGCGTGATACCGAGCTGGGCGCAGGTCTCCAGCAGCATCTTGCGTTTTTCGGCGCCGTCGCAAATATCGCCCCAGGGTTGATCGATCATGCGGCCGGTCAACTCACCACCATGGACCTCCAGCACGTTGGAGCGGGTGTAATCAATGTCCAGCCGGTCGCGCACCCGGTCGGCAAAAAACGTGAAGCCGCCCGACACCAGCAGCACTTTCAGGCCGGCTTTTTTGCAGGTCGCCACCAGTTCCGCCGCGCCGGGGTTGAGTTGCAGACGCTGCGCGTAAACCTCTTCCATGCTGGCCAGGCTGACGCCTTTGAGCAACGCTACGCGCTGGCGCAGGCTTTCCTTGAAATCAGCAATTTCGCCGCGCATGGTGGCCTCGGTGATGGCCGCTACTTCCGCCTTGCGGCCGACCGCATCGGCAATCTCGTCCACACACTCGATGTTGATGAGGGTCGAGTCCATGTCGAAGGCGATGAGTTTGAAGTCAGCCAGGCGCAAAGGAGGGGTGAAGCCTTGAAGGACGAGGCCGGGGGAGAGTTCGGTGGCTTGCATGGGGAATAAATTTACTATTGTTTTGATAGCTGCTTGCGCAATGAATACGGGGGCTAGATGCCTATTTAATGCCTAAAATCAATTGAGCCAGCGACTCGCCATTGATCTTGGTTTGGTAGTGAATCTGGATGCCTTTCTCTTTGAGCTCCGGCAAATCCTGCAGCGCTTTGAAGAAATGCTCAGCGCTTTTAATTTTCCATTTTTCCTTGAGCGGGATGTCCGTGCGATTGTCATAGCCCTTGGTTTCAACCACCAGATACAGCGCTTGCGCGGTGCCCCCCTGTTGCAGGGCATATCCAAAATCTGGGTTGTAGTGGCCCATCGGGGTGGGAATGTTGATTTTTGGCAGCTTGGCAAACACCGTGATGCTCGTCTGCTTGGACTCATCTACCGTGTCACGCTCAATCTGGCTGTCCACCGGCATGAATTCATCTAGATACAACGACCGGGCCTGAACCTCGGTGTTGCTGATGGCGTGGGCCTCAACCCCGCACAACGAGACGGGAATCGTTCCCAGTAAGTCCCCTTTGATGTCCGTTAATGATGTTTTAGCGCGAACTTCACGCAACTGATAACTCACTTTATTGACCAACAACTCGTAAATGCAGCCCAGTATCAAGTCACGCAGCGTGGTGAGTGCGCGGTTTTCGTTGTGGCGGATTTGGTCGAATTTATCGCTCTGCATGCGGCTCAAAATTTGTCCCACGGTGTGGTAACTCAACTTCGTTAAATTGGCCAGTTCCCGCACAAATTCAGACAGCGTGTAGACCGACTGCGACGCGATGTTGTAGCTTTGCTCCGTGCTCTTCACCTTGTGCAGACTCTCCACCGACTCGGTGCGGGTCACGCTGATCGTCAGCGGCAGCACGGAGAAATCAGCCGCTATGCGTTCCAGAATTCTTGTGGTCAAAACCGCTGCATCCAACTCATAGCGCAGCACGGCATCGCGGTTCAGGTTGTCCCACAGTGCTTTGAAATTTTGATAATTCGCGGCGTTAAGGTGCAGCGATACCCGGGGCTTGTCCGCCTTGTGCTTGACCTGGCTGAAACCACTGAAATACGCGTCCAGATAGGCTTGCAGCTCGGTGGCATTCACGCCCTCAATGCCCTGCGCCAGTTTCAAAATCGCGGCGCGCTGGACGGCGTAATCGGCCTGGCTCATGATGATGGTCGATTGGCCCGTGCGTGTGTCCACCGCCGTCACCCCGGCCTGCGCCAAGGCTTGCAGCAAAACGACCGTCACAAACGGGTTATCGCAAATTTGATTGACCTTGAGCGCCTCCTGGTCAAACACCCGTGCCACGCGGCGCACGTTGTGGGCCGCAATTTCGTTTTGAATCGACTCGACAAAATCCCCCTCGCTGGCGGGCACCACCACCACCAGCTCATTGATCTCGTCAAACGCCGCGTCATCCGACTGCACCCGCTCCAGCTGCTGGTTCACCGCCAGACGCAGGCCACGCCCAATTTGCTGCAGTTTGGTAATTTTGGAATTGCTGGGGGCCAGCTTACAGAGCGTGAAAATATTTGGGTTGTCCCAGCCTTCCTGCAGCGCCCACATGGAGAAGATAAAACGCAAATCGGTGTCAAAAGACAGCAGCTTTTCTTTCTCCTGCAAAATCAGCTTGATCGCTTCCTCTTCGCCTTTTTCACTGTGCGAACGGGCAAAGTAACCTTTATGAACCCGGCCAATATCGGCCGCGCTGCGCGCCAGATAAGCCCGGTAACCGGGGTCCAGCTCCGGCTTGTCCAACATTTGGGCCAACTGCACGCGGTAGTGGCGCTCAAACGCCTCGCGCACCACGGCGGGCTTTTTGCCCTCGGGTAAATACTTGGCCACCGAGTCGATAAAGAACAGGCTCAAGCTTTTGATACCGCGTTTGAACAACGCCTCTTCACGCTCGAAATGATTGGCAATGCTGCGACCAATGATCAGCGCCTGCATTTGATCTGCCAACATGCCGTAAGACGTGGCCTCGCCCAAAGGGAGCGAGAAATCATTGGTAAACCGCACCTCACTGGCGGTCACGGCCTCAACCACATGCCCATCCAGAAAAGCAATGCCGGTTTTATCGCCCAGATTGTCTTTGGCCAGTAACTCCACGGTGGCATTCTTGCCCGCAATGCTCTGGAAGCTCACATGCGCGGTGCGCTCTTTGGCGCTGCCGCTGACCGAGGTGAAGCACAGTACCTGCGCCATCTCGGCACCCGTGCCCACGGTGTCCACCGTGATGCCTTTCACCAGTCGCTGGCGAAACGCGTCCAGGCTGTCCAGCGTGTAAATCAGGTTTCGGTATTTGATGGCGTCGCTGTCACCCTTGAACGTGGCGCCAAAGCGAACGGTCAGCAGCGGATTGAACTTGGCCAAATACTCCTGCGTTTGCTTGCCCTCAAAACGGTGCGGCTCGTCAATGATGAGCACCGGGCGAATTTGGGCCAGCGCCTCCATATAGCTTTTGGCCCGCCCCAACAAATTGGCCTCAATGCCACGCTTGTTAATCACTTTACTGTCGCCCGCAAACGCCTGGTAAGTGGCCACCAGCACCGAAATGCCGGTGTTGGCCGCGTGAATGAAACCGGGCACCGTGCGACTGGAATAATTGAAAACGTTGATCTTCTGGTTGCTGTATTCCCGAGAAAAAAAGCTGGCGGTGGTTTGCAGGCTTTTGAGCGTGCCCTGGCGAATTGCATTGCTGGGCACCAGCACAATGAACTTGGAGAGTTTTTTATCCTTGTGCAGCTTGTGGATGGTCTCGATGAAGGTAAACGTCTTGCCGGTGCCGGTTTCCATCAGCACGTCCAGGCTCAAGGTGGGCGTGGCGGTGCCTGTCACCTGCACGCTACCGGCGAAGATGTGATTGCTTTCCCGCGTGCGGGTGATGTTGGCACGCAAGGTTTGTTCTGCCAGGGCAGGCACAAACACCGGGTTAGCCTGCGCGCCGGTGGGCGGCACAAAATTCACATCGGCAAAAACATCCGCAATGCTTTGCACCGCCGCGCTTTGGTGCGCCAGCCGGGTGTATTGAAATTGGGCTGCCATGCTGATCAGCCCCGCAGTTTCAGCTTGTCGTCTGAATAACCCAGCGATTCGGCTACGGTTTTGATGCCCAGCATGAAGTTGTCATCGGCAATCCACGGCGCATAAACGGTCAGGTGCAGCGCGGGCGTGCCTTCGGTTTGCAAGGCGCGCAGGGTGTCGGTCAGTTCGTCCAACGGCAGGGTTTGCACGATGAGCAGTACATCACCGGCCAGATACAGATGCTGGTCTTTGAGGGTGCGCAGAGTGGTCGTTAGCGGCAAACTCTCGGCCAGCAGCAGGTTGTAAAGGATGCGCGGCAATTGCGACGGTTGCGGTGTGGCAATGGCGGTTTGCAGAGCCAGCACGTCGGCTTGTGTGGCCTGTTGCAGCGTCTTTTGCAAGATGAGCGCATCGGGGTCGTCCACCAGATCGAAGACGCGGAAACCGGTATCGACGTGTACCACTGGCGCTGAGCCAGCTTCATCCGCAGACGAAAAACCGTCCAGTTGAGCCGGTTGCAAGGCGAGGGCTTGCACTTTGGCGGCTTGTTCAGCTTCGATTTTGGCCCCGGCGCGGCGCAGGCGCTCGGCGGTGATCTCGAAAATGGTGGCCTCGGGCTTGCCCAGCGTTTGGGTCACAAAGTGATGCGCCTCTTGCTGCTTTTTGGGGTCAATCGGTTGGGGAATTTGGACAAGGATGAATTGGCGTTTGCCGCCGTCTTCAGCATTGAGGCGCATCACGGCTTCACCTGTTGCTCCACTTCCAGCAAAAAAGTCCATCACGGTATCGTCTTTGTCACAGCCTAAACGCATGATTTTTTGCAGCAAACGGATTGGCTTGGGCGTAGAAAAAACTTTTTGAGCGAGTAGTGCAGCAGTCTCTTTTTGCGCTTCGTCGTTGTGGCCGCATTCGTCAAAAGTCCACCAAGTCGTAGGCACTAAAGCCCCACCGTTTTTAAGGCGGTCTTTGTAGCGTTTGTAGGCCGGGACACGCCCAGTGCCATCTTTACCCCAATAGATAAGTCCTTCCGCCACATTTTTTTGATGAGTCTCCAGGGAATATCGCCATACAGCGGTGCGTTTGGGCCAAATCTCTTCCCCGGTATTGGGTTGCATGATCGGATAGTAAAGGCTGGGGCGCTCTTCGGCGGACTTGTTGCATAAGTAGTTGTCGGGGCGAAAAATGCCGTTGTCGTCCTTAAGTCGATATTGCTTATCCTGGGTTTCCGTTCGTGCCGACAAATTGCGTACCCATTCATCAGTTTTCCGGTAAACAAGAATGTGATCATGCAAAGGCGCAATGGTTTTGTGATCATTAGCCGCAGCGTACTTTTTTTGCCAAAGTACATCCGCAACAAAATTCTCCTGCCCAAATACCTCATCACACAGCAACTTCAATTGCGCCTGCTCGTTGTCGTCAATCGAGATAAAAATCACGCCATCGTCGCGCAGCAAATCCTTGGCCAGCAGCAGGCGTGGGTACATAAAGCTCAACCAGCCACTGTGCGTGCGGGCACCGTAGATGTTTTTGATGTAGTCGATGTTGTCCGCGCTGTAACCCAGTTGCGCCAGCACCTCGCTTTGCTTGGCTGAAAAATCATCGCGGTAGATAAACGAGTCGCTTTGGGTGTTGTAAGGCGGGTCAATGTAGATCAGTTTGACCTTGCCAAAGTAGCTGTGGCGCAGCAGGCGTAGCGCGTCCAGGTTGTCGCCGCGCATCAAGATGTTGCCGGTGTTGTCCCAGTGCTTGCTCTCCAGCGGCAGCGGTTCGATGATTTTTTGCACCGGCACAAAGGCACTGTGGTACGCCTCGCGCTTGCCCACCCAGCGCAGCTCGTAGCCATCTTCTTCCACTTGCAAGCCCGCCGGGTTCGACGGGTCAATGGCCTGTTGCAGCCCGGCGGCGTTGATGCGCACGCGCCCTTGCGCGTCCACCTCCACCGCTTGCGGAAAATGCTCGCGCAGGATGTCCAGCTTGTGCTGGTTGGGGGGCGGGGCGTTCAGGATAGGGTTTGACATGGATGCTTTACTTACTATTATTTTGATAGCTGCTTGCGCAATAAGAACGGGGGCTAGAGGCTGGTTTGTTATAAGTAAAACCGAAGTGCAGCCGTGAGCCTGTCTAGCGTCTCCGCTGCCTGTTCATGCGCTGCGAGGCCGCGCGAGGGTGTGTTTTGGCTTATCTGATTTCTGCAACCAGCGGTTGCAGTCATTCGTCATACCAGTTCTCCACGCGCAGCCCCGGCACACGCTCGAACTCGCGGGTGTTGCGGGTGATGACGATGTAACGGTTGGCCAGGGCAATGCCGGCGATAAGCAAGTCGTAAGTACCGATGGGCGTTCCCGCTTTTTGCAATACATGGCGGATATGACCTGCGGCTTGCGCGGCGTTGGCGTCGAAATCTGCAATGTGGAAGGTGCGCAGCACCCAGTCGAGTTGGGGGCGGTGTTTTTCTGGCTTGGAGGATGCCCCCAGACCGAACTCAATCTCGAAAATCGCCACGCTGGGCACATGAAGCAGGTTGGGCGGGTGGGCGTAAATGCGCTCTGCCACGCCGCCCTGGCGTTTGAAAAAATAAGCCAGGATGTTGGTGTCGAGCAGGTACATCGGTGAACTTCTGGAGCGCGTTCTTAAAACGATTCACGAGGGGCTTGCGGGGTTTCATTGGCCCGCATTTGGGCGACGTCTGGAAAGTCCGACTCGCTCCAGGCCCCGGCCATGTCCCAAAAGTCAGCGGGCCAGCCTTTATTGGCCTGCGTCGCTGTTTTTTCCTTGACCAAGCCTGTCAGCCAGCGGCTCAGCGATGTTTTTGCTGCCGTAGCCGAATTTTTGGCCAGTGCAATCGCATCATCGTCCATATAAATAGTGACTTGAGACATGGCATTTCTCCAATTAATTACATAAGCAAGTATATAAGTGTTGGGCAATTAGGTGGTAGCCATGTCCAGCACCGGCTGCCCCAGCCCCCGCAGCACATCGCGCACCATCTGCGCCCGGTCTTTGGCTTCCGGCAACTCGCGCTCAATGCGCAGCTTCTCGCTGCCGGCCAGTTTGATGTGTTTGTTTTTCTGGATCATCTGAATAATTTTCATCGAGTCGATTGGCGGGTTTTTCTTGAAGGTGATGGTGATCACGCCGGGGGCGGCATCGACTTTGACCACGCCAAACGGCTTGGCCATCACACGCAGGCGGTGCACGTCGATCAGCGTTTGTGCCTGGGAGGGCAGTTTGCCGAAACGGTCGACAATTTCTTCCAGCAAAGAGTCGATCTGGTCGGTGCTCTTGGCGGTGGCCAGTTTTTTGTAAAAGCTCAGACGCAGATGCACATCGCCGCAGTAGTCGTCCGGCAGCAGGGCCGGGGCGTGCAGGTTGATGTCGGTGGTGACGTTGAGCGGGCTGAGCAGGTCGGGTTCGATACCGGCTTTCAGGCAACGCACGGCTTCGGACAGCATCTCGTTGTACAGCTGAAAGCCGACTTCGAGCATGTTGCCGCTCTGGTTTTCGCCCAGCACCTCGCCGGCACCGCGAATTTCCAGATCGTGCATGGCAAGGTAGAAGCCTGATCCGAGTTCTTCCATTTGTTGAATGGCGTCAAGCCGCTGGCTGGCCTGCTTGGTCAGGCCTTCCAGATCGGGCACCATCAAATAAGCATAGGCCTGGTGGTGGCTGCGGCCAACGCGGCCGCGCAACTGGTGCAACTGGGCCAGACCGAACTTGTCGGCGCGGCTCATGACGATGGTGTTGGCGGTCGGCACGTCAATGCCGGTCTCTATGATGGTGGAGCACAGCAGCAGGTTGTAGCGCTGGGCCACAAAGTCGCGCATCACACTTTCCAGTTGGCGCTCCGGCATCTGCCCATGCGCCACGGCAATGCGGGCTTCGGGCAGCAGTTCTTCTAATTTGGCTCGGCGGTTCTCAATCGTCTCGACCTCGTTGTGCAAGAAGTAAACCTGGCCGCCGCGTTTCAGTTCGCGCAGCACGGCTTCGCGGATCACGCCGTTGCCTTCGGTACGGACAAAAGTCTTGATCGCCAGGCGGCGTTGCGGTGCGGTGGCGATCACGCTCAGGTCGCGCAAGCCTTCCAGCGCCATGCCCAGCGTGCGGGGGATGGGCGTGGCGGTGAGCGTGAGCACATCGACTTCGGCGCGCAGCGCCTTCATTTGCTCTTTGTGACGCACACCAAAACGGTGTTCTTCGTCAATGATGAGCAGGCCCAGGTCTTTAAATTTGGTCGATTCGCTGAGCAGTTTGTGCGTGCCGACCACGATGTCGACCGTGCCGTCGGCCAGGCCTTTCATGGCGGCGCTGATTTCCTTGGCGGAGCGAAAGCGGCTCATTTCGGCCACTTTGACCGGCCATTTGGCGAAGCGGTCCACCAGCGTCTGGTAATGCTGCTCGGCCAGCAGTGTGGTCGGTGCCAGCAGCGCCACCTGTTTGCCGCCGGTGATGCCGATGAAGGCGGCGCGCAACGCAACCTCGGTTTTGCCAAAGCCGACGTCGCCGCAAATCAGACGATCCATTGGGCGCGGGCTGATCATGTCCTGAATAACGGCGTGAATGGCGGCGCTCTGGTCCGGCGTTTCTTCAAAGCCAAAGTCGTTGGCGAAGGTTTCGTAATCGCTTGGCGAGTAGCGGAAGGCGTGGCCTTCGCGGGCGGCGCGGCGGGCATAAATGTTGAGCAATTCAGCGGCGGAGTCGCGCACCTGCACGGCGGCCTTGCGTTTGGCTTTTTCCCACTGGCCGGAACCGAGCCGGTGCAGCGGTGCTTCGTCGGGACTGACGCCGGTGTAGCGACTGATCAGTTGCAACTGGCTCACCGGCACATACAAGGTGGCTTTGTCGGCGTATTCCAGGTGCAGGAATTCCTGCATTTCGGGCTCGCCGTTGGCCAGTTTGTTGCCCAGATCGAGGTTGATCAGTCCTTTGTAGCGGCCAATGCCATGCGCCGAATGGACGACCGGGTCGCCGACCTTGAGTTCACTCAGGTCCTTGATCAGCGCTTCAACATCGCTTACCTGCTCCTGCTTTTTGCGCCGGCGCGTGGTCGGGCCGGCGGCAAACAACTCGGTCTCGGTGACGAAATCGATACCCGCTTCCAGCCAGGCAAAACCGGTGTTCAGTGACGAGGTGGCAATGCCCACTTTTTCATGGCTGCGCTCAAACTCGGCGAGCGAATCAAACGACGGTGGGCTCAGCTGGCTGGTGTGCAGAAAATCAAGCAGGCTGGTTTTGCGGCCTTCGCTCTCCGCCAACACCAGCACGCGCTGCGTGGTGTGGCGAATGTGGTCTTTGAGACGCGCCAGCGGATCGTCGGCCCCGCGCACCACCGTGAGCTCGGGCAACAGGCCGAGTTCCACGTAGTCGGTGGGCGCGGCAAGGGTCGGTGCCTCAATTGAACCATCAACCAGTTCGATGCCCGTGGCCGGTGCCTTGATTGCCAGTTGGGGCAACTGGTTAACCCGGGCATAAAACTGCTCGGTGCTGAGAAACAGGGCTTCCGGCGGCAGGGCGGGGCGCTCGGGGTCGGTGCGCACCAGGCGGTAGCGTTCTTTGGTGTCTTGCCAGAAATGCTGGAAGGCTGGCTCCAGGTCCCCATGCAGCACCACCGTGGCATCCGCGCCCAGGTAGTCAAACACGGTGGCCGTTTCCTCAAAGAACAGCGGCAGGTAGTACTCGATGCCGGCGGTGGCGACGCCGTTGCCGATGTCTTTGTAGATGCGGCTCTTGGTCGGGTCGCCCTCCAGCAGTTCGCGCCAGCGGCTGCGAAAGCGGGCTCTAGCGTCGTCGTCCATCGGGAACTCGCGACCCGGCAACAGGCGCACTTCGGGCACCGGGTACAGGCTGCGCTGGCTGTCGGGGTCAAAGGTGCGAATGCTGTCGATCTCGTCGTCAAACAGATCAACCCGGTAGGGCACGGCGCTGCCCATCGGGAACAGGTCAATCAGACCGCCGCGCACCGCGTATTCGCCCGGGCTGACCACTTGCGTGACATGGCTGTAGCCGGCCAGCGTCAACTGGGCCTTGAACTTGGCCTCGTCCAGTTTTTGTTTGACTTTGAACTGAAAGGTGTAGCCGGCCAGAAAACTGGGCGGCGCCAGCCGGTAGAGCGCGGTGGTGGCGGGCACGATGACGACATCGGCGCCCGTCTCTTTTTCGCGCTGGCTGATGCGCCACAAAGTAGCAAGGCGCTCGCTGATCAGGTCCTGGTGCGGTGAAAACGTGTCGTAAGGCAGGGTTTCCCAGTCCGGGAACAGCACGCAGCGCAAGTCGGGGGCAAAAAACCCGATCTCGTCGATCAGGCGCTGGGCATCGGCGGCATTGGCGGTGACGATGGCAGTCAGCTTGCCGTTGCCCTTCTCGCGCAGGCCCAGTTGGGCCAGCAGCAAAGCATCGGCTGAGCCTGTGGGACGCGGCAGGGTGAATCGTTTGCCGGGGTGCAGTTTGGGTAAATACATGAATCGCCTATGGACAACGTAAGCAACGCGTTGAGTTCAAAACACAAATACAAAACACCCCACGCGGGCGAGCGGGGGGTGTCTGACGGTGACCTAACATCTTAGTTAGATTTTAGAATGGCGAGAAGCCTATGACTGACCTCTCTAATAATTCCCCCTCGATCTTCCCCTCTGACGCCCGCTTTTGGGCCGTCATTCCCTGCGCTGGCACCGGCTCGCGTTCGGGTGCAGAGGGCCCCAAACAGTACCAGCCGCTGGCCGGGCAGCCCATGGTGGCGCACACCCTGGCTGCTTTTAGCGGGGTGCCCCGGATCACCCAGACCACAGTGGTTGTGGCCGCCGATGACGATTTTTTGCAATCCCATTCTGCTACTGTTTTAATAGCTGGTTGCGGAGGCGCAACGAGGGCTGCGAGTGTTTTTAATGGTTTGATTTTTTTGTTGGAGTGTGGTGCCGCGCCGGACGATTGGGTCTTGGTGCATGACGCGGCGCGTTGCCTGATCACGCCCGCCCAGATCAATGCCTTGATCGACGCCTGTGCCTCGGACGAAGTCGGTGGGCTGTTGGCGCTTAAATTGCCGGACACCCTGAAAAGCGAAGTCGGCGGCCGGGTCAGCGGCACGCTGGACCGCAGTGACAAATGGCTGGCCCAGACGCCCCAGATGTTTCGCCTTGGTGCGCTGGCGGACGCCTTGCAACAAGCGGGCGACAAGGTGACCGATGAATCGAGCGCGATGGAGTTTGTCGGTCTGGCCCCCAAGCTGGTGGCGGGCAGCGCGCAGAACTTCAAGGTGACGTACCCGGAAGATTTTGCGCTGGCCGAGGCGGTGTTGAACGCACGCATGAAAGGTAAATAACATGATGAATTTCAGAATAGGCGAGGGCTGGGATGTGCATGCCCTTGTGGCCGGGCGCAAGCTCATTCTCGGTGGCGTGGAGATTCCCTTTGCCCTGGGCCTGCTGGGCCATTCCGATGCCGATGTGCTGTTGCACGCCATCACCGATGCGCTGTTGGGCGCCGCCGCCTTGGGCGACATTGGCACGCATTTTCCGGACACGGATGAGCGTTTCAAGGGCGCTGATTCAGGGATGCTGCTTGCCGAGGCGGCGCGGCGCGTGCGTGAAAAAGGCTTTGAGATCGGCAATGTGGACAGCACCGTGATCGCGCAGGCGCCCAAACTGATGCCACACATGGCCGCCATGCGCGCCCATATCGCGCAGGCGCTGGGCGTGGCGGTGGACCAGGTCAACGTCAAAGCCAAAACCGCCGAAAAAATGGGCCCGGTCGGGCTGGGGCAGGCGATGGAGGCCCGGGCGGTCGTCTTGTTGGTGAAAATTATGAAAAATACGTCGCTAGCCTCCGTCTACTGTGCGTAAGTAGCTATTGTTTGTATAGCATTTAAAGAAAGAAACCTCCGATGATGCCCTTGGATCAACTCCCCCTGATCACTGATGAATTGACCGTTTTGGCCGAGTTAGTGCCTCTTGAGCAGCGCGACATCCTTGAACTTGGTTGCGGCAGCGCGCGTTTGGCGCGGACGCTGCTGCAACGCTATCCCGGCACGCGCGTGACCGGTCTGGAAGTCGATGTGCGCCAACACGCCAAAAATCTGGCCGACCCGCAGTCGGACTTAACCTTCATCGCGGCCGGTGCCGAGGCCATTCCCCTGCCGGCGGCCTCCTTTGACCTTGCGTTGATGCTCAAGTCGCTGCACCATGTGCCGCTGTCCGCGATGGCGCAGGCGCTCAGTGAGGTGGCCCGCGTGCTGCGTCCGGGCGGCTACTTGTACGTTTCAGAGCCGATTTATGACGGTGCTATGAACGAAGTGATTCGCCTGTACAACGACGAAGGCGTGGTGCGGGCTGCCGCCCAGGCGGCGCTTGACCAAGCGCTGACCAGCGGGGTGTGGACGCAGGTGGCCGAGCAACGCTTTGCCACGCCGGTTCATTTTGAAAACTTTGCCGATTTCGAGCAGCGCATGATGCGGCCGACTTTTGCCGATCACCAGCTGGATGACGCCAAGATCGCGGCGGTGCGTGCGGTTTTTGAGCCGCTTTGTGGCCCGGCCGGTGCGGATTTCACCCGACCGATGCATGTGCGGCTGCTGCGCCGTCTTTGACCTTATTAATAGGTAAAAACGGGCGCTAGCCCCCGTCCAGAAAGCGCAAGTAGCTATTATTTTGGTAGCGTGTAAAGCGGAATGTCTTTTTCGCTGGCCAGCTTGTCCAGGGCCTTGCGCGTCATGCTGAGCAGGTAGTCGGCGATCAACTGGTGGGTGGCGGGCGCCATCATGCTTTTGACACTGGCGTTTTGAACGCCCGCCGCGGCACACAGGGATTTGGCAAAGTGCGGCTCCAGCGCGGCCATCGCGACCCGGCCGTCCTTGCAGGGGTAGACCCGATAACCGGCGTGGCCACCGCCGACCGCCGCGCCCGGTTGCGTCAGCCCCCAAGTGCGCGGCAGGGCCAGATAGCCCGCGGCTTCCGACAAGGCGACCTCGATGCAAACGCCTTTGCCTTTTTGACGCTGCATCAGCACGGTTTGCAGCACCGCCTCGGTCGCCATCAGCGAACCGCCCATGTCGGCATACAGGGTGGGCGGCATGTCCAGACCGCTCACCAGATTGTTTTCCGCCAGATAGGTCAGATCATGGCCCGGTTCTTCGGCACGCGCCCCGGGGGCGCCCACAATGGCGACCAGCGACAGAGCCGGGTAAAGTTTGTGCAGCAGTTTCCAGTCCAGACCCAGTTTGCGCAGGGCAGACGGGCGAAACGAGGTCAGCAAAACATCGGCCTTGGCCAGTTCCCGGTGCAGGGCTTTCTGCCCTTTTTCAGTCTTGAGGTCGGCCACCGCGAGGCGAACGCCCTGATGCATCGCCGCGTAGGCGGTGCGGTTGTACCAGGCCATCGGGTCACCCGAGGCTCCCGGAATGGCCTCTCCGGTGGCGCTGGCGGGCGGTGGCGGCTCCAGTTTGACGCAGGTCGCGCCCATTTGCTGGCAGCGCATCAAGGCCGCCGGGCCCGGCAGGTTGAGCGCGAGACTGAGCACGCGCACGCCGCGCAGCGGGCGCAGGGCCGGTGGGGTGGGCGCGGAGGGTGAAGCAGATGTCATGGTGCTATTCAAAAAGGAGCTGATCAGGGCCGGCTGACGCCGGGAATAGCGCCAATTTACCCGAAAACCCAGAGCATGCCGCGACACCGGGGCGACAAGCGCTGGCCCGGTGGCCGCTGGGTCGATCCGTTGTCCGTCTCCTGCGGCACGTCTGAGTGCGGTGTAATGCTCGACTGAATAAATTTCCATCCGAAAGCTCAACGTGACCGACCCGCAACTCCAGCTTGCCTTTGATAACGCCGACCTGCCCGTTGTGTCCGGCGTGCCGCCAAAACCCCGGGCCAAGCCGCGCCGCCCGGCGACGCCCAAGCCCGTCTTGCTGCCGGACGCCGAATCCATGGCCACCACGCTCGCCAACCACCCCGACTATCGGGTGCTGCGCCGACTGCTGCCCATTCTTCACTTTGATCGGCAACCGCTGGGACCCGTCATTCGGGTTCTGGTGCTGGACACGGAAACCACGGGCCTGGATCATGCCTGCGACAAAATCATCGAGCTGGCCATCTTGCGCGTCGATGTGGATACCGCCACCGGCTTGCCCGTCGGTGAGGTGATGGTCTACGACGGGCTTGAAGACCCGGGTATGCCGATTTCGAAAGAGATCACGGCCATTACGGGTATTTCCAATGAGATGGTCCAGGGACAGCATCTGGATGAGGCCCGGATTGCCAGCCTGCTGGAAGGGGCTGATCTGGTCATTGCCCACAACGCCGGTTTTGACCGGCCGTTTTGTGAAGCGCGCCTACCCGCCTTTGCTCAATTGCCCTGGGGCTGCTCGTTTGCTGATATTGACTGGAAAAAGGAAGGCCAAGGTTCTGCCAAGCTGGAATACCTGGCCTTGGCGAAGGGCTGGTTTTATGATGCCCACCGCGCTGAAGTCGATTGCCATGCGCTGCTGGCGGTTTTGGGTGAACAATTACCCACCTCCGGTCAAAGTGGCCTGGCCCAGATCATTGCCTTGAGTCGCCAACCGAGCTACCGAGTCCAGGCCAACAACGCCCCGTTCGAAGCCAAAGACCAGTTGAAAGCCAGGGCTTACCGCTGGAATGCGGAGCAAAAAGTGTGGCACACACGAATCGCTGACGAGGCGGCATTGGCAACCGAATTGGCGTGGCTTAAATCCACTGTTTATGGTTATCGTTTGGCTCGCGTCCAGGTGGAGAAAATGGACGCCTTGGTGAAGTACTCAAGCCGAGCAGGGGAATTGTCAATGCATCAGGTTTAAAAAACAGGCAGGGTAGAATTGAGGCTATGCAAGACCCATCTGGCTTGCAATTTATGTTCTCCCTGGGCTTGCTTGGGCCGCCGGCCAAGAGGGTCACCAGGGGTGCCGGAGCGCCCAAGGAATTTGATGAAACGTGTAGATGACTTCCGCCTGAAGTTTGGTAAAAAAGAGTACGTGCCGATCATTGTTGGCGGCATGGGGGTTGATATTTCAACCGCCGAACTGGCTCTGGAAGCCGCTCGCCTGGGCGGCATTGGGCATATCTCCGATGCCATGGTGAATGACGTCTCCGACCGACGCTTTGACACCAGTTTCGTCAAAGACAAAACCCGCTTCTACAAGCACAACATCGACAACTCCGACAAGTCCAGCGTCAAGTTCGATCTGGGCGTGTTGGCTGAGGCAACCCGTCGCCATGTCGAATCCACCATGCAAGCCAAGCGTGGCGATGGTCTGATTTTCGTCAACTGCATGGAAAAGCTGACCATGAACGGCCCGCGTGAAACGCTGCAGGTGCGTATGGCCTCGGCACTGGATGCCGGCGTTGACGGCATTACCTTGAGTGCTGGCTTGCATTTGGGCTCCTTTGGCTTGCTGGCAGACCACCCCCGGTTTCGGGACGCCAAGCTCGGCATCATCGTTTCGTCGGTGCGGGCGCTGCAAATCTTTCTGCGCAAAAACGCCAGACTGAACCGTCTGCCTGATTTTGTGATCGTGGAAGGTCCGTTGGCCGGCGGTCATCTGGGTTTTGGCATGGACTGGGCGCAATACGATCTGGCCACCATCATTGCTGAAATTGTTCAGTTTCTGAAAACTGAGCAACTTGATATTCCGCTGATTGCGGCGGGCGGTATCTTCACCGGCAGCGACGCCGTGTCGTTCCTGGAAAATGGCTCGGCGGCCGTTCAGGTTGCCACGCGATTTACCGTGGCCAATGAATGCGGCTTGCCGAACAAGGTCAAGCAGGAGTATTTCAAGGCCAGCGAAGAAGACATCATCGTCAACACGATTTCGCCAACGGGCTACCCGATGCGCATGCTGAAGAATACACCGGCCATCGGTGCTGGTATTCGTCCCAACTGCGAAGCCTATGGCTACCTGCTGGATGGCAATGGCAACTGTGCCTATATCACCGCTTACAACCAAGAAGTGGCCCTGCATCCGAAGTCAAAAACGATCTCGGTGATGGACAAGACCTGCCTGTGTACCCACATGCGCAACTTCAATTGCTGGACCTGTGGTCATTACACCTATCGCCTGAAAGACACGACACGTCGTCTGGACGACGGTAGCTACCAAACACTGAGCGCTGAACACATCTTTAAAGATTACCAGTTCAGCGTTGACCAGAAAGTTGCGTTGCCCGAATAATCGGTCGCCAGAAATTCAAAAGCCCCGTACGCAAGTGCTGGGCTTTTTTAAATTCTGCACCCGGCATGGGCGGACTTCGACACTTATCGTTGATGTTTTTCGCCCCTGACCTTCAAGTGAATTTTCCTGCTATGAGGTTGCTACTTCGATGCCCACTCTAGACCGTAAAAAAGCCACTTCGTCGTCCCGCAAAGGAGACGATCGATATCAAACCCTGTTGCTTCCTCTCATGATCGGGTTTGCGGTTGTGATGCTGGCTTTTGTGTTTGTAAAACTAGGCAGTGAAGTGACCGACGGTGACACGCGAATATTCGACATGGAATTATTGGCCCGTGCCCAGTCATTTCGCGGAGCCTACCCGTGGCTGGCAGAAGTCATGCGCGACCTGAGTGGATTGGGCAGCACGGCAGTATTGTCACTTTTCACGGTTGCAACCGTTGGCTACCTCTCGCTCGTTCATGCGAGGATCAAGGCCTTCCTTGTGGCTACCTCAGTGATATCAGGGACTGTCCTGGTTAGCGTTTTCAAGGCAGCCTTCGGTCGCCTTCGCCCTGACGCGGTCTACGCTGAGCTTGTCGTTTCTGGTTTGAGCTTCCCGAGCGGACACGCCAGCATGTCCGCCATTGTTTTTCTGACGATCGGCGCCTTGATTGCGAGTACGCGCAGCTATCTGCCCGAACGTATCTATATTTTGCTGACGGCAGCACTGATGACGCTGCTGGTGGGGTTGAGTCGCGTGGCGCTCGGCGTTCATTGGGCGACCGATGTACTGGGCGGCTGGGCTTTTGGCTCCGCTTGGGCAATTTTTTGGCTATTGCTGGTCCGTCACATGGCGAAGCAACGAGGAAGCAAGGTTCGTTGATGCGATCTGGATGCCGATGTCATGTCATTCCACTTTTTTCGCAAAAAGTCCATAATTACTTCACCACTTTAAGGGGGAGACCATGGATATAAATGGATTCATCGAACTCGATGGCTATTCTGTGACTGTCAGTGCGCAAAAAGAGCCAACAGGCCGTTGGCTGTCTTGGGCTCGATTTGAGCGGATGAGCGATTTCGCCCCCCTAAAGACACACATTCCTGGTATGCGCAGGCGTGTTCCCAACGATTTTCCGACTCAAGAAAAAGCGGTAGAAGCGGCTTACGATTACGCGCGTGAGCTGGTTAAAGCCAAAGATGTCGGCCTTTGACATAGACGGTAGAGAAGAGATCAGTTTACGGAAGCCGTAACGCTTACTGGCCGATCTGGGCCTCACATCAAAATCACTGCAGAAATTAAAAAAGCACCTAAGTCGTAAGACCTAAGTGCTTGATTCGTAATGTGTTCGGCTTCTCGATTTGAGGATGCTTACGCCTTTTTCTTGGTCTTGGCAGGCGCCGCAGGGGTATTGCTGTCGGCTGCAGGGACAACGTTTGAGCCTTTCTTCAGCACTTCTTCAAACTCAGCTAACTCGGCATTCTTATATTGCTTGTGCCTAAGCTCCTGAACTTCATTGCGGCCATCTACCTGATCTCGATCGGACTCATTGGCATGTTTGGTACCAGTGCGTTTCACCTTAGATAGTGTTGCAGCGATCTGTGGTGAACTTACCTTGCCTGTGTTGAAGAGTTCCACTTGGCATAAACCAAGCCCGAAAGTGCGTCCCCCGACCAACCACAGCGTCCAAGTTTGCGATATTCCGGAGGGGTACAGCATCAAAGGGACACCAGCCCATGTGAGGACTGAGACTGATGTTTTTCTGCCTCGCCGAAACGCAATCCAGCTGATGATGCCAAACAGGATGGCACCCAAGATGTACGCTGGAGTGGGCAGCACCAGCCCGAGAGATTCAAGCTGATTGAGTTCATGCAATAGCCGTGTGAATGCAGTCTTCCCAAGGCCGAACATCGCACCCACAATGCGGAACGTCATTCACTGAAATGGAGGGTACTGGGGCTTGGGTACGTTTCGGTGGAGTGCTTTTTGACTTTGTCGATTGCGCAACAGCATCCGATCCGTCCATGGCTGACTCCATATTTGGAATCCAGCGCAAAAATGGAGTGAGGTCAGTGACATCGACGATGTACCAAAGCTTTTTGGAGCCATCCCAGCGTGCACCAAGTGCTTTAACAGCATCTTTCTCAGCGAACGGCGTTGTCAGATTTATTCTCATCGGTGGAATTATCCATGCAGACTACCGAACCAATGCAGAGCCCCAATGGGGTGCAGAGCAATCCTGCGTAAACACCGATTGCCGTGTAAAGGAACCCTATGCTGTACCCGGTCCATTTGAAAGCTCTTGCTGCATTTCAGGGACATAAGTCGACGTGATCCAGGTGGAGATGGCATCCGAAATCATCGCTTCAGGATGGCCCTCATCGTCACATTCTCGCGCCACTTGTTCTGCGGAGGTGAGCACACTGACAAACATTTGAAGAACGCCTTGAATTCCACCTCGCGCCAAAGCTGTGTCGCCAAGACTTTTCAATGCCTCCCAAGCGATCGCTTCATTTGTGGATTCCATTGGGTGAGCCTTACTTCAGTGCTTCTTCAAACTCAGCCAACTCTTTACCAATGGCTGTGTATTTTTTTAACTTGGCGCGGTTGTCGGCCCAATTTAGCATGGCACCCTCCAAGTTTTCTTTGAAGTGCGCGAGTGCTGATTCTTTGACCGCTTGGGTCGCTGTACTTGACCAGAGTTCGATCAGGTCTGACAGGCCGTTGTCAAAATCTTCGAACGTTTCAAGGTAAATCCATTGGCCGCTTTTATCAAACATGTTTTCTTTCGGTAATTGAATGTGTTTTAGTTTAGCGGGGCGACCCGCCAAAAGCTGAGCGGTCCAAGCCATCGGCAGCGGTGGGAGATACTTTTGAATCCGCCACCGAACCAATGCAGAACCTGAAGAGTGGCTTAGCTCAACCCAGAAATGAAAAAAGCACCTAAGTCGCAAGACCTAAGTACTTGATGCATTGCTATATTTGGCTCCTCGACCTGGGCTCGAACCAGGGACCTACGGATTAACAGTAAGGGCCACACCGAGTCAATCGTTTTGTAAGACGAAGATTTGCAAGGTGTTTTTTGCTGGCAAGTGTGGCACCCTTTTGATGCTGAACCGCCAACTGAACCTATGGTGGCAACGGTGGCTGCGATGCTGGGAATAGTCGAACAGGATCAAGGGCTTATGGTGAGTTTGGTGCGAACTGGCGTAAACCGAGCGCACCGACTGAACCAAACTGAACTGTAATTTTGCGGGTGGTTTGTGTATGGCAGCTCGATTGCGACCGGCGCCAGAAGACCCTTTGCCGACTTTCAAATTTCCAGATACCTGTCATTTACCGATTGAGCTAACAGGCAAGCAAAAGCGTCGTTTTTTACTGTCCGGGGAGCGAAGCGAGCGGTGTTGAACGCATTGTTATAAATAGCCTGGCACGAACGCAATGTGGGAAATTAGCCCAGAGACATGTCTCAGAGTTATTCTTCTTCACTGCTTTCGTTAGATTCTATATATTTTTTATTCTTCTCTTCAATTCGTTGAATGCCTTTGGCTGTAGCAATACCAACCAGCACCCCTGTCTCTTGGAAAAGGCGCCGCTGAAGATTTAGCTTCTTGTGGGCTTCAGGAGTGACTTGGCAGTCTGGGTTTGTAAGAGCTAAAAGATTTACTTGACAGTCTGGGCTTCTGTTTGAGTTTGCGGCATGATTATCAATGGTGTCACCGGAGATGGTTTTCCCACTTTTTACATCAATTCTAACTTTCAGATTTCCGTCTTTGGCGTTTCCATCTAAAAAACTTAATGTCTCAACAGAGTTTCCTGTCAAAATGCTAACCAGTTCTTTTACTTCTTCGATGCTACCTCTGATATTTAGATCATGCCCGCCATCAGGGCAGTTTGTAATAGTAGGCCTGGTAATCTCTAAACTATGTGTGTTTGTGGCGTGAAAAGATAAAGCTGAAAGGTATCTATGCTCGGCACACCTAGCAACATCCCCAACAGCTGTTGAGTTTCGAGACGTTGATTCCATGGTTTTACATGATCTGAAATTATCAGTTGGTTCTATAGAGTTTTCTTTTTTGCACATTCTGATCACCCTAGCTTGATGATGGCGCCAATTTCATTGGGCAGCTTATCTTGCTTATCTCTAAACAGTCCGATAACACCAATTAACATGCTGAATCGTTCAATAGCTACCTCGATTGGATCTTGTTGATTTTGTTCTGGTAAGATTATGCTGACAAGGCTATTCATATTACTTGCCTGCCCAAGAGTTTCGCCGACTATTGGGTTCAATAAATTATTCTCAAAAGCCAGTAGGCTGCAAAATAACTCGCATAATATTTTACTGATACTGGCCGTGTCTGTGCTTTCGAAATACTGTATTTCAAAACTTTCTTCGAGCTTTCTATCGAAATAGACTTTCGTCTCTTTCATTGGGAATGAATCAGTGATTCGCTTTAATAGCTGTGGCGTGATCTCTTCGCATCGCACGGTTTTCATGCCTTCCTCAATCAGCTCACCATTTTCATGCTGATAGATTACAAGGTTTAAATTTGTGGACATTTAAATTTCCTAATTATCAAGGTATTTATTTAGGTTTCGCGCCATAAATTTATTGGGTTAACAATATTAAGTAATAGCATTTTTATGAATGTTATCTCTAACTATTGATATATTCAGAAAAACGGCGAGGTAACATGGAAGCCAGTCGAATAACTCAGCGAAAAACGTCGAATAAATATTATATGAATCATTTACTTGCGTCTGTCGACCGGGTGAATGCACAGGTATATTGAAAACAACAAAGTCGTCGGGTAGCCTAGCGCAGCCTAGATAGGTTTCACTCAAATTGAATTGCCGATCAGAACGAACGCTCCCGCTGCTTACCCGAATTACGTTTGGCTCCATTGCAGCCGCTCAATTTTGACTGGCAGCTTTCGAGAAAAGTAGTTGACTCTAGAAGACCCATTGCCGACTTTCAAATTTCCAGACTGCAGACATTCAACGCCTGAGTTATAGGCTGCATGACAAACTAGGGTGTGATTTTTTGGCTTCCCCAGACATCAATTGATGATGAATCATAAAACTCAAAAACCTTATTGGAGTACTTTGCTCTCCAGCCCTTCACTTTGTGAATGATAATTTTGTTATGTGGATCGTCAGGATGTCCATACAGGCTAATAAATATCATTAACTTGCTGTTGTTTTGGTTTATAAAATCAAATACATGGTCATCTTCATCACGAATGGAGTGGCCAAAAATAAATAAGCTGCCAGTAATGCTTTTTAACGATGAAAATGTTCTAGAGAGGTATCCATTTTTCTTTATTCGAGTCAGCTTATGCTCAGTTGTGCCTTCCGAAATAAATACCGGAAATCTATCCTGATCTATAGCCTTCTTCACTTGATCGGCCAGCGGCACACCCAAATTGGCATACGAGAGTTTTTCTATATCCGAACCATTGCTAAAGATATGCATCGCACCGTGCAGATAGTACGTGCTTTGCCCCCGTT
Source organism: Rhodoferax sp. (assembly GCF_012927445.1). Classification (GTDB taxonomy): domain Bacteria; phylum Pseudomonadota; class Gammaproteobacteria; order Burkholderiales; family Burkholderiaceae_C; genus Rhodoferax. The sequence goes on from NZ_JABBPD010000008.1 coordinate 601,216, forward strand.
CTCGGCCGATTTCCCAGTGTAATGAAGTGTCTCTTTCTCCGTCTGGAACGTACTCATCAGAATAGGGGTAGCGAAAGCCATCATCACAAGGCAAAGCCAGTTCGCCTTGATCCTTAAAGTGCATCAAAACCCAATAGAGGAGCAAGTCGTAGTTAAAGGTATAGGTATTCCCATTTTCGAAGTTCTTAAGAAAACTACGACAACTTAAGTACTGCTCTTCTGTTATCTCAGAAGGCTTGGGAGGATGTGACTTGGTAATTACATGTATCAGCGTTCTCTTGAGTTCCTCTATATCGGAATCAATTTCGTCAGTGACCTTCTCTGATGAATCGTAATGTCTAACTATATCTTCTGCCTCCAATAACCGGCGCATCACAAACTCAAAGTCATGTGTCTCAATCGCATCAAAAAGAGAATTTATACGCTCGGACTCGATGTTTTCGGTCAAGGTTGTGTAATTAAATATTTGAGGGAACAAAGCAACGCTGAAGCCGTTTCCGAGCATTAGGTGCTTTTTTGCTGTTCCAGCTTGAGCCATGCAATCTCTAAAGGTTTTTATTTCAGTAGCCATCAAACTTACTCGTTGTTTGCTTGAGCGGGGAACACAAGAATCTCGTTTCAAACCTATAACGTTGGTGCTGTCCGGCAAGCAACAAGTGCCGCGAAGCGACATTCTGATGCCGCATGTCCGCGACGAGCAACCCGTTATGTGCCAGCACGCTTGTTTGCCCAATAGTCATGCACTTTGTTGAATTCAGCAATCCAACACCCGAGCACGTCCTTGGTGTTCCGTCCCCGAGATTTCGCTAGCTCGAAGAAACCAGGTCCAGGCTGCGTGTCGCCGGACTTGTGCACCACAATTGCGGTGAGCATGCCGCGCCCAGCCGCATCTTCTTCGGAGCTGATTTCGCCGAGAAGATGGAACAGTCGAGGGTCGTGAGGCTCGAGCGAGAGCGCCGTGATTTGAGCGACGAGTTCGGAATATGCCATGCGCCCGCGCCGCCGCGCAACCTCGACAAGCACATCAGTCGCCTGCTTCTTCGCTGCCTCCCAGACGGGTCCCTCAAATCCATAGTCGTTCAGCACGCGCGTTCTCCTGGCATATGACGTAGAGCTAACCTGCGCTGCGCGGCTTTATCGCGCAGCGTCCAGAGAGCGAAGCGAACGGGGTTGAGCGCCGGGTTGGGCATCGGTGAGACTATTGCTCAAAAACAATGACGATGATGAACGTATCTTCAAGAGCAGCAGAGAGGGACATGCTTTCGACTACATAATTCAGTGGAATGGCATACCCATTGGTTTTCAAAAACTCTCCCACTTTCTTGGGGATATCTGTGCCTGAGCTTCCATCATGCCCGGTTCCGTCGACGTTTATTGCGAAGAGTTGCTTGCCTAGCCCATTTGGTTTCGCAAAGACATGGGCATGATCTTTGGTTAGTGTGTTTGTGTTGCCTTTATCGAAGCGCGCGGACATCTGAGTTTTTGGAACCCGTGGATAGTCATTGCTTTCAGTAATGTATTGGAGGCCGAGCAATGACAGCTTTTTGGTCAGGCTGTTGGCTTCCTCGATTTTTAAGTTGCCCCTTGGCAGTATCTCGTTGATTTTCATATTTCCTTTAGTGTTCACAAGGTGGTTGCGGGTGATGCCCAACGTAACTTACACCGCAAAATGCTACGGTATAACGTAGCAACCTCAAGCATAAAGGCTTGTACTTTCGTCAATCCCATTTGAATAGTTTGCTCCATTAAAAATAGCGACAAACCCGGCAATTCATAAGGAGTGTGATTTATCTGCCCAATCAATCATTCTCACATCATTGCAATGCTCTTGGTATCCCCCGATTGGGGGATAACGTTAAATGACCGCTCTCGCTGCACTGCCGAATTACAAAATGCTCCATTGCAGTCACTCCACCAGCCACCTCAATTCACGCCATCCCTCCAGTTTTGCTGCAACTGCCGCCATGCTGCCACGCCACACCCCAATATTCCCCCAGGGTCACACGCCGAGTCACCGGAAGGGGGTCGCCATCCCCACAGCCCGAATGCCCGACGCGTGCCCAATATGTCCCAAGGCGGGGCCAGTTCGCACCGACCACCGCCCCGAAACCGCCGAATTACGCAGCCACCAACGCCAAGTCCACCAGCAGCGGCAAGTCCATCGGTAGCGCCACCGGCATCGCCCCTCTAATCATGATTGACGCACTGTTTGCTGCATCTTGTAATGATTTGGTAGATAAATGAGCGTACCGCTGCGTTACTGACGGATCGCTATGGCCCAATATCTGCTGCACTTCATAGAGCGTTCTCCCGGCGTTGACCAGGAAGGACGCATATTGGTGCCGCAAATCGTGGATGCGAAGGTGGGGCAAACCAGCCTTCAACCGCAACCTTGTCCACACCCTCATGATCGTGGTGTAAGGCTTGCCAGTTTGGCGATTGACAAACAAGCTCTCAAAGTCATCCTCTGTGTCCAGTTGTGCCAACACATCAAGGGCACTGTCGTTCAATGGCACCACCCGAATCTTGCGTGACTTTGACACTGCAGCCGGAATGCGCCATACCCGAGTCTGCCTGTCAATCTGACTCCATGTGGCTTTCAGTGCTTCATTGAGTCGGGCACCAGTACTTAGCAGGAATAGGGCGATCAGACAAACATTCCGAGGACTGTCAGGTGAACGTAATACCGTCAGCAGTCTGCACAATTCAGCTTCATCAAGGTAGTGTTCCACCTTGTTGTCCACATTGAACAAAGGCACCTTGGATGCCGGGTTTTTCTCTAGCATGTCCCATTCCACCGCCAAATTAAGTGATTGACGTATCAGTTTGATGTGGTGGTCACACGTCGCTGGCGCAAGCCCTTCAGCCAACAGTGTAGTATGAAACGACTGAATTCTTATCCGGTCAATCGCATCCAGCTTCTTGTCGCCAAACACCTTTTCGATACGCAAACGAAACAGCTCTTCATCACGTTTCCATGACCGCTTGCGGGGAGTCACATAGGGCAAATAATGTTCTGTGAAGAACACGCTGTAGGTCAGCATTACCTTCTTGGCCTTCTCTGCACCTTTCGGGTCAGCACCCAACGCAATCTCTGCCTTGAGTTGCTTGGCCTGCTTGCGTGCATCTGCAAGAGTCACCTCATTTGTCGTGCCAATGCGTTGATGGCAGGTCTTGCCATTGGCATCCTTGTAACGAAAGTAAAAGGTTCCTTGGCCTGGATTGGTTGCACGTACTTCAATATACAAACCGGGACAGTCGGCATCGCAAAGTTCAGTGCGGGCTTTTTCGTCAAGGCATTGCAGCACTTGCGGGAACATGGCAGCGGTTAATTTTAAAACGGGCATAGTGTGAGATCTCCGTAAATAGTTTGATGGATAGGTGAGGGCAACCATGACCCATATGGAGTCACGGTTGCCAGAAAGCTCTTACAGGCCTTTCAGCATGTAAAGTTTGTTGCTTGCATGAGGATTGACACAATGCAGGGGCAGCATCTCTTTGCTGACGAAGTAGGCCAAGCAGCGGCCGATGGCGATGCAGGTAGACCTCTCATGTCCGGCCCAAGCTTCGCTATCATTGAAAAGTGATTTCGCCGTGTGGAGTTTGTATCTGTCGGCTGTAGCCATACCAGCGCTGATATGTTTCCATGCATCCTGGAAAATCCACCTCAAAACGAAGTGGGCTCCAAGTTGCATTCCAACGACTGTGCCTTTCCTCCCTGGACGCTTGTCGAACGCAATGGCAGCAAAGCGATCAGCGCGAATGCCAGCAGCAATGTCGATTTCATATTTCATAGTTGCTCCTCTTATTTGTTAACAATCTGAAAACCAGTTTTGCCGTATTGCTCTTTAGACATGTCAGTCAAACGAGAAAACGGAAACGTAGCCATATGCTTCAAGCAGAGATGCGCATGGCGTTGAGCGAAGCCAGTCAGGTCGCCCCAAAGTTTCGCTCCAACCAGATCCTCAGCGGTGTAATCAACACCCTCCAATAGGAACGGCTGGATGTCTCTGAAATTGGACTCAACAAGGTCAAAATATGCGGTTTCAACTTTGAACTTATTCAGCAGAATCATGGTGCCATTCGGTTCCATAGAATCGAGCAGGATTTCACTGTTGTTTGCGAGAACCTTGTTGCCATAGGTGATGGTTACTTTTGTCATTTTTGAAAATTCCTTATTTATGCTATTGATGGCGACTAGCTTCAGATTGCAAGCCAGTCATGTGGAACGTACGTAATGCCTGCCCATTTAGGCGTTGATTAATTCCTCTTTCTTTCTCATTCCGCCCTCTGAAATTTGGCGGTAAAAGTATTGGGCCTTTTGTCATCTGGTAAGAGGTCGATTTACCAAAAGGTAATTGGTAAATTGGTTTTACGTCTCTCGTCTCTGAACATGCCAACCGGGATATTTGGCGCACCCCCTTCAGACGGGAGCAGGCGATGCAGCCGTTAACTAAAGCACTTGCGGGTGGTCGTTCATTTGTACCGTTACGCCAAATGAACCTTTGGGGAGGGCAGGGGGGAGGAACGTTTCAACTTACTGGCGTTGATCGAAATGCGACCTTCCCCAGTGTTCCGAGTCACATGACCACAAGTTCAAACTTCTGCCCACCCTCCATCCCTGTTTGGCCAGAACCAATCCCTGGATGGACGTTAATCAACAAGACTTTGGGAATGCAGGGGGGGGCAGCCCCGGACCAATCTGCATCCCGTCCTGTACCGTCAATCAGTACAGATCAGCGCCACCTAACGCCGGTATCATTGGGGTCTGGCGATGCCGCAAAGGAACTCGCCAGCTAACTTTCCCGTTGATCTTCTTGGATTCGCCAAACAATTCGCGTAAGATGCCTGCACATTCCTTGCACTGGGGGTTGGTTGGAAAGTTGATTCCGATGGCCTGCAACACTTCAATGGAGGTCATTGGTGGCAGGTGGGCGCGTGAAGTGTCCGCTATATCGACAGCATTCATAATGCGTTCACGGATGGCACTCACAACCCGGTGTGCATTGTTTTGTTGCTCAAGAACCAGTTCCTCTTCTGGTGTCAACCACCACTGCTCACCCTTTTCAAAATCAATGGCAAGTTGAGCAAACAACTGTTGCATGTCGATGCCGTGCTGGTAATTGATCTTGGTGACTGGAATCGTCCACCAACGCGAATTACCAGTTGAGTCCACCAGAAAATTGCTGTCGTTAACCGTGGCACAAAACACTGTGCGCCGAGGGTACTCAGAATCCAGTCTTCCATAAGGGCGTCGCACCTTGTCCGTATCTGCCGTGATGAAGCCCTTAAGACGGGCAACATCTTTTTTGAAAGAGCTATCCAACTCTCCAATTTCGACGATCCAGTGCGAAGCTGCCCTTGTGATGGAGTCTTTGTTGCTGCCATCCAAATGGTGATTGAGCAACACCGTTTGTGCTCGAAGATTCTCATCAGGGACTAATGATGCAACCCAAGCCGTTTTACCCAGTCCCTGTTTACCTTGCAAGGTCAGTACACCACGGCACCGGAATCCGCTTTCCATCAACGCCGCAGCAACCGGGCTAAGCACCCAGCGGTACATCAGGACCTCTTTTAGATCCTGCGGAAATCCATCAGCTTGCTCCAGGGTGGCATAAAAGGCTGGGTAACGATCAACACCATCCCACGGTTTGCTCCTGATCATGCTGGCCACAGGGTTGTATTGGTTTCTGTCACCGACGGCAACAAGTAGGCTGGATATCTGACTTGTTGGGAAGCTGTTCAGTGACGCAACACTGACTATTTGTGACAGCAAAACGTTGTCGCGGTTGTCGAAAGAGCCGGTGTGCCCTGCTATAACAATCTCTAGTTTCTTAGCGATAACGTTATAGCCAACTGATATGTCGTAGGCCGTCAGCATGTACTGGAAGTTGGCGATCGTCGGCAGAATCTGGCAGCTTGGGGTACGGGGTTGATTTGGGAATGTATTCGCATCCAGCGGCTTGGCTTTATCCAAGACAAATACGTTGCTTCGCTGGTTTGTGAGTGACTGTGCCAAGCCTGAGTTCGATGGCGCCAGTGTTTTGCTGGCACCATCTGGGCTTGCTACCAATGCAGACGGCGGAATCGGTTTGATTTTGTCGGGTGGCGTGGCATCACTGATCTTATTTTTCGTGATCAGGTGTGCTGGAAATTCGAATGGCGCATTACCCTTGGGTGACTTTTCTTGAGACTCCATTTTGCCCTTTCTAAAGGCTGTTGATGAAGTCTTGAGTAAATCAGCGGGTGTCTGGTAATACGTCGATTTACCAAAAGGTAAATGGTAAATTCATCCTGAGCCTAAGTCCTCTTCAGAGTCAATGCTTTCTTGCTTCTTAGGGCTGCCGAAATAAGTTTCCGTATGTTTTCGACCGATTGACCACTCAATTCATTCTCGTTATTCGCTACAAACGCAACGCCAGAAAAATACTTTGCGACTTCTAGCACATTTGGCTCATCAACAACGCCTCCATATTTAGGAGCAGTCTTCGCGAATGCCTCAACGAACAGTGCAAGTGTTGTAAGAATGTTGCCCGCTTTGACCTTGCCCAAGTCACCCGTTTCATTCACATCTCCTTGGCGTTGTCTTATTTTCTTAGTTACTTCAACAATGGTGGGGGCAGAACCTTCGAGTGAGAAGATAGAAAACTCATACTTCTTTATGGCCCACAAATCAAGACTACTCAGCGCAATGTAGGGGTCATTGAGAGTTTTTGTAGCAGTTTTATCTACGCGCAATTCACACTCATCACCTCTCGCAAGTTCATCGTCGATGTCACGAAAATATTGTGCTGCTTTGTAAATTTTTTGACTAAGGCGGTCAACTTCGTCAGCCGCATCACTAAATACTTTTTTCGACTCGTCCGTTTTGAGCTCATCATCTGCTTCAAACGCTTCATACAGCCTTTTTTGTGCGGCTTCCCGCAGTTCCAAAAGTTGATCTTCAAGTGGCTCGTCCATCGTATGGATGTACGGAAGCTGATCCTCTGAGATGCCGTCTTCAGTCACATCGATGACCTTGCGCCGAATTGGACCTTGCATCCAGCCAAGTAATTTGGCAACTGCCACATTTCTGGTACAACTCGTACTGAAATCTATGAAAATCTCGTCAGCGGCGGTGATCATGATGGACTCCCTATTAATGTTGGATTTGGCTACAGATGGTGGGTAATATTGATAGCATCACGCTGGCAAGATCGACAAGTGGATTTGATAGTACCCCTTCTAAGCAGAATCACATCACAAAAGAGCACGTACATACATTCCTCTACACATATTTCCAAAAGACAAAATCACTTATTTTGATTGAATGTTTTTTTTAAAAATTCCCAATGTAGTTGGTGGTAGCAGGAGAAGGAGGGGAAGCAAAAAAAATCAACGTTTACTGGGACATAGGGGTGGGGAGGGGGCGCAAACTTTGTAACACCAACACAAGATGAAAAAAGAGTTGTGACGGTAGCTCGCTTAATGTCCATTCACCACGGCACAGGTTTCGCTTTCGAAGATTTCTGCCCCCACCTGCATCCCCCACGGGTCAAATGCTGTACACCTCCGTCAGTCAATCGCAGCCAAGATGGACTTCACCTCTGCATGCCCAAGCATGTATTCTCGCAACAGGTGGTACTGCTGGGCGCAAGTCTCGGCAAACGCACCATCACCAAACGACAAGTGGCTATAGGCATACAAACAGGCAGTGATTCCCAATGCATCCCCCGACAGTTGCCCCGAAAAGCCATTGTCGGCGTTGACTTTAAATATGGTGTCGGTTCGTGGTGCCATGTAGAAACCGCCATTAGATAAAGCAAAGAAGTGCCAATGTCCACCGTTGTATGTGGGTGCCGCCAATTGCTCCGCAAAGCAAAACACCGTGGGCTCCAGCTTCAGCGGGAAGTGAATGCCAAACAGCTTATCCACAAAATCCATGCGGTCAGCTTCAGGTACAAGGTAGCTGGAAATGTTGTCATTCATGTGAAATTCCAATCAAAAAAATAATGGTGTTGTCCGCCACCCAGCCACGCTTACGCCCACTGCGAAGTGCAGCTTGCGAAACATGACTGGGGGGAAGAAGCGAGAAGAAACGAGATGGGTGTGAGGCAGGGTAATGTCAGTGAACAATAACGTCCAAGTCATAGCCCCAACCATCTTCAGCCTCAGAGCCAGCCAGGTGACAAGCTTGGGCATTAATGGCTTCGGGATAAGCGTCGTCCGGAATGTCCCAATCAAGGACAGCGGAAACGGCATCGAGATAGCGGTCTTGTATTTGCATAAAAATTCTCCTTAACGAAAACAGTAGAAAATGAAAATGGTCAGGCCCAAAGCGAGCGCGACCAACGAGGGAAGGGGGAAATCGGAATGTCAGCAGTGCAACGGCGGCAATGCCCATCCAGCGGGTGTTGTTGAACATCAGGCCAAGAAGGCTGACGGCGATCAAGGTGGAAACGAGAGGTCGCATTGGCCTCCTTCGGTAATGAAAAAAACTTTAGGCCGGTATTGGGCCGGTATTGGCGGCGTGAAAAAAGTCAGCTCGGAAAACTTGTTACGTTTCAAGCACTTACAGACGCAAAAACGGAGAGACCTGCGGATTACTACTAGCTCGATCAGTCTTTGACCTTCATTGGCTTGTCTTTGAGCGTCAACTTCCTACCTCCGGTATTCGCATTGGCCGTTGCAGCCATAGCAATATCCGGTGCCGATTCCAGCAATGCATTGACCTCCGCCATGAATGCCGATGGATCAATCAATTCATAGCAGCGTCGGTTGGTTTTCAATGTCCGCACCAATCCAAGGCTCTTCAAAACAGCCAGCAGGAAGCCAGGTGAATTGGTCGATTTGCTGGGATAAATGGAGCGCAGGGTCGAGGACGTGATTTCCTGACTATTGGGGAGTTGATTCAGAACTTCTTGAATGCCGACGTATGGAATCCAGTCGTTGTTGAAGTAACCGCCACCATCATTGGCCAGCAACTGGAACTGGATCTCGGAAGCAGCGTTGCCGCCGACGTTGTAGGTCAGGGTCGATTTGCCTGAAAGGGAAGGGCAGGATGCCGTTTTCAAAATGGTGACGTATACGGCTTGATTAGTTTCTGTGTTCATGACGAACTCCTGTGTGTGAATGGGATTGAGTGGTGATCAGACCGAAGCCTTCTCATATAAGATGGCTGAAAATGCGCAGTCCAAAATGGACAGGCAGGGAGATGGCAAGGTGGCTGCGTCAACTACGAATGAGCCACCAAAGGATGTAAAGAATGACGGCCCATACTGCGCAGTACACGGTGAGGTAAATGCCGATTCCGACTAGCATCACACCCAACCACAGCAGTCCAGCTGGTGCAATAAATCCTAAAAAGGCACCAAGGATCAATCCTTTCAGGCCACTGCCGAATCCGCCGATGCAAGCATCGACGATCACGCTAATGACAATGGGAATGCGTAGCTTGCGGAAATAGCTTGGAACGTCTGTGATGCCAAATCGCTCCAGCATTGACAGGAATACCAAATTGACCGTTTCTGTATGGATCGACCGCCATGCAGGCAAGACCTTTCTTGGATGAAACTTGCGATCGGAGGATTTGCGGGATGCCATGCTCAGATTGCCACCGGCATTGCATACTTTCGGCACATCGCCAGCAACTCGGGATCAACTCCAGTTTTAGGTATGAAGACCTCAATGCCAAATCCGTCGTCGCTGATGATGAACACCATCTCAAAGAATCCGGCATGTTCGTCCAGGACCTCGAAAGATTGCGTATACCCAAGCTGATCAAAGCGGATGCCTGTCCACTTGTTGGCCAAGATGTCGAAGCCAAGTTGTGCATTGAGGGCGTCAATGCTGTCACCGGGTTCGACCACAAGAAAGTAGCCCAGCACGTCGGGGTCGTATGGATAGTCTTCACTGAGGTCACTGATCGTTTTTTCAATACAGGTGCGCAACTCAAGATTTGTGACGGTGGCGGCGTCGGCAGGGTCTCGGATTGTTTGCATGGCAGCTCCTTTCGATAGACAAAAAAAAGCCCCGAGACTGCGAGGGTCAGGGGGCTTGGCAGGGGTGACGTTTCAACCCTTGCGGGTGTTGCGTCAGTTATGAGATATGGATGGTCAGTGGGGTGGTGAAGGTTTCGGGTGACTGAGTTGGTGATGGTTATGCCTGTGCCTTGTACCGCTTCCTCAAGGCGAAAAGGTCAATGGCACTCAGTATCAGCGTCATGAAACTGATGTCTCAGACAGCAATTTGATCCATACGGACATGGCACCCAATTTGAAGAGGGCGACGGCGGTTGCGGCAACGAATGGCAAGAACATAAAGACTCCTTTGGGTTGGTGGAAGTGGAAATGAAAAAAGCGCCACAGGGATTGCTCCGAGGGCGCTTTTGAGGGGGCGGTGATGCTTTGATTTAAAATTTGAGAGTAAAAGAAGGAATAGGGTTGCTCTTGGGGAAGTCGTCCGCTATTCTGATGTTCCTTGAACTAGGGCATGGAAAAGCGTCCAGGATTACTTGGATCCAGGGCTTTTTAGTGGCTGCTTAAGTCGATTGGGACTGGGAGTCCGGATTGGCCGTTTTGGCCATCCGTTCGACTAGACTCAGAGGTAATACTAGGGGCTATTTTTGGGAAGTTGCAATATAAGTTTTCCCTAAGCCTCTTTTTGGTGGCAGTGTCCAAAGAGCCAGTTTCCCGCAATTGCATTCACCACACCTACATGAACAGCGTTTCCCAAGCACGCAAAGGCGCGCTCTCGATTAGGCGGATGTACCCAACTCGAGGGGAATCCTTGCAACTGCAAGGCCTCAGAGGGAATGAGATGCCTCCCCAATGCGCCAGGAGCAGCCCCATCTAACGACTCACTTCCATTCAGGCGCGGGACAATCGGGACTTGTGTGGTCGTCATTGCGATCAACGCAGGGACGTGTGCCAGGCGTTTAACGCGCAGGCCTGACGGTCTAAATTGGAGAATGTGTTTCCATATCTTAAGATCCTCTCCTTTGCAATTCCATTCGAGTTTTTGGTAAGACGGGACTCGAATGACTTGATAAAGGTTGTCGAGCCACTGTCTGAGCCAATGGGGATCAATGGATGACCACAGTCTGATGGCCCATTCGCGGTTTTGTTCAATGAAGCGCTGCTTCCAACGTGGCCATGCATCTCGCTTACCTGCGTAAGCTGGCCAAGTTTCAATCCAATCAGCAGTCCTAAGCGTATTGAATGGCTTTGAAAGCCAAGCTCGCTCACCAGTTGGTGAGAACTCCTTGATGTCAACACCAAGAGATGTGGATTCTCCAATACGTTTTCTAGCGAAATTGAATAGTTCTCTACGCTGGTTTGCCAGTGTCTCTAAATCAGAAGCACATACCTTAGGGTTTTCATGAATTGGGTACCAATGCCAGGGGTCCAATTCATAACCCCAGATTGGGTACGAGGGCATAGTCTCTTTCCAAGCGGGCTTAGCACCTAGTCGGTCAAGTTCCTCAAGCTTCTCCAGGAGTTTAGCCCAGTGGTTGATACACCGCACGCGGTCAGATGTGACTTGAGACGAAACCACGCTTTCAGTTTCTGCTGGTGATTTCGCTCCTGAAATAATAGCGGAGAGATTAGTTCTCGCTTGCTCGTCAAGTCCTTTACCAATCAGTGATGACAACATTACGTCAGTGCGCCCGAACGGAAATGTATTGCGCTTGCTCAATGGCTCCTTCAGTAACTCACGGATCAACTTTGAATCCGTTCGGATTGGCTTTTTCCGCTGGCCAACGATAAAAAACCGCTCGCGATGATGGGGATACCCGAGATGATGGGGTGAAATGAGCCCTGAAGAATCACCGACGCCAACATGCTCGGTAGCAACGATGTCGTATCCGAGATCGACTTCCAAGATTCTGCGCACGCGAGACCACGTATTGCCTCCGTCATGTTTTGCGAAATTACCGACGTTCTCTAGTAACAAAAAAGCAGGTCGCTTTTCTCTAAGAATTGTCGCGATAGTATGGAATACCGTTCCGCGTGTATCGTCCAACCCGCGCTGAGCACCAGATTTAGAAAAAGGCTGACAGGGGAATCCGGCACATAGCAAGTCGTGCTCGGGAAGCAATGACTTGCCATTTTTAGACTTTCGAAGTCCAGTCTCCGACTCATCTAAGAAACAAGTCATGTCTCCGTGGATTTTGACGAGTTGGCCGCGTTCATCGAATTCCGGTAAGGCGTTAAGGAACTCGGGAAGTTTTCCATTTTTTGCCTTGCCTTTCTCGTAAAGTCCCGACTCCGAATGCAGCTTCCTGTACGTATCACTGATTTCCGGGAAGTTGGCTACATAGCACTTTCGCAGGTCATTTTCAAGCTCCGACGCAGCCACACAAGTAAAGGAAATTGGATTGCTCAGCTGATCGGCCGCTGCTTTGGCTGCATCTGAGAGTCCCAGATGGAAGCCTCCCAGGCCCGCACAAAAATCCACGAACCGAATCTCGCGAGGCTCGTCGCTCACACCCACAGTTGTCAAAATAACCCCAAAACAAATTCGCCAAACGAAGCTGAGCCCGCTGCGGAGTTTAACCAATAGCCCACGCTCAGCGCTTCAATAAACAGGATTATCATCTGAAGCGGGAATAGGTCTAAAAATGCGAGTGAAGTCCAAAATTCTGTCCAAATCGGCGTCTTAGATGCGCTTGCAAAATGACTTTTGAGGCATCTGCGCTTCTTTAAGTCAAAAAGGCAGATCAAAAACTGCCATTTGCGGTCTTGACAACTTGCTAGACTGAAATTAAACCAACAACGAAATTTACAAAATATTTAGGGCAGGAAATGGTAGAAGAGACTCAACTCAGCGAAGACGATGAAGCTAAATTTGACGAACTGGAAACTCTGCAGAACAAAATTGCAGACCAACTATCTGAACTGTCCAATAGCGAGATATTGCCTGTTGGCTACAAGTCGTCTGGTGGCTCATTTGAAGCCGCCGAGGTAAGTTTTACTTCTAGTAGTTGGCTACTAAGGATATGTCAAGTCCAGGCCTGGCTCAGGCTAAACGAAGACTTGGAAAGTAATCTGGCAGATTCCAACCCTATAACCCTTGCAGAAAATTTATTTAAAGAGTTGCAGCCAAAGGAGCAAGCTATTTGCGTATCTTCTGAAGATGGCAACTTGCGATTAACGTTAACTGGCGCCGAGATACTGGCAGAAAAATTTGATGTGGCGTTGCGTCTTCAGCAAGAGTTCATTGAACTATGTGAGACCCTAAGCAAAAAAAATGCAACTGAACTTTGGATTGAAGCTTGGGAGGAGGAGGGTGAGGGGGATTTAGATCCTTCCAACTCCGAGCAAATAATTGCCACTAGTGAAACTTGGAATATTAGTGATTTCTCGTATTGGGCTGGAAAGGGAAACTTAAACTTAAACCCCTCATACCAACGTGGCGATGTCTGGCCTACTAGCGATGCTCAGAAGCTTATAGAGTCTGTTTTACGCGGCATTCCTCTGCCTTCAATCATTCTGCTTAACCCTGAAGGTGATAAGAAAAGTAAGCAGTATGAAGTTGTAGATGGCAAGCAAAGGTTGACTTCACTATTGAGATTCATTGGTCAACATCCAAAAGCACTGAAAACTGTCAAGAACGAATCCGCCAGGTTTCCAGATGCTGGGTTGGAAAAACTTTTCAGGACTGACTACAGGAAGTTCCGTAAGGTCTGGAAGCGAACTGTGGGGAGCACTTTGTCTGACAAGCTTGAAACTGAACTTTACTTTCCCTTCCCACTTAAAAGTAGTTCGAAAGCACTTAGAGGATCACTAAAAGGTCTAGCCGGAAAGTACTACTGTGAAATTATCGATGTAAATATAGATGTTGGAAAAGTAGAGGAATCTGTATATGAAATTTTTGAGCGAAAAAGTCAATACAAGATTCCTTTGATTGAGTATTCAGAAGCAACTCCAAGGCAAATTCAGGAAGTCTTCCATCTCTACAACAAGCAAGGAAAACACCTCAATGCAGAGGAAATTCGCAACGCACTTTTCCACGATGTTGAATTGGTCAAACTCTTACTTGTTGCATCAGGAGATAACCTCAATTTCAAAGATTTAGCGCCCTACTTTCCGTCAAATGAATACAAGACATTGGAGGAAATTTCAGCTTGTTTGGATGGATATCATTTTGGCAAAGCTCGCTACAAACGAACAAAAATGTTGAGTTGGCTAACTTCATTGCTGTTTAAACCGGCTGAATCGGATGGCGTGCTGGTAATTCGATCAACAGCTAAGCAGATAGATGATTTGCTGGGAAGCATCAGAGATACACCTGGACATAAGCTCAGCAAAAAGTCAACTCTCGTTGAGTATGCAAAAGATCTGGAGAAATGCTTGACAACACACTCGTCTAACGATTGTTGGATTGCCAAGTTTAAGGATGAAGATAACGGTCAGAGATGGCAAGAGTTGCAATTGGTAGCTACTCTGCTCGCAGTGTTTCTGCACGATGTGAGTGGGGGCAACACTGACGAATTCTTAAGCTCACGGAGAAAGGACATCTTGGAGTTCACTAAGGGACACAGAAGACCAGAAAACGCCCAAAACAAAACACAATGGGGATTTATTGGTGAGGTCGCATTGGGAATGCTTGAACTGGCTAATGTGGATCAGATGATGCTAGAAAGCATTTTGCTTGATCGATATGGTGTTAGTTGCTTGTCAACGCTAAGGGCTGCGAGAGTTCACTATAGACCTCGAGCCTGAGGTGACCGTGGATTCGGAAAATATTAGGTTGCTGACGGGTGGAGTGTTGCCGAGAGGTACTCCGATTTTGAACGAACCAATTGGTTGGTGGGTGAGTTACAAAAATCAGCTTGCATTGAGCGGCCTGAGTGCAACGGCAGTGAAAGCGGTTGATCTTGACTCTCAATACATTGTTGACCGCGGGATTTATGGAGCTGGGGACATCAGGTCACCATTGACAAATTGGCCAGAGACAAGGACACGACGTGGTCTGGTCATGGGGGCTGTGCAATCCGGAAAAACTGCTTCACTCATTGCGGTCATCGCTAAGGCTTTGGATAGCAAAGTTGATATTGTGGTGATCCTTGGGGGAACGAGAACTGCGCTTTGGCGGCAGACCTACGAGCGTGTCGTTTTTCAGTTAGATCAATGGAATGAGGAAAACGACACTGACCGCCGTTCAGAGCGAATATTGGTTCCTTCCCCGTCAGTTCTGCTTTCTTCAGAAAACTTTGTTGATCTTGAATACCTGTATTTTGAGACTCCGAACCTAGTTAGAAGCATGTTGATTGCCCAACGGCCTCTCATTGCCGTTGTCATGAAACAGGTGGATCACCTGGAACATTTTGGGAAGTACCTTCATAAGGTCCTGAATTCGACCTTCGCGAAGTCGGACAAACCTCTTCACATGTTAGTCGTTGATGATGAAGCTGATGATGGATCAATCCTGGATAGTGAAGCCGAGCGAGGACAAGCAATTGACTCTGACTTATTGAAACAAATACCAAGATATATCCAACGCTTATGGTCTGGAAATGGAACAGCCAATGAAACGTTGAATAAAAAGCTCTTCGCATCGTATTTGGCTTATACCGCCACTCCTCAGGCTAACTTCCTACAGTCTCCCTGATGGCCACTTCAAATTCCCCCACCTTTGGCCAGTCAAATTCCCCCAGGCAGGACGGCTAAATTATCAACTGTTTGGCCTGGCTGGTTCTGACTTCCTTTCTTGGTAATTTCTCCCC
>NZ_JABBPD010000001.1 GCF_012927445.1 Rhodoferax sp.
GGGGAGAAATTACCAAGAAAGGAAGTCAGAACCAGCCAGGCCAAACAGTTGATAATTTAGCCGTCCTGCCTGGGGGAATTTGACTGGCCAAAGGTGGGGGAATTTGAAGTGGCCATCAGGGTCGCTCGCTCCGGAGCAAGATCATCAAGGTTGAACGCTACCAAACCAACCCCGCCAAAAGGGATGAGTTGCTTTACGCCCTTTCTCATTTGAGCTTCGACACCCTTCTCCGAATACACCTTCTTGCACGCAATCGCATATTCCCCGAATGGGAAGCGGCAAACGATGTCAGGCGGATCCACCAATTCGGCAACCACCGAATGACGACGCAAAAAAGACAACAGATCCAGCTCCCACAAGGCATTCTTCCCATGAGAAAGCGAGCGGCCCGACAGATCCATATCGCTTCCTGCAATGCGTCGAAGCGCTTCAGCCGCTCCCGGTTCATCGCCCACCATCAAGATGGCCTCAGAAATCCGGTTTACGTGTGCAGCACTCAGCAACCTTTGTATTCCTTTCCCGCTCGCACCGCTTTCCTCCCAGTCCTTGGCCAAGGAATCAGCATCTCGTAGCAGAACACCTAGCGCACTATCCCGATGAATTCGAATGTTCTTCTTGGAGAGCATCGACCGCAGCGCCTGCCCCCGGACCGCCACTTCTGAATAAGTCGAAACACTGTCGGGACGGGTCGTGCTGGACTCAATAGCTACGGTTTTTTGGGCATCGTTATTCATGGGTTTCCATTCTGTTTTCGTTCCACAGCTTGGCACCAAAAATGCATCGCGCAACACCTTTCTTGGAATTTAACGCATCAAAGTCTATTGGAAAGTTCCGTTGCGTCCAAATAGTCGGCGCTTGTCACGCCCGAATCGTTTCCATTGACTTGCGACGGTCTCTAGCCTCGTTGCACGAATGTGTTCCGATAAATGCGTGTCACGCGTCACCAATTGCGGCTCGACATGCATACCGTGACGGCGCCACGACCAAGATGCCAATGTCGACGCTTGATGTTGGCAAGTCCCGCGTGACCCGGCAAATCGATCCGGAATGAGAAGCAAACCGCCCGTTCTGGAAAGACTAAATAGTAGTTATCACGACGGACCACTTTCCGGCTACCACCTTGACGATCTCTGGCGACCACGTGGCAAGAACCACCCCGATACCCAGCCAGACTGCTCCAAAAACAAGAAACGGGAAATTTCCAGCGGCCGCCTCTTCCAAATCTCGACGAACTACTCCGATTGCACTGGTCCGTTCATTTGATTCGTTGAGAATCCTTTCCTTCATATCGATAGCGTTCCTGTCAATCTCGGTAAATACCGCCTGAATATCCTCATCAATTTTTGTCAAATTCTTTTCGACAGCATCGATTCGGTCTAATTGCGAAGCGCTGGCATTCATTGGCCAACGGACGGTCATACGGCCGCTGGCTGTGGCTGAGGCGCTCGACATAGCGGCCACCCCAATGTTGACTGTGCGTCCGGCAAACCCCGCCTTGATCCATGTCCATGTTCTGAACATAAGCCCCGTTTTCCCGAATGAACGCGCGGTAGATGTCAAATCGAACCAGACTGTCCCCACGCCAATCAATTGAAGGAGCATTCCAAGCGTGCGAACTCGAAAATCCGACTCGGCAGGAGCTGGCCAAATATAGACCGCGGCAACGGCAACGCCGAACAGGATGGCATTTACCCAAAATAGAGGATTCTGTTTGGCCCAGAGCCACTTACTTTTAACCCATCGCATTGGCGTTTCCTCTTGGTTGCAAAAACTAACTCTGACCCCGCGAATCTTGCCTCAACACTTGCCATCTTCAAGATGTTTCGTGTATTGATTCAAATTACGTGTTGGTGGCACATCCGCGCAAAGGTTGCCGCCACGTGACTGGTTAGAGCCTCTGCACCCCTAGATCATGGCCTCCGCATGGGGCCTATCGACGACCTTAGAGGTCCTTATAGAAACCTTCAGACTGTTTCTCAGCTACCTTCGATATGCAACTCCAAGGAATCGTCCCAATGAAATACCACCATTCACGCGTCAGTTCATTGACCTTTCTTTCCGTCATCGCATCTATAAGCAGATCAACCTCTTGCGTTGACAAATGCGCGATCCCAAGGGATCGCGAAGCTGCCACAGCCAACGCCGCCAATACCTTGGGATTCTCCGAATAGAACTGTTTCGCACTCATGAGTTGGTCCGTTTTGTCTAACTTAATCTCGATGCGAATTGCTGAATGGTCGATCTGATATGGCTTGCCGCCTTTCAGTAGGTGGGCGTTGTGCATCATGCCCAAAGCATCCAAACGCTTGAAAGTATCAGTCGAGATTTCCAACCCAGTTGGAATTCCAAGATTCATGCACGTCGCAGATTTAGTTAACGAAACGGCATAACCTTCGGCTACTGTTTTTCCGTCAGGCATGGCTACCGCCCCAGGGCGAATGCTTGCCGACTCGAGCATCTGTGCGTAATTTAATTTTGGAGTGTAGTGATAGAGTTTCATCAGCAGAGTATTGACTTTCGCAGCGGCCTAGGGTAACCCAATGTCATCGACATTTCCGGAGTCCACATGGAGCAACCCACTGCCGCAGCCAAGATTCCGTTGTGCGAATCCACGGCCTTTATGCGGCAGGTTGCCGTAGTATTGGGACGGATGGATGCTATGGACCTTCAAAACAAGTCCGCTGGACGCAGAGCCCCCCCTCGTCAAGCTGGTCCAGCTCGACGCCCAAGCTTTGGCCGTCAACATCTCGTCCCATAATGTCGTGTCGGCTTCGTAAGCGAAAGCTTGTCAAGTATCCATTTATGGGCGGATGTGTTGTTGGTCGCGAACTTCGCCGCTAACGTAAATGCCGACGCCAATCCAGTCTGCATGCCAGGAACTTCAGCCATCATCGTGGTGGCGAATCCTTCTGACATTTGCCGAGTGCATTCGATGGACTGCCGAACGCTCAATGCTCGTGAGTGCTTAAGGGGCATCTCCTCGAGAAAAATCGACAACATCTGCAAGGAGCCTATCCTCGGCCTCGTTGTCGGAGTCGAGCACGAATGTGTTCCGATAAATGCGTGCCTCGCTTCACCAATGGCGGCTCGACACGCCTCCTTCGTGATCCATTTCTAACAGCCATCCCCCGAAACTGTCGCGCATATCTCGGAACGCTTGCGACTGGTATCGGCTTTTTCTTAGGCGGCGAGGTGCAATTTCATCGCGTTTTTTGCGACTGACTCGGCCTTGGCCGCTGCCTTGATTTGCTCCATCACCGCGCGAAAGTCCAGAAACGCCGGGTTCACTACGTCCGAAGTTCTAAAACCATCCATTCCAGGCTGCATAAGTCTGTGGAAACGCGAGAGCTTTCATCTCCACGGCGACGGTGGGCTGGGACGGCTTGGACAACGATGTCACTTTCGCATACTCACGTTTTTACCGACCTCTCCATGGAGAGTGGCTGCTACTCGGCTTGGGAGTTTTCGACGTCTCGGTTAATGCGCGCATCGCGATGTAAGTGGTTGATTTATATGGATTGGCCACGCATTCCGAGGAACGCTTGCACGCGCTTGGCTCGGTCGATGCCAAGTTTTACTGATTCGACCCCATGAACCCTAATCCCAAAAAGTATGCAAAGTTGCTATGTTTCGAGTAACGATGGCAGCGAGGCCCGTCTCCGTGCCATAGATCAAAGCATTGATGGCAAAGTTGCGGACTGGCTTGCCATCGCTGGGCCAGAACTCACCTGAAAGCGGGCGGCCAGCCGCCAGCTTCACCGCTGTGCCGCGAATCACTTTTAGCGCTGAAAGTAGGAAACCGTGCGGAAGCGGTTGCAAGATCCGCCGACAGAGGGCTTTGGAGTGAGCGTGATCCCATCCCGCCTTGGGACTTTCGCCACGGCAAGCGATAGGCGCCAACAATGTTTCGTCGTCTGCGCCCAACGACGCAGCCGCTCAGATTTGGCCAGACTTCAAGTGTCACAATGGTTCCATAAAAATCCAACACTGGAGACATTTGACGCCATGACGATCACCACCTACAGCATCAAGGGGCCGCTCTTCAAACTTGCGCTCGAACATGGCAAAGATCCCGAGAAGTTCGTCTCGGCCAAAAAGCAATATGGCCCAATCCAAGTGCCCCGAGACATCGGCGAGAAGATCACCATGGCGCAGATCAAAGAATTGGTGAAATCAGGCTCATACCAATGGTGTGGCTACTCCGATCAGTGGCGCTTAGGCGCAAGGGTCGGTTGGATCGTTGGCGTCGATGAGACCGGAATGGACTTCGCTCGCATCTCAGCTCCCAATCCAAATGAGCTCGGGGAAATGCGTAAAGACGCCATCGCCGACGCAGCCCTTGCAAGCGGCGGCAAGAAGGCCGTTCCCAAAACGCTCGTGAAGTCACTTGTAGAGGCCATCAGGGCGGGCGACGAGGAGTCCGTGCAAAGGCTTGCCCCGTTAGGCGCGCGAGGAACCTTCGAAGAAAAAAATGGAAAGGGATCGACCGACTTCGTGACCAGACGACCCTTGGTCGAGGCTGCCATCTCCCCGCATCCCCGAATGCTTGGCATCGTGATCCCTCATGCAGACATTGAGGGCGAGGACGGAAATACCGCCCTCGAGCACGCGGTCAATGCAGAACAAATCGCCAATGTTCGAGCCCTTTTGGATGCCGGCGCCAAGGCGAATCACGCTAACTCGTCGGGGTCAACGCCGCTGATGGCTGCGGCGCAACTCGAAACGCGCGACATTCTCGACCTCTTGTTGCCGGTCTCCGATGTGAACGCTCAGGAGGAATATTATGACAACACTGCGCTCATGTTGTCGATCAAGCGGAGACGACTGGAAAACGTCAAGGCCTTACTCCCGGTCTCCGATTTGGCCGCTCGCAACAAGGAAGGCCTCACCGCTTTGATGATCGCCGTAGACACCTTAAATCTTGACGAATATAACGTTGGGAATAATAGATCCATTTACGATTGCGCACGACTCGTCGCGGGGGCCTGTGGCGAAATCGACGCCGTTGATGGAGAGGGCCGCACCGCACTAATGCGGCTGCTTGGGCACAAAGGGAAATGGGACCGGACAGTGAAACAGTCGCAGGAACTTATCGACATCCTGATTGATTGCGGAGCCGACCCAAACAGGCTTTACCTCAACGGGGATTCGATGCTGGACGTGGCGACTCGCGACAATCTTAATGTCTACTTTCAGGCGCTACTGCCGCTTTGTGGCGCACAGCGCATGGGAGGCAAAGAGGACGCGTCGCTCATCATCGCCGCGAGCGTGGGCGACTTGGAAAAAGTTCGGTTGCTTTCGAAAACCAGCAATGTCAAAGCCGCAAATTCCAAGGGGACGACAGCTCTTCTTGCAACCTTCGACGACAAGCCCACGTCATTCAATAAAAGCAGCGATCGAATTTTGTCATTTCTGCATTTGCTTCCCGATTCAAACGTCAACGCCCAGGACAACGAAGGCCGAACCGTATTGATGAAACTGGTGGAGGCTGACGTTCCCGAGTTGTTTTCATTGACTCTGGCAAGGTCGAACCCCAATTTGCAGGACGCCCAAGGCAAGACCGCGCTCATGCATGCCGTCGAGTCTCTCAACGAATTCTTCTTTGATCAGCTTTTGCCCATTTCTGACTTGTCACTGCAAGACAAGGATGGCTTAACCGCTCTCATGTATTCAAGCAAAAGCAGTTGGCCAGAAAGGGTTGCAGCGCTTCTGGCCGGTTCAAATATTGATCACCAAGGCAATGACGGCTGCACCGCACTAATGCATGCGGTGAACTTCCAATGGAGGGTTGATAAAGAAATCATTGATCTTCTCCTAGACATCGCCAATGCCAGGTTGAAAAACAAGGCGGGGCTCACGGCTGCCCAAATCGCTGAGAAAAACAAGAAAAAAGATATCGCAGCACAGATCGCGGCTGTTGCCCTTTCTCAGGAAGAACACGAAGAGATGACAAAGATCGTGGGTAAGCCCGCGAAGCGCAAGAAAGCACGTTCTATCTGATCCTGAGGGCTTTGCCTGCTATTTATTACCGCGAATGGCCTCACGGACTTGTTCTGCAGCATTTCGAGCGAGTGACCTTCTATCGCAAATAATTGCTGTGGATGTAGGCTTTGCGGCCGGTCATAGGCCCCTCAGAGCCCCCCTTAGACCTTGAAGGCATTTGAGTGCACACGGGTAAATTAAGGGACCTCGGATATGCTTACGTTTTGATGCCCACCCTAACTTTGCTAAAAGTTAGGGTGGGCATCAAAGTTGACGTGGTGCCGAAGATGAGCTATAAGTATTGCATGGCTAGGAAAATACAACCCCAATTTTCAGAGATAATGTTGCTCGTTAGCGGCAAAGCTACGTCTTTGGATGAAGTGGTTTCGAAAGATTCAAGGCAATACGAAGGGCCGATTCGACTCAACGTTGGCAGAATGAATGCTGCTCTTTCAAGCAAACGTCATGAAATGCCGAGTGGGTTAACGCGAGAGCAGCGCCGAGCGTTCATTCTTCAAGTGGCCTGTCAAGTCGAATGACATTTTCATTTTCATTTTCATCCGCTTTTGCAAAAGACTACGCAAACTTCCCTCCGGACCAGCAAGATAAGGTTGATGACTTTACTGACACTTACCTGAAAGACGGCTTTACCGATTGGACTAAATTTCCGGGGAAAATAACGTATTCATGGAAGGGTTTGGGGCCATCCAACCCGCAATATATTTTCACGAAAGCCAATGAGCTTTGGCATTACCACATCGGTATACCAATTTACGTCCAGCAACCAGGTGTGCCATACCAAACATCTGACTGGGTTTTGCACTTCCAATGGCGCGGAAAAGGCAATCACATAGACATTGTTGACCTTTATCAACACTACACCTATTCAAGAGCTTTCTACATCCCCCCTGCCTCAGCATTGGTGAATGCGGCGACAACAATTTATTCCACCCCCACCCCTCCCGAAAACTTGTCAGAGTAATTAGTTTGGGCATGAAAAAATAGGTCGCATGAAAAGCTGAAGAAGTCCTCGTCAATTGTTGGAGATTCTCGGCAAGTTTGCATCGCCCCAATTCAATTCAACATAGCTTCGAAGTGCAGGCGCGTATAGACGATGCGCCTCATTAACGGGTCTGGCATGGTTTTCAAGGATTCATGCCTCCTGTATGACACGACACGTGTCCCGGTC
This sequence comes from Rhodoferax sp., assembly GCF_012927445.1. GTDB lineage: Bacteria > Pseudomonadota > Gammaproteobacteria > Burkholderiales > Burkholderiaceae_C > Rhodoferax. The sequence goes on from NZ_JABBPD010000001.1 coordinate 7,172, forward strand.
AAAACCCTTCGAGGCCATAAGCAAAATGCATTCGCATGGCAATCGGTCAAGGGCGAGCGAGCCAAAAAACCTTTATCAGATGCAGCCTGTCCAAGCTAGAGTAAAAGCTATTCGACTTAGATTGGATTAGCTGGTCATTTTGTTGAATAAATCAAGCCGCTGTGAGCTGTCTACGCGAGGCTGCGGAAAGGACCGAATCACGAAGCAACCTACCTTTTCCCGAATAAAAAGAGGTGCAACACTCAACAATTTCCTCTTTGATCGTGCTAGTCGACTTAACCTTGAAAGATCGCATGTCCAAGGCTGCTCCATCGAATCGAACGGAAAAGAATCGACGCGAAGTTGACCCATTGCACGCCAATAAATCGAGAAGTATTTCACCCTCAACCGCCATTTTTCGGAGGTCACCTTCAAGCTTTTCGAAGTATTGATCCGGCCGAACAGAGTCCAGCGAAAAACAAATCGCTTGAAATTGGTCAGAAGGACTTTTACGAATATCGAAGTGCTTTTTCATGGTTTAGCCGAGACGATCTCCTGATAATTGGACTCTACGATGTGAAAAACAGATTCAATCAGGGTAACAGCTTCTTGTCTAGTCTCGACAAGCCTTGACATTTCAGGCACGCCGTCTGCGTGAAACAAGCCATGCCTGTGTTTATTATACAAATCATAGAAGTTTTCAACTGCGCCGATCATCTGATGAGATGACATCTTTATCTTGATTCCAGACTTCAACCTTGCATGGTCAAAATATGAGCCAATCCCATCCATTTTCTTTACCTGAAACCCTCCACCATCCAATAACAACTGCTTGATACAGGCTTCGAGCCCTCGTAACGCCGGGTGGGCAAAAGCACTATAGTCAGGCAATTCGATATCAATCTTGATAAAAGCCAAGGCGGGTGCAAACATGCACTTTACAGCATCGCCAAGCATCGAACAAGCACAGGGGAGCCTTTGCTCCAGCTCGTCAAGCAAACCAGCACTGGTGACCGCCGTAATTTGGTAGGTCTCAAGTTGAGCGTCGATGAGCGGCTTTTTATCTGCTGACAACTCAGAAAGAAGTGAGACCACTGTTCCGTAAGCATTCCATGGTTTTCCCTGCATAAGAAAACTGCCAGTGTTGTAACGATGAAGATACACCTCGTCACCAAGCCCTGCCTTGACTTTGAACCGGACGCAATTAGCAAGTGGTTGACTTTCAACCTCGAAGCCTTCTTCCCTTAGCAAATCGATAAGCACAGTCCATTCATCTTCCGGCAAAGTCTTCAGTGACAACGGTCTCGGCTCGAAAATTTTTCGCGAAGCATGCGTTGCTACGTGCTGTGCAATGCTCTCTGATAGCGGCTGGTTTTTCCCGACCTTTGGATGCAGAGTGGTCGTTCCATCGTCCCTCAAATACACATGAAGCAGCGCTGACGGCTGTCCATCTTGGCCTTCTATTTCATATTCGTGAAATTTATCTTTATCGATGGGGCCCGTCACCTTTTTTCCTGCTGAACAGCCAATGATTGCTGGAAGTATTTTTTTAGGGTCAAGTGACAGCTTTTTGAAATCGCTCATGGTCAATTTGTATAATTATTTTCTATGAATTCGGCTTGAACTATAACCAAGCATTGATACAAGGAAGACGCCCTTCATCGGAATGAGCAACTTTCATCAGCTCAACGGATTCTCATGTAAGCCCGCGAAGTGCAAGAAAGCACGATCGATCAGATACTGATGACTCAGTTATTTTTAGGTGGGAAATAGATCACGCACTCGGGCAAATGGCTGCCCAGTCTCTGCGGCCCGCCGCACCTTCCTATCCATGACGTGGTTAAGCGGTATCTCACGGCTCAGCGTTTCGAAGAGGTCGAGGCCATCCATGCAGATCACACGTTTGCCACGACCGAACGCGACAAGGCCATCTTCGGTGAACCCGCTGTTGCTCACGAACAGGCCTCTCGCCCACGCCGCTTTTTGCTCAAGCTTGCCGTGGAAGGTATGAAGGTCCGCCACGCCTGTCGGAGCCGCCTGCCACTTGGCCTCCACCAAATAGATTTCGCCTTGGAGCACGAAGCTCCCGTCAATCTGCTCGCCTTTGAGCCGAAATGGCTCTCGGGCTTCAAGGCCAAACACATTGAATAGTTCGCGCAGCAAGGTTTCGAAGGCATATCCCCTCGCCTGCGGCGCGAGCTGTGTTAGCCCAATCAACTGGTCACGCAAAGCGAGAAGCTTGGAGCGATCAAACGCGGGCTTGGGCGGCTGACCCGTAGGCTGCGCAGTCTCGGGCTTGCCTTCCAGGCGATTGATCAATGACAGGAGCCGCCCCTGTGCGTTGCCGACGGTCTCGGCCTTGTCAATGTGCTGACGTTTGGCCTCGCGGTATTCCCAAAGAGCCCTTAGTGTTTGGACTACTGTCGGAACCTCGACCTTTTGCAGGAAGCAGCGAAGCCGCTTTCCCTTGGAAGTCCCGTTCTCCGCATAGACGGGATCGTCAATATCAACATTGAGCTCGTCGGCGAAGAACCGTGAAAAGCTTGGATTAGAAAAATCCAAGACGTAGCCGCCACCCATCTCGAACAACTCGTCAAGAAGGATGAAGTCGATGGCGCGGACGTTCGGTGCCACTAGAATTCATCCACGGTTGTGCGCTTGGGAGGAGGCACGAACTCCTCGAACTCCCAGCCATCTTCCGTTCTAGCGCCTGTCGCGACACCATCGATCGAATCGTCGATGTCCATATCCTTGCAGCCGTTATAGACGTTGTAATCAGCCTCAAACGAGACATGAATAGTGGATTCGGTCATATCCACAGCCGTGACGCGAACCCCGTAAACCTGAGCTCGCTGATCAATGTGGGACACATCAATATCTAGCGCGCCTCTGAAATCGCTCTCCTCATCATCCACAAGTGACTGGAGAAGCTTCTCCATTTCCCGTAAGGTCGGCAATGCTTGAACTGTGATCCTGGCCATGTTTACCCCATCTCGGCGTCGCGCAGGGAACGAGCCTCGGCGACTTTCATCTCGGATGACATTGTGTAACTTGATACCACGCCACCTTCTGCTGTGCAGAACACCCAGGCGGGCGTGCCATCAAGGAAGCCATCATTAACAGTGCCCATCGGTCGGTTTCCCTTCACAACGGCAAGTATCTCTTCAACGGAAATGCTCCGGGGAGCACTCTTGCCCAACACAGTCTCGCACTTCACAACACGGCGCGCGGCAAACGGGAACAACTCAGCCATTTCCTTGGCATCAATGTCAGACATCATTTTCTTCTCCCATCAATCTATCGTTTTCGGCAAATCCGGCGCCTCAGTCCTCAAAAGACCTGTTCTTGAATTTCAATTGATCGCAGTTCTCACGAACCGAGCGTTGAATTCCATCGTCAAAGCCAGAGCTCGACTCGGCCTCAATCTCAATGGAAATCTTGACCTTCACATCGGGACGCTGCGCAAACAAAAGGATCACCTCCTCGGCCACATCGGAAAACTGCAACTTGGCCTTGACCGGATCGAGCTCGACCGTTCCGTAGAACATCCGTTTTTTGACCGACGGAGTGGGCGTCGTGGTCGTTGTGACGGCCCCTGTCCCTGCCGTTGCAGTCGAGGATGATCCGCCACCTGTCGAGGGACCAGATCCCTGCTGGCCCGGCGTGACGGTCGATCCGCCAGCGCTGGCTCCGCCAGCCGCTGCCTTTGCCGCCGCGTCTCGCTCGGCAGCCTCAGCCGCAAGCTTGGCCGCAAATTCCGCAGCCGTCTTGGGCTCGATCAGCAAGAGCGAGTCATCAAGGATCACCGAGGTGTTCTCGGCAAAATGGAAGCCTTGGTAGCGTCCATCCTGCTGACCATAAGCCAAACCGAAGAAATCTCGCGAGCTGGCACCCGCGCCAATAGTGTTGCGAAGTGTGTCAGCGTCACGCAGCCTTGGCAGATACAGATAACAGCACGTCTTCTGCCACGCCTCGACGGCGCTAAGGGCTGCGATGTCGTCCTTCCAGAACCACGTCCTCATCATGTTCGACAAATGGATCGGCGACCACTCGGCGATCAGTAGCTCATGCTCTTTGAGAATCTTCTCGATCTCCTCAGAGCGGTTAACGGCGGCAGGATTGACCTGGAAATGTTCCCACTGCAATTCGCCAATGCCCTTGCCGGGCTTGGCCTCCTGCATGGGCGCCAATAGCCACTTGTAGGTCTCGCGCACCATGCGACCCAGTCCATCATTGGCTGTATCGAGGCTGTGGGATGCTTGCTTGGCTTGGTGCTGATCGAGGTTGAGGCGCCCCTCCTTCACGTCGGCCACGATCGATTGCCACGCCAGAACTGAGCAAACTTGATCTTTGAGCCTGCTAATGCTGTCAGCATCAGGCGCAAGGAAGATCAAGCGGTTTTGCTTTTGCCGTGGCTGCTCGCCACGCTGCTTCAAGATTGCGAGAGCCGCTTCGGTCGCGGGGGCTTGAGCCGAGCGTCCAAATGTCGCCTCGGGCGGAAGAACAACGAGTCGCAACGACCAATCGTCTGGCACATCGGCGCTTCCAGTGAATACGTGGACGCCACTGAATACGCCAGGCGCGAAGCGCAGCTTCTCACGAATAAACGGATACACGTCCTCGCGCATGTTGAACCGGCGTTTACGGTCTTCCATTTCGCGGCGCAGATTCGGACGGATGTCGAACCAATAGCGGTTGTTGGCGCTATTGAGGTATTGCAGCTTGTCCACCAAAGCACGGATGCCGTCTTTGTAGTGGCCGAGCACTTGGCCAGGTTGAGCGCAGCCGAGCAACAAAGTTTCAAACTCGATGCCGCGATGGTGCTTGGCACCGCCCACGGCCCCAGCGTCTGGCGCGCTGCCCATAAACACCGCCCGCGCGATTCTGCGGCAAGCCAAAATCGATCCCAGCAACGGCTTTGAGTTGTCGAGCTCTGTCGTCAAAGCGCGCTCGCCATCAATGTCGCGTTCAAGAACGGGGTCCCAGCCCTGCGGAAGATAAAGGATTGCTTCGTTGCGAGTATTCGAGTCATAAAGCGGCAAGCTTCCGGACTGGATCATCAAATCATTGTTGCCGTCAGTCCAAAGTCTGTGGATGACCGTAGCCATAAACTTCAAGACGCCGCGTGTGCGCTGGAAATTATCAAGCGACGACCAATCTTCATAGAGCCGGTCGAACACTTCCGGGTGGATTGGATAGGCATGCTTCAACCTCTCCAAATAGTGACTATCCTGCGTTTCTGATGGAAAATCGCCGCTATTGGCCGTGTAGAAGTCTGCGTAGGCCCGGCATACCTCATCAGCAGCCAGCTTGTCATTCACAGTGGCGAACAAGCGGCGGCGCACAATTTCAAACGCCTCTTCGGTCGCAACCGGCTTCCATAAGGCCTGCACGCGGCCAAAGTAATGCTCCAACGCCCGTAAAGACTTCACGCCCTGTTGGCTACCCGCTTCTCGGTCCGAGAACGGCAACGAAGCCAGAAGGATCGCAGTTGGAACGGCCTTTAAAGCCTCTGTTAGTGACTGGATAAATGAAAGCTGGGTGTCGTATGTGCCCCCCGACAGGGTCTTGCCTTCTTCAAATTGCGACACATACCTGACCAACTCGTCCATCAAGATAATGCAAGGAGCGCGCGAAGCTATCAGGTCAGCGAGAACGCCCTTGCCTGGAGCTGTGCCGTTTTCATCTGCCTCACGCACCAAAGCGAAGGCCTCGTCGCCACCAAGTTGCCAGGCGAGCTCGCCCCAAATGGTCTTGATCGTGACCTTGCCGCGCTTGCGAGGCTTGCTCGCCAAGTCCAGAAGGTCTACGCCATCCAGCACTGCAATATTGGCCTTGGGTAGCTCCTGGATGCCTGCCGCATCGAGGATTGGAGAGATGCCTTGCAATTGGCTCGCGGGGAGCGTCCCCTTGGCCAAGTGATACACCGCAAGCAAAGTGTGGGTCTTGCCACCGCCAAACGCGGTTTGAAGCTGAATAACCGGATCGCCACCCTTGCCAGCCAATCGCTTGACCACAGAGTCCAGCAGCAACCGCATTCCCTCTGTAATAAAGGTCCGCTGAAAGAATAGCGCTGGATCCTGATATTCATCAGTAGCCGTGCCTTGATGCACGCGCGAAATATCAGCGGCAAACTCAGCCTGCTGAAAGGTGCCTTTAAGCACATCTTCATGGGGGATGGCGACCTCGCGCCAAGGTTTAAGACTCATATTATTCTTCCCTTAGATTTCAAGATTGGCTTGCGATCCGAAATGACCAGCTTCATGTGATGCAGCCTCGACACCTGTCCACGATGTGATCAGTTCGTTGTATGCCCTAGCATCTTCCGCCCAGTTTTTTCGCTCACACAACGTATAGAGACGGTAAGCCAAATTTCGTATCGGTTCAGCTCGTTGAGGCATTCCTGCGAGAAGGGCTCCCGCAGCAGACTCCCCATCAGACCGAAGTGATCTAATCATCTGATGCAGCGCCTCCCAAATTGGAGTTCGATTATCTTCACCAGGCGTCCACTCAGACGAATACTCAGCAGGCTTTAAAAGTCGGACACGGCCAGCGCCAGCCTCAACAACTCCGGCCTCCTTGACTCCATCGACTGAAGTGCCCTTGGCTCTTGCTAAAACGTCAGCCTTTCCAAACTCTCCCGAAGTCCAACCTTGCTCATCAAACCAACTAAGACAGAACTGAGTGTCAGAATCAAAATCATCGGCTCCTTCTGTCAACATGCGGTTAATAAGCGTGAGTGCCATGTGGACCGTCATTGGGCTGCCGTCTGCCTCAAGCACAGCAGAGTATTTTGAAAAAATTGCCATACCTGGCCCGATTACCGCCTGAGCCAAGTCAACGGGAGCGACAGGGGAGACCCCCTCCGCCCCACCAATCATTACATCAACTGCTTCGGCCAACTCATCTTTCAATTCACGAATAAATTCGCGTCGCGAAATCGTCGGCGCTTCAATAGAACGCTTTTGGCAAACCAAAATGATGCTTGATGCAAGTGCATTCGCTCCAATTCCAATTGAACGGGCATCTCTCTCTGTTCGCATTGGCCATGTTCCATTGATAGCAAAACCCGCACGGAGAACGGCCTCCAAGAATGTCTCCCATCCCGTGTTCCCAGTTCCAACATCGGTGGTGTCGGATTGTTTGAATGCGTAATAAATAGTTGTCGGAAAAGCAGGGTGCGCTTGCTCAGCTAACCGACTCATAGCCTCAGTCATACCATCGAGAAAAAACTTTTCAGCTTTCTCTTTTGTGCCATGTCGATAAGGTGTAGCTACTAGCTCATCCGCCTTCGGAACCGACATAGTCGCAAACAGCTCAGGAAATACAGGTCTCAATGCACGACGAAGCCACACATAGAAAAAATCAGATAGGTCCGCGTAACCAATGTTGTCGTAATAAGGCGGATCAGTCGAAACGACTTTATTTCTGCTGATAGTCTGGTGCTGTGCATTCGACTGAAAGACATGACCTATGCCAATGCTTGGCAAACCCTCCAAAGATCTCGTAATACCTTGAATGGAAACAACCAAATCGCCAGCAGCCTCTGCGAATGGGTTTGTCTCTGCATAGTCCCATACCATCGGAAGGGCCTGCCGACCAAAGGTAGTCTTTAGTTGATCGCGTGTTGAACTCCAGGCAACTAAGCTACTGTTGTAGTCAGAAAGCTTGTCAACCGACATACCCAAGTAAACAGCCACCGTATCGGCGTATGCGGATGCGCCATGACCATCATCATTCAAGCCTACACCATCATCGGACATTCCCGCCTTAATCGCGTCAGCTTTAACTTTGGCACGAGCATCTTGAACCAAGTCAGAAAACGTTGTCAAAGCTACGAGCTGTCTAGGAGTGAACAGGTCGCCGAAAGTAGTTAGTCCGTAGTTTGGAGTTTTGAAATCACGCGGATTGTCCGGAAGTTTAGTTTCCGGTTTCCATGATGGAGTGACTTGAACAGCAAGGGATTCCATTGTGGAAGTGGGCGATAGATAGAGTCGCCCTTGTTTTGTCTGCACAACGACAGCCATCAGTTTTTGGCCCATTCGTCCGGCCTTTCCTTCGGCACGAATATAGTTGTAATCAATAGGGACCCCAGATAAAACACAAAGAAATGCGTTGCGTTTACCTGCTGTCGTCCCAGCCTTGGCTGACGCCGGTGGAGTGCCCGTTCTTACTTCAAACGAATATTTATCGCCAGAAACAATAGGTTGAACAAAATTGACTCTGCCTTCCTTGGTTGAAAGTATGAACGTAGAAACCAACGGCACATCGACATGTCCATATGCTGGATTTGGACTTTTGACGGTTCGAGTCCATAGCCATGCAATAGCGGTCGCAGTGCCCCCTCCATGCTCCTTCGGAAGGTCGATTAGTGGATAAAGGTGACCAATTTTTCTGAGAGCCTGATCTCGCATCCAAGCTCCGTAGCGCCGCACATCCTCAGCAAGCCCCTTTGCACGAGCCCAATCGTGTTCAATTTTTGTTTGCTTATCACTTGAATGAACTGGGCCAATGGGTGCCATTCCAGCAAATCGCGGCGGTATCTCGATCATTGCTTTATTAATCAGCACAGCTACCGGATTTAAATCAGAGGCGAAACTTTCCAGACCAAGTCGTTGAGCCTCCAACGGTAGCGCTCCACCACCCGCAAATGGGTCATGGAATGCAGGCAACTTGTCCGGATTGAAAAGCTCCGCAGCATCTGGATGACCTCGATTCAGCTCGCAAGTCTCCCGCCAGCTCTTCAATATCTCTGCTTTCGCCTCGTTCAGCACTGACTCGTTATTCGAGTTCTCCCACTGAACAAGCTTGCGAATTATTTCAAAAAGTCGCTGCCGCTCGATCTTCGCTCGATCCTTGTTAACACCTCTTCCGAGATTGCGTTCATAACCTGGATCGTTGACCATTTGGGCAAAGAGAACCGCCCGAGCGGCGGCCAGAGGACGACGTGCCCACCAAAGGTGAAGGGTGGATGGATGACCGTGACGAATGGACTTCTCACGAGCCGCTGCTTCATTAATGTCATCCAGTGGCAATGCCACTTCGATGAGCTTTTTTGGTGTCTTTATTGGATACATGGTTAACTTTTCTTCTTGGCAACTCGCGGCTTGCGCGGTGGCGTTGATTTTTTGAGTGCTTGGGCTTGTTCAGCCAAAATCTCTGCGTGGATCATTCGTTCGACGATGTCGATCACGACATTCACGTCATCCGAAGACGGCTTGTGGCCGCGATGCGCTGATGCATGGCCAGCATCGATTGCTGCCGCGATGATTTCCCGATCTCGATCGCTAATCAAGTCCTTCGAACCCAACTCATTGAGTCCCTTTGCGAAGTTATCTTGCTCACCAACCGAGCGCCGGATCACCGCATCAATCAAAGCTCTCGCACCCATCATGGCGAGGCGACGACTGTCTGCGTGCAGAGCCGCGTAGACCTCGTCAAGAATTTCAACATACTCAGACGGAACTTCGAAACGATCGATCCAAGCCGGTTTTCGTCTCGATACTCGTGGTGGAAAGTAGGTCGCAGGGTTCGGCATGTCATGCGGATCATCCTCGGAACACCAATCAACACGTTGAAGCGAGACTTCCTCACACCCGCGACACTGGATCACTTTCCACGTTGACCCTACGTCAACCGAGTATTGGTCATCGTCATATGACCGGCGCCGCTCCGCCTTATGGACCACGTCATGTTTGGTTTCACGACCGCAGTCATTGCAGTGTGACCAGATCACTTTCGGTGCCGTGCTCACGCCGAGCCTCCTGCATTGACTGCGCGGGAAAGCAGTGAACCCAAATCCAAATTGATGCTGCTGACTGCCCAGCCAGGCTCTTGATCGAATGGGTTTCGAACGTAGTGCGGCCCCTCGTGATCATCGCCATCGACCACCACGATCGCCAGAATGAATTTCTCGGCTTGGTTGAGTCCGTAGAGGATTTCGTTACGGGTCACAGTGATGGTGGACTGACCCTTGGCCCGCCCCTTGACCTCGATATGACGCGCCTCTGCCATCTTGCCTTCGGCCGCTGGCGGGATTGATGTCAGGTCCCACCCACACTTCTCAGCCGACACGTCGAACACTTTGTGGCCCAAGGCTTCCTCTGCTTTGCGAACCGCCTCCATGGCGACTCGCTCCACGCGGGCTCGCGCGGTGGCATCAGCAGTCCAAGTCTGTCCCTCTTCTTCGCCGTTGCGCTGAGCCAAAAGGCCTGCCGGAATCACCAATGCACCTCCAACAACGACGGGGGTCGAGGACACGATGTGCCGCGACGCACGGAGCTCTTTTGTCCGTGTCTCCAAGCGGGCCGTCAGTTCATCGATGGTGCGCCTGACGTTTTCAAGCGTGAGGCGAACGTCTTTGCCCGCTGCCAGGTCTGTCTTGAACTTCTCGTGACGATCCGACCAATAGTTAATCTCCTTGACCAGCCGCTCATGGATGGCCACAAGGTTCTTGTCCACCTGGGCCTCACGCCGCTGCCGGATCTCCTCAAAGTGGGCGGGAACCAGCTTGTCTGAGGCATGCGATAACGCGCTTTCCTCCAAGTCCTTCTTGATCCAGTCAGCGTCGATTTCAGGACCGGCCAGTATGCGGTCTTCGGTCGATATGGGGTTCAGGTCCAAATGGGGAGCCCAGCCCGCGTTCTGGACCAAGCCGTTCTTGTCGATGGTCACGAACTGCAAGCGACGCGAGACAACCAATGCGCCTTCGCCGCCCTCACGAACTGAATGATCGATAAGGAACAACAGCTTTGGGTCGAGGCTGTCGTCGTTGGGATCAACGAGCACGGCGCCCTGTTTGAGCTTGCTTCTGTTCTGTTCAAGCATCAGGTCCACGACCGATTGCATAAGCGGGTGTGCGGGATGAATCAGACTGGCCATCGGCTCGCTGGGGCGGTCCTGCACCCTGACAAACTGCTTTTCGAAGCAGACACGCTCATACTTGACGAGGACGGGGTCCATGTTGCGGCGATCACGTCCTGTAATCTGCCTGTCGCGCTCGCGGATGGTTCCGGGCACGAACGTAATCTCATAACGCCCCGATCCGCGCGAACGCAGGTCGCCGCCCAGCCGCTCAAAGGCCTGGGCAAAGAAAGAACGGATGAAATAGGGTTGGAGTTTTCTAGCCTCAGCCTTCTCCATCTCTTCCTTCAAGGCGAAGAGGCGCTTCTCGTCCATGATCTCTTCGGCCAAAGCGTTGCGACTGATGATTTCACGCAGGTGCGCGGTGTCGAGAGCGCCTTCCACCTTTTGGCGCAGCCTAGCTTTGACCTCGGGGTCTTCCCCATACCGGATGGCATCGATTAAGAGCTCGCGCAAGCTGACACCGTCGAAAACCTCCCCCAGCACGTCGAACACGCGACCACCCAAGGCTTTGCGCTCGATCTCAATCTTCTCGAAGAGCTTCTGAAATACGTCGCCCTCTCGGGTTTCGTTGGCGACCATGTTCCATAGGTGACAGACCTCGGTTTGCCCGATACGGTGGATTCGGCCAAAACGCTGCTCCAAGCGGTTGGGGTTCCACGGCAAGTCGTAGTTCACCATCAGGTTGGCGTTTTGCAAGTTCACGCCTTCGCCCGCCGCGTCGGTGGCAAGCAAGACTCGTGTGTCCTTGTCGTTGCGGAATAGCTCCTGCACTTTGCGGCGATCGTCGCGGTGGACACCGCCGTGGATCATCGCCACGGCCGCCGCGCTGCCCAACAGGCCACGTATTTGGACCGCCAAGTAATTCAGCGTGTCGCGGTGCTCTGTGAAGATGATCAACTTGCGCTGCAAACCATCGGCACCATGCATCTCAGGCGTGTTGTGCAGGAGTTCGCGCAGTTCTTCCCATTTTCGGTCAAGGCCAGAATGGACCAGCGAGCGGGCCTGTTCCTCAAGGTGGCCCAGTGTGAAGATTTCGGCCTCGAGCTCGGTGATGGTCTGAGCTGCCGTGGCCTGATCGACCACTTCCTCCTCGAAATTTTCGTAATCCTCCGGCGTCATGTCGTCGGAACTGTCCCAAATTTCGTCGGCGTCCTTGGACTCTTTGTATCCAGGCACGGTCTCGGCCAATGGCTTGCCGCCACGCTGCTTGATCTTTTCTTCCTCAACCCGGCGCTTCAGCTTTTCGCGCCTTCGCTTCAATGATTGATAGATGGCCTCAGGACTCGATGCGAGACGGCGTTGCAGAGCGGTAAGGGCAAAGCCTACGGTTCCCTTTCGGTTGCCATCGAGCTTTTCGGCCCGGTTCATTTCCTCTTTGACGTAGGTCGTGACATCGTTATAAAGATCAGCCTCCGCCACGGACAGCTTGTAATTGACGGTGTAAGCGCGACGCTCGGGGAACAAAGGCGTGCCGTCGAATTTCAGCAAGTCCTCCTTAACCATCCGACGCATCATGTCGTTCACATCGACCTTGTGCGCGCCGTCGCGAAATTTCCCGTAGAAACGATCCGAGTCCAGCAGAGACATGAAAAGCTGGAAATCCTCTTCCTTGCCGTTGTGCGGCGTGGCCGTCATCAACAGGAAGTGCCGGGTAATGCCGCCCAAAAGCTTGCCCAGCTTGAACCGCTTGGTCTCATTGATCTTGGCCCCGAACCATGTCGCGGATAACTTGTGTGCCTCATCCACCACGATCAAATCCCAACGCGAGTTCAGTAGTTTTTCCTGAAGATCGTCCGCGCGCGATAGCTGATCAAGGCGGGCCACCATCAGGTGGTTGTCCTCAAAGGCGTTGCCTCCACGGCTTTGCTGTTCGAGCTCGCGCGAAAAGAGAATGAACTCCAAACCGAATTTCGAGAAAAGCTCATCCTGCCACTGCTCCACCAAGCTGCCGGGCGAGACGATCAAAATGCGGGCGGCGTCGGCCCGCATCAAAAGCTCACGGATCAGCAGGCCCGCCATGATGGTCTTGCCCGCTCCTGGATCATCGGCCAGCACATACCGAAGCGGCTGACGCGGCAACATTGACTCATAGACAGCAGTAATCTGGTGCGGGAGCGGATCAACATTGGACGTGTGGACGGCCATCATCGGATCGAACAGGTGGGCTAGGTTGATCCGGTAGGCTTCGACCCCGAGCTTGAAATCGGCGCCATCAGCATCAAAGCTCCATGGGCGACCAACCGTCGCGAGCGACAGCTTGGATTCGTCCCCGCGAAACACGACACGCTCGCCCAAGCGGCCATCGTCGGTCTTATAAACGACGGTGACGGCGTTGTCTCCCAAAGGGTCGGCACTCACCACGCGGACCACCTTGCCCTCCTCAATGCCGGAGACCAGCGCGCCTTTGGCGATGGATTCAAGTTTCATTCGTTGTTATCCCTGTTTTATTCTTGTTGTCAGCTCACGCGGTTGCCGCATCCGAACTGGCATAACCTGGGGCGAGAGCCGCACTCTCGACGCCATACAAAGTCTGGGGATTGGCAAGCCACAAGTGGTGCGAACTCGCGTCAAGTCGGTGGTCAGGCGACGAGTCGATAGACCAGCGACGAAGAACGTATCCCGCCAAAGCCGCCCGCGACTTGATACGCAAAGAGCCATCGGTCATGCCGTAATCAGCCTCAACCGCCTTGGGCCAGGTCACGCCAGGATGGGGAACAAGCTCCAAGTCCACAATCCGCGCCCACTGCTCATCTGCTCCCAAGAGCTCGCGCTCCTGAACGTCGCCATCAATCTCCTGTGCTTTCGCGATCCGCGTCAGCACAAAATCTCCAAATCTTTGCTTGTCTCGGTCATACGCACGCACATGCCAACGCAATCCGTTGTCAGCCAGCGCCACCGGCACAATCTCGCGGCGCTTCTGGCCTGATGAAAGCGACAAGTAGCTCACCTTTAAAGCCTTCTTACTGCACAGCGCGCGAGTGACTGCCGCCAGAACTTCTAAGTCGGGCTTTACGAGGTTGCCAGGCCCTTCGCACGGGGCAGCCTGCTTCAATCCCAGATCGAGACCGTCACCGAACCCTTGCAACAGCCACGAGAGCACTCGCTCATGGTGAAAACTGAAAACCGGCTTGAAGGTCGATGTCGGCCGGTAGCAACGAGATACCGGGTCATAGTCCAGATTGGCTGCCGCAAGTTCGCGATAGACGCTCAGGTCACGCGATGCCGCTGCGGGCTTGATTCCGAAGCGTGATTCGATGTCTCCGCGCCTGAGTTCGCCCATGAAGAACGCTCGCAATTCGAGAAAAGCGAGCCTCTCCCGCTGCATCTGCGATAACTCCGACTGCTTGGCTTTCAATCTTGTCTCCTGGGCTTCTGACTCGCGCGTGATAGCAAACAACGCGCCAATTCAGCAGAGAATAACATGCGCATCATTTTGATACGGTATGCTCTACCTTATCCAAACAGGGAGCAGCCAAATAATGAGCTCGATAAAGCCTAAGGCGCCACAAGGGGTTCAACGATGAGCGTGCCCATCCTAGATTCCTCCGCATGGCGCGAATTCCGGAGCAAGCCAGCCAATGCGGGCATCAATGAAACGACGCACCTGGCCAAAATCGCTGACACGACTGGCAAGTTGCATGATTGTTTCGTGAAGCTGTTGCCTCTGGATGGTCCTGCGCTGCTGTGCGAAGCAATCGGCTGGCTGCTTGCCAGAAAAAGCGACGTAGCTTGCCCAGCTTTTGGCGCCATCGTCATGGTTCCGGTCCCTGAGTTGCGCAAATACTGCCCGCTGCCGCCAAAATTCGATGGAATGGACTTTTGCCCCGCGTGGTGTAGTGAGATCGTCGCGGGAAAATCCGTCCGCCAAGTCCACAAAATGGTCTTTTTCATTGCCCGCAAGAACTGCCTGCGCAGTAAGGATGCCCGAAAGATCGCGGCATTCGATCAATGGAGCGACCTGAGAGACCGCAATTTTGGAAACGTCATCCGTTCGTCCAACGGCGGCTATGTCGCCATAGACCACGAATCCTTGCTCCATGACCTTCTTTGGGCTCCAACTGGCCGAGGCTTCGAAGAGCGCAGTCTCTTGGTTGAAGCTCGAAAAGCCCTGTCCGTCACCGACTTCCAACGATTTCAAATGGACATGGCCTCAGCTGCAAATGGCCATGCCCAAGCTCTGATTGACGCCAAAGCAGACTTGGCGGACATCATTGCCAAAATAATTCCAGCCCACGCACCTGCCGCGACCCATGCGATCGTTCAAACGCTTGATAACCGCGCCCAGTCCGGATGGCTGTCCACAACACTGGGAGTCATCGCATGAGCAACGCCCAAGCTCCGGCCGATAGGCCATCCATCATCACGTTTGGAGACGGAAACTCCGAGCACCTCAGCCGATTGGCCACTTCCACACCGAAACCTGCCTTCTCAGGCGCTTGGACCACTGTCGAGCTCCAACCCGACGTGTTCGTCCCGCAACGTTTCACGGTTGGCGTCGTGGTGCAGTCGCCAGGCGACCGCATCCATTTCAAGTTGCTCGATGATTTCAAAAAGTTCGAGTGTCTGTATCACGACCAATTCCCGCAAAAGTCCGTCCGCGAGTTGCTAGCCTATGCGGAAGAGGCGTTACGCCATGCCGTTCAGGTCAAAACGGCCATCCCCGAGATTGTGTTCGACACCCATTGCCTAACTTTGGCCTTGCCGAGTTACACCTCGGGTGATGACAGAGAATCGACTGTCGAGAGGTTGTTTCAGGAAATCGTGGTTATGGCCCCATCGGCCAAACGAAAAGCCAATGAGTTTGAGTTCATCGACACGCCCACGGCTCGCCAACTGGTCAATCAGAAGCTCAAAGAGATCGCTAAGATGGACTTTGAAAAGATTGTTCCGTCCGAAGGCCAAGGCTTGCTGATCGACTATGAGGGCGTCAAACACTTTTTGGATCTGAACATCCTGACTGCTGGCGCCTGCGGCAGCGTGACCTCGGCCGCCTACAAGTCAGCCCAAACAGTCGAAATCAACTTACTTAAATCGAGCAGAGATCTCACTACCTACTCTCGCGTCAACAAGATGGACAACATTGGCCTGTTCCTTCTGTTGCCACAGGCTGATTTGATGGAGCCCAAGGAATACAAAAAAATCGAAGAGACCATTGAAGAGCATGAATGGAAGCTCGAACGGGACGGCTTCCGTGTCGTGAGCTTGGCATCGGCCGCTGATTTGGCGAAAGACATCTACGACTGGGCTCAGCCTACTATTTCGTAAAAGTAACTCATCAATGCTTTTTGTCATCTGAGGCTTTTTCCTTGAGCTCTTCATTTAACTTGTCATAGTTTTCCTTGGCTTTTCTCCCAATCTCTTGACCGATTACATCTGGCTGGCCATAAAAAGTAGCTTCAGAGAAAATAGCAAGATTTTGCAAGTAAGTCATAGTTTGAAACTTAACTTCATTCTCGTTAAGTTTATTACCGTCCTGAATTCTTTCAAACAAGTTGCAAGTTCCTGATCCTATGTGTGATTTCCATTCAGAGTTTGAAGCGAGCATGCTTGGAAGCCAAAAAAATATTCCCTGGCCAGGCAAAGGTAAATAGAGCGGCATGCAGACAAAATCGACATGTTGCTTTTCCATTTCGGATTCCCAACCATCTTCACTGTTGACGACGAGGCTGTGATGAATTTCAGCATCCCGGTTTTGTATCAGCGAGTGACCTCCTTTGGATACTAAGAAGCGTTCGTCATGAAATGCGTATGCCAAGGCGGGTCCGTTTTCAGTAGTGAAAATATGAGCTCCGTTTGGATGCGTTTTTCTGATTTTTGCTATTTCAAAATCGTAGGCAGTTTTAGCTGATTGAATCCCGAAATTGTTTACTACATAACTTCCCCCAAGGGGCACTGCGCATAGCACTATAAAAATGCAGACCGCAAGTGGGTGCGGAAATCTAAGTTGGTCAAACGAATTAGAGAAGGCCACTTGAAATGAAGGCACCATCAATACCATCGCGGCCAAGCTAATGCCGCGATTGTGGATTGCTGCCAAGACCAGAAAGGCGACACAAATAATGTTTTCAATCCCATATGCTCCATTTCTTTTATTGAACCATATGATGACTCCCAACAGAGCTAGAAGAAGGTATTGAGAGATTATTGCTGAGACACGTGTATCCCAAATCGGCAGATACTCCAAATTCACTCCTTGTGCTAAAGCTTTGGAGTGGGGCACCATTGATTTGATGATATCGATGAGTTGGACATAAACCTGCTCGATACCGTTAGGGTTGATCACAGGAAGAATGGCCAAGGCGATAGCACACGCGATCCAGCCACCTAGGTGTCGCCGCCATGATGACGCACCTGTGATTGACCTCGCATAGCAAATCGGAAGGAGGGCCAGCAACACAAATCCTCCTGTGTGAAGCATCGCCTCAGCCCATCCAATCAATGGAAGAGTAAGCCAAAAATTCATCAATGAATCTCTCCTTTTGGCTTTTTCAAATAGCCATAAAGAAAGAGTCCAACTAAAAACCAATGTCGATTCAGCCCGCATGGACATGCGCGACGAAGATGCGATAAAGACAATGGATGTCAGAACACCCAAGACTAACAATTGTTGAATTTTAAGATCTGAAAATCGAGCATTTGACCTGGCAGCTGCCGCCTTGATCGCGAAGAAAAAGGAGGAGCACCATATAGTTGAATTCAAAAATGTCGCCGATGACAACCCAAATGTTGATATGACTAATTCGTATATCACACCAAATCCCCATCCTCCAAACTGCTGAGGATTACCCTGGCCAACATATAGAAAAAAATCCGTATGCGGGACTGATCCGTGTTCAATGAAATATTTTCCAGCCAACAACTGAAACCATATGTCGTTATCACCCAGCGTTCTAAAAGAACCTATAAATATTCCGAGGAGTAATAGAGCCATGAAGATAAGGTGTTTTCTATCATTTATTTTCATGTTTTTGGACTTCAATGGTTGAGAGTTGGATAAATACTTTCACTTGCCACATTCAACTCACTGAGTAGTCATCACGGCACTGCAATCGCCAAATGACTGTTTATCTAGATTGACGAATGACTTGTTTTCCTTTCTGGGTTGGCGACGACCTCACGATCGCCACGAACTCATGGCCCGCTAAGCGGTCCATTGTTCATCGGAAGGACTCCAGTGACCCTCCCTACGCCTTGCTCTACCCTTGCGCCGCAAGCAGCTGGGGGTGAAACCTTTCGGCTCCGGCGAGGACGCGGCCTAGCGGCCCCATGCTTAACGATACAGAGCTTCGCTCTCCATTGAAAAACATCAGGACCCAAGACCTTCGCGATCTGCTCCCATGCGATGCCCCTTGGCCGATTCTTGATGCTATCCAGCACAGGAATCGGCATAGGCCTCGGGAACGCCACGCGCTCGTTATATTGTTTACTTCCTTCGTGTCTTCGTTGGCTTCCTGCCGCGGCTGACTTACGAGGCTGTTTTGTCTTTCCGAAAATAGCCTTTCTGGCGATCACCATTGCCGTAGCCGACTCTATAGACAAGGCATTGAGGCTCGCAAACTTTACTGCGCCACTAACTTGCGCGCCATTTGGATTAACTTCTACGATTTCAATGCCAGAACAAGACGCAGCTCGAGCTAGAGAATGATGGAATAACTTGTAATCATCAGCCACCATCTTTGCGCCATCCTTCGAATGGAGTTGCTCTGCTGATTTCCTTTCGAAGCTTTCGACAGCAAGACCAATCGAGCAACCGAGGTTCGACGCAAGCGCTACAAAACCTTTGGCCGCTTTACGAATACGATCTGTGCGCGAATTTTTCTTTTCGCCTGCCAAGCACCACTCGACATGCCCAAACAATGTCCGGCCAAAATTGACGCCGACGCAAGTGGCTGCTGCATGAATTGCAGTCGCATTAGGCATCGCTACTGGCTTCTCTCGCAGATTCCCATCAGCTGTGATGGCAGCCCAAGCACAACAACGAGCATCAAAATGCAATCCGATGATGCCAAGGGGATTCGACTGACAACTCGGCTCGGCAACCTCGAATCCCACATGCAGGTAAAAAGCCAAATCTCCTGATGGATTTCTACGCTTAACTAGCTTCATCATGATAGGTTGCCCATTTTCGAGGGCATCTTCATAAAGCTTGAGTTGCTTACCAGGAAGCTTGACGTCTTTGATGACAATTCGGCGCGACTGAAGTCGGTTTGGCAACCGGCTTGGTGGTTTCTTGTAGGCCGCGAACATCGCGTCTACCCGCCGATCAACCTGCGTTTGCGCAAGGGAAATCGTTAGCGTATTTTTTACGGGATCCAAACGACAAGATGTGTTTCCGAAAGGCTCGTCACCTGAGCCCACCATTAGGACATGACCATCACGCTTGTCAGACCAGGCTTCTTTCCAAGCTTCAATCGTTGCGAAGCGCGAACCCTTCTTGCCTACCTTTTCTCGCTCCCTAGCCAGGCTTGCCGTTCCAAAGCATATTTTTGGAATGCCTGCGTCTAACTCAGCGGTCAGACGACATAGATCTGCTTTATTGTGATCTAGAGCGCAACGCTGCGTGAACAGCGCACTTTTCAGTTTCCCAATTCTGCGGGCCTTTGCATCCTTATTCCCGAGAGCACACTTGAAGTCAGCTTGCGCATCAGCAAGGGCAACGCCATTTTCGTGCACGAGACGCTGATGGTATGCAAGACTTCTTCCTGTCTTCTTCATCACTGAAACCTGATGCTCACGCCATGATTTACAAAGCTGTGAAAGCTCAAACTTGATTCCTTCAGCATGCCGCGAACGGATGCCAAACTCATCTCCCAGCCATGGTCCGATACTTGATTCGGGAACCTTTTCAACCCAAATCTTACGTGCAGCGACACGCCTTGCTTGACCGACAATCCCCATTAACTCATTAATGAGCGATTGCTCATCAGTAGAGAGTCGCAAGCGAGTTTGAGTTGTGTAATGCATCTATCTTTGATATCAAATTACGGAGCAATGTCAAGCCATTGCTCCGTAATAATTATTGAGAACTAAAAACTTTTGCGAAATAAATAACCCGGCCAGAAGGCCGGGTTATGAATTGAGCGGCTCAAATTAGCACAGAGCACCACCGGTGTGGGTCTTGCAACCGCCACCGATCGTAAATTGAACGCTACTGTCAGCTGGCATAACGGTTCCTGTGATATTCACGGTATCAGCAACCTTGATGCCGTTAGGCGCGGTGGCTAAAGGAGCCAACGTGAAAGTAATATTTGGGACTCCACCTGCAGATGCAGTTGTCGCCGCAGCGTCGAGAACCTTGGTGCTTACCGCGGGTGTTGGGATAGACACAACTCCAGCCGCACCAGTAATAGTCACATTAGCCGGTGTTGCTCCACTTCCAGCTACGACGGTCACGTTGCCCCAGTTTCCACTATCCTTCATGCAGTCACCAGTCTGAGCACAAACGGACAATGCTGTTTTGATCGGCGCCAGAGCCATGACCATTTCTGAAAATTTGGCTTTGGCGGTGTAGTTGTTGTAAGCAGGCAGCGCGATGGCGGCCAAGATACCGATGATGGCCACAACGATCATCAATTCGATCAATGTAAAGCCTTTCTGAATTTGTTTCATGTAAATCTCCTTTTTTATGAAGCAGTTGTTTATTTTTTTGAGCTTTGACTGCATGGGATTAATGTCAACCATATCTAGCCAGCGGATAATCTAGGTTCATAGCCGCAAGATCAATTTATCTAAAGCTCAACAGAATGCAATACCCCAGAAGGAGAATATGTGGCCACCCGTCCATCGCCTTACTGAAATCAAAAGGAATCAGGACTCTTGGCGCACGCTTTTGCCTGGACTGCATACGATTGCTCGGTGTCCAATATAGAAATTTTTCGATTAATTGCTAACGTTTCGACTTCCACTCGACGCTCATCCGGTGGTTTCAACAGATTCAAATCGGCAATCTCTATTTGATAATTTGAATCAGCCTCATATATTTTCGACATCTTCCATCGTTCGACTTTAGCCATGCAATCTGCTTCATTCGAGCAACCAGCAAGAACTGCCATCGCAGCAATAAGCAACCAGACTGACTCTTTCTTCATATTGATCCCGCACTAAGCGTTCGACATAAAGTGAATTCCTTGTGAAAGTCAACTCTCATTTTCTTGTTCGCCTTACGATGATGGGCGTCTGCGGCCCCAAGGGGGAAATGATGGCGCCTTATCGGTCCTCATCACCCGACTTTGGTGTCGAGGGGCCAGCCCCTCTCTCCGCTTGGGCCTGATTGCCTTTTTCGGTCTTACCCGCATCCATCTTCGCCCTTGACGCCGACTCGGCGGTGGCGCTCTTCAAGGCTTCCGTGAGGTCGGCGATCTGCTTGTGGAGCCGCCCAACGTCTCCGGCACGCTCGGATGCCTGCGCTTGGAGTTGCTCGGCAACGGCTTGCGCGACGGCCGACTGCGACTCGGCTTGGGCGAGCCGTGGCCTCATCGCCGCCACTTCTGCGGCATCGCCTCGCGCTTGGCCCTGAGCCGTCGCCAGCTCGGCAATAGCAGTGGCAAGCTTGGACTCAACGTCGGAGAGCCTTTGGCGCGTGGCGTCGTGTTTGGATTGATCGACGGCGCGGGCATCGACCTCACGAGCGTTGGCAGCCTTGGCATCATCCAGGCGCGCAGCCATCTCGTCGAGCTTGGAGCTCACGGCATTGGCTTGGGATTGAGCCTCAGCCTCCCCCTTCTTGGCCGCGTCGATCCGATTTTGTAGCATCACTACATCGGCGGTCGCCATCGCCATCGCGGATAACGAGCTTTCTCGCTCAGTGTCGAGGTCGGCGGACAGTTGGTCCGCCAACTCCGCAGCCTCCCTTCTAGCCGCCTCGAATTCGGTGCGGCTGGCCTCCATCAACTCGCGTTCTTTGGACAGCCTGTCGTTGGCCATGGCGATTGCCGCCGCCCAAATTTCCGCGCCAAGCTCCGAGAGGCTATGGGTGATCGCATCGGGGGCAGGCTCCTGGATGGGAGCCAATGGCGCGCTCAGGCCCCGCCATTCTTTGATCGCCTCCGAGATTGTCGTGAAGCTGCCGCCTCCGATCCGCTTGCGAATCGCCGCCAACGTCGGCGGGTTGCCAGACGCTTTGATCTCGTCAGCTGCCTTGAATATGTCGTCCTTGGTGATTGCCATGCCGCCCGCCTTGTATGTTGTATGTAGTAGTAATTACTACTACATACAATCAAAACGAATTGGCAAAGTCAACTCGAGGCAAGCGCTTTCCGCAAATAAAAATTTGCGGAAACGACTTCCGCCACCGACCAACGTCGCAGCCTCGTGCGCGAACGATTTCCTATTCGCGTCGCTTGCTTCCCTAATATTTTCGATATAGCTCGGGCTGAGTAAATAGTCTGTCGTCAATCATGAAATCGCAACGCCAACACTTGGCTGGACCGCATCAGGCCATCGCGTCAGTCACCGCGATGCGGCCAGCGATGGCATCGGCAAGTCCCTGACAGGCTATTGATGACAACCGCTTCGATGCGTGAATTCAAGGAATGAATATTTTCTCCATGTATTGACATCGTATGTTTTATTTGCTTTCTTGTTACATGAACAACAAAGGAGGCAATATGAGTAAGAAGCTAAACCCAGCAGAGGAAACAGTCACATTTCACGTCAAGATTCCCCGGTCATTGCACGTGGAATTTTTCCGCGCTTGCGAAGAAATAGATAAAGCGGGTGGAGCAGTCGCCCGCCGTCTCATCAAAGACTGGCTGGCGGGTCAGGTGGAAGACAAGACTCGCCTCGTCGCAACTAAGCGATAAGGCGGAGACGATGGCAACTTTACCAAGCCCACGCAAGCCCTACGTTGATGATTGGGACGAAGTCCCTGAGACCCCGATTCAACCCGGAACATCAAATATTCATGATGAAAAAGTCCTTGATATCAAAGATGAGAGAGAACCAATCCCATTCCCCGCACTTCAAAAGTCGACCTACTTCCCAGCGCTCACAGCACGCACTTCGCTGTTCAGCGCTAGCCGCATCAGTCGCGATGCCACGGAGACAAGCGACTCGGTAAAAGTCGAGCTTAGTGGTCAAAACGGCTACAGACTGACTGCATGGGGGCCGAGACTCAATATGCACGATAAGCTTGTGTGGGAGACAGCCCTCCAGATCGCGATTGAAAATCAGCATGGCATTGGAGCGAGATTTACCATTTCCCTGCGCGACTTTGCAAATCGAATGGGTTGGGTCAATTTCAGCGGTCCTTCATTGCAATGGATTTGGATGAGCTTGAGGCGGCTCTACTTCATTCGATTAGATTTTGAACTTCCGAATGGCGCCAAGGGCGGAGGATCAATGCTATCCACGGCAATGGAGGATCAAGACGGCAATTTTGTGCTGCGTTTAAACCCGGATTTTTGCGGGCCGATGTTTTGGAATGACAATCAATTTCTGATCAAAATCAAGCGTCGAAGCACGCTGACGGGTCAACTCGCTCGCTGGCTTCATGACTACTTTTCAACCCAACGCGGTTTTGACGTTCAGACGACATCAACCGACACGGGCCAGAAACTGGCGCCTTCGCGTGAAATGAACATCCTTTTTCTTGGCCTTAGGAAACTATCAGGGTATACCGGCGAGCGCAAACAGTTCGCTCGTGAGTTGGTCGATGCGATGACGGAACTCGTCGCTAAAGCTCCGGAGTTGATCGCGTCCTTTGACATCAAGCGCGAGGGTCGAAGCAGCGACACCTGGACACTCCATGTCACTAGAGGAGACGAACGGCCAGCCTACCTTGTTCCAGAACTCGATCGAAGCGAAAAGCAGCTCACCGATCCAAATAAGAAACCATCGACACGGTCTTCAAAAGGTTCAGGCAAAGGCAGAGTATCGCTATAAATTTCAACTCTGCAAAGTTCAAAACATCAATATAGGTGAAAACTGGATATGAAGGGGTTGACTTTCGTCGGGCCTTCATAGGGATTCCAGCCGGGGACCACCAACGGCCTCCGCAACTTTAATGCTATTTTTGGAAGCAAGCTTCCGCTCCTTGGCGGCCTTGGCTTTCAAGGCGGCGGCCACGCTTTTGACCGGGCCACGCTTCAAGAACGGGGAGAGCGGGAAGAAGCCGCCGCGGGGAGAGAAGCCCCAGAGCTCGTGCTTGGGGCTCAGGCGATCGTGGGCCTTGAACAACGGGCATATCTTGCGGCCCGAGTTGAAGGCTCCGTTCGCGTCGGCGTGGATTTTCGAGCGGATCGGGGCCGCCTTTGCTTTTGCCATATTATGGTCGGGAGCGGGCTTGGGCCCTTGCCGGAAGAACCAGTTTCGGTCCCTCCCCGCTCCTCGGACGCCGCTGGCCTTGGGGCCATCGGCTGGGGCCGCGTGGCTCGCGGCAGGATTCCTCGCGAAAGGATTGTCGTCCCTCTCGTTTGTAGTCTTATTTTCCTTCTCTTTGTTTCCCTCTTTGACTTTTGTGCTTTTCGAGCCGTAAACCGGCAAGGGGTCGCTATCCAAAAAACTCATCTTGCTGGTGTAGGACTCCTCGGTCTCCAAGAGTGCTATGCCGAGCACGGCCAGCTTTTCCCGCAGCAGTTGGATCATCAGGCCGTGCGGTATGCTGTGGAACTTGCGGTTCCGCTCGGAGCCCATGTTCGACTCTTGCTTCCAGCCGATATTGCGGCCGACGATCACGACCGCGACCTTCTTGGAGAGGGCCGCTTGGGCGATCCAGTCGGCGAGGCGATGGGCCCGGTCCTTGACGAAATCCGCCCGACGCTTCCGCATCGCCATCAAGCCAAGGTCCTGGTGGACCAGCTTGGATAGTCCTTTAAGTTTCGAGCGCTCGGCCTGCGAGAGCTTGGCCTTGGGATCGGCCTCCCTGAGCTTCGAGAGCTTGGCCTGCAGCTCCCGCTGCTCGACGGTCGTGAGCGTGGCGACTCTCCGGTCGATCCGGCCGTCCAGCCTGTCCATCCTAGAGTGAAAATCCGTGCCGGTCAGGACGGCCGTCTTCGAGCCGTCCGTCCACGCCACCCCCGCCAGATTCGTGACCCCGAAATCGACGAACGCCGCGCTGTGATTCTGCGAGACCCAAGCGTAATCGAACCCGATAGCTGGCGGAGTTTTCTTTTTGACCCAGTCCTGCTCGGCCATGATTTGGGCTATCCAGCCGTCGAAGGCGTCGGGCTTGGCCGCGAGCCACAAGGCCGGGTGCCGAGACTCCAAGCTGGCCATGAAGGAGCCGGCGGGGGTTTTGGGCTTGTCGATCGCGACGATCATCTCGAGGCGGGGCGGCTGGCCGCCCCGGGCGGGAACCAGCCTCAGCATGGCGACGTCCATGTGGGTCGGGCGTGCCGCCAGCCAGGAAGGCTTGTCGGCCCAACGCCGGGCCAGAGCCTGGTCAGCGAAGGCCTTGATGTCGAAGTCGCGGAAGGCTTTGGCCTGCTCGGCTGTCAGCTTGACGCCCTTGTCCTCGTCCACGAAGAGCTCCAAGGCGGAGAGGTCCGGCAGCTTGGCCTTGTTGGCCCAGTCTAGGCTGACGGCAAGCCCGGAGCTCTTGCGGTAGCCGGGAGCCTTCGGCTGGCCGGCTAGCCCTTTGCCCGTAGTCGGGCTCCAGACCTTCAGTGCCGCCAGCCACGCCGCGTGCGCGCTTCGAATATCCTTCACGACATTTCTCGCGATCAAAAATGGAAGCTTGGAGAAGGCCGGAGCCTTGTCCAAGGCCAAGTCGTCCGGCCAAGCCTTCATCGCCCGCTCCAGAAGCGTCATGTCCAGAATTCGTGATTCCAAGCGTCGCCCCGAGGATTCTATTCGCGTGATGAGCTTGGGCTCTGCGACCTCGGCGGTCTCCTTCGCTTTCATATTCGCCTTGGCGGCCCGCTCAACGTTCAACGCGTCGATCTGCTGGTTGAATCGGAGGATGGAGAGCTGGGACGAGGCGGCGAGCTCCTTGCCCATCTCCGCGTCGTCCCGACTCAGGCTCTCCTTGGCATCCTTGTCCCACGCGAAGGCGTAGCGGATTTGCCTCGTCGCGTAGACGGTCGTGTTGTGGAGATCCCTAGCGTGGCGGCTCAGGGCCGCGATGGCGGGAGCCAGCTCGAACGGCAGATTGGCCTTCTGGGTTCGATAAATTTGGGGCGGCTTGGGGGCTTTCTTGGGTTTTGGAGTCTTAGCCGGCTTGACCGTCTTTGCGGCGGACTCGCTCCGCTTGGCGGATACAACCTTCACGGGCTTCCTAGCCAGCGATTTAGAGGTATCGCCAGAGGGGAGAGCCGCTTTTTTCATGCCTTTACCTTGTCTTTAAAGGCGGTGATTGTCAATGTTTATGGCGTCGCATCGGCTCGATATCCCATGATTCTTAAAAATCAAGCCCTTCATATCCAGTTTTCGCCTAATATGCGCGCCCCATAAGGCGCGCATTTGTTTTTGCCGTGCGCGTGATGCAAGCCCCAGATAAAACCTTGTGCGCGTGGTGGAAGCCGCCGCGTGCGTGATGGAAGCCGCCGAACAAAACCTTGTGCGCGTGGTGGAAGCCGCCGCGTGCGTGATGGAAGCCGCCGATGGCGCGTGATCGAGGCCGCCGAGCGCGTGATCCAAGCCGCCAGGCGCGTGGTGGAAGCCGCCGCGTGCGTGATGGAAGCCGCCGATGGTGCGTGATGGAAGCCGCCACATGCGTGATGGAAGCCGCCGAAGCGCGTGATGGAAGCCGCCGCTGGGGGCGCATCTATAGATATTCTTATAGATAAAACAAATACATTGCGCGACTCGGACGGTCGGGGCCTGACGCCCCGCCGCCTCATCCCGCCAAAACCAAAATCATGAAACTTCAACGACAACCGGCCCACAAGCCGGTTGTCTGGACGGCACCGACGGTGCCGTCACCTTTTTGAAGCCCCGACCCTCCGGGCAGCTTGGCTGTCGCCAAGCATAAAACCTTACGCATACAAAATTCCCACGCTTTCGAACCAAATAATTTGATTAATCAGTCATCACTTGCCTACTTGACGGATCAATTGACAAACCATGGCGTTGGATGCATGAAATCCATGCTTTTTTATAGGGTTTTCGACGCCATCGTTGCTATACACCCCCATGGGTATTAGATGGCAGGTGGTGGGCCGAAATAGGCGTCGCCAATGGTAGACGTGGATCAGTGACGGAACAGGGTCATCTGAATCGCCAGAACGAGTATCAGCATTGATCCCGCGCCGACGCAGAACGAAAGCAGCTTTTCCTTGAGCCGTTCCTGAGCCAGATTGGAATTTTGCTTCTCCTCCTTCACCCTCACGTTGACCACGCGATTCATCGCTTCAAAGAGATCGGACTTTAGCTTTGCTATCGTCTTGGCAATATCCGCGGAAAGACCCTCGACTTCTTTCGCGGCTGCATTCCCAAGCATGTTCTTGGTCGTTTCGCCCGCGGCATCAGCCGCAGCTTGGACGGCTGCCTCAACTACGACGAGCGACGCCTCCTCCATACTCGCAATCCGTTTGGACATGTCGCGCTCAATGCGGGCGAAATCATCCATAAGTTGCGTTGAAAGAACTCGGGCGGCATTTTCGGACGCAGATTCCAAATCGCATTGGAGAGCGATCGCAATTGTTTCTGCGTAGCCAGCCACCGCCAACAGCATTACCTCTGGGTCGTCAGGCCTGAGTCCCAAATTTGAAATGATTCGAGCCATCTCCTCTCGACGCTCAGGAGCAATGCCCGCGACAGCTCGATCAAACTTTGACCAAGGGTCTTTGATCGAATGGAGACTGGCTATGCTCGAAGCCACTTGATTCATGGCTTCTGTCGTCATTGATGGTTTGGGTTTTTCGCCATCCATTCGAATCTCCGTTGAGCCAGTCCGCCACAAATCGACTATTTGCTGGCTTTTTTTTGCTGTGCAGCCTCAAACGCTTTCAGCGAGTCGACAGAATATTTTTCAAGTCCAATCTTGGCGATTTCCGAGTCCATCACCTCAAGCCAATCCTGAACCCTGACTCGTTTGGTTCTTTTGTATGGGCCATCTGAGGATGCAGCCAATGAAAACGAAATTTCATCGGCATCGAGCTCAGCATAGGTCGATGCCTGAAGTTTTGGCATTTCGATGACGACACCGCCAACCTCTTCCAGGCGTTTTGCAGGATATCCAACCTGATCAGCCCGCTCCCCATCAAAAAAAATGAATTGCTCACGCTCGGCCAGACCTAGATTCAGCACGGCGACATATCGCGCATCCTCACCCCACACTGCGACCGCCTCGCCAACTTCAACCGCACTAGCCTTCAAAAAGCTCAGGACCATGACGACAACGATGTCATACCCGGCCACTTTGATTTGGGTGATGAGTGTGCTGAGCTTTCCAAACACCTCCTTGAGGTTGTCTGTTTTCCCGCCAGGCAAATCAAACAGAAGAAAATCTGCCTTGCTTTCAAGCGAGTCGCCAACAATTTCTCGGCCGTTGTCGTCCTCAAGGCTTGCGCTGATGACCCCCATAAACGGATTCATCTTGTTGAGGGACGAGCTGTATGTCTCTTTACCGTTCGCGTCGGCAATCTTCAAACCATAAGCATTGCCGAGTTGATTGACTTTCGGCTGTAGGTCAAAGGCCAAAACATGGCTTGGCTCATCATTTCCAGCAGCTGGTATGCGGCGCAAATGATCAAGCAGCGCTTTGGCAACCGTGGATTTTCCAACGCCACCCTTTTCCGAAACGACAAATATTGCCTTTTTTCCCATTTTTTTCTCCCTTTTTTCTGTCTTATTTATCCATCATTCGCATGAGTTCAGCTTCATCCCTAATTTCGCCCAAGTGCACTTTTTTCTGCCATCGTAGAGAGATCATCATTTCAACGCCCGCCACGCTGACCATCACTTCTCGCTCGGACTCAGGCCTTGCATAATTGATATCAATTGCGTTCTTGATTTCATAAAATGTTGGCCGCGTCGCAGTGGTCGCCGCGTTTGTTCGCATCCTGCTTTTCGCTACCAAGGGCGATACATCTGTCGCGTTTGTATTTATCGACACATGAGCTACTCGTTGAGCAGGTTTAATTGAACCGACAACGTGATGACCAAATTCAGAAGCTCGCGAATCCAGCAAGATGACAAGCGCGTCGTCCGCTCCGACTTTTTCAAGAGTCTCAACTCTCAGCCTGGCATCAAGCTCACTGATCAAGCGTTCGACTCGCGTCTCATCGATCAGACCCTTGCGCTTGGCTTCTGAAAAATAGTTCGAAAGTGTTTCTGGTGAGACTCGACCTCCGCGTTGCGATTTCACGCCATGCGAAAAGAGCCAGTTTGCAATCCAATCCCAAGACCGGCTTCGCCGTGCGACCGCTAGAACTTCCGCCAGTTTCGCGACCACTCGCCTCACAGTCATCCCGGCAAGGGTCGCTTCAATTGATTCGAAAAATTTATTGTTCGCATCCATCGCCAAGCCTCCTGTCATCTTCACAACATGAAAGCCCGCAACCTTGCATTAGTCAATCAATTTCGAACTTGACCGACTAATGGCAATCGCATGGCATTCCCGTGGCACCCACATTCCCACGAAGGCCTAATCGTGAGAATGCCGTGGCAATCTGATGGCATTTGATGTCACCTATTTACGATTTTTGCGACTTCCAGTCAGATGAGAACCAGATTTTTTTGCTGGCATCAGCCAGCGTATTTACAGCACTGAATATGACCTCGAAAAAGGTCGCTCACGCAGTGAGCGATGCGGCAGTTTCCAAGCGCCGACCTCCGAGCTCAGCTCGGAGGTCGGCGCGGTTCAGTAACAGGCGGGTGGGGCTGGGAGGATCTCCTCCCAGTGTTTGCGGTATTTTGGCTTGCGTCAATTTCTCTGTCACCCTTCGCGCGCGTGAAATAACTCATGGCAAAGCCGTGGCAAACTCATGGCATTGCCAGTCGGCGTAAGCCATCTTGGGTCGATCCAACTTTCGAGCCACCCTTCGCTCGTGCGGAAATGCTCATGGCAAAGTCGTGGCAAACTCATGGCATTGCCAGTCGGCGTAAGCCATCTTGGGTCGATCCAACTTTCGAGCCACCCTTCGCTCGTGCGGAAATGCTCATGGCAAAGTCGTGGCAAACTCATGGCATTGCCAGTCGGCGTAAGCCATCTTGGGTCGATCCAACTTTCGAGCCACCCTTCGCTCGTGCGGAAATACTCATGGCAAAGTCGTGGCAATCGCGTGGTATTGCCAGTCGGCGCAAGCCATCTTGGGTCGACCCAACTTTCCCGCCACCCCTCGCTCGTGCGGAAAAACTCATGGCAAAGTCGTGGCAAACTCATGGCGTTGCCAGTCGGCGCAAGCCATCTTGGGTCGATCCAACTTTCCCGCCACCCCTCGCTCGTGCGGAAAAACTCATGGCAAAGTCGTGGCAAACTCATGGCAGTTATCCCAACCAATCCCCCTATTCTCTAAATCTGATGGCAATCTCGTGGCAATGTGATGGCAATCGAAAATGGAAAAGAAACTGGTATGCCGCGCAATACATTCAGCACGACTCAAAATACGCCAAAACAGGATGAGCCAGAGGTATCGCAGCCCAAACGGGAAATTTCACAGACGTCTTCATTAGGAGAGAAGCTTCCAAAAGCCAGAACTTCCGATCAAGGCCAGGACTTCGCCTTTCAAGCCATTGCTCAGGCTTCCCCAAATTCCTAAATCCGATTGCATGGTTCCCACGCAATCAATTCTTATACAGACCATCGCCCTGCCGGCGGCTGTAGTCCCGCTGCGCGGGCCTTCTAAAAACCAACTTCCCCAGTGAAATCAATGCGTTAGATCGACAAGCGTTGAACGTCAACGCTGGTGCGCGCGAGCGCAAATTTCACGCGCCGTATTTCGAGCGTTTCTCCAATGAAAACAAGCTAATTTTTTGAACGATTTGCACCGCTTATCAGGCGCGCACCACATTTGTTTGACTTTATGTGCGGGTTACGGGAGGCTAATTGAGGCGCCATGAGGTGTCGGCGGCAACGCTTTCGCTAAAAATAACAAAACAAAATGGGAGGTCACCATGGCCAAACCAGCATCAAAGACAACGGCCCCAACAACGGGCAAAAAAAGAGTCCCGTCAAAATCCGCGCCCGGCTTCACTGTTCGACTATCTAACGCCCAGAAAGCGCATTTCCAGAATCTCGCAAAATCCCTCGGACTCCCAACGGCTGCTGCGGCATTTAAGAACCAAGCATTGCTATCCGTAGGCGCCAATCCGTTCGACGAAATTCGCCAAGCGATTTCAGGCCTTGCAAACCAGGCCATAGATAACGAATCGCGCAGCCAGTCCTTCCAGGCAGATCTAGATGCCAAGTTCTCGCAGCTCTACTCGCGCTTCGATGCGATCACCTCACTGCAATCGGAATTGCACAAAGGTCAGTCGGATCTCGCGCAAGCCGTCCTTACCCTCTCCCAAAAACTTTGAGGTTCCCTGACCATGATGTCGATAGGCCCGCTCGCGTCGCCGGAATACTATTTTGGAACCTCAATGAGCTCCGGGGAGCCGTTCGAGTATTTTGAGGCTGACAAGGGTTTGGGCGTTGGAGTCGACCCGCTTTTGCGGCACGGCATTTGGCTTGGAAACTTTGCCGCCAAACTTGGGTTGCCGACAGGCTCCGTCATCGACCGGAAGACCTTCGAAGCGATTTACTACGGTCTCGATCCAAAATCTGGAATGCCAATTCGAAACGACGGAAAGTCGATTCAAGCTCAGCGAGCCGATGCCCTCGACCGTCAGATACTCAAACAAGACTTTACCGTCAAAAGCAAAGCCTATTCCAAAGCCATTGCCCGATTCAAATCCATCGAGGCGACCATTGAAGAAACCGACGGGGAAGCAACAAGAGAGCAAGCCATAGCACTGGCAACGGCAAGGCACGAGGTCGCGGAATTAAAGGCAGCGACTGCCGACGCCGATTCCGCTCACAGCAAAGCCTGCCAAAAATCACAGCGCCCAGGCACGGACATCGCTTTCAACGCGCCGAAAACCGTTTCAATGCACTGGGGGGCATTGCGCACTTCGGGCAATATCCAGGAAGCCAACGATATCGAAAGCGCGCACGACCGTGCGGTTCGGGAGACATTCGAGTGGATGCAAACGGACTTCATCATGACCCGCAAGCGTGATCCCGAAACGAGCCGACGTGTCTTTGAGACGGTGAAAGGCGTGATCGCGGCTCAGTGGAGGCACTTTGACGCGCGCCCTTCCGAACATTCACAAGGGGCTAAAAACGCGGCCGACGACCCCTTGGTTCCTGACCCGCATCTTCATGACCACATCAATCTCTTTGGCCCAGTCGAAGGCGCCGATGGCGAAATCTACGCAGCCTATACCGACTACATCAGAGCCAACATAAAAGCCCTCGGCGCTATGTATCGCGCCAGGCTTGCTGGAAACCTTCGCTCGATCGGATACGCCATCGAGCGCGAAGAGCAGAAAAACGGGATTTTTTTTAAACTCCCAGGTATCTCGAAAGACCAAGAAAGCGCAATGAGCGCGCGTTCGGCAGACATCGCCAAAGCATTGGCCGAGGGGTCATCCAAACGGGCCGCCAAGGTTAAAAGCCGTATGTCAAAAAACACGCTCACCGGCGATGAAGTTCTGAGCGCTTGGTCAAAGGCGTTTAACCAACTCGGGATCGACCCTGTTCAAGTCAAAGCGACGACATTGGCGCAAGCGATAGAAAATCGAGTCGACGCCAAAATTCGCGCTGAAGGCATGCCTGAAAAGGCCAAACGCAACCTTATGCTCCGTGAGCAGATATCTAGCACGCCAAGAGCTCGAACCAACGTTGAAATCTTAGGGAAGCTATTGTCAATGGAGGCGCATTTTTCATTGGCAGACATTCGCCAAGCTTTGTGGGAGGACGCCCAATTCGTCTTTGACACGTCAGTTGACATGGACAAAGCTGTTGAGCTTCGAATGCGTGAATTTCTTGCCCTGCCCGATCTCCTCAAAGTCTACGACCCGTCGGACCCGAAGGCTGTCGGCCAACTCGATGGACTCAATCGGTTTGGGGAGCCTGTGTTCACCAGTCGCAAACTACGGGAGCGTGAAAACGAGCTTTTTGGGAAAACCGTCCCATCGTTTACTGCCGCCCAGGGATATGGTCTAGGTCGCGAAGAGGCCATGGCGCTGATCTCTCAAATTGAAGATCGACTGACAGAGAAAAACAAAATCCCATTCAAGTTGCGCGACTTCCAGGTGCGAGCGGTTTTGCAGGCGGCATGCTGCGATAGCCAGCTGTCTATCCAAATCGCAGGAGCCGGCCTTGGTAAAACCACAGCCAGCCAATTCACAAAAGAAATCCTTGAAATGAACGGCCGAGTTATTTTTGGCGCCGCTCCATCCAATAAAGCTGCCGCAGGCCTTGGGCGCGAGCTTGGCATTCAGGCAAGCTCCATCGACAAACTCCTCTTGGACATCGAGAGCGGCCAAATCAAACTGGATAAAAAATCCGTCATCTTCATCGATGAAGCTGGCATGGCCGGTTTTGACCAGATGGAGAAACTGCTCAGCCATGGGAAAAAATCGGGCGCCAAACTGATCTTCACCGGAGACCCTGAACAGCTTCCTGCCGTCGCTCGTGGCAATGTATTGCGAAAGCTCACCGAAATGGACTCGCTGGCATCCAACCCCGATGCCATGCTGTATTTGGGCAAAGAGCTCGCGGACTGGGACTATGTCAGCCGCCAGAAGCAGGACTGGGCCAAGCAAGCCTCCACTTTCTTCTCGCGCGGATATGTTGATGAGGGACTCTCTGAATATGATCGCCGCGGCTTTTTGAAGACTGCCTTCACCCGCGACGAGATGATCGAGGACATCGTCGACTCGTATTTCAAAGACCCATCGGAATCGAGCCAAAAGCTCATCCTGGGAACGACCAACGATCAAGTGCGGCGTTTGAACGATGCGGTTCGCGCTCAGCTCAAAACCAAGGGTTCACTCTCAGGGGCTTGGACCATCGACAAAACCGGCATGGAGATTTCCATTGGCGATCGCATCGCCTTTGAGAAAAAAGTGTCGGGAAAAAAGGCCAAGCTCCAAGACGACATCGCCAAAAATGAATTCGCCACCGTCATTGGCGTCAAACGGCTGGCAGACGGCAGCCTCGATATCGAGTGCAGATTGGATAGTCCAGATGGATCCGGAAAACCCAAGATTGCCGTCTTCAATACAAAGGCCATGTCGGACCTCTCACACGCCTTTGCCGCCACGGTTCACAAATCGCAGGGAGTGACCGTCGATTCGGTGTGGGCCGCGCCCGGCGCGTTCATCAGCAAAGAGCTTTTTTACGTGATGGCGACGCGCCACCGAAAGAACCTCTATATCCACATGCTCGAACACGAGAAGTCCACTATCATGGCAAACGCAGCCAAGAAAATCGAGAAGCGACATGCCAACGATCTTCATGCTGTCGCAACCATGGGACCTATGGAGAAGGACCGCTTGACTAAAAGCTCGGAGCAATTCTCCGGTTTGATGTCGATTGAGAAAACACTGTTTGATGAAAATATCGCTGTTCGCATCAAGGCCATTGACGATCGTCTAGCAGTCGTGGCTCAGCGCGACAACGCATGGGCCGCCACCAAAGTCATCGCCTCCGCAGCCCGAGCCATCACTGGCGTCGTCCTGGCAGCTGCACAAAGCGCGGTAAAACCACGTCCGATTTCCACAGAGCATATTTCCAAAATTGAGCAGGCCGCCAAGCTCTTTGGACACGTGACGGTGATGGGCCGAAAGCTTGTCAACTGGGAATCTGGGCGTGAGTGGGTTGGCCGCGACAAGTCCTTCATTTATGCCAGACAAGAAGATAGCGGGCGGATCGAAGCATGGCCTATTGAGAAGCAAAATGACGGGATGTCAAAAGCCTCAGAGTTATCGCCTGTCGTTGCCGATTTGATCAAGGCACGGGTTGAGGCTGCCACTCGCAAAACAGAAACTCTCCAAGTTTCAGTTCGCGCGGCAGTGCTTGCATGGTCTGGCGGCCCGGTTGAAATCGACGTAGATGCTAAATTGGGCGGCAAACCTGCCATCAGCGTGCGCGTCATTAGAGGGACAGCGCAGTGGGCCAACCTCGTTGACACTCTCAAAGCTGCTGGCGGAACTTGGGTTGATGGCATAGGCGCTTGGCACTTTCCTTTGGGAGCTGTCGCCAAGCTAGACCAATTGGCAAGCGCAGGGCGCAGTATGGGATTCGCCATCAGTGTCCCAAAATCCGCTCGTGAGATTGCGGCTGAAAAGGCATGGGCTGCCATCGAATCCGCTCGTTCGCGAGTTCAGAGCACGACAAACTCCAAATCGACAGCCACAGCTGATCTGATCATTGTGTCGGCAGCGAAGCTTGTCAAATCTTCACAAGACATCTTTACAGCCAAGGACACTGTCGCGGACGGGAAATACTGCGACTTATTCAATCGCAGCATGGATGGCGGGACGAAAACAGAAGTGAGGAAATTCCGAGGCTTTGTCGCTCATGCCGACAAGGAATGGATCCATCTTGCGCGCCGTGATGACACACGCGTGCTCGCCATTCACAAGTCCGAATTGCCGAATGGTGTGTGGCCGCAAACCATCTTCCAGGGGCAGGAACTGTCCATTTCGTTTACTACTGGAGGCGACGCCCACTCTTGCATGCTCGTCAGAACCCCGGACCAGATAGCCAGCCAGCTTGCGGCAGAAGCTACAAGAATAGCCACAGCGTCCACGCCCACAACGGCCCAGCCAACACCACCGAAACCATCAACCCCAACATGGCAGTTCCAACTTGCAGATGACAGCACAGACAAAAAGCTAAGAGACTATCTTGCCAACGTCTGCGCCGAACGCGACAAGAGCCATATTGCGAGAAAGATATCCTCAGGTGAAGTCCCAATCGAAGACCTGACGGCCTCGTCCCATGGCGCGCTTTACATGGGGATGTTCGTCGGCGTTTCGTCAACCCATGCCTACTTGCTAACAACGACCAACGCCCTTGTCAAAATCAATCGACAAAACCAAGCTTTTCGCGACATGTCAGACGAGGAGGCCTGCGCATTGGTAGGGTGGAAGCACGTCATTGATGCGCGCAACAATGCGGCGACCGTTTTACGGTTGCCAGAAGCTCACGCCTCAGAAGTCAGCACGACTCAATTTTCGGAAGCGCCCTTGACCATGACCACACTTCGCGCCGACGACCGATTCGTCTGGCTTCAAGCGTCGAAAACGCATGGTGGCGGCGTAATTAAGCTTGACCGGAGCGAGGGTCCGGTGCAAGGCATTAGCCACAGAGTTTGGGCTGCCATGGCCGAAAATCAAACTGAAATTGTCCTTTCCTTCGGAGCCGATGGCCTACTCACCACAGAGCCGACCAATAAACGTGGCGATGGTTTGTCTTCGATGCATAAGTTACTTGAACCCAAACCGAACGGATCCAAACCTAAGTTCCCGCCCATGGGGCCAGACCTGGACGCTGATCTTGGGCCAACGCGTGACAGGTAGCCACCACACCAACATCGAAGCGACTCAGCTTTTTGACCCAGTGCTCAGAGTCTGTTCCCGCGTGATCTTGACTCAGGGACGTTGGCTGCATTGACAGGATTTTCAGCCTCTTTTTTCGGACGACGTCTACCGACCCGTCGAGCGTCCTTGGCAATCTCCGCCCGCTCGGCCCTTGCAGCCTTCGCCATTTTGTTTTGCTCGACGCGTTCTGCCTTGATGCGTCGAATCTCCCTGCCGGTTGGCCCTATGAACCTCAGGTGAGCCTGCTGCTTTACCTGATGAGTCACATATTGCAACGTATAGACCACTTCATGCGATTCGAGATCCTCCCCATCCATCGGTATGCCCGTTCCGAGAAACATCGACAATTCTTCATGGAACCCCTCACGCAGCTCCTCCCTGCCGATTGGCGCCGCCTGCTGATCGATTCGACTCAGTCTGCGAATCATCCTCGCACGCTCGATCATGATTCCAATGATCCATCCATTTCTTTGCATGGTTTGCCCCTTAAATCCGAACGGCCAATCGTTTCGCCGGTTGGCAAGTCTTTGCCACCGCCCCAATCTCCAAGCCTTCG
This sequence comes from Rhodoferax sp., assembly GCF_012927445.1. GTDB lineage: Bacteria > Pseudomonadota > Gammaproteobacteria > Burkholderiales > Burkholderiaceae_C > Rhodoferax. The sequence continues at coordinate 44,049 of NZ_JABBPD010000001.1, forward strand.
ATGGCCGCCAAGAGTCCATCTATTTCCTTGATGGCAGTTTTGTCCATTGCTTTGAATTTGCGAAGGGCTTTTCGCGCGTCCCGCATATCCTCGCAAACTCCCATCAATGCCTCAGCGGCCATTGACGACTTCAATAACTCGGGATGCTCATTCACTGCTTGGGCGACAAGCAACGTGCACACGCCGGCGGCCAGCAAATGCGTCCAGTCATCTCCATCCCACCCGTCACGGCATCCGATCTTCACGCGATCAATCAGGATCAAGGTCGCGTTGATATCAGATCCATTCGATAGCTCGATCGCCGCCAACGCCGAGCGGATGCCGATATCGGCCTCCCAGCGATCGACGACGCAAAACGAGCCTTTCTCGAACAACGACAAGCCGCTTTCGCAGCATCCGTCCGTGCAGCCTTGATAGGCCCACACCCGCATTGCTTTGCCCCGAGTGAGATTGGCCATCTTGCGGTCGAAGGGCTCGATATCCATGGTTGTGTAGCCGCTCCAACGCAAGCTGCCGTCCTCTGCGGTGACCGGCACATCCTCCATGCCATCCCAACCTTGGCATTCGGCTTGAAAATCAAGAATGGCGGTCCGCGCAATCGCGAGATCAGCCGCCGTCCCTTCAATGCGATAGGAAAAATCAACGTAAGTGCTCATGGAAAACTCCTTTTCTTTCAATCTGTTTTGCGAATGGGTTGATGGGCTCAAAGTGACAGCGATGTCCTGTGGCTTGGTGCGGCTGAGGGCTGGATCGACGCTTGAAGGGCTTCCCACTCCATTTCGCACAGAATCTGCGTAACGGCCTTTTCCGCCACTGCCGAGATCGGCCCAAGCTGCGAATGGAAATCCTTCGAAGCCAAGCTCGATACAAGTGTCATTCGCGGCACGGGCTCACTGGAAAAGTTGAGAACCACGGAGGCGATGCCTGCTGCCAGTTCATTTTCTTCGCCTGCCGAAAGGCCCACATTGGCATAAGACAGATTGGCGGCGAGCTGCACAAGGAAATACTGCTCCCAGTCAATCAATTCGGCCACGTCATTAAATCTGCCAAGGCGATTGAAAATCGGGGACGAGAATGAGAGGCGGTTCATGGACAAACATGACATCAGCAACAAGTGACATTCCATGAATTCCAAGCCTTTTTCCACCGTCGCAGGCAAGGCATCCAGCTCATCCAAGCAGGCGTCCAGACCCAACGCATCGCTGTCCGCCACGCACCGGGCGGCATGCCGCACCCAATAGGCCCGCTTTTGAAAGAGTTTTGATGTTGATCCAGGAACTGGCGTCTGTTCAGCGAAAGTTCGGGCGACGGTTTGACTTGCCAATGGATAGCCATAGGCGAATTGACCCAAGCCGTAGTCTTCCGAGCGAGCCTGAGCCTTGAACAATCCGCGAGCCAATGCGGCGATGATCTGAACAAGTATCTGACTAGCCCGGAGATTAGGATCGGACTCGAAGCTCATCAAGACTGGCATGATGGCCTCTTCGACTTCCGAATAGAGCCCGGCTTCGTGCCATCGCTGCGATAGCACTTCCAAACAACCAAAGGACTTCGCCCTCAATGCAAGTTGAAGGAGCGTCATTTCCCCCGCCTCTGGTTTCCCATCGAACTTGAACGTGCAAGGCTTGCCAAAAATCGGCCGCTTCTTTTCGCTCAGCAAACGGCCCATGAGAGGAGCGTTGTCGGTTTGGATCGCCGCCAACGCTTTGCTAACCCAATCCGCGTCCTTTCGGTTCACCGATGGGCTGACTTGGACCCGCATCACTTGAGTATTCACTTGCTCGCCGCCTTGGGTTGAGACTCCGTTTTCGATCGCTTTCATATCACTGTCCTTGATAAAATATTTTTTGACCATGCAGCGGCGGAACCCGGTCAAACGGGCTCTTCCAACTGCGTTGAGAGAGGGGGTTGGCTAGACGATGTTCAGAGCCGCACCGCCTTTGGCAGGCAAGCCTGGCCGGTCGGTGGGGTCAAGCCATCTTTCAATTTGTTGGCTTCAAGCTTTGCAAAAAGTCCATTTGCACGCTGTAATTCCTTGCGAAAGTCTCCGTCAGCTTCTTCACGATTGATGTAGCTGGATGCGATTGGGCCTTGAAGCTTCATGAGCCGTTTCCAGATGGATTCATCCGCCGCCAAAGTCGGGTGGCGATCCAATGCCCCCAGAAGCATCTCCGCAAGCACGACAGGCAAGCGACCTGGACGATCGCACGCATCTTCAAGAATTTTCAGCAGGACCAAGGCTACATTCACATTGGCAGATTTCTCCAACTCAATCGCAGCCATGGCGGGCTCGTAGCCCACGTCGGCGTTCCATATGCCAGCCTGGCGTTGGTGGCCTTTTCCCATGAAGTAAACATTGCTGCCGATGTAGGTGCCGTTGTCCTCCTCGTGATAGACCCAAATCTTTGCGTCGTTGCGGCGGGTCAATTCCGCGAGTGAGTCGTCCAACTCCATCAGGAGCGAGCGACAATTGAAAGCCCAACTAAATGACCCATCGCTGTTCTCGCAGAACTCATGGCCGCCCCCTGCCATGCTGTCGTCGTATTCGTCATCGAAATATTCGTTCATCGTCTGGATAACTTTTTCTAAAACGGATTGCGAACCTTCCAGGCGATATTCGTGATTTAAGTAGCTCATCACCGACTCCTTTGCTTGTTGATTTCGACCTCATCGCGTCCTGACGAATCCCGATTTTGGGCTCGTTTCTGTGTTTAAAACCGTCGGTTTCTCAGGACCGCGCCATGCCGGGTCAAACCGCGCCAAACACCATCGGCGAAGATGCATTGCCGTGTTTTCGGAAGCAGTGACCCCAAATGCAGGCCGCTAAAATCTCACAAAATGCACGGCGATCGGCGATCGTCCCACCCTACGGAAGGAGACGAATCAATGGCAATTTCAAAAGCACCATCAGCAGAGCCAAAGATCCGCGTGAAGCCTGGAGAGGCGAAGGAACCACGCGGACCGCGCTACAAGAAGGCACCCAAACCTTTGTCAAACGAGCAGCTCGCTCTTCTCGACGAGTGCACCCAGCTCAGCGTCAGTGCTCAAAAACGAAAGCTGCTCACACCTCAACAAGTTGGCGCTTTTGTCGACCGCGAGCCGAAGACTCTTGAGGAAGACCGAGCGAAGCAACGCAACGCGATAGCTGCCGGGACTCAAATCGATCTGACCAGCCCCACATGGATTCCATACGCACCACCAGCCTCAGGAGAGAAGGAAGTCAAATACTTCTTGCACGACGTATTGCAATACATCGACAGGGTGTATTCAAAGGTCGACCGCAGCTTTTTGAAGAGAGTCCAGGCAGGAAACGTGGCGATGCGCGGCTTCCAAAGTTGGCTGGCCTACGGCTCGCCAGCGGACCTGTGGACGTTTTGCATCCAACCGGATGGCCGCCCGTTGAGCCTGGCCGAAGCCATAGCAACCGACCGCCTCACTGACGACACGCAGCGCCTAACAATTGGCGAGTTCTCCGAGCGAATCCGACATGCCGCCTCAAATTCATTCAGCCAACATGAAAAGGCAGAAGTTGGCAAAGGGACGGGCAAGCCCAAAGAGGCCACTAAAGACCGCAAAGACCGATGGACGAAGCCGAGCGGCCCCATCTAACCTGAGGCTGTAATCGTCGCCTACAACCTCTTGCGGCCAGCCGCATAGGCGATTTTCGACTCATCTTTCTGATGGACATACTGAAATCATGCGCCGGCGCATGATTTCAGTTGCCCGGCTTTGAAGCATGGACTCGGCAAATCATGCGCCGGCGCATAGGTCAGTTGACCGGCTTTGAAGCGAGGACTCATGCAAATCATGCGCCGGCGCATAGGCCGGTTGACCGGCTTTGAAGCATGGACTCAGCAAATCATGCGCCGGCGCATAGGCCAGTTGACCGGCTTTGAAGCATGGACACACCAAATCATGCGCCGGCGCATAGGTCTGTCCCGGTCATGAATACTCCAGCGACTGACTACGGGTTCACGGCCTCACTATCTCGGCACATTGGCCATTTTTGAAGATTCCGTGTGCGAAGCTTTGGCGGTGAGTCAGGCACATGCGGGGAGGCGAACGTCCCCCGCCGACTTAGCTCAATCGCAACTCGCTTTAACCCTCAGACCTGCCCCTTCCGGACGGCGGCCTCCATCGATGAGCTGACCTTGTTCCGCTCATGCCATCTGAGCAGATCAGACTTCATGTAAAGGCATTTTTGATTTGTTCCGCGAGCGCCTTTGGAACAGTCCTGCGAATAGGCTGGCCCGGTCCCCTTTGCCCTCATGCGCTCCATTGATGTCACCGATGCGCAAAGAAAGATCGCGGCCAGGTCAGTTGTGAGCAGCGTGGTTTCCGGCAGGCGATGAAGCTTGTCGAGAACATCGAGCTTGGCCATGATGTCTTGGGTTGCCATCGACATATTTCTTTCGACGCTCTGTCGCCTCAATTGCCCACCTTGCGGCCATCACGCTCAACGGCAGGCTTGGTCACCATGGAAATTTCCGTGCCCTCCATGGCTGCCTTCACGGCTCTGCTCTCGTCTTTGAGCAAGGCAAGCCACGGCTTCGACCATTTTTTGTGCGCGGCCAAGTCGTTCCATCGACTTGATGCAGCCTCGGCTGACGTCATCATCACCAAGCGAATTTTCTTTTCAACCAGCGCCTTGAATCGCTCTTCGCGATTGTCGGCAACCAAGTCCCATGCTGCTCCAAGTAATATTTGGCGACCCCGATCGGATCGTTTTTCGAGCTCCGCGAAGAATGGAATGCGCATCGTGACCCAACCTGCCAAGCCTGCTCCGACCGCCGCCGCAAAGGAGTCGGAAACCGTGTTTTTCAATTGGAATTCGCGCAAGACGCCCAACTTGTATTGCACGGGCTGGTTTTGCCCAACCGCGCCCTTGTCAAAAACTTTGATCATGGGCGGCCCACCCGCAGCTTCGCTGCCCTTGGCTTTATTCAGAGGTGAGCGCAATTCGCCGAGCTTTGCTTCCGACATTCCAAGGTATAAAGCGGCCAACTCTGAATCGAGCGTGGTGTCATCATGAAGGGCCGCGATCGTGGACCGGCGAATCGCATCAGCGATTTTTTCCTCAATCGACTTGGTCACACGACCGCCCGTTTTAGCCTTTTTTGCAGGGGCATTGGCAGGCGCAGCGACACCGCCACTCTTGGTATTCGATTTGGCTATCGCCATGCTCATCCCCCTTATTGTTTGCCCATGGGCTATTTGATGGAGCATTCTATAGATGCCATGGCATCTATAGGCCGGGAATTCATCCTCACTTCGGCTTTCGCGTCGAGGCCTTGGACGCAACAACTGGCACGAGGACATCTTCAGTCTCTTGCATCCTTGGCAAAGATTTTGGACGTAGCGCGTTGTAAACGGATGGCGCTCGCGACAGTATCAGCTCTTCGACACGCTGCATACGATCGACCATGTCGATCCACTCGGGCTGCGTGTAGCGCCCGACGGATTCTTTCCCCGATATGGCATGACCAAGCAATCGCTTCGTCTGCCTATCCGAAAACCCCAGCTTTTCACAAGCCGCGCCAAAAGTGCGACGAAGGTCGTGGCCGCGAACAATTTCTATGCCCGCCCGTTCTTTAACCGTCTTCATGGCTTGCGTTGGATCGGAAAGGTAAGGCTTTTTTGACAAGGGGGAGCTCGTTGGAAAGACCCAAGCCTCGTCAGCTAATTGGCTCGAGCGACGCAGTTTAAGAAGTTCCAATGCGCATGGCCCGATAGCAAATTCGTGATCTCCACGATTTTTCCCATCGCCGACATACCCGACCGAGGTTTTCATGTCGATCCAGCGGCCATAAACCGCCTCAGAGTCGCTTATGCGATCGCGCCACTGAAAGGTCGCCGACTCGCCGCGGCGAAGCCCCCAGAGCAGGGTGAGCAGAATGAAATCGGCCGACACCGAGTTTTCCTTGCGATATTTCCATGCTTCCCTGACATAAGGACCGACTGCGGTTTCAAAAGACATAGGGTTGCGGATACCTTTTGCTGCGTAGGCGCGCTCAAGCTGCTTGCCACTGCGATAAATCTTTTTCGTCTGAAGAATGGTGAAAGGGTTGTAGGTCAGTGAGGGCGGTCGGCCCTCGGAAAAAGCATTGTGATATTCCGTTTCAATTGCATTTTTTACTGCGGCGGCCGCCCAACGCCCCATCGCCTCCGCCGCAGTTCGGTGCCCATTTTTGACGGCATGGAGGTTAAACCGCTCCATCACTTCTTTGGCGGTGATCAGCCTCACTTTGCGGTCTTCCCAGTCCTGAAATTTATTTCGAGCCTTCTCCAACGAATCTTCGGAGTTCGGTTTGATGGGCGTGTCTCTGGCTTTTAAGTCCGTTATGTAGTCATCCCACACCTGTCGAAAAGTGAGTTCGGCTGCGTCGACCTTGTCCGCGATGCCTTTTGGATTCGCTCCATGCTTCTTGGCCAGCTGAGCGAGACCCCACGCTTGATCTCGCGCTTCGGTCAATGGAATGGGTTTTTGGGAGCCTTTTTTGCCAGCCGCCAACCCCACCGGAATCTTCAATTTCTTGTCATTGACTCGCTTGTCCACCAGAAAAACGGCGGCCGTTCGTCCCACTCGCAATGCGAATCCTGGCGGCGCATCTTTGTGCTCGTCATAGACCAGATAATTAGCGCCATGAAATGGAATGTATTTTTTCCCGGGATTCTCGGCTCCAGGCGTTTGATCGAACTTGTCCGTGCTGTCGGCCTCTGGGTCGTAGCAGGGGTTGGGCGCACGCGGACAAACCGCCTCGCCCTTGTCGCAATACCGATCGGTCCCGACCATTTCGCGAAACAACTCAAACACGGTCTCTGACTTCAATGCCAACTTCATCACTACTCCCAGGTTGGATGCCTCTTGCGAGGACAGCACCCCAAACGCCGCCAAATTCTGCCGACCGGGGTTCCATGCCGCCAAATTTGACCCAATTATGGCGCTCTTTCAATTTTTGGCGGCAATTTGGCGGCAATTTTGGAGCGTCGATGGCGTTTGACAGTTGTCGCCAGAGGGCGATAGAGCCCGTTAGACACATGGAGGTTTCCATTGGCAAATAAGGAAAAAACAGCGCCCGTCGAGTGGAAGAATCCTGATTTTTCAGAACATACCCCAATGATGGCCCAGTATCTCGGCCTCAAAGCCGACTACCCCGACACCCTGCTGCTGTACCGCATGGGCGACTTTTACGAGCTGTTTTTTGCCGATGCCGAGAAAGCAGCCCGGCTGCTCAACATCACGTTAACCCAGCGCGGCCAGTCGGCCGGGCAGCCGGTGGTGATGGCGGGTGTCCCGTTTCACTCGATCGACACTTACCTGGCCCGGCTCATCAAACTCGGTGAATCGGTCGCCATTTGCGAGCAAATCGGTGAACCCACGGGCAAAGGGCCGGTGGAGCGCAAAGTGGTGCGCGTGGTCACGCCCGGCACCCTGACCGACATGGAGTTGCTGAGCGACAAGACCGAATCGCTCTTGCTGGCCGTGCACCAGGGGCCGCGCAACCGCTGCGGCCTGGCCTGGTTGAGCGTGACGCAGGGCGAAGTGCAGCTGGCCGAATGCAGCCCCGACGAGGTGACGGAATGGGTGGCGCGCATCAGCCCTGGTGAACTTCTGTTCAGTGCGGGTGCCACGCCGGCGTTTGAGGCCCGCTTGCGCAACGTGCAAGCACCAAGGGCGATGTCAATCACTGTGCGGCCCGACTGGCAGTTTGACCCCGCTTTAGGCGAGCGCAAACTGCTCACCCAGCTGCAGGCCGCCAGCCTGACCTCTTGGCACGCGCAAGACCTGCCGCAGGCCCACGCCGCCGCCGCCGCGCTGCTGGGTTACGCCGAACATACGCAAGGCCGGGCGCTGACCCATGTGCACAGCGTGCGGGTGCAGCGCAACGACGAGCTGATTGACCTGCCGCAAACCACCCGGCGCAACCTGGAACTGACACAAACCCTGCGCGGCGAAGACAAGCCGACGCTGTTTTCACTGCTGGACACCTGCATGACCGGCATGGGCAGCCGCCTGCTGAAAAACTGGCTGCTGGCACCCCGACGCGATCGCGGCGAGGCGCAGCAGCGGCTGAACGCCATCGCCGCCCTGCAAAGTGGCCCGTGGCTCAAACTGCGCGAGCAACTCAAGGGCAGCACCGACGTGGAACGCATCACGGCCCGCATCGCGCTGCGCCAGGCGCGTCCGCGTGAACTCGTTGCCTTGCAGCTGACGCTACAAAAAACAGAGCTACTTGCGCCCGTTCTACGGGGGCTAGAGCTCTATTTGAATCAAATTTCCGGCCATTTGCAGCCACCCCAGGGCTGTGCCGCCCTGCTGGCCCGTGCCATTGATGCCGAGCCCGCCGTGCTGGTGCGTGATGGCGGCGTGATTGCCACCGGCTTTGACCCGGAGCTGGACGAGCTGCGCGCCATTCAAACCAACTGCGACTCTTTTCTGCTCGACCTGGAAACACGCGAAAAAGCGCGCACCGGCATTGCCAACCTGCGCGTGCAGTTCAACAAGGTGCACGGTTTTTTCATCGAGGTCACGCAGGGCCAGGTCGACAAAGTGCCGGACGACTACCGTCGCCGCCAGACCCTGAAAAATGCCGAGCGCTTCATCACACCAGAGCTCAAAGCGTTTGAAGACAAGGCCCTGAGCGCGCAGGAGCGCGCGCTGGCGCGTGAAAAATGGCTGTACGAGCAGGTGCTGGACCAGTTGCAGGTGTTTGTGCCAGCACTGTCCCAAGTGGCGCGGGCCCTGGCCACGCTGGACGCGCTGTGCGCCTTGACCGAACGCGCCCTGACGCTGGACTGGTGTGCGCCGCAATTTACCAAAGAGCCCTGCCTGGACATCACCCAAGGCCGCCACCCGGTGGTGCAAGCGCGGCTGGCGGAAACCAGCTCCGGCGCCTTCATCGCCAACGACACGCGCATGGGGCCGAAGCAGCGCATGCAGATCATCACCGGCCCCAACATGGGCGGTAAATCGACCTACATGCGGCAAATCGCCGTCATCGTGCTGCTGGCCAGCATGGGCTCTTATGTGCCGGCCAGTGCCTGCCGCCTCGGGCCGATCGACGCCATCCACACCCGCATCGGTGCTGCCGACGACCTGGCCAACGCCCAGTCCACCTTCATGCTGGAAATGCTGGAAGGCGCGCAAATTCTGCACGCCGCCACGCCCAACTCGCTGGTGCTGATGGACGAAATTGGCCGCGGCACCAGCACCTTTGACGGCCTGGCCTTGGCCTCGGCCATTGCCACCCAGCTGCACGACAAGACGCAGGCCTACACCCTGTTTGCCACGCACTACTTTGAGCTGACCGAATTCCCAGCCCAACACCACGCCGCCGTCAACGTGCATGTGAGCGCGGTCGAATCGGGCCGCGACATCGTGTTTTTGCATGAGATTCAGCCCGGCCCGGCCAGCAAGAGCTACGGCATTCAAGTCGCCCGCCTGGCCGGCATGCCCGCCGCCGTGGTGAACCAGGCCCGCCACACGCTGGAAGCGCTGGAAGCCAAAGCCACGGAAACCCAGGCGCAGGTGGACCTGTTTGCGGCACCGCCCGCTACAGAAAGTATAGCTACCAGCGCCGTAGAGACGGCGCTAGCAGGCATAAATCCTGATACATTGAGCCCACGCGAAGCGCTCGATGCGCTGTACAGCCTCAAAAAACTGATCCCTCTGGTACAGAACTGAAAATCTATCCCAAGCACCCCAGGACTTCCAATGACTTATTGCGTCGCCATCAAACTGAACGCCGGACTGGTGTTCCTTTCCGACTCCCGCACCAACGCCGGGCTGGACCAGATCAGCACCTTTCGCAAGATGATCGTCTACGAGCGGCCCGACGATCGCTTCATGGTGCTGCTGTCGGCCGGCAACCTCAGCATCTCGCAGTCGGTGCGCGAGATTCTGCAAATTGAGCAACTCAAGGAGCACCCGGACAGTGAGCCGGTCACCATCTGGAATGCCAAAAGCATGTTTGACGCGGCCCGCGTGCTGGGCTCGGCCATTCGCCGGGTGTACGAGCGCGATGCGGCGTCGCTTAAACAGGCGGGCGTTGATTTCAATGTCTCGCTGATTTTTGGTGGGCAAATCAAGGGCGAAGGCATGCGCCTGTTTCAGGTCTACTCGGCCGGCAACTTCATCGAAGCGACGCCCGAGACACCTTACTTTCAGGCTGGCGAATCCAAATATGGCAAGCCGGTGCTGGACCGCGTCATCACGCCCGACACGCCGCTGGACGAGGCCGCCAAGTGCGCGCTGGTGTCCATGGACTCGACACTCAAATCCAATTTATCCGTCGGTTTGCCCCTTGACATGGTGGTCTATGAAGCCAACCAGTTCCAGACCGACAAAGTAGTGTGCATCGACGAGAACAACCCCTATTTCAGAATGCTGCGCGGCAGCTGGGGGCAAAAATTGCGCGAAATGTTTGACAGCATTGAAGACCCGATGTGGCACGGCGAGCAAACCGACGTGCCGCTGCTGATGCAATCGGGCCGTAACCGCCCCCTGAAAAAAATCACCACCCCGCAGGAAAAGCTGATCTAAACCCATGTCCCTTATCGTCTTCTCCCACGCCAACAGTTTCGCGGCCAGTACCTATGGCGTTTTGTTCAACAGTCTGAAAGAACGCGGGTTCACGGTCAAGGCCATCGAAAAATTCGGCCATGACAGCCAATACCCGGTCACCAACAACTGGCCTCATCTGGTGCAGCAACTGATCGATTTCACGCGGGAGGAAGTTGCAAAAGCGGGCAAGCCCGCCTTTCTGATCGGCCACTCCTTCGGCGGCTTTGTCAGCCTGATGGCGGCAGCGCGTGCGCCCGAGCTGACGCGAGGCGTGGTACTGCTGGACTCGCCTATTTTGGGCGGCTGGCGCGCCGCCACGCTGGGGGTCATCAAACGCACGCAGCTGGTGGGCTCCATTTCCCCGGGCGCCATCAGCAGCCGGCGGCGCAACAACTGGCCCAGCCAGCAGGCCGCACTGGAACACTTTAAGACCAAGAAAGCTTTTGCCAAGTGGGCGCCGCAGGTGCTGCAGGATTACATCGCGCACGGCACCCATGACGAGGGCCACGGGGACGAGAAAAAGCGGGTCTTGAACTTTGACCGTGCGGTGGAAACGGCCATCTACAACACGCTGCCGCACAACCTGGACGCCCTGCTCAAACGCCACCCGATCAAATGTCCGGTCGCGTTTCTGGGCGGTACGCACTCGGTGGAAATGCGGCAAGTGGGCATGGCGATGACCGAAAAAGTCACGAAAGGCCGCATCATGATGCTGGACGGCAGCCACCTCTTTCCCATGGAAAAACCCATGGCGACCGCCGCCGCCCTTGAAGCCACGCTGCTCAACCTGGGCGGCTGATTACAACGCCGATTCGATCCTGGTGACGGGAGATTTTTTGAGCAGAATCACCTTGAAGGTGGTCCCCTGCCCCAACTCGCTCTTGACCTCAATGCGGCCATCGTGCTTTTGCACAATGCTGTACGACAGGGACAACCCCAGCCCAGTGCCCTGGCCCACCGGTTTGGTGGTGAAAAACGGCTCAAAAATCCGGGCCAGATTCTCGGGCTTGATGCCCTTGCCGGTGTCTTGCACCTCTACCCACACACAATCGTCGTCATGCCCGGTGCGAATGGTAATGGTGCCGCGCTCTTCAATGGCGTGCGAGGCATTGACCAACAGGTTCATGAACACCTGGTTGAGCTGGAAGGGAAAGCACTCAATGTGCGGAATGCCGGCAAACTCCTTAACCACCTCGGCCTTGAACTTGAGCTCATTCCAGACCACGCGCAAGGTACTTTCCAGCCCGGCCTCCAGGTCGGCCCACTGCCGCTCTGATTCGTCGACATGGGAGAAATCCTTCAAGTCCTGCACGATGCGCGTCACGCGCTTGAGTCCGTCCAGCGACTCGACCAGCAGGTTGGCGACGTCTTCGCGCAAAAACTCAACATCAATGTCCGACTTGATCTGCCTGATCTCTTGCGCCACAGCCCCGGGTAGGGCACCCTCGGCCTGTTCGTAAGTCGACAGCAGCCGGAGCATATCGGTGACATAGCGCTGCAAGGAGCCCAGGTTGGAATTGACAAACCCCACCGGGTTGTTGATTTCGTGCGCCACACCGGCCGCCAATTGGCCAATGGACGCCATGCGTTCCGATTGCAGCAACTGGTTCTGCGCCTCTTCCAGTCTCTTGATCAAACCAGCTTGCCGCTCCTTCTCTTGCAGCAGCGTCTCATTGGCGGCATTCAAGTCAGCCGTTCGGGCACGCACCCTTTCTTCCAGCATGTCACGCGACTCGCGCAAGGCCTCTTCGGCCCGCGTGCGTTGCGTGATGTCCTGAAAGCCAAACACGCGGCCAATGATCTGCTCACCCAGATGCTGCGGACGCGAGCTGACCTCGAACATGCGTCCGTCCTGGTGGTGTAGCAGATCCTGTGTTTCGCCGTTGTCCACGATCGCGCCCAGCCGGGCGTGAAGCAACTCAAACTCAATCACCCGCCCCGCGACGAAATCGAGAATGCGCGCATCGTCATGCGAGTTCAACAGCTCATCCGGAATCTCCCACATCTTGCTGAACAGGCGGTTCATGCTGTCGATCCTGCCCTGCCAGCCGATGACCAGAATGCCATTGCTGGTGGACTCCAGCGTGGCACGCAACTGCGACAAGGAATGGGCCAGCGCGTCCTCGGCCTTACGCTCACGCTGCGTCTGCACCGCCTGCACCAGCAGCACAGGCACGCCTTCATGCTCAAGCAGTTGAACGGACTTGCTAACCGTCAGCAGTTCGCCGTCGGCGCAGCGATACTGCCCTTCCTGGTTCTGCACTTCGAGATACTGTCCCGTTCGCACGTCTTCCCAATAAAACACATCCTGCAGCGCACTTTCAACCTCGGTGATGGCCAAACGCTGCAGTTGCTCGAGCGAGTAGCCCAACGTCTTGACCACCGGCGCATTGGCCATCATGATCTGCAGCGAGGCCGGGTTGACCAGCAGCAGCATATCGGGGCTGTGGTCCAGCATGAGTCTGGCCAGATCATTCATGGCTTGCCCGCGTCCGGCCGTGCAGAAGCCGCATCAAAGTAGTAGCTAACCCGTTTGCGCGGACTGAGGTAGTTGTAAACCTCGCGCGGCACTTGGGCCGGCCGGATGGCCTTGGCAATGTTGACATCGGTTTCCCGCTCCATGTCCAGCAGGATGGCTTCTTCCTTGGGCACATCGGCGTCGTACACCACCAGCGTGGGCTTCATGGGACGCGCCGTGTTGACGGTCGCCACCATACCGATGGCGCCATTGGAGAGCTGTACGATCGTGCCCGGCGGATACACCCCCAGACAGCGAATAAAAACCTGCAGGACTTTGGGGTCGAACTTGCCGCGCAACTTGGCAAACATGAGAGACAACGCTTCATGCGGCGTCAGGGCGTCGGCCATCGCGTTCGGGTTGCACAACTCGTCGTAGTAATTGGCAATACTCACAATGCGCGACAGCAGGCTGATTGTTTCGCCTTGGAGCTTGGCCGGATAACCGCTGCCATCGAACAACTCGTGGTGCTCCCGGATAATGGCGAGCGCGGCCGGTGCCAAACGCAGGCGTTGACCTATATCCACCCCATATTGACAGTGCATTTCATAGAAGTTGCGCTCGACCTGCGTCAGCGCGTCGGTTTTGCGCAAAATCTTGTCGGGCACTTCCTTGCGCCCGATATCGTGCAGCAGCGCCCCGATACCCAGCACGCCCACCACCTCGACCGGCAGTTTGAGGTCCCGTGCCATCATCATCGACAGCATGGTGACGTTAAGCGTATGAAAGTACAGCTCCTCGCCCCCCATCTTGTCGCCCATCACATGAATCACGAGCTCCGGGGCACTCAGCATCGATTCGGCGATCTGCCCAATGAGTTTCGTCACCTGCTGCACGGTTTCGACCGGCCTGCTGTACAGGTTTTTCTCGAAGTCGCGAATGGTGTTGGCGGTGTTGATGAACGCCTTTTCAATGCGCTCTGCATCCTTGCGGCGCAGCTGCATCTGCGCCATCATGGCCCGCTTGGCGAGCATGACGGGTGACAACTCTGATTCAGTATTGGCAGCCAGCACCGCCGCAGCGCTGGGCTCGGGCGTTGGCGGCGCCGCCACCTGGGGCGGCGGACTGCCCTCACTCAACTCCGGGCTGAAGCGAACCGTCTTCAGACCCAGGCTGCGAATGATCCTGATCTGCTCCTCCGACTTGATCTTGAAATGGCTGAACGCAAAGGGATGTTCAAACCACTTCAAATCGATGTGAACGTGCAGCCCAATTTGGAGCTGGTCCGGCGAAATATAGTGGTTTTCCGGCATTTTGGCTCAACGCCTCCTAAAAGAAGTATCTCAAGTCCGACTTACGCGGCCCAGATCACCTGGCCGCTCCAGGCCGTGGCCAGCACCACCACGCCAAAGACGATGCGGTAATACGCAAACCCGACAAAGCTGTGGGTGGCAATATAGCGGAGCAGCCAGCGGATGCACAACCAGGCGCTGAGGAAAGAAAACACCAGCCCCACACCAAACAGCGGTACATCGGCCATCGACAACAGTGCCCGCTCCTTGAACAGGCTGTAGGCGCCTGCGCCAATCAGGGTAGGAATCGCCAGGTAGAAAGAGAAATCAGTCGCTGCCTTGCGCGACAGCCCCAGCAACATGCCGCCAATGATGGTGGCACCACTGCGGCTGGTGCCCGGAATCATGGCCAGGCATTGCGCCAGGCCGACCTTCAGGGCGTCCATTGGCGTCATCGACTCGACGTCGTGAATGCGCGCCACTGACGGGTTTTTTTGCTGGCGCCGCTCGGCCCACAAAATGATGAAACCACCAATGATGAAGGTGCTGGCCACGACCACTGGGGTAAAAAGATGCGCCTTGATGGCTTTGCCAAACAGCAGACCCAGAATGACGGCGGGTACAAAGGCAATGAACACATTCAGGGCAAAGCGCTGCGCCTGTTTCTCCGATGGCAAGGCCACCAGCGTGTCGCGAATTTTTTGCCAATACACCAGAATCACGGCAAAGATGGCGCCAGTCTGGATCGCGATGTCAAACACTTTGGCCTTGTCGTCATCAAAGCCCAGCAGGGCCCCGGCCAGGATCAGGTGACCGGTTGAAGAAATGGGCAAGAACTCCGTCAGTCCCTCAACAATGCCCATGATGGCGGCTTTGATCAGCAATGCAGTATCCAAGAGTATTCCTTTAAAAACAGCTGATTATCAATGCTGACGCGAGAGGCAACGGCATCGACTCCAGCACAATAGTGACTGAATGTTCAGCCCGCAAACCACGCCCCACCGGCGAATTCAGCCAGTCAGCGCGGGATTTACTTTAATTTACGTCCGCCACATGCGACACCTGTACCCGGCGACGTACATTGGCACACCATCGACTGGTGACAATATGGACAAAGAACCGGGACCAACCGGCATAAATAGGAAAATGATGGATCCGCAAATCGAAACCACCTCGCACGGATCACCGTCTAAACCGCATCGGCGGCCAAGTCGCCGCACCTCCCTCATTGGCAGTGGGGTTGCACTGATTCTCCTGGGTGGACTGGGCTGGCTGGCCTGGAGCTTGACCCATCCTGATGCCGCTTCCGGCGCCGCGAATTCGCGCGGGGGCCGCGCCCCCATCACAACCACCGTGGGTGTTGCGACAGCCGAACGGGCTGATATCCCCGTGGTACTGGATGCGCTTGGTACGGTGATCCCAGCGGCCACCGTGACCGTGCGACCCCAAGTCTCCGGCGTTTTAAAGCAGGTGCTGTTTCGTGAAGGGCAAATGGTACGGGCCGGCCAGTTGCTGGCAACCATCGATCCGCGTCAATTTGAAATGTCGCTGATGCAGGCGTCCGGTCAGCGCCAACGTGACGAAGCC
Organism: Rhodoferax sp.; assembly: GCF_012927445.1. Classification (GTDB taxonomy): domain Bacteria; phylum Pseudomonadota; class Gammaproteobacteria; order Burkholderiales; family Burkholderiaceae_C; genus Rhodoferax. The sequence goes on from NZ_JABBPD010000001.1 coordinate 59,950, forward strand.
CAACTGGACAGCGCCAAGGTCACTCTGCAGCGCTTTCGTACCTTGCTGGAGCAAGACTCGATTGCGCGTCAGGAAGTGGATACGCAGGCCGCATTGGTCAAGCAACTGGAAGGCACCGTGGTTGGCGACCGGGCGGCGGAAGGCACGGCGCGTCTGAATCTGGGCTACAGCCGCATCGTGGCGCCCATTGGGGGTCGCGTCGGCTTGCGGGTGGTGGACGTCGGCAACGTCGTCGGTGCCAATGATGTCAACGGCATTGTCGTGATTACCCAGGTGTCCCCGATCGACGTTCTGTTTGCCGTCCCGCAGGACCAATTGCCCGAAGTGCAGGCGCGCGTCAACGAAGGCGCCGTATTGCCGGTGACGGCGCTTGACCGCACGCGGACCAACACGCTGGACACAGGCCGCTTCTCAACGCTCGACAACCAGGTTGATACCCAGACCGGTACGGTGCGTGCCAAGGCGCGGTTCGACAATACGAAGTTCGCCTTGTTCCCCAATCAGTTCGTTAATGTGCGGCTGTTGCTGCGCACGATCCAGGGCGGCGTGATGGTGCCCGTGACGGCACTGCGTCACGGTAGCAAAGGCGACTTTGTGTATGTGCTCAATACCGCTGAGCGGACGGTGGCGTTGCGGCCAGTCACCCGCGGCCAGGCGACGGTTGACAAGATCGAAATCACTTCTGGTTTGCAAATCGGCGAAAAAGTCATCACCGAAGGTGCCGACCGACTCAATGATGGTGCCAAAGTAACGCTCGCCGGCGACAAGCCGGCTGGCGCAGCCGGTGCTGGCGGCAAGCGGAAAGGCAAGCCCGGTGCAAGCCCAACTGCGCCGGCTTCGGCTGCTTCAGCGGCGTCATGAGTCCATCCCGCCCGTTCATCCTGCGGCCGGTTGCCACCGCCCTGCTGATGGTGGCGATCGTGCTCGCCGGCATCGTCGGCTTCAAGTTCTTGCCACTGTCGGCGCTGCCGCAAGTCGACTTCCCCACCATCCAGGTGCAGACCCTCTATCCGGGCGCCAGTCCGGAGGTCATGGGTCAGACTGTCACCGCGCCGCTGGAACGCCAGTTTGGCCAGATGTCCGGCCTGCAGCGCATGAGCTCCACCAGTGCGGCCGGGGTGTCGCTCATCACCTTGCAGTTCGGTCTGGGGCAAACGCTCGATGTCGCGGAACAAGAAGTGCAAGCCGCCATCAACGCCGGCGGCTCCCTGCTGCCGGCCGATCTGCCAGCGCCTCCGGTGTACGCCAAAATCAATCCGGCCGATGCGCCGGTTTTGACCCTGGCCGTCACCTCCGACACCGTGCCGCTGACGGAAGTCCAAAACATCGTCAACACGCGGCTGGCCTTGAAGATCAGCCAGGTTTCCGGCGTCGGGCTGGTATCGCTGTCGGGTGGTCAACGGCCGGCCGTGCGGATTCAGGCCGACACCCAGGCGCTGGCGTCTTATGGCCTCGGGCTCGACACGCTGCGGACGGCCATCACCGCAGCCAACGCCAACAGCGCCAAAGGCAGTTTCGATGGGCCAACCCGCGCCTACACCATCAACGCCAACGATCAACTGCTGGCAGCGGTCGACTACAAGAGCCTGATCGTGGCCTTTAAGAATGGCGCGCCCGTGCGGCTGTCGGAGGTAGCACAAGTCGTTGACAGCGCGGAGAACGTCAAGCTGGGCGCCTGGGCGGGGTTGAAGCCGGCCATCATCCTGAACGTGCAGCGCCAGCCCGGCGCGAACGTGATCGCCACCGTCGATGCCATCAAGGCGCGTCTGCCCGAACTGCAGGCCGGGTTGCCCGCCGCCCTGAAGATCGAGGTGCTAAGCGACCGCACCACCGGCATTCGGGCCTCGGTCGAGCAAGTGGAAATCGAACTCGCGCTGGCTGTCTTGATGGTGGTGCTCGTCATTTTTGCCTTCCTGGGCAACCTGCGCGCTACCTTCATCGCCAGCGTGGCCGTGCCCATCTCGCTGATAGGGACTTGTGGTGCGATGTACCTCTTGGGCTACAGCCTGAACAACCTGACCCTGATGGCCCTGACGATTGCCACCGGCTTCGTCGTCGATGATGCGATCGTGATGATCGAAAACATCTCGCGCTATATCGAAGAAGGCGAGCCGCCGATGGAGGCCGCCTTTAAAGGTGCGGCACAGATCGGCTTCACGATCATCTCGCTGACCGCCTCGCTGATTGCGGTGCTGATCCCGCTGGTCTTCATGAGCGACGTGGTGGGCCGCCTGTTTCGGGAATTTGCCATCACGCTGGCCATCACGATCCTGATCTCGGCGGTGGTCTCGCTCACCCTGGTCCCGATGATGTCGGCGCGCTGGCTAAAGCGCCACGATCCGAAGGAGAGCGAAAAAGAGAACAAACCGGCGGGCAAACTGCAGCAATTTTTCTCCAGCGTGATGGTCCGTTATGACCATTCGCTGACCTGGGTGCTGGAGCACCAAACCGCTACCTTGCTGGTGGCGCTGGCCACGTTTGTGCTGACGGTCTTGCTCTATGTGGTGATTCCCAAAGGCTTGTTTCCAACGCAAGACACCGGCCAGCTGCAAGCACGCATCGAGACCGCGCAATCGGTCTCCTATGCCCGCATGGCGCAGTTGCAGCAAGCCGCCGCCAAGGCCATCCTCGAAGACCCCGACGTCGCCACGCTCAGTTCGCTGATTGGTGTCGATGCGGCTAACAACACGATGCTGCACACCGGTCGCATGCTGATCAATCTGAAGCCGGTGCGCAGTGGCACGCAACAGCAGACCATGGACCGGCTGCGCCAGCGCGTTGGCCAGGTGGCCGGCGTCACCATTTATTTGCAGCCGACCCAGGATCTGACCATTGATGCCGAAACCGGACCAACGCAGTACCGGGTGTCGCTGGAAGGTTCCGACAACGCCATCGTGGTGCAATGGGCGACCAAGTTGTCGCAGCGCTTGCAGGGTGTCGTGCAGGTGCGCAATGTCGTCTCCGACGCCACTGCCACCGGGGTCGCCGTGTTTGTCGACATTGACCGCGACAGCGCCTCGCGGCTCGGCATCAGCGCGGCGGCGATTGACGATGCGCTGTACAGTGCCTTTGGCCAGCGCATCGTGTCCACCATCTTTACCGAGACCAACCAGTACCGGGTGATTCTTGAAGCGCAGCAAAACCTGTTAACCACGCCGGAGTCGCTCGGCCAGTTGCAACTGCGCACCAGCTCCGGCAAAGCCACGCCACTGTCGGCCATAGCCACCATCACGGAGCGGCCGGCGCCACTGCAGATCACGCACGTCGCCCAGTACCCGGCCACCACCATGGGCTTCGACACGGCCCCCGGGGTTTCGCTCGGGGCGTCGGTTGATGCGATCCGCCAGGCGGCGCTCGACATTGGCTTGCCAGGCAGTGTGACGATGACGTTCCTGGGTGCGGCCGGTGCCTACCAATCGTCACTGAGCAGCCAGTTGTGGCTGATTCTGGCGGCGGTCATCTGCGTCTACATCGTGCTGGGCGTGCTGTACGAAAGCTACATCCATCCACTGACCATCCTGTCGACGCTGCCGTCGGCCGGGGTTGGCGCATTGCTGGCCCTCATGATCAGCGGCCAGGATCTGGGCGTGATCGGCATCATTGGCATCATCCTGCTGATCGGCATTGTGAAGAAGAATGCCATCATGATGATCGACTTCGCGATTGACGCCGAACGCAACGAGGGCAAGTCGCCGCGCGAGGCCATTCACCAGGCGGCCATGCTGCGTTTTCGTCCGATCCTGATGACGACACTGGCCGCCTTGTTCGCTGCCGTGCCGCTGATGCTCGGGTCGGGGGAAGGCGCCGAGTTGCGCCATCCGCTGGGGCTGGCCATTTTTGGCGGTCTCATCGTCAGCCAGCTGCTGACGCTCTTTACCACGCCGGTCATTTACCTGGGCTTTGACCGGCTGGCGCAGCGCTGGTCCGCCCGGAGCGCTTCGTGAATCTGTCCGAGCCGTTTGTTCGGCGACCGGTCGCCACCGTCCTGCTGACCATCGGCCTGGCGCTCACCGGCATTGGCGCTTTTTTTGTGCTGCCGGTGTCGCCACTGCCGCAGGTGGATTACCCCACCATCTCGGTCAGTGCGTCGCTGCCGGGCGCCAGCCCCGAGACCATGGCGACCAGCGTCGCCACCCCACTGGAACGGCGCTTGGGGGTGATTGCCGGCGTCAATGAAATGACCTCGTCGAGCGGCAATGGCTCGACCCGCATCAGTTTGCAGTTCGACCTCAATCGCAAGATCGATGCAGCGGCGCGCGAAGTGCAAGCCGCCATCAACGCCTCGCGGGCCGACCTGCCCGCCACCTTGCGCAGCAACCCGACGTACCGCAAGGCGAATCCGTCCGATGCGCCGATCGTGATTCTTGCGCTGACCTCCAAGACCCGCTCCCCCGGCCAGGTGTACGACGCAGTCTCCAACCTGGTGCAGCAAAAACTGGCTCAGGTGCCGGGCGTCGGCGACGTTGAACTTGGCGGCGGTTCCTTGCCGGCGGTGCGGGTTGAACTGTTGCCCTTCGCGCTGAACCGCTACGGCGTCAGCATGGAAGATGTGCGGGCCGCGATTCAGGCCAGTTCGGCCAACCGGCCCAAAGGCGCGATTGAGGGCGATGAACGCCGACTGCAGATTTATTCGCAGGCCAGCACCGCCACCGGCGGTCGCACCGCCGCCGACTACCGGGGGCTGGTGGTGGCCTGGCGCAACAACGCCGCCATCCGACTGTCGGACGTCGCCGAGGTGCTGGACGGCGTCGAGAACGCCAACACGCTCGGTCTGTTCAATGGCGTGCCCGCTGTCATTGTGCTGGTGACGCGCCAGCCCGGCGCCAATGTGATCGAGGTAGTGGACGGCATCCGTGCGCTACTGCCAGAGCTCCAGGCGCAATTGCCGCAGGACGTGCAGTTGCAGGTGGCCTCCGACAGCACCAACTCGATCCGTTCCTCGCTGCGTGAGATCGAAGTCACGCTGTTGATCTCGATCGTACTGGTGGTGCTGGTGGTCAGTGCCTTCCTGCGCAGCGCACGCGCCACCATCATTCCCGCTGTGGCGACCGTGGTCTCGCTGCTGGGCACTTTTGGCGTCATGTACCTGCTCGGATTCAGCCTGAATAATTTGAGCCTGATGGCGCTCACAGTGGCCACCGGTTTTGTGGTCGACGATGCCATTGTGGTGCTGGAAAACACCAGCCGCCATATTGAAAACGGCATGGACCGGATGCAGGCCGCCTTGCTCGGCGCGCGCGAAGTGGGCTTTACTGTGTTGTCCATCAGTCTCTCGCTGGTGGCCGTGTTCATCCCGCTCCTGTTCATGGGCGGACAAGTGGGCCGGCTGTTCCGCGAGTTCGCGGTCACGCTGTCGGCGGCGGTGCTGATCTCGCTGGTCATCTCGCTGACCACCACACCGATGATGTGCGCCTGGTTGCTCAAACCGAAATCAGATGACCGTCCGCCCGGCCGGCTGGCGCGCGCCTTTGAGCGCGGTTTTACCCGCCTACACCGCGGCTACGAGGTCAGCCTGGACTGGGCCATTGGCAGTGCGAAGCTGGTGATGCTGATTCTGGTGGCGGTGATCGGCCTGAATGTTTACCTCTTTAGCGCAGCGCCAAAAGGATTCTTCCCCCAGCAAGACACCGGGCAAATCCGTGGCGGCATGCGGGCCGATCAAAGCATTTCTTTTCAAGCGATGCAGGGCAAGTTGCGGGAGTTGGTGGACATCATCAAGCGTGACCCGGCGGTGGCCACCGTGGTCGGCTTCACGGGCGGCTCGCGCGCTGGTGGCGGCTTTATGTTCGTCAATCTGAAGCCGGCGAACGAGCGCACCGACGCCGGTCAGGCGGTGATTGCCCGCTTGCGGCCCCAATTGGCAAAGGTCACCGGCGTGCGCCTGTTTCTCAGTCCGGTGCAAGACGTGCGCATGGGCGGACGCCAAGCCAATTCGACCTACCAATACACGCTGAAGAGCGACAACCTCAATGATTTGCGCCTGTGGGCTACCAAGCTGGCCGATGCGATGAAGGGGCAAGCGGCACTGATCGATGTCGATACCGACCAGGAAGAAAACGGCGTCGAAACCTTCGTGAATATCGACCGCGACAGCGCGGCCAAGCTGGGGTTGACGGCGCGCGATGTGGACAACGCGCTGTACAACGGTTTTGGCCAACGCCAAGTGGCCACCCTGTACGGTGAACTCAACCAGTACCACGTCGTCATGGAAGTGGCACCGCGCTTTGCCCGCAGTCCCGAGGCACTGAAAGATGTCTATGTACCGGCGAAAGCCAGCACCTCCGGCACCAGCATCAACCCGGCTTTGCGTGACCCCTCCAGCGGACAAGCCTTGAGCGCCGCACCCAGCCGCATGGTGCCCTTGTCCGCTTTTGCCAGCTTTTCCGAAAGTTCGGCGGCCACTTCCATCAGCCACCAGGATGCCGAGCTGGCCACCACCGTCTCTTTCAATCTGGCCGAAGGCAGCACCTTGAGCGAGGGTCAGGAGGCGGTGCGCCAGGCGGAGGCCGACATCGGCATGCCCAATAACGTGCGCGGCAGCTTTCAGGGAACCGCACGCAGCGCGCAGGAATCGCAAGACCAGCAGCCGCTGCTGATTGCGGCAGCACTGGTCGTGATCTACATCGTGCTGGGTATCCTGTATGAAAGTCTGGTGCACCCGATCACCGTCATCTCAACACTGCCATCGGCCGGCGTGGGGGCGGTGCTGGCGCTGTTGCTGTTCAACATGGAGTTTTCAATCATTGCATTGATTGGCGTCTTTCTGCTGCTCGGCATCGTCAAGAAGAATGCCATTTTGATCATTGACTTCGCGCTGGAAGCGGAGCGCTCGCGCGGATTGTCGGCCGTGGAGGCGGTGCGCGAAGCCTGCCTGCTGCGCTTCCGCCCGATCCTGATGACCACCCTGGCGGCGGCACTCGGCGCCTTGCCGCTGGCCATTGGATTTGGGGAAGGCGCCGAACTGCGGCGGCCCCTCGGGGTTGCCATCATTGGTGGCCTGCTCGTGAGCCAGGTGCTGACCTTGCTGACCACCCCAGTGGTCTATATTTTGCTCGACAAGCTGCGTCATCGCAGTCCGGCCGAGCGCCAACTCAGCCGTACCCACGGCGACTTGCCCGCTGACGCGACGCCATGACCACAACGAGAACCTCCATGCGCCCATCCCAGTCCCCGTTCTTTAAACGTCACATTCTGGCCATGGCGGCCTTCTCATTGCTGGCGAGCGGTTGCGCCGTCGGCCCCGACTATCAGCGCCCGTCGGCGGTTACGCCAGCGGCCTACAAAGAAGCCAACAACTGGGTGCCAGCAGCGCCCGCCGATGCACTGGAGCGGGGGCCCTGGTGGACGTTGTTCAACGATCCGGTCCTCAATGAGTTGGCCTCCGGCATTGAGGTCTCCAACCAGAATATTGCCGTCGCCAGCGCCAACTACGCCCAGGCCCGCGCACTGGTCCGGGAGCAGCGTGCTGCCCTGTTTCCGGTGATTACCTTGAACGGCGGCGCGACCAAGTCGGGTGGTGGCGCCAGCAGCTCGCGCACGGGCAACACCTACCAGGCCAACATCGGCGGCAGTTGGGAGCCCGATGTGTGGGGCCGGCTGAGCCGTGGTGTGGACAGCGCCAGCGCCAGCTCTCAGGCCAGCGCCGCTGATCTGGCTTCGGCCCGACTGTCTGCGCAGGGCGAGCTGGCGACCAACTACTTCTCCATCCGCCAGACCGATGCCCAGCAAGCGCTGCTGGCGAGCACCATTGCCGGCTACCAGCGCACGCTGCAGATCACGCAGAATCGCTACGCGGCCGGCATTGCAGCCAAAACCGACGTGCTGCAGGCACAGACGCAACTGGCCAACGCACAGGCCGAAGCGTTGGGGCTGTCTCGGCAACGGGCACAACTCGAACATGCGATTGCGGTACTGCTGGGCCGGGCCCCGGCAGATTTCACCTTGGCCTCAATCCAGTGGACAGCTTCGGTGCCGGAGGTGCCGCTCGGCGTGCCATCGACACTGCTGGAACGGCGGCCCGACATTGCGGCCGCCGAGCGCCGGGTGGCGGTGGCAAATGAACAGATTGGGATTGCACAGTCTGCCTTCTACCCCAGCGTGAACTTGAATGCGTCTTACGGCTTCAGCGCCAGCGCCGTGTCGGACCTGTTCAGTGCCTCCAACAGCCTGTGGTCACTCGGCTTGTCGGCGGCGCAAGTGCTATTCAATGCGGGCGCCACGCGCGAACGGGTCAGCGGGGCGCAGGCGGCGCATGACGCTGCCGTCGCCCGCTATCGGCAAACCGTGCTGACGGCATTTCAGAATGTTGAAGACCAGCTGGCGGCAACGCGCGTACTGGTACAACAGCAGGCGCTGCGTGGTCAAGCCTCGCAGGCGGCCGACGAGGCAGAAACACAAATGCTGAATCGCTACCGCGAAGGCCAGGTGAGCTACACCGAAGTGGTTACCGCACAAGCCAGCGCTTTGAGCGCCCGTCGGGCGCTGGTGCAAGTGCAAGCCGACCGGCAAACCACCGCCGTCGCCCTTATCCAGTCACTCGGGGGTGGCTGGTAAGGCTGTTATGTTGCACGGCTAGCCGATGGCGGTCAGTCCCGGTCGTGGCCGCCGTGGCCGTGGCCTGAGCGGCCACCTTCAAAACGATCCCCGTCAAAGCGGTCGCCGTCATGCCGGCCACGCCCGTGGCGCCAGCCACCGCCATAGCCTGGATATTGCCAGCCCGCCTGAACGTACTGGGGTGGGGCCACAAACACGGGCTGTGGTTGCACATAGACCACGCGTCGCGGTGCCCGGTACACCGGTTGGTAGACCTGTTGGTACACCGGCTCCTGATAATAGATGGGCTGTGCATTGGTCACGCCCACTTGCACACCGGGTGAGGACACGCCCACCGACCAGTTCACGTTTTGGGCCTGAGCGGCACCGGTCATTCCCAAAGCAGCAAGGGCCACACTGGCAGCTGCAACGAGGGAAGACACTGAACGGTTGATCTTCATAAGAATTCTCCTGGAAAGAAAAGCACACAGAGCAAACATGTAGCTCTGTGCTTCTAACGCGGCTAGCCCGCGCCAGGATGGCCCGATTTGTGTGACAAAGATTGCAAGACGTAACAGGCCCAGCTAACAAACTCAGGGGGATGCCCTGATTTTTGTTGGCCAGCCTGACGATCTCAGAGAAATCCGATTGAGATCCAAGGCACTGCCGCCACCACAATGGTACCAATGAGCAATGCCACCATGTAGCCGATGATCGGGCGGATGCCCGCATCGGGATTCACGCGTCCAATGGCACAGGCCGCGTAGTAACCAACGCCGAGCGGCGGTGCGAACAGCCCCAAGCCCATCGAAAGCACCACCACCATCGCGTAGTGCACATCGTGCACGCCGAGCTGGCGCGCAATCGGGAACAACAGCGGGCCAAACAGCACGATGGCCGGAATCCCCTCAAGCACCGAACCGAGCACCACGAAGGCCACGATCGAAACCGCGAGGAACATCGGTGCCCCGCCAGGCAAAGACCCCATCATTTCGGCCAGCCAGCGTGAAAAGCCAGATTGCGTCAGCCCCCAGGCCATGGCCGTGGCGGTGCCGATAATCAGCAGGATCGCACCCGACAGCGCTGCAGTGTTTACCAGCATCGGGCCGAGGCGTTTCCAGTCAAACTGACGGTAAACGAACAGACCCGCGAGTATGGCGTAAGCGATGCCGATGGTTGACACCTCGGTTGCGGTAGCCACGCCCTCCACCACGGCCGCCCGGATGACGAACGGCAGCGCCAGCGCGGGCAAGGCAATCAACAGCAACCGGCCGACTTCCTTCCAGGGAGTGCGCTGCACCAGGCTCAGGTCTTCATGGCGATAGCGATAGCGAACCACGACGCACAACACCAGTCCGAGCACCACCGCCGGCAGCAGGCCACCCGTGAACAGGGCGGCGATCGACACGCCGGTGACCGAACCGATCGTGATCAGTACCAAACTGGGTGGCACGGTCTCGGTCTGCGCGCCGGTGGCCGCGAGCAAGGCAACCAGATCGCCCTCCTTCGCCCCGCGCTTCTTCATTTCGGGAAACAGTGCCGGCGCAACGGCCGCCATGTCGGCCGCTTTGGAGCCGGAGATCCCCGAAACCAGGTACATCGCCCCGATCAGCACATACGACAGACCGCCTTTTACATGGCCGAGCAAGCCCGCCAAAAAGGCCACCATGGCACGCGCCATGCCTGTCATCTCGATCAGCAAGCCAAGAAAAACAAACAGTGGCACCGCCAGCAGAATCAGGTGCGACATGCCTTCATCCATGCGACCAACGATCACCGGCAACGGCGTACCGGTGGTGAGCGCCAGATAGCCGAAAGTACCCAAGCCAAAGGCGAAGGCAATCGGAATGCCGGCAAACACGCAACTGGCCACCACGCCAACAAAGAAGATCAGCAGGTTCAGGCGACCGAGATTCTCAAACAACGGGCCCGCAACCCAGAACGCGCCGACGATGGTCCCCACCAGGAGGACCGCTTGCAGAGACTGCATGAGGTTCGACACCCGCAGTAATCGCAGCGTGGCAAAAACGGCCATCAACGCAATCCCCACAGGCAACGCTGCGGCACGCCATACATTGGATATCTCGAGCGCAGACGTGGTGATGGCCCGCTCATCCGCCGCGTACTCCCAAGCCGGCCAAGCCACCAGGCTCAAGAACGCCAGGCAGGCGCTCGTGGCCACCGCCTCCAGCAGAACCCGCTGCCGCGGGTTGGCCTTGCTGACCAGCGCGGTCATGCGCATGTGTTCGCCGCGCCGCAAGGCGACCACGGCACCCATCATCGCCAGCCACAGGAACAAAAGCGACGCCAGTTCGTCCGACCACACCAGCGGGCGGTGCAGCATGAAGCGCGCGACGACGCCCCAGAACAGCACACAGATATCCGCCACCACCAGCAGCGCGGCTGACACTTCGACCAGCCGGCCAAGTGTTGCATCGAGACGGGCCAGCCACGGCCGCCCAGGTGCCGTTATGTCAGGCGCGTCATGCATAAGTACCCCATGGCGTGGATCGAATCCCGGACCTTGGATGAGTGGCGACCATCATCCCAACTTGCCAGTGCTGCGTTCGAGGAGTGCCCAGGCTTCGTCGCCAAACTTGGCTTTCCATTCGGCATAGAAACCGGACTTGCGCAGGCGCTCGCGGAAGCTGTCAGTCTTGGGCTGGTTGAACACCAGACCCTTGCTGGTGAGATCTTTCTGCACCGTGGCATTCAGCGCAGCAACGTCAACACGTTCGTTCATGCCCGCGGCATTGATATGTTTGGCAACAATCGTGCGCAAGTCTTCCGGCAGCCGCTCCCAAGCCTTCTTGTTGGCCAGGAACCAAAAACCGTCCCACATGTGGTTGGTGAGCGAGCAGTATTTCTGCACCTCGTACAACTTGGCGGTGGCGATGATCGCCAGCGGGTTCTCTTGTCCTTCGACGACCTTGGTCTGCAGCGCGGAATACACCTCGCTGAAGTTGATCGATGTGGGTGCGGCGTCGAACGCCTTGAACATCGACGTCCACAGTGGAGACGGCGGTACGCGAATCTTCATCCCCTTCAAGTCGTCTCCGGTCACGATTGGCTTGGTCGACGAAGTGATCTGCCGGAAGCCGTTGTCCCAGATTTTGTCCATCGCAACCAGACCGGACTTGGCAATCTGCGCCCGTACATGGGCACCAAGATCGCCATCCAGCGCTTTCCACACCGTGGCATAGTCAGGAAACGCGAAGCCGATGCCGGTAATCGCGGCGGCCGGCACCAATGTCGAGAGGATCAGCCCGGAGAGCGTAAAGAACTCGACGCCGCCAGAGCGCACCTGGCTCAGCATATCGGTGTCCGAGCCGAGCTGGCTGTTCGGAAAGATCTGGATATCGACGCGGCCTTTGGTTTCCACGCGAATCGCATCTGCCATCTCTTTGGCGCGGATGTTCATCGGGTGCATCACCGGAAGATTGTTCGCATACTTGTAGGTGAATTCCGCTTTTTGGGCGAACGCATTGCCCATGGGCAGTGTGAGTGCAGTGGCGCCAGCGCCGGCGAGAAGGGTACGTCGAGTTATTTGCATGGTTTGTCTCCGTTGCAGTGGTTAAAAATTTATTATTCTTCGGACTTTACTGTATGAACGAGGTGCTGATCAGCGGCCATCAAGATGGCGTCAGTTCGTTTACTTCGCCACGCTCAATGAGCAGGCGCTTGATGTCTTTTTTTGTGATCTTGCCGTAGCCCGACTTCGGCAGTTCGTCCCAAAAAAATACCTGCCGGGGCCAGCGGTAACGGGCACAACGGCCTTCCAGATGGGCCAGGAGCGCGGCTTCGTCAACCCCTGCGGCGCCTTCGCGCAGCACGACCACCGCCACACCGATCTCGCCCCACTTTGCATCGGCCACCCCCAGGATCGCGACCTCGGCCACGCCGGGGTGCATTAACAGCACCTCTTCGACCTCGCGCGGATAAACGTTGGAGCCGCCCGAGATGTACATATCGGACTCGCGTCCGGTGATGTAGAGCAGCCCCCGCTCGTCCATTCGGCCCAGATCATTGGTGTGAAACCAGCCGCCGCGCATCGCTTTTTCGGTGGCCTCGGGGTTGGCGTGGTAGCCGTTGAACACGGCGGGGCCGCGACAGCAGATCTCGCCGACCTCCCCGGTTTTCACCGGTTGCAGGTTGGCGTCGAGAATGGCGACCTCCATGCCGGTGCGTGGGCGTCCGCAGGAGCCAATGTTGGCATTCAGGTCATTGTCATCGGCAGAGTGCATTTCAGCTGGCAGTACCGTGATGCAACCGGTCACCTCTCCCAGGCCGAAGTACTGCACCAGCACTTTGCCGAGCTTCTGCAGCGCGAGTTTCTGGTCGGCACGGTACATCGGCGCACCGGCATAAATCATGTAGCGCAATGAGCTGTGGTCATAGCGGTCAACAGCCGGATGCTCGACCAGCATTTTCACGATGGTCGGCACGGTAAACAGGTTGCTGACGCGGTGCCGCTCGACGAGCTGCCAAAACACTTCGGGGTCCAACTTCTCGCTCGGCAGCAATACCGTGGCGGCGCCACGCGCAACGTTCATCAGCGCATGAATGCCGGCACCATGCGACAACGGCGCCACGGCGATGGAGCAGTCCTGCTCCCTCGTGCCGGGGATCAGGTCGGCCAGATGGTTATTCACAATGAAGGCGATCTGCCCATGCGTGAGCACAGCGGCCTTCGGCCGACCGGTCGTGCCCGACGTGTAGAAGAACCACAGCGGGTCGTCATAGCGCACGGTCTCTTCAGGTGGCCGCTCAATGGACACCTGGCCCAGGTGCTGCTCGACCAGCAGGTCATACGCGTACTCGCCGGCACGCGGCGCGCCGATACAAATGACGTGCTGCAGTTGCGGCGACGCGGCGCGCACCGCATCGGTATGCGCAGCAAAGTCCGCTTCGACAATCATCATCACCGCGCCGCTCGCTTCGCCAAGGTAGGCGACTTCAGGGGGCGTCAGCCGGAAGTTGGTCGGCACCCAGACGCAACCAAGGCGAAACGCCACCCAGCAACTCTCAAACATCTGCAGGTTGTTGCGCGACTGCACAAGAATCCGGTCGCCCTTTTGCATACCGAGTTGCCGCATGGCACTGACCATGGCATCGACACGGAGGTCAATCTCGCTCCAAGTCCACTGCTGCTCCCCCTGGATAAGCGCGACATGTTGCGGATACAGGCGTGCGGTATGGGTGAGCAGCCGCCCGAGATTCATCACCGGCGCGTTGTTCATGCTGCTTCCAGCACGCTGAGGTAATTGGCCACTGCCGCCCCACCCATGTTGAACACGGCACCCAAACGGGCGCCCTCGATTTGCATCGCACCCGCCTGCCCCGACAACTGCATCGCCGCCATCACGTGTTGCGACACCCCCGTGGCGCCGATCGGATGGCCACGCGACTTGAGGCCGCCGGACGGGTTGACGGGCAGCTTGCCGTCTTTGCGTGTCACGCCGTCGAGGATCACACGCGCGCCCTGGCCGTGTGGCGCCAGGCCCATGGCCTCGTATTCGAGCAGCTCGGCGATCGTGAAACAGTCGTGTGTCTCGACAAAGTGCAAGTCAGCCAGTGATACACCAGCGACGTTCAAACCCTTGCTCCAGGCCAGCGCGGCGCCTTCGAAACGGGTCGGATCACGACGCGACAGCGGCAGGAATTCGTTGACCTGCGTGCGCGAGCGCCAGCGCACGGCAGGTACCGCGGCTCCCGACACGGGCTCCAGCGACAACACCAGTGCGGCCGCGCCGTCGGACACCAGCGAACAGTCTGAACGCTTGAGTGGGCCGGCGACGAACGGATTTTTGTCCGAGGGCTGACGACAAAAGTCAAAGCCCAAGTCGCGCCGCATGTGGGCATAAGGGTTATGCACCCCGTTGGCATGGTTCTTTGCAGAGATGGCGGCCAGGGCGTCGGATTGGTCCCCGAAGCGCTCAAAGTAGCCGGCGGCAATCTTGCCAAACACACCGGCGAAGCCACCGGGCGTGTCACCTTCTTCTTTGACATACGAACACTTCAGCAGCGTTTCGCCGATCTGCACGTTAGGCAGGGTATTCATCTTCTCCATCCCCACCACCAACGCCCGCTTGACCCGGCCACTGGCAAGCGCATCCAGCGCGGCCCAGATAGCGGCCGAGCCGGTCGCGCACGCATTTTCCATCCGGACCGCCGGGGTGTGGCGAAACTCGGGAATGGCCACTGCCGCGAGCGAGGCGCTGAAATCCTGGCGCACGAAACCGCCGTTGAAGTGGCCAATAAAGATGCCGTCGATGTCCGCAGGCTCCAACCCCGCGCTGGCAATGGCGGGCAGTGCGGCGTCACGAAGGAGCTGTTCGAGATCCAGGTTGTCGAGTTTGCCAAACGGGGTGTGGCCCCAGCCGATGATGTGTGGTGTGTTCATGGTGTCAGTGGTGTTGCAGGTTTGATATGTGAACCTGTTTGTTATTTACGCTTACGTCCTCGTCGTTAAATTCTAGGGGCGATGATTGACTACGCCACTAGAATTTCAGGGTGAAATGGAAGATAGTGGTCCACTATGTGATCAACCGAGTTCGGGTTTTTACTGAGCAAAAAGTCCAAAAAATGAATCAATATCCGCATGACCATGCTAACCAAACCCGCTGAAAAAACAGAAATGGCCGGGGCACAGACGCTGCGCCGAGGCCTGTCGGTCTTGCGCCTTCTCACCCGCATCGGACCCGGTGGTCTGCGAATGAGCGAGATTGGCCGTCGCCTCGAGCTCAACAAGGCAACCGCTATTCGCCTGACTCGCACCCTGGTGGACGAAGGCTTTGTTTTGCACGACCGTGGATCAGGCCGCTATCGCCTGGGCCCGGAGGCCTTCGCCGTCGGACTGGCCGCCGAGCCAAGTTATGAACTGCAGCGGCTGGCCGCGCCGACCCTGCGCACGCTGGCGATTGAATCGGGTGACACCGTTTTCTTCAGTGTGTTGCACGGCTACGAGAGCATTTGCCTGTCGCGTGACGAGGGCGACTTTCCGATTCGCAACCAGCTCATCAAGGCCGGGGACCGCTTGCCACTGGGCGTTGGCGCCGGAAGTTGCGCCCTGCTGGCCGCCCTGCTGGACGACGAGATTGAGGATGCCTTAAGACGCAACGCGCCCTTGCGGGCCCAGCGATTCCCGCGCTGCACAGATGCCGCCATCAAGCGCCTGATTCAGGAGACGCGGAGTCTGGGCTACTGCGTGCAACCAGGACTGGTCATTGATGACAGCTGGGCGATCGGCGTTGTGGTCTGCGATGCCAGCAACAGCCCCGTGGCCTCCATCAGCATTGCGGCAATCAAATCCCGGATGGGCGCGGCGCGCAATGCTTTCCTCGGCAACCGCCTGATGCTGGCAAGCCAGGCCTTGGCCTTGCTGCAGACCGAAGCCGGAAAAAGCGTTGATTAACAACTGACCGATCAACGGATGCGGGGCAAGTAGCGAACAAATTCGCGGACGATGGATGAATCGTCCTCAGTGCGCCAAGCGGCGCCGGTCTCTACCGGCGTGCGGTCGCCCCGCAGCGGCCGGTAAACCACGCCCTCACGATGCAGAACCTGCACGCAGGCGGGGACCAGCGCGACACCGATACCGCCGGAAACCAGACTGACGATGGTGTGCATTTGTCGTGCCGGAAATATTCGGGGACTGAAGCCATGACGCATGCAGGTGCTCACCACGGTATCAAACATCATGGGGCCAAAGTGCCGCTCAAAAGTCAGGAACTGCTCGCCCGCAAGGCGCTCCAGCGGCACACGGGCCAGGTGCGCCAACGGGTGCTTCTCCGGTAGCGCAACGATGAGCGGGTCGCGGTTGGTCGCCTGGTAAGTCAGGGTGGCGGGCAGCATGGGCGAGGCAAAGATACAACCGACATCCAGTGTCCCGGTCTCCAGGTCGCCCAGAATCTGGTCTGTCGTTGACTCATGCAATGAAAGCCGCACATCCGGAAAGTCGCTGGTGAAGCGGCGCAACACGTCCGGCAAAAACGAGTAGGCAGCCAGACTGATGAAGCCAATGGACAGCGTCCCGCCGTGGCCGCGTGCCGCGCCATGCGCGTGCTGGCGCAAGGATTCCGTGCGGGCGAGCACAGCGCGCGCATCACGCAAAACCTCCTCACCGCCTCGCGTCAAGGTAATGCGGCGGGACGTCCGCTCAAACAGACGCAGGCCGAGTTCTGTTTCAAGCTCCTTGATCGCCAGACTGACGGGCGGCTGTGACAGGTTCAATCGTTTTGCCGCACGGCCGAAGTGCAGCTCTTCCGCAACGGCGATCAGGCAGCGAAGGTGTCGTAGTTCCATTGATCTGAATTTTAAATTGATCGATACAAAAATAAGTCTTTTGCAAATCTATCACATTGCCTACACTTTGCGAAAAACCAACTGATCAAGCGAGTGATCCTCGCTTCAAATCGGTATTTCGTGCCACAAGCATGCAGGAGACTTTTCACCATGCCACAAACAACGTTAGAGCGACCCCGTTCTCGCACACTGGTTCATCCCGGACCGTTTGACCCCGTGCGTATTCGCAGCATGCAATCCAAGGGGGGAAGACACTTCCGCTTGAAGCTGCAGCCCGGTTTAACCTTATTCGACGCCCTCATGAAACCACTGTACGAGATGGGCGTAAAGAACGCGTCGACCACCATCCTCGGCGGGTTCTTTAGCCAACTTCAATATTGCGTTGCGCCACCCGACCCATCGGGGCAGGCGGTGATTGCCTATACCCGGCCGATCAATGCCGGCAGTGCCTGCATGATTTTTGGCAACGCCATGCTGGGGAAAAACATACTTGGCGCACCGCTGCTGCATTGCCATGCAGCGATCCGCACCGAGAGCGGGCAGATCAAAGGCGGCCACATCCTCACCGAGCTGAGCATCATCGGACCCGAGCCTATTTCGGTGCTGGTGACCTCGCTCGACGACTTCGAGCTGCGGGTGACCTTTGACCCGGAGACCAATATTTCTTTGTTGCAACCCCATCAGGCGCGCCGCGATGAATAACGCCTACCTCGTCGAAAACGGCGTGATGGGTCGGGTGGCCTATGGTCGTATTGCACCGAATGAAGATTTGGTCCAGAGCGTCGAAAAGCTGTGCCTGGCGGAAGGCTTCAAGAATGCTTTTGTACGAGGCGCCCTGGGCAGCCTGGTCGATGCCTGCATGGGCAATCGGGATGGAAGCTACCAACAAATTTCAGGGCCGGCAGTTGAGATCGTCAGCCTCGCTGGCGAAGTCCGTTCGCAAGAAGATGGCCAACTAAAAGCAACACTCACAGGCGTGGTGGCCGACACCCAAGGCAACGTCTATGGCGGACCCTTTGTGGCTGGCTTCAACCTGATCTGCATGACTTTTGAAGTCACGCTGGAAGAATGGCTGCCAGCCAACAAACTGTAAATATCAATCAAACTTTTTTATGGAGCAACACATGACATCAACTAATTCATCAACACCCGTGGCCGTGGTTACCGGCGGCGCGCGCGGCATCGGCCTGGCGATTGGCCAGTGGTTCCTGGCCCACGGGCACCGCGTCGTCTTGCTCGACAATGATGGCGACACGCTAAGCAAAACAGCCAGCACGCTCAATGATCCCGAAAACGTGCTGGCCGTGTTGTGCGACGTGTCCGATCCGCAGCAGGTCCAAACTGCCGTGGAGAAAGTAACGGCCGCTTTCGGCCGGATCGACGCCTTGGTCAACAATGCCGGCGTGGCCGTATTCAAACCGATTGCTGAAACCTCTTTTGAGGAATGGCGCCAGGTCATGGGTACGAATCTTGACGGTGCCTTTCTCTGCACCCAGGCCTGCGCACCCATCATGCGCAAGACCGGTGGCGGCAGCATTGTCAATATCGCATCCATCTCGGGCCTGCGCGCCAGCACGCTGCGCGTGGCCTACGGCACCAGCAAGGCCGCCCTCATCCACCTCACCAAGCAACAAGCGGTAGAACTGGGCCATGTCGGCATCCGCGTGAACGCCATCGCCCCGGGCCCGGTTGATACCGAGATGGCCAAGCTGGTTCACAGCGTGGCCATTCGCTCCGACTACTACGATGCCATCCCCCTGAACCGCTACGGCACCACCGACGAAATTGCCTCGGTTGCCGGCTTTCTCTGCAGCGCTGCGGCGAGCTTTGTCACCGGCCAGGTCTTGGCGGTGGACGGTGGCTTTGATGCCGCTGGCGTCGGCCTGCCTACGCTTCGCAAACGCGATGCGGCCTGAGCGACTGCATGCGTAGCATTCTTCACCCGGGCGACGTCGCCGCCGAGCGCGTGCAGGTGCTGCCGGCGGCGGTGAAGCAGGTTGAACTCACGCTGGCACCGGGGCATTCACTGCTGGCGACACTGGCCGATGCGCTGGCGCCGTATGGCGCCAGCAGTGCGGTGCTGAGTCTGGCGGGCGGTGCGTTCTTTCCGTTTGCGTACGTGATGCCTGCCACCTCCAAAACGCCCGATCACGCGGTCTACTACAGCGAACGATTTGACGCCGTGGGGCCGGTCCGCCTCGAATTCGCGACGGTCACTTATGGGCAGCGCGACGGCCAGCCCTGGCTGCATTGCCATGCGACGTGGATCGACGCCGAGGGAAGCCGCCGCTGCGGCCATGTGCTGCCCGCCGATGCCATCATTACCGCGCCGCTGCGGGCCTCGGTGTGCATTCTGGACGGCGCTGAATTCCACGTCCGCCCCGATGCCGAAACCAATTTCTCTCTGTTCAAACCCGAAGCGACAGCACGGCGAATGGACGCACCGTCAACCCAGGAAGCCCTGGTGGTCCGCCTGAGTCCGAATATTGACGTTTGCACCGCCCTTGAAGACATTTGCCGGGAACACGGCATCTCCAACGCAACCATCCAGGGCGGCGTCGGCAGCCTTGTGGGTGCGGCGTTCGACGATGGCCGGAGCGTCGAACCGTTCGTGACCGAGGTCCTGATCCAAGCGGGCCGGGTGCGTGCCGCCCCGCACGGCGCACTGCGTGCAGAGGTGGACGTGGCCATGGTGGACTTCACGGACCAGAGGTCAGCCGGCCGGCTGCGGCGCGGCGCCAACCCGGTGCTTGTCACGTTTGAGCTGGTGCTGCTGCCCGCCCCATAAGCCCGCGCAACCGACCGTTAAGCGCGCAGCCCCGCCGGCACCCAGGCGCGCAAGCGCTGGTTGATTTCAACCTCGTGGCGCTGCCACCAAATACCCAAGGCCACCACGCCCAGCCCGAGCAGCGTCAGGACAAACGGAAACATCAAACTGTCCTGAAACACCCGGTGCGACAGATAGCCCAAATACCCGGCCACCCCCAGAGCCCCCAGCACCGTGAACACGCGCCGCGCAATCACAGCGCCCAGCAACACCAAAAAGACGTTGATCAGCGCATACAGAAACTTGTTCAACTCCGAACTGGAATCGCGCATGCTCAAACCAAACCAGAACATGATGGCGCCAAACAGGTACAGCCAAAACGCATAGTCCTGCCGCATTGATGCCAGCAACGCCCGCCGGCTGCGCACATCCACCCACACCGCCACGGCACAAGTGGCCAAGCCAAATATCAGAGACACATCGCGCGTGAACTTCCAGTCAAAACCCTCGCGCTGCATCAAAGCGTTGGCCACATCCATGCTCATGTACCACAGCGTCACCGCAATCGGCATCACCATAAACGGCAGGCGGTAGCGCCACAGCATCACCACCCCGGCGGCCAGCGTGGTGAATTCGAGCGTCATCCAGCGCCAGTTGATGTGCGAGTGGTAGCCCGAATAGCGCTCCGGCCCGCCCGGTGGCCACAGGCCCAGCCCCTGCTGCACGCACCACACGATCAGCGGCACCAGGCACACCGCCAGCGTGGCCAGAATGCCGGCCGGAATGGGCAATTGGCGGGCTTTCAGCTGGTCGGCCACCTTCAGGCAGGCCACCAGATACCCAAGGCAGATCGCCAACAGGCCCCAGGCGCCAAAGGCCTGCCAGCCCAGCGTCATGAACAGCGTCATGGCGCCAATCGCCACCATGCCGCCAAAGTAATACAAGGTGTTGGTGAAGCTAAAACTCGGCCCGTGTACCGCCCGCGAGCCCGCTGCCGCCCAGCGTGACCACAGTTGCTGCGCCTGCGCGGTAGAAATAATGCCGGCCTGCACCGCCGTGTCCAGATCAGCCCATTGCACCGGGACGGTGGCGGGAGAACTGTCAGGTAAATCGTTTGTGTTCATGTTGCGTGCCAGGGGTAGGCTCCAAGGGAGACCATGGTACTTCAGCCCACTTCGGCGTCTAAAATCCAGCGCATGAGCTCACCCACACCCACCAACGCCACCACCCCCGACCACAAGCCCAGCAACTTTTTGCGCCAGATCATCGAGCACGATCTGGCCGCTGGCACCTATGCCCAGCGACGCTGGGCGGGCAGTCCGGGCGATGCGACCCACCAAGCCCAAGGTGAGCCCGACCCGGCCAAAATCCGCACCCGTTTTCCGCCTGAGCCCAATGGCTACCTGCACATCGGCCACGCCAAAAGCATTTGCCTGAACTTTGGCCTGGCGCGCGACTTTGGCGGCGTCTGCCACCTGCGCTTTGACGACACCAACCCCGAAAAAGAAGACACCGAATACGTCAACAGCATCATTGACGCCGTGCGCTGGCTCGGCTTTGAGTGGAATGGCGCACCGGACGCCACGCCCTACCAGGCCAGCGACTACTTCGACTTTATGTACCGCGCCGCCGAACATTTGATCGAAGCCGGCCACGCCTACGTGGACGAACAAACGCCCGAGCAAATGCGCATCAACCGCGGCGACTTCAGCAAGCCCGGTGTCGACAGCCCGTTTCGCAGCCGCACGCCGGCCGAGAACCTGGCCCGTTTCCGCGAAATGCGCGACGGCCAACACGCCGACGGCGCCATGGTGCTGCGCGCCAGGATCGACATGGCCTCGGCCAACATCAACCTGCGCGACCCCGCCATCTACCGCATTCGCCGCGCCACGCACCACAACACCGGCGACAAATGGTGCATCTACCCGATGTACACCTTTGCCCACCCGATTGAGGACGCGCTGGAGAACATCACCCACAGCATCTGCACGCTCGAATTTGAAGACCAGCGCCCGTTTTATGACTGGCTGATGGAGCGCCTGACGGAAGGCGGCCTGCTCGCCAGCCCGCCGCCACACCAATACGAGTTTGCCCGCCTCAACCTCACCTATGTCGTCACCAGCAAACGCAAGCTGGCGCAACTGGTGTACGACCACAAGGTGAGCGGCTGGGACGACCCGCGCCTGCCCACCCTCGTCGGCCTGCGCCGCCGGGGCTACACGCCGGAGGCGATTCACCTGTTTGCCGAACGCATTGGCGTCACCAAGAGCGACAGCTGGATTGACTACAGCACGCTGGAAGGCTGCCTGCGCGAAACGCTGGACGTATCCGCTACCCGCGCCATGGCCGTGCTGGACCCGGTGAAACTGGTGCTGACCAATTGGGACGAAGTGATGGGCGCCGGCATGCTGGACGACTGCAGCGCCCCGCTTCACCCGCACCACCCCGAGCTGGGCACGCGTCATTTCAAAATCGGCAAAGAAGTGTGGATTGACCGCACCGACTATGAAGAGACGCCACCCAAAGGCTTCTTCCGCCTGTTCCCCGCGCATGTGAACGCCAGCGGCCAAGCCATTGCGGCGAGCAAGGTGCGCCTGAAATACGGCCACGTCATTGAAACCATCGGCGCGGTGAAGGATGCCGACGGCCGCGTGACCGAAGTACACGCCACCCTGATCCCCGACACCAAGAGCGGCACGCCCGGCAGCGATGCCGTCAAGGTCAAAGGCGTGATCACCTGGGTCGCCGTGGCCGACGGAGTGAGTGCTGAAGTGCGCATCTACGACCGCCTGTTCAGCGACGCCCAGCCCGACGCGGGCGGCAAAGACTTCTTGGAATGTTTGAACCCGAACAGCCTGAAAGTGGTGACCGCGATTGTGGAGCCGTCACTGGCCAGCGCGAAGACGGATGACAAGTTCCAGTTTGAACGGCACGGGTATTTTGTGGCGGACCGGGTGGATCACGCGGCAGGGAAGCCGGTGTTTAATTTGGCGGTGGGGTTGAAGGATAGTTGGGGCAAATGAAGCCCGCTCGTGCCAGCAAGCCCAAGCAACCCACAGTTGTGGTGATTGCCGGCCCCAATGGCGCGGGCAAATCAACTGCCGCGCCGTACCTGCTCAAGCAAGCGCTGGGTATTCTTGAATTTGTAAATGCCGACCAGATTGCGGTAGGTTTATCGGCCTACTCGCCTGAAACCGTCTCGTTTGAAGCGGGGCGAGTCATGCTCAAGCGTTTGCATGAACTGGCGGAAAGCGGCATGAGCTTTGCTTTTGAGTCCACCCTGTCCAGCCGAACGTTCGCCCTATTTTTAAGCCGCTGCAAAGCACAGGGGTATCTGGTCCAGATTTTCTATGTCGCCCTGCCCAGCGCAGAACTGGCCGTCAATCGGGTGGCACTCCGCGTCAAACTCGGCGGACACAACATACCGCAAGCCGACGTGGAACGTCGCTTTCAGCGGAGCCTGCACAATCTATATGAACTGTACCTGCCGCTGGCTGATCGCTGGACAGTTCTGGACAATGCTTCAGGCACACTCAAGCCCATTGCCCACGGCACGGCACATCGCACTTATGTGGAGGAACCAGAAAAATGGCTGAATCTAAAACAACTCGCCCAATGAAACGCGCCGCAGCTACCCGCCCGGCAACGACGCAGGACAAGATTACTCAAGCCTTGAAGCTTGCGTCCAGCCAGGCCAAAAAACAACTGGCTGCGCAAGGGTTGAAGTTGCCTACCCAAAACTGGGCAGGGTCGGCTGTGCGCAACCCGGTTGCCTGAACGCTCGCTACCAAGCAAAGCTCATCCGGGAACGATCACTGCCTCAAACCCGGTCTAACTCGTGGTGAACAGAGGCTGGATCGAATTGACTGAACCAGCCAAGAGCAGGATAAACGCTATTTTTTATATAGCTATCTACGCATATTCCACGGGGGCTAGAGGCCTAAAACGTATAAATAGAAGTGGCAGTCAGCCGTTCTGACTGACGCCAACACAAGAAACCTTGCCCCCATGCCCCTATCCTGGAACGAAATCAAATCCCGCGCGTTGACCTTCAGCCGCACCTGGGCTGACGCCGCCAATGAAGACAGCCAGGGCAAACCGTTCTGGATTGACTTCTTTGAAATCTTCGGTATCACCGACAAACGCGTCGCCACTTTTGAACACGCGGTCAAAAAGCTGCCGGGGCTCAAAGCGAAAACGGACGGCTTTGTTGATCTGTTCTGGCCCGGCATGCTGCTGGTGGAGCAAAAGTCGCGCGGCAAAAATCTCGATGCCGCGCTGACGCAGGCGCTGTCTTACTTTCCCGGCATCCTTGAGCGCGATTTGCCGCAGATCATCATCGTGTGCGACTTTGCCCGCTTTCGGGTCCACCGGCTCACCACTGGCGAGACGATTGAATTTGCCATCAAAGACCTGCACAAACACATTCGGCTGTTTGGTTTTGTGGCGGGTTACAAAGCGCTGGAAATCAAGCCGCAAGACCCCGTCAACATCAAGGCCGCCGAGCGCATGGGGCGACTGCACGATGCCTTGAAGGCCAGCGGTTACACCGAGCACCCGCTGGAGGTGCTGTTGGTGCGCCTGCTGTTTTGTCTGTTTGCCGACGACACCGGCATTTTTCAGCCCGCACAGTCGTTTCGTACCTTCATTGAGGAACGCACCGCCAAAGACGGCACCGACTTGGGTTCACGGCTGGGCCAGCTGTTTCAGGTGCTCAACACCGATGAGGCCAAACGCAGCAAAGCGTTAGACGAGCAAGTCGCGG
Source organism: Rhodoferax sp. (assembly GCF_012927445.1). Taxonomy (GTDB): domain Bacteria; phylum Pseudomonadota; class Gammaproteobacteria; order Burkholderiales; family Burkholderiaceae_C; genus Rhodoferax. Next base: position 84,318 of record NZ_JABBPD010000001.1, read on the forward strand.
CCTTTCCCTATATCAACGGCAAGCTGTTTTCCGAGCCACTGCCCATGGCCGATTTCACCAGCGCCATGCGCGAGGCCTTGTTGGATGCCTGCGCGCTGGACTGGTCGGCCATCAGCCCAGCCATTTTCGGCAGTCTGTTTCAGAGCATCATGGACGAGAAAGCCCGCCGCAACCTGGGCGCGCATTACACGTCTGAGGAAAACATACTCAAGCTCATCAAACCGCTGTTTCTGGACGAGCTGTGGGCCGAATTCGAGAAAGTCAAAAGCAACAAGAACCGGCTGTTTGAGTTTCACAAAAAGCTGCGCACGCTGACGTTTTTTGACCCAGCCTGCGGATGTGGCAATTTTTTGGTGATCAGTTACCGGGAAATGCGCGAACTGGAGCTGGCTGTTCTGCGGGCCAGCATCAAGGACGGGCAGATGGGTGTTGATGTGCACGGGCTTATCCACGTTGACGTTGATCAGTTTTATGGCATTGAGATCGAGGAGTTTCCCGCGCAGATCGCGCAGGTGGCGTTGTGGCTGATGGACCACCAGATGAATTTGCGCTTGAGCGAAGAGTTCGGCTTTTACTTTGCCCGAATTCCCTTGCGTACCAGTTCATACATTGCGCACGACAATGCGCTCAAGCTGGACTGGAATGAGGTTTTGCCAGCAGAGCAGTGCAGCTATGTGCTGGGGAATCCGCCGTTTGTTGGAAAGAAGGAGCAATCGGCGGCTCAAAAAGCTGACTTGGCGCCGGTCTTCGCCCCCATCAACGGCTCCGGGGTTCTGGACTTGGTGGCGGCTTGGTATGTGAAGGCAGCGCATTACCTTCATGGCGGGGCAGCGGCAAGCGCAACGAACACCCGCTGCGCCTTTGTCTCTACCAACAGCATCACGCAAGGGGAACAGGTCGGCGTGCTGTGGGGTTGGTTGCTGGCGCAGGGCATTCACATTCACTTTGCCCATCGCACTTTCAGTTGGACCAACGAAGCGCGCGGCAAGGCTGCCGTGCATTGCGTCATCATTGGCTTCGGACTGGAAGACCGGCCCGGCAAGGTGATTTATGAGTACGACGACATCAAGGGCGATCCACATGCGATGCCTGTGGCCAACATTTCCCCTTACCTGACTGATACGGCATCCGTATTGATTACCAAGCGTTCAGGACCCATCAGCCCTGTGCCAGAGATCGTGTTTGGCAGCAAGGCCGTCGATTTTGGTCACTTTGTTCTAGATGAGACTGAACTTCCCGGCTTCCTCACAAAGGAGCCGCAGGCCAGGCCCTACATCCGCGAATACATTGGTGGTGAAGAATTTTTGAACGGTTCCAAACGCTTCTGCCTGTGGCTCAAGGGTATTGCACCTGCTCAATTACGCGCTATGCCCGAAGTACTCAAACGGGTTGAAGCGGTCAAACAGGAACGCCTTAAAAGCGTCAAAGCACCTACGCGAGCACTGGCAAAAACCCCCGCCGAGTTTGGCGAAGATCGGCAACCATCCACGCCCTACTTACTGATTCCCAAAGTCAGTTCTGAGAGTCGGGACTACGTACCCCTGGGATTTTTCGAGCCAAACGTCATCATCAATCCATCTGTACTGGTCGTGCCGCAAGCCGGATTACTCGAACTGGGTGTTCTTCAATCCGTCATGCATATGGCTTGGATGCGTGCAACTGCCGGGCGCATGAAAAGTGACTATCAATACTCTGCTCAGATCGTCTACAACAATTTCCCCTGGCCTGAGCTCTCGCAGACTTCCAAGCTAAATCAGCCTCCAGCCCCCGTGGATAAAGCGCAAGCAGCTATCGAAACTGCAGCACAAACGGTGCTCGACGTGCGCGTCAAGTTCCAGTCTGGTGACAAGCCCGCCACGCTGGCCGACCTGTATGACCCGTTGACCATGCCGCCCGAACTGCTCAAAGCGCATCAAAAGCTGGACGCCGCCGTGGACAAAGCCTATGAAGCCAGCGGCGGCAAAAGGAGCTACAAAAGCGACGCCGAGCGGGTGGCGTTTCTGTTTGAGCTGTACCAGCAGTACACCAGCCTGCTGCCCCCTGCACCGGTTAAAACCAAGCGCAGGGCCAAAGCATGACAGCGCTAAACACGGCAGTTCGCCAAAGCCAATGGCATCAGCGCCCTGGACGGCCCTGCCCTGCTGGCCTTGATTGCCAAGCGCACGCCGGAGCAACAGCAGGCGCTATTGGCCGTGGCGCATGAAGGCGAGTACTGGCGCCCCACCTGCGCGAGCTGTGGCATCAAGCTGCTGGAGCGCACACCCACCAAGGGCGGCGCCGCGTTTTGGGGCTGCAGCAACTACCCACGCTGCAAGTCCCGCTTGCCGATGGCGGCGGCGATGCGTCAAGAAGTTGCTACAGTTACGATAGCTGCTTGCGCATATTGCACGGGGGCTAGAGGCCATTTCAACCTAAAAATAGCTGTCCGCTGTAAACTTCGAGCCATGCCAGTCGTATTCCGCTACAAGTCGTTTCGGTTCTTCTTCTATTCCAACGAAGGTAACCCGCGTGAGGCAATGCATATTCATGTTCGAAGCGCTGAGGGTGAGGCAAAATTTTGGTTAATGCCTACGGTGTACTTGGGTGACAGCGACGGATTCGATGCCCGCACCTTGCGGGAACTGCGGGATGTAATCACCGCCAACAAAGAGCTTATTGAAAGGACTTGGAATGAACACTTCGCCTAAAGCAGTTCGCTTCGACGACGACACCCTGTGGGTAAGCCTGTCAGATGGCCGCACCATCGCCGCACCGCTGGCCTGGTTCCCCCGCTTGCTGGAGGCTGCACCGGAACAGCGGGCCCAAGTGGAATTGAGCAAAAACGGCTTGCATTGGGATGCGTTGGATGAGGACATTTCGGTAGCCGGGCTGCTGGCCGGGCAGCCTGACTTGTCGAAGCGGGGCGTGCATCTGCCGGCCTAAAAAAACACTCAGGGCAAATCACTGAGTTGACTGATAGTTGCTATATTTTTTATAGCTTCTTGCGTACGTTCTACCGGGGCTAGAGACTAATTTGGCATATGCGATGGGCGTGTTCCGCCCAATCTCTCCTAAAATTTCCCCATGCACCCTGCCATCGCCCAACACCGCTCAGGCATAGCCGCCAGCAGCGACGCCGATTTTTTAGTGGAGTTCGCGCCCGACGCGCCGCCCAGTCTGGAAGCATTCTTCGGCGCCAAAGCCGATTTGGAACAGTTGTTGGGCCGTGGCGTTGATTTGGTAGAACCAGGTGCCGTGCGCAACCCCTACGTGCTGGCCAGCATCAACCGCAACCGCGAAGCAGTCTATGCAGCGTGATCCGCGCTGCAAGTCGCGCTTGGCGATGGCGGCGGCGATGCGATAAGAAGTCGCTATAGTTACGATAGCTTCTTGCGCTTATTGCACGGGGGCTAGAGGCCTGAAACGCTTATAGACTCAGACATTTATCACCCCAAGTCACTCATGGCGGTATATTTCCAAACAGTCGCAATCGTTTTTTTCATTGGAGCCAGTCATGTCGCAATCCGCCAAAGCCTTGATTGAACAAGCTGTTCAACTTCCACCGGTAGAGCGCATGGCGCTGGTGGAGCACATTCTGGACAGCCTGGACGAGCCCGATCCAGCCATGGATGCACTTTGGGCACAGGAAGCGGATGACCGTCTGGCGGCCTATCGTCGCGGCGAAATTCGCGCCGTGCCGTTGTCTGAAGTGTTGGCCAAGTACAAATCGTCCAGCGCCACATGAATATCCTGCTGCTGGAGGCAGCGCAGCAGGAACTGGACGAAGCCATAGAGTGGTACGCGAATCAGGCACCCGGTTTAGGCGAAGCACTTCTGGTTGAAACCCTCAAGACATTCAAGCTGATCACCCAGTTTCCGCAAGCGTGGCACCCGCTCACGGATGCATCGATTACTGCAGAGTTGCGCGGGCTGGTGCTCAAGATCATGGGCCTCACTGCCACACAGGCAGTTGCCGATGCCTTAGGTAAATAAAATTAGCGAATTGCTACTATTTATATAGCTTCTTGCGCTTATTGCATGCGGGCTAGAGGCCTAAATGGCTTCGATCTTCTTCCGATCGTGCAGGATTCAGGTGAGCCACACACCTGCGTCGCCCCCACGCACAAAAGTGACCGTGTCTCCCCGCAACCTCAAGGGAATGACTGAAGTGGCCAAAATGGGCCATGATCACACGCCGTCATATCTTGATAGCTTCTGCCGCTTTGGGGCCTGGGCTTGCATCGGCCAGGCCATCGGCCTTGTCGGCTGGCAATGCCGATCCCTACATGTTCGCCGCGCATCGGCAAGGGTCATTTGGCAGCCCGGTCGCGTCCGATGCAGGCCGCGTTTATTGCTGCGACGCGGTCACCTACTATTCGCCGGGCTATGCCGTGCATTCGCCACGGCTTGCCTTTGCGGCGGTCTACGCCGACAAAAACACGACCATCGAACACGCGTTAGGCAACGACCTCCCGTTCCAGGGCGTCAGCATTGAAATCGCGGGCGTTCGCACGCCACTCACGGTGGACGGCGCCCCATCGTGGACGGTGGCGAATGGCCGCTATGTGTGGACGGATGCCAATAACCTTGTGATCCCGGCCAACACGACATTCCGCATCATCACCGCCACCAACGTCGCCGCTGGACTCTTGCGCAATTCTCCGATGCGCGTCAATCCGACGATGGCGCTCGATGGCGTTCGCCAAGGGGCCACGGATCAAAGCGCCTACCTTCGGGGTGCGGGCACGTTTTTGGCCAGCACCGGCACGACCTGTATGGCCCCACAGATGATTGTGGCGCAGGGTTGGGCGACGGCCGGCAAGCCGCCGGTGCCACTGATCATTGGCGACTCCATCGCCGCCGGCAACAACGACACGCAATATGGCGTGCCGGCCAACGGCGTGTGGGGCTACCTGGCGCGTGGCTTGACCGATAACGGCAGTTCGACCCGGTTGCCGTACTGCAATCTGGCGATTCATGGCGTGTCGTATTCAGCGGTCGCCGCGGGCACCTTCGCCATTCGAAAGCAGATGATGGCGGATGTGGGCTACCCGTTCACCGCCATCATCAGCGCGATGGGGACGAACGCGGGCGGCGCGGTCTCGGCCATCGCGGGCTGGCCGCCGTTTGGTGCGTTCCTGAAAACGATGGGCAACAAGCCCATCATCCAGACCACAATGCTGGCCAAATCAACGGCCAAGGTCGCCAATCTCGGCTGGACCACGCTGGACAATCAGGTGCGGATTGATTTTGCTGCGTACAACCAATGGATTCGGGCCAAGTCCGATGCCAATTTAGATCATTACATTGACATGGTCGGCCAATTTGAGTCGGCCAATGACTCGGGTCTGTGGGCGGTTCCCAGCTTTGCGACGCTGCTTGCGGCCGATTTTGTAAGCGGCTCCAAGGTCCTGAGTCTGAAGGCCGCGCCACCGGTGCATGCAACGCTGGTTTTGGCGGCGGGCACTGCTAATTACAAAAACTTTGGCGTGGTCGAATCGGTAACCGGCGCGGGTCCGTACACCGTGCAGTTGCGCAACTATGTAACCGGCACGGCCTATCTCGCCGGCACGAGCTGCCAGGAAGTCAACACGACGGATGGTGTTCATCCGCTGACCCGCAACAGTGAAACCGGCATGGCGCCGATCATCGCGGCGAAAAATAGCGGCGTGCTTCGGTTAACCTCTCGCCTCACTTAAAAGGAATCCCATGAAAAAACTCAACGTCACCATCAAGCTCGAACTGTCCGTCCCCGATGATTGGGAACTGGTCCAAACCTCGGAAGGCGGGCAAGTGTTGAAGCTGCCGAACAATCAATTCATGGACATTGCCATCGAGCCCCTGTTTGCCACCGACCCCGAAGAAACCTGGGCCAGCACCGAGGACGATGATGTGCTGAACGACATTTTGGACATGGTCGAGAGCGAAGATGTCGCCTACGAGTTCACCAAGCACTAGGCTTTAACGGGCTGTCCCTTGGAACTCCCCCTGCCGGCACAAGCGGTCATCAGCAGTGAGTCGGCCACCCAAATCTTTGTCACGCTGACGCAGCGCGCGCAAGAATTGGGTTTGACCCTTCGCCCTGCGCCACCCGAACCCACCACCTGCTGTGGACGGGGCTGCAACGGTTGTGTGTGGGAGGGCTTTTTTGCCGCGGCAACCTACTGGCAGGAAGATGCGCTGCTTGCCATTCAGGGCCAGCGGCACACCCCAGTGAGCGGCCATGGGGCGCAAGACGCCAAAACCATGGCCCTCACCTGGCTTACTTAGCCGTCGGCAAATCGGCAGGCGCCATGGCGGCTGGAGTGCGCTCTTGAGCCACAGGGACATGGACCAATTTGCTGGCGTAGCGGGTGTACACCAACCACCCTACTGCGGCCACGATGCAAAGCGTAATCAAGCCACCGCGAAGACCTGACTTGCGCGGTGCCGGGGTGCGTGACAGTGTCACGGGTTTAGCGGCGTTGGCACGAAGCGGCGCTGCGTCACCCTGGCTTTGCACCCGCACGGCCCGCTTTCGGCCGTCGCGATCCGGCTCGATCTCGAATGAAAGTTCATCCCCTGCAGCAGGCAGGCGCCCATCGCGCGGGAACGCGGAAATGTGAACAAAGACATCTGGGCCACCTTCAGTGAAGGCAATGAAGCCGAAACCACGTTCGGCGTTCCATTTTTTGAGCGTGCCGTTAAATTGCATGGTGCGCGGCGACGGCCGTTTTGTGACTGATTTGGTTAGTGTGTTGTGTCATGGTTGACTCTCGATTTAGTGTCCGGCATGGGTGCCGTTTCTTGGTGTTGTCGGATTCTAATTTCCCAGCCAGGCAGCCATTTATGGGCATCAGACTATCGCTATTAATTTAATAGCTGTCTGCGCATATTCTGCGGGGGCCAGAGGCCTAAATCATCTGAATCACCAGCTGATAGCGTGTCCCCCGCCCCTGCCCGGTTTTCTCCAGCAAACCCAGTTCTGCCAGCTGGGTGAGTTCGCGGTAGGCGGCAACAAGGCAGTACGCCCATCGGCGGGGGCGACTTACTTCAGGTAATTCATGTAGGTCGTGATGATGACGGCGTTAAAGAAGTCGATGAACAGCGAGCCCACGATCGGGATGACAAAAAACGCTTTCAACGACGGGCCATTGACGCTGCTAAAGGCCTGCATATTGGCCATGGCGTTGGGCGTTGCGCCCATGCCAAAGCCGCAGTGGCCCGCCGCCATGACGGCAGCGTCGTAGTCACGGCCCATGATGCGAAAAGTGACCCAGTAGGCGTAGGCGAACATCACCGCCGTCTGCACCAGCAGGATGATGAGCAAGGGGCCGGCCACTTGCGCCAGCTCCCAGAGCTTCATCGACATCAGCGCCATGGCCAGAAAGAAGGCCAGTGACACATGGCCGACCACGTCAAACTGGCGCATCGGCAGCTGCCAGTTGCGCCAGTCGATCAGGTTGCGAATCAGCGCCGCCACCAGCATCGGGCCCAGATACGCTGGCAGGGTGATGCCCATGCTCTTGAGCCAGTCCACCAGCAGCGTGCCGACGCCAATGGCGACGGTGACGAGGATGGTGGCGTACATCACGGTCTGGTTGTTGGTCTCGCCGGTTTCCGGGGCGGTCTGGATGTGCGTTACCTCGCCGACGGCCTTGTCGCCAGGCCCGCGCAGGCCGTTGCGCCGCATCAGCAGGGAGGCAACGGGCCCGCCAATCACGCAGCCCGCCACCAGCCCATAGGTGGCGGCGGCGATGGCGGCCGGTAACGCGCCGACCGCGCCGGCCTGCTCCAGCAGCGGGCCGAACGCGGCCGAAGTGCCGTGCCCGCCCGTCAGCGCGATCGACCCGGCCGCCAACCCGATGAGCGGATGCACGCCCAAGGCGACGGCCAATGCCGCACCCAGCGTGTTCTGGATCAGCACCAGCCCGACGGCCGCCGCCAGAAACAGCGCCACGCCCACGCCACCCTTTTTCAGCAACTCAAAGCTGGCCGAAAAGCCGATGGTGGTGAAGAACACCAGCAGCAAAAAGGCGCGCATGTTGTCGTAGAACTGGAACGTGAAGACGCCGGTCTGGTGACCCACCAGCGCGATCAGCGAAAACAGTATCCCGCCGATGATGGGGCCGGGGATGAAGTAGCGCGCCAGCAGGCTGACGTGTTTTTTAATGAATTCGCCCACCACCAGCAGCACGGCGGCAATGCCGACGGTCTGGGCGATATCGAGCTGGATGGTGATCACAACGACGGTTCCTTTATTCTTTTATTGACGCGGAAGCCGTCGCCTCAGCCGCCGCGCACCAGTGCCATGACCTGGGCCGCATCCAGTGTGGAGGCCTTTTGCTGAATCTGGGGCAGGTACTGCGTTTGCAGTTGCTTGGCCGGGGCCAGCAGGCTCTGAAAGGTTTCGCGCAGCAGCGCCGTGCTCATGACCCGGTCGCCCGCGTAGTAGCGCTTGGCCACTTGCCCCAGCGCATAGGTGGTGGCAAACGAAAACGCCATGCCGGTGCCCGCGCTCCCGACATGGCCGATGGTTTTGCCTGCCAGTTTGCCGAGCAGGCCACCCAGCAGCTTGCGGCCAAATTGCTCCAGGTACTGCGAGGTCAGGCCAACACCGGCGGCGGCGATAAATTCCCGCACATGCCCCTGATCGAGCGTGACGCCGTGGGCCTTGCCGATGCTGTAAACCATTTTGACCTGCAGCGGAATGATGGCCATGGAAGCCCACGACTGCGGCAGCAATTCAAGCGCGCCGTTGACCAGGGCGTGGTTCAGGATGGAGCGGTCCAGCTCCGCGTCGTTCGCGGCCGGCGGGGTGGCGGCAGGCGTTGGCAATGCAACATCGGGCAGGTTGATCACGGCCAGGGCTTGGGCTTGCGCATCAAAGGTCTGGGCCTGCGCCGGGTCAATCGCCAGTTGGCGCCGCAAGTCGGTCAGAAAACGGCGCTCGGCATCGGTCTGCTGGCCGTCGGCATCGCAGACGCATACCGCCATTTCGTAGGCCAGCTGGCGGTGGCTGGGGTCGGCCAGCTTGTGCACCGCCGCCTCCAGCCCGACGCGCTTGAGCAGCACGTCCTGGTAAAGCCGCGACAGGTTGGGAGCGCCGGATTCGTTGGACAGGGACTCTGCAATACGGCGGATTTCTTCGCGCTCCGCATCGGCTTTGCTGCCATCGGCAAAGGCCGCCAACAGGGCGATGCAAAGGAGGGCTTCTTGCTGTTCAGGGGTCATGAGGGGTTTTCTTTCAAGCGGAGGCATTACAAAATTTGACGCGGTCAACGAGCGCGGTGCATCGCCACGCGGGAGGGGCGCGGTCATGATAAAACTGCACAGGACACACCCCGTAAAAACCCGTGCAGTTCTCATTTGATGCGATGTGGATTTAACTGACGGCGGCTTGATATTTGCTATGTTTTGTATAGCTTCTTGCGCTTATGCTGCGGGGGCTCAGGCCACTTTTGGCGTATAACGCATGCAGAACTCCCGCCAAAGCACCCCTTCTTTCACCGCCCGCCCCATGTCCCCACTCCGTTTAGTCATTTTGGTCACACTGGCGATGCTGGCATTTGCCGGCAATTCGCTGCTGTGCCGCATGGCGCTCAAGCACACCAGCATTGACGCGGCCAGTTTCACCACCGTGCGTCTGTTGTCTGGCGCCTGCATGCTGTGGTTGGTCGTGCGGCTAAGACGTGGCACGGGTTCAGCCGCAGGGGAACGGGCTGGCGGCAACTGGCTGTCGGCCTGTGCGCTGTTCGTCTACGCGACCGGGTTTTCATTTGCCTATGTCAGCATGCCGGCGGCCACGGGCGCGCTGCTGCTGTTTGGGGCGGTGCAGGCCACGATGATTGGCTATGGCGTGGTCCAGGGCGAACGGATGCACGCGCTGCAGATCGTCGGGTTGGCGCTCGCGTTGGCGGGGCTGGTGGCATTGATGCTGCCGGGGCTGGCGGCACCCAGCTTGCGCAGCTCACTGCTTATGTTGAGCGCGGGTGTGGCCTGGGGCGTTTATTCGCTGCGCGGCAAACAAGAAACAAACCGGGGCGTGAGCGACCCGACCCAGGTGACGGCCGGCAACTTCATGCGGGCGGTGCCGATGGCGCTGGGCTTGAGTTTGCTCACGCTCCAACACCTGTCGTTGGACCGCACCGGCCTCGGGCTGGCGGTCTTGTCGGGCGCGCTGGCTTCTGGATTGGGTTATGCCATCTGGTACCGGGCGTTGCCCGCACTCAAAGCCACCCAGGCGGCCACGGTGCAGTTGAGCGTGCCGGTGCTGGCTGCGCTGGGCGGTGTCGTCTTCATTGGTGAAGCGGTCAGCGCGGCCATGTTGCTGGCGTCGAGCGCCATTTTGGGCGGCATCGCGCTGGTGATTTTGCAAAAGAAATAGCGCGGGCAGATCGGCAGAGCGCGCCCAGCCCAGCCCGTTCCGCTTAAACCGTGAAAAGGCCATTCACGGATAATCTACCCCCATGAACCTTTCTCTTTCTCTCTTTCCCCATGGCTGGCAGCACTATCTGTTGGGCGGGGTCTTCATCGGTGCGGGGGCGGCTTTGCTGTTTGTGCTGACGGGCCGCATCGGCGGCATGAGCACCGTGTTCTCCAGCACCTGGTCTTACGTGGTGCAGCGGCCGTTTTTTCAACAGGCGCGCTTTGTCGATTCGCGCAGTTGGCGGCTGGTGTATGCGTTGGGCTTGATCCTGGGCGCGCTGGTGTGGTGGCTGGGCTTTGCCGGCGGCAAGCCCGAAGCCACGGCGGTGCCGGTCTGGCAGTTGCTGGTAGGCGGATTTTTTGTCGGCTACGGCGCACGCCTGGGCAACGGCTGCACGTCGGGCCACGGCATTTGCGGACTGGGCTCGCTGCAATGGCCGTCGCTGATGGCGGTGCTGACCTTCATGGCGACCGCGTTTCTGACGGCCAATCTGGCGGCGAGGTGGCTGGCATGAGGGCGGCACAAATGGCGTTGCCGAAGATGCTCGCCACCCTGCTGGCGGGCGCGCTGTTCGGCTTTGGTCTGTCGTACGCCACCATGATCCGGCCCGAGGTGGTGTTGAGTTTTCTGCGCTTTCAGGACTTTGGCCTGATGCTGGTGATGGGCGGCGCGGTGCTGGTGGTGGTGCTGGCCTACAAGCTGACGCCGCGCCTGCTGGCCCGGCCCCTGCTGGACGACCACTTCCACGTACATCCTAGCGTCTGGAACCGCGACACCCTCGTCGGTGCCGCCCTGTTCGGCGTCGGCTGGGGCCTGTGCGGCGTGTGTCCCGGCCCGGCCATTGCCGGCCTGGGCGCAGGCAACTGGAGCCTGCTGTGGGCACTGGTCGGCATTGCGCTGGGCGCATTGGCACAGGGACTGCGGGCGAAGTAAAGCGATCGTCAGTGACAGTGGCGGACTGATAGATACTACTTTTTCTATAGCTTCTTGCGCTTATTTCACGGGGGCTAGAGGCACTTTATTCTTAAAATTCAAGAGAATATATCGACTTGGCACGGTAGTAGGTGGGAACAGCCGCTCACAGTACACTCGGCCCCATGCGTCCTTCTGAAGCCCTTACCTTGCACCGCACGCGCATTCGCGAGATTGCGCTAAGCCACCACGTCAGCGGCGTGCGGGTGTTTGGTTCGGCGCTTCATGGCGACGATGTTTCGGGCAGTGACTTGGACCTGCTGGTGGAGCCCACCGCCCAAACCACGCTGATGGACATTGGCGCGATCCGGTTTGAATTAAAAAACCTGCTGGGACTTGAGGTGGATGTGCTCACGCCCAACGGGTTGCCCGCCAAGTTTCGGGACCAGGTATTGCGCGAGGCAAGGCCTGTATGAGTCGCGCAGACCCGCTGCGCATTGCCGACTACCTGCAACACATTCTTGAAGCCATCGACAACATTCAGGATTACACCGCGGGCATGGATTTGGATGCCTTCATGGCGGACCGCAAAACCCGCGATGCCGTGATCCGCAACTTGGAAGTGATCGGCGAGGCGTGCAACAACGTTGCAAAAAACCACTCCATCTTCGCCGCTGAGCACTCCAACGTGCCTTGGGGCTTTGCCTACGAAATGCGTAATGCACTGTCGCACGGCTATTTCACGGTCGACCATGCCATCGTTTGGCAGACTGTCCAGCAAGACCTGCCAAAGCTAAAAAGTCAAATCCTGGCCTTGGTTTGAAACAAATTTATTCTGTTTAGATAGCGCATCTCCAGAAGCAAGGTGGCTGCGCTTTGGGCATAACCGGCTGGCGCCGCTGCTACACCCCGCTACGCTTCTTTGCACAAATGCCCGCCCCGTTTACCGCCGCGACACATGGGGGGCACACCATGAAGGCTCACTTATGACAAGGAGTCACACCATGAAATCCACCGCCATTATTTGCGCCATTGCCGCCGCCAGCCTCGGGTTCAGCACCCTCTCGTTCGCCCAGGGCTATGACCGGCACGGTCAGGGCCAGGAACCCCAGCGCATGCAGCAACACGGTCCCCGCCAGATTGACCAACGTGACCTGCAGCGTTTTGAGCGCCGCATGGACCGGCGCGAAGATCGCCGCTTCGACCGCGCTGAAATGCGTCGCAATGACCGTCAGGGCTTCTACAACGCCCGCGGCCCGGAATTCCGGCGTGGTGGCCATATCCCGCGCGAATTCCGCAACCGCCAGTATGTGGTGTCGGACTACCGCGCCTACCGGCTGAGCGCCCCGCCGCGCGGCCAGCAATGGGTGCAGGTCGGGTCGGACTATGTGATGGTCGCGATTGCCACCGGCCTGATCGCCAGCATCGTGCTGAATCACTAACGCGGCGACGCACCACCCCCCGCCGCTCTGCGGGGGTGGCTCTATGATGTTGGGCTTTCTCCACAACACTTTCCCAAGAACATCATGCCCACCTACCATATTGAAATGCTCGAAGGCCGCACCCTGGAACAGAAGAAAAAACTGGTGGCTGAAATCACCCGTGTCACGGTCGAAGTGCTGGGCGGGAGCCCCGATGCAGTTGATATCTTGATCACCGACGTCAAGCGCGAAAACTGGGCCACCGGTGGCGTGCTGTGGACCGAACCCCGCGCCTAGGCGGGAACTAATGCTCAGCGCACAGCTCCATCAAGACCTCTGATCCACGGAAACCGCCCATGCTGAGAACCCTCAAAGACCTGTTCAATACTTTCACCGCGGCTGCTGCCAGCCCCTCACCGCTTGAACTTGAAAACGCGCTCCAACTGGCGACGGCCGTCTTGCTGGTGGAGGTCATGCGGGCCGACCCCGCGATTGAGGTGGTCGAACGCAACGCGGTGGTCACGGCGCTGCGCCAGAAGTTTGCCCTTGACGAGGTCGAACTGATCCGACTGGTGGCACTGGCCGAGCAGACCGCCTCCAGTGCCTCTGACTACCATGCCTTTACGTCGATCCTCAATGACCACTTCACGCAGGCGCAGAAAATCCTCATTGTTGAATCCATGTGGCAAGTGGCCTACGCCGATGCACATCTGGATGCCAACGAAAACCACCTGATCAGCAAGATTGCCGGCCTGCTGCATGTGACGCATGGCGAGTACATCGGGGCCAAGATGCGGGCCAAAGAAAACTCAAGTCCAAGCCATCCGACCCTGCACTAGCGGCGAGGTTTTTTCGGCGCATTAACGTCGGTGACCCAAGTCAAGACTACGCTGTCAAGCGTGAATAATCGCTATTATTTTTATAGCTACTTGCGCAGGCGGTACGGGGGCTAGAGGTCTAAAACGTATAAATTCCGACGTTTGAAAATGACATAGGCGTGTGTTCGGGTCACCTGCCGGGACCAGCCGCTATCATGAGCCATGAACACCGCTCCCCAACGCACCTTGCCGGCCAGCGTTCGCACGCTGCCGCAGCTCTTTGCCTGGCGCGTGGCCACAACGCCGCGTGCCGAGGCTTACCGACAGTTCAACCTGGAGACCAGCAGCTGGGTCAGCACCAGCTGGGCCGAAGCGGGTGAGCGGGTCGCACGCTGGACCGAGGCGCTGGCCCGGCTCGACTTGCCGCGCGGTGCACGCATTGCCATCTTGCTGCCAAACGGCCTGGATGCCGTCTGCATCGATCAGGCCACGTTGGCGCTGGCCTGCGTGCCGGTGCCGCTGCACGCCCTCGACAACCCGGCGAGCATTGCCTACATCCTGAGCGACAGCGACGCCGTGCTGCTGGTCACAACCTCCGACACGCAGTGGCAGGCCATTGCGTCAGTCCAGCTGCCGCTGCCAGCGTTGCGTCTGGTGGTGGTCACGCAGCCGGCGCCCAGCACAGCCCCCGAGAGCAGCACACCGCCAGTACGGGCCTTGCACGAGTGGCTGCCGGCCGCGGACACGGCCCAAACGACCGACGCCATGCGGCACGCGGCACCGGCAGAGCAAGACCTCGCCGGTTTGGTCTACACCTCGGGCACCACCGGCAAACCCAAGGGCGTCATGCTGACGCACGCCAATGTGATGTCGAACGTGACGGCCACGTTGGCCCGCGTGGCGCCATCGGCGCATGACGTGCTGTTGTCGTTCCTGCCCTTGTCGCACACCTTCGAGCGCACCGCCGGCTACTACCTGCCGATTGCGGCCGGTTGCTGCGTGGCTTTTGCGCGCTCGGTGGCCTTGCTGGCGGAAGACCTCAAAACCGTGCGCCCGACGATCCTGATCTCGGTGCCGCGCGTTTACGAGCGCGTCCACAGCAAACTGCAGGAGATGCTGGCAACCTCCAAGCTGAAATCGCAGCTGTTCGCCTGGGCCGAGGCGGTGGGCTGGCGGCGTTTCTGTCGTCAGCAAGGCCTGCCAATCGAACATGGCGGGCTGCAGCTGCTGGACAGACTAGCGTGGCGGCTGCTGGAGCCGCTGGTTGCGCGACCGATGCTGGCGCGGTTTGGCGGCCGGCTGCGGGTGGCGGTGAGCGGCGGTGCGCCTTTGTCACAACCGGTCGCGCATTGTTTTCTCGGGCTGGGGCTGCCGATTGTGCAGGGCTACGGCATGACCGAAACCTCGCCCATCGTGGCGGCCAATGCGCCGCAGGACAACGACCCGGCCACCGTCGGCCGTCCCCTGGCGGGCGTGGAAGTGCGCATTGGCGACAACCTGGAGCTGCAGGTGCGCGGGCCGAATGTGATGCGCGGCTACTGGAAGCGCGAGGAAGAAACCGCGCGGGCTTTTCGGGACGGCTGGTTTTGCACCGGCGACCAGGCCGCCATCGAGAACGGCCGCATCCGCATTCTCGGTCGCCTCAAAGAAATCATCGTCACCTCCACCGGCGAGAAGATTGCGCCGGCGGACCTGGAACTGGCGATTTCCGCCGACCCGCTGTTTGAACAGGCTTATGTCTTTGGCGACAACCGGCCCTTTATTGCCTGCATCGTGGTGCTGAACCGCGCGGAATGGGAGCGGCTGGCACAGAGCCTGCAGCTGGACGCCGCCTTGCCGGCCAGTCTGGCCGACAGCACCGCCCGCGAGGCCGCCCTGGCGCGCATCAAGTCGCTGACCCACAGTTTTCCGTACTATGCCCAGCCGCGGGCGGTGTGGTTGACGCGAGAGGCCTGGACCCCGGAAAATACCCTGATGACGCCCACGCTCAAAATCAAGCGCAACAACCTGGCGGCGCACTTTGCCGCGCAGATGGCGGCGCTGTACCAGCGCTAGCGGGGCACGTCACGCGATAACCCTGAACTAAACGGACACCGCTGCATCCGAACCTTACCGATGAATAACGCACAATGGTTTTTGCTCGTCGGGGGGCTGATGCTGGTCAGGGGCCTGACCGCCACCCTCCTCAAGCGCTTGCCGGTCACAGCCGCCATTGTTTATCTGGCGGCGGGGCTGCTGGTGGGCCCCAGCGTGCTCAATCTATTTCAGTTCAATCCGCTCAAGGAATCAGCGCTGCTGGAAACGCTGACGGAAGTCGCCGTCTTGATTTCCCTGTTTGCGGCCGGCGTCAAAATGCCGGTCCCGTTCAACTATGGCCGCTGGCGCACGCCGATCCTGCTGGCGACCGTTGCCATGACCCTCACCGTGGCGCTGGTCGCGGCCTTCGCCTATTACGTGCTGGGCCTGCCGCTGGGGGCTGGCGTGCTGCTGGGCGCGATCCTGGCACCGACCGACCCGGTGCTGGCCACCGACGTGCAAAGTCGCCATCCCGGCGATCTTGACCAGCTGCGCTTTACCTTGACCAGCGAGGCCGGCATGAACGACGGCAGCGCTTTCCCGTTTGTGATGCTGGGAATGGGCTTGCTGGGTCTGCATGAACTCGGCGATGGCGGCCTGCGCTGGCTCGCGCTGGATGTGCTGTGGGCCACCGGGGCCGGCATTGCCATCGGCGGCGGCGCAGGGGTGGCGCTGGCACGGCTGGGCTGGAAGCTGCGTCGCGCGCCGCACCAACATGAACTGATGGACGATTTCCTCGGCCTCGGGCTGATTGGCGTCGTTTATGGGTTGGCGGTGTTGGTGCACGCCTGGGGGTTTCTGGCCGTTTTTTTCGCCGCCGTCGCACTTCGCCAAACCGAGTTGAAACTGGCCCAGGCGGCGCGCGAGGCCCTTAACGCACGCACGCTCCCGGAAACCGTCCGCACCGCGACAACGGCAAAGGCCAAGCCGGTTCCCGAGCCCGTGCCAACGGTCAGCGAAGGATCGCTGGTCTTCAAGGAACATCTGGAGCGGCTGTCGGAATTGACCCTGGTGCTGCTGGTCGGTGGCACCCTGTTTCTCAGCTCGTGGAGCTGGGAGGCCGTGGGGCTGGCCCTGTTTTTGTTCCTGATTGCGCGCCCGATCAGTGTCCTGGTCGCCCTGCTGGGCACGCCCACCGCATGGCGGATACGTGGCATGACCGGCTGGTTCGGCGTGCGCGGGATTGGCTCGCTTTACTACCTGATGTACGCCATCCAGCACGGGCTGCCCGACACGCTGGCGATGCAATTGATACAACTGACGCTGATCGTGGTGACGCTCTCCATTGTGCTGCACGGCATCAGCGTCAAACCGTTAATGCGGTATTTCTGGCGGCGCAGCAAGCAGGTAACAATACCCTGATACAGCTATATTTTTTATAGCTATACCTCCAGACCAGACGGGGGCTGGAAGCCTAAAATACCTAAAATTCCTAACAAACGGGGACCACCACCCATTTCACTTTGAAAGCACCTCATGAAAGCCATCTGGAACAACACCGTTATTGCCGAGAGTGACGACACCGTGCTGGTCGAAGGTAACCGCTACTTTCCCGAAAGCGCCCTCAAGCGCGAGTACATCACCTTCAGCAACCACAAGAGTTCTTGTGCCTGGAAGGGCCAGGCCAGCTATTACTCGCTGATGGTCAATGGCGACCTCAACACGGACGCCGTCTGGTATTACCCCGACCCCAAGACCGAGGCCGAGATGGTGCGCGGCCGGGTGGCCTTCTGGAAAGGTGTGACGATCGAATGAGCAGCTCCTGGTACGACCGCCACATCCTGCCCGTCGCGCTGGACTTTGCCTGTGGCCTGCCGATGGTGGGCCGGCAGCGTCAGCTGATCGTGCCGCTGGCGCAGGGCCGCGTGCTGGAGGTGGGCATTGGCACCGGGCTGAACATGCGCTACTACGACAAGAGCCGTGTCACGAAAATTGTCGGCTTGGACCCGGCGCTGGAATTGCACCCGCTGGCGCGGGAACGCATCGCGCAGGCCGGACTGGAGGTTGAGCTGCTCGGCCTGTCGGCCGAAAATATTCCGCTGCCCGACGCCAGCTTTGACACGGTGCTGATCACCTACACGCTGTGCACCATCCCCGACCCGCTGGCCGCGCTCCGGGAGATGCGCCGCGTGCTGGCGCCCGGCGGGCAGTTGCTGTATTGCGAACATGGCCGCGCGCCGGATGCGTCGGTGCAGCGCTGGCAAGAGCGGCTGCAGCCGCTGTGGGGCAAACTGGCCGGCGGCTGCCACCTGGGGCGCGACATTCCGGCGCTGCTGCAGGCGGCCGGCTTTCAATTGCCCGACCTGCACACCGGCTACCTGCCCGGGCCGCGGCCCATGACTTTTCACTACTGGGGCGTGGCCCGCGCCGCTTGAGTTAAGCAACGGGTGGCAGCAGCACCTGGTCGGCATCGTCGCGCAATTGCACGGCAATACCGGCGGCCAGATCGAGCCGGCGCAGCACCCAGGGACTGAGGTCGTGTTCAAAAGGATCGAGCAGCGCCACCGGACCCAGCCCATCGGCGCTATCAGGGAGAACCGGGGCCATGTCTGGCGGACGGCCGCTTAGCGTGGCTTCGATCGTCGCGGCCGCTTCCCTCAACGGCGTTTGAATCTGCGCCGGCGTCAGGCGACCGCGACGTGACAACAACATGGTTTTGACCGCCGTCAGTTGTGCCAGCAACTGGTAACTGTGCGCCAGCAGCCGGCCCAAAGGCACCAGCGGCGGGCGCACGGCGCGCGGCTCCGACAAGGATCGCTGCGTCGCCTGTACCAGCGCCGAGAGACTGTCGTAGGCCTCACGGCGGGCCAGACGCCACTCCAGTTCAGGCTCGTTATCCACCGCCTGCAACTGACCCAAGCCCAGCGCAACGCGGGCATGGCGCGCCTGCGCCGCCAAGGTGCGCGCCACCAGCGCCGGAATCTGGGTGCGCTCCCATGACGGCAGCACGTAGCTGAAAGCCCAGGCAATGGCCACGCCAAGCAGCGTGTCGGCCATCCGCTCCAGCACATCGAAGGCGGGACTGACGCCGGCCTTGAGCAAGTGCGCCTGCAGCAGCCCGAGCACCGTGGCGGCCACCGCCGTCACCAGGTAGCGCTTGATGGCAAAGGCATGGGCCACGGCCTGCGCCAGCGTCAAGGTCACCAGCAGCACCAGGAGCGGGGCATGGGCCGACAACAGGGCGCCGGCCAAAATGCAGCCCATCAGCGTGCCGGCAACCCGGTGATTGCGCCGCTCCAGCGTCTGGGCCAGGCTGCCGCGCAGCACCACCACGATGGTCAGCAAAATCCAGTAGTCATGCGTGCCCCAGGGCAGCCAGAGTGAGATGGCATAGGCGGTGCCAATGGCGAGTGCGGCGCGAATGGCGTGGCGCAACGGCGGCGCGTCCCACTGCCACATGGCGACGAAGGGCCGCCATGACCACGCGGTGGGGCTCACAAACATCTGCCAGGTGGTACGCACCAGGGCGACGTCCGGCTCGGCCTCCCCGCGCGCCAGCGCAATCAGGTGCAAGGTTTCGTCATTGATGTGACCGACGCGGCTGGCCAGCCCGCGCGCCAGCAAGGCCGGCGATGGGCCCAGGTTGTCCAGCGTCGTCGTCCCGTCGTCGGCCCATTGCAGACGGGCGAGTTGCGGCCGGTGGCTCACCGTCGGCGCTGGGATGCGACCGCGCAGCAGGGCATCGGCCAACTGCACGAGTTCGTCGGCCAGCACCTCCAGCACCTCGCGCAAAGCGCCCAGCACGGGCGCGTGGCCGGGGTGGGCCTTCAGCGTATCAAGGTCGAGTTCGCAGGCCAGCAGATGGTCCCGCATCTCCAGCACTTGCATCAGCATGCCGGCCAGCCGCTGCCGGCGCGGCGTGCGCGGCGACTCCAGCAGGATGTCGCGGGCCGCCTGCAACTGGTCGGCCAATGCGGCCTGCTGCCGCAGCAACTGGCCAATCAGGGGCATCGGGCCACCCGGCTCGTTTGCCGCCGAGGAGAACTGCTGTGCCTGCGTGCGCATGAGGCTGGCCAGCGACAGCAGCGTGTCGGCCAGCATTTGTTCCCGATAGCGCGCGTTCAGCACGGCGTTGGCGAGCGTGGCCCAGAGCAGGTACAAGCTCGCGCCGAGGGCGAAATACAGGCAGGTGGACAGGACGGTGGCGCCGTTCGCGTGCTGCGGCACCGCCATCGAGAAGATCATGGCGAACATGACCGAAATCGAGATCGGCAAGCCGCGCTTGCCCCACGCCGCCGCCAGAAAAGCGATGAAAGTTGCCGGCACCAGCAGCAGACCGAGGCTGATGGGCGCAGCGTGCAGCATCTGCACGCCAAAGAAAATCGGCAGGCCGATCAGCGCCGCCGGCAACAGTTGCCAGAACTTGCCGCGCTTGGGCGCGGGCTGGTCCGGCGGAATACAAACAATGATGCCGACCGAGGCGGCGGCCGCCGCAAACGCGCCAAAAAACAGGTGCACCCCGCCCGAAATCAGCAGCAGGCCCAAGGCGGCTGACAGACCATTGGCCACGTAATGGCTGAGCGCGACACGCAAGGCGGCCCGGGTACGACGTTCGGAAGAACTCAATAGCGGCATGGTGGGTCAGTGGGTTGAAGCGTTGGACAGCGTAGCAGCGCCCCATCGTAGCGCGATAGCACGCAACAAATGGCCTTGCCGTGTTCAACATCGATGACTAGACTGGTTGAACGCTGGCGCACCGCTGCGCCAGGCAAGTGAAGGAGCTCATCATGGCAACTACCGCAGTCCAGCCCAACGCCGTGGGCTGGTTTGAACTCTATGTCGACGACTTGGCACGGGCCAAGGCGTTTTACCAGGCGGTGTTGCAACGCCCGATGGAAGACTTGGCGACCCCGCCGGGCGGTGACATGCAAATGTGCATGTTCAGCATGAGCACGGAGGGCACCGGTGCGGCCGGGGCGCTGGTCAAAAGCCCGCACACCAAGCCGGGGAGCGGCGGCACGCTGGTGTATTTTTCATGCGTCGACTGTGCGGTGGAAGCCGCGCGGGTCGCCGCCAACGGCGGCACCGTTTGCCAGCCCAAAATGGGCATTGGTCACTATGGTTTTATTGCCATTGTGCAGGATACCGAGGGCAACACCATCGGCCTGCACTCCATGCAGTAGGCGTTAAGCTGGCACCGCTGCTGGCGCGGCGTCCAGGCGCCCGCGCAGCAGTTCAGGCAGGCGCTCCAGGCCCATCTTGAAACCACACGCTTGGGCGTGGCCGCCACCGCCCATGCTTTCGGCCAGCGGAATGCAATTAAAACCCTTCTCCGAGCGCAGGCCCGCCTTGACGACGGCGCTCTTGTCAACGCTCCACATCAGCGCAAAAGTGCCACTCTTTTTGCAGAGGGTTTCGCCGATCAGGCTGTGAAAGACGCCCGGCGCATTGACCATCAGCCCGCTCACACCATTGAAGAGAATGGGCTGCGCGCCCTCGGCAATGCCGCTGGCCAGCTTGCGGAACTTCTCGTCCATGGCCCGGCCCCGCTCCACGTAACTGGCCAGTTGCAGGGCATCAAAGGTAGCGATCTGATGCCAGCGCGCAAACTCGAACGGCTCCATGTCCAGCGCCGCCAGAAAACCGGCACTCTCGGGGTATTGCCAGACCCAGATGTCGCGGTCTTCCACAAAGCGCACCAGATCGGGTACGGGGTGCTCGGATTGAAAAAATTCCCAGGCCAACCGGGCGCCTGACTTTTTCATGTCGAAATGCACCACGCCACAGCGACAGGCAAAACCGGTCAGCTTGTCGGCCGCGCTTTTGTGGTGGTCGAGCATGACCAGCTTGGCGGCACGTTCCTCAATGCCGTGCATGATTTCCGGCGAAAAAGAGAAATCAAGAATGTAGACCGCACGCCCGTCCAGCGCGGGCAGGTCGGCCACCGACTTGATGTCGCCATGGTCCAGCCCCAGAAACTCCGCCTTGCCCTCGTAAAAAAGCCAAGCCGCCAGGGCCGCCGCAAAGCCGTCCGGACAATTTCGACCGTGGTAAAGAATAAGCGGTTGCGGATCGTTTTGAGCCGGCTTGATCAGCAAGCTCAGGGGAAGAATGGTTTTCATGTTGGACGTTAGTTGCTGCAATATGCTATTTATTTTATAGCGATGAATACAGCGCTGACAAGCGCTATAGGCTGATTTAATGACTCATACAATAAAGGGATGGATATCACGCAAGCCCCGCCATTTTTCATCGCCAGCCTGGAGGCTGATGGTCAGCAGGTTGATGCCTGGACCCATCAGCCCCTGCTGGTCTCGCTGGAGCAAGGCGGCATCGATTGGCCGAGCTCCTGCCGCAACGGAACCTGCCGCACCTGCATTGCGCAACTGGTGCGCGGCGAGGTCCGTTACGACATCGAATGGCCGGGCCTGAGTGCCGAAGAAAAAGCCGAGGGCTACGCGCTGCCATGTGTTGCCTTTCCATGTTCAGACCTGGTACTGCGCCGCGGCACTTAACCCTCAAGAAACATCGCGTGAATTGGGACGTGGAATTTGCTTGAACCGGATCTTGCGGTCGAGTTCAATCGCATCTTTCTTGACCTGACGCTCGGCATCCAGCTTTTGCCCGGCAACCAGCCACAGGGCAAATTCTTCCGGAGTTTCCAACGTCATCCGCCCCATCACGGCGGCCCGAAAGTCGTAAATGGCAATTTCGGCGGCTTTTTGCATGTTGACGCGATTGCCCCCCTGCAGGGCGCCCCGTTTGCGGCCAATGGCAGTCAGCAGCTCCTCGTCGGTCATGGCGGCCACCGCGACTAGCTTGAAGCGCGCTTCCACCAGATGGGCGTAATGGGTTTTCAGGTACTCCAGCAGTTCCAGCGCCACCTCTTCTTCGTTAAAGGCGTTGCGGCCAATGGCACCGCTGGCGGCCAGGTTGTAGCCGCTTTTGGCCACGATGATGCGCGGCCACAGCATGCCGGGCGTGTCGTAAAGGTAAAAATCGTCCGCCAGCGAGATGCGCTGTTCCAGCTTGGTGATGCCGGCTTCATCGCCGGTTTTGGTTGCGCGTTTACCGGTGAGGGTGTTGATCAGCGTGGATTTGCCCACATTGGGAATACCGCAAATCAGCACGCGCATCGGCTTGACATTGCCGCCGCGATGGGGCGCCAGCGCAAAGCACTCCTTGATCAGGGCCTTGGCGGGGGCGGAGACGCTGGCATCCAGTCCCAGTGCCCGGGTGCCGGGCTGGCTGTTGTAATGCGCCAGCCACTGTGTCGTGATGGCCGGGTCGGCCAAATCCTGTTTGTTCAGCACCTTCAAGGTGGGCCGGCCCTGGGTCAGTTCAGCCAGCATGGGGTTGGCACTTGACCCTGGCAGGCGTGCGTCGAGCAACTCAATCACGACATCAATGTTCTTGATGCGGTCACTGATGGCTTTTTTGGTCAAATGCATATGACCCGGGAACCACTGAATAGCCATGTTTTAAATTGATCCTTGTGCCGACAAAACGGTGTCCACCCATGCCGACCCCTCCTGGCCGAAGCCAACGCGGTCCATACAGTGGTGAACAGTCGTATTGTCCCCTGCCATGGCGCCTTGCCGCTGGATCTGCCGAAAATCCGTTGGCAAAAATCCTCCACAGATTCAATACAAACTGTTACACTTTTTTGCATTGGCAAATGCAGCGGAAGCTGCAGACGCAAAGCTTCGGACCCTATCCCGGCACCTTGTGACTGGAAGGGTGGCTGGGTTGCACCGGTAATGACTCAGATCACGACCGGCTCTGAAGTCCTCGCGTTGCCATTTTGATTGGGCACATTAAGCGGGCGACAAATATCCAACTTTGGTGGCTTTGTCAGCGCTTGTTTCGTCGAGCGGCGTTGGTTTGTCAATTACAAATCTCGGTGTCAATACCTCAAAGAAGGTATGCCGGGCAATCAGAATGGGTTTATGGGAAACGAGGTCCATGAAATGCCGAGGGACAATTTTGAGTCCTTGCTGGACGAAGCGCACGCAAAGCTTCGGGTCGGCGATGCACTCGCCTGCCAGGCATTGGCCAAGTCCGTTGTCGCGGCGGCCCGGGAAAGACAAAACCTGCAGCTGGAAGCCCAGGCGCTCTTGTGTCTGGCCAATGGTGACCGCATGGTTTCGCGCTTCAGGCGCGCCAACCAGTCCAGCCGACGTGCGGCCTATCTGTTTCAGTTGATCGGCGATGCGGCCGGCGAATCCGAAGCGCTCACGATCGTGTCGTACACCTACAGCGTGCTGGGCCGAAGCGAAGAAGCGGTAGAAACCGCGTTGTTAAGCCGGCACTTGAGTGAATTGTTGCCAGCCGGACCTGCGCTGGCGCTGTCCTGCAACTACCTGGGCCTCGCCTATGCCTATGGCCGCAGCTACGACAAGGCGGATGAAGCCTTCAGCACCGCCATCTCGATCCTGGAGCGCCAGGGACTGGGTTCAGACGCTTTGCTACCCTGGCTGAATCAGCGCAACACCGAAGTTATCCGGCTCTTTTATGAGCGCTATTACACAGGACAACTCCCCGTGCTGGACCGTTTGCAGGCACTGCGAGAAGTCAATACAAACCCGCTGGATGCGGAAAAGTCAACCGGCATCCTGCATGGGGTCTACATAGTCAGTCAAGCAATGTGGCTGCTGCTGGCGGGCATTGAAAGCTGCTGGCGGGGACAGTTGGAAGCGGCCGAGGCCGAGGCCGAAATCTGTGCGGCCTGGGCCGCCAGATTCCCCTGGAACACCTCGCTTGCCATTCTGGAGTTCTGGTTGCGCGCCGAGATCGCCTGGGCCCGCAAAGACTGGCTTGGTGCAGAGCAGCGCATCCGCAAGATGCTTGAAATGGCGATTGAAACCGAGCACGAACCCATGGTCGCCATTGGGCACTTGCTCGCCTCCCAGATCCTGGCCGAGCAGGGACACGAGAAGGCGGCGCGGGAGGAACTCACCGCACTGCGGATGCGCGAGCAGAGCCTGCGCAATGATTTCCTCAAGAGCCGCACGGCAGTGGTCGCCTGGCAACTCAAGGTGCGCAAAAATCACGAGGAGATCCAGCGCATCGAGGCGACCTCCAAGACCCTTGAGAAACTCTCGTTTGAAGACCCGTTGACGGGTCTGGCCAACCGCCGCCGCTTCACGGAGATTGTCCCCGGATTGCTGAGCCAAGGTTTGGCGCGGGGACGGCCACCCTTTGTGGCCTTGATTGACATTGACCAGTTCAAGCAGATCAACGACCGGTTTTCACATCAAATCGGGGATCAGGTGCTTCAGTGCATTGCGCAGATTCTCAAATCGCACCTGCGCGAGGGGGACATGCCGGCGCGCCTGGCCGGCGACGAGTTTGTGCTGGCGTTCGGACACGCCGACGCATTGGACGTGGAACAGGTCTGCGAACGGATCCGGGCGGCGGTGCAAAACTTCGACTGGGCCGACATTCAAGACGGGTTGCAGGTGACGATCAGCGTCGGCTTTGCCCAGGCGCAGCCCGGAGACTCCGTTGAAACCCTGACGCACCGCGCTGACTTGGCCATGTATTCAGCTAAAAAAGAGGTCGAGTAGCGCACCCCGACCTCTTGGCCACTCAGGCCCGCTGTGGCGCCAGCGTCTTGGCGTAGAGCGAAGCGCCCGTGAGGTCCTTGAGCGTGACCGTCATGGCCTTGCTCTTGGCATCAATGTCGACCTGACCAAAAAACTGCAGGCCGGCCGTGGGCGCGGTGTTCTGCTCCTGCGGCGCTTTTTGGTACACCACCTGCATACCAAAGGTGGCATCGGTTTTATTGGGGCCAAAGCTGCCGGCATTCAAGGGGCCGGACACGAATTCCCAGAACGGAGAAAAGTCGCTGAACTTGGCTTTGGCCGGGTCAAAGTAATGCGCGGCGGTGTAATGCACATCGGCCGTCAGCCACACCACGTTTTTGATGCCGGCACGTTTGATTTCGCGCAGCAGCCGGGCCATTTCAAGCTCGCGACCCAGGGGCGCGCCATCGTCGCCATTGGCCACCGCTTCCCATTTGTTGCGCCCCTCACCATCCTGACCGTCGGCCACCTGCAGGCTGATCGGCATGTCCGCGGCGATTACTTTCCACACCGATTTGGAGCGTTTGAGGCCGTCGAGCAGCCAGGCAATTTGCGGCCGACCCATGAAGGCACTTTCTTCGGTCTCGCTGGTTTGCAGGTTGTGGCTGTTGGGGCCACGGTAGCTGCGCATGTCCACTACAAACAGGTCCAGCAACGGGCCCTGCGGCAGATGGCGATAGACCCGCTCGCTCTCCACATCGGCGGTGCGGCGCAGTGGCGCATATTCCAGAAACGACTTGGTGGCGCGCGCCACCAGCAACGGCACATTCTTTTCGGTATAGCGTTTGTCGGCGCTCAGATCCTTGGCATCGGACCAGTTGTTGCACACCTCGTGGTCATCCCACTGCCAGATTTGCGGCACGTCCGCCGCCATGCGGCGCACATTGGCGTCCATCAGGTTGTAGCGATAGCGGCCGCGGTATTCGTTGAGCGTCTCCGCGACCTTGCTCACTTCTTCCGTCACCAGGTTGTTCCAGATCGAGCCATCGGGCAGCTTGACTTGCGCCTGAATTGGACCGTCGGCATAAATGGTGTCACCGCTGTGCAAAAAGAAATCGGGATTGACGCGGCGCATCTGCTCATAGATTTTCATGCCGCCCCAGGCTTCATTGATGCCCCAGCCTTGGCCGGCGGTGTCGCCGCTCCAGGTAAAACGCACATCGCGCACCGCCCTGCTGCCCGCGGCAGCCGGCAGCCGCAAGTGGCCCGGCATGGCCTCCGACAAGACGCGTTCGTTATGCAGGTCCTGCAGCACCACGCGATAAAAAATCTCCTGCCCGGCGGGCAAGCCCGTCAAATCCACACGCCCGGTGAAGTCGCTGTCTTCCATCAAATACGGGCCCCGCACGCGGGTGGCATTGGCAAAACTGGCGGTGGTGGCCCACTCCAGCCAAAGACGCGCAGGCCGGTCGCTGCGCGTCCAGATGACAGCGCCATCCGAGGTGGGGTCGCCGCTCTGGATGCCATGGGCCATCTGCGGCCGCATGGCGTCGCGCGTGATCACCGCAGGCGCGGTTTGCGCCAGCGCGAGCCCGGGCACGGCAACGGCGACACCGCCCAACACCGCAGTTGAATTCAAAAAATTGCGACGATCCATCAAGACGCTCCAGTAGGTAAAGGATCGCCCCATTGTTGGGAGTCAACATGTCAGGTTCATGACCCCCCTATTGCGCAGCGGCGCCTAGCTTGTGCAGCTTGTCTGTCCACTTTTTGACGCCAACGTCGTCCAGCTTGTCCACCATGCCGATGAGGGTTTCGTTGACCGGTGAGATACCGACAAAGCCGAGGATGTTGCGCTCCAGATTTTTCACACTGTGGGCGCGAAAGTACCAGCGGTAGATCAACGCTGGCATCCCCATGGTGACCACCACCCGGGCCGAACGCCCGGTTAGCCCTTTTTTCCCAAACGTGTTGTTCGCGTCTGCCTTGAATGCAAAGCCGGGACGGGCCACCTGCTCCAGAAAACCTTTGAGCAAGGCGGGCATGTCGCCCAGCCACAGCGGAAAAAACAGTACCAGATGTTGGGCCCAGGCAATGTCTGCCTGCGCCTGCACCAGCGAGGCAGGCAGAGTGCCCTCCTCCCAGGCTTGCTGGCTGCGCAGCAACGGGAAATCAAGCTCCGCAACGGGAATACGCCGCACCTCATGCCCGGCCGCCTCGGCGCCCTGCGCATAGGCATCTTCCAGCGCATGACCCAGATGACGGCTCACCACATCGGGGTGACCTTGAATGAGGACAATACGTTGCGCAGCCATGATTCATTTTCCTTCGGTCAAAACCTTGAATACTGACGCCCCAAGCAAACGGTCGCTTTGACGTGGCTCAACGACCGGATCGCGTCCGATCACTCCTTGACCCGGCCGCGCAAGGCCTTGGTCTCGGAGCGCTGGCTTTTGGCCACGCGCGCTCTTTGCTTCGAGCCATAGCTGGGCTTGGTGGCACGCCGGGTCTTCGGGGGCCGCGCCACGCTATTGACCAGTTCGTGCAAACGGACAAAGGCGTCCAGTTTGTTCATCTCCTGTGTGCGATGCTGCTGCGCCTTGATGACCAGCACGCCATCCTTGGTAATGCGGCTGTCATGCAGCGCCAACAGGCGCTCTTTCACATCGTCTGGCAGCGAAGAAGCAGGAATGTCAAAGCGCAAATGAATCGCGCTGGACACTTTGTTGACGTTTTGCCCGCCCGCCCCCTGCGCCCGGATGGCCGTGATCTCGACCTCCTCCTCGCGGATTTCCAACAGGGGCAGTGCAGCGGCTTCAGCCATGGAACAGTCGCTCGTTCAGGCCTTCAAGCGGTAACCTGATTGGGCGTACCTTCAAACTCTTTGTCCGTCACGTAACGCGCCACAAAAGCGCCCACCGCACTGGCGGGCAGCGGCAACCAGACGACATGGCCACTGCCGGGCGCCACATCCATCGGCGCGGCATCTCCGTTTTCCATGCTCGTGAGCTGCACGTTATGGTTGCCTTGGGGGTGGATGATTTCCAGCCAGTCGCCCACCGCAAATTTGTTTCTGACGTTGACTTCCGCCAACCCACGCGCGGCGTCAAATGACAGCACATCGCCCACATACAGACTGCGCCCGGACTCGGAATAGCCGCGCAGGTAATTTTGGGTGGACTCTGGAGTATGGCGCTGGAAGAAGCCGGAGGTGTAGCCCCGGTTGGCCAGGCCTTCCAACTGCCCCAGCAAGGCCGGGTCCAGTTCACGCCCGGCCACGGCATCGTCAATCGCCTGGCGGTAGGTCTGCGCCGTGCGCGCCACGTAATACGGGCTCTTGGTGCGGCCCTCGATTTTGAGCGAATCGACACCGATTTCCACCAGGCGCTGGACGTGCTCAATGGCGCGCAAGTCTTTCGAGTTCATCACGTAGGTGCCGTGCTCGTCCTCTTCAATCGGCATGTAACTGCCGGGGCGCTGGCTTTCTTCGATCACATAGACCTCAGAATGCTGGCCTTCGCGCTCCCGCTCGGCAGCCGCCTGCGGCGCCAGAATGTCGCCCGAGGCATCAACCACACCGGGCTGGGTTTTGTAGTCCCAGCGGCAGGAGTTGGTGCAACTGCCCTGGTTGGCGTCGCGGTGGTTGAAGTAGCCGGACAGCAGGCAACGGCCCGAATAAGCGATGCACAGGGCGCCATGCACAAACACTTCCAGCTCGGTGTCCGGACACTCCTGGCGAATCTGCGCTACCTGGTCCAGCGACAGTTCACGCGACAGAATCACGCGGCTGACACCGACGCTTTTCCAGAATTTAACGGCGGCCGAATTGACCGTGTTGGCCTGCACCGAGAGGTGGATTTCCATCTCGGGCCAGGTCTCGCGCACCATCATGATCAAGCCGGGATCGGACATGATCATGGCGTCGGGCTTCAAGGCAATCACTGGCGCCATGTTTTGCACATAGCTCTTGATCTTGTTGTCATGCGGGAAAATGTTGGACACCAGGAAGAACTTGTTGCCCAACTCGTGAGCCCGGTCAATGCCTTGTTTCAGCACCTCGATATTGCCGAAGTCGTTGTTGCGCACGCGCAAGCTGTAGCGCGGCTGACCGGCATAGACCGCGGTGGCGCCAAAGGCCATGGCGGTTTCCAGCATCGTCAGCGAGCCGGCGGGCGCCAGCAGTTCAGGGGTTTTCAAAGTCATGCGGAGACTCCTGTTTGCATCGTGGCCAAGCCGGCAATGGCCAGGGCGTAACCACTGACACCCAGGCCGCACATCACGGCCTTGGCCGCAGGTGAAATATAGGAGTGATGGCGAAACGCCTCGCGCGCAAACACGTTGGAAATGTGCAGTTCAATCAGGCTGATGCCCGTGCCCTTGATCGCGTCAAACAGCGCAATCGACGTGTGCGTGTAGGCGCCGGCATTCAAAATGACGCCGACCAATTTGCCCGTGGCGTGCAGCCGCCCGGCCTCATGCAGCCAGTCAACCAATTGGCCTTCGTGGTTGCTTTGGCGAAAGTCCAGCGCGAAACCGTGGGTGGTGCAGGCCTGGGCGCACAGCTTTTCCACATCGACCAGCGTTTGCGAGCCATACACGGCCGGTTCGCGCGTGCCCAGCAGGTTGAGGTTGGGGCCATTGAGGATCAAGGCAGTTTTCATTAAGCAGCTTCCATGAATCAGTTGGGGGCAGTGCTTGCCCTTATGGCGCTGATTATCGGCGCTGTCCGTCAGTACTTCAAAGCCGTGGACTTGCCCCAGAACACGCGGTAGGCAAACACGGTGTAGCCAATGATCACTGGCAACACCACCACCACGCCATAAAAAATCACCATCAGTGCTTCCGGCGCGCTGGCGGCTTGCCAGAGCGTGATGCGGTCCACCACCAGCCACGGAAACAGGCTGTAGGCCAGTCCGTAAAACGCCAGCAGGAACACGCCCACGGTGCAGGCGAATGGCACGGCCGCACCGTACTGGTTGCCTTGTTCCAGCCGCGTCGGCAAGCGCTTCAAGCTGCGCGCCATCACCCAAAAAAGTGCCAATGTCATCGCCGGGATCGGGAGCAGCATCACCAGATTGGGAAAGCTGAACCATTTCTCGAAAATACGCTGACTCACCAGCGGGGTCATGAGGGAGATTGCGGCCACCCCCGCCGCCGTAAACCCCAGACTACCCCGCGCCCAAGCCACGGCTTTGAGCTGCAACACACCTTCGCTTTTCATGATCAGCCAGCCCGCGCCGAGCAGGCAATAGGCGGCGACCAGGCACAGACCGATCAGCGCGTTGAACAGTTGACTCCACAAATCGTCCTTGAAGCCGGTAATCAAGCCACCCAGCATGAAACCTTGCGACCAGCCGGCCAGCAGCGAACCGGTGTAAAAAGCCCGGTCCCAAAGCGGCTTGTGTTCAGCACGGGCTTTGACCCGAAAATCAAACGCCACCCCGCGCAACATGAGCGCCACCAGCATCAGGGCCACCGGCAAATACAGTGCGCCCAGAATCACACCATGCGCCAGCGGGAAGGCCACCAGCAGCACCCCTACGCCCAGCACCAGCCAGGTCTCATTGGCATCCCAAAACGGGCCGATGCTGGCAATCATGGCGTCTTTTTGCGCCACATCATCGGCCCGGCGCAGCAACACACCGACCCCGAGGTCGTAGCCGTCCAGAATCACATAGGCCAGCATGGCCAGCGCCATCACCAAGGCGAACACCAGCGGCAGCCACCCAGCGGCTTGGGTGAGATCGGGAGTGAGGTCAAGCATGTTGCACTCCTTGAACGGCAGGCTCTGCATCCGCTACACCGCCGGTGTACACGCCGCCCTCTTTCAGAGTCGCTTTTTTGGCCAGATAAAACACCACTTTGATGTAGGAAAAAAACAGCGTCACGTACAAGGTGAGGTACATCACCAGCGTCAGTGCGATGTTGGACGCGGGCACGTTGGAGGCGGCTTGCGCAGCGGTCAACACGCCCTGCACCAACCACGGTTGGCGGCCGATTTCGGTGGTGTACCAGCCCGAGATCAAGGCCACCCAGCCGGCAAAGGTCATGGCCACCAGCACCCGGGCCAGCCACGGCTGGATCGACCGCTGCCGGCGGGTCTGCCAGACACTGAACCAACTCACGGCCAACATCAGCAAGCCGACACCAACCATGGTCCGGAACGCCCAAAACACCGGCGCCACCGGCGGATGCTGATCGCCAAATTCCTTGATGCCTTTAACTTCGCCGTTCCAGTCGTGCGTGAGGTACAGCGAAGCGAGCTTCGGAATAGCCAGCTCAAGCTGGTTGGACTGCGTGGCCGCATCCGGCCACGCAAACAACACCGCAGGCGCGCCGCGTTGCGTCTCCCAAATGCCCTCCATGGCGGCAATCTTGGCCGGCTGGTGATGCAGCGTGTTCACGCCATGCAGATCGCCGACCACGATCTGGATCGGGATCAGCAAGGCGGCGATATAAATGCCAGTGCGCAGTCCGGCATTGACATCCGCCCCGCGGTCCTGTTTGAGCCAGCGAAAAGCGCTGATACCGGCCAGCAAAAATGCCACCGTCAGGCCCGAGGCCAGCAGCATGTGGCTGAAGCGGTAGGGGAAGGACGGGTTGAAAATCACCTTGAACCAGCTGGTCACATGGGCCTGGCCGTTGATCATCTCAAAGCCGGCCGGCGTGTGCATCCAGGAGTTGAGCGCCAGAATCCAGAACGCCGAGGCCGTGGTGCCCGCCGCCACCAGGAAGGTGGCCCAGGTATGCACCCGTTCGCTGACCCGCCCACGCCCAAACAGCATGATGCCGAGCATGGTGGCTTCCAGAAAGAACGCGGTCAGCACCTCGTAGGCCAGCAGCGGTCCGGCCACGTTACCGACCGTGGTCATGAAGCCAGGCCAGTTGGTCCCAAACTGAAAGCTCATGGTGATGCCGCTGACGACGCCCAGCGCAAAGGTGAGCGCAAAAATCTTCACCCAGAACTGGTAGGCGTCCATCCAGTGCGGCTGGCCAGTGGCGACGAAGCGGGTCTTGAAAAACAGCAGCACCCAGCCCATCGCGATGCTGATGGTCGGAAACAGGATGTGGAAAGTCATGTTGGCCGCAAACTGGATGCGGGCCAGATGGACAGGGTCAAAGGTTTGCATCGTGGGGTGCCTCGACGGAAAGGGGTTCTGATTTCGAAGCCTCGGTGGGCGAGGTGAACACCTGTTTCACCCGCTCTTTGAGCTCCAGCAGCTTCTGCACTTTGGCGCCCATCTTCATCAGGCTGGCCAGCGTGGCCGAATCCATTTTCTGCACGTCGTCGAGCCAGTCGGTCATCAGCTCAATGAACGCGTGCATCTGCTTCATACGCGCCTGGGCGTGAATATCTTCCGCCACGCTGGGCTGCTCCATCAGCGCATCGCGCAGCATGGAGAGCGTGGGATCAATCTCGCGCTTGCGTCGCTCCGCCGCCAGCGTGCGAAAGATCGCCCACACGTCTTCAGGCGCCTGGAAATATTCGCGACGGTCTTTGGGCTGGTGAATCAGACGCACCAGGCAGTCCAGGACTGCAATTCTTTCAGGCCCATGCTCACGTTGGAGCGTGAAAAGGACAACGCCTCGCCGACTTCGTCGGCATTGAGCGGTTTGGCCGACACATAAAGCAGCGCATAGATTTGCCCCACCGTGCGGTTGATACCCCAGCGGCTGCCCATCTCGCCAAAATGCAGGACAAAACGCTGAGTGAGTGGGGGAAGGTTCATGACGGCTTTCTTCTGAGTTTTCAGTATTTTCTGAAATTACAGTAATTAGCACATTCCAACAAAATAAACCTTGACCTGGAACAAGGGTTAATACCTAGTCACTCCGTTTGCGGAGCAGCAGTTTTACCCGTGGCTTGAACTGGCAGGGTGCTGGAGCCGCCAAACCCTGAAAGCACACACCGTTGCTATCAAACCAGTAGCGCATGTCGCAATGAATACGGCGGCTAAGCCGTATTTTGCACTTAAGGCGCCACCGGCCAAGCCCCCTAAGACACCCGGAAATCCGTAACCCGCCACGGTGTAGAGCGCCTGCCCGCGACCGCGCAAACGCCCCGGGAAGTGGTGCGACAGCAAGGCGGTGCAGACCGAATGGTGCGCCGCAAACGTCAGCGCATGCAGCATCTGCGCCAGCAACAGCACGGGCAATACGGTGGCGCTGGTGGCCGTCAAACCCATGCGCAACGCAGTAACTGCCCCACACAACACGAGCCAGCCGGTCAGACTCATCAGCGGCAACCAGCGACTCTGGGTAAAAAACCAGCCAATCTCCACCAGCACCGACACCGCCCACAGCAGGCCAATCATGGTTTTGCTGTAGCCCAGCGAGTCCAGATACAGGGAAAAGAAAACATAGATACCCATGTGCGACAGCACATGGAAAAAGATCGAGGCAAACAGCCATTGCACCGCTCGTTGTTTCAAGACCGGCCAGACGGCGACCTTGCGCGCGTGCCCATGCACTTCTTCTTTCAGGTCCGGCAAACGCCACGCACTGATGACCACGGCCAGCAGAGTCAGCACGGTCCACGCCGGAAAATGCGCCATGCCGAACTGCTCAAACCAGAAGCCGGCCAGCAGCACCGTGAGCAGAAAGCCCATCGAGCCCCACAAGCGCACCCGGCCATAGCGCCGGGCATCGAAGGCACCACCGCTGCTGACCAGATGCGCCATGGCCGACTCGCTCATCGGCATCATGGCGCTGGTGTGGGTGAACATCAGCAGCAACACGGCCGCCAGCCACCAAAGCCCGAGGTTGAACCACAAACCCAGGGAGGCCAGCAGGGCCACGCTGGCACCCAGGCGCAGCAATTTGACGCGTTCGCCGGTATGGTCACTCAGGGCGCCCCAGGCATAGGGGGCAAAAAGACGCGTCGCCGCCTGGATCGAAGTCAGCAGGCTGATGGCAAAAATGCCCAGCCCCATGTCCTTCAACCAGAGAGGCAAGTACGGATTGAAAAACCCGATGTGGGCGAAATAACTGGCGGACAGCGCCGCAAACGGGATCAGGTGGCGGCGCCGGGCGGACGTGTCGGAATCAGGCATGCCGCCCTCTGGCGCCAAAAAAAATCAGGCCGACGCGTTGATGGGCTTCAAGCCCACCGTCACATCGCCGCACTGGGCGCGCTGCCGCAGCGCATGCTCCATCACCACCAACGCCAGCATGGCCTCGGCGATGGGTGTGGCACGGATACCGACGCAGGGGTCGTGTCGGCCCTTGGTGATGACTTCGGTGGACTGGCCATTGATGTCGATCGACTCGCGCGGCGTGATGATGGAGCTGGTCGGCTTGATGGCAATCGACACCTCCAGGTCTTGCCCGGTGCTGATGCCGCCCAGCACGCCGCCCGCATTGTTGGAGCGGAAGCCCTGCGGCGAGAGGGAATCGCCATGCGTGGTGCCGCGTTGCGAGACACTGGCAAAGCCGGCCCCAATTTCCACCCCTTTGACGGCATTGATGCCCATCATGGCGTAGGCAATATCAGAGTCCATCTTGTCAAACAGCGGCTCGCCGAGGCCCACCGGCACGTTGGCGGCGGAGACGCGAATGCGGGCACCGCAGGAATCGCCGGCCTTGCGCAGTGCATCCATGTAGGCTTCCAGCGCCGAGACATCCGCCACGGGTGCAAAAAAGGCGTTGTTGGGTACCAGGTCCCAGGACTCGAACGCAATGGGCAATTCACCCACCTGCGTCATGCAGCCCCGAAACACCGTGCCATAGTGCTCAAACAGCCATTTCTTGGCCACGGCACCGGCCGCCACCATGGGTGCCGTCAGGCGCGCGGAGGAGCGGCCGCCACCGCGTGGGTCGCGAATGCCATATTTCTGAAAATAGGTGTAATCCGCATGGCCGGGGCGAAACGACTCCAGGATGTTGCCGTAATCCTTGCTGCGCTGGTCGGTGTTCTTGATCAGCAGGCAGATCGGCGTGCCGGTGGTCTTGCCTTCATAGACGCCGGAGAGAATTTCCACCGCATCCGGCTCATTGCGCTGCGTCACAAAGCGGCTGGTGCCAGGCCTGCGACGGTCCAGATCAGTCTGAATGTCGGCCTCGCTCAAGGTCATGCCCGGCGGGCAGCCGTCAATCACGCAGCCAATGGCCGGACCGTGGGATTCACCAAAGTTGGTGACTGCGAAGAGATTTCCGAAAGTGTTACCGCTCATGGGAATGGATTATCCCCGAGCAGCGCGGCCAGACCCGAAGGCCGGCATCAATTTACGCAGCAGGAGCCGCCTCATCCCCTTCCGGCCAGTCACGGATATAGGCTTTGAGCATTTTATTTTCAAAATTTTGACTGTCCACCACCGCCTTGGCCACGTCGTAGAAACTGATGACACCCATCAACATTTTCTTGTCCATGACCGGCATGTAACGGGCGTGGCGCTCCAGCATCATGCGGCGCACCTCGTCCATATCGGTTTCGGTGGTGCAGGTCAGCGGGGCATCGTCCATGGCCGTGCGAACCACGGTGGTGCCAATGAAGCCGCCGTTTTTCACGACGGTCTGAATGACTTCGCGAAACGTCAACATGCCGACCAGATCGCCATGCTCCATGACCACCAGCGAACCGATGTCCCGTTCTGCCATCAGGTCCAGCGCCCGCGCCAGGGGTTCGTCCGGGGTGGCTGTATAAAGGGTACTGCCCTTGACGCGCAATATATCGCTGACTTTCATATTGATCCTCGTGACTTGTTAATGACCCGCAAATAAGCTGTTCTGAGCGAAATATAGCCCACAATAAGCCGATTCTCACCCCCAACTGATAAGACCAGGCGAATAAGCCTATTCCAAAAAACGCAAGGAAACCCATGCCCGGTTACTCAGACCCCGGTTTTGACACTTTGGCCTTGCACGCCGGGGCCGCACCCGACCCGGCGACCGGCGCGCGCGCCGTGCCGATTCACCTCACGACGTCCTTCGTTTTCGAATCGAGCGACCATGCCGCGGCGCTCTTTAACCTGGAACGTGCCGGCCACGTCTACTCGCGCATCAGCAACCCGACCAACGCGGTGCTGGAGCAACGGGTGTCGGCGCTTGAGGGCGGCATTGGCGCCGTCACCACGGCCAGCGGCCAGGCGGCGCTGCACCTGAGCGTGGCCACGCTGATGGGGGCGGGCTCGCACATCGTGGCCAGCACCGCCCTGTATGGCGGCTCGCAAAACCTGCTGCACTACACGATGCGCCGCTTTGGTATCGAGACGACCTTCGTCAAACCCGGCGACATCGACGGCTGGCGTGCCGCCGTGCGGCCCAATACCAAACTTTTTTTTGGCGAAACCGTCGGCAACCCCGGGCTGGAAGTGCTGGACATTCCCACCATCTCGGCCATCGCCCACGAAGCCGGCGTGCCGTTGCTGGTGGACTCCACCCTCACCTCGCCCTGGCTGATCAAGCCGTTCACCCATGGGGCGGACCTGATTTACCACTCGGCCACCAAGTTTTTGAGCGGCCACGGCACGGTGATCGGCGGCATTGTGGTGGATGGCGGCAGCTTTGACTGGGACAAGTCGGGCAAATTCCCGGAACTGACCACGCCTTACGCGGGCTTTCACAACATGGTGTTCACCGAGGAGTCGACGGTAGGCGCCTTCTTGCTGCGAGCCCGGCGCGAGGGCCTGCGCGACTTTGGCGCCTGCTTGAGCCCGCATTCCGCTTGGCTGATTCTGCAAGGGATTGAAACCTTGTCGCTGCGCATGGAACGCCACATGAGCAACACGCGCAAAGTGGTCGAATTTTTGAGCCAGCAGGCCTTTGTATCGCGCGTCGGCCATCCCCTGCTGGAATCGCACCCCAGCCATGCGTTGGCGCAAAAGCTGTTGCCGCGTGGCGCCGGCTCGGTGTTCAGTTTTGACCTGAAAGGCAGCCGTGAGCAAGGCAAGAAGTTTGTTGAAAGCCTGAAAGTCTTCAGCCACCTGGCCAACGTCGGCGACTGCCGCAGCCTGGTGATTCACCCGGCCAGCACGACCCATTTCCGCATGAGCGACGAGGCCCTGGCGGCCGGCGGCATCACGCAAGGCACGATCCGATTGTCGATTGGCCTGGAAGACGCGGATGACCTGATTGACGACCTCAAACGCGCCCTCAAGACCGCGGAAAAATCGACGGGGACAGCAGCATGAACTTCATCGTCAACGGCCACAGCACCTATTGCTATACCGGCGGCAAACCTTTTGATGCCGCCAAGCCGACCATCATCTTTCTACACGGCGTGTTGAATGACCACAGCGTGTGGATTTTGCAAACCCGTTATCTGGCGCATCACGGCTGGAATGTGCTGGCGGTGGACCTGCCTGGCCACTGCCGCAGCGCGGGTGCGCCACCGGCCACGGTGGAAGATGCCGCCGATTTTGTGCTGGACTTGATGGACGCGGCGGGCTTGGCCAAAGCCGCCCTGATCGGTCACAGCTTTGGCTCCCTGATTGCGCTGGAAGCCGCCGCCCGCGCGCCCGAACGGATCAGCCAACTGGTGCTGGTGGGCATCGCCTTCCCGATGAAAGTGTCACCAGCCCTGCTGGACGCGTCCCTGAACGAGCCGATGAAGGCATTGGAGATGGTCAATATCTTTTCCCGCTCCACCCTGGCACCGCCGCCTTCCGCCATGGGGCCGGGCACCTGGGTCTACGGGGCATCCCTGGCCCTGGGCCGCCGGGTGCTGGCCAGTAATGCCAACGTCAACCTTTTTCACACCGGGTTCAAAGCTTGCGACAGCTACACCCATGGTGAAGACGCGATGGCGCAAGTGACCTGTCCGGTGTTGTTTGTGCTGGGCAGCGTCGACCAGATGACGCCCCCCAAAGCGGCGCAAGGTCTGATTCAAAAGGCCCGCCACGGCCAGGTGATGTACCTGCCCGGCGGACACCAGCAGATGAACGAGACACCGGAGCCGATGCTGGCGGCGCTGACCGGTTTTTTGAAGCCTTAAGTCAGTCATGGCGGGCTTGTCCCGCCATCCAAGACCATTCGACCGCTCCTTAATTCATAGCGCCTGCCGCAGTGTGATCGAGGACCAGCGGCTGATTTCCCATAAATTGGTGGTGGTGTCTTCCCGGCGCAGCAGCAGTTCGTTGAGCAGCGGCGCCAGCGGGGTGGTGTCGGGGTCCACCAGCAACACGTAGCGCGCGGCTTCACCCGCCAACTCTTCATGGAGCAGACCGATCCAGTCCAGCGCACTCAAGGCTTCCAGCACCGGCTCCAGTTGCAGCGTGTCCACCCGCAGCATCTGGGACAGTTGCGCAATCGTCAACCCCCTCATGCCAGCAGCCCGCCCGCGGTCCAACTGCTGCAAGGCCTCCAGCGCCAGCTGAAACTGCAGGCCGTGCGAACGGCCCCGGCGCTCCAGGCCCATCAACAGACTGGGCAAATAGGCGGTGATGACAGCCCCCAGCAGCACAATAACCCAAGCGACATAAATCCAGATCAGCAAAATCGGCACGGTGGCAAAAGCTCCGTACACCACGGAATAGGTGGGGACCTTGCTCAAGTACAGCGTCAACACCTTCTTGGCCAACTCAAAACCAGCCGCCACGAACAGGCCTCCGGTGATGGCGTGCCCCCATTTCACCTGGATATTCGGTACAAAGTGGTACATCGCGGCCATGCCGCCGGCCATCAGGGAAAACTGCAACGCATCCAGCAGCAGTTGCACCCCGCCCGGCATGACACCCACCATGCCTTTGGACGCCGAAATGGCGTAGGACGTGATGGTCAGGCTAATGCCCAGCAACAGCGGCCCCAAGGTAATAGCGACCCAGTACACCAGCACCCGTTGCCCGAACGGTCGCGTCTGGCGCACCCGCCAGATGCCGTTGAGCGTGCGGTCAATCGTGAAAATCAAGGCCAGCGCCGTGACGAACAACAGGGCCACCCCCGCCACCCCCAGCTTGCTGGCCTGACCGGCAAACTGGGTGAGGTAGCCCAGCACTTGGCGGGCAATATTGTCCGGAATCAGGCTTTCAATGAGCCACTTCTGCAGCACGCCCTGAAACTTGGCGAACATGGGAAAGGCCGTGAAAATGGCCAGCGCCACGGTAAAAAAGGGCACCAGCGCAATGGTGGTGGTGAAAGTCAGGCTGCTGGCGGTCAGGCCCAGGTGATCTTCCCGAAAACGCTCGCGCAAGGTGACGGCGGTGCTCTTCCATGGGAAGGTCGACAGGCTATTGAGCAAGGCTTCAAGGCGTTGCGGCCAAGTCAGAATGGGGGGATAAGGCGGGATCGGAGGCAAACTCATGGCCGCTATGATGCCATTGCAATGAATACAGAACAAAACATCCCTCCCCCGCTGGTCACCACCACGCGATTCCTGGCTGTCGGCAGTTTGCTGGGGCTCATCGTGCTCGGTCTCGCCTGGGAGTTATTTTTAGCCCCGATTCGCCCAGGTGGTTCCTGGCTGGCGCTCAAAGTGTTACCGCTGTGCATCCCGCTGGCGGGATTGTTAAAAAACCGCATGTACACCTACCGTTGGGTCAGCCTGCTGGTTTGGGTTTATTTCACCGAAGGCGCGGTGCGGGCCTACAGTGACAAAGTGCCGGGCAACTACCTGGCCATGATGGAAGTGGTGCTGTGCCTGACCCTGTTTGTGGCCTGCGCCCTGCACGTTCGCCTGCGCCTGAACGCCGTACACAATAAAGGTTGATGCCATGCAAACCCTGCTTAACGAGTTTCGCCATATCGTCGGCGCCGCCCACGTCTACACCGACGGCGACCTGACCGCCTGGGAACAAGACTGGCGCAAACGGTCCCACGGCAAAGCGCTGGCCGTGGTCCGGCCCGCGTCCACCGAAGAAGTGGCACAGCTGGTCAAAGCCTGCGCGACTTACCAAGCCTTGCACCCGACCAGCGGCGTCAGCATCGTGCCGCAGGGCGGCAACACCGGGCTGGTGGTGGGCTCCACGCCCGATGATTCAGGCCATCAAATTGTGCTGAGCCTGCAGCGCATGAACACCGTGCGCAGCCTGGACGCAGACAACCTGACCATGACGGTGGAGGCGGGCTGCATTCTGCAAAACCTGCAGGAACGCGCCGAAGAATCGAATTTACTATTTCCACTGAGCATGGCGTCGGAAGGCACGTGCACCCTCGGCGGCAACCTGGGCACCAACGCGGGCGGCACCCAAGTGCTGCGTTATGGCAATACGCGCGACCTGTGCCTGGGGCTGGAGGTGGTCACCGCACAAGGCGAGGTGTGGCACGGCTTGAGTGGTTTACGCAAGGACAACACCGGCTACGACCTGCGCAACCTGTTGATTGGCTCGGAAGGCACGCTGGGCATCATCACCGCCGCGACGATGAAGCTGTACCCCCTGCCCGCGTCCCAGTTGACAGCTTGGGCCGCCGTGCCCTCGCTGGAGCATGCGATCACCTTGCTGGGGCTGGCGCACCGTCACTTGGGCGCCGGGCTGACCGGCTTTGAGGTGATGAGCCAATTCGCCCTGAGTCTGGTGGCCAAACACTTTCCTCTGCTGCTGGTGCCCTTGCACCTGGATGCCCCTTTTTGCGTGTTACTGGAAAACTCGGCCCATGAGTCCGAAACGCACACCCGCGGACAGTTTGAAGGCCTGCTCGAAACTGCACTCGATCAAGGTTGCGTGACGGATGCCGTGGTGAGTGAATCACTGTCGCAGGCCAACCAACTGTGGCATATCCGCGAAAGCATTCCGCTGGCGCAGGCGCTGGAGGGCCTGAACATCAAACACGACATCTCGATTCCGGTCTCCAGCATTCCCGCTTTTGTGCACGCTACTGACGCGCTGCTCCAGAAAGCCATTCCCGGCGTGCGTCTGGTCAACTTTGGCCACCTGGGCGACGGCAATCTGCACTACAACGTGCAGGCGCCCGAGGGCATGGATGCGGCGGCGTTTTTACGGGCGCACGAAGAGCAGGTCAACACCCTGGTGTTTGACTCGGTCGCCCAGTTCAATGGCTCCATTTCGGCCGAACATGGCGTCGGCAGTCTGAAAGTGGACAAACTGGAACACTACAAGTCGCCCGTGGCACTGGACATGATGCGGGCCATCAAGCGGGCGCTGGACCCGCACAACTTGATGAATCCGGGGCGGGTAGTTCGGGTGTGATTGACACCTAGAATCAAAGCTTGCCGTCGTTTCCACAACGTTGCTCCAAAGACCGTTATTGGGCTGCCCAGAGGCCCATTCCTGACAACCACCCCAAATGCTGCAGCCATGACCGCACACCCCATCCGCTCCCAATTTGAAGACTTCATGCGCCATGTGGACCGCCACGGCGTATTCAAGGCCGACCGTACCGGCACCGGCACCAAGAGCGTGTTTGGTTATCAGATGCGCTTTGACTTGAACGAAGGCTTTCCGCTGGTGACCAGCAAAAAGGTCCACCTGCGCTCCATCATTCAGGAACTGCTGTGGTTTCTCACCGGCTCCCCCAGCAACAACTGGCTCAAAGAACGCAACGTATCGATCTGGGATGAATGGGCACGCCCGGATGGCGACCTGGGCCCGGTCTATGGCGTGCAATGGCGTAGCTGGCCAACGCCAGATGGCGGCCACATTGACCAGATCGCCGAGGTCATCAAAACGCTCAAGAGCAACCCCGATTCGCGCCGCATCATCGTCAGCGCCTGGAACGTGGCCGATCTCGACAAGATGGCGCTGATGCCGTGCCACGCCTTCTTCCAGTTCTACGTGGCGCCGGCCGTCAATCCGGGCGAAAAAGCCAAACTTAGCTGCCAGTTGTACCAGCGCAGCGCCGATATTTTCCTCGGTGTGCCTTTCAACATTGCCAGTTACGCCCTGCTCACCCACATGGTGGCGCAGCAATGCGACCTGGACGTGGGTGACTTCATCTGGACCGGCGGCGACTGCCACATTTACGCCAATCACCAGGAGCAGGTGGCGCTGCAACTCAGCCGCGCGCCGTTGGCTTACCCCACGCTCAACATCAAGCGCCGGCCAGCATCGATCTTCGACTACGAATATGAAGACTTCGAGGTGCTCGGCTACGAGTGTCACCCGGCCATCAAAGCGCCGGTGGCGGTTTAAATGAAGCTGCACCTGATCTTTGCCCGCGCCGCCAATGGTGTGATCGGCAACCACAATACTTTGCCCTGGCATTTACCCGAAGACATGGCGCACTTCAAGCGCACCACGCTGGGTTGCCCGGTCATCATGGGACGCAAGACCTGGGATTCGCTGCCGCCGAAATTTCGACCGCTGCCGGGTCGCCTCAACGTGGTGGTAACCCGTCAAGCGGACTGGCAGGCCGCAGGCGCCTTGCGGGCGCATTCGCTGCAGGAAGCTTGCGACCTGTGCCCGGCCGACAGCGATGCCTGGGTCATCGGCGGCGCCGAGATTTACGCCCAGGCCCTGCCGCTGGCCAGCTCGGCGGTGGTGACCGAAATCGACGCGACTTATGAAGGCGACGCCTTTGCACCAGCATTCGGGCCGGAATGGACCGAGACCGCGCGCGAAAAGCAGCTGTCGGTGACCGGTTTGAGTTTCAGTTTTATCACCTATTGCAAGAACACAGGAGTTTGAAATGTCCGACCATGGTTTTCACGTACACGGCCCGCACGACCACGAACTGGAGCATGCCCAACAAGGCGGCCACGGCGCTGAGCACGGCGGCATGATCAACCAGATTGCAATGTTCACCGCCATTGTGGCCACCATTGGCGCCATTTTTGGCTACATGGGCGGCGCCACCCAGGCCAATGCCGGCCTGTACAAGAACAACGCCGCCATCAAGAAAACCGAAGCCTCCAACCAGTGGAATTACTTTCAGTCCAAGAGCACCAAACAGTCACTGGCCGAGCTGGCGCGTGACCTGGCGCCCGATGACAAGAAGGCCACCTACCAGGCCAAGATTGAGCGCTACGAGAAAGAAAAGAACGACATCAAGATCGGCGCCGACAAGCTCGAAGCCGATGCCACGCAGTGGGACAAACAAAGCGACGAGCAGATGCACCAACACCACCGCTGGGCGCAGTCCACCACGGTGCTGCAGGTCTGCATCGCACTGGCGGCGATCGCCCTGCTGACCAAGAAAAAGTGGCTGGAGTACGCCATGTTTGGCGCCGGCGGCATCGGCCTGCTGGTTGGCATCCTGGCATCGCTACATATTTAATAGCTACTCACGCATATAGGACGGGGGCTAGAGCCCTATTTAATCATGAAATTAGCGACCTGGAACGTCAATTCCCTGACCGTGCGGCTGCCGCAAGTGCTGGACTGGCTAGCCGCCAACCCGGTCGATGTGCTGGTGCTGCAGGAACTCAAGCTGACGGACGACAAGTTTCCGCTTGACGCCTTCACGCAGGCCGGCTATGCAGCCGAGTGCTTTGGCCAGAAGACCTACAAT
Organism: Rhodoferax sp.; assembly: GCF_012927445.1. Classification (GTDB taxonomy): domain Bacteria; phylum Pseudomonadota; class Gammaproteobacteria; order Burkholderiales; family Burkholderiaceae_C; genus Rhodoferax. The sequence goes on from NZ_JABBPD010000001.1 coordinate 127,738, forward strand.
GGGGTGGCGCTGCTGTCACGCACGCCCGCGACCGAGGTGGTGAAGAATATCCCCGGTTTTTCGGACGATATGGCACGGGTCATCAGTGCCAACGTGAATGGCGTGCGCGTCATTGGCGGCTATTTCCCCAACGGCCAGGAACCGGGCAGCGACAAGTTTGAGTACAAGATGGCTTGGCTCAAAGGCCTGCGCGACTGGGTGCGCGAGGAACTGGTCAAACACCCCAAACTGGTGCTGATGGGCGACTACAACATCACCTTTGACGATATCGACGTGTGGGACCCGGTGGGCCTGAAAGACACGATTCATTGCACCGAAGAGGAACGCTACCACCTGCGCGCCTTGATTGCGCTGGGCCTGCACGACGCCTACCGCTTGCTCCCGCAGCCGGAGAAAAGCTATTCGTGGTGGGACTACCGCAACTTTGCCTTTCCCCGCAACCGCGGCATGCGCATTGACCACATTCTGGTCAGTGAAGCGCTCAAGCCCCTTGTGACCGACTGCGTGATTGACAAAGCCCCGCGCAAGAATGAACGCCCCAGCGACCATGCGCCGGTTGTTCTTGAACTGAGCTTGCCCTGATTTTGTCCAACCGCCGCCAGCCAGTGAATCAGGGGCGGCTCCCTCATTCCTTGATCGGTTGCCAGTTCGGTTGATCGAAGTAGTTGCCGTACTTCTCCAGCGCAGCCAGCACCTTGACTGCGCCCGTCTGGCGTTTCACATTCTTGCCCTTGCCTTGCATGGTCTCGACGCCGTCCAGCATGTCAGCAATGACGAGGTGCAGTTGTGCATCCGCCTTTGGTTCGAGCTTGCACTGGGCAACGATGCCACCCACCTCCGTACCCACCTTGCTGGCCAGATCGTTGTACCGGGCGGCAGAGAGCTTGCCAGCGTGGATCTCATGCAAGGACGCTTGCATTTCCGTGCGGATACTTGCCATGCCCTTGCGCAGCGGCTCATCGGTCGCCCATTTCTTGCCGTTGTCCAGCGTCATCTTGACCGCATCGACACCATGCTGATGCGCGTCATGCTCTGCGGCGGCAACGCCTGTGGCGACGAGCCCCAGCGCCAGACCGGTCGCGGCGATCAGTTTCCAGATTCCATGGGTAGCAGACATACGTTCTCCTAAGTTGTGAAGTGCCGAATTGGCAATAGGAGTATCTTGCATGCATCTTAATTGAACCTTAAGAGGGCTTCAATCCGCCATGGCTGGAAACGAGACCGCAACCGCCAGCCCTCGCCCACCGGTTCCCTGCGACAAACAGATGCTGGCGTGATGCAAATCGGCAATGCGTTTAACAATGGACAGCCCCAACCCGCTGCCTTCTTCCGCCGGGCCGCTGACGCGATAGAAGCGATCGAAAACGCGATCGCGTTCACGCTCTGGAATACCTGGACCGTTGTCGGCGACGCGCAGCCTGATCACACCAGACGCACGCGTAATGCTTACCTCCACCTCGCTTGCGGCGGGCGAGTAACGAATGGCGTTGTCAATCAGGTTACGCAGCAGCACCGACAGCAGCGTGGGGTCACCGAGGACGATCGCCTTCTCAGCCGATTCCAGTGCCAATTCGACACCCTGGTCATAAGCCGACTGGGCCTGCTCCGCGATGCACGAGGCGGCCAGGTCCGGCAGCGCCACCGGCACTGCGCCAGGCAAGTTGGCCTGCGGGTCCAGGCGCGCCAGGATCAGCAACTGCTCAACCAGGTGGGTGGCGCGATCGACACCCAGCACGACATTGGACAAGGCCCGTTGACGCTCGTCCCCCGAAGACGCCGCCAGCGCCACCTGCGCCTGGGTCTTCACTGCCGCCAGCGGCGTGCGCAGTTCGTGCGCAGCGTCGGCCGTAAATCGGCGCTCCTGCTCGAAAGTGGCGCGTAAACGAGCGAACAAGGTGTTCAGCGCCTGCACCAGCGGCGCCACTTCTTGCGGCACCTCCCGCTCACCCAGTGGCATCAAATTGTCCGGCGCGCGTCGCTGCACCTGGTGCGCAACCGCACCCAGGGGCAGTAGTCCGGCGTTCACCGCAATCCAGATCAGAATCGCCAAAACGGGCAACGCCACCGCCAAGGGGTGCAAGAGATGACTGGCCACGCTTTGCGCCAGCTCCCGGCGCAACTCCAAGCGTTCGCCCACCTGCACGGCATAGCGACCACTTTCATCCCAGCGACTGAAGATGCGCCAGCGCGTGCCATCGATCGTGGCATCGGAGAAACCCGCATCCTGCTCGCTCATGCGCGCCTGGGGTGCGTTGGCCGAACGCAGTCGCAAGGCTGCCCTGCGGTCCCACACCTGGAAGGCGATCTTGGACTCCTGCTTGTTCTGGCGAGGCACGGTCTGGCCGGCTTCGTTGTCGAGCTCATGCGTCATTTGCGTCGCAATCAAACCGGCTGACTGGGCCAAGTGCGCATCCAGCATCTCGCCGATCTGCTGCCTGGCATCAAAATAGGTGAACAGCGCCGTGGCGCCCCAGGCAAGCAACACGGCCAACGAGATCATCCAGAGCAGGCGACGCCGCAAAGACGGCCTCATGGCGCTGCTTTCGGAATCATGTAACCAACGCCGCGCACGGTGCGAATCAGTTGCGACGAAAGCTTGCGGCGCAGATGATGCACAAAGACCTCGATGGTGTTGCTTTCAATCTCTTCGCCCCAGCCATAGAGCTTTTCCTCAAGCCTTGCCTTTGAGAGGACACGCCCGGTATTGAGCAGCAGCTCGTGCAGGATGGTGAACTCGCGCGCCGACAATTCGACCGTCCGCCCCTCATAAGTCACGCGGTGCCCGACCGAATCAAGCCGCAGCGCGCCATGCGTGATCACCGACTCGACCTGACTATTGGCGCGTCGCACCAAAGCGCGCAAGCGCGCCTGCAATTCACCCAGATTGAACGGCTTGACCAGATAGTCATCGGCACCAGCATCCAGTCCAACAATGCGGTCGCCCACCGTGTCGCGGGCCGTCAGGATCAGGATCGGCACCGGATTTTTCGACGCGCGGGTGCGGCGCAGCAGGTCCAGCCCCGGCAGGAGGGGCAGGCCGAGATCGAGTACCACCGCGTCGTACACCTGAGCGGACACGGCCAATTCAGCCTCGCGACCGTCCTTTGCCCAATCAACGACAAACCCGACCTGTGCCAGACCGGCACGAATGCCGTCGCCGAGCAGCACATCGTCTTCAACGAGAAGAATTTTCATGCCGGAACCTCACCACGGAAAGCTTACTCCAGCCCCAGTTCCTGAATCTTGCGCGTGATGGTGTTGCGGCCAATACCGAGTTTTTGCGCCGCCTCAATCCGGCGACCGCGGGTGGCGGCCAGCGCGGCCAGAATCAGCCGGGATTCAAACCGGCGCGTCAACTCGTCCCAGACATCATGCCGACCAGCGGCCAACAAGGCGATGGCATCGGCCTCCAGGCCGAGTTCCCAGCTGTCACCACTGGTTTTCTGCATGGGTACCGCTGCCGGCACCTGAAATTCACCCAGCATGGCTGGCCCAGCGGCCGAGGCCGGCTCTGACGGAACTGGCATGGCCAGGGGCGTCAGCGCCTCGCCCAGACCCCCTTCCGTGACGCCCACTTCGGGTGGCAAATCTTTCGGCTCGATCACCTGTGCCGGCGCCATCACGGTCAGCCAGTGGCAGATGTTTTCCAGCTGCCGCACGTTGCCGGGAAAAGCAAAGTTGCCTAACCACACCAGCGCGGCATCGGAAATCCGTTTTGGTTCCACCCCGAGTTGCGACGCACTTTGCTGCAAAAAGTGCCGCGTCAACATGGGGATGTCTTCCTTGCGCTCGCGCAGCGCCGGCAGACGCAGGCGAATGACATTCAGCCGGTGAAACAGATCCTCCCGGAACGCACCATCTTTGACCCGTTGTTCCAGATTTTGGTGCGTGGCGGCAATCACGCGCACGTTGGTCTTCACGGCGCTGTGACCGCCAACGCGGTAAAAATGGCCGTCGCTCAGCACCCGCAACAGCCGGGTTTGCAGGTCAAACGGCATATCGCCAATTTCGTCCAGAAACAGGGTGCCGCCATCGGCCTGCTCAAAGCGGCCCCGGCGCATGGTCTGCGCCCCGGTGAACGCACCGCGTTCGTGCCCAAACAATTCTGATTCGAGCAGGTCTTTCGGAATCGCCGCCGTGTTGATCGCCACAAACGGGCCCTTGGCGCGCGGCGAGTGCTTATGCAGCGCACGCGCCACTAGCTCTTTGCCCGAGCCGGATTCACCCGTGATCATGACCGTGACATTGCTCTGGCTCAAGCGACCAATGGCGCGAAACACATCCTGCATGGCGGGCGCCTGGCCCAGCATCTCCGGCGTGTCGGCCATGCGTTCTTCAGCGACTTCTTCGCGCTGGCTTTCTTCCACGGCACGGCGAATCAGTTCGACCGCCTTGGGCAAGTCAAACGGCTTTGGCAGGTACTCAAACGCGCCGCCCTGAAAGGCCGACACCGCGCTGTCCAGGTCGGAATAGGCGGTCATGATGATCACCGGCAGGCCCGGGTATTTTTCTTTGACTTTTTCCAGCAGGTCCAGACCCGAGCCACCGGGCATGCGAATGTCGCTGACCAGTACTTGCGGGCCGTTTTCGTCATTGGCGGTATTCAGCGCGGTCAGCACATCGCGCGGATTGGTAAAGCTGCGGGTCGGCAGGTTTTCACGCAACAGCGCCTTTTCCAGTACGAAGCGGATGGACTGGTCATCATCTACGATCCAAATCGACTTCATATTTTTTATCACCTCTGGTCAATCGTTAAAAGGCAAGATCTTGCGACCTTGCGGCATAGCCCGCAGTGCCACCAAGTGAGCCAGCGCGGTCCGCCCCCAGCTTACGGGAGAGGAATCAATATCTTGAAATCCGTGTGGCCCGGCACACTGTCGCACTCGATCAAGCCATGGTGCTGCTGCACAAAAGTTTGCGCCAGCGTCAGCCCCAAGCCCGAACCTCCTTCACGCCCAGACACCAGCGGATAGAAAATACGGTCTTTGATCGAGTCTGGAACACCAGGCCCGTTGTCAATGACATGCAATTCCAGTGCCAACCGGTAACGTTGTTTGCCAAATGTGGTCTGCCGGGCGATTCGCGTGCGAAATGTCAAGCGTGCATCGCCTTCCGCGATCTGTTCGACCAAAGCTTGGCAGGCGTTATGTGCAATATTCAGCACGGTCTGGATGAGCTGTTCGCGGTCACCGCGAAACTCCGGGATCGAGATGTCATAGTCGCGCACCACTTTGAGGCCCTTGGGGAATTCGGCCAGGATCAGCGACCGCACCCGCTCGCACACCTCATGAATATTGACGTCACCCACCAAATGAGGGCGCCGGTGCGGTGCCAGCAGCCGGTCCACCAGCGTTTGCAGACGGTCCGCCTCATGAATGATGACTTGCGTGTACTCGATGAGTTCACGCGACTCGATCTCCATCTCCAGCAGTTGGGCCGCGCCCCGGATACCGCCCAGCGGGTTTTTGATCTCGTGGGCCAGATTGCGGATCAGCTCTTTGTTGGCCTGCGCCTGCTCGGCCAGACGCTCTTCGCGGTCCTGGCGGGCCTGCTGCTCCAGCGGCAACAACTCAACAATGATTTCATCCGTATTTTCGGTTTGCGTCACGATCACGTGCACTGGCAGGGGCTCGTGATTGATACGTTTAAGCCAGGCGTCGTAACGCATGCCCGCAAATTCATTGCCACCCGCGCCCTGTAAGGCATTTTGCAGATGGGTCGGCTCGGTGAAGTTATCGGCAAGATGGGAGCCGACAATCGCGCGGCGCGAAATACCAAGGGCATCTTCGAGCGCCGCATTGGCAAACAAAACCGCACCGTTGCTGTGCACCACGGCCACCAGCGTGGCCAGCAGATCAAACGAATGGAATCGCACGGCGGCCGACTCGGCAGGCGAAGCGACAGAGACGGTAGTAGGGGGCGTAGGCTTCTTCAAGCTGCTTATTTTGCCGCAGCGGCGGGCGGAACTCGCCCGAGTTCGCGGCGAATACCGGCAATATCGCTTTCATTGCGCGCCAGACTGGCCTTGAGCTCGGCCACCCGGTCCAGGTACTTCTGGTAATTGCGTGCCTCACCGCCAATTTTTTCCGGCTCGCCGTTGTTGTATTCATTGAGCAACTCGGCTTGGCGGGCCTCCGCCTTCTTCAGCTCGGATTCCAGAATCCGGCGGGCATCCGAATCGCGCGACTTTTGCTCACCGGCGTCGACGCGCTGCCCCCCAGAAGGCGCCGCCGTCGACGTTGCCGCAGCCCGTGCCGGTGCTGACGCCGCAGGGCGGGTGCCCTGCACCACCGTCACATTGCCGCCGGCCACCAACTTGCAACCGCGCGTCTGCGCATTGGGCACCGTGTTGGTGTATTCATTGCCGCACCGGTAAATGCGTTCTTGGGCATAACTGTTGGCCACAAATAAAGTGGCCAGCAAGGGGATCAATAAAGCATATTTCATACGTATTCCGCGCCTCAAGGAAGTGCGCGGATAAGGGCGTCAGTATGCGCCAATTGCGCGCTCGTTAAAAAAATTCAAGCGTCTCAAAACAAAAAAAAGGACGGCGCAAGCCGTCCTTTTTTCCACAAGCTGCAATGAATTACAGCCAGCGCAGTTCGCTTGATTACAGCGAATAGTACATATCGAACTCGATCGGATGCGTCGCCATGCGCAAACGTGTCACTTCGCCCATCTTGAGCTCAATGTAGGCATCCAGCATGCTGTCGGTGAACACGCCACCTTTTGTCAGGAAGCTGCGATCGGCATTGAGGCAATCCAGCGCCTGGTCCAGGCTGTGGCATACGGTCGGCACTTTGGCATCTTCCTCGGGAGGCAGATGGTAGAGATCCTTGGTAGCGGCTTCGCCGGGGTGAATCTTGTTTTCCACGCCGTCCAGACCGGCCATCATCAGCGCGGCAAAACCCAGGTACGGGTTCATCAGTGGATCGGGGAAACGCGCTTCAATGCGACGGCCCTTGGGGTTGGCCACATACGGAATGCGGATCGAGGCAGAACGGTTCTTGGCCGAGTAAGCCAGCTTCACCGGTGCTTCGTAGCCAGGCACCAGACGCTTGTAGCTGTTGGTACCGGGGTTGGTGATGGCGTTCAGGGCACGAGCGTGCTTGATGATGCCACCGATGTAGTACAGCGCGAAGTCTGACAAACCTGCATAGCCATCGCCAGCGAACAGATTTTTGCCGTCTTTCCAGATCGACTGGTGCACGTGCATGCCGGAACCGTTGTCGCCAACGATGGGCTTGGGCATGAAGGTGGCGGTTTTGCCATAGGCATTGGCCACGTTTTGCACCACGTACTTGAGGATCTGCGTCCAGTCGGCGCGCTGCACCAGCGTGCTGAAGCGGGTGCCGATTTCGTTCTGGCCAGCGCCAGCCACTTCGTGGTGGAACACTTCAACCGGAATGCCCAGCGATTCGAGAATCAGGGACATTTCAGCGCGCATGTCTTGCGTGCTGTCCACGGGAGGCACTGGGAAGTAACCGCCCTTGACCGTGTTGCGGTGACCGCGGTTGCCGCCTTCGATCTTGGTGCCCGAATTCCAGGGTGCTTCGTATTCGTCGATCTTGAAGAAGGTGCCCGACATGTCGGTGTTCCAGCGCACGTCATCAAAAATGAAGAATTCTGGCTCTGGACCAAAGAAGGCGGTGTCGCCCATGCCGGAGGCTTTGAGGTAGGCCTCAGCGCGCTTGGCAATGGAACGTGGATCGCGATCATAGGCCTTGCCGTCACTGGGCTCGACCACATCGCAGCTCAGGAACATCGTGGTTTCTTCAAAAAACGGATCGATGTTGGCGGTATTGGGATCAGGCATCAGCTGCATGTCTGAGGCTTCAATGCCCTTCCAGCCAGCGATGGACGAGCCGTCAAACGCATGGCCCGAGCTGAATTTATCTTCATCAAAATGGGAAACAGGCACGGTAACGTGCTGTTCTTTGCCACGGGTATCGGTGAAACGGAAGTCAACAAACTTGACTTCGTTGTCTTTCACCATTTTCATGACGTCTGCGACGGTCTTGGCCATCAAATACTCCTGGTTGGATCGTTGTTAAAAAGTTACGTATCAGCGAATGCAGTTTTTGTGCCAATAGCGGCGACCGGACAAATCTGCCTAACCCTGTATTCTGCCTTGAGTTTGAGCCAGATTGAGACATCAAGTAAGGAACATGACTCGGCATTCAAAAATAGACGCACCAATATAGTGCGAATTTATTTCACATCAAAGTGCCTGCGCTAATTTCGCACCAATTCAGGGCCAAGCTTGGCGTTAAAGCCCTGCAAGCCGGCCAGAAGAGCCGGATAGGCCTGAGCCACCAGACCCGGCTCGCCTTTGACACCCAGTTCAATATGGCGCCCATATTGCGGGTGATCCACGCTGGGCAGGCTGAACACCTTGACACCGGCATAAATGCGCTCAAGTTCTTGCATCAGCGGTGTCAACATGGCTTCCATGGCCCCCATCACAATGACCGATTTCTCGATCCAGGCAGCGGTCCGAAACAGATGCGGGTAATGCGTGTCGAGCACCCATTCGATCATGGGCCAGGCCATTACCGGAAACCCGGGCACAAAGTGAACCGAGCCATAACTGAAGCCCGGAATCTTATTGAAGGGGTTGGGAATGATGTGCGCGCCCAGCGGAAACATGCCCATATTCAGGCGGTGGATGTTGTCTGGGTGATCCGGGTCAAACACGGTGCCCTGTTCTTTGGCCATGTCCTGCATGCGCTCCCTGATCAGGCGGTTGGCTTGGGGGTGCAGCGCTAGATCAACGCCTGTGGCTCGGGCAGCGCATTGCCGGGTATGGTCGTCCGGCGTGGCGCCAATGCCGCCACAGGAAAACACCACGTCGCCGGAAGCGAAGGCGCGCTTCAGGATGGCGGTAAGCCGATCCGGCGAGTCGCCCACATAGTCGGCGTAATCGAGTTGCAGGCCCCGGGCCTTGAGCAATTCAATCACCTTGGGCAGGTGCTTGTCGGCACGTTTGCCCGACAGGATCTCATCCCCGATGATGATCAGGCCGAAACCGGGCGCAGCGCTAGCGGGAAGTGGTGGAGCCGGAAGGTGTGTCATCCTGCAATATTACCGCCTGTCCATCGATCGCTGTCGGCACCTCAGGGACGGCCGCAGCAGGCACCAAGGCCGCCTCGGCCCGCAAAGAGCGCAGGGCCGCCAGACAGTAATGCGAAAACCACAGGGAAGAAAACGCAAAGACCAGCGTATAGATCCAGATCGCCAACGGCACCAAAATCACAAAGGCGGCCGCCAGCAGCGCACCCGAGGCCCAAATCAGGCTGGGCGCAGCCCCCAGAAAACCACAAAGGACGCCGATGCCCAGCAACCATCCACGATGCCGGCGAAAGATCTCGCGCCGCTCCTCCGGGCTGGCATGTTCGGCCAAGGCATCAAACGCCATCACACGATAGGTCAGCCAGCCCCAAATCAGTGGCGGCAACACCAGAATCAAGGGTGGCACCAGCCACAAGGGGATTGAAATAATCAGCGCAATCAGGGCCAGCAGGGTTGAACCCAATGACCACAGCAGACTGAACATGACCGAGCCACCCCGTTTGCGCTCCAGCTGGGGGAAACGCCGCTCGGCCACCAGCAGCGTCAAGGACGGCGTCATCAAGACCGCCACCACCAGCATCGACAGCACCACAATGACAGGAGTGACTGCAAAAATCACAATCAGGGGGGCCAGCACCATCTTGAGACTGCCCGCCCCCACACTCTGCAACCAGGCCCACACGTTGTTGACGAGCAAGGAAGATTCCAGTGTGACGCGCACCCAGTCCAGCGCACTTTCCCAGAAAAAATAGCCCAAGCCCAGCATCAGCGCCACCATCAGCAACAGCGGCAGGAAAGACAGGGCGATCACGCGGGGACGCAGGCAGTACGTCACCGCACGCCAGAAGGAATCAAGAAACAGGTTCATGGAACGAGCATACCCCGATCCGGCAGGTTCACTGCCAGTTCAGACTCGCCCGGCCAGCCGCTTGAGGCCGAGCCACTGCTGGGCCCAGAAACCGCGTCCATAGTCACGCCCCTGCTCTACCTGGTCACGCACGCCGGTGGGATCAAAACGAAGTTCAAAATTGGCGGTGCCAAACAGCATGTCCCACCACGGCAGCAGCACGCCAAAATTGTGCCCACCGAGCGTGTGCTTGCCCGCCGATTCATGCCCGATGCCAACGCTGTGGTGCAGGCGGTGAAAACGCGGACTGATCCACAAGCGCTCACCGATTTGTCCAAACCAGATCCGCACATTGGCGTGTTGAAAACTTTCGCTCAACTGGGTCAATGCCACGATAGCGACAAACTGGCTAGGGGCAATGCCGATGAGCTGCGCCACCACCACCACAATGACGTCCCGAATCACATCATCCAACAGATGGTTGCGGTTGTCGCTCCACATCGTCACCTGACGCTGGGCATGGTGCAAGGAATGCAGTTGCCACCACCACTCAAACTGGTGCTGGCCCCGATGAATCCAGTAATTCAGCGCATCCATCACCAGCAGGTAAAGCACCAGACTGACCAAGGCCTGATCGGTCACGCCAGGCCACAAGGTATCCAACTGAAAGGTATCAAACCCGGCCACCCGCAGCGCACCAAACAAGTTGTCAAACACGGTGTCGAGCGAAAAGAACAGCACCAGGCGAAACAGCCCGAGCCGGTGAATGACGGTGTAGAGCATGTCAACGCGCACCGCGGCACGGTCCGTCACCGCCTCGACCGGGCGCCAGCGCTGCAGCGGTCCAATAATGGCAACCAGAACCGCAAGCTGAATCAAGCCGACCAAGAGCCAGCCGGTGGCGTTGTAGCCGTCGACCAGCAAATTCCCCATGCCCAAGGCAAACATCAGGGGCTGGACCAGGGACTCAAACAGCCACGACTGGGCGTCTGAAAATACATTGGCAAGAAAATCCATCGGCAGTTACCCTCCGGCTACGACGCCAACTACCGACCCGCCGCCACCCAGGCGCTGTAGGCCGGGTGGTCGCGCAAGGTGGCAAAGCAAAAGCCCTTGTCTTTGAGGCCCATGATGAGCGGCTCCAGCACGGTGGGCGCCCACGGGTCTTTGCGCGACCAGATGCCCAGATGCGCCATCAAAATATCACCGCGCTTGATGTCGCGCAGCGCCTTCTGGAGCAGGGCGGCATTGCTGAAGCGTTCGCTCGACAACTCGTCGCCCATAAACCCCGCCGCCGTCCAGCCGACGTGCTCAAACCCGCACGCTTTGGCCGCGGCCAGCAGCCGGGGCGATGTTTTACCGCCCGGCGCGCGAAACAGGGGCAAAGGCTTTTTGCCGGTGATCTCAAACAGCCGCTCATTGGCCTTGGTAATTTGTTCACAATATTTTTTAGCGTCCCAGATGAACTCCCGCCCCTCTGTGGTACCGGCAGAAGGTTGCATGCGGAACTTGGGTTCAGCGCCGGCAACGTCGCCACGAAAGTAGACATGGTCATAGGTGTGGGACGCAAACTCATGCCCCTCCGCCGCCCGGGCCTTCCACCACGGCGCCCAATGATTGCCCAGACTGCCATCGCCCGCTTTGGTGCGCTCATCCGCCGCAAAAAATGTAACTTTGACATTTTGCCGATTGAGGACCTCGGCGACCAGCGGAGCAATGTCCATGTGGCCGGTATCAAAGGTCAGATACAACGAGTTCTTACAGGCATTTACGGCGCCAGCCCCCGTCGCATAAGCGAATACAGCTATTGAAACAATAGCTGATCGAAGAAAGACCGACATCTTATTGACGGGCAGCATGATCCAGCGTCCAAACGCCATGCGGGGACTTGCCAACATTCACCTGCCGCACCACCTGGCGCGTCCGGGTGTCAATCACGGTCATCTTCTTGGCCCAGCGCGACGCCACATAGATGAAATGCCCATCGGCCGTCAGGTCCATGCAATCCGGCCCGCTGGGTGCGGGATAGCTTTCCACGACCATCATGGTCTGGTAATCGATTTTGCTGATGGTGTTGGCCACCCGGTTACTAACAAAGACGTGGCGTTTGTCGCCGGCGCCGCGAAAAGCGTGCGCACCCTGCCCGGTTTTGATAGTTTTAACCAGCCGCGGTTCATGCCCGGCAACGTCATACACCTCAACGCCTTCGCCGCCCGTCAAGCCGATCAGCAAAAACTTGTCATCCGGCGTGCCAAACACGTCGGCCGGCATGGCGCCGGTCTTGCCGCGCCATTTCAGGGTTTGGGTGGGGAGGTCGATGACCACCAGTTCATCGCTGTCCTGCATGGTGGCAAAGACGGTGCTGCTTTTGCTATCGATCCAGAGGTGGCTGGGGGTCTTGCCGGTGCCAATCCGCTTGGCCAGGGCCAGATTAACGCCGTCCCAGCGGTAAATATCGACGTGGTTGAGCCGGTTGGCCACGGTGACGAACCACTTCATGTCGGGTGAAAAGCGCAACTGGTAGGGATCAAGAATACCGTGCACGGTGCGCTGCACCTCGGCTGTTTTCGGATCGACAAACAGCAGGGAATCACTCAGCGCGTTGGCGATGATGAGGGACTTTTCATCGGGCGTGAGGTACATGTGATGCGGCTCTTTGCCGGTCGGAATGCGCTTGGTCTCTTGCCAGCTGGTGGGGTCAATCACACTGACGCTGGCCTCCAGCGAATTCATCACAAAAATGGGATGGGGCTGGGCGTGGGCCGAAAAAGACCCGAGAGCAGCCCCGCCAAGCACCAAAGCTGTCGACAAATGGGCAAAAAAACGGACAGGAAAACGGAAGAAAAACAGCACAACAAGTCACTCTTTGGGAGAAGCCCCGATTGTAGAGGGCGGGGTGCCTCAGGCGGAGATGCTGGTCAGATCAGACTCGCTCAACCAGCGCCACTGGCCCGGGGCCAAGTCGTCGGGCAGCCGCAAGCCGCCAATTTGCGAGCGGCTCAAAGCCTCCACCCGGTTGCTGACCGCCGCTACCATGCGTTTGACCTGGTGGTATTTGCCTTCGGTCAGCGTCAGACGCAGATGATGGCTGGACACCGCCTCGCACGCCGCCGCCCGCACCGGTTTCGGGTCATCGTCCAGCACCACGCCCGCCAGCAGCTTGTTCACCTGCACCTCGTCCAGCGGATGTTTCACGGTCACTTCGTACACCTTGGGCACATGATGCCGCGGCGAACTCATGCGGTGGATGAACTTGCCGTCATCGGTCAACAGCAACAGCCCGGTGGTGTCCTGGTCAAGCCGCCCGACCGCCTGCACGCCCTGCACCGCACCTTTTTGCGGCCGCAAACGCAGCGGCGACGGCAGCAAGGTGTAAATGCTGGGATGGGTCGAGGGCTTTTGTGAACACTCCGTGTTGGTGGGCTTGTTCAGCATCACATAGGCTTTTTCATGGTACGGCCAGTCCACGCCCTGGACCCGAAAGCGCAAGCCTTCCGCTATAAATTCAGTAGCTGATTGCGCACAGAGGACGGGGGCTAGCGCCTCATTTGACTCATAAACCTGCACCAGACCCTGCTGAACCAGGCCAGCACACACGCGGCGGGTACCAAAACCCTGGGAAAAAAGAATATCTTGTAACTGCATGCCCCGAGTATCGCAAAGCCTGGTCGACCCCCGCAGGGTGGCCTTAAGCCAACGCACGCCCTGTTGGATCAAAAAATAATTAACAGACAAGAATTATTCTCATTTAGAATCCACTGATGAACTCTTGCTCTCCCTTGCAAAAAATGGATTCATGGTTTGCTTCAAATGCCATACCGCAAGCAAGTCGCAGCATCACGGCGGTTTATGACGGAAGAGTTGGAAGCGCAAAAACAGGGTTTGTTTAATGGTCTGAATGCTTAAGAATATGGATCCGATTTAACTTTACTGGAGCACAACATGGACGACGCAAAGAATCAAATCGCAATTGACGCCCTCAACCGCATCATGGAGCTGGAACTGGCAGGCGTTGTGAAATACACGCATTACTCGCTCATGGTTTACGGCTACAACCGCATTCCGATCGTTTCCTGGCTCAAAAGCAATGCGCAAGAAGGTCTTGACCATGCCCACAAGGCGGGCGAACTGGTGACTTTGCTGGGCGGCCACCCCTCTTTGAAGATTGGGGCCCTGCTTGAAACGGAAAAACACGACATCGGCGACATTCTTCATGAAAGCCTTGTCCATGAAAAAACCGCCCTCGCCGCTTATTACGATCTATTGAAAATTGCCGAAGGAAACTCCGTCTTGCTTGAGGAATACGCCCGGGAAATGATCGTTCAGGAAGAATTGCATCTGGATGAAGTGAACAAGATGCTACGCAGACCGGGCGCCATTGAGCCGTTCAAAGCGTAACCATGCACCACGATGCGCCAGCCAGCCTGACGCGACGAAAAAAAGGCACCTTACGGTGCCTTTGATGGTTCAGGGGAGCCCTTATCTCCAGCGCCCTGAACGAGCCAAACTTAGGCCTTCTTGGCGTAAGCGCTGCACCAGCCTTTGGCGGCCACTTGCTTGCCAGCAAACAAGGGGCAAGGACCAGCAGCAGCGCCGGCTTTACCTTGGTACAAGGCGCAGTTGGCGCAGTTCTGGCCAGCAGCAAACTTGGGGAATTTAACCTTGTCTGCCTTGGTAGCATCCGCCTTGTAGCCGAGTGCTGTAGCCTGGGCATCAGTTTCAGCGACCATGGCACCTTGGGCCATAGCGTTACCGGCCAGCAAGGCAGTGCTGGCAAAACTGATTTGAGCAATAAATTCGCGACGGTTGGTCATGGTATGTTTCCAGAGTTGTTAATAACAGGCGCACGCTGCACGAATCGGCGCAGTTGGTGACACCCGGTATTGTGATCCATTCGTTTGGGCTTATTAAAAAACCGACCCCAATACCCGGCTAATCCAGTCAGGTGCTGCCGCCCCAAACAAAAAAACCGCCCGAAGGCGGCTTGTCAGACCCGTTGCAATCAATTACTTATTGCCAGGCACCTTGCCCTCGACGCCCTTGACAAAGAAGTTCAAACCACCCAAAAACTTGTCATCAGCAACCATGTCCTTGGCAATCTGCATCTTGCCGGTATTGTCGGCAATCGGGCCTTTCCAGATGACAAAACTGCCATCGGCGAGGCCTTTTTTGACTTCATCCACCCGGGCTTTGGTCTCAGCCGGCACGTCTTCTGCAATGGAGACCAGATCGATCGCCCCTTCCTTCACCCCCCACCAGGTGTGGGAGCCGCCGGTCCATTTGCCGTCCAGGACTTCTTGCGTGGCCTTGATGTAGTACGGACCCCAGTTGATCACGGCAGACGCCAAATGCGCTTTCGGGCCGTAGGCGGTCATGTCGGAATCCCAGCCAAAAGCGCGCTTGCCTTTGGCCTCGGCGGCCTTGAGCACGGCCGGCGAATCGGTATTTTGAAACAAGATGTCAGCGCCACCGTTCATCAGCGAGGTGGCGGCTTCGGTTTCTTTCGGCGGGTCAAACCAGCCATTCACCCACACCACTTTGGTCTTGATCTTGGGATTGCTCGACTGGGCGCCCAAAGTGAAGCTGTTGATGTTGCGGATCACTTCCGGAATTGGCACCGAGGCCACCACGCCCAGCGTGTTGGTCTTGGTCATCTTGCCGGCGATCACCCCCGCCATATAGGCCCCTTCATAGGTGCGGCTGTCATAGGTGCGCATGTTCTCGGCCTGCTTGTAGCCGGTGGCGTGCTCAAACTTGACATCCTTGATGTCGGCGGCCACTTTCAGCATCGGCTCCATGTAGCCAAACGTGGTGCCAAAAATCAGCTTGTTGCCTTGGCTGGCCATGTCGCGAATCACGCGTTCGGCGTCGGCCGATTCAGGTACGTTCTCGACAAACGAGGTCTGGATCTTGTCACCGAATTCTTTTTCCAGCGCTTTGCGGCCGTTGTCGTGCGCAAAAGACCAGCCGCCGTCGCCCACCGGGCCCACGTAGGCAAAAGCAATCTTCAGCGGCTCCGGCTTGGGCGCCGGGGCCGAGGCGGCGGGCGCAGGCGTCGGCGCCGCAACCGGCTCCTCCTTTTTGCCACACCCCACCAGCGCAGCGGAGGCCACGGCGGTGAGGGCTGCGATTTTGAGTAGCGAGCGTTTTTGCAGGTCAGTCATGTCAAATCCTTCTTGAGAGGGGGTGGCGACAGGGTTGAAAAAAGTTCAGTGATGAACCAGGGGAAATCAGGAACCAGGGTAGAAAGGTTTGCCAATCGAGGTCGGCATGTTGATGCGAATCCAGTGCGGATTGCGCGAAATAAGCGCCAGCACCACGATGGTCGAAACATAGGGCAACATGGTCAAAAATTGGCTGGGCACCTCCACGCCAATCCCCTGCAAGTGAAACTGCAGCATGGTCACGCCACCAAACAAATAGGCCCCCAGCAGCACCCGGGCCGGGCGCCAGGTGGCAAACGTGGTCAGGGCCAGGGCGATCCAGCCTTTGCCGGCCACCATGCCTTCAACCCACAAGGGCGTGTAAACAATCGAGAGATAGGCGCCGGCCAGGCCGCACAGCGCCCCGCCGGCCACCACGGCCAGCAGGCGGATGCGGCGCACCGGGTAGCCCAGCGCATGCGCCGACTCCGGGCTTTCGCCAACACTGCGCAACACCAGTCCGGCACGGGTGCGGTACAAGAACCAGATCATGCCCAACGCCAACACGACCGTCAAATACACCAGCGGATGATGTCGAAAAAATGCCGGGCCCAGCAACGGAATGTCGGCCAGATAAGGAATGGCAAAGCTGGGCCGCGCCGGAATCTTCTCCTGCACATAGCCGATGCCGACAAAGGCAGAAAACCCGGCCCCAAACAGGCTCACCGCCAGGCCGGTGGCGTATTGATTGGTGTTGAGCCAAATCACCAGCCCCCCAAAAATCAGGGCCAGCAAAGCGCCCGCGCCCATGCCGGCGGCAAACCCCAGTACATCACTGCCGGTGTGGACGACGGCGGCAAAACCGGCGATGGCGGCGCACAACATCATGCCCTCGGCGCCGAGGTTGACGATGCCGGCCTTCTCGTTGATCAACAGCCCCAACGAGGCCAGGGCGAGCACGGTGCCAGCGTTGAGGGTGGCGGCGATCAGCAAGGCGTAGGATTCCATCATTTCTTCCACTTCAACCGGTAATTCACCAGCGTATCGCACGCCAGCAAGGTGAACAACAGCAAGCCCTGGAACACGCCAGTCAGCGACTTGGGCAATCCCAAACGTGACTGTGCGAGTTCACCGCCGATATAAAACATGCTCATCAGCAGGGCAGAAAACACCATCCCCACCGGGTGCAAGCGCCCGACAAAGGCGACGATGATGGCGGCAAAACCGTAGCCGGCCGGCACATAAGAGGTCAGCTGTCCAATCGGCCCGGCTACCTCAAGGGCACCCGCCAGCCCGGCCATGCCGCCCGACACCAACAAGGCCACCCACAAGGCGCGGCGTGAAGAAAACCCGGCATAACGGGCCGCCGCCGGGGCCAGGCCCCCCACTTGCTGGGCAAAGCCGGCGCGGGTGCGAAACAAAAATATCCAGATTCCGACAACGCCAATCAACGCCAGAAACACGCCAATGCTGACGCGCGAACCGTCAAACAAGCGTGGAATGCGGGTCACAAGATCGAAGGTTTTGGTCTGCGGAAAGTTGTAACCCTGCGGGTCTTTCCAGGGGCCGGACACCATGTAGCTGAGCACCTGCACCGCCACATACACCAGCATCAGACTGACCAGAATTTCGTTGGCGTTGAAACGATCCCGCAGCCAGGCGGTGATGGCGGCCCAGAACATGCCGCCCAAAACACCGGCCAGAATAATGGGAACCACAATCCAGCTGCCGGTGGTTTTGTCCGCCAGCAGCGCCACGCCGCTGGCGGCAATGGCGCCCAGCACATACTGGCCTTCGGCGCCAATATTCCAGACGTTGGAGCGAAAACACACCGCCAGCCCCAGGGCGATCAACAGCAAAGGCGTGGCCTTGACGGTCAATTCACCGAGGGCATAAGCGCTGCGGATCGGCTCCCAGAAAAACATCTGTAGTCCGCTCACCGGGTCTTTGTCCAAAGCGACAAACAGCACGACACCAATCAGGACCGTGACCAGCAAGGCCAGCACGGGCGAGGCCAAGCTCCACAGTTTGGAGGGTTGCGGCCGGGCTTCCAGCTTAAGCATGCTGACCTCCGACCAAATCAGTTGGGGCGAGAGAAGCCAAGTGTTCTTGCACCTCCTCGTGCCACAAACCACTCATCCAGGCGCCGATTTTTGCCACGCTGGCGTCCCCGATCGGTACCGCGGGCGACAGCCGGCCGCGGGCAATCACATGCAGCCGGTCGCTCAGTTCAAACAACTCGTCCAGTTCTTCGCTGACCACCAGCACGGCACAGCCGGCATCGCGCAAGGCCAGAATTTCGCCGCGAATCTGTGCTGCCGCTCCCACATCCACGCCCCAGGTCGGCTGCGACACGATGAACAGGGTGGGCTGGGCATCAATTTCACGGCCGACAATGAATTTTTGCAAATTGCCGCCCGACAGCGAACGTGCCGCTGCGCGGGGGCCGCCCGCTTTCACGTTGAAGCGTTTGATGATGTGCGCCGCATGGGTTTCGAGTTGCCGCACTTTGATCCAGCCACCGGCAAAGCGCGGGCTGGAAATGGCTTCATGGCGCGTCAACAACAGGTTGTGCGCCAGCCCCAGCGTCGGCACCGCACCGCGACCGAGCCGTTCTTCCGGCACAAAATGCAGGCCCAGCTTGCGCCGTCCCCCCGGATGCAGGCGCGACGCATCGACCGCCCCGATCCGGATTGACCCCGGACTTGAGCGCACATCTTCGCCCGACAGGGCGTACAGCAATTCTTTCTGGCCGTTGCCGGACACCCCGGCAATGCCGACAACTTCGCCCGCCCGCACCTCCAGCGTGATGCCGTCCAGGTCCACGCCAAACTGGTCTTCGCGGGCCAGCGTCAAGTCTTGCACCTGCAGCACCGGCACGCCGACCTTGGGCGCGCGCCGCGTCAGCAAGGGCGGCTCGGCACCAATCATCATTTTGGACAAGGAGGCGTTGGTCTCCTGGGCCGGATTGCAGACCCCGGTCACCTGGCCGGCGCGCAGCACGGTACAGGCGTTGCACAACTCGCGAATTTCATGCAGCTTGTGGCTGATGTACAAAATGCTGCAGCCCTCAGAGGCCAGTTTTTTGAGCACCACAAACAGCTTCTCCACCGCTTGCGGTGTCAGCACCGAGGTCGGCTCATCCAGGATCAGCAGCTGCGGGTTGGTCAGCAGGGCGCGGATGATTTCCACCCGCTGCATCTCGCCCACGCTCAGCGTGTGCACCGGTCGGCTGGGGTCGATGTCCAGCCCGTATTCCGACGCTTTGGCGGCGATGCTGTGCGTGACTTCGGCCAGACTCAAGCGCTTGCTTAAGCCCAGCCAGACGTTTTCGGCCACCGTGATGGTGTCAAACAGGCTGAAATGCTGAAACACCATGCTGATGCCCAAGGCCCTGGCTTCTTGCGGGTTGCGAATCAGCACCGGGCGGCCATTGAACACCACCGTGCCGGCGTCCGGCTTGACCGCGCCGTAGATGATTTTCATCAGCGTCGATTTACCGGCGCCGTTTTCGCCCAGCACCGCATGGGTCTCGCCCGGCATGACCGTCAGCGACACGTCGCGGTTCGCCACCACGCCGGGGTAACTTTTGGTGATGCCCGCCAGATGCAGTCGGGGGCTTGTCATGGAGCGGGTGATTTCATTTTGGGTCACAGTATCGGCCGATGGCCATCACATGCAAAGTTGATGCCAGAATAATTAAAAGGAGGACCGTCGCCCTGCATCGGCCGGGCGCAAACCTTGCTTGCTTTCGCCGGGACCGAGGTCCTATGCTAGCCTAAACAGCAACGCTCACTTCGAGTACTTCATCCTGCTTTTTTATGACCCTCGCGCCCAAGGACCTGCCCATGAACCACCCAGTCATCCAATTTGTGCGGCGTGGCGAAATTGTCTCGCTGCGCGATGTACCGCCCACCCGCACCCTGCTGCAGGTGTTGCGTGAAGACCTGCATTGCACCGGCACCAAAGAGGGCTGCAACGAAGGCGACTGCGGCGCCTGCACCGTGGTGCTGGGGAAAGCGCAGGGCAAGGGCGAAAACCAGCGCATCCACTACAGCGCCGTCAACAGCTGCATCCGCCTGGCGCATTCGGTCCATGGCCTGGCGCTGTGGACGGCCGAGGACCTGGCCGCAACGGGCGGCACGCTGCACCCGGCGCAACAGGCGATGGTGAACTGCCACGCCAGTCAATGCGGCTTTTGCACCCCCGGTTTTGTCATGAGCCTGTTTGGCCTGTACCAAAACCACGTCGCCCTGGGGGACACCGTGACCCGCGAACTGGCACAGCAAGCGCTGTCAGGCAATCTGTGCCGCTGCACCGGTTACCGGCCCATTCTGGACGCCGCACAACACATGGCCCAGCTGCCCGCGGTGCCGCTGGACGAATCCGATTTGCTACAAAAATTAGAGCTACTTGCGCAGACAGGACGGGGGCTAGAGGCCAATTCTTTGTATATTTCACCCAACACCCTGCCCGCCCTGCTGGCGGCCCGGGCGGCACACCCCGATGCCCAGTTGGTAGCGGGCTGCACCGATGTGGGGCTGTGGATCAACAAACTGCACAAGCAGTTTGCCAAGGTGCTGGATGTGACGCGCGTGCCGGCGTTGCGCAACATTGAAGACGACCCGCACCACATTGCGATTGGCGCCGCCGTCACCTTGACGGACGCTTTTGCCGCCCTGGTGGCCGACCGGCCCCAGCTGCACACCTTTGCCACCCGCTTTGCCGGGCTGCCGGTGCGCAACTCGGGCACGCTGGGCGGCAACGTGGCCAATGGCTCCCCAATTGGCGACTCGATGCCGTTGCTGATTGCGCTCGGCGCCCAGGTGGTGCTGATGAGCGAGCGGGGCCATCGGGCCATGCCGCTGGAACAGTTCTACACCGGCTACCGCCAAAACATGCTGGCGGCGGACGAGGTGCTGGCCTGGATCAAGGTGCCCAAAGCGACGCCGGGCGAGCTGTTGCGGGTTTACAAAATCAGCAAGCGTTTTGACGACGACATCTCGGCTGTCTGCCTGGCGATCAAGCTGCATTTGGCAGATGGCAAAGTGGCGCAAGCCTCCATCGGCGTCGGCGGTGTGGCCGCGACCCCCGTGCGGGCGCTCCAAACGGAAGCGGCCTTGCTCGGCCAAGCCTGGACGCTGGACACGGTGCAACAGGCCATCAGCACCCTGCGCGGTGAGTTTGCGCCGATCTCGGACATGCGGGCCTCCGCCAGCTACCGGGTGCAGGTGCTGGGCAATCTGCTGCAGCGCTTCTGGCTGGAGAGCCAGGGAATGGAACAGATCAACCTCGACGCCTTCACGCTGGCCGGAGAAAACACATGAACATATCCCAACCACTGCTGGCGCCGGTCTGCGGCACCTCCCCCGCGCACGAGAGCGCGGTAGCCCAGGTGGCCGGCGCTGCCACCTATGTCGACGATATTCCCGAGGTGCGGGGCACGCTGTACGCGGCACCGATTCTTTCCACCGTCGCGCACGGCAAGTTACGCGGGGTTGATGCCGGCGTTGCGCTGACCCTGCCGGGTGTGCGCGGCGTGATTCTGGCGCGGGACATTCCCGGTGATCCGATGCTGGCGGCCTTTGCCGGAGACGAACCGATCTTCGCCACGGACACGGTGCAGCACATCGGCCAGGTCATTGGCGTGGTGGTGGCGGACAGCGTGATGCAGGCCCGCCACGCCGCGCGCCAGGTCAAACTCGATATCGAAACCCTGCCCGCGGTTCTGACGATCCAGGATGCGCTGGCTGCACAGAGTTATGTGCTGCCGCCCGTTTTTGTGAAGCGCGGCGACGCGGCACTGGCCTTGTCCCGCGCAGCGCACACCTTGAGCGGCACGCTGGAAGTCGGGGGCCAGGAACATTTTTACCTCGAAGGCCAGGTCGCCTACGTGTTGCAGCAGGAGCAAAACCAGTGGCTCATTTATTCCAGCACCCAGCACCCGGGCGAAGTGCAACACTGGGTGGCGCACGCCTTGGGGCTGGACAACCACGCCGTGCGCGTGGAATGCCGGCGCATGGGCGGTGGCTTTGGCGGCAAGGAAACGCAAGCTGGGCATCTGGCGGTGTGGGCGGCCATCGCCGCCCACAAACTCAAATGCCCGATCAAGCTGCGGCTGGACCGTGACGATGACTTCCTGATCACCGGCAAACGCCACCCGTTTGCCTATGACTACACCGTGGGTTTTGACGACACGGGACGCTTGAGCGGGCTGCAACTGATGATGGCCGCCAACTGTGGCTTCAGCGCCGATCTGTCCGGCCCGGTGGCCGACCGCGCCATTTTCCACAGCGACAACGCCTACTTTCTGGAAGACGTGGCGATTGCGTCTTACCGCTGCAAACTCAACACCCAGAGCCACACCGCGTTTCGCGGCTTTGGTGGGCCGCAAGGCATGATCGTGATTGAAAAAATCATGGGCGACATCGCACGCCATCTGGCGCTGGACCCGCTGGCGGTGCGCCTGCGCAACCTGTACAGCGAAGAGTTGACCAGCGGCAGCGCGACCACCCCGCGCCAGGCCCGCAACACCACCCACTACGGCATGCCGGTGGAAGACAACATCCTGCTGCCTCTGCTATCAAAATTAGAGCTGTCCGCGCAGTATCGACGGCGGCGCGAGGCTATTTCTTCATGGAACGCCTCCAAATCGGTGATCCAACGCGGCCTCGCCATCACGCCGGTCAAGTTCGGCATCTCCTTCACGGCCACGCTGTTCAACCAGGCCGGGGCGCTGGTGCACGTTTACACCGACGGCAGCATCCAGGTGAACCACGGCGGCACCGAGATGGGGCAAGGCCTGAACACCAAAGTGGCGCAAATTGTGGCCGACGAGTTGGGCGTGTCCCTGGATCGCGTGCTGACCACCGCCAGCGACACCAGCAAGGTGCCCAATGCCTCGGCCACCGCCGCCTCGGCCGGCACCGACCTGAACGGCCGCGCAGCCCAGTTTGCGGCGCGCCAGGTGCGCGACAACCTGAGCGCCTTTGTGAGTGGGCTGGATGGCTGCGACGCCAGCGCCATCCAGTTTGCAGGCGGCCAGGTCTTCTCACCCAGCACCACGCGCCGCTTTGACGCGGTGGTGAAACTGGCCTACGCCAACCGCATCCAGCTCTGGAGTGACGGGTTTTACCGCACGCCCAAAATCCACTACGACAAGGCCACCTTGACCGGCCGGCCGTTTTATTACTTCGCCTATGGCGCCGCCTGTACCGAAGTTGCGATCGACACCCTGACGGGCGAGAGCCGCGTGTTGAAAGTCGACATCCTGCACGACGTCGGTCGCTCCATCAACCCGGCCATCGACATCGGCCAGATTGAAGGCGGCTTTGTGCAGGGCATGGGCTGGCTAACGACCGAGCAGCTGGTGTGGAACCAAGAAGGTGCGCTGAGCACGCACGCCCCCAGCACCTACAAAATACCGACCGCTGGCGATGTGCCGGAACACTTCAAGATCGATCTCTGGCCCGAACCGAACCGGGAAGACAACGTGTTTGGCTCCAAAGCGGTGGGCGAGCCGCCCTTCATGCTGGCGATCAGCGTGTACGAGGCGCTGCGCGACGCGGTGGCGCAGGCACGCGACGATGGTCAGGTGGTGAAATTAATTGCGCCGGCGACGGCAGAGAATGTGTTGCGGGCCTTGCTGGACAGTTGAACTTGAAGTCGCGCCCGCGCGTGACCGCGACCTAGTTAGCGGCAAACTGGTTGCCGCTTAACTGCTTAACTCACACGCCCGCCAGCGACCGCAGCCCTGACGGGTCCACCAGATTCAGAATCCGGCCCGAGCCGCTGATCAGGCTGCGCTCGCGCAAGTGGCGCAACACGCGGGACAGCGTCTCAGGCGCAATGCCCAACTGCGCGGCAATGGACCGCTTGCGCTGCTGCAGCAACACGGCCATCACCCCTTGGTCGCCAGTCTGCGCATGGCGCAGCAGCCACTCGGCGCAGCGGGCCTCGGCATCTTTTGCCAGACGGCTCACCGCCAATTCGGTCTGCTGGCGGTGCGCCCGGGCCACATCGTGCAACACGGCCTGGGCAGCCTCTGGCATGTCGGCCAGCGAACGACGAAACTCCGCCACCGGCACACGCCGCAAACAGACTTCGGTTTCCGCCACCGCATCGACGGCATTGGGCAGATTGAGCACCGCCGATGTCGCCTCCAGCCAGCAGGGGCCAACCACCACGCCCAATTGGTGCTCCATGACGTCACCGTCCATCACACCCAAGGCGACGCGACCCGACTCCAGGTAATAAACCCACGGCATGGAAACCGCACGCCTGAGCAAAGACCCCCCCCGCGCAACAACTTGTTTATCAACGGAGGAAGGAGGGGTTTGGTCAGAGAACATGGGCTTGACTGTGACGTGCTTGCCCCCTTTAAACCTTGAGCGAAATCAAATAACCCTGCGGTAACACTTACAAAACCAGCACAGCGCGGAAATCATTCACATTGGTGAACGTCGGCCCGGTGGTGACCAGATCGCCCAGACCGGCGAAGTAGGCGTAGGCATCGTTGCGGTCAAGATAGGCGTCAATTTTCAGTCCCTTCTCGAGCGCCCGGCTGAGCGTGTTGGGCTCGACCCACGCGCCGGCGTTGTCTTCGACCCCATCAATGCCGTCGGTGTCGGCCGCCAGCGCGTACACTGACGGCTGCCCCTGCAGCGCCTGGGCCAGCCCGAGACAGAATTCCCCGGCCCGTCCACCGCGCCCACGCGCCACACCGGGTGGCTGGGGCCGCACCGTCACGGTGGTTTCACCACCACTCAAAATCACACAGGGGCGTTGAAACGGCTGCCCTTTGTTCGCCACGGCACGCGCCAGCGCCGCATGCACCTTGCCCACCTCGCGCGATTCGCCTTCCATTTCATCGCTCAGGATGTAAGCCGCCACACCGGCGGCGCGGGCCGCCTCCGCGGCAGCGTCCAGCGACTGCTGGGGCGTGGCGATCAGGTGAATTTCATGCCCGGCAAAGGCCGGGTCACCGGGTTTGGGGGTTTCCAGCGCCCCACTTTGGAGTAAATCGGCCACAGGCCCAGGCACATCAATGCCATAGCGCTTCAAAATTAATAGCGCATCGGCGCAACTGGTGGCATCCGGAACGGTCGGCCCGCTGGCGATGATGGACGGGTCATCCCCGGGTACATCGCTGATGGTCAGCGTCACCACCCGCGCCGGAAAGCAGGCCTGGGCCAGACGCCCGCCCTTGATGCGGGAGAGGTGTTTGCGCACACAGTTCATCTCGGCAATGTTGGCGCCACTGTGGAGCAGGGCTTTGTTAATGCGCTGCTTGTCTTCCAGCGTCAGCCCTGCGGCGGGCAGCGTGAGCAAAGCGGAGCCGCCGCCCGAAATCAGGCACAGCACTAGGTCGTCTTTCGTCAAGCCTTGCGTCAGCGCCAAGATGCGCTCAGTGGCAGCCAGTCCGGCGGCATCGGGCACCGGGTGGGCGGCCTCCACCACTTCAATGCGCTGTTTCAGGCCCGGCGGGCGCGGTGGAATGTGCTGGTAGCGCGTCACCACCAAACCATCGAGCGCCGCATCTGGCGGCCAGAACGCCTCGACCGCCTGCGCCATGGCGCCACCGGCCTTGCCGGCCCCCAGCACCAGGGTTCTGCCTTTGGGCGGTGGCGGCAGGAACGCGGCCGTGTTGTGCAGCGGCAGCGCTCGCCGCACGGCCACGTCATAAAGATGTTCAAGAAACTCGCGCGGGTGGGTGACAGGGTTCATGGCGTGGACAGGATGAAGAGTAGGTTTGGGGGGCAAAACGGACGCTGCACCGATTATGGAATGCAGCGACTTGTCGTGCATTTGTGAGTTTTCTGTTGCAAGCGTGTGCCGATGTAAAACCCGGGCATGAACACCGCAAAAAACGTTAAATAATCGGAAACACGGTCATACTTGAGTTTCTTAACTTACCAAGGAACTGCTCATGAAGTTATCTGCATTCACCCTCCGCATGCTGTCCGCGATGACGGTCCTGGCTGCTGCCAGTTGGAGCACGTCTGCCTTTGCACAAGCTGCCGAGGGCGCGGCCGCCCCAGACAAAGCCGAAGTAAGCGCGCCAGGTCCTGTCGAACGGGCTGAAAACGCCACCAAGAAAGCAGCCAAAGCCACGGTAAAAGCAGGCGGCAAAGCCGTAGACGCCACCAAGAAAGGCGTCAAAACTGCGGCGGATGCCGTCACCCGAACTGGCAAGAAAATCGACGCCAAGATTCCCCGCACCAAGGCATACAAGAAGAGCGAAGAGGATCAGGCCCAACCAACGCCTGACGCCAAATAGAAAACAGCTGATTGGTCAGTCAAAAAAGCCCGCGCAAGCGGGCTTTTTCATGTGCATGGGGGATTACTAGGCTGTTGATTCAAGAAAACCTAAAAATCTAATCCTGGGGTGGCTTCTAACGGATTGGTTAATGGCTGTTTCAGACTGGGAAACGACATAAAGTTATCAAAACTGCTCGCTTCATAGCCGACACTGGCATTGGTAGCTCAACCCAAGTATGGCGGCCATTATTTCCACCGCCGATGCATCACTGCATTGCCTCTGGATCGCACTGCTTGTCCGAATCTATGAGGTGTTCTTGCTGGTATACCCGGTATGCGGTGGTCAGATAGGGTTGATCGCGTTCATCACAAACGGTGCCGAAGTGCACAAGATTCCGGAGCAAGCACATCGAGGTGGATGCCCAAGCCCCGCATATCACTCTGGCGCGTGGGCCACCGCTGCGGGACAACTGTGATGTGCCGGTGGGTGTGAATGCACAGCCTGATTGGGATCTAACGGATCAAATGGTCCTAGTTACGAGGTCGATCAGCGCATCAACTAGTGACAGGCTGTCCAAGCCGGCGATTCAGAATTGCTGCGGCCGGGGTTGCACATGGCGTACCGGACGTACCCGTAATTGATCGCAGAGCCAGTGTATTTGTGGTGAATTTGCCAAATATGGCATCGCTGATCGACGGTGCGATACTTGGTCTCATACAGTTGAATTTTCTATCTGTTCCAACAAGGAATAGAAATCTCTTTTCCCAAGCCCCCTCAGATGTACTGTTCGATGATTCAAATTCGTGTAGAGAAAACAAAGGGACTCGCGTGAAACGAAACGGAAGATCAAGCTTTAACGATGTAAATCACAAAACATTTCATGTTCGGATTGCACAAAAACTGGCCCTACGCCAAACAAAAAAAGCGATTCCCAGTATCGAAGACTTAATTTGTGGATTGCCGATAAAAGGGACCCCCTATGTTGACAACGACTATTCAGGTCTAGTTGACAGACTAAGAGCTGATCTTGCCGAATTGCATCCACAAATTCAAATAGTAGCGGGGAAAAAATCAGGCTTACCGGCATCGGCTGTATTTCCATTTCTTGCGCGAAAGTTCCTCGAATTGGCGTTGACAGCATTGCTCGCGAGACTCGATCCTCTTCGTGTGATTGCCGCAAGAAAGAACCAAAAAGATATCTCCTTTGAACTAGGGCGGCAGAACTCGTCGTCGGTATCTTGGACAGGTGACATTCTTCCAAACAGAAAAACGCCCACTGGGACCATATGGTGTGCTAACAATCTTGATAAAGGGGTGGAAAGAAGCTTTCTCGGGTGGCACTTTGGAGAGGTCGCGATTGAGCCAGGCCTAAGTTGGCTCGCGGACGCAGAAATCACCCAGTCTGAGTGGCTTCGTAAACTTAGCGCTCAGGAGAATCCATTTCACTGGATAAAAGGGCAACTCGCTCGGGTGTACAGCAGCTTATCGAAGGGCGTTCATGCTGAGTATTTGCTCGATGACAGCACTGCTTTTGATCAAGCATCAGTCCAACAATACATGCAGGACTGCTACATGCTTGTGCTATTGCTTGCCACGGCCTCCCACGTTAGCCCGCTCTTTTCGAGATCTCTGCCTGCGAAAACCGCGTTGCTGGCGCTTCAGAAATTTGAAAATCAAATCACCGCTGAGAAAAAATGATGATATCTATCGATGAAATTGGAATGAGGATTGCATCTGAGGATTTCACTGCCGCCGAGTTCGGCCAGTTTCATCTATTTTCGCAAACAGATGAACAAGTCATACGCCGTCTTATTGTGCCAGGGCCCGTTTTGCTTAGAGGACCGCGCGGAAGCGGGAAGAGTGCCTACATGCTGGAAGCGCACCTGCGAATCAGAAGCACTGAGTCAACCACGTTTTCAGCTTATATCAGTCTTCGCCACTTCCCTTTACTGTCAGCTAAGGCAGATGAGTATTTACCTGTCTTGGTACCTTTTGTTGCAGAACTGATTAAAAAGGAAGTCGTGGATAGAGGCATGCAATGCCCTGAGCAACTCGAATCCGTAAAAACAATCGCTGAATTGAATGTGGCTTTAAGCACGTTGGGCGCAAAATTGCAGCGTCGTATTGTCATCATGTTTGACGACGTAGCACACATTGGGCGAGAGACGTCACTCGCGGGATTTTTCGATTTTTTCCGCACTATTTCTTCAAATATTGTTTCCTGTAAAGCAGCAATATATCCTGGCGTTACGAAATTTGGTGCGCGCTTTGACTACTACAGCGATGCGACTGTTGTGGAGGCGCAGCGAGATGAGAGGGCACCTGACTTTGGGGAATTCTTTAGTCGGCTCTTAGACGCCCAGCATCCGCAACTAGTTTCGAGATCCGAAACAAAGCTGCTACCCATATTGGCTTTGCTGCTCGGCAGAGCAGTACTCGGTAACGTGCGCGCGTTCAATGCACTCTGCACGCATCTTGGCGCCTATCCGCGGATTACGGTGCAGTCGGTTGGCGAAGGCCTGAAATGGTTGGCTAGCGACTACCTCTATCCTGCATTGGAAGAGCTTCAAACAAAACTGGGTGGGTACAAGCCTTTGCTTAGCGTCGCAGAACAAATTGCTCCAATTATTTTTGATGACTGTGGCAAACGTGGGGTGAACGCAATGATTGTTCACCGCGAGCATATCCAACGAATTGGGAAAGTGTTTGAAATATTGGAGTACTCAGGCTTTATAGCAAAACGAGAGGCGTCGCGTTCTCTAACCAAAAGCGCATCGGGCCGAGGGCCAAGATATGCCCTTAGTCTAGGTCCACTTTTTGAGCAGATACCTGGAAAGACGTTATCGTATGAACTAATTGCGAGCCTACTTCGTGTCACGGTATCGAACGAAGAGCTTGTTGAGTATCCGCCAAACTCTCAATTGCAAAAGTTTAGTTGTCCAGAACAACTCGATGACAGTGAGCTGGATATCCTATCGTTACCAATATCTGATCTAGCGGTCAGCGACGCCATACCCTATGGGCTGACCCCGTTGATGATTGCATCCCTTCAAAACGCCAAACTTAACACGGTTGAAGACGTCGTTAAAGTCTCCGTTGAAGGTCTCAAGCAGCTACCGCAAATTGGAGACTCAAAAGCTCGCCGAATTCGAAATGCGGTAGAGCAAGCCATCTGGATGTGACCGTCTGCATTGTGATTCGATCGAAATTTGGCCGCCTATCATTTAATTTAGCGAGTGAGACCTGTCGAAAATTTGCTGGGTTTCAAAAACAAGGCGTAGGTGGCCCAACTGCAGGCCAAACACTTGCGATTGAACTTCCACAAAGCAGCAGATGGTGACCGTCTGCTCCCGCTGCGAAACAGTCGCTCACTATCCCCTGGAAACTCCAAACATCATCTGGACCATTCAGCTTGAAGTCCCATCCTTTGGGCCAACAGCGTAGTAAAACCCGTACACGGCGCCATGGTCAACGTGGCGCTACGGCTGCACAGAGTTACTCGCCCAAATAGGCGGCCCGTACCTTGGGGTCGTTGAGCATTTCTTTGGCATCGCCCGTCATGGTGACCAGGCCGGACTCCATGACGTAGCCGCGATTGGCAATGGCCAATGCGCGGCTGGCGTTTTGCTCGACCAGCAGCACGGTGACGCCCTGCGCATACACATCCCGCACCACTTCAAAAATCTTGTCAACCATGATCGGCGACAGCCCCATCGACGGCTCGTCCAGCAGCAGCACTTTGGGGCGGCTCATCAAGGCCCGGCCCATGGCCAGCATTTGCTGCTCGCCACCGGACATGGTGCCGGCCAGTTGTTGGCAACGTTCTTTCAGCCGTGGGAAGATGGTAAAAATCTTTTCGATGTCCACCAGAATATCGGCCTTGTCGTCGCGGATGTAGGCACCCATTTGCAGATTTTCAATGATGGTCATGCGGGTGAATACGCCGCGCCCTTCCGGCACCATGGCCAGGCCCTGCTTCACCAGATCCCACGGCCCTTGGCCGCGGATGCTTTTGCCCAGGTACTCGATGTCGCCATCGTTCATCGGCAGGGTGCCGGTGATAGCTTTCATGGTGGTGGTTTTGCCCGCGCCGTTGGAGCCGATCAGCGATACCAGCTCGCCTTCGCGCACTTCAAAGTCCACGCCCTTGACGGCCTGAATGCCGCCGTACGCCACTTTGAGGCCCGTTACTTTGAGAAGAATGTTTGTCATATTTGTTCTCAGTGAGCGCTGGTGCCCAGATAGGCTTCAATTACTTTTTCGTTTTTCTGCACTTCGGCCGGTGTGCCTTCGGCAATCTTTTTGCCATAGTCCAGCACCGTCAGACGATCGCATAAACCCATCACCAGCTTCACATCGTGCTCGATGAGCAAAATGGTGCGGTTGTCATTGCGGATTTTGGAAATCAGTTCGCGCAACATGATCTTTTCGGTGGCGTTCATGCCGGCGGCGGGTTCGTCCAGTGCAATCAGTTGCGGATCGGTCGCCAGCGCGCGGGCAATTTCCAGCCGACGCTGATCGCCGTAGCTCAGGGTGCGGGCTTTGTAGTCGGCCAACTTACCAATGCCGACATAGTCCAGCAGCTCGTGGGCACGCTGGGTAATGGCGGCCTCTTCGGCCTTGAAACCAGGGGTGCGAAAGATGGCGCCGAGCAAGCCCGAATGGGTGCGGATGTGGCGCCCCACCATGACGTTTTCCAGCGCCGTCATTTCAGAGAACAAGCGAATGTTCTGAAACGTGCGCGCAATCCCGGCTTTGGCCACTTGATGCACCGCCGTGGGCTGGTAGGTCTTGCCCGCCAGCTCAAAGCGGCCACTGTCTGGCGTGTAGAGACCGGTCAGCACATTGAAAAATGTGGTTTTGCCCGCGCCGTTCGGCCCGATCAGGCCATAGACCTGACCCCGCTTGATGCTGATACCGACATCGCTCAGGGCCTGCAGGCCACCGAATCGCTTGGAAACGCCGGAGACGTTAAGTACAGTGTCTGTCATGTTCGTTCCGATTTCATTTCGTGTTCTGCAGCGACTTGCCATGATCGGGCGAAGGCCACAAGCCCCGCGGCCGCAGCAGCATGATGCTGATCATGGCCACCGCAATCAGCAGCTGACGCAGAATGGACGCATCGAGTCGGCCATCGGTCATCGATTGCAGGGGCCCGGCCACATAGCGCAACACCTCCGGCAAGGCCGACAGCAACACGGCCCCCAGAATGACGCCCGGCAAATGCCCGATGCCGCCCAGCACGACCATGGCCACAATCATCACCGACTCCATCAAGCTGAAGGACTCGGGCGAAATGAAGCCCTGAAACGACGCAAACATGGCACCCGACACGCCGCCAAAGGTCGCGCCCATGCCGAAGGCCAGCAGTTTCAGGTTGCGGGTGTTGATGCCCATCGCTTTGGCAGCGATTTCATCTTCGCGAATCGCCATCCAGGCTCGCCCGACGCGGGACAGTTGCAGCCGGTGCGAAATCAAAATACTGAACAGGACCAAGGCCAAAAACATGTAGTAGTAGAGCGACACCGACGCCAACTCAAAGCCGCCGATGGTGATTGACTTGCCCAGTTCAAACCCGAAGAAACTGATGGAATCAATCTGATTCAGTCCCTTGGGGCCGTTGGTGATATTGACCGGATGGTCCAGGTTGTTCAAAAAGACCCGGATGATTTCGCCAAAACCCAAGGTCACGATGGCCAAGTAGTCACCGCGCAAACGCAGCGTGGGCGCGCCCAACAGCACGCCAAACACGCCCGCAATCAGTGCAGCCGCCGGGATCACCACCCAGATGGGTGCGTGCATCCCATCCGGGAACATGGCCGCAATCATCGGAAAAGTCTCGGTCAGATGCGGCGAGGCCAGCAGGCCGTACATGTAGGCACCAATGGCAAAAAAGGCCACGTAACCCAAATCAAGCAGACCGGCATAACCCACCACAATGTTGAGCCCCAGGGCCAGCAACACATAGAGCAGCGCCATGTCGGCAATGCGAACCCAAGCATTGCCAAAGCCCTGCAGCAGCAGCGGCAAAATCAGCAAGCCCGCAGCAGCCAGCAGAAAGAGGAAGATTTTTTGTTGTTGCTTCATAACGGTCCTTAGGCACGATCTGCGACACGCTCACCCAGCAAGCCCGAGGGCCGCAGCGTCAGCACGATGATCAACACGATGAAGGCAAAAATATCCGAGTAATGACTGCCCAGCACGCCGCCCGTGAGCTGGCCGATATAGCCAGCACCCAGCGATTCAATCAAGCCCAGCAAAATGCCGCCGAGCACCGCGCCGCCCAGGTTGCCGATACCGCCAAACACCGCCGCCGTAAAGGCTTTCAGACCCGGCAAAAAGCCCATGGTGTGCTGCACGGTGCCGTAGTTGGCGGCCCACATCACCCCGGCAATGGCCGCCAGGATGGCACCAATCAAAAAGGTGGCCGAAATCACCATATCGGGCTTGACGCCCATCAGTGCCGCCACCCGCGGATTCTCGGCGGTGGCCCGCATGGCCCGGCCTAACTTGGTGTAATTCACCACGTACATCAGGATCGCCAGCGACACGGCCGTCATGGCCAGAATCAGCACCTGCGTCGGCGTGATCACGGCGCCGCCGATCTCGATCGGTGTGCGGGACAACAGGGTGGGATAGGGTTTGTAATTGGGCTTCCAGATGATCATGGCCAGCGTCTGCAGCAGGATGGACATGCCGATGGCGGTGATCAACGGCGCCAGTTTGGGGCTGTTGCGCAGTGGCCGGTAGGCTACTTTTTCGATCACAAAATTGAGGGCGGCCGCCACCACGCAGGCGATGATCAAGGAGATCAGGAGAATGAGCCAGCCTGGCGTGCCCGGCATCGACTCCTGCATCAGACCGATGATGGTCCAGCTGGTCAAGGCCCCGACCATCAGCACTTCGCCATGGGCAAAGTTGATGAGGCCGATGATGCCGTACACCATGGTGTAGCCCAAGG
The DNA here is from genome assembly GCF_012927445.1 of Rhodoferax sp. Classification (GTDB taxonomy): domain Bacteria; phylum Pseudomonadota; class Gammaproteobacteria; order Burkholderiales; family Burkholderiaceae_C; genus Rhodoferax. The sequence goes on from NZ_JABBPD010000001.1 coordinate 161,022, forward strand.
CGACAAGGGCATACATGCTGCCCAACACCAGACCGTTGATGATCTGCTGTATGAAGGTATCCATAAACTTCTCCGATTTTTGGCCGGCGCTTGTGTCAGCGATTTGTTGACGAGCGGTGCGGCCTTGTGAGCTCTACCAGTTCTTTAGCAATAAACCTGCCAACGTAGCGCCCTGGATGGCGTTCTCTGACAGAGAGTTGGACGCGATTGTAGCGAGGGGGCACCCGATCAATGCCCTGCGCCCGACGGGGTTTACCCTTGCGGCAGACCCAGTATCAGCAAGTCTTAACCGCCATCAGCCGCTTTGATTATTCAGCTTCTTGAGCTGGCGCAACTTGTCGGCAATTTTGAGCTCGAGGCCCCGCTCCACCGGACGGTAAAAGCCGGGTGATGCCATGCCATCAGGCAGGTAGCGCTCACCGGCCGCAAAGCCGCCTTCTTCGTCGTGCGCGTAGCGATAGCCTTTGCCATAGTCCAGCTCTTTCATCAGCTTGGTGGGCGCATTGCGCAGGTGCATCGGCACCGGGCGCGTGCCGTCTTTTTTAACGAAGGCTTTGGCTTCGTTAAAGGCCTTGTAGACGGCATTGGATTTGGCGGCCACCGCCAGATACACCACGCACTCGGCCAGCGCCAACTCGCCCTCGGGCGTGCCCAGCCGCTCGTACACCTCGGAGGCATCAAGCGCCAAGCGCAAGGCGCGCGGGTCGGCCAGGCCGATGTCTTCACTGGCCATGCGGATCAGGCGACGCGCCAGGTAGCGTGGATCGGCCCCGCCATCGAGCATGCGCACAAACCAGTACAGTGCGGCGTCGGGGTCGGAGCCCCGCACCGATTTGTGCAGGGCGCTGATGGTGTCGTAGAACTGCTCGCCGCCCTTGTCATAACGGCGCATGCGCTCGCCCAGCACCTTGAGCAGCCAGACGTCGGTGATCTCGGTCAACTTTTCCTGGGTGGCGGCCACGGCCAGTGTTTCCAGCGTGTTCAGCAGGCGCCGGGCATCGCCATCGGCGTAAGCGATCAACCGGTCAATTGCTATCTTTTCAATAGCTGGTACCGCACCAATATCATGGGCCCGCGCCACAATTCGTTCAAGATCTTCCGGCGCCAGCGGTTGCAGCACATACACCGCTGCGCGTGACAGCAAGGCGGAGTTGACTTCAAACGAAGGGTTTTCGGTGGTGGCGCCGATGAAGGTGAACAGACCACTCTCCACATGCGGCAAAAAAGCGTCCTGCTGGCTTTTGTTGAAGCGGTGCACCTCGTCCACAAACACAATGGTGCGCCGGCCCTGCCCCAGCGCAATCTGGGCCTGTTCGACCGCCTCGCGAATGTCTTTGACGCCGCCCAGCACGGCACTGATGGTGATGAACTGCGCGTCAAACGCGTTGGCCATCAGGCGCGCAATGGTGGTTTTACCGGTGCCCGGCGGGCCCCACAGAATGCAGCTGTGCGGCTGACCGGATTCGAACGCAATGCGCAACGCCATGCCCTCGCCCAGCAGGTGTTGCTGGCCGATGACCTCGCTCAAGCGCTGCGGGCGCAGGCGCTCGGCCAAGGGCTGGTGAGAAGAAGGAGAAGGTCGGGCGGTCACGGGTAACTTTGAATCAGGCAAAGGCTCAGTGTAAAACAGCCCTCGCCGCCTGGCCTAAAGCCCTGACGGGCTGAAGCGTGTTTTCCCATGCACCCAGTTTGCGGAACCGTTGACTGGTGCTATAAGAAAGTTCCGGTGTCGAATTCTCTGTGCACTGAACCATCGTAATAGGAGGCTACTCACCATGAAAGCTCGCACACTCTTGTTGCTGATACTTTTGGGCGCAATTGCGGCGTTCGCTGCGCTCAACTGGAGCACGTTCACGGCCGCGACCACGCTGTCGCTGGGCATTGCCGTCATTCAGGCGCCACTCGGCTTGATCATGTTGGCCGTGCTGGTCTTTCTCACGGTCTTGTTTCTTGCTTACGTGGTCTATTTGCAGACTTCAGTGCTCCTGGAGGCACGCAATCATGCAAAAGAGCTGAAGACCAATCGGGAGCTTGCAGACCAAGCGGAGGCGTCACGTTTCACTGAACTTCGCAACTTCCTGGAACAGGGACTGAAGCAACGAGCCAGTCTGGACACGGAATCAAGGACCATCGTGCTGGGACGGCTGGACCAGCTTGAGCGGGATATGCGCCTCAGCATCGAACAATCAGGCAATACGCTCAGCGCCTACATCGGCGAACTCGAAGATCGGCTTGAAAAAGGCGCTGTCGGCCTGACGCCACTCCCACCAAACTGATTCCCCCCAAGGGATACGGTTAATCATCTCTTCTTTTCCGTGGTCCAGCCCTACTGGATTTGCCACGGAGGGCTTGCGTGCGTCAAAACTTCGGCTGAGCCCAAATAATATTTGTTCAAATGCAATAAGATGGCAACTCTCTTTCAATAAAGAGAGACAAACGTATGGGAACGTCCCGTGGCGAACTGGCCACCCCCATCCAGACAGATGAATTTACCCGCCACCCATAACCGACCACCATGTTTCGCCAACTTATTGCCAGCAACACCCTTCAGGACTGGAGCTACGCCCTGCTCGCGGCTGCCGTTTTCATCGTCGTTCTCCATTTTTTGCGGCACTTTCTCTTGCAGCGGCTCACCAATATCGCCCAGAACATGGACAACGTGGTGGGCAACTTCCTGGTTGAAGTTTTATCGGCCACGCGGATTCTGCTCGCGGCGGCCATCAGTCTCTACATTGCCACGAGTTTTCTGACCTTGCCCACCGCCATGGACAAACTGGTGGACCGGGTTTTTATTGGCTTGCTGCTTCTGCAAGCCGGCTTTTGGGCCAACCGCGGACTCGATTTCTGGTTGCGCCAGCGCTTCGCCAAAGGTGAAGCCAGCGACGAAGGCTCGCGGGCGATGACCCGGTCGCTGCTCACCTTCATTGGCCGCGTGGCCCTGTGGACCCTGGTGATGCTGCTGATCCTCGACAACATGGGCCTCAACGTCACGGCCCTGGTCGCCAGCCTTGGCATTGGCGGTATCGCCGTCGCGCTCGCCGTGCAGAATATCCTGGGCGACCTGTTCGCCTCGCTGTCGATCGCCATCGACAAACCCTTCGTCATTGGGGACTTCATCATCGTCGACCAGCTCATGGGCAGCGTCGAGCACGTCGGCCTGAAGACCACCCGCATTCGCAGCCTGGGTGGCGAACAGATCATTTTTTCCAACAATGACCTGCTCAAGAGCCGCATCAGCAACTACAAGCGCATGCAGGAGCGGCGCTCGGTCTTCGCTCTCGGCGTCACCTACGACACATCGGCGGAGCTGCTCGAACTCATTCCCACCCTGATCCAACAAGCGGTTGAGGCGCAGGACGGTGTGCGCTTCGACCGAGCCCACTTTAAAAGCTTCGGCCCCTCATCGCTCGACTTTGAAACGGTGTATTACGTTTTACAGCCCGACTTCAATATATCCATGAACATCCAGCAGGCCATCAATCTGCAGTTGGTGCGCCAGTTCGCGGAACACGGCATCAGCTTCGCCTTCCCGACCCAAACCCTGCATATCCAAAGAGGCTTGCCACCGGCTGCCAACGGCCTTATTGCCGGATCACGTCCGCCCCTGCCGGCGGTTTGAACTGAAAGCTGTTGCCTGACAAAGCCGGATTGATATCGAAGCGATGAAAGGTCAACAGCGAACGTTGGCCGAAACTGTCGAGAATTTCAAGCGCGGCCAGGCTACCCGCTTTGTCAGCCCCCGAATCACTGCCCCGAAAACCCACGCGCACCGTTTGCAACTGACCGTCTTTCGATTTCGGCGTGGCAGCCACCCACTGCAGCCCGTCCTGGTCGGGCGCATCGGCCAGCGCGAAATCCGCCTGCAAGGCGCGTAAATCAGGCGCCGCGGCAATCAAGGCGGCGGGCGTTGAGCCCAGCGTCAGGGACTGTTTGCGGGCCGTTACCTGGTTCAGATCCGCATCAAACAGCCACAACGTCTTGCCGTCGGCCACGATGCTTTGCTCAAACGGCTTTTGGTAGATGAACTTGAAGCGATTGGGCCGGGAAAATTCGAAGGTGCCGTTGGATGTTTTAACGCGCGGCGCCTGCCCCTCTTTAGCGGGCGAAGTCACCACTTGAGTGAAGTCGGCGCGACCGGTTTTGACGGTCTTCACAAAAGTCTCAAGGCTTTCCAGGCCTCCAGCCCCCGCCACACCTGCGCAAGCAGCTATACAAATAATAGCAATCCGTTTAATCATCTTCATCACTCCGCCCGGGTGGGCACCAAAATTTCACGCTGACCATTGCTGCTCATGGAGCTCACCAGACCGGCTTTCTCCATGTCTTCCACCAGCCGCGCCGCGCGGTTGTAGCCGATCTTCAGGTGGCGCTGCACCAGCGAGATGCTGGCCTTGCGGTTCTTCAACACCACTTCCACCGCCTGGTCGTACATCGGGTCTTTTTCACCGCCGCTGCCGCCCTCGCCCATCAAATCACCCACGCTGTCATCGGTGCCGCCTTCGAGCACGCCTTCGATGTAGTTGGGCTCGCCCTGGGACCGGAGATAACTGACGACCCGGTGCACCTCTTCGTCACTGACAAAGGCGCCATGGACCCGGGTGGGCAAGCCGCTGCCGGGCATGTAGAGCATGTCGCCCAAGCCCAACAGAGCCTCGGCGCCCATCTGGTCGAGGATGGTGCGACTGTCGATTTTGCTGCTGACCTTGAAGGAAATGCGGGTCGGGATATTGGCCTTGATCAGGCCGGTGATCACGTCCACACTGGGACGCTGGGTTGCCAGAATCAGGTGAATACCAGCGGCGCGCGCTTTCTGCGCCAGCCGGGCAATCAGCTCTTCAATCTTCTTGCCGATCACCATCATCAAGTCGGCCAGCTCGTCGATCACCACCACGATATGCGGCAAGCGCTCCAACGGCTCGGGTTGCTCGGGCGTCAGACTGAAGGGATTGGAGATAAATTCGCCGCGCGCCTTGGCCTCGTCAATCTTGGTGTTGTACCCGGCCAGATTACGCACGCCCAGCTTGCTCAGCAGCTTGTAGCGGCGTTCCATTTCATTAACGCACCAGGTCAGGCCGTAGGCGGCCTGCTTCATGTCGGTGACCACCGGCGCCAGCAAATGCGGAATGCCTTCGTAGACCGACATTTCCAGCATTTTGGGATCAATCATCAGCAGCCGCACATCGCGCGCCTCGGCCTTGTACAGCAGGCTCAGAATCATGGCATTGATGCCCACCGATTTACCGGAACCGGTGGTCCCGGCCACCAGCACGTGCGGCATCTTGGCCAGATCGACCACCACCGGGTTGCCCACAATGTCCTTGCCCAGCCCCATGGTGAGCATGGATTTGGCCTCGTGGTAGACGGAGGAGCCCAGAATTTCGGACAGCCTGATCGACTGGCGCTTGGCGTTGGGCAACTCCAGTGCCATGTAGTTTTTGCCCGGAATGGTCTCCACCACACGAATCGACACCAAACTCAGGGAACGCGCCAGGTCTTTGGCCAGCCCCACAATTTGCGAACCCTTGACGCCGGTGGCGGGCTCGATCTCGTACCGCGTGATCACCGGGCCCGGTTGCGCCAGCACCACGCGCACATCGACGCCGAAATCCTTGAGCTTTTTCTCGATCATGCGGCTGGTCATCTCCAGCGTCTCGGGGGCGACCGTCTCTTGACGCAACAGCGCGTCGTCCAACAAGTCCACTTGCGGCAAGTTGCTGTCGAGCATTTCTTTAAACAAGGGTTTTTGGCGCTCTTTGACCACCCGCTCACTCTTGGGTATATCGACCATCACTGGCTCAATGGTGACGGGACGCGGGTGATGGACGGCAACTTCCTGGCGTTCTTCAATCACCACTTCTTCGCGTGCGCGTGCGGCCTGCTGCCCCATGGCGATGTCCTGCGCCACTTCGCGTTTTTCACGCCGTGATTCAACCTGAAAATAAAGCCAGGCTCCCATGCGCTCCGCCACATGCCCCCAGGAGAAGCGGAACACCAGGGCGGCGCCCACCACCCCGACGGCAATGGCCACCAGGCCCGCACCGGAAAAACCCAACCCATTGACCGCCAACGGCCCTAAAAAGTAGCCCAAAATGCCACCACCGGACCCCGGCAGATAAGCTTCCAGACTGTAAAAACGAGACCATTCCAAGGTGGCGCTGGCGCACAGCAACAAAACCAGACCGCCCCAGAAGGCCACGCGGCCCGACGTGAATCGGGAAGTCAAGGATGCCGCGGGTTCTTCTTCTGGCATCAGTAATTCATGCCCGCGCAGCCACCGGGCCAAGCCGGAAAGCCAGACACGAAGGCCCGCGGCCAGGCACCACCAGACTGAAAAGCCCAGCAGAAAATAACTGCCATCGGCCAGCCAGGCACCCAGGTGGCCGGCCCGGTTGAGCAACGGCCCACCACTGCCGGAAGTCGACCAGGCCACATCCTGCGTCGAGTAACTCAAAAGGGCGATGAGCCAGAAAGCCAACAGGACCAACCCGGCCAGCAGGCCCAGTTCGTCAGCAAAGCGTCCCCAGCCCGAACGGGCAGGCGGGACCGAAGACCGGGAAGAATTCAGGGTATTGAGGGAGTAAGTCATACTATCCCGCACTGTACACGGCACAACAGATTTTTCAGAAAAGGTTTACACAATGTCAAACACTAGACATGCGCAGGTTTTGATTTTGGGCTCTGGCCCCGCTGGTTACACCGCGGCCATTTATGCAGCGCGCGCCAACCTCAACCCCTTGCTGATCACCGGCATCGCCCAGGGTGGCCAATTGATGACCACGACCGAGGTGGACAACTGGCCCGCCGACGTGAACGGCGTGCAGGGGCCAGACCTGATGCAGCGCTTTCAGGAGCACGCCGAACGCTTCAAGACCGAGATCATTTTCGACCACATCAACGCCGTTGATTTCAGCAAACGGCCCTTTACGCTGAAAGGCGATAGCGGCGAGTACACCTGTGATTCGCTCATCATCGCGACCGGCGCATCGGCCAAATACTTGGGGCTGCCGTCAGAAACCGCCTTCATGGGCCGCGGCGTGTCGGGCTGTGCTACGTGCGACGGTTTTTTCTACCGCGACGAGATCTGCTGCGTGATCGGCGGCGGCAATACGGCCGTGGAAGAAGCGCTGTATCTGTCCAACATTGCCACCAAGGTGTTCCTGGTGCACCGCCGTGACAAGTTCAAGGCCGAACCGATCTTGATCGACAAGCTGATGGAGAAAGTTGCGGCGGGCAAGATTGAACTCAAGACTTTCAGCACGCTCGACGAAGTACTGGGCGACCAGAGCGGCGTCACGGGCGTTCGTCTGAAAAATGTCACCACCGGTGCAACGGAAGACCTGACACTCAAAGGCTGTTTCATTGCCATTGGCCATTCACCCAACACCGATATTTTCCAGGGCCAGCTGGAGATGGCGGGCGGCTATATCGTCACGCAGGGCGGGCTCAAGGGTTTCGCCACCATGACCAGCGTACCGGGCGTTTTTGCCGCTGGCGACGTGCAGGATCATGTGTACCGCCAAGCCATTACCAGTGCCGGCACTGGCTGCATGGCAGCGCTGGACGCACAGCGTTTTCTTGAGCAGGATTGAAATAGTTATAATCTGAGGCTTTTCCGGAATTTGTCGATCCTCTTCATACGGGGCGAGATGGGCCGGGGAATCTCTTTACCGCCACATCAAGGTGTGGCGAGGTGCGGCGAAAGCTGTTAACGGACGCGCAAGCGTTCACGTCTTCTGGAGTGTCCACATGGCACGCGTATGTGAAGTAACGGGCAAAGGCCCAATGGTCGGGAACAAAGTTTCCCACGCCAACAACAAAACCAAGCGCCGGTTCCTGCCGAACCTGCAATACCGCCGTTTTTGGGTCGAGACCGAAAACCGTTGGATTCGCTTGCGAATCTCCAACGCAGGTTTGCGTTTGATCGACAAAAAAGGCATTGATGTTGTGCTCGCAGACTTGCGCGCACGTGGACAGGCATAAGGAGCAGCACCATGGCAACCAAAGGCGGACGCGAAAAAATCAAGCTGGAATCTACAGCTGGTACTGGTCACTTCTACACCACCAGCAAAAACAAGAAAACCATGCCCGAGAAAATGCTGATCAAGAAATTTGATCCAAAAGCTCGCAAGCACGTGGATTACAAGGAAATGAAACTGAAGTAATTCAGGTTTATTGACGATCAAAAAAGCCCGCTTGATGCGGGCTTTTTTGTGGCTGTCTATCAGGCAAATTACTATGAATTCAATAGCTAATCACGCAATAGCTACGGGGGCTAGAGACCAAAAAGGCCTCTAAAATCAATCAAGCCCGCGTCGCCCGTAGCTTCATCGAGAACTCCTGCAAAGCGGCAATACCGCTGGCCTCGGCGCGATGGCACCAGACTTGCAAATCGGACGCCAGCTGTTCCCGGGTGTGCGACCGGTTCAGCCAGAGCTGGCGCAGTTCTTCACGCATGACCACCATCTTGTCCAGCACCGGCGAAGCAGCACGGGCCAAGGCGAGTTGCGCCACCGCCGCGGCAGGCACTCGCTCTGTGTCTCGGTGCATCCAACGCTGAGCGGCCTTGATGACGGCCGCGTCCGCCGTCAGTGCTTTCATGGCTTCAAGTTCACCCTTGAAGGCGTGACGCATGTCTTTGGCATAACCGGCCATGATTTCATAACGATTGGAAATCAACGCCTCCAGGGTCTTCTCATCCGCCACGGGACGAATATCACCCATCGCCAGCTTAGGCGGCGTCTTTTTGACTTTGGCCAAACCAACCCGTTGCATCAGGCTGATGTACATCCAGCCAATGTCAAACTCATACGACTTGACCGACAACTTGGCTGACGTGGGATAGGTGTGGTGGTTGTTGTGCAACTCTTCACCGGCAATCAGGATGCCCCACGGCGAAATATTGGTGCTGGCATCGGGCGCCTCAAAGTTGCGATAACCCCAATAGTGCGCCGCGCCATTGATGATGCCCGCCGCCATGATCGGGGTCCAGGCCATTTGCACGGCCCACACCGCCAGGCCCGCAGCGCCAAACAGAGCCAGATCAATGGCCAGCATCAAGCAGATGCCGAGCCAGGAAAACCGGGTGTACAGGTTGCGCTCCAGCCAGTCGCTGGGGGTGCCATGGCCAAAGCGCGCCATGGTTTCCTTGTTTTGGGCCTCGGCCCGGTACAACTCATAGCCCTGTAGCAGCACCGTTTTAATGCCATACACATGCGGACTGTGGGGGTCATCCGCCTGTTCGCACTTGGCATGGTGTTTACGGTGAATGGACGCCCATTCTTTGGTGACCTGACCGGTCGTCATCCAGAGCCAGAAGCGGAAAAAATGAGCGGCAATCGGGTGCAAATCCAAAGCGCGGTGCGCCTGGTGTCGGTGCAAAAAAACCGTCACGCTCACCATGGTGACATGGGTGATAGCCAGCGTGAACAGCACGATTTGCCATCCCGCCAATTGCCAAAATCCATTCGCCAGCCAGTCAACCACTGCATTCAATGCAGCCCAATCAGGTAACAACATATCTGTGAAGTCCATCAACGACGTTTTAATAATGATCAAGCGAGGCTCAAGTCTGAAACCTGCCTTTAGCAGTAGATGCGGCCAAAGGCAGTTAATTCCAGCTAAAACTTAATTTTTTTGCCAAACAGCTGCAAAAAATCCATCCGTCTGGTGACGGTGCGGCCATAAACGCAGGTAACGCTGCGCGTTGTCCCCGCCGCTGCACAGCTTGGCAGCGCCTTCCACCTTCAAGCCGGTCAGGACTTCACCCACATCGAGCGGCGTGAATTCCGGGTTGGCGGCGGTAAACGCTTGCGCAATGGCCTCGTTTTCCTGAATCATCACGCTGCAGGTGGCGTAGACCAGGCGGCCACCGGGTTTGAGCAGGCGCGCCGCGCTTTGCAGAATGGCGGTCTGTGTGACGGCCATCTGCTCCACCAACCCCAAACTTTGACGCCATTTGAGGTCGGGGTTGCGCCGCAACGTGCCCAAGCCGGAGCAAGGGGCATCTACCAGCACCCGGTCAATTTTGCCGGACAGGCGCTTGACGCGCTCATCGCGCTCATGAGCGATGGCCGCCGGGTGCACATTGGACAAACCGCTGCGCGCCAGACGTGGCTTGAGCGCGTCAAGCCGATGCGGCGAGGTATCAAAGGCGTACAAGCGACCGGTGCTGCGCATGCCAGCGCCAATCGCCAGCGTTTTGCCACCGGCGCCGGCACAAAAGTCCACCACCATCTCGCCGCGTTTGGCGTCGAGCAGCATGGCCAGCAGTTGCGAGCCTTCGTCCTGCACCTCAAAGGCGCCGCGGGTAAAGGCGTCCAGCTTGTTCAGGGTCGGCTTGCCGGCAATGCGCAGGCCCCAAGGCGAATAAGGCGTTGGCACGGCCTTGATGCCGAGCTGGGCCAGCTCTTTTTGCACGTCGGCGCGCTTGGCGTTAAGGGCATTGACGCGCAAATCGAGGCCGGCGCCCAGGTTGAGACTGTCGGCCAGTTGCCAGAAATCATCGCCCAGCTGGTCTTTCAGTGGCTGCACCAACCACTCGGGCAGGTTGTGGCGATGGCGCTCCATCAAATCGGCCACATTGATTTTTTCGCACTGATCGATCCAGTTGGTTTCCTGTTCGGTCAGGGCGCTGCGCAAGAAATCGCCGGGGCCGTAAAAGCCCAGAATCGCCATACGGCGCTCCTTGGGGCCACTGCCGGACGGCGCGAAATGGTCAAACAGCAGTTTTTTGCGCAGCACGGTATAGACCGTGCCGGACAGCGTAGCGCGTTCGCGCGGCCCAAGACCCCGGTTGTCGCGAAAAAACTTCGAGACAACGGCGTCGGTGGGGTGGTCAAATTTGAGAGAGAGGCGGACGAGTTCAGAACAGACGTCAAGCAGGGCTTTTGGATGCATAGCCTACGATTGTCCCATGACTAACGAAATACTGCCTCCGCTCAGCTCGACCCGCAAGGGCCAGTACCGCCATTACAAGGGCCTGCGCTACGAAGTCATCGACACCGTGCGACACAGCGAAACCCTGGAACCGATGACGCTTTACCGTGCGCTGTACGGCGAAAAAGGGCTGTGGGTGCGCCCGGCGGCCATGTTCAGCGAAGAGGTGACGATTGACGGCGTGCGCCAACTCCGCTTCACCTGGATTTCCGACTAAATCCCCATTAGCCGCAAGGCCCTGGCGAATCGGCTCAAACCGACCAATGAACTGAACACCAGCGGTCTGACGCCCGTCCGTACACGAACCGCACGGCAACAGGTCGCTTGACAACCGGCAGCTTTACACGACTTCACACAGGCGAAACTAGGGCGTCATTTGACTCCTGCACAATCAGCATTCCACCCAGCCTTGTGCCGCAAAATGATGGTCTCAAAAAAACTAATATCTCCCTGGTCACGGCGGCGCCTGCCCTGCGCGGCGTCACTGGCCATATCAGTGGCCGTCGCCCTGAGCGGCTGCGCGTCCTGGTCACCCAAGACGCAGGCGATGCCTGACGTGGTGGTCCCCACGGCCTGGTCCACATCGCTATCACCCACCCGTGACGCAACCCCTGCATCCCCGAATTCACTGGCCCAGTGGTGGCAGCGATTCAACGATCCGCTGCTGGGCACCCTGGTCGCGCAGGCCTTGCAGGCCAACACCAGCATCCGCTCCGCACAGGCAGCGCTGCAGCAATCACGCGCACTGCGCGATGTCCAAAATGCAGGCCTGCTGCCCGGCGTGTCGGCCTCCGGGTCGGCGGGACGCAGCAAGTCTGGCGACTTTGAGGCCAGCAACAGTTTTGGCGCCAAACTGGATGCCAGTTGGGAACCCGATATCTTTGGCGGCAAACGCAGCGCACTGAACGCCAGCGAAGCCGACGCCCAGGCGGCACAAGCCACGCTCGCCGATGTGCAGGTCTCGGTTGCCGCCGAGGTGGCGCTGGCCTACATCCAGTTGCGCGGCCAGCAGACACAGTTAATGATTGCCCGCAACAACCTCGCCAGCCAGAACGAAACCCTGCAAATCACCGACTGGCGCGCCCAAGCCGGCCTGACCACCTCGCTGGAAGTCGAACAAGCCCGGACCGCCAGCGAACAGACCGGCGCCCAGATTCCCACCCTGGAGGCCAGCATTGCCAAGACCCAGCACGCGCTGGCGGTTTTGACGGGCCAGACCCCGGATGCACTGCAGGCGCTGGTAATGACCCCGCTGCCCGTGCCGCAAGCGGCGCCCGATTTGGCGCTGAGTATTCCGGCGCAAACCCTGCGCCAGCGGCCTGATGTGCGTGTGGCAGAACACCGCATCAGTGCCGCCCTAGCCCGCGTGTCCGCCGCAGATGCCGCCCGTTACCCTGGCTTTTCCATCAAAGGCTCGCTGGGGCTGAATGCCCTGACACTCGGCGCGCTCACCAACGGTGCCTCCGTGGCGAACTCTTTATTGGCCGGCATCTCGGTGCCGCTGTTTGATGGCGGTGCCGCCATAGCCCAGGTGCAGGCACAGGAAGCGGCTATGGAGCAGGCCCGCGCCAGTTACCAGTCCGTGGTGTTGACGGCCCTGAAAGACGTCGAAGATGCGCTGGTGGCTTTGCGGGGCGACCGTGAACGATTGGTGCGCCTGCAAGGTGCGGCCACTGCGGCCGACAATGCGGCCCTGCTGGCGCAGCAACGCTATGCCAGCGGCCTGATTGACTTCCAGATCGTTCTGCAGACGCAGCGCACGCTGCTGACGACCCAAGACAATGTGGCCAGTACCAGCGCCGACATCAGCGCCGACCATGTGCGCCTGTACAAGGCACTGGGCGGCGGCTGGTTTTGAATCCACTTTATATAAATCGCACCATGACCACCCCAGCTGCCACCCCTAAACCCCTCTCAACCACGGACCTGCAAGCCCTGCTGGACGAAGCGCCGCAACATGCCTGGTGGCGCCGCCCCATGGTCTGGCTGATCGCTGGGCTGGTGCTGCTGGCGGGCGCAGGTTATTACTACTGGCAGGCGAGCGCCAAAAGCAATGCGGCACCGCTGTATGTCACCGAAACCGTGAACCGCGGCAACCTCACCCTGTCGGTCTCCGCCAACGGCACGCTGCAGCCCACCCGCTCCGTCAGCATCGGCAGCGAGTTGTCCGGCACCGTGTTGCGCGTGCTGGTGGATGTGAACGACAAGGTCAAAAAAGGTCAGGTGCTGGTGGAGCTGGACACCGCCAAACTCAACGACCAGGTCGCCCGCTCACGCGCCGCCCTCAGCGCCGCGCGGGCCCAGGTGGGACAAGCCGTGGCCACGGTCACCGAAACCCAGGGCAACCTGGCGCGCCTGGAAGAAGTGGCGCGCCTGTCGGGCGGCAAAGTGCCGTCCAAGGCCGAACTGGACACCGGCCGCGCCACGCTGGCACGCGCCCAGGCCGAGGAATTAAGCGCCCGTGCCAACGTGGTCCAGGCACAGGCAACGGCCTCAACCGATGAGACCAATCTGTCCAAAGCCTCCATCCGCTCCCCGATTGATGGCGTGGTCTTGACCCGCACGGTCGACCCCGGCAATGCCGTGGCCGCCTCGCTGCAAGCCGTCACCTTGTTTACCGTGGCCGAGGATTTGAGCAAACTGCGGCTGCAGGTCAACGTGGATGAAGCCGATGTGGGCGCTGTCAAGGTGGATCAAAAAGCCAGCTTTACCGTCAGCGCCTACCCCACCCGCCAATACCCGGCCACCATCACCCGCGTCGCCTATGGCTCCACCACCACCGACAACGTGGTGACCTATGTGACCTACCTCGACGTCGACAACTCCGATCTGTCGCTGCGCCCTGGCATGACCGCCTCCAGCACCATCACCTCCACCGAGTTGCGGGACGTGCTGCTGGTGCCCAACACGGCACTGCGCTTTACGCCCACCGTGACGGGCGGCGCTGCCAAAGCCAAAAGCGGCATTGTGTCGAGCCTGCTGCCGCGCATGCCCGGTAGCGGCGCACGCAAAACCGCGTCAGGCAATGGCAATGCCAAACAGGTGTGGGTGCTGCAAGGCGGAGCGGCAGTGGCCGTGAGCGTCACGCCCGGCATCAGCGACGGCCGCATGACCGCGATCAGCGCCGGCGACTTGCAGCCCGGCATGCTGGTCATCACCGATCAACGCACAGCCGGATCAGCACCATGAGTGACACCCCGCTCATCCAGCTCAAGCGGGTGACCAAAATGTATGGCGCGGGCGCCACGGCCTTGCAGGCGCTCAAAGGGGTTGACCTGACCATCCAGGCCGGCGACTTTGTCGCCATCATGGGCCCCAGCGGCTCGGGCAAGTCCACCGCCATGAACACGCTGGGTTGCCTGGACACGCCCACCACGGGCGAATATTTATTCAACGGCGTGCACGTCGAGACGCTGACGCGCGATCAGCGAGCGCGCCTGCGTCGCCGTTTTCTGGGTTTTGTGTTTCAGGGCTTCAACTTGCTGGCACGCACCTCGGCGCAGGAAAACGTGGAACTGCCGCTGCTGTACCGGGGCGAGTCGGCCGCCACGCGCCACGCGCTCGCCACCAAAGCGCTGGCCTCGGTTGGCCTGGGCGGCTGGGAGCACCACACGCCCGCCGAGTTATCGGGCGGACAACAACAACGCGTGGCGATTGCGCGCGCCATCGTCACCGAACCGGCCGTGCTGCTGGCCGACGAGCCCACCGGCAACCTCGACACCCAGCGCAGCAAAGAGATCATGGAACTGTTGTGGGGCCTGAACGTCAACCACGGCATTACCGTGCTGATGGTCACGCACGAAGCCGACATGGCGGCCTACGCCAAACGCATCGTGCGTTTTGTCGATGGCGTGGTGGAAAGCGACACCCTCAACCCGCACCCCGCCGGGCTGCATGAGACGCCCGCCACGGCACAGCCCACGGCGATTTCCGCGGCGGAGGCCCCCTGATGTTGCTCAACACCCTGTTGCTCGCCCTGCGCTCCATCCGGCGCAACCTGATGCGCTCGTTCCTGACCATTCTGGGCATCGTGATTGGCGTGAGCGCCGTCATCACCATGGTCACACTGGGCAACGGCGCCACCCTCGCCGTCCAAAACCAGATTTCGGGCCTGGGCACCAACCTGCTGCAAGTGCGCCCTGGCCAGCGCATGGGCCCCGGCTCCGGCGGTGCCAGCGCGCCCTCCTTTAAAGAGATCGATGCCGACGCCATTGCCACCCAGATTGGCGGCATTGCGGCCGTGGCGCCCGAGGCGCGCACCGGCGCCACCGTGGTGGCCAATGGCCGCAACTGGACCAGCAGCATCATTGGCAGCACCAACGCCTGGCTGCTCACCGGCAACTGGAAACTGGGCGATGGCCGCATCTTCTCCGACGCCGAACTGCGCGCTGGCGCGGCCGTGTGCCTGATCGGCGAAACCGTGCGGCGCGAGCTTTACGGCACACGACCCGCCGTGGGTGAACAACTGCGCGTGAAACAGATTTCATGCACCATCGTTGGCGTACTGGGCTCCAAGGGCCAGGGCAGCTTCGGCAACGACCAGGACGACGTGGTGCTGGTGCCAATCAAAACGCTGCAGCGCCGCATCACCGGCAACACCCGCGTCAACACTTTGCTGGTGTCCATGCTGGACGGCAGCGACGCCACCCGCGTCAAGGCCAGCCTGAGCCAGCTGCTGCGGGAACGCCGCAAGCTGGCCGAAGCAGATGAAGACAACTTCAATGTGCTCGACACCAAACAACTGGCCGACACCCTGGCCGGCACCACGAAGGTGATGACCATGCTGCTGGGCGCGGTGGCGGCGGTGAGCCTGCTGGTGGGCGGCATCGGCATCATGAACATCATGCTGGTGAGCGTGACCGAGCGCACCCGCGAGATCGGGCTGCGCCTGGCCATTGGCGCACTGGAGCGCGAGGTGTTGCTGCAGTTCCTGATCGAGGCGGTGGTGCTGGCGTCGTTGGGCGGCATCATCGGCATCGTGCTGGCCACGCTGGCGTCACTGGGGCTGTCCAGCCTGATGGACGTGCCCTATCTGTTCAACCCGGGCGTCAACCTGCTGTCGTTCCTGTTCTCGGCGGGCATTGGCGTGTTGTTCGGCTACTTTCCAGCCCGCCGCGCGGCCCGGATGGACCCGATTGAAGCCTTGCGGCACGAGTAATCGCTCATTCGCGGTCTGACGTGCCTGTTAGACAGGCATCGTTTGGAAACCCGCATAAACACTTGCCTTGGCGGCTTGTGCCAGTAGAAATCCACAAACTTATCCACAGAAATTGTGGACGCCGCCGGTTGCTTCATGCCGATCCACACGGCATGGCGGCCAGGCAATTTGCGAACAAAGGCCCTAGCACAGGCAAGCACTGCATTGACCCACTCGCTATAAATTTAAACAAAATAAGCCTGCAGCCCTTACTGTACCTTCGCAAGTAGCTATTAATATAATAGCAAATTGATTTTCCTTACCGCCGTGAATTTAGACCTGCCTATTTAACAGGCACTCCTTGCAAACCCGCATGGATACTAGGTTTATTGACTTACTCCAAGGATGGCCCCCAGACTTATCCACAAAATCTGTGGAGCGAGGAACAGTTGGCAGGACACGGTGCTGCAGGTCGATTTGGCGCAGACAAGCGCCGGGTTCACGAATGCGCCATGACAACCCTTGGGATGGATTCTTGCCACCAGCAACATCCGAGAGTTCGAGCGCATCTGGCCTGCAAGTGATGGTGATCAGAAAATTCTCGTCCTGATGCTCAGATTTTTTGATGCTCTGGTAAAGGCTTCTTTTCAGCGATTCCGGTCTTAGAGATTTGCGATCTGCCTGCTCCATAGCAGCCGCTGGCAACTATGGATCGACCGGCGGCTTTGAAGCGACCATTTCGTAAAAGTGGACGTCCGTCATCGACCAGTAGCAGCCCATCGCCTATGACTGCTTTGTTGAAACGAGTCGATGTATTTCAAAGCTAAAGTTCGAGCGCTAATCACAATTTAGCTCAATCACCGCAAGATAAGCTCGGGCTCTGCTCATTGCAACATAGTGATACGTTAGGTTTTCAGACCGTTTTGCGTTCGGTATATCCACCACAACAATGGCGTCGTTCTCTAGCCCTTTGAAATCATGAATTTGAGAAAAACTGACCAAATCCGGTGGAAAGCTCCTGATCAAGTATGAATCGAGTGGTTGAATGACTTGATGCCAATTTGGCGGCAACAATCGCACAATCGATTCGTTGTAAGGAACTGGGGAAAGGATAGTAATTTGTGAGTGGGTCATACCACCCTTCACCAGTTCATCTAGTTGATTTGCCAATATCTTGACTGCATCTTCTTTCGTTGAAACGCAAAACTCCCTGACTGCCGGCCCATAACCAGAACCGCGGACACCCATGTCAGCGCCAAGACGAAATTTAATGTTTTCCAGAATTTTCAGAGTGTTTCGGCAATTGGTCCGCAAAGGTACCCGTGTAGGTTGATATTGCTCAATGCGATGAAGTGCCCCAGCCTCCGTGGGTACAAGCAAGCCACTTTGATTCTGGAAATCAGCGAAGAGTGCCCAGCGGCCATTTTGGAATCCGTTCAGCAAATAGGCTTCCAGTTTGTCGATTAGCACAACCCGCATCAAGTCTTGCGCTTCATCAACAATGATCGCGTCAAATTGTGAAATGCGTGCACGCTGGGCGGCAATCTCCAAGCCATCAAAAGTTGAAATGACCAAGCCGCGAATATTCAGGCGCACGTCCAACCAGGCCTTTAGCCATGGTGATGAACAGGCGAAAAGAACCTTTGATCCAGTCGCTGTCCATCGTCGTGCCAATTCTGCCGCGAGAAACGTTTTGCCAGTTCCTGCACCACCAATGCAAAGCGTACGGGGATTGGCTTCGACGACATCAACCCAAGTGAGTTGGTCTTCAGTCATCCGAATTGAGCTGTCGATTACTTGCTCAGTTTGGATGCGCAACGGAACGATAGCCTCAAAATCAGGGCGAAGAAATTTTTGAATGAGATCAACAGCGGCGTCTGAAGCCACAGAATCGCGAGCGACACCAAATGCTTTCGACTGCCAATGCTCAAAAAGATTGACGAGCCAACTGTCAAAACCGCGAAAACCTCTCGCATCCGCCAACACAGCCGGATCCCATTCGGAACCCGTTTGCCTCCAGTCGCAATCCGGAAAAATCACACCATAGCCAATGACAAATTGATTCAAGATGTCACTTGAAAACTCAGATTTCAGCCGTGCCAGCAAGCCATGCAAGGCAGATTCAGCTTGTCGAAATGGACTTTCTTTTCCTTCGTGTGCTTGACCATTTCTGTCCGTAAAAGTCCATCGACCATTCGTGCATGAAACGCCGCCACCCTTGACCTCAAGTACGAACAAACCTTGTGGCCCACACAATAGGAAATCAATTTCCCCAAAGCGTTTGTGTTTATGACGGGACAAGTTGAGCGAATGAAATGCCGTTAAAAGCGTGTCACCGCTCTCATTGACTTCTGCAGTCCGAAGGCAATCGAATACCTTTTGTTCGGCTTGACTATGCGTTCTGTAGGGTGTCGCTGGAATCATCCGCATAGACTTAGCCCGCCAGCACTTCGAGCATTTTTCGGATTTCTAAGTCGACTTTGACGGGAACGTTAACTTGCTGGCTGAGATGACTGAGCAGATTTTCGGAAACTACAGTGCTCTCAACTGCCTTTACCTCACCCGGAAGGATCAGGTCAAAACCACCATTGCCGACCTCAAGTCGAAATTTTCCTGTGCCCACGCGAATTCGAGTTTCAATGACATCGGGCCATTTAAGTTTCCGAGCCAAACTTATAGAAGCCTCTGTTTGCTGCTTGCTAAGCTTGCGATCTTTGCCCGTCAATAGCTCGCGCAATGGTTGGCACCTTGCCGGCGGCATACCAAGGTCAAGACGTGTGTCAGCCAGCTTATGGGACGCAGCAGCCATGCGGTGTGACACCGCAGCATACATGCCGCTTGTCTCGCGAATGGTCTGGGGAACACCCTGCCAACCCTCGCGCGAAGCAAAAAGAATAGCAGCTGCAATTTTGTCGATCACAGTGACGTCAAAGTCTAATGCAACAAAATCGAGTAACTCGTCAGAATGTTGACGCAAGAAAAATAGCAAAAGCGCATGAGAGAAAGGTCCTGGGTGTCTTTCAAACAACTCTTTGTGTGTGTATCTGGCCAGCCCAGATGTGCCACGCAAATCATCAATCAATTTCTGAAACTTGCTAGCAATTGATGGCTCCGAGGTTGACGCTTGCTCCAAAAAATGTAGCGCAGCATAGCCTGCATCTGAAGGGTTTCCGTCAATGTCAGGCGGCTCGATGATTCGTTCAACTACGCCCCAAAATAGCCTCGACCGCAATTCTGCGATGGACGGATTGTTGCCGGATGTCATCAACTGATCCACTGCTTTGCGGAACGGACTTTCAGCAGTGAAAAGGCCGTCAATACAAGCGTCGAATGCCAGTCGGCATGCATCGACAGCGGCTCCATTCAGATTGCCGAAGGAAAAGAGCAGGGCCGCAGCGGCACCCTGGGCTGAAATTGACGCGACTGCAAGTGTTGGCAAGGCTTCTGGCATTGCCTTCGGTGGCCACGTGGACTGAGCGGCAAAGTCATCTGCGGTCACTGGGCATTTGCAGATACTGATCGGAAAAGCGCTCGCTGGAATAGTGGATATTTCGCCTGATCGTACAAGATAGGCATCCCGCGCATCAATTGTCTCAAAGGTAACACCGGTGACGCAGGTGACGGGTAATGGAGCAGGAATGAAAAGCGCCGTCACGTCTTGTTCACCTGCCAATGGCAGATGCATTTCTTTCAGATCACCATCACTGGCAACGCTGAAAGCTCGACCAGAAAACTTGCTGATGTCTATCTCAAGCAGGGCGAAGTGCCCTGAACGGATTGCTGCTGCGTCGCGTACCTGATGCGGAACGCGATTCAGAAAGACGGGAATCCAGCCCGGTGCCATTTCAGTACAGTCTGGATAATAGGGATCCATGCTGTGATTTGGCAAAACCATACCAGCCGACTGCCAGTTCATCAAGTTGTAATGGTTACTTGGGAGAAGCCAACGGTCTTTTGATACGACGGGCTCCGGTTGTTTTTTCTTGGTTGCCATGGTTTTGTTACCCTCTAAGGAGATTTTTATCGGTGGGCAGAATGACTGAAACAGGGCATGGGTTTGCTGTATTTTGGATCATGATCACGCGCTCGATGGCGCGACTCACCATGACATAAAAAAGCATTCTTCTTTCATCTTCGATAGCTGGCCAACATTTGAATTGATCTATGTCTGCGATAACGACGTAATCGAATTCAAGCCCTTTGCAAGCTTGTGCGTTGAGCAAAATAATTCCACCGAATGCGAAATCGGGGAGAACCCTGTCATCTTTGGCGTAGCTATCAATTCGAGGCTTTTCATTGCTCAGGCTTAAGACTGCTTTCTCAAATGCTTGCTTGTAGCGTTGCCGAACCTCGTTATCCGGACATAAAACGCCAATAAGCTTTGTGGGAGCACTATCCGCAGTGAGCAAGATTCGGCGAATGATTTTTAAGAACTCTGGTTCAGAACCATCGTATTTTTCGAGCACAGGTACTTCAGCCGTCCTAGTCGTCAATGGCAAATTGGGCGGGACATTCTGGGGTGAAGTGATGTGGAAACTTCTAGCGAGTTGGGCGACTGGATACGAATTTCGGTGGTTGTAGGTCAACTGCACCACATGTTCGACCGTAAATCTTTCCTTTGACGATGCACTCGCGCTGAATCTCAAGCTGGCTGTCTTCTCTAAGGCGTTGCACAAATCGGGATAGTTGGAGTTTGAATCTTGATGCAATATTTGATTGAAGTCCGCAACTACAAAAATGTTCTCGTAACCCATTTCAACAAGGATTTCGTAAAAATCCTTAGGCATATCCTGCCCCTCATCGATAACAAGGTATGACTCGTTGGGCTTGGGTATGGCTACACCGCGCGGAAATTTGGCATCAAGCTGAAAACGTACAGCGGACCAATCGATTTGAAAAACATGTTCACGATGAGGGCAAGCAGTACCGACAAGATTTCTCCATGTAGATCGGAACCAGGCAATCCATGTGTCTGCCCGAATGGTCATGTTTAGGTTGTTTGCAGTCTTTGCATCCAAATTCTTGCTTGCGTGAACCAACAACTGATTGAAGGCTAGAAATTTATGCGGATGCCTTTTTCGGGCTAATCGTCGGGCACGAAGAAGCGCTATTACCGATTTGCCGGTCCCAGGACCACCGAGCAATAAATAGGAGGCAGTTTCTGGAAGGTCTAGCGCAAAGTCCTGCTCCATCGTTGTCTTGTCTGGCAAACGAAAACGTCTAGGCTGACTACCCCCAATTTGGGTTACCAAGGTTGGTCCGTTGATAGGTTTCCATTTTGGGTCAATTGGCGATGGATTCACAAGTTCAAATCTAAATTGAAAGTATCCTTTTTGACCGAAAAGGGCACCATGAAGGCTTGGGTCTAGCCCTTCAAACGCACTCCATTCATCGGCGGAAATCAACTCAGTTGGGTAAGGTTGTTCAGTAATCCGAACAGTAACGTTGTCAGTTCTATTCGTTAAGCGAAATAGGTCACCGACATGCACATCGCTATATTCAAGCGAGTCGCTTGAGAACGCTGTTCTTTCACCTGAGCGAATAAGCTCAAGCGAAGTTCTATTTTCCAACCCTTTTCGCGTCTTGTAGACGATGTTCTTAAAAATGGATCCGTCGTTCCAACTGTCGGAACCTTTGAATCGTTGTGATGTCCGCATAGCTGGTTGAAGCTGAATGGTCTTTACTGCTAGTGTGGTGCCCGTTTGTGGAGTCGAAGGGGTCATTGATGGCATTGAGATGCTGCTCTTGGCTCCAAAATCACGCGTTCTTATGTAGTTTGAATCCAAGGGCGAGCCACATTCTGAACAGAAATTGGCGTCTTGCCGACTGTCGATTCGACCACATTGTTGGCACTGATGCGAGGTACTCATAACGCGAACTCAAGCGGTGAGGCAATCCCCTTGCTGTGATCACCCTTGACGAAAGTTCGGTCCAGAATTTCATTACCCAGCACACATGCTGGTTCAGGTATCAATGCACAGCCATGGCAGGCGGATCGGTTCAATTGGTGTGGGCCCTGTCCTTCATGTTCGGAACAGACAGGGTCCAGCGAACACCATTCGGCTTTTCTGAAGGTCTCAGACAACACAGCTAGAAATCGCTCAGGCTTGGCAAGTTCGGATAGGCCGCCAAGGGAGCCTGCAACGTCTGGCACTGCCACATAGATCAATAAACCGGCCATGTTTGAGCCGCAGTAAATACGCTCTTTTAGGGACGATGCCGGGTAGCCGGCAGATGTCTCAAACTGGCGGATCAACATGTGCGACAGTGTGTGCAGCAAAATAAACCGTGGCGTGATGCGCCCGTTTGGAGGTTGTTGCATACCGCCATTTGTTCGTACTTGATCGTCCAATCCTGCTGCTTCAAATCGTTCTTGCAATTCCGCTGCGATTTTGATGACACTGGGTTGTTGCTCCCATTGTCCAAGTGCTTTTTCAGACAACACAAGAAATACACCCTCCCCGAACAACTCAATAGCAGGCAGCCAAGCTTCTTGACCTACGATATTGGGCGGCACAGGTGGAGTCGGACCACCAAGCCGTGTAAAGCCCTTGAATACTCGGATTTCCCGCAATCGTTTGACATCAATCAGCTCCTGTATCACGCCAATGCATGCGAGCTCACGCTCGCCGCCAATTCGATCAGCCAAATGCTTCCATTGGCTGGTACGCGAAAATGTCACCAAATCTTCGTCTTCACGTTGGTCGGGGAATGTTGTCAAGATTGCCCTGAACTCATCCTCCTGCATCTGTCCAGGCGAAAACGTTTCACCATACAAAGGAAAACCATCTGGTTGATCAATTTCTTCCCATGCCTTCTTGACCTCACTAAGAAGGCATCCAAATTTATCCTTTATATTTCTAAAAAAGAGTTCACGCGATTTTGCATTTCTTGCATTTTTTAGTGCAACTTTGTCTGGGCCACTTCGATAAAGCAAGTCAGTAACACTGCCTCGTTCAATACGAGATTCAGGCGGGATGACCAATGCAGAGCACATTGGAACCGCATAGAGTCCAGGACTGCTTACGTCGGCTATCCTTACCTCCGGCACTACGTCTTCTGGAACTTGCAGAACCGCATCCTTTTCATTAAGCCAAGGTTGATGCCGAACTACGTTTAGACCAGCATTTTGATTGATGTTGTCGTCTTGATCAACTTTTCCGCTACCGCCCTTGCTACAGCCCTTCACTGTACATTCAAGTGTCCAACGTTTACCGGTATTGTTTTCATGGAGTTTGATCGTTTGCTTTTGCCAGTCATGTCGGCAGTTGCTGCCTCGGTGAAGCAACCAGTGCCACGGCACGTCATCCATGCGCCCGAAATTGTCAATAACAACCCAAGGGTATTGGTCGAGCGGGTGTCCGCAAGCTGTGCAACACGGTCCGGTTTTGGGGTCATGGGGCTGATTCCATGGTCGCCAATGCATTAGTTCGCAATTCTTATTGCTGCACCGCATCCATGATGGAAACCGCATACCAGGCAGAAGTGTTTGTGGATCACCATCAATTCCCTTGGGGGGTTCATGCAATTGCTGACTCAACTCAAGAGCACACCGAACCCTCTCAAGGTAGGGGATAGGATAAGTGACGGGCCACGTGCGGGTGTCTTTGATTGTGTAGAGGTATCGCTCTGAGCGAATAATCGAACCGATGCCCGCAAAGCCTAGCAGATGGGAAAATCTTACCGGGATAAGTTCGCTCATGTCAATTTCACCAAGGCAACGTGCTCCACGTTTCGCATCGACTGAAGTGTCGGCCATACGCCTTTGATGCGGGCATCAAAGTCATACAGCAAACGTTCTGAGTTCTTTTGTTTGTCACTTTCAGAGTATTTGATCGGCATGATATTGGCATTCACCTCGATAAAGGCACGCCATTCGTGTTGCAGAGTTTCGAGGTGTGCAGCAGTGGCATCGCCCCGATCGGAATCGGCATTACGACACCGGTTTTCAAGCATGGTAATCAGGTTAGAAATATGGGGAACTGCAGGATCGAAGTCTTGCACTGCTGCTTCTGACAACAAACCTGCCCCATGGCGCATCACGATAACCAAGGCCGCGTGCAGTGCACGCTTACGACATGGGTAGGAAAATGGCGTGACGCTTGTCGGCTCTACATGGCGGTAAAAGGACTCGTGGTACGCACGAAAGCTCTCAAAGTGCGACCAACTTCGGACCTGATTACGGTAATAGTTGGTGAAAACAATGCCCGGCACATCGCCACGGCCCACACGGCTGCTGGCCTGGATGTATTCCGCCGTGGTCAGAGGTTGGCCGTTCACGATCATGGCTGCCAGCCGGGGAATATCAACACCTACTGAGATCATGTTGGTAGAAACCAAAACGTCGAGTCGGTCATCGTCCTGCCATGTTTTGGCGAGTCTGGCAAAGGTGGTGTGGTTGGTATCGCCATCCACAACACTGGACAACTGCTGCACTCGTCTGCGAGTCGAATCCAGTCGGTCAGGACAGCGCTCGTCATTACCAGACTGAGGCGACTGCGCTTTCGCTGCCTGGATGTAAGCCTCGATATATCGCCGTGCATCCTTGTCGATGGCGTTGTACGCGTTCCCAATGCCTTTCAGACTGCCGTGGTATGAGACCAATGTCCACCAAGCATCCAGCAACAGTTCACGTTCTGACTGATCATCGAACAGGATGGTGGGGGCTGCCAGTAAAGCCGCAGCCAACGGCGTAATCGATTCCGCGGGCGCGCGAGCAGGGGCCAGATAGCCTACATACATCCGCCCAGGTCTTTGTTCAATCGGAACGGTCTTTGCAAAATATGCATCGTCAGCGGATAGACCTGGCGGAGGAAAAATGGCGGTTTCTCTCGCATACAACTGGCGCACCTGTTCGGCTGCGTTGCGAATTGTTGCAGACGAGGCAACGTATTTTGGTCGCACACCTTTGCTTTGAATAACGGTATCAATAGCGGCTTCGTACACCCCTGCCACAGAACCTAGTGGTCCGGCAATTAAGTGGAGTTCATCCTGAATAATTAAATCAGGTGGCCTGTTACCTGATCGACCAAAAAATACCGAGGTTCGTGGATCCCATGCCAGACGGGCGAATTTGTCGATGGTGCCAATAAGCAGTGTCGGCGGATTTTCAAACAAGGCTTCATCAACCACATTGCAAGGCAGTGCCTCGCAACCATTGTGAGTTGAAAACGAACAGTCGGCGTTGTGGCATTGAAAATGGAAACTGGTCGCCGTTGCACGATAGTTGGTGGGTGCTTGAAACGCGGTTCCACACCAAGGGCATTGTGTGACCAATAGTTTTTTTGGTACCGTTTTTCTTGCAGTACTTTCAACTACGGTATCTACAGCGTTGTGAAAAGTATTGGGGCTGGTGTTGCCGCCTACCCAAATTCCGATATCGATCTGCGTTGAACCCAATCCCAAAGCTGGTTCTGCTTTTCTGAGGTGCTCAAGCGCAAAGATAAGCCTGTTTGCGCGTTCAAATTGCTGTGCGGTAAGAAGACGGAGGGTGTATCGCATTAACACGGTGGTGCCGCCGCCAGTTGCCAGAAATTTTCTCCTACGCCAAGCGATGACAAAAGCACACAGAGCAAGATACGCTTCAGTCTTGCCACCACCAGTCGGGAACCAGATCAGATCCACCAAATCTCGGTCACCTGAATCCTCGTCGATAGACGAGACAAGCGATGTAAGAACAAAGCCAAGTTGAAATGGTCGCCAACGAGGTGCGCGCGGTGTTTGACCGTTCACTTGCTGGCTTTGCTTCATTTGAAGCAGCATGGCGCGGTTGGCAATTGAGAACGCCAATTGAGCCACCTTATCATCTTGCAACCGTTTGATCCCGTTTCTCATTCGCGACAGCGTTTGGCTGACACGCGCCAAAATTCTATTAGCCGCCGGTTGGTGTGCAGTAAGTTGAGTGGCGGTTTGTTCACGCTCTGTAAGCCAGTCGGCATAACCATCAACGAAATCAGACAATGATTGAATTACCGCCGTTGGGTTGTTGGTGATTTCAGCCAAAAAAGCCAGATCAAGCGCATTTTCACTTTCGTTCCCTGTATCTGCAGTCACCTGCGGTACCTCAACCGTGGGTAAAAAATCGGCACGTATTTTTGCTATTGGTCCCTTCGCAGGATCGCCCCAATCTACCGCTGCCCCATGGCCAATGGCGTAAATGCGCCTGTGTTGGTATTGCAGCTCAAGGTCTTGGTCTTCGTCGTTTAGCAATGATGGATCAGTTCGTGGGTAGTCGCCCACCACGCCAGAAAGAATTCGGCATTCAAGTTCCACTTCGAATAGAGTAGATTCCTCCTTCTTTCTCTGCCAGGCTTTTGCATCGGGGAATTCATTTATTGACGCGCATACTTGGTTGTTGCACAGGGAAACGGTAACAATCCAACCAAGCCCATATCGGCGCCAAAGGGTCTGTATGACGCCCTTTGATTTACCATCGGGATGATCATGTGAAGTTTCGAAAATCTCAACCGAACGAAAATCTGGCTGCAAAGCGATATTTGAGGGCGAGAATGGAATGAGTGTTTCCTCCGCTCTTGACAACGGATATCTAGTCCACACACGATGTTCATCTTTAACGTTTGTGTCGTTGATTTTATATCGCACGCCCCACGCGCGAACTTCCAGTTGAGCGTTTTCCCCCACGATGTAAAACGAAAATCCAACAGAAGAAGGGGGTACATAGCGAACATAGCTGACTTGACTTGGTTCGGCACCATCAGCGCTCATGCCACTTACATCTTCGCTCAAGTCGACCTCAACAACGGATTCAGTCGCTTTCGCCATGACAGGGAAAAGCACGCCACACTGAAATCGCTCTGAAGGCTTCATCCCCGTCAGATTCGTTGCGGTGTCGTCGTTGTCGTTATCTGATCCAAAACCAAATAGTTGTGTACGCATCCATCGGTAGAGACGCATTCGTTCTTCGCTGAAGTTCATTTTCAATTCCATCAATGAATCGACGAATTGGTCTGGCTAAGTCTCCAAAACCCGATAGAACATCGCGATAAATACCGGTCGAGAACTATCATCATCAATTCTCCCTTACGCACTATCTTTTAAAGCGCTTTATGTGAATATTGGCGTGGAGAATAACGCATTTTTCCAGATAGAAATAAGCCGAGCCGTGATCGAATGGCGCCTCCGGGTGCTAGTTTGGACAGCCTCTATGACTGTTTTGGGCACGTTGCCGAATGCCACGAACGGCTTCTGACTGGAGTTGCACTGGAGAACCCGAAAGCTGCAGGTGGTGAGCACCCGCTAAGGGTCTTCAGCAGACGATCACAAGCTTGTCAACAATCGCACAAACAACAGGTATCAGTTTGCTAACAAAGGCGAATCTGGCGGCGTCTCTCTGTAGATACCAAATTTATAAGAAAACAGGCTGTAGCCCCCGTGCAATAAGCGCACGAAGCTATTATTTTTGTAGTAATTGCGCAATCGCCTGCGCATAGATGAGATGCTCTTGCGTCAGCACCCGCGCCGCCAGCGTGTCGTGCGTATCGCCGGGCAGCACCGGCACCACCGCTTGCGCCAGGATCGGGCCATGGTCCAGCTCGGCGGTGACCTGGTGCACGGTCGCCCCGGCTGACCGGCAACCGGCGTCAATAGCGCGCTGATGCGTGTGCAGCCCGGGAAATGCCGGCAGCAGCGAGGGGTGGATGTTCAGCAGCCGGCCCGCGTAACGAGCCACGAACCCAGGGGTCAGAATCCGCATGAAACCGGCCAGCACCACCAGCGCCGGTTGCCCCGGTTCATCAAAACGATCAATTGCCTGAGACAGCGCCTCGTCAAACGCCTCGCGCGAGGCAAAGGATTTATGGTCCAGCACCTTGGTCGCAAGGCCATGTTCTTGCGCAAAAATCAGACCCTGCGCGGTCGCCTTGTTGCTGATGACTGCGGCTACCCGAGCCCCCAATTTGTCGTGCCAGCCATCGCGTTTTGCGGTTTTAACGATGGCAGCCATGTTGGAGCCGCCGCCTGAGATCAAAATAACAATGTTTTTCATACCTGGCTTAATTTTATGACGTTGACTCCCTCCTCCCCCCCGCTCACCCCGATCCTGACGCCCATCGAGGCCCGCGTGCTCGGCACCCTGATGGAAAAGGCCCGCACCGTGCCAGACAGCTACCCGCTCAGCCTCAACGCGCTGCTGACGGGTTGCAACCAAAAAACGACGCGCGATCCGCTGATGGAGCTGACGGAAGCACAAGTGGCGACGGCGATTGACGAGCTTAAATCGGCCGGGCTGGTGCGTGAAACCAGCGGTGGCCGTACCACGCGCTATGAACATAACTTTCAGCGTGGCATCGGCGTTTATGAACAAGCGGCCGTGCTATTGGGGATGTTGATGCTGCGCGGGTCGCAAACGGCGGGCGAATTGCGCCTGAATACCGAGCGCTGGTACAAGTTTGCCGACATCTCCTCCGTCGAGGGTTTTTTGGAAGAACTGCAGGACCGCTCGCCGGAAAAAGGCGGCCCCTTGGTCGTCAAGCTGGCGCGCGGCCCCGGCACCCGGGAGCAGCGCTGGGCCCATCTGCTGTGCGGCCCGGTGGACGCGACGCAGACTGGCGCGGAGCACGCATCACGTTCCGGCGACGGATCGGTCACCGGCAACCTGGCGGCGCGCATCGACCAACTCGAAACGCAAATGGCGCAATTGCGTGAAACGGTACAAAAACTGTGCAGCGAACTGGGCGTGTCACCCCCCGGACAGAGTTAGCCGAACGACCGTGCTAAAAATGCGGGATATTTGGAGACCCGTTTATGGATTTGGCCTTTACCCCTGAAGAGCAGCAGTTTCGCGAAGACATTCGCGCCTGGGTGAGTGAGAACCTGCCGCCCGACATCTCGCACAAAGTGCACAACGCCCTGCGGCTGAGCCGGGACGACATGCAACGCTGGGCCAAAATTCTGGGCAAGAAAGGCTGGCTCGGCCATGGCTGGCCCAAGGAATTTGGCGGCCCGGGCTGGAACTCGGTCCAGAAACATCTGTTTGAAGAAGAATGCGCGCTGGCGGGCGCCCCGCGCGTGGTGCCGTTTGGCCCGGTGATGGTGGCGCCGGTGATCATGGCGTTTGGCAATGCCGAGCAGCAACAGCGCTTTTTGCCCGGCATCGCCAGCGGCGACGTCTGGTGGAGCCAGGGTTACAGCGAGCCGGGCGCCGGCTCGGATCTGGCCTCGGTCAAAACCCGCGCCGAACGGCAGGGCAAGCACTACATCGTCAATGGGCAGAAAACCTGGACCACCTTGGGCCAGTACGGCGAATGGATTTTTTGCCTGGTGCGCACCAGCACCGAGGGCAAACCGCAGACCGGCATCAGCTTTCTGCTGATCGACATGGCCTCGCCCGGCGTCACCGTGCGCCCGATCGTGCTGCTGGACGGCGAGGCTGAGGTCAATGAGGTCTTTTTTGACAATGTCGAAGTGCCGGTGGAGAACCTGATTGGCGAAGAAAACAAGGGTTGGACCTACGCCAAGCACCTGCTGAGCCATGAGCGCACCAACATTGCCGACGTGAACCGCGCCAAACGCGAACTGGAGCGCCTCAAACGCATTGCCAAGGCAGAAGGTGTTTACACCGACACGCGCTTTCGCGACGAAATCGCCAAGCTGGAAGTGGACGTGGTGGCGCTGGAGATGATGGTGTTGCGCGTGCTGGCCGCCGAGAAATCCGGCAAGCAGTCGCTCGACATTGCCGGCCTCTTGAAGATTCGTGGCAGCGAGATTCAACAACGCTACAGCGAACTGATGATGCTGGCGGCCGGACCTTACGCGCTGCCGCTCATTCACGAGGCGATGGAAGCCGGCTGGCAGGGCGAGGCGGTGGGCGCGGCTTACTGCGCGCCGCTGGCCTCCACCTACTTCAACATGCGCAAGACCACCATTTACGGTGGCAGCAATGAAGTGCAACGCAACATCGTTTCCCAAGTCGTACTCGGATAAAAGGACTCTCATCATGGATTTTGATTTTTCTGACGACCAGGAACAACTGCGCGACGCGGTGCGCAAATGGGTGGACAAGGGCTACAGCTTCGAGCGCCGGCGCGCGGCGGTCAAAGCCGGTGGCTTTTCCCGTGACGCGTTCCAGGAGATGGCCGATCTCGGCCTGTGCGGCCTGTACATTCCGGAGGCCCATGACGGGATGGGCATGGGCCCGGTCGAGGGCATGGTGGTGATGGAGGAGCTGGGGCGCGGCATCGTGCTGGAGCCCCTGGCCCAAAGCCTGATCGCCGGTGGCGTGCTGAGCGGCTACGCCCCTGACGCCGTCAAATTGGCCTGGCTGCCCCAAGTGGCCAGCGGCGCAGCGCTGGTGGTGCTGGCGCACCAAGAGCGCGCCGCCCGCTACCGGCTCGATGTTTGCGAGGCTAAAGCGACTCCGGCCCCCGTCGGCTATACGCTAACAGCTACAAAAAGCATAGTACCGACCGGCGATCTGGCGAATGCCTTCATCGTGCCAGCCATGGTCGACGGCCAACTGGCCTTGTTTCTGGTGGAACGCACCGCCAGCGGTGTCCACACCCGGGGCTACGGCACACAAGACGGCAGCCGCGCCGCCGAACTCACACTGCAAAATGCGCCCGCCACCCTGATCACGCTTCACGGCTTGACCGCGCTGGAACATGCGGTGGATATCGGCATTGCCGCCACCTGCGCTGAAGCGGTCGGCGTGATGGACAAAACCCTGACTATTACCGCCGACTACCTCAACACGCGCAAGCAGTTTGGCGTCGTCATCAGCAGCTTCCAGGCCTTGCGGCACCGCGCTGCGGACATGAAAATGCAACTCGAACTGGCGCGCTCCATGAGCTACTACGCCGCGCTCAAACTCAACGCGCCCGCGCAGGAGCGGCGAGCGGCGATGGCCCGGGCCAAATACCAACTGGGCAATTCCATGCGTTTTGTGGGACAGCAGGCGGTGCAACTGCATGGCGGCATCGGCGTCACCGACGAATACATCGTGAGCCATTACTTCAAAAAGCTGACCCAGCTGGAGATGACGTTTGGCGACAGCCTGCATCACCTCGGTGAAGTAGCCCGCCGGATGCAGGACACCGCCGGCGTGTTTGCCTGAGCTGAGGCCTTGGCCTGCGTTTACTCGGCTTCACGCACCCGCAAAAAGCTGGCAAAACGCGGCAACCCCGTCGGAGTCCGCTCCCGGTACCGGTAGGTGACGAACGCCCCCAGCCGCGGTGGCGTGGCGCGCTGGGCGTCGGTCAAACCGGTGCCCAGGGCAAAGCGCTGGCCGTTCGGCATTTCCAGCACCAGCGCCCCCAAACGTCCTGCATGGCGGCCCTTGCCGGGCTGGTAGGCCACCACCCGCGCGTCTTCATCCGGGATCACTTTGAGCTTGCGCAGTGCATCGCTGCGCCCGGGTTTCCAGTCGGCATCGGCGCGATGCAGCACCAGCCCTTCGGCGCCCTCGCCCACGATTTGCAGCAGTTCCAGTTGCAGCGATTCGCGATCAGGCACGCGGGACTGCGGAACCGCTTTGAGCCACGGCACGTCCACCGAATCGACCAGAGACACGACACGCGCCGCCCGCTCGCCAAACGAACCCCGTCCGCCCGGCAGGTCAAAAATCATGTAACTCAGTTCATGCCATTCGGCATCCACCGGAACGCTGCGGCGAACGATGCCAGAGAGGCGATCAAAACTGCGGCGGCCAAGCCACAATTCGCCATCCAGTGGGGTGTCCGGCAGCGCCGCCGTGAACCAGTCGGGTGCTGCAATGCGCCGACCACTGCGAAAACGCAGCGTGTGGCCATCCCAAAACGCACGCACGCCATCGAGTTTCTCACTGACCAGAAAACCAAGCGGATCAAGCCCGGCGCGCCAATGTTTGGCCAGCATGAGCGCCGGCGGCACAACAGAAGGGGTTTGAACGGCGGACTGGTCCACCCGGGCCGCCGGTGCGGCCGCCGTAAAAAAGGCACTGCCCAAAAGCAATGCCCAGTGGGTCGCCTGTCTGCCGACTGTTCGAGAAGCCATCGTTATTCTCCCTGGGACTCAGTTAGGGAAAGTGTAACGATGCGGATGGCGATGGATACCCACTTTCAGGAAACCAGACGCGACGACTTTGGCACATGTGCCATCAAAAACTCCATCTGGTCAGCCAGGATGCGGCGATTGCGCAAAATGAAGTCTTCCCATAGGCTGGGCACATACGGGGTGTACAGCAGCGGCATATGGGCCTGTTCGGGCGTGCGGTGGCTTTTGCGGTGGTTGCAGGGCCGGCATGAGGTGACCACATTCATCCAGGTGTCGATGCCGTTCTGGGCGAATGGAATGATGTGCTCCCGCGTCAGGACTTCTTCATGAAAATGTTCGCCGCAATAGGCACAAATATTGCGGTCCCGCGCGAACAGCTTGCTGTTGGTCAACCCTGGCTTCAGGTTGAAGGGATTGATGCTTGATACGCCCCGGGTGCCAATGATGCTGTTGACGGTGATGATGGATTGCACGCCGGTGAGCGCGTTATGGCCCCCATGAAAGACGGCGACTTCTCGCCCCATCTCCCAGCGCACTTCTTCCGCGGCGTAATGAATCACCGCTTGCTCCAGCGAAATCCACGATTGGGGCAGCCCTTGGGCTGACAGCTTCAAGACCTTCAAAACACGCCTCCTGGAACAGTAAATGAACCACTGACACGAAATCCGATTGCCGCTTGCAGCAGGGCAAATTTCTTCGCTCCGCCGCCTAGGACACAATATACGCTGTTTTTATGACAATTTGGCGTCCAGCGCTTCAGTCAATGGCGCAGTCTGCTATCAAAAAGATACCGATCCAATGAAGGTTTTTCGCGGCTTACATCACCCCGGCGTCGCGCAATCCTGCGCGCTGACCATTGGCAACTTTGACGGCGTGCACCGGGGCCACAAAGCCATGCTGGCGCTCCTGCGCGGCGAGGCCCAGCAGCGCGGCGTATCGAGTTGCGTCCTGACATTTGAGCCGCATCCACGCGATTATTTCGCCGCCGTCTCCCATCAGCGTGAGCGGGCCCCCGCCCGCATTGGCACCCTGCGCGACAAACTGACTGATCTGGCCCAGTGCGGCGTGGACCAGACGGTGGTGTTGCCGTTTGACGCACGGCTGGCGGCCTTGTCGCCCCAGGCGTTCATCGACGAGGTGCTGGTCAAGGGGCTGGGCACCCAATATGTGCTGGTGGGCGATGATTTCCGCTTTGGTTTCCGCCGCGCCGGCGACTACACCCTGCTGGATGCGGCTGGGGTCGCGCAAGGCTTTGACGTGGCGCGCATGAACAGCTATGAGGTGCACGGCTTGCGCGTTTCCAGCTCGGCCGTGCGTGACGCGCTGGCGGAAGGCCGCATGGACGACGTGACGCGGCTGCTGGGGCGACCCTACCGCATCTCGGGCCATGTGGTGCACGGCCGCAAACTGGGGCGCGAACTGGGTTTCCGGACCCTGAACCTGCGCTTTGCCCACTGGAAACCCGCCGCCAGCGGCATTTTTGTGGTGCTGGTGCATGGCTTGACCGAACTGCCGCTGGCGGGCGTTGCCAACATCGGCATTCGGCCGTCACTCGACCCGTCCGATATCAATGGCGGGCGGGTGCTGCTGGAAACCCATTGCCTGGATTGGCCCGCCAGCCTCGGCCCCGAGGGGGCCTACGGTAAAATTATCCGAGTTGAACTCCTTCACAAACTGCACGACGAGCTGAAGTACGACTCCCTTGACGCGCTGACGGCTGGCATCAACCGTGATTGCCAGCAAGCGCGTGCGTACTTTGCAACCCAGCGCCACCATGACTAATACACCCACGCCTGCTACTGAAACCGTCACCAAGACCGACTACCGCGCTACCCTCAACCTGCCGGACACCCCGTTTCCGATGCGCGGTGATCTGCCCAAGCGTGAGCCGGGCTGGGTCAAAAACTGGGAAGACCAGGGCCTTTACAAGAAACTGCGCGCAGCCAGAGCGGGGGCACCCAAGTTCGTGCTGCACGACGGCCCGCCCTACGCCAACGGCCAGATTCACATGGGTCATGCTGTCAACAAAATCCTGAAAGACATGATCGTCAAGGCGCGCCAGCTGCAAGGCATGGACGCCGCTTACATCCCGGGCTGGGACTGCCACGGCCTGCCGATTGAGAACGCGATTGAAAAGAAGTTTGGCCGCAAGCTGCCGCGCGACGAGATGCAGGCCAAGAGCCGCGCCTACGCCACCGAGCAGATCGACCTGCAGCGCACCGACTTCAAACGCCTGGGCGTGCTGGCCGAGTGGGACAACCCGTATCGCACCATGGATTTCAAGAACGAGGCCGAAGAACTGCGCGCCTTCAAACGCGTGGTGGAACGCGGCTTTGTCTACCGCGGCCTCAAACCCGTGTACTGGTGTTTTGACTGCGGCTCCAGCTTGGCCGAGTTTGAAATCGAATACGCCGACAAAAAATCACAAACGCTGGATGTTGCGTTCTTAAGCGCCGAACCGGCCAAACTGGCGGCCGCCTTTGGCTTGACGGCGCTCGACAAAGAAGCGTTTGCCGTGATCTGGACCACCACCGCCTGGACCATTCCGGCCAATCAGGCGCTCAATCTGAACCCGGAACTGACCTACGCGCTGGTCGACACCGAGCGCGGCCTGCTGCTGCTGGCCGAGAGTCTGGTCGACAAATGCCTGGAACGCTTCCAGCTCACCGGTACCGTGGTCGCCACCACCCAGGGCAAAACCCTGGCGGGCCTCAACTTCAAACACCCGCTGGCCCATGTGGATGCCGGTTATGACCGCCTGAGCCCGATCTACCTGGCCGACTACGCCACTGCGGATGACGGCACCGGCATCGTTCACTCGGCACCTGCTTATGGGGTAGAGGATTTCAACTCCTGCGTCGCGCACGGCATGGCCTACGACGACATCCTGAACCCGGTACAAGGCAACGGCGCTTACGAGCCCGAACTGGCGCTGTTCGGCGGCCAACACATCTGGAAAGCCTGCCCGGTCATCATCGACACCTTGCGCGAAGCCGGCCGCCTGATGGCCACCTCTGACATCGTGCACAGCTACCCGCATTGCTGGCGCCACAAAACGCCGGTCATCTACCGCGCCGCTGCCCAGTGGTTCATCCGCATGGACGAAGGCGAAGGCGTCTTCACCAAGGACAAAGCGCCCAAATCGTTGCGTCAACTGGCGTTGGACGCGATTGAAGAAACCGCGTTTTACCCTGAGAACGGCAAAACCCGCCTGCGCGACATGATTGCCGGCCGGCCCGACTGGTGCATCTCCAGACAGCGCAGTTGGGGCGTGCCGTTGCCCTTCTTTTTGCACAAAGACAGTGGCGAACTGCACCCGCGCACCATGGAGATTCTGGACATCGCCGCCGACATGATCGAGCAAGGCGGAGTGGAAGCCTGGAGCAAGGTCACGACCGAATCGATTCTCGGTGCGGTGGATGCACAAGCCTACAGCAAGAGCAGCGACATTCTGGAAGTCTGGTTTGACTCCGGCACCACCCACACCACCGTGCTCAAGGGCTCGCACGCCGGCGCCGGCCACGCGACCGGCCCGGAAGCCGACCTGTACCTGGAAGGGCACGACCAGCACCGCGGCTGGTTCCACTCGTCCCTGCTGACGGCCTGTGCCATGTACGGCCGCGCGCCCTACAAAGGCATCCTGACCCACGGCTTCACCGTGGACAGCAAGGGCCACAAGATGAGCAAGAGCCAGGGCAACGGCGTCGATCCGCAAGAGACCTCGAAGAAGCTCGGCGCCGAAATCATCCGTTTGTGGGTGGCGGCCAGCGACTACTCCGGCGACATTGCCGGCGACGAAAAAATCCTGGCCCGCGTGGTGGACACCTACCGCCGTGTGCGCAACACGCTCAAATTCCTGCTGGCCAACGTCAGCGACTTTGACCCGGCGGCGGACACCGTGCCGCTGGCCCAGATGCTGGAGATTGACCGTTACGCCCTGAGCCGTGCGGCACAGTTGCAGGCCGACATCCTGGCGCATTTTGAGGTCTATGAATTTCACCCGGTGGTGGCCAAGCTGCAAATTTACTGCTCGGAAGACCTTGGTTCGTTCTACCTTGACGTGCTGAAAGACCGGCTCTACACCACGGCACCGAAGTCGCTGGCCCGGCGCAGTGCGCAGACCGCGCTGTGGCAAATCACGCAAGCCATGCTGCGCTGGATGGCGCCGTTCCTGAGCTTTACCGCGGAAGAGGCGTGGGCGGTGCTGGGTACGGCAGGCAAAACGCCAGCCAAAACCAAAGAGTCGATTTTCCTGGACACCTACGTTCAGCTGGCGGCGCCCGATACCGCCTTGCTGGCCAAGTGGGCCCGCATCCGCGAGCTGCGCGATGCGGTGAACAAGGACATCGAAACCCTGCGCGCCGAAGGCAAGGTCGGCTCCTCCCTGCAAGCCAATGTGGAACTCACGGTGAATGCCGAGGATTTCGCGCTGCTGACCAGCCTGGGCGATGACCTGAAATTCGTTTTTATCATTTCCGCTATTACTTTAGTAGCTGGTGACGCAATCGCCATAAGGGCTAGCGCCTCAAATGGCATCAAGTGCGAGCGCTGCTGGCATTATTGCGACGACATCGGTGTTGACGCCGCGCACCCCACCTTGTGTGGCCGCTGCACCAGCAACCTGTTCGGCGCCGGTGAAACCCGAGCGTTTGCCTGATGGCCCGCAAACCAGGCGGGGGGCCTGCCAAATCCAACTTCAGGTCCGGTGGTTCTTCGTCGGGTGGCCTGTTGCAGTGGCTGGGTCTGGCCGCCATCCTGCTGATGGCCGACCAGTTCACCAAGATCTTGATCGTCGGCTTTTACAAACTGGGTGACGCCACCCACGTCACCAGCTTCTTTAACGTGGTGCGGGTGCACAACAGTGGCGCGGCATTCTCGTTTCTGGCCGGGGCGGGGGGCTGGCAACGCTGGTTCTTCACGGCCATCGGCCTCCTGGCGGCGGCCTTGATTGTGTGGATGCTCAAGTCGCACGCCGGACAAAAACTGTTTGCTTTTGCCCTGGCCTGCATTCTGGGCGGCGCCATTGGCAATGTGATTGACCGGGTGCTGTATGGCTACGTGGTCGACTTTCTGGACTTTCACTGGCGCGGCTGGCACTTTCCGGCCTTCAATCTGGCCGACAGCGCCATCACCATCGGCGCCGCTTGTCTGATCCTGGATGAACTGCTGCGCGTGCGGCGCGGGCGCTAGGCCAGACAAACAACGGGGACTGCCTTGACGCACCTGCTGAACCTCCTGGCCGCGATTGCCCTGCTGGTCTGGGGTACGCAACTGGTGCGCACCGGCATCCTGCGCGTGCTGGGCGCCAATTTGCGCAACGTGCTGGCGCAGAGCGTCAGCAACCGGTTCAAAGCCACGGTCTCGGGCATTGGCGTTACGGCACTGGTGCAGTCCAGCACGGCCACCGCACTCATCGTGTCGGCCTTTGTCGGCCAGGGACTGATGTCGCTGCCTGCGGCGCTGGCGGTGATGCTGGGCGCCGACATTGGCACCAGCCTGATGGCCGTGCTGTTCTCGCGTGATCTGTCCTGGCTGTCGCCGCTCTTCATCTTGATCGGGGTGGTGCTGTTCATTGCCCGCCCATCAACCACGGCCGGGCGGGTCGGGCGGATTCTGATTGGTCTGGGACTGATGCTGCTGGCCCTGAACCTGGTCCGGGAGTCGGCCAATGTCTTGACGCAGGCACCAGCCATCAAAGCCTTGCTGGCCTCGCTCAGCAGTGACTTGCTGCTGGAGATCACCTTGGGCGCCCTGCTGGCCGTGCTGAGCTACTCCAGCCTGGCCATTGTGCTGCTCACCGCGACCCTCGCCAGCACCGGGGTGGTGCCGGTGGACGTGGCGCTGGGCCTGGTGCTGGGCGCCAACCTCGGCAGCGGCCTGCTCTCGGTGCTGACCACCCTCAACGCCAACGTGGAAACGCGTCAGGTGCCGCTCGGCAATCTGGTGTTCAAGGTGTTGGGCGTGGCCATTGCGGCGCCTTTCGTCAGTCTCTGGTTTCAGCATGCCCGCCCACTGCTGGGCGATGTGGCCACCGTCGTCGTGCTGTTTCATCTGGGCTTTAACCTGATGGCGTGGCTGCTCTTCATCGGCCTGACCCAAATGATTGCCCGCTGGGCCGAATCCTGGCTACCCAAACCCAGAAAAAGCAGCAGCACCGGGCGCGCCAGCCATCTGGACCCGTCCGCGCTGACCACCACCTCACTGGCCTTTTCGTGCGCCGTGCGCGAGGCCATGCACCAGGCCGATGTGGTGGAAACCATGCTGCTGGGCCTGCTGGAGGTGATCAAAAACAACGACCACAAGCTGGCGCAGCGTCTACAAAAGATGGCCGATACGGTGAACCTGCTGTACACGGACATCAAGCATTACCTGACCCAAATCTCGCGCGACGCCCTGAGCGAAAAAGAAGGACACCGCTGGAGCGACATCATCAGCTTCACCCTCAACATGGAGCAGATTGCCGACATCATCGGACGGGTGCTGCTGGATGTTGAAGACAAAAAGATCAAGTCAGGGCGGGAGTTCTCGCCGGCGGGCATGACCGAGATCACCGACTTGCACGGCCACCTGGTCAACAACCTGCGCCTGGGCATGAGCGTCTTCCTCAATGGCAATCAGCGCGACGCACAAAAACTGCTGGAAGAAAAAATCCGCTTTCACGATCTGGAGCACGCCTATGCTGCCTCCCACCTGGAGCGCCTGGCCGTCAATACCGTGCCCAGCATGGAAACCAGTTCGCTGCACCTGGACCTGATCAGCGACCTGAAACGCATCAACTCGCTGATCTGCGCCATGGCCTATCCGATTCTGGGCTCGGCCAGCGCGCCCGCACCGACCCGGCAGCGGCGATCGGTGCCGCCCGCCAAGCCCAGTCTCAAAGCGTCAGAATAGTGCAGCCGGTGGTCTTGCGCGCTTCCAGGTCGCGGTGCGCCTGTTGCACGTCTTCCAGCTTGTAGCGCTGGTCGATGCGAATCGTGACCTTGCCGCTGGTCACGGCTTCAAACAAATCATCGGCCATCGCCTGCGTGCTCTCGCGCGTGGCAATGTGGTTGAACAAGGTCTGGCGTGTCACATAAAGCGAGCCCTTGGCGCCCAGCAGGCCGGGAGCAAACGGCGCCACCGGACCGGAAGCGTTGCCAAAGCTGGCCATCAGACCGAACGGTGCCAGGCAGTCGAGCGACTTGTCCCAGGTGTCTTTGCCGACCGAGTCGTACACCACCTTCACGCCCTTGCCGCCGGTGATTTCTTTGACGCGGACCAAAAAGTCTTCGGTGGAATAGTTGATGACAAACGCAGCGCCGTGCTCTTTGGCCAATGCACATTTGGCGTCCGAGCCGGCCGTGCCGATCAGTTGCAAGCCCATGGCGCGGGCCCACTGGCAGGCAATCAGACCGACGCCACCGGCGGCGGCATGGAACAGTACAAAGTCGCCAGCCTGCAAACCGCCCTGCGGCTGGGTGCGCTTCAGCAGGTATTGCGCCGTCAGGCCCTTGAGCATCATGGCGGCGCCAGTCTCGAAAGAAATAGCGTCCGGCAGTTTGCACACGCACTTGGCCGGCATAACGCGCAATTCGCAGTAGCTGCCCGGCGGCTGGCTGGCGTAGGCGGCGCGGTCACCGACTTGCAAGTGCGTCACACCCTCGCCCACCGCCTCCACCACACCAGCGGCTTCCATGCCCAATTGCAAAGGCATTGGCAAAGCGTAAAGACCGCTGCGCTGGTAGACGTCAATAAAGTTCAGACCGACCGCATGGTGACGGATGCGGATTTCACCGGGACCGGGGTCCCCCACGGTGACCTGCACCAGTTTGAGCTGCTCGGGGCCGCCATTTTGATCAATGCGAATGGCGCGGGAAGGAATTGAAGTCATGTCTGAAATTATTAAAGTTGTATCGACCGATATCGTGCCATGAAATACGGCAAGACGTCTTGTCGAGGTCATTCACGCGCCACTTGCTACAGTCCTACCATGCACCCGAAACTGACACCCACTGCCGCCCTGTTGCTCACCCTGCCGCCCCTGCTCTGGGCTGGCAACGCCGTGGTCGGCCGTCTGGTCAGTGATCTGGTGTCGCCCATGACCCTGAATTTTCTGCGCTGGCTGCTGGCGTTTGCCGTGCTGCTGCCGCTGGCGGGCAACGTGTTGCGGCCCAGCAGCCCGCTCTGGCCCAACTGGCGGCGTTTTGCGCTGCTCGGCCTGTTCAGCGTGGGCGGCTACAACGCTTTGCTGTACCTGGCCCTGACCACCTCCACCCCGATCAATGTCACCTTGGTGGGCTCCAGCATCCCAGTCTGGATGCTGCTGATCGGACGCCTTTTTTTTGGCGTTGCCATTTCGCGGCGCCAGCTGCTGGGCGCCGCGCTGTCGATCAGCGGCGTCTTGCTGGTGCTGTGCCGCGGTCAGTTTGAAGTGCTGCTGCAGGTGCGGTTGGTGCCGGGCGACTTGTACATCCTGGTGGCCTCGGCGGGCTGGGCCTATTACAGCTGGATGCTGGCGCGCCCGACCACCGAACCCGCAGACATCCGCGCCGACTGGTCGGCTTTTTTGCTGGCGCAAGTGGCGTTTGGTTTGGCTTGGTCCGGGCTGTTTGCGGGCGGCGAGTGGGCGCTAACTAAAGCGCACATCCAGTGGGGTTGGCCACTGGCTGCAGCCTTGGCATTTATTGCGGTCGGCCCCGCGCTGATCGCCTACCGCGCCTGGGGTGCCGGCGTGCGCCGGGCTGGTCCGGCAGCGGCCGGCTTTTTCTCGAACCTGACGCCGCTGTTCACTGCCCTGCTCTCCAGCGCCTTCTTGGGCGAGATACCGCAGCTGTACCACGTCATGGCTTTTGTCCTGATTTTGGGCGGCATCCTAGTGTCGTCACGCCGCTAGGGCTGCCCCGCACGCGACCCGAGGCCGTCAACGCTTGATAGCGCTCAATGCCGTGCGGCTAAACAAGCCCAAAATGTCATCGAACTTCTCCCCTTGACGATTGTGGAGGCGACTCATGGGCGACGAAATCAAACAGAAAATCCTGGCACTGTTGGACCAACATCGAATCATGACGGTTGCGACGCTGCGGCCGGATGGCTGGCCACAGGCAACGACCGTCGGCTACGTGAACGACGGCCTGACCCTGTATTTTCTCTGCGGGCTGGACAGTCAGAAGGCAAAAAACCTGGCGCGAGATGATCGGCTCTCGCTGACGATCGATCACGACACGGCGGATTTGATGGCGATCACCGGCCTGTCGATGGCAGCGCGCGCGCAGGCGGTGGAAGATCGGGCCGAAGCGGAGAAAGTCTTGCGCATGCTCCCACTGAAATACCCTGAGGCACGGCCGCTGCCGATGAAGATGCCGAGCCCGGACGAAGTCCGCCTGTTCCGCGTAACGCCCTCGGTCATTTCCGTCCTTGATTACGCCAAGGGCTTCGGGCATACGGATCTCATCATTTGCTGATGGCGTCATTCTCCCGGTCTTTATGTCATCCGCGACTCGGATATTTTCATAGGCCGAATGGCGGCATCAGACCCAGACCGGCCATTCGACTTGCTGGTGGCCACCAGCAAGTTCTGACCCACTGCAGTCATAGCGGTCGCCAAGGTCAGTTCCCTAAAGCCGACACTCGCGAACCAGCCCAAAATAGCAAACAATATCCGCTAACTGGATAACCTATCTTCAAACCGGTCGTCACGTAATGACCAATTACTGCCGGATCAGTTAATAATTTGACATGGTACGGGAGCTATCCCAGCGCCCTCCCTTCACCCCTTTCCTCAACCGTCTGCCCATCACGGATGTGATAAATGCGTTTGAACGTCGGCATGATCTTCTCGTCATGCGTGACCACAATGATGGCAGTCTGAGCTTGCCGCGCCATCTGGTTCAGGATGCGCATGACACCCAATGCTCGCTCACTATCCAGTGGGGCAGTTGGTTCGTCGGCCAATATAACCGGCGGCTTATTTGCCAGTGCCCGCGCTATGGACACGCGTTGTTGCTCGCCGCCCGACAGTTGGGACGGTTCTGCCTTGGCTCGATGGGCCACATCGAGCGCGGTCAACAGTTCCAGTGCACGCTCGCGGGCCTTGCCATTGGGCATCCCGGCAAGCATCGGCAACAGGGCAACGTTGTCCGTCACATCCAGAAATGGAATCAGGTAAGGTGCCTGAAATACGAAACCAATGCTGTCACGTCGCAGTGTGCGCAAATCCGGAATTTTCCAGCCACCGTCATAAATCACGTTGCCACCCAAAATCATGCGTCCCGCTGTCGGCTCGATGATGGCCCCAAGGCATTTGAGCAGCGTGCTCTTGCCGGAACCAGAAGGGCCGACCAAGCCGACCACTTCGCCAGGTCCGACCGTCATATTGACATTTTTGAGGGCTTCTACAGCGGTGTCTCCATGGCCGTAGACCTTGCGCAGCCCTTCAATGACGATGCCACCTGCATGAGAAGGCGCTGATGTATCGGCGTTCTGTTTATTCATAGCCGCATTACCCGCCAATGGCTTGTGCCGGGTCAACTTTGAGCGCCACCCGAATAGCCAAGGTGCTTGCCAATGCACAGATCACCATCGTGACCACAAAGCCCGTGATGGAATCACCTTGTTGCAGAAGTACAAACTTTGGAAAGACCGGTGCCCAAAAAGTTGCCGCCACTTTGCCGACAAAGAAGCCGATCAATCCCAAGCCCAATGCCTGCTGCAAGATCATCCCGGCAATCGTCAGGTTGCGAGTGCCAATGAGTTTGAGCACCGCGATCTCGCGAATCTTGCCTAGCGTCATGGTGTAGATGATGAAAGCGACGATGGCCGCGCTGACGATGGCAAGAATCACCAGAAACATACCAATCTGCTTTGCGGACGTGGCAATGAGCTTGGCAACCAGAATTTCTTCCATCCCAGCGCGTGTAAACACCTCCAGGTGCTTCCAGCGACGAATCGGCTCTGCGACTTGCTCTGGCGATAGCCCATCGCGTATCTGAACCAGCACAGCATTCACGTTGTGGCTGCTGGTTTGCGTACCTTGCACGGCTTCAAGTAGACCCGGCACACCTGGCCGGTTGAACGCGGGGTTGGCAGCGGTGCGGATGCGATCATTCAAGATGGCATCGTTGTCCTTGAGGAACTGTGCTTCCTGTGCGTCTTTCAAAGAGATGAATACCATAGGGTCACCACCCGAGGACACCATGCGCTGGGTAAGACCTACAACGGTGTAGTCATGGCGGCGAATGCGGATGCGGTCACCTACATCGAACCCTGTCTTGATATCCGCCACTGCTTCAAAATGGCTACGCGACAGGTGGCGGCCCGCAAGCAAATAGCTGGGTCCACCGGGCTGCTCTGGTTCGATGCCAACCACCATCGTGCGAACTTCGTCATTGCCTTGCTGTACCTGCATGGTGAAGTAGGTCACGTTGGCTGCGCGGGCTACACCAGGCATTCCCAAGATGCCATGTACCACATCGTCCTTGATACTGGATGACTCGGCATAAGGGCCTTGCGTATCCTTTTGCACGACCCAGAGATCAGCGCCGCTATTGTTGAGCAAGGCGTGAGCATCATCCACCATACCCCGGTACACACCGGCCATGGTCAGTGTCACCCCGATCAGCAAACCAAGTCCCATTCCGGTGAATACGAACTTCTGCCATGAATGCAGAATATCGCGCCCCGCCAGGCTAATCATGGAGCGATTCCAGTTGGTGCCGAAGATTTGACCAACGACTCGACAACCTGCACACGACTACCGGCGGTCAATGCCTTTTGACTGTAGACCACGACGTCATCGCCAGCCTTGAGCCCTTCCACTACTTGGACTTGCCCTTCAAGACTGCTGGCACCAAGCCGCACCGGGACGAACACCGGCTTGCTCGATTCAATTCGCCATACTCCGGTAGCAGTGCCTTGACGCTGAATGCTTGCCGTGGGCACCAGTGGTGCACTGGACGTAGCAGGAAGTTCAAGCGTGACCTCGGCCATTTCACCGACTGATACCCCGGTTGGGGCCTGATCGAAAGCGATTTGGGCAATCCGCTCTTCCGTTACGTTGTCACTCAGAAGCTCTACACGAGCAACACGGCCTGTCATCGGAATCTGCGGCTGAGAGCGCAATGCGATTCGGGCCATTAATCCTGTCGCCAAGCCAGCAGAGCGCCCCTGATCGACGCGCAGCTTGATCCAAAGACTTGCGGGGTCGATGAGACGCAGCACAGCTTGGCCCGCCACGACGGTGGAGCCAGCCTCTGCGTCGCGGGAGGTCACCACGCCGTCTGCCGGTGCAAGTAACCGCACGTTGCCACGCTGCTGCTGCAAGGCGGCGCGGTCGGCCTTCAGACGCGTTAAGTCCTGACCGGCCCCTTTCAGATTGGCTTGAGCAGCTTGAACCGCCGCATCGGCAGAGGCCTTTTCTTGAAGGCGACCCTCCAGCGCCCCCGGACTGATGAAGTTCTTGTCGGCCAGGTCCTGGTTGCGACGGACATTGGCAACTGCCAGTTCGCGCTTTGCAATGGCATCGGCCTGCTGCGCCGAGGCGGCCATTTGTGCACTGACTGCCCGCTCGAAGGAGGCATCCAGAGAAGCTAGCCGTTGGTCCAAATCCACGGGGTCCATTTCAGCCAGGAGTTGACCAGTTTTGACCGTATCGCCCACGTCCACCTTCACGCTCAGAACTCGTCCAGCCACCGTAGGGCCGATCATCCAGTTGCGCCGTGCCTCTACCGTTCCAATGCCAAACAGTTGCGGGGCGAGGCTACCCTCCTTAACTTGGGTGACCGTAATACGCGTGGGGGCCAATGGCCCAGCGCGCAAGGCAATGAAGACCAATGCGCCCACCAATACAACGGTCAAACCGCCCAAGGCAAACCGCCGTTTCAATTGAGGGAAGAGTTTCATGTTGTAGGTGTCCTGTTCGTAGATGCG
The DNA here is from genome assembly GCF_012927445.1 of Rhodoferax sp. Taxonomy (GTDB): domain Bacteria; phylum Pseudomonadota; class Gammaproteobacteria; order Burkholderiales; family Burkholderiaceae_C; genus Rhodoferax. Next base: position 205,984 of record NZ_JABBPD010000001.1, read on the forward strand.
CCATGGCTTCAATGGGCCTTGTCACGGGTCTTGTAGTGAAAAAAAGTGGCCAACAGAACGAACACGATAGTGAACCCGGCTAAGGCCATCACATCGGTTTGAACAGACCAGTACGCGGACTCACCAAATCCAACGCGAATCAAATCGGCGCAATAAGACAGTGGCGAAAACGGCGACAGAATTTGGCCCCAATGCGGCATTTCTGTATGAGGAACGAAAACACCGCTGACGAACATGAGCGGCAGACGCACCAGATTCGACAGCATCATGACCTGCGAAGGCCCCTCCGTGGCAGGTGCCGCCATCAGTACCCCCAGCGAAGAAAATGCCAGTGCACCGAGCACCACACCTGCTACAAGCGCGACTGGCCGGTCGATCTGAGCCGAGGTGAACAGGCATGAACCCAGCATGGGTACGAGTGACAACAACATACCAAACACGCCGCCAGCCAAAACATCGCCCCCGACAATGGCAGGCAGACTGGCAGGAGACGTGACAAGCCGTTCATACGTGCGGGCCTGTCTTTCCCACGGTGTCACCAATGGCCCGACAGCCGATGCCGTGAAAAACAGTGCCATAGCGACGATACCCGGCACCATGACGGCAACTGGGGCTTTGTGCCCTGCTGCAAACGCGAGATAAAAGAACAGCGGAAAGACAATGCCGAAGGTCACCACAGGTGGCTTGAGGTAATAAACCATCGCGTTTTTCTTGGCAATAACCAGCACCTCGCGGAGTTGCCATGACAGATCGGAAAACCAGTTGCGGTTATGCGCCATGGCTGTCTCCCGACGTGATGGATAGAAACACCTCTTCCAGCGACGGAGCCTTGGTGTTCAGTGCCTCGATAGACAGATGTAACGCACTGGCACGGGTAGCGATCTCTTGCGCAACGCGGCCAGGTTCTGGGGCAAACACTTGGAAGCCGTTCGCGGCCATGACGACATTGCCCAAGGGGCCGGTCAGTACATCCTCTGGTTTGACACCACTTTGCGTGAACCGGACCTCTACCGAACGAAGAGATGAAACACGGCCCCGCAATGCAACCGGGGTATCAATGGCCGCCAACTTGCCCTTGTCGATGATGGCGACCCGGTGGCAAAGCTGGTCTGCCTCTTCCATGTTGTGCGTGGTGATGAAAACCGTCATCCCCCGTTCACGATTCATACGCTGGATGACCTCGCGGATCATGTGTGTGCTGGCCACGTCCAGACCAGAGGTGGGTTCATCCAGAAACAGCACCTGCGGGTCGCTGACCAATGCCATGCAGAGCATCAGCCGCTGTCGGAGTCCTTTGGACAAGTCCCGACCTTTTTGTTGTTTGCGCTCTTGCATGTCAAACACCTGCAGCAACTCGGATGCACGCTCCAGTCGCTGCGGCTTGGAGATACCGTGCAACTCGGCCATCAACAAGACGTTTTGCAGGACGGTCAAGTCAGCGTACACGTTCGCTTCTTCGGGAACCACGCCTATGAGGCGGCGAGCAGCCGAAGCCTGCGTAGACACATCAAGACCCGAAATCAGTGCACGACCACTGGTGGGACGCATGAACCCGGTCAGCATGCGGGCGGTGGTGCTTTTGCCCGCGCCGTTGGGGCCTAAAAAGCCAAAAACTTCGCCGTGACCCACTTCAAAACTGACATGGTCCACGGCCACCCGTTCGCCGAAGCTGCGCGTGAGCCCATCCGCCATGAGCGCCGGAACGGTTGAGGTGGCGTTCGCCTGTTGCGGTGCTGTGGTCATGGATTTCTTTTAGCTTTGAGGCCGACGACTACTCACGCTCAAGCTCGAGGTAGGTGCGGCTTGCGTTGCCCGGCATCAGGTCTGTTGCATTGAGCAAACGCATGAAAGGTTTGGCATCAAAGGTCTTGACGGATGTACTCATGTCCACACCGCCATCAACGGCCTTCTTCATGTGGTTTCGCAAAGCCATTAAATAGTCACGCGTATCAGCCTGCGCGGTGGCCAGGTCCGTTACGTGGCCATGCCCGGGAACGATACGCAGGGGTGCAAGACGCTCGATCTCAGCAAAGGTAGCTAGCCAGGGTTTGGTTTGGCTGAATGGCAGCACGCCCAGTATGCGGTCCACGTACACCACATCGCCCGTAAAAACCACCCGCTGCTTTGGCAACCAGACCAGCATGTCACCCGGGGTGTGGGCACCGCCACGATGTTTGAACTCGATCACCACGCCGCCCAGTTCCAGCCGCTCATCCGATTGGCTGATCCAGCGGCTGGCAAACGTGGGGACCGTGTCATTGGCAAGCGCCCCGAGCGCATTGCGCAAGCCCTCCAACTGGTCGCCACCACGGCTGCGCATGTCCGCCTCAGCTTGTTTGTGGGCAATGATTTCCGCGCCCTTTGACTTGAAATAACCGTTACCCAGCCACCGGTGATCTTGTCCGCCAGTGTTGACGACCCAGCGCACCGACTGCGTGGTCACCCGTCGCACGGCTTCTTGAATTTGGCGTGCACCGTTGTAAGTAGCGCCACTGTCGATCAGCACCGCACCAACAGGGGTGACAACAAGACCGATGTTGGCATTGAACCCTTCGTTTGTGATGGTGCGCTGACCTAATTCACCGACATAGGCATACACGCCTTCGGCGACAGGCTCAAACCTCACCTCGACGGCATTGGCAGTCGCAGCAATCAATCCCAGCACAGCGATGAACCACGGACGGATACGGGCACACAGACCGTTGAAGCGGAATTCTGAATAATCCATATCACATCACCTTGAATGCGGCATGGCAAGCCATGCACTGGTTCATCAACTTGCCGGTATAGGCGGCAATCATGTCCATGTCGTCGCTCTCTGCCCGGATCGCCAATTCCTCAAACATCAGATGGGTTGGCCCACCAATCTCCTGAAAAGCTGGAGGTGTCTTGGCTCGCACCGATGCTGGCGTAGCGCGTGCCATCCTGTTACCTGAATGGCGGGCGTATTCGGCTATCAATTCTCGATCCGAAGACCCTATGCCAATCATGATGTGCTGGATGCTGGCCAGCATGCTGCGCATTTCGGCCAGGAATTCAGCCTGTTCGCTGGGGGTGAGCTTCAGGTTATAGCGAGTGTCAACCGCCGCTGTCGTAGGAGCTTTGTCTGCTGCATGGGTTGACACTGATACCACCACAAGAGAAGCCAATAGGAATGAGCGCCATCCGAAATTATGGAAGTTGGACATACAACCCGTCCTGAATGGATGGAAATGCCGTTATCGCGCAGGCGGCCAGAGTCGTAATGCCCAGCAACGCGTAAAGTTTGTTCATGTTTTGTCTCCTATTATTTTTTAAGCTTTGGATTTGGTTGGTCAGGATTTATGCGCCTTCAGCAGCGCCTGAACGTCATCGGTAGACCATCCCCCTTTGACACCGGCAGGTGTACCTGGACCGTTGGGAAAGCTCACGAATTCAACGGCGCTTCCGTCTTGACGGGTGTGTTTGTATTTGCCATCCACCAAAACGACGATAGGGATGTGGCCCTTGAGACCGACGGCGACCAACCGCTTCTCCGCTTCTGGCGACTCCATGTCGATCTCTGTCACGCGGATCTTCTTTCCCTGCGTTGCCAACCAGTCACGCAAGGGCTTGAGGGCAGATTGCACCGGTGGATGTGCAAACGCAATGATTTCCACGACCGGTTGTGCGGCCCATACCATTCCTGTGCTCAGGGATGTCACCGCAATGGCTGATGCAGTGAGAAGGCGTCGGCGGTTCAGATTCATGATTTTGGTTTCCGCGTTAGTGATTGAGATAAATACAGGCAAGGCTTATTTGCAGTTGTTGTGCAGCTTCCACTTTTCCTCATGACCAATGGCCTTGGCGAAATCAGGAACCTTGCAACGTTCGGCTTCTGCTGGATCAACGGGCACCGCTGGCTGGGCTGCAACCGGTTGCTCAAACTCGGCTGCCCGCTTAGGAGCTGTGCTGTATACCCACTGAGCGATGCCCGCGACGGCGAATGCAAAAGCGGTAACTAAGATCACTTGGGAAAGCTTTGCCGACGGCATCTGGTTTGAGAGCATTTTGCAAACACCACCTGGACAGTGTTGGGCCTTTTCCTTGTTGAACATGTTGTAAATCTTGCAGCCGATGCAGATACCAAAGGCAGTTTCAAAAAAGAGCAAGGTCAGGCACATCGAGCAAATGATCAGGTTGATCGGGCCAATCACGTTATTGAGCACCACCAGATAGAGCATGGTGGCTGCAAGGACAAAGCCAATGGCCCAGGCAAATCGTTTCTGAGGAGCACCAGCCCATTCGGGCTGCTGCTTGCGAACCGCCCATTCGCCAAGGATCATGATCGGGGCGAAACGTGGATTAATAAAAATGCGGATAGTGAACTCAATCAAGAAGCTCACAACGAATACGCGTGTTGGCTGGAAGTTACCCGTTAACCACGCGTTCATGAAGCAGATCAGGGCCAGGAAAAACAAAATGCCTGCGCTGGCACGGACCGCTCGTTCGTTAAGAACTGGAACCTCATATTCGGGGAGTTTCTGGCCAAACTGGAAAATGGAATTAGTCATGATGCTTCGTTGTATTCGTCTTGGCTGAAGTATTGTTGATACAGGCCAAGAAGCCGTATGATCAGTATCATATGCAACCGAACTTTACGCAACTTCATCCTGAGTTGACCGAGCTACTCCCCAAAGACCTGCATGCGTTCTGCGTGACCGCCGTGCATCAGAAGGGTGAGCGGCTGTTTGCCACGGGGAGCAAGCCCGTCAGCATGTTCTTCATAGGAAGTGGCGAAGTCATCTTGGAGCGTCTTGGTGCGCAGGGTGGTGCTGCCGTTGTTCAACGTACCCGCCATGGCTTTGTCGGTGAGGCCAGCCTTCAGTCAGCACGCTACCACTGCGACGGCAAGGTAATCGCGGTTTCCGAGATCACTAAAATTCCCATCGAGCATGTCCGTACTGCCATGGATACAGACTCCGCGTTTGCGAGCCGCTGGATTGCGATGTTGAGCCGTGAGGTCAAGAGGCTCAGATTGCAATGCGAACGGATGTCACTCAACAAGGTTCAAGACCGCTTGATTCACCTACTCGAAACGGAAGGTAAAAGCGGGAAGTATCCGTTAGGTTCGGGATTGAAATCGCTGGCGTCTGAGTTGGGTGTGACACACGAGGCTTTGTATCGTTGTGTGTCCAGTTTGGAAAAGGAAGCTCGACTTATGAGAGAGTCTGGATTTTTAAAAATCGCAAATATCCACGCTGACTAACTGGTGTGGACACCAAACGGCTGGGCATCAACGTCAGTTAACCGCAACGGCGGATGGAAAGAACTTCACCTCCCCATTGCAGTCATTCGCAAGGGACTGCTCCTGGCACGGACCAGCCACCCAGGAACCGAACCCGAATGACTCCTCACGCTGCATTACAGCCGATCGCCGACCATGTTTTACCGTGTGCTTACGACTTTACAAATCCCGGGCCATCAATTCTCAGCCCCGCAAACCCGCATGGATGCCAGGGCCGTGTTGATGACTTCAATTGCGGAATACGAGCTAGACCTTACTGGGCCTGAAAACCACTGGCCTTGATGATGCGGGCCCAGGTTTTGGCATAGGCCTGTTCGCGGCTGGTCAGTTGTTGCGGCGTCATGTAGCCCACGGTCAAGCCCATGGCGGTCAGGCGGTCATGCACTTCCGGCAGTGCGATCACCTTGGCAACGGCGCTGGAGAAGCGGTCAATCACGGCCTTGGACGTGCCAGCCGGGGCAAAAATGCCGTAGTACGGCACATCCTCAAACCCAGCCAGCCCGAGTTCGGCAAAGGTCGGTACATCGGGCAGTGCCGCTTGGCGCTTGCTGCCCAGCACCGCCACGATGCGGACTTTGCCGGCCTTGTGGTTCTCGATGAAATCGGGCACCGAGGCCACCCCGGCGTTGATCTGGTTGCCCAGCATGTCGCCGATCATGGGCGCGCTGCCACGGTACGGCGCCGATTGCAGGTCGAGGTTGTATTTCTGGCCAATCAGCTTGACCAGAAACTCCGGCACCGAGGCGGGCGCTGGCACCCCCACCGTGCCTTGGCCCGCGCCTTGTTTGCGCACCCAGGCCACGTACTCATTCATCGACTTGGCGGGTGTGCCGCCGGACACCGCCAGCGCATTGACGAAGGTGGCAAAACCGGCCACTGCCACAAAATCGCGGGCCGGATCGAAACCCGGGTTTTTCACAACCAGCGGCAAGATCGAGATGGTGTGGTCGTGCGACAGAAAAAAGGTGGTGCCATCGGCGGGCGCGGCCTTGAGGGCCTGTGCGGCAATCTGGCCACCGGCACCGGCGCGGTTTTCGACGATCACGGTGGTGCCCAACTGCTCTTTCAGTTTTTCCGCCAGGGTGCGGGCAATCGCATCGGTGCCGCCGCCGGCCGGAAAACCCACCATCAATTTGATCGTGCCACTTTGCGCCTGGGCCAGCCCACCCAACAGAAACGCGCTGAGTGCGACGGTGGTGCGAAGCGCACGAGAAACGCGCTGCAAGGGGGAACGGACCATGAGGGGACTCCAGTTAGATTAGCAAAATAATGACGCTGGAATTTACCACCTCAATCGGCCCGCCAAAGCCCGATCACCGTGTTTCGCTGAATGCTGCGGCAGGCGACGCTCAAAACGCGCCCGGGTAGGCGCCGCCATCGGCCAGTACATTCTGGCCGTTGATATAGCCGGCCTGCTGGCTGCACAAAAAAGCACAGAGGGCGCCAAACTCTTCCACCTGTCCAAAACGCTGCGCAGGAATGCCCTTGCGCCGCGCCGCCGTGATGGCCTCCAGCGGCTGGCCGGTCTTTTGCGCCGCGCCCTGCAGGGTGCTCTTGAGGCGGTCGGTGTCAAAAGCGCCGGGCAGCAGGTTGTTGATGGTGACGCCTTGCGCGGCGAGTGGGCTGCGCGCCACGCCCGCCACAAAGCCGGTGAGGCCGCTGCGCGCGCCGTTGGACAAACCCAGAATGTCGATCGGCGCCTTGACCGCGCTGGAGGTGATGTTGATGATGCGCCCGAAGCCGCGCGCCGCCATGCCATCGACCGTGGCTTTGATCAGATCAATCGGCGTGAGCATGTTGGCGTCCAGCGCCTTGATCCAGGCGTCGCGGTCCCAGTCGCGAAAATCGCCGGTCGGCGGGCCACCGGCATTGGTCACCACAATGTCAAAGTCGGACCTAACGGCAAACACCGCCTGCCGGCCCGCTGGCGTGGTGATATCTGCTGCCACAAATTCGACTGCAGCCCCCGTCGGACCGGCGCTATCCGCTATTAATTTAGAAGCAGAGGCCTGCAACACCTCAGGCCCACGGGCGACGATCAGCACGTTCACCCCTTCGCGCAGCAGCGCCTGCGCACAGCCAAAACCCAAACCCTTGCTGGCGCCGCACACCAACGCCCATTTACCGGCAATGCCCAAATCCATATTCATCACTCCCTGCGTTAAAAATTCACCATTGATGAGTCAGGGCAATTCAACCCGACCGTGCCGTGCGGGTAAAGACAAAGATACCCGCAATCACCAGCACCGTACCCGCCGCAACCCAGGCGGTAAAGGGTTCGCCCAGAATCAGCACGCCCATCAGGATGGTCGACATCGGCCCGACCATGCCGACCTGAGACGCCATGCTGGCGCCAATGCGCTCAATCGCCATCATCACCATCAGCACCGGCACCGCCGTGCACAGCGTCGCGTTCAGCACCGACAGCCAGATCACCTCGGGCGCGACGACGGCGGCACTCCAGGGGCGCAGCAGCACAAACTGGGCGATACACAGCAGGCAGGCCACCGTGGTGGCCAGGCCAACCAGCCGCAAGGAACCCAGCCGCTGCACCAGCTCACCACTGAAGGTCAGGTACACCGCGTAGCTGATAGCACTGAGAAACACCAGCAGCGCCCCCAAGGCGGCGTCAGCCCCCTGGAGATTGATCTCGTGGCCGAACACCAGCACCACCCCGGCATAGCTGATCAGCATGCCCAAGGCTTGCCGCCGTTGGATGTGCCGCTGGTACAGCACCAGACCCAGCAGCAACACCAGCGTCGGGTTGAGGTACAAGATGAGCCGCTCCAGCGAAGCGCTGATGTAGGCCAAGCCGGCAAAGTCCAGAAAACTGGCCAGGTAATAGCCGGTGACCCCCAGGCCCAGCACGCCAAACCAGTCATGCCGCGTCAGCGCTGCTTTGCCCCGGCTGGCCCACCAGGCCATCAGCGCAAAAATGGGCAGTGCAAACAGCATGCGGTACATGATGAGCGTGACCGCATCGACGCCGTGCCGGTACGCCAGCTTGACGATGATCGCCTTGCCACTGAAGGCGATGGCGCCCAGCGTCGCCAACAACAAACCATTCGCTATGCTTTTAGGAGCTACTTTCGCAATAGATACGGGGGCTAGAGGCTTATTTCTTATATTATTCACAATGACATGACCATCAATCCTCGACGAACGCTTCTTCGCGCTTGCGCTTGATGACGGGCAGCAACACGATCACCAGCAGCAAGGCGGCGACGGCCAACAGGCTGGCCGACAGCCCGCGCGTCACAAACACACTCCAGTCACCGCGCGACAGCAGCAAGGCGCGGCGCAGGTTTTCTTCCATCATCGGACCCAGGATAAAACCCAGCAACAGCGGCGCCGGCTCGGCGCCGAGCTTGATAAACAGATAACCAATGAAGCCAAACAGGCCCACCATCCAGATGTCAAAGGTGTTGTTGTTGGTGGAATAGACGCCGATGGCGCAAAACAGCACGATGGCCGGAAACAGCCAGCGGTACGGCACGCTCAGCAGCTTGATCCACATGCCGATCAGCGGCAGATTCAGAATGACCAGCATCGCATTGCCAATCCACATCGAGGCGATCAAGCCCCAGAACAGCTCGGGGTTGCTGGTCATCACCTGCGGGCCGGGCTGGATGTTGTGGATGGTCATGGCGCCCACCATCAAGGCCATCACGGCATTGGGTGGAATGCCCAGCGTCAGCAGCGGAATGAACGAGGTTTGCGCCGCCGCGTTGTTGGCCGCCTCCGGCGAGGCTACGCCGCGGATATTGCCCTTGCCAAATGGCACTTCACCCGGTCGCAATCTGGTTTTTTTCTCCAGCGTGTAAGCCGCAAAAGACGCCATCACGGCACCGCCGCCCGGCAGGATGCCCAGCACGGAACCCAGCGCCGTGCCGCGCAACACCGCCGGCACCATGTTTTTGAAGTCCTCCATGGTGGGCAGCAGCCCTTTGACATCGGCCGTGAACACCTCGCGCTCGTCTTCGTGCTTGCCCAGGTTGCTGATGATCTCGCCATAACCGAACACGCCCATGGCGATGACGATAAAGCCAATGCCATCGGTCAGTTCCGGAATATCAAAGCTGAAGCGGGCCACGCCCGTGTTGACATCAGTGCCCACCAAGCCGAGCAGCAAGCCCAGCAAGATCATGCCGATCGCCTTCAGCAGCGAGCCGGACGCCAGCACCACCGCGCCAATCAAGCCCAGAATCATCAAGGAAAAATACTCGGCAGGGCCGAACTTGAACGCGACCTCGGTCAGCGGCACGGCAAAGGCGGCCAACACCAGGGTGCCAACACAGCCGGCGAAAAACGACCCCAGACCGGCAGCAGCCAGGGCCGGGCCGGCGCGACCCTGCCGCGCCATCTGGTAGCCATCGATCACCGTCACCACCGAGGATGATTCACCGGGCAGGTTGACCAAAATGGCGGTGGTCGAACCACCATACTGCGCGCCGTAATAAATGCCGGCCAGCATGATCAGGGCCGAAACCGGTGGCAGCGAATAAGTGGCGGGCAGCAGCATGGCAATCGTGGCCAGGGGGCCGATGCCGGGCAGCACGCCAATCAAGGTGCCCAGCAAGCAGCCGACAAAGGCGTACATCAGGTTGATCGGCGTGAAGGCCACGCCAAAACCAAGCGACAGGTTGGTAATCAAATCCATGGTTCAGCTCCTTAGCCGGTGATCAACGTCGGCCACACCGCAAACTGCAGTTTGAGCAGCAGGATGAAAGCCACATAACTCAGACACGCCAGCACCGTGGCCAAAATCACGACCTCCTTCAACTTGAACTCCTCGCCCGCCAGGCTGGCGATGAAGGTCAAGGCATAAATGGCGGCGATCAGCCCCATGGCGGGAATGTGGAGGCTGGGCAGCCCGCCGAGCAATAGGCCAAACACCAGATTGGCCGCGATGATGAAGAACAGGGGCTTCCAGGCCCAGGGGCCCATTTTTTCGCCATCTTCCGTCTCCACCACCAGGGCTTTGAAGGTAATCACGGCCCCCAATACCGCCAGCAAGATGCCCAGCACCAGCGGAAAGTAACCCGGTCCCATGCGCGCCGCCGTGCCCACGCTGTAATTGGTGGCGCCCCAGGCGAAGGCGACCCCGACCGCCATGAACAACAGGCCGGAGAAAAAGTCTTTTTGACTCTTCATACTCATGAAAAAGATCCTTGAAGAATTCGAACCGTTCATTTTGAACGGGAAACACCCGCCACCGTCATGTCGCTTTCACCTAGGCCGCGCTCGCGCCTTGGGGGTCAGGTCATGGGCGGCGTGGCCGACAGCACTTCTTCCAGCACTGTCAGCCCCTCGGCCACGCGCTTGGCGCCGGCCAGCCTGAGGGGTCGCATACCGTCGCTCACGGCCTGCCGCTTGAGCGCATCGGTATTGGGCTCGCGGTTGATCTTGTCCTTGAAGGCCTCAGACACCACCAGCAACTCGTACAGGCCCATGCGCCCCATGAAACCGGTCATGCGGCAATCGACGCAGCCCACCGGTTTGAAGGGTTGGTAACTGCCGCTGATCTGCCACGGTTTCACCACTTCGGCCAGCGTTTCGCGTGTGGCGCCGGGGTCGGGCACTTTGCAATGCTTGCACAGGGTGCGCACCAGCCGCTGCGCCAGCACGCCGAGCAAGGTGGCGTTGATCAGGTAGGACGGCACGCCCAGTTCCATCAACCGGGTCACGGCCGAGGGCGCGTCGTTGGTGTGCAGGGTGGTGAACACCAGGTGCCCGGTGAGCGCGGCCTGCACCGCCATTTCGGCGGTTTGCTGGTCGCGAATTTCGCCCACCATGATGATGTCGGGGTCTTGCCGCATCAAGGCACGCAAGCCTTCCGTGAAACCAAAATCGAGCTGCGGCTGCACCTGGGTCTGGTTGAACGAGGGCTCGATCATTTCAATCGGGTCTTCCACCGTGCTGACGTTGACCTCTTCGGTCGCCACCCGTTTCAGGGTGGAATAGAGCGTGGTGGTTTTGCCGGAACCGGTCGGACCGGTGACCAGAATAATGCCGTTCGGACGCTTGACCAGCGCCTCCCAGCGCTGCGCATCGTGCGCGGAAAAACCCAGCGCATCCAGGTCTTTCACCGTGGTGTCGGGGTCAAAAATCCGCATCACCATCTTCTCGCCAAAGGCGGTGGGCAGAGTGGAAATCCGCATTTCGATCTCGTCGCCGCCCGGGTTGCGCGTCTTGATGCGGCCGTCCTGCGGCCGGCGTTTTTCCACCACGTCCATGCGGCCGAGGAGCTTGATGCGCGCGGTCATGGCGTTGAGCACGCCCATCGGCATCTGGTACACCGGGTGCAGCACGCCGTCGATGCGGAACCGGATCACGCCCTGCTCGCGCCGGGGCTCCAGGTGGATGTCGCTGGCGCGCTGGTCAAACGCGTACTGCCAGAGCCAGTCCACCACCTGCACGACGCCCTGGTCATTGGCATCGAGCTGCTTGTTGGTCTTGCCCAGCTCGACCAGCTGCTCAAAACTGGCGCCGCCACTGTTGCCACCGGCCTTGTTGGCGGCTTTCACCGACTTGGCGAGGGCGAAAAACTCCACCGTGTAGCGGTGAATCTCCTGCGGGCTGGCCACCATCCGGCGCACGCTGCGGCGCGCCTGCCGCTCGACCTCGGCGACCCAGTCGGTGATGAACGGCTCGGAGGTGGCGACGACGATTTCGCTGGGCGTCACCTGCACTGGCAGAATCTTGTGGCGCTCGGCATAGGCCGCGCTCATGGTGTCGGCGACCTTGCCGACGTCCACCTTGAGCGGATCAATGCGCAAATAGCCCAAGCCGACCCGGCCCGCCAGCCACTGCGTCAGCAGCTCGATGTCCAGCGGCTTGCCATCGCTGGCGCGCCGCACCGACACGCTGGCCAGCCGCACCAGCGGGTGCTGCACGCTCTCGGCCTGGGCGCAGCGTGCCGTGACGCGCTGCACTTCTTCCGCGCTGATGACGCCATCGCTGCCCAACCACTCCACCAGCCGACGCCAATCCAGCGGCCCCTCATGGGCGGCTCGGGCCGGCGGCTTGGCGTGGCCAGGGGCAGCGGCGCTGCTCATTTCAGCATCGGTTTAAAAACGCGCACCCATTTGGCGGCGGGCAGACCCCATTGGGCCTGGATGATTTCAGCGCGCGCCTCCAGCACCTCGCGCTTGGGCCGACTGGGCGTGCACTGGGCCAGCACCACGGTGTTGCCTTCGCGCGTGGGTTTGAAGGCCCACACCGCGTCAGCGCCAAAAGCGGCCGAGATTTTCTCGACGCTGCGCGCAAAACTGGAGGCCCGGCCAAACAGGTTGACCGTCATGCAGCCCTCGGGGGTGAGCAGGCGCTTGCAGTGGTTGTAGAACGGCAGGCTGTCGAGCACCGGCGCGGCGGCCTCGTGGTCGTACAAATCAACCTGCAGCGCATCCACCGTGCCCCACCACTTGGGGTTTTGGATTTCAAGGGCGGCATCGGCCAGCACCACCTGCATGCGGGTGTTGTCAGCCGGCAGCTTGAACCAGCCACGACAAGCGATCAACACCTGCGGGTTGAGCTCGATGGCGACGGTTTTCATGCGCAGCTCTTTGTGGCAGAACTTGGTGAGCGAGCCGGCGCCCAGCCCGAGCTGCATGGCCTGGCGCTTGGGCACCGTGTCCGGCTCCACAAACAGCAGCCAGGCCATCATGCGCTGGATGTATTCGTGGAACAGCACGATGGGGTCGTCCATCAGCATGGAGCCCTGAATCCATTCGGTGCCCAGATGCAGGTGGCGAAGCTTGCCTTCGTCGGAGAAATTAACTTCGGGGAGAGTGTGAGTGCGTTTTTTCAAGATGCGGCCATTATCCTCAAACGCCCAAGCGAACCGTTTACAGCAGCCCGGCGGCCGCCATCACCTCGCGCCAGGCCGCCAACTTGCGCTCAAAACTCCAGCTGGCGTTGGCCGGGCTGGTGGAGGGCAATTTATACACCGGCAAGCCCAGCAGGGCGGTGAATTTGGCATGCCGGAAGCTCTCGCCGCCGTTGTGGGCGATGCCCCGAAGTTGCGGGCAACGGCGCACGAGGCTGGCGAAATCATTGACTTCTCGGTTACGAATGGCGGCATCCAGACTGCCCTCGCGCTCGCAGGCAGCGTAGACGTCCCACACGCCCAGCCCCCGCTCCAGCACCCACTCGCTACGTTTTTCATAGCTATCAGCGCTTGTCAGACGCGGGCTAGCAGGCCAAATGGCTTGAAGAATCTTCCAGAACTGGTTTTGCGGGTGGGCGTAATACTGCTGGCGCGCCAGCGACGCCACACTGGGAAAGCTGCCCAGCACCAGCAGCCGGGTGTTGCTGGAGACGATCGGCGGCAAGCCGACCAGCCGCGCGGGCGGACGTGGCGCCTCGGCGGGGCTTGGGTCGTGCGGCAACGGGCTCACTGGCGGTCCTGGATTTCGTCCGCCGCCAGCGGCTCGATCACTTGCATCTGCTGTGCCAGCACCGCCAGCGTGGCATCCGACGCATCGCGCCCCAGGGCACTGCGCGCCAGGATCCGTTCGCGCAACTGCGCGGGGCTGGCCTGTGGCGCCAGGATGCTGAACGCGACACCGGTGTCGCGGGCCAGCGTCCGAAAGGCCTCGCGGTCGGCACGCTTCAGGAAGGTGGCATCCACAATGACCGACCAGCCCGCGCGCAGCAGCATGTGCGCCAGTTCGCGCAGCTGGTGGTAGGTGCGCGCATGCGCATCGCCGGCGTAAATGCTGGCCTGCGGGGTCGTGCCGCTGCGCGCCGTGCTGGCCAGTCCGAACAGGCGCTTGCGCTCCACATCCGAACGCAGGCGCAAGGTGGCGGCCTGCGGGTCGCTTTGCAGCAGCTGATTGGAGACGACAGTCTTGCCGCAGCCGGACAGTCCGTGCGTGATGACGAGCCGCGCCGGGGGCGGCGCGACGAGGCGTTCGGCCAAGGCGATATACGCCAGCACCTCGCTGTCGTGGTCCGGAGTCTGCGTCTGCGTCATGCGGATCGCGGCCACCTTGGCACGGACCAAGGCCCGGTACACCGCATAAAACCGCAGCAGCTGGGCCGCCGCGTAGTCGCCGCTGCGGCTCAGCACCTCGTCCACCCACCAGTCGGCCAGTCCCGGCTGGCTGTGGGCCAGCAGGTCAATATAGGTAAAGGCGATTTCGCTCGCCACGTCGATCCAGCGCAGGTCTTCGTTGAACTCGATGCAGTCAAACATCCGCACCTGCTGTCCGATCAGCACCAGATTGGCCAGATGCAGATCGCCATGGCATTCACGCACTTGCCCATTCAGCTTGCGCGCCGTCATCAGCGGGGCCAGCTGCTTGAACTGCGCCTCGGTCCAGGCTTGCAAGGCCGCCAGTCGGGCCTGCACCTCGGCTTGCGGCAAGCGTTGCAGCAGGTCCTGAAAGTTATCCCGGGCGGGCGCGATGACTTCGTCGGCCGACCCGAAGCGCGAGGTCGGTGGCGCAATGGCCGCCGCCGCGTGAAAGGCGACCAGCGTGTCGGCCAGGTCCGACAGATGGGCCGCTTGCAGTTCACCCCGGGCACAGACCCGGTCCAGTCGACCGGCTTCATCGAAACGCCGCATCTTGACGGCGTATTCGATGGGCGTGCCCGGGCCGTCAAATTGCGGATCTTGCGGCGTATTGAAAATCCCGACCACGCCCAGGTAGAGGTCCGGCGCAAAGCGGCGGTTCAGGCGCAGCTCGTCGGCGCAACACAACTGGCGCTGCGCCAGCGTGCTGAAGTCCAGAAAAGGCAGACGCACCGGCTTCTTGATCTTGTAGGCAAAGTCCCCCGCCAGCAGCACCCAGGAGATATGGGTTTGCACCAGTTCCACCTGCGACGGCGCCTGCGGATAACGCTGCGGCTCGAGCAGGGCCTGAATGAGGGGTGGCAAGTTGGGGTCCATCAACCGCATTATTTCAGCTTGGCAACAAGGCGCGCAGGCGCGGCAGGGCCACGAGCGCGTTGCGCGTGGTGGCAGCGGCCAAATCGGCGGGGCTGATGCCCCGCAGCGCCGCCAGTTCAGCGCCAATGCGCGGCAGCTCGCCCGGTTCGTTGCGGCCTTGCGGCTCGCCGCTGGCGCGTTGTTCGGCGGTTTTGTACAGCCAGTGCGGCGGCATGTCGGGCGCATCGGTCTCCAGCACCAGCGCCTCCAGCGGCAGGCTGGCCGCCAGACGGCGCAGCTGCAGGGCGCGTTCATAGGTCAGCGCGCCACCAAAGCCGAGCTTGAAGCCCAGCGCGATGAAAGCCTGCGCCTGCTGCTCGCTGCCATTGAAGGCATGGGCAATGCCGCGCCACGCCGGCCCCCCCACGTTTTCAGCGGCGACCGTGCGCAGCCCCTTGAGCAGCTGATCGGCCGAGCGCCGCCCATGCAGGATCACCGGCAAACCATGCTGGCGCGCTAGCTTGAGCTGCTGCTGGTAAAAATAGGTCTGGCGCTCGCGCAGCGGGCTCACCTGCAGTTCCGGCACAAAGTAGTCCAGCCCGATTTCGCCCACCGCCACCAGCCGCGGGTCATCCCGATAGCGCAGCAAGCAGGCGTCGAGCTGGGCCAGATCCGTGTCCTGCGCTTTTCCCACATAAAGCGGGTGGATACCCAGCGCGTAGCTGTCACCACCCTCGTGCGCCAGCTGCCGCACGGCCTCAAAATTGGCGACCTCGACCGCCGCCAGCACGCAATGCGCTACATTATTAATAGCTGCCCGCGCACGTACTGCCTGGGCGTCAGGCCTAAACTCTGCTGCATCCAGGTGGCAATGGGTGTCGATCCAGAATGTCATACCGGGAAAATACCATATCTCCGGCAGGACGCCGACATCACCATGTCATGGACCTGCGGTAGGCTTTCCCGTCTTTTGGTCCTTAATAGGTCCTGGGCGTCCCGATTTAACGCTGTTTCATACCTCGAAGGAATCCCGCATGAAAGCTCCCCTCACCCTGATGGCCAGCGCCGTTCTCGCGCTCGGCGTGGCCGGCTCGGCCCTGGCGCAGGAAAAAACCTTGCGCCTGCTGACCTGGGCTGACTATGCGCCCGCCGAAGTCGTGGCCCAGTTCGAAAAAGAAAGCGGCTACAAGGTGGCGCTCACCTTGTCCAACAACGAAGAAATGATCTCCAAACTGCGCGCCACCGGCGGAGCCGGCTTTGATCTGGCCCAACCGTCGCAAGATCGCATCATCGGCCCGCAGCAAGAATTCGGCATTTACAAACCGATGGATTTGAGCAAAGTCAAAGCCGAATTATTCACCCCCGGCATGCTGGAAGCGACCAAGAAAAACACCACGCTGGCGGGCAAGGTCTACGGCATGCCGCACCTCTGGGGCACCGATGGACTGGTGGTCAACACCAAGCTGACCAAGATGGTGGACTACCCGGACCTGTGCCGTGCCGACGTCAAGGGCAAAACCGCCATGCGCCTGAAACGCCCGACCCTGCTGGCGTTTGCCTTCGCCTCCGGCAAAGACCCGTTTGCGCTGTACAACAACCCCAAAGCCTATGGCGCGCTGATGAACGACGTGGGCAAGACCCTGATCGCCTGCAAGAGCAACATCAAGTTCTATTGGGACAACAAGGACCAGTTGCTCAACGGCATGCGCAGCGGCGAAATCGCCGGCGCCATGATGTGGGACACCGGTGGCTGGAAACTCAACAGCGAAAAATCCGACATTCAGTTCATGGCGCCCAAATCCGGCGCGCTCGGTTGGATTGACACCTTTGCCATTCCCGCCAAAGGCAAGAACGACGCCGCCGCCTACGCCTGGATCAACTTCAACATGCGACCCGAAATTGCCGCCAAAGTGGCATCTTCTGCAGGCAACTTCACGGCCTCCAAAGGCGCCGACCAGTTGATGGACGCCCGGCTCAAAGCCCAGTTTGCCACCAGCTTCCCGGAAGCGGCGCTGAAAAACATCAAGTGGTACCCGGCAGTGCCGGCAGGCATTGAAGACATCGAAGGCCGCGTGCTCGACCGCATCAAAGCCGCCAACTGAAACGCCCTTGAAACACACTGCATTGAGTTCAACCTTTGATTTAGAAGCCATCCGCGTCGGCAAGCGCTACGGCGATTTCGCGGCGGTGGACGATCTGTCGTTCAGCGTGGCGCGGGGCAGCTTCTTCTCCATCCTCGGCCCGTCGGGCTGCGGCAAGACCACGCTGTTGCGCATGATTGCGGGCTTTTTGAGCCCGGATGCGGGCGACATCCGCATTGGCGGCCAAACCATGAATGGCGTGCCGCCCAACAAGCGGCCGGTCAACATGGTGTTTCAGCATCTGGCGCTGTTCCCGATGATGTCGGTCGGCGAGAACATCGGCTACGGCCTGGCGCGCCGCGGCATCGCCCGCGCCGAGATCAAACGACGGGTCGGCGAGATGCTGGAGCGCGTCAACCTGCACGGGGCGCAGGAGAAACGCGTCGACCAGCTGTCCGGCGGGCAAAAGCAGCGCGTCGCCATCGCCCGCAGTCTGGTGCTGGAGCCGACGCTGCTGCTGCTGGACGAGCCGCTCGGCGCCCTCGACCTGAAGCTGCGCGAGCACATGAAAATCGAGCTCAAACAGCTGCAAGCCGCCTTTGGCACCACCTTTGTCTACATCACGCACGACCAGTCGGAAGCGCTGGTGCTGTCCGACCAGGTAGCGGTGATGAACCACGGCCGCTTTGAGCAAGTGGGCACGCCGCAGCAACTGTATTACCAGCCGCAGACCCCGTTTGTCGCCGGCTTTGTCGGCGCCAATAATTGCGTGAAGGGTCGGGCCACACAGGTCAGCAGCGCAGGGGTGACCCTGACCAGCGACAGTGGTTTTGTCATGTTGGCCCGCGCCATCGGCACCGTTCATCGGGGCGATGTGATCGAGGCCTTTGTCCGGCCCGAGGTCGCCAGTCTGTCGCGCACGGCGCTGGTGTTTTCCGATGCCGGCGTGCCGCATTACCGGGCCCGAATTGAGAGCCTGCTGTTTGACGGCGCCAACTCGGCGGTGTTGCTGCGTGAAGAAAAGTCACAAACCGAGTTCCGCATTGCGCTGCCGCAGACCGGCCATCTGTCGGACCTGACGGTGGGCGAGACGGTCAGTTTTGGCTTTGATCCGCAACGGGCAGTGTGTTTTTCGGCGCCTCAGGCGGCAGCGGACCATGCCCGCTAAACCAACGAGCAGCAACCCGCTGCCGGCGCGGCTGCTGCTCATGCTGCTGCTGGCGCCGGCCCTGTTGTGGCTGGTCGGGCTGATTGTGTTGCCGCATGTCGAACTCGGTATTCTGTCGCTGCGCGCCCGCGTGGCGCCCCGCGTTTACGAGGTCAGCCTGGACCAGTACCGCACCTTCCTGGACGAGCCGCTGTACTGGCACACCTTTGTGCGCACGGCGCTGATGTCGATGCTGGCCACCGCCATCACCTTGGTGATGGCGTTCCCGATCGCTTGGATGATCGCCAAAGTGGCGCGCGGTCGCAACAAATCCATGCTGTTTATCCTGTGCCTGATCCCGTTCTGGGTCAGCGAAACCGTGCGCACGCTGGGCTGGATGATTCTGCTGCGCGAGTCGGGCGTGCTGCCGGGGTTGCTGATGTGGCTGGGCCTGACGCCCGCACCGGTCGACCTGCTGTACCACGACGCCACCATTCTGGTCGGCCTGGTCTACACCTCGATGCTGTTCATGGTGGTGCCGCTGATCGGCGCGCTGGAGAGTCTGGACGACTCGCTGATCGAGGCCGCTTACGACCTCGGCGGCAACGGCTGGTCAATCCTGCGCCAGATCATCATTCCGCACGCCGCGCCCGGCATTGTGGCTGGCTGCATCGTGGTGTTCATGCTGACCCTGGGCAACTACCTGACGCCCACCCTCCTGGGCGGCAAAAACTCGCAGTGGTTCACCGAGCAGATTTACACCCAGTTCATCACCCGCTTCAACTGGGAACAAGGCGCTGCCTTTGGCTTCTTGCTGTTGGGCCTGAGCACCGCCATTGTCTGGCTCGGCTTGAAACTCTCCGGCCAGAAGTTTGGCGAAGTGATGCGCAAAGCATGATCCCATCCCTGCCCCGCCCCGCCTGGTTGCGCGCCAGCACGCTGGCCTACGCGCTGCTCTTTTTCGCCTTTCTGTTTTTGCCGCTGTTGATTGTGGCGGTGTTTGCCTTCAACGATGCACCCTACCCGGCGCCGCCCTGGCGCGGCTTCACGCTCGACTGGTTTCTGGGCGGCTCGCTGGCCGGCCACACCAGCCGGCAAGGCCTGTTGGCCGACAGCGAGCTGCTCGGCAGCCTGTGGACCAGCGTCGTGGTGGCGGCTTGGGTCACCGTGTTGTCGGTGGTGGTGGGCACGGCCAATGCTTTTTTGATTGAGCGCACGCAGTTTCGCGGCAAGCAGGCGCTCTCGCTGCTGATGCTGGCGCCGCTGGTCATTCCCGGCGTGATTCTGGGCATCTCGATCCTGGCCTTTGCCAGCCGCATTGCCAATCTGGCCGATGACCTGTATGGGCTGGAACTGGAGTTTTTGCGCCCCGGCCTGCCGCTGGTGGTGCTGGGGCAGTTCTCCTACATCGTGTCGATTGCCACGCTGACCATCACGGCGCGGCTGAAGCGCTTTGACACCACGCTGGAAGACGCGGCCTACAACCTGGGGGCTTCTCGCTTGGCGGTGTTCGGCACCATCACGCTGCCCTACCTGCAGCCGGCGTTGATGGGGGCGGCGGCGATCTCGTTTTTGATGTCGTTTGAGAACTTCAACACGACGTTGATGCTGGTGGGGTCGGATGCGCCGCTCACCGTCATGATGTATGGACGGATGCGGGAGGGGGCGACGCCGGTGCTCAACGCGGTGAGTTTGTTTTTGATGGTGGCGTCGGCTTTGTTGGCTTTGTCTTTGTTGCGGGGGGCCAAGAAGACGGACGCTCGGGGGTGAGTTTTTTTGTGGCGGTGTTGTTTTTTTCTGCTGAATCCCCCCCCTATCCCCCAACCCCTTTCCACCCCCGCCGGGGCGGAAAGGGGAGCTAACTCCCATATTTGGCCTTGTTTTTTTAAGGGGGTCAGTACACGCGCCTTGGTGCGTTGAGTGCAAAGGGGTGGCTACTGGTCTGGTTTGACTTTGCTTCACTGACGCTAACGTCAACAGTCAACGAGCATCCGTCAGACCAGAGGATTGGCGTGCGACAAATAGCGTCACAAGCCCCAGCAATCAAATCCTTCAAGCTGAACGTGCCACCTTCAAACACGCGGCCAAATGAGACTCCCCTCTTTCGCCCGGCGGGGCGAGAGAGGGGCTGGGGGAGTGAGTGGGGAAAATCACCCTTCCGACAAGCGCCCCTGCACCAACCGCAATTGCCGCCCACAACGCGCCGCCAGCGTTTCGTCATGCGTGACCACAATAAAAGCGGTGCCCTGCGTGCGCGCCAGTTCCAGCATCAACTCAAACACCCCATTGGCGGTGCTGCGGTCCAGGTTGCCGGTCGGCTCGTCGGCCAGCACACAAGCCGGTTGCGTGACCAGGGCGCGGGCAATCGCCACCCGCTGGCGCTCGCCGCCGGAGAGCTCGGCGGGACGATGGTGCAGGCGATCTTGCAGGCCGACACTTGCTAGCATTTTAGTAGCCACCTGCGCAGACTCCACGGGGGCTTGACGTCGAATCCACAAAGGCATGGCGACGTTGTCCAGCGCGCTGAATTCCGGCAGCAGGTGGTGAAACTGATAGACAAAGCCGAGGTACTGGTTGCGCAAACGGCCCTGCTGGGCGGCGCTCTGGTGCGCCAGATCCTGGCCCTTCAGCCAGACACTGCCACTGGTGGGTGCTTCCAGTCCGCCCATCAAATGCAGCAGGGTGCTCTTGCCGGAACCCGACGCACCCACAATCGCCAGCGTTTCGCCGGCGCGCACGGTCAAGTCAACCCCTTGCAGCACCGTCACGTCGAGACGGCCCTCGGAAAAGCGTTTGGTCAAGCCACGGGCGTTTAAAACGATATCAGCCCCTGAAGCCGCCAGCGGAGGGGTGATTGCCGCCGCGCCGGGCCGCGCCAAGCTAGGCACGGCCCCCTCGGGGGGCAGCGCAGCACGCGAAGCGGCAAGCGTGGGGGTATTCTCATTCATAGCGCAAGGCCTCCGCCGGGTTGACCCGGCTGGCGCGCCAGCTGGGGTAAAGGGTGGCGACAAAAGCCAGCACCAGCGAAATGATGGCGATCGGCACGATGTCGGCTTGCTGCGGGTCACTCGGCATGCGGCTGATCAGGTAAATGTCTTTGGGCAAGAAGCTGGCATGGAACAACTGCTCCAGCGCCGGCACGATCACATCGATGTTGAACGCCACCCCGAGCCCCAGCGCCAGGCCGGCGAAGGTGCCGATCACCCCCACCATGGCGCCCTGCACCACAAAAATGCCCATGATGCTTTGCGGACTGGCGCCCAGCGTGCGCAGGATGGCAATGTCGGCGCGTTTGTCGGTCACCGTCATCACCAGCGTCGACACCAGGTTGAACGCGGCCACCGCCACGATCAGGGTCAGGATGATGAACATCATGCGTTTTTCGACCTGCACGGCGGCAAACCAGGTGCGGTTCTGGCGCGTCCAGTCGCGGATCAACAGGTCACCCGTCAGGCTGCCGGCCATCTGGGCCGCCACCTCGCGGGCCTGGTGCAGGTCTTTGAGCCGGACCCGCACGCCGGTCGGGCCTTCCAGCCGGAAAATCCGGGCCGCATCATCCATGTGCATCAGCACCAGCGCCGAGTCGTACTCGTAGTGGCCCGAGTCAAAGGTGCCCACCACCGTCATCTGCTTGAGGCGCGGCACCACCCCGGCCGGTGTTACCTGACCGCTGGGCGCCACCAGCGTGACCTTGTCGCCTTGTCGCACGCCCAAAGAGCGGGCCAGCTCGCCGCCCAGCACCACGCCAAATTCACCCGGAATCAGGCGGTTCAGGCCGGTGTTTTTCAGCTCAATGGCCAGGTCGGTCACTTCCGGCTCGCGGGCCGGGTCAATGCCCCGCACCATCGTGCCTTTCATGTCCTCACCCCGCGCCAGCAATGCCTGCGTCGCTATAAAAGGTGCAGCACCGATGACCTGCGGATTGGTCCGTACTTCGGCCAGGGTGCGCGCCACGTCGGGCAAGGCGGCGCCATTGGGGGCAAAGATTTCGATGTGCGACACCACGCCCAACATGCGGTCGCGCACCTCTTTCTGAAAGCCGTTCATCACGCTCAACACGATGATGAGCGCCGCCACGCCGAGCGCAATGCCCAGCATGGAAACGCCGGAAATGAAGGAGATAAAGCCGTTGCGCCGGGTGGCACGACCCGCCCGCGTATAGCGCCAGCCAAGAATGAGTTCGTAAGGAATTTGCATCGACCGACCGGGTTTTAAACAAGCGTCATTGTGGCATTCCCTGTTCTTTAGCCGCCACCGCCAGAACATGGCCAGACCATTTCCCGGACAATCGCTGCATGCACCTCCTGATTCCGTTCGCGTTTTGTAGCGCGGAGGGCTGCGCCTCGGCCCTGCCCTCACTGAAACTGCCCCACCTTGAAAAACTGCTCACCCGCCTGACACCGGAACCGCTGGACACTGGCGACGAGTTCAGCCTGTCCCCGCCGCACGAACGTGCGTTGGCCCGCACGCTCGGCCTGCCGGTGAAAGACGGGCTGATTCCCTGGGCGGCGCTGCAGGCGCGGCCAACGCACCCGACGGATGGCGCCTGGGGTTTCATCACCCCCTGCTTCTGGCAGGTGGGCACCAACCACATCGCCATGAGCGGGCAAACGCTGCCGGATTTCCCGGCGCAGGAGTCGCAAACCCTGCTGGCGGCCATGCGCACCTACTTTGAAGAAGACGGCATCGCGCTGCATTTTGAGCAGCCCAGTCTCTGGCTGGCGCAAGGTGAGATGTTCCGGGACCTGGCCACCGCGTCGCTGGACCGCGTGGTGGGGCGCAACCTGGAGCACTGGATGCCGCGCTCGGCCAGCGCGGCCAATTTACGGCGTTTGCAAAACGAAATGCAGATGTTGCTCTACACCCACCCAGTGAACGAGGCGCGCGCCGCACGCGGCGTGTTGCCGGTCAACTCGTTCTGGCTGAGCGGCACCGGCGCCCTGCCGACAGCGCCGTTCACATCGGCGATGGCGCCCGCGCCAGTGCCGGTCAGCACCCTGCGCGACGCCGCCCTCCATGAAGACTGGGCGGCCTGGGTGCAAGCCTGGCACGCGCTGGACGCCACCTCGTGCGCCGCCTTGCTGGCCGCGCTGGATCAAGGTGAAAGTTGTCAACTCACGCTTTGCGGTGAACGCAACGCGCAGACCTTTAAAAGCCAGCCCCAACCTTATTTGAAGCGTTTTATGAATCTATTTAGCACCCAGCCCGCGTCCAACCTGTTGGAGAAGCTATGAAAATAGTAGCGCGCGACATTCCGCCCCGCACCGCCTGGACGCTGGAACAGGCCGGCATCCACCCCCTGCTGGCCCAGCTGTACGCGGCCCGTGGTGTGCAGAGCACGCAAGAACTCGACGATGGCCTGGCGCGCCTGATTCCGCCGGGCGAGATGCGCGGCACGCGGGAGGCGGCCCAACTGCTGGCCGACGCGATTGCCGCCGACCAAAAACTCTGCATCGTGGCCGACTACGACTGTGACGGCGCCACCGCCTGTGCCGTGGCGATGCGCGGCCTGCGCCTGCTGGGCGCCAAGTTTGTGAGCTACATCGTGCCGGACCGGGTGGTGGACGGCTACGGCCTGACGCCGCCGATCTCGCAACGCGTCAAAGACAGCGGCGCCGACGTGCTGATCACGGTCGACAACGGCATCGCCAGCCTGGAAGGGGTCGCCACCGCCAAAGCGCTGGGCCTGCAGGTGCTGGTGACCGATCACCACTTGCCGGCTTCCGTCAACGGCCAGATTGTGTTGCCAGCGGCCGACGTCATCGTCAACCCGAACCAGCCGGGCTGCACCTTTGAGAGCAAATCCATCGCCGGCGTCGGCGTCATGTTTTATGTGCTGCTGGCGCTGCGCGCCGAGCTGCGCCAGCGCGGCTACTTTGACGCCGCCTCGCAGCCCAAACTCGACACGCTGCTGCCGCTGGTGGCGCTGGGCACCGTGGCCGACGTGGTCAAACTCGACGCCAACAACCGCCGCCTTGTGGCGCAAGGGCTCAAACGGGTGCGCGCCCTGGCCATGCCTGCGGGACTAGCTTCTCTTTTTGCAGCAGCCGGACGCAGCGCGCCGGTCGCCACCACCTTCGACTTCGGCTTTGCCCTGGGGCCGCGCATCAATGCTGCCGGCCGCCTGTCGGACATGACGCTGGGCATTGAATGCCTGCTGACCGACGACGCCGCACGCGGTGACGAACTGGCCAAAATGCTGGACGGCATCAACCGCGAGCGGCGCGAGATTGAGGGCAGCATGCGCGAGCAGGCCTTTGCCATTGCCGAATCACTGTTTGATGAAGACGAAGAACCGCCGCCGGCGATCTGCGTCTTTGACCCCGATTTTCATGAAGGCGTGGTCGGCATCGTGGCCTCGCGCATCAAGGACAAGCTGCACCGGCCGACCTTTGTCTTTGCCGCCAGCGCCGCGCCGGGCCGCGAGCACGAACTGAAAGGCTCGGGCCGCTCCATCCCCGGTTTTCACCTGCGCGATGCGCTCGATCTGGTCGCCAAACGCTACCCCGGCGTGCTGCTGCGCTTTGGCGGCCACGCCATGGCGGCCGGCTGCACCATCGCGGAAGAAAACTTTGACGCCTTTGAACAAGGGCTGAACGAGGTGGCGCAAGAATGGCTGGACGCCGCCACGCTGACGCGACGCCTGGACACCGATGGCCCGTTAAAGCCGGAGTACCGTCGGGTCGAACTGGTGGACGTGCTGCACAAAGAGGTGTGGGGCCAGGGCTTTGCGCCGCCGACCTTCAGCGAAGAGGTCGAGGTGGTGTCGCAACGGCTGGTGGGTGAAAAACATCTGGCCCTCAAGCTCAAACACCAGGGCCAGCCGGTCGACGGCATCTGGTTCGGCCACACCGAGCATCTCCCGGCCCGCGTCAAGCTGGCGTTCCGGCTCGACGCCGACGCCTGGAATGGCATCCGGCGCGTGCGCTTTCTGGTGGAAGCGGCGGAACTTTAAGCCATTTCGGGCCCTAGCCATGATGGCGTATGCGCAGCCAGCTACTTGTTTAATAGCAAGTCGCTGGCCAATGGAGACTGGTTAAAAGGATTCCCAGTCGTCGTCACTCTTGGCTTTGGCCACCACCGGTGCCGCGGCAGCGGCCCGTGCTGGCGCCGCAATCGCGCGGGGAACCGGCGCTGCCAGCTTGGGTTTGACGGTCGTTCTGAGCGCCAGCTTGGGCGGTACAGGCCGGGTGGCCAGACGGGGCGCCACGCGCGCAGGCGGAGGCGGTGCAGACCTGCGGGCCAACGCCAAGGGCTGCGTGACCTCTTGACCGCCCACGTTGAACACCGACACCACTTGCGCCAGCCGCTGGGCCTGGTCATGCAAGGCCGAGGCCGCGGCGGCTGATTCTTCCACCAGCGCCGCATTCTGCTGCGTCATTTGATCCAGGTTGGCAACCGCCTGGTTGACCTGGCCAATGCCGTCACGCTGTTCGTTGGACGAAGCCGTTATTTCGCCGATCAGGTCGGTCACGCGTTGCACGCTGCTGACAATCTCGCCCATGGTCTGGCCGGCCTGTTCCACCTGTTTGGAGCCTGACTCCACCGTCTCGACCGACAAGTTGAT
This sequence comes from Rhodoferax sp., assembly GCF_012927445.1. GTDB lineage: Bacteria > Pseudomonadota > Gammaproteobacteria > Burkholderiales > Burkholderiaceae_C > Rhodoferax. Next base: position 231,919 of record NZ_JABBPD010000001.1, read on the forward strand.
CAGCGTTTTGATCTCTTTGGCCGCCTCGGCCGAGCGCTGAGCCAGGCTGCGCACTTCAGACGCCACCACGGCAAAACCACGGCCCTGCTCGCCGGCACGCGCCGCCTCGACGGCGGCGTTCAGCGCCAGAATGTTGGTCTGAAAGGCGATGCCATCAATGGTGCCGATGATGTCGGAAATCTTGCGCGATGAATCGGTGATGTGGCGCATGCTGTTGACCACTTGGCCCACCACCTCGCCGCCGCGGGTGGCGACCTGCGCCGCCGTCGCCGCCAGCTGGTTGGCCTGGCGGGCCGTGTCGGCGGACTGATTGACGGTGCTGGTCAACTGCTCCATGCTGGCCGCCGTCTGCTGCAGGTTGGAGGCCGTTTGCTCGGTGCGGCTGGAGAGATCAAGGTTGCCGTTGGCGATTTCGCTGGACGCGGTGGACACCGATTCCACGCCCGAACGCACTTCCGTGACCAAGCCACGCAGCCGGGCCACCATTTGCGACAGCGAACCGAGCAACTCGCCAAATTCATCCTTGCGGGTGTCGTGCACGTCCTGCGTCAGGTCGCCAGCGGCAATGGCGTGCGTCAGCTTGACCGCCCGTTCCAGCGGCCCGGTGATGGAACGCACCAGTGCGGCGGCCAAAATCACGCCCATGGCAAACACCAGGCCGACCAGGCCAAAGCCGATCCAGGCCGATTGCTGGCTCGCTGCCTGCAACTGCAGCAAGGCCGCGTCTCGCTGTTTTTCCTGCAGCTTGACCATTTTGTCGAGCGCCCCGATGTAACGCGCCACGCCGGGGATCAACTCCTGGTCGACCACCGCCTGCGTCACTGCCGCGTCACCCGCCAGCTTGACTTCCTTGAGCTTGCCAATCAGCCCGCGTGCCACGGTGCGGAGGGCCGCAATCTCTTCGAGCGTTTTTTTATCTTCATCGGTGGCGGCGCTTTTGCTGACCTTGGCCTGGATCTCGCTGATCTGGGCCACCAGCGTCTGGATTTGCGTGTCGTAGGCCTTGGCCAGCACCGGGTCGGTGGTGATGGCACTGCCCATGATCAAGTTCGTCGTGTTTTCGGTGGCGCCGCGCCAGCGCACGGTGGTGATTATTTTTTCGTCATAGGCGGCAATGGAGGACATCGCCTCTTCCGTGATGCGGCTGGTCCGGCTTTGCGTCCAGACCGCGACCACCAGCATGGCCATCAGCAACCCCAGAATGGAAGCCCACAGCCGATGCGACACGCGCAAATCATTAAATTTCATTGTTGTCCTAATTGAAACACCACATTGACCCTAGACGGGACAGATGACCGACCACCAGAAAGTGGCAGCGCGTCGAATTTTAATCGTCCATCAGATCGCGCTGAGGTGGGCGGTAACAAGGCACGCAACGGGGTCAATCCACAGCGCCTAAAATGTTTCGGTGACTTCCATCCTTAATGCCGACCTCCACTGCCATTCCGTCGTCTCCGACGGCACCCTCACGCCTGAAGCCCTGGCCGCACGCGCCAAAGCCAATGGGGTCGTGTTGTGGGCCCTGACCGATCATGACGAGATTGGCGGCCAGCAGCGTGCCGCCACTGCGGCCAAGGCGCTGGGGCTGCACTACCTCACCGGTGTCGAAATTTCGGTCACTTTCATTGGCCAGACGGTCCACATCGTCGGCCTCGGGTTTGATCCGGAAAATCCGGCCCTCCAACTCGGCCTCAGCCAGACCCGGGGCGGCCGTGGGCAGCGGGCGAGGGACATGTCCGCCGGTCTGGCCAAGGCCGGCATTCACGGTGCCTATGAAGGGGCGTTGAAATTTGCCGGCAACCACGACCTGATTTCACGTACCCACTTTGCCCGTTTTCTGGTGGAAAGTTGCGTCTGCAAGGATACCAATGAGGTGTTTCGCAAATACCTGACCGAGGGCAAGCCCGGCTTTGTCGAGCACCGCTGGGCCAGCCTGAAAGATGCCGTGACCTGGATCACCCAAGCCGGTGGTGTTGCCGTCATCGCGCACCCGGCACGCTACAAATTCACCGCCAACCAGGAATTTGCGCTGTTTACCGAGTTCAAAGGTCATGGCGGCCAAGGTGTCGAAGTGGTCACCGGCAGCCACACGCCGGCGGAATACCTGACCTACGCCGACACCGCCCGCGAATTCGGCCTGGTCGCCTCCCGCGGCAGCGACTTCCACAGTCCCGATGAGAGCCACACCGAACTGGGCACCCTGCCCCATCTGCCCGGCAACGTGACGCCGGTATGGGAACTGCTGGCCCAACGCATCCAATACGCAGCCGTCACCAGCCTCGGGGCAGATGCCGCCGCGGGCCACTGATTTCCCCATGTCGTTCTGGCGCACCCCACAAGGGGTTGGCGTTCTGCTCATTGTGCTGGCGGCCCTCTGCTTTGCCGCCCTGGACACCACGACCAAGTACGCCGCCCGGCTGGCCCCCGTGATGATGCTGCTGTGGTTTCGCTATCTGTTTCAGGCGGTGGTGACCTTTGCCTTGCGGTTTCCGGTACAAAAACTGAGCTTGCTGCGCACCTCCAACCCGCGCTTTCAAGCCTTGCGCGGCGTGTTGCTGCTGATCACCAGTGCCTGCTCATTTTTTGGCTTGCAGTACCTGCCGGTCGGCGAATTCACGGCCATGGTGATGTTGTCGCCGCTGTTGGCCACCGCGATGGCCGCCTGGCTGCTGAAGGACTATGTCTCGCCCCGACGCTGGCTGCTGATGGCCGCGGGTCTGGGCGGCGTGTTGTTGGTGGTTCGCCCAGGCGGTCAGGTCTTCACTTGGGCCTTGCTGTTTCCGGTACTGCTGGTGACCACCTATGCCTGGTTTCAGGTGCTGACCAGCCGCTTGAGCGGCCAGGAAAACCCGTACACCACGCACTTTTACACCGGGCTCGCCGGTACGCTGGTGATGAGCCCTATCGTGCTGTTCAGCTGGGACACCGCCGCCCTGCTGGCGCATTGGCCGTGGTTTGTGCTGGTCGGTTTCTGGGGAACCTTTGGCCACCTGATGCTGATTCGGGCCTATATGCGGGCTTCCGCCCCGGTGCTGACGCCCTATCTGTATTCACAAATTGCCTTTGCCACGTTGGGCGGATGGCTGGTTTTTAACCATGTGCCCGACGCCCTGGCCTGGTTTGGCATTGCCGTGATTGCCGCCAGTGGCGTGGGCAATGCCTTGCTTTCTGCCTACGAGGTGGCCAAACAGCGCCATGTCATTGTCAAATAAGCCTTTGTCCGCCTCGTCAAGGCACAACTGACGCAACAACTTCACCGACAATATCTTTATGCCTCAATTTTTTGAAGTCCACCCCGACAACCCCCAACCCCGGCTGCTCAAACAGGCCGTCGCCCTGCTGGAAAAAGGCGAAATTCTGGCGGTCCCGACCGACTCCAGCTATGCCCTGGTCTGCCACCTGGATGACAAATCCGCGGTCGACAAGCTGCGACGCATCCGTGGCGTGGACGACAAGCACCACCTGACCCTGCTGTGCCGCGACCTGAGTGAGTTGGCCAACTACGCCAAAGTAGACAACCAGCAGTTTCGGTTGATCAAATCGGCCACGCCCGGGCCTTACACCTTTATCCTGGAAGCCAGCAAGGAAGTGCCGCGCCGCCTGAGCCACCCGTCGCGCAAGACCATTGGCCTGCGGGTGCCTGAACACAAAGTGTTGCAGGAACTGCTGGCCCTGCACGGTGCGCCGCTGCTGGCGACCACCTTGATCGCACCGGGTGAGACCGAGCCGTTCAACGATGCCCAGGAAATCCGTGAACGTTATAAGAAACAGATTGCCGCCGTGATCGATGCAGGTGCCTGTGCCCGGCAACCCACCACGGTCGTCGACCTGACGGGTGAAGAGCCGGTGGTGATCCGCGAAGGACGCGGTTCGCTGGCGGCCCTCGGTCTTTAAAAAAATCACTCCCACCCTTTGAGACAATGATCTGATGGATATTGCACACCTGATTCAAACCGTTGCCTTGTACGCGCTGCCGGTTCTGTTCGCCATCACGATTCATGAGGCCGCGCACGGCTACGTGGCACGGTATTTTGGCGACAACACGGCGTACATGCTGGGCCGTGTCACGCTCAACCCGCTCAAACACATTGACCCGGTGGGCACCATCTTGATGCCGCTGCTGCTGTACTTTGCCACGTCGGGTGCGTTTCTGTTTGGCTATGCCAAACCCGTGCCCGTGCGCTTTGGCAACCTGCGCAACCCCAAACGCCACATGGTGTGGGTGGCGCTGGCCGGGCCGGGCGTCAATTTCATCCAGGCATTTCTCTGGGGCGCCCTGTTTTTTATTCTGCACGGCAGCGGCGTGACCGAGCCCTTTTTTCTCAAGATGGCGCAAGGCGGCATTCTGGTCAACCTGGTGATGTTTGCCTTCAACCTGTTCCCGCTGCCACCGCTGGATGGCGGGCGCATTCTGGTCGGTCTGCTGCCTTACCGCCAGGCTGAACTGGTGTCACGCGTCGAGCCGTGGGGCTTCTTCATTGTGATGGCGCTGGTGATTTCAGGGGTGGTGAGCACGCTATGGCTGCAACCCCTGATGGCCCTCAGCTACGGCCTGCTGGATATTTTGCTGACCCCGATTGCCATGATTTTTGGCTAGTTTTTCACTTTTCCGCACAAGAAATCCCCCATGAGCTCCAAGCGTTTTCTGACCGGCATCACCACCTCCGGCACCCCCCACCTGGGTAATTACGTCGGCTCCATCCGGCCGTCGGTGCGCGCCAGCCTGAAGGCTGACGTCGAGAGTTTTTACTTTTTGGCGGACTACCACGCCCTGATCAAGATCGATGAACCGTCCCGCATCCAGCGCTCCACACTGGAGATTGCCGCCAGCTGGCTGGCCGCCGGTCTGGACCCTGAACGCGTCATTTTTTATCGCCAGTCGGATGTGCCCGAGATTCCGGAACTCACCTGGTTTCTCACCTGCGTCACCGGCAAGGGCATCCTGAACCGGGCCCACGCCTACAAGGCGTCGGTGGACAAAAACACCAGCGCCGGCGATGACCCGGACTCGGATGTGAGCGCCGGCCTGTTCATGTACCCGGTATTGATGGGAGCGGACATTCTGATGTTCAACGCCCACAAAGTGCCGGTAGGCCGTGACCAGATTCAGCACATCGAGATGGCGCGCGACATGGCACACAGTTTCAACCACCGCTACGGCGAGCACTTTGTGCCGCCCGAAGCCGAGATTGAAGATGACGTCGCCACCCTGCCCGGTCTGGATGGCCGCAAGATGAGCAAGAGCTACGACAACACCATTCCGCTCTTTGCGCCGCGTGAGCAGTTGAAAAAACTCATCGCCAGCATCGTGACCGACTCCAGCGCACCGGGTGAACCCAAAACCGTGGAAGGCTCGGCCCTGTTCCAGATCTACCAGGCCTTTGCCACGCCGGAAGAAACCACGTCCTTGCGCGCGGCCTACGCCAATGGCATTGCCTGGGGTGATGCGAAACAGCTGGTCTTTGAACGGATCGACCGTGAGATTGCTCCCATGCGCGAAGCCTATCTGGCGCTGCTGAACGATCCGGCCAAGATTGAAGCGATTCTGATCGCCGGGGCCGCCAAGGCGCGCCAGATCGCCACGCCCTTCATGGCTCGTCTGCGCCACGCGGTCGGCCTGCGCGACCTGCGTGTGCAAACCAGCAACAAAGCGGCAAAAACAGCCAAAGTGGCAAAACCCGTGTTCAAGCAGTACCGGGAACTGGATGGCAAGTTCTATTTCAAGCTGCTGGATGCCAATAGTCGCCTGCTGTTGCAAAGTACGGGGTTCGACTCGCCTAAAGAAGCGGGCCAAACCATCGGTTTACTGCAGACACAGGGCGCCTCGGCCCTGCCCGGTCTTGCAGACAAACTACAAAACATCCCGGCTGTTGAGACAACGGAAGTTGGCGCGGCCTTGCAGTTGATGACCGATGCCGAGTAACTGCGGCATCACCGCTACTGTCCGCCACAGCCTCGGGTTGCCCTGCTTTAGATGGTTTAGTTAGCTTTTGATGCGCTCGAAATTCGCTCCTCAACTTGCATTTTTTTTCCGGAAATTTAGCCTTCGAACTCAAATTGGGTTAACGGTCGGCTTGGTTCTGAGCGTCATGCTTTTGGCCCAGGCATTACTGCTGTTTTCTGCTGCCCGCGACGAGTTGAGACAAAGCCTGTCGCGACAACTGGAGGTTCTGGTCAGCCGGGTCGCGACGGAACTGGACGACAAAGTGCTGATGCGCGTCGCCATTCTGGAAGCGATGGCGAGCAAATTCCCATTGGGCACGCTGAAAAACAGCAAAGAAGTTGAGCGCTACTTCCGCGACTCACCCAATCTTTCGACCATGATCGACGACTTTTATCTGTTTTCTGCGGAAGGCGTTCTACTGGTCGATTGGCCGATCATGACCGGACGCCGTGGTTTGGACATGACGGAACGCGACTACATTCAGGGCGTGATCCAGAAGGGACAGACCACCATATCCAAACCGATTCTGGGGAAAGCAACCAAGCAACCGATCGTCGTGATTGCGGTTCCTATTCTTAATGGTGAGGGCAAGTTGATGGGCATCCTGGGAGGCGTCGTGAACCTCCATAAATCACGTCTGCTGGAACCTCTGTCGACGACTCGGGTAGGACAGGCTGGCTACTTCTATCTGGTCGGCCCGGAACGGCTGACGATCATGCACCCTGACGCAACCAGGGTACTCAAGCCAATTACCGTACCCAACGCTAATCCGGTTCTCGATCGCGCGCTGGACGGAAGCTTTGAAGGGACCGAGGAGGGCATCAACAGCAGCGGACTTCAAGGATTATTCAGCTTTAAACGGCTTGCACAGACCGGCTGGGTGCTGGCTGCCGTCTTGCCCTCCAGTGAAGCCTTTGTCGCTGTCGAAAAATTAGCTTTACGGGTCACCCTGCTAACGGCCATCTCATTGATTCTGGCCATCTCCGTGATTCTTTTCATCGTGCGGCGCTATACACGCCCGTTGGAAACGCTAACAAATTTTCTTAAATCGACCCAAACGCTGGCGCCGCCGCCGGTATTGATTCACAGCTGCAAGGAAACCGACCGCTTATCGGATGCTTTTTCTCAATTTTTAGAACAGCAAAAAATCACCCAGGAAAAACTGCTCGTTGCCTCGCAGCGCGCCGAGGCGGCCAATGCAGATCTTCGCATTGCGGCCATCGCTTTTGAGTCGCAGGAAGGCATGTTTATCACCAATGCCGAGAACGTGATCCTGCGGGTTAATCAAGCTTTCATTGAAATCACCGGCTATTCAAGTGAAGAAGCCGTTGGCCAGACTGCCGACTTGCTCCGCTCGGGGCGCCATGACGCTCAGTTTTATGCAGCGATGCATGAGAGTCTTCAGCGCGCCAGATCATGGCAAGGTGAAATCTGGAACCGTCGAAAAAATGGCGATATCCACCCTGAATGGCTGACGATTACAGCAGTTATTGACGGCGAAGGGGCACTCACCCATTACGTGTCAACGCTAACCGACATCAGCCAGCGCAAGGCCGCCGAAGAAGAGATCCAGCACCTCGCGTTCTACGACCCGCTCACCCTATTGCCCAACCGCCGTCTGCTGCTTGACCGTCTGCAACAAGCCCTCGCCTCCAGCGCCAGAAGCGAGCGCACGGGGGCCTTGCTGTTCATTGACCTGGACAACTTCAAGATGCTCAATGACACCCTCGGTCATGACAAAGGGGATCTGTTGCTCCAGCAAGTGGCGCACCGTCTGGCGAGTTGCGTCCGCGAGGGCGACAGCATTGCCCGACTGGGGGGTGACGAGTTTGTGCTCGTGCTTGAAGACCTGAGCGAGAGCGCCAATGAAGCCGCCACCCAAGCCAAAACGGTTGGCGAAAAAATCCTCACGGCCCTCAACGTCCCCTACTCTCTGGCAGGACACCCTTATCACAATACACCCAGCATTGGCATCACCTTGTTTGCCGATCACCTGAACAGCGTCGATGAACTGATGAAACACGCCGACCTGGCGATGTACGAAGCCAAAAAAGCAGGTCGCAACACGCTGCGTTTCTTTGACCCCAAAATGCAGGCGACGATCACCAGCCGCGCAACACTGGAAAAGGACCTGCGCGATGGCTTGCAACAGCGTCAATTCATGCTGTATTACCAACCGCAAGTCGACAGGACTGGTGGCATCACGGGGACGGAGGCACTGGTGCGCTGGCAGCATCCACAACTGGGCGTGGTATCCCCTGGCGTTTTCATCCCGCTGGCCGAGGAAACGGGGCTGATCCTGCCTTTGGGCTTCTGGGTGCTGGAAACCGCCTGTGATCAGTTGGTCACTTGGGCGTTGAGGCCCGATACGGCCCACCTTTGCGTCGCGGTAAACGTCAGTGCCGTCCAGTTTCGGCAAGCAGATTTTGTTGCGCAGGTGATGGCGATACTCAAGCGCAGTGGTGCAAATCCGCAAAAACTCAAACTGGAGTTGACCGAGAGCCTGCTGCTGGACAATGTGGAAGACATCATTGACAAGATGACCGCACTGAAAACTTGGGGCATTGGTTTCTCGCTGGACGACTTTGGCACCGGCTATTCATCGCTCGCTTACCTGAAACGCCTGCCACTTGATCAGTTGAAGATCGATCAGACATTTGTGCGTGACTTGCTGAGCGACCCCAACGACGCGGCCATCGCCCGCACCATTGTTGCTTTGGCGCAGAGTCTCGGCTTATCTGTTATCGCGGAAGGGGTGGAAACCGAGGCGCAGCGCGATTGCCTCGCGGCCGAAGGCTGTCACGCTTATCAGGGCTACCTGTTCGGCCGGCCTTTGCCTGTGGCAGATTTTGAACGACTACTGCATCCAGTACAATCATGATCGAACAATATCGGAGAAGTGGCAGAGTGGCCGAATGTACCTGACTCGAAATCAGGCGTACCGAAAGGTACCGTGGGTTCGAATCCCACCTTCTCCTCCAGAAACAGACCGGAACCCGCAGCAATGCAGGCTCCGGTCTTTTTTATTTCCGGGTTAGGTGCTCATTACCCCCGCCGTCAAGTTGCGCCTTTATCACGCCTGTCGCATTCGGGTGGTTCGCCATAGCCAGCCGAGCGCACCCGCTGTTGCTGCGACAGTTCAATTTGAAACCAGTTGCAAGAAAAGTTGTCGTAGCGGTAGCTCCAGACCTCGCCACGCGCACGCCCGAGCACCTGTACCTCACTGGGCCGGCCCAGCAACTTAAGCACATCGTCTTGTGCCATGCCAACGTTAATACGGTTGAAGTTCTGTTCGGTCAAAACCTGCTCGGCGCGGATGGCTCGGCCAGCGGCATCGAAATAGACAAACCAAGTCTGTTTGCCAAACGGCCCGCGCGTGAATTCAAGTCGACTGCCTGCGTCCAGCTGACGCTCCATATGGGGTGGCCCCATCCGCGCCACCAACTCATCGCGGCTCATGCCGACCAGTCCGTCGGGCGGCGCGTAGCTGCTGCAGGCCGGCAGCAGCGGCAACAACAAGAGCCAACTCCAAGCTAAAAAACGATGACGCATCACGGATTCTCCTGATCTTGCTCGCCTGCAAAGAAGCGCATTGGCATTGTAATTTGCGCCACATTAGCAGCCTCCGGTGGCAAAGAATCTACGCGCCCCCTGATGACTCATGAATACAAAACTCCAATCCTCGTCATAAGGCTCCTTAACTAAGAATATATAAGGGTTAACCCTTTTATATTCAAGGTTGCACCTTGCATAAAATTAGTTGCACTTACTTTGATAAAAGGTGCAACCATGTCCACAGTCACTCTCGGCATCAAGGTAGATGAAGCCCTTCGAAGCCGTATCAGGGAGACCGCTGCTCAGCAGGGTCGCACCCCCCACTGGCTGATCAAGCAAGCCGTCTTGCAGTATGTTGAGAGTTTCGAGCGAGGCCACCCCCCAGGCACAGCTTCAGGCACAACCCGCCTGTCTTTCATGAGTGACGCGAACGAAGCCGACAAACAAGCACGACCGATCACGACGCTGCCATCTGGACAACCGTTCCTGGACTGGGCGCAGAACGTGCTGCCGCAAACCGATCTGCGTGCCGCCATTACCGCCGCCTGGCACCGGCCAGAGACAGAGTGCCTGCCAATGCTGGTGCAGTTGGCGCACACGGCGGATTCGACGCAGCGCGCTGCGATCGAAGAAGTCGCCATCCGACTCGTGGAAGGACTGCGAAGCAAGAAAGTAGCTGGCGGCGTAGAGGCGTTGGTACAAGAGTTTTCGCTTTCCAGTCAGGAAGGCGTGGCATTGATGTGTCTGGCCGAGGCGCTCTTGCGCATTCCCGACAACGCGACGCGCGACGCGCTCATTCGCGACAAGATCAGCCGTGGCGACTGGCATTCGCATCTGGGGAATTCACCATCCATGTTTGTTAACGCGGCGGTCTGGGGGCTGATGCTGACCGGCAAACTCACCAGCACCAACAGCGAAAAAAGCCTGGCCTCCTCGCTCACTCGCCTGATTGGCAAGGGCGGCGAACCGTTGATCCGACAAGGCGTGCACCGTACCATGAAGCTCATGGGCGAGCAGTTCGTCACCGGGCAAACTATCTCCGAAGCACTGGCCAACAGCCGTGCCCTGGAGAAGGTGGGATTCCGCTATTCCTATGACATGCTGGGCGAAGCCGCCGCGACCGAGCTTGATGCCGAGCGCTACCTGGCATCCTACGAACAAGCCATCCACGCCATTGGCAAGGCTTCGCACGGGCGCGGCATCCACGAAGGGCCGGGCATTTCCGTCAAGCTGTCGGCGCTGCACCCGCGCTACAGCCGAGCCCAGCGCGAGCGCGTGATGGGCGAGCTGCTGCCGCGGCTCTTGAAACTCACACGCCTGGCGCGCCAGTACGACATCGGTCTCAATATCGACGCCGAGGAAGCCGACCGGCTGGAGCTCTCACTTGACCTGCTGGAAAGCCTGTGTTTCGACCCGGCACTCAGGGGCTGGAACGGTATCGGCTTTGTCGTCCAGGCCTACCAAAAGCGTTGTCCTTACGTGATCGACCATGTGATCGACCTGGCGCGGCGCAGCGGCCACCGGCTGATGCTGCGGCTGGTCAAGGGGGCTTACTGGGACAGCGAAATCAAGCGCGCCCAAGTCGACGGCCTTGATGGCTACCCGGTCTACACGCGCAAGGTCCACACCGACGTCTCCTACCTCGCCTGCGCACGCAAACTGCTGGCCGCACCCGATGCGATCTACCCGCAGTTTGCCACCCACAACGCACAGACCGTATCAAGCATTTACCACATGGCCGGCAACAACTACTACAGTGGTCAATACGAATTTCAGTGTCTGCACGGCATGGGCGAGCCACTGTATGAGCAAATCACCGGCACCGTGGCCGACGGCAAGTTGAACCGACCTTGCCGCATCTACGCCCCGGTGGGCATGCACGAAACGCTGCTGGCCTACCTGGTACGTCGCCTGCTTGAGAACGGCGCCAACACCTCGTTCGTAAACCGCATTGGCGATCCGAACGTGCCGGTGGCCGAACTGATCATGGATCCGGTGATGGAGGCGCAGCACATCAAAGCCGAGAGCGGCCAGCTGGGCGCCCCGCATCCAAAAATTCCGTTGCCACGCCAGATGTTTGTCGATCTGGGCGCGCAATCGCGTCAGAACTCTTCGGGACTGAACCTCGCCAACGAACAACAGCTGGCGTCGCTCGCGGCCGGCTTGTTGCGCAGCACGCAAGGCGTTTACGCAGCGGCAGCCAGCGCTGCGGGCATGTCGTTCGTGAACCCGGACAGCGCGGCTGTTGACGGCTGGCAGCCGGTATTGAACCCGGCTGATACGCGTGACCAGGTGGGCTGGGTGCGGCCCGCCACATCGCAAGAAGTCGAACAGGCAGCTCGTCGAGCCGCTTGCGCTGCACAAATCTGGCAAGGTACGCCGCCGCAAGAGCGTGCCGCCTGCCTCATACGCGCCGCCGACCTGCTGGAACAACGCACCCAGAACCTGCTGGGCCTGATCGTTCGGGAGGCGGGCAAGTCCCTGCCCAACGCCATTGCCGAAGTGCGCGAGGCCGTGGACTTCCTGCGCTACTACGCGGCGCAGGTCCAGGCCACCTTCGACAACGACTCGCACCGTCCGCTTGGCGTGGTGCTGTGCATCAGCCCCTGGAATTTTCCGCTTGCCATCTTCATCGGCCAGGTGGCTGCGGCACTGGCCAGCGGCAACTGTGCGCTGGCAAAACCAGCCGAGCAGACGCCGCTGGTGGCCGACGTGATGGTGAAAATTTTGCACGAAGCCGGCGTGCCGGTGGACGCCGTGCAGCTGCTGCCCGGCACCGGCGACACCGTGGGCGCGGCATTGGTGGCGCACCCACTGGTGGCCGGTGTCATGTTCACCGGCTCGACCGAAGTGGCACACCTCATTGCACAGACGCTAGCCTGCCGCCTGAGCCCACAAGGCCGCTGCATCCCGCTGATCGCTGAGACCGGCGGGCAAAACGCCCTGGTGGCCGACTCGTCAGCACTGGCCGAACAGCTCGTCGGCGATGTACTGTCGTCGGCCTTCGATTCGGCCGGCCAGCGCTGCTCGGCGCTACGCTTGTTGTGCATCCAGGAGGATGGGGCCGACCGCGTGGTGGACATGATCAAGCAGGCCATGCGCGAATGGGTCATGGGCAACCCCGACCGTATGCACACCGATGTGGGCCCCGTGATTGACGAGGACGCGCGCAGCCAGATCGAGCAGCACATTGCCCGCCTGCAAGCCGAGGGCCAGCCCGTCACCCGCATGGCACGCGACGAAAGCGCAGGCCAGGGCCACTTCGTGATGCCCGCACTGATAGAGATCGACCGCATCGAGCGCCTGCAGCGCGAAGTTTTCGGCCCGGTGCTGCACGTGCTGCGCTACCGCCGCGACCAGCTGGACGAGGTGCTGGACGCGATCAACGCCACCGGCTACGGCCTGACCTTCGGCGTGCACAGCCGCATCGACGAAACCATCGCCCAGGTCACGCAAAAGGTGCAGGCCGGCAATGTCTACGTCAACCGCAATGTCATCGGCGCCGTGGTCGGCGTACAGCCCTTCGGCGGCATGGGCCTGTCCGGCACCGGCCCGAAGGCGGGCGGCCCGCTCTACCTGTACCGCCTGCTGCAAGCGGGGCAGGCACAGGGCAACCTGGCCTTGGCCGCACTGCCAGCTATGCCGGTCAGCCGCACCGCCCCGCTGACGACTGGATGCAACCCGGCCGACCTGCCCACCTTGCGGGCGCTGCAAAGCCTGATCACGGCTTTGCAAGGTCCAGAGTTTTCCAAGCTCGACGGCTGGCAAGGCCGCGACGCCGACCGTGCCGTGGTGGCGTGCGAAGCCTACCGTACCTACAGTGTATTCGGCCAACTCTTTACCCTGCCCAGCCCCACTGGCGAATCGAACCGTTACCAGCTGCTGCCGCGCGGCGCCGTCTGGTCTGCAGCACACACCGCGCTCGGCTTGGTGCACCATCTGGCGGCAGCCCTGGCCAGCGGCAACCCGTGCTGGCTGGAAATGCCCGCGGCCGACAGCGCCGTGGCGCGTGTACTGGCGGCCCTGCCGCCCGAGGTGCAGAGCTTCGTCCAGCAACGCAGCGCCGAGCAACTGCACAGTGAGCAGCAACTGAGCGTCATGCTGTATGAGGGTGATAGCGATGCATTACAGGCCTTACTGCCGCGCATGGCACAACGGCCGGGCGCCATCGTGCGCATCGAGAACCTGACCCCGGCGCAATTGGCCGGCGGCGTCCTTTACGACCTGAGCGCGCTAATGCATGAGCAGAGCATCAGCACCAACACGGCCGCCGCAGGCGGCAATGCGCAGCTCATGACCATGGGCTGATGCACGCGGCCAACCGCGAACCTGTCCAGCCACCCTTTTACCCACGGCGGCCGCCCTGATACCCCAGGGCGGTCTGGCGCACCCGACTTACCGTCATGGCCTGCGCCAATTTTTGAACCACCCCGTCCCACATCGAGGAGACTTTCATGAACTTTACCGATCCCACCGTGATCATGTTTGGCATTTACCTGTTTGCCATGTTATTCATCGGTTTCCTGGGCTACCGCGGCACCGACAATCTGGACGACTACATCCTGGGCGGGCGCAGTCTGGGCAGCTTTGTCACCGCGCTGTCGGCTGGCGCTTCTGACATGAGCGGCTGGCTGCTCATGGGCCTGCCGGGAGCCATCTATCTTTCGGGTCTGAGCGAAGCCTGGATCGGCGTCGGCCTTGTCATCGGCGCCTATCTCAACTGGCGTTTTGTCGCCGCGAGGCTGCGCTTGTACACCGAGCGGGCGGGCAACGCGTTGACCTTGCCCGACTACTTCGCCAACCGCTTTGAAGACACTCAGAACCTGCTGCGCATCCTCACCACCGTGGTGATCCTGGTGTTCTTCACCATCTACTGTGCCTCTGGCGTGGTGGCTGGGGCGCGGCTGTTCGAAAACATGTTCGGACTGCCCTACCAGACCGCTTTGTGGGTGGGCGCCGCCTGCACCATCGCCTACGTGTTCATCGGCGGCTTCCTGGCCGTGAGCTGGACCGACACCATACAGGCGTCGTTGATGATCACGGCGTTAATCGTGGCGCCAGTGGTGGGCTATTTCGCAGTCACCGATGGCCTGCAGCCTGCGCAGTCCATCACGGATCTGATGGAGCCGGCCAAGCTGGACATGATGAAGGGTGCCTCCTTCGTCAGTGTCGTCTCTCTGATGGCCTGGGGGCTGGGCTATTTCGGCCAGCCGCACATCCTGGTGCGCTTCATGGCCGCTGAATCGGTCACGACCATTCCGGCTGCACGCCGCATCAGCATGACCTGGATGATCTTGTGCCTGGCCGGTGCGGTCGCGGTCGGGTTTGTCGGCATTCCGTATTTTCTGGCACACCCGGGCGGTGCCTTGGCCGTGAATGCCAACTCCGAAACCGTGTTCATCGAAATGGCCAAACAACTGTTCAACCCCTGGGTCGCCGGCCTGCTGCTCGCTGCCATTCTGGCCGCTGTCATGAGCACACTGTCTTGCCAATTACTCGTCTGCTCCAGCGCACTGACTGAGGATATCTACCGCACCTTCCTGCGCAAGAACGCCGGCCAGACCGAACTGGTGTGGGTTGGCCGGGCCATGGTGATGGCCATTGCACTGGTCGCGATTGGCATCGCCGGCAACCCCGAAGCCAAGGTGCTCGGCATGGTCAGCTACGCCTGGGCCGGCTTCGGCGCCGCGTTCGGTCCCGTTATCATCCTGTCGTTATTCTGGTCCCGCATGACCCGCAACGGTGCGCTGGCGGGCATCCTCGTGGGTGCTGTGACGGTAGTGATCTGGAAACAGAACAACTGGCTGGGTCTGTACGAGATCATTCCCGGGTTCATCTTCGGCTGGCTCGCCACGGTCATCGTGAGCCGCTTCAGCCAGCCGTCCGTCAGCATGTTGCAAAACCACCAGGCGGTGGAAACTGAACTACGCAAGGCGCTGGCATGAATCCAGACAGGAACTCGCGCAGCCAAAGGGTTTTCTACGTTCATCATTGCTTCAGGCAATGACGGCAGCTTCCTGCCAAATGACGGATACAAAAAATTTCTTACCCATTCACTGAACCAGTAGTGCAGACCCTAACTGCGTAACAGTTCGGGTCTGCACCTTGTTACGCGTCCAGCGGCAGCGGAGAATTCACCAGCTTTAAGCTGCCATTCGGTCCCGCAACAATTCGATCCATCGCTACTAATTTCTTGATGGCCGCCGTCATGGAACCCAGGGGGATGCCCGTCTCCTGTCCGGCAGTCGTTTGGTTAATTTCCGTGAATTCATTGGCATTCAATACACGCTCAAAATGCTGTAGCAGCTTGGCGGGGTTACCACTGAGCGCCAGCGTTTTTTCTGAAACAGCAGCGCGCTTGGATGGCGAGGTCTTGACTTTGGGTGCCGCTGATTTTTTCTTTGACTTGACCGCCACCGCGCCAGGCGCCAAATCATTTTTTGCTGCAACAGGTTGCGCGTCGGCACTTGTCGTTACGGCCGCAGCACGGGACACCGTCTTGGATTTTTGCTTTGGTTTCTTGGTTTTGGCACGTGTCGCGGTTGGCGTCACATCCTTTTGACTGACCGCCGGTTTTTTGACTGCACGTGATGGCGCTGCAATCGCAAGGGTTTGCCCCACGGTGGTTTGGTTATCCGCGCTGAGTTCCGAGGCTACTTGAAACACTTTTCTGATCTCTTCTTCGATCCCGACCATGGCCTGCGACAGGCGCGCCACTGTCTTCCAGTTCGCAAACAACGCATCATTGCCCAAGTTGTAGGGGTTGGTCGCAATTGCGGCATTGACACGTTCGGCATACTGAGTGACTTCATTTTTTAGTTTCAGATCTGCCGCAAAAGCTGCGGCGCCGACTTTTTGAATGGCTGAAAGGGTCGAGCTGGAGAGGGACATGAGTTTGATTCTTTATAGACAATGGAAAAAACGGGAGTCGTGCAGCTTGCCTCAGTGAGGTAAGCGCCCACCATTTAGGGCGAAAACGAAAAGGCAAAGAATCCCGCAAAGGGTATAAATTTTACCCGGGCTGTTTTAACCAGCCGTTAGCGGCACCCAATGCGTCCGCCCGGACCACGGGGTTAAGCGGGACGACGCATCTTGAACAATTGTTCCGGGCCGATGGAGAAGTAATCGGCAGCGCCGCCGCCACGCAAAATGTGTCCCGCCGCAGCCGTGTCGTAAATACCCTCTTTCAGCAAGGTCTGGGCGATATGCACGGCCACCACCTCGCCCAGCACCAGCCAGGTCGGCACCTTGTCACCATTGACGCCCTGGAGCTGCACGATCTGCGTGCAGCGACATTCAAAAGAAACCGGGCTCTCCCGCACACGAGGCACCACAATGACGCGGGAATCGATTGGCGTCAATCCCGCCAGCTCGAATTCACTGACTTCGGGCGGCACGGCGGCACAGGTCTGGTTCATGGCCTCGGCCAGCGGACGGGTGACCAGGTTCCAGGTGAACTCACGCGTCTCCTCGATATTGCGCACCGAGTCCTTGTAGCCAATGCTGGCAAAGCCGACGATGGGCGGCGTGTAGTTGAAGGCATTGAAAAAGCTGTACGGCGCCAGATTGAGGGCACCTGCGGCACTGCGAGTTGATATCCAGCCAATCGGACGTGGACCAATGATGGCATTGAACGGGTCGTGCGGCAGGCCGTGGCCGTTGCGCGGTTCGTAGAAGTAAACGGTGTCTTGCACAACAGGCAGCTTCAAAGTGAATCAGGAGTCTGAGGATACCTGTTGCCGCCGTCGCAAACTTAACCAGCGGTGCCGACACATCCTCTTTGCCAGACAAATCTCAGAACCTGTATGGATACAGGGTACGGTCATTATCGGGTTACATCCCTACCGCCCGTACACTAATCCATGTGTCTGGAGGTTCATCCATTGGGACGAGTGCCGCTCAAATCCAGAAAATTCACCGCGGAGCAAGTCAGTGGTTATTTTTCTGCTGTTGCCCCATTCACGCCATCGGCAATGCTGTACCGCAGCATTTTCGGAGGCGAGTCCTTCCGCAACGATCAAAATTTTGAAAGATTCACTTATGGCAATTGGCTGGCTTGCGGCCCTGAAAATTATTCCGTGGTCCGACGTCATCAGCAACGCGCCGCTAGTCGCGGATGGGGCGAAGAAGCTGTGGAAGGCTGTCGCCAAAAAACCAGCTCCCTCAGCGCTTGAAGCGGCGGGGTCTCAAGCAGTCTTGTCGTCGGAGGGGTTGGCTATCGCCGCTATCGCAGAGCGCATCGTCAAAATGGAGGTGGCCGTGTCGGACTTGCACGCTCAAATGGTCGCCTCTTCAGAACTCATCAAGGCGCTCGCTGAACAAAACGCTCAACTCATCAATCGCGTGGAAACCAATCGAGTGCGCATGCTCTGGCTGGCTGCCATCACGGTGGTGACGGCAATCACCGCGGTAGGCTGCTTGGTGTTAGCGGTAACGCGCTACAGCGCCTAAAGTTCCGGCCGGAGAGATAGGCCAAGCATTCCAGATTTTGGCTTATTCGATCAAGTTCCGCAGGGCCTTGGCATCATTTTTGAAATCTGCAAAAGTGCCCTCGGTTCCAGCAGGGGCGCTTTGAATAACGTTTTCCACAACATCTGAAAAAACCGTTTGCGCTTCAGCCAACTCAACTTTGAAGTCTTTGGCCAAGTCGGCAACCGTTCGCTTCTCGATAGAAAACAGCCGATTGAAATAGTCAATCGAATTCACAGTCAACGCCTGAAACATGCCCGCTTGCAAGGCCATCAGTTCGTTGGCGTCTTTGGCGGCCAAAAACGCTTGACTGCGACCAAAGGACTCCCCCAATACGGTTTTGCAAGCAGCCATATTCAAATGAATTAACTTTTCAAATTTGGCAGTCGCGCGGGTCGCCCATCCCTCCAACTCTCGCGCATCAGCTTTGTTAGCGGCCATGAGTCGTTCAAAGATGTCAGTCATTTTAATTTCCTGTCACAAGTCAATTCCAACAACTCAGTCGAACCTCTTGATTGGGTCCGTCAACTTCGATTTATGAAAAATAGCATTTGATTCAGCAACTCAATTCAGGTTATTGAGATTTCGCAAGAAGCAGGTAATATTTTTCAATTTTTCGAAAGAGAAAATTGACGATCTAAGTACCCCATAAGGCTTGCCAATCAGACCCGCTGCAGGAATTATTTTCGGAAGCCGCTTATTTTTTACCCTCGAAAAGCCGGACCCGGTTGCCCCCTTCTTCCTTGGAAAGATACATGGCGGTATCAGCACTCCGCGCGAGCGTCAACTCGTCGCTGCCATGCTCCGGATAAATCGCTGCCCCGATACTGGCTGAAATATGGATATGCCGGCCGTCGAGTTCAAAAGGCTGGTTCAGGGTCTTGCAGATTTTTTCCGCAACCACCAGCGCATCCTGTTCTTCCTCGACATGGGTCAGCAACACGACAAACTCATCGCCTCCCAAGCGGCCCACCGTATCAACGTTACGCACACAGTCTTCCATTCGTTGTGCGGCAGCCATCAGCAGCAAATCGCCAACGTGATGACCGTAGGTATCGTTGATGGCCTTGAACTCGTCCAGATCGACAAACAACAAGGCCATGCGCGTCTGATCGCGCCGGGCCTGCGAGACAGCCTGCTGCAGCCGGTCGTCAAACAGGGCGCGATTAGGCAGACCGGTCAGCGAATCATGCTGTGCCAGATGCTTGAGGGCTTGTCGACTCTCATTTAACTCACGCAAGTTCGCAACAATGGTGACTTGCATGTCGTTCAGACTGCGCGCAAGCAGCCCGATTTCATCCTTGCGGGCAGAGGACAGTTCACTGACCACCTGTTCTTTTGAAAATAGTCCAACCGCATGCACCATGCTGCGCAAGGAGCCGGTCACGACCCGCGAAACCAGCGCAGCCAGCAGCACGGCCAGCACGCCGAGCACCACAATCATTTGAATCGTGGTCCAACCCAGTTTTTTGGCTTCCCGAACCACATTTTCCAGGGGCTGCGACAGGCCCAGAATCACAAAACGTTGATCGATTGATCCAGCAAAAGGCAGGCGAACAAACGCAGCCACGAGGCCATGGTTGGCTTGCTGCTCAACTTCGACATTGGTCACCACACTGCCACTCTTGCCGGTGATCAAGGCCGTCACCGGTTCAAAAAACTCCTGAATGAAGACTCTGCGACCCTGCTCAAAACCAAAGGCCTGCGCAGGATTGGGATGGATCAAATAATCCCCCCAATGGTTGCTCAAATACAGCTGGTAGGCATTCGGCAGGTCAGATTTCAGGCGATCAAACAGGCCGTTCAGATCAAGGTTGATCACGATCAGCCCCAGCACTTTGCCGTCTTGGGCAACGACGGGCGTGGCAACGCGCACGGTCGGTTTGTGCAAGCCGGAATGAGCCCCCTCTTCGTGGTTAATGGTGATGTCGGACAAATAAACCTGTCCCCGACCCAGTTGCAAGGTGCTGAACACATAGGGGTAATGTGCTTTTTCTTGCAAATCGGCCGCCTGCACGCGCACCAATCGGTCGCCGTCCCGATCAACGCGAACCAGCTCCAGACCGTGCGCACCGGCGCCAATCAAACGAATCTGGAAGTACTGGGGATTGACCGCCAACATCGCAGCAAAGGTATCGGCCAGCAGTTCTTTGTCACGGTCAGCCGTCACACCCATCGGAAAACTGGCAACGGCAGAGGTCGTCGAGAGCTTGGCCAAGAGCAAGGTGTCACCCGATATTTCATCGATGCTGGACTGAAAATTCCGGCCCAGCACCTGGGTCGCCGTGAGTAAATCACGTTGCGCCGCACTCAACAGCATGGCCCGGCTGCTGGCGTAAGAATAGTAGCCCACGATGCTCATCGCCACGATGCCGAAAGTGGCGAGCAAAAGCCCCAACTTGAAACCAATGCCGTATCGCATAGGCTAAAACCGTCCCGGTAAATCGCCAGAAATAATGCGCGCCCACAGGGCGGCCCGGCGCTTGTCATCTTCCACCGGTTCGAGCCAGATGATTTTGTCCGTTTCCCGGGTGGCGGTGTCCGCCTCAATCGTGTTCGAGAGGCCCTGCCGACGGGTCAATTCTCGACTCACCGTGATGTCCAGCATGTAGTTAATCCAGCGCTCCGCCAGGTTTTTGTTTTTGACCCCGCGCGTAATCGCCCAGCAGTCCAGCCAGGCCAGCGCGCCCTCTTGGGGAATGACATAACCGACATCCGCGCCCGCGTCCTGCAAGAGCTTGAGTTGTTGCCGTCCGTAATTGGCAAACAACAGTGCCGCGGTTTGAGTGCGAAACAATTCAACCGATTCTTCTGGCAAGGTGTAGAAAGTCAGCACATTACGGCGTAAGGCAATAAGGTGATCGACCACGGATTTGACATTTTTATCTTCAATCCGGAACGGCTTGCCGCCCAGCGCCAGCGAGGCAATCGAAAAGTTGTGACTGCTGTCATTGAAGGCGAGTACCCGCCCCTGGTACCTGGGATCCCACATCACCGCGATCGACGTCGGCGCTTCCTTGAACTGCTTGCGGTCAAATATCAGCCCCATCTCCGAATACGTATAGGGAACGGCATACACCTCACCCAACTGCGTGATCCCAGGAATGTTCTTGGCATTGCGAAAGCGGGGTAACTGGTTCGCCGTATTGGGAATATTGGCGAGTCGCAGCGGCACGATGAGCTTCTCGTCCAGGTAATGCTGCAACTCGGCGGTGTTGGCGGCAAACACATCAAAATCATCACCGTGGTTGGCGCTGATTTTTTGCCGCAAGACCTCATCCGAACTGATGTAGCTGACTTCGACGCGCACGTCGTATTTTTTCTCAAACGCCTTGACCAGATCGCTATCGGCGTAGCCGGGCCATGTCAGCACGCGCAAAGTTTCCACCGCCTGGCTTGGCAAACTCAAGGTCAGACTGACGATGAGGCATGTCAAAAGGCGGAGGATCATGGCAGGCTACGAAGTCATGTCATTCATGGTGGTAGCGCCCAGGACTTTTTGGCCGCCGACATAGGAACGCAAGGCCTGCGGCACGGTGACCGAGCCATCGGCATTCTGATAATTTTCCAGCACAGCCACCAGCGTGCGTCCGACGGCGAGGCCGGAGCCATTGAGGGTGTGCACCAACTCGTTCTTGCCCTGCGCATTCTTGTAGCGGGCTTGCAGGCGGCGCGCCTGGAATGCCTCGCAATTCGAAATCGAGCTGATTTCGCGGAAGGTGTTTTGCGCCGGCAACCAGACTTCCAGGTCATAGGTTTTGCTGGCCCCAAAGCCCATGTCGCCGGTGCACAGCGACATCACCCGGTAAGGCAAGCCCAGTTTTTGCAGGATGGCTTCGGCGTGGCCGACCATCTCTTCCAGCACTTCGTAACTTTTTTCAGGATGCACGATTTGCACCATCTCAACCTTGTCAAATTGGTGCTGGCGAATCAGGCCGCGCGTGTCGCGCCCGGCACTGCCCGCCTCGGAGCGAAAACACGGGGTGTGCGCCGTCAGCTTGATGGGCAAGTCAGCCTCGGCCACGACTTCATCGCGCACAAAGTTGGTCAGCGGGACTTCACTGGTGGGGATCAGGTACAGCGCCGCGTTGTCCGGCGCCGCTTCGCCTTCTTGCCCGCCCTTTTTGGCGGCAAACAGATCGCCCTCAAACTTGGGCAACTGGCCGGTACCGCGCAGGCTCTCGCCATTCACGATGTAGGGCGTATAGCACTCGGTGTAGCCGTGCTCCTCGGTTTGCACATCCAGCATGAACTGCGACAAGGCGCGGTGCAAGCGGGCAATCGGCCCCTTCATCACCGTGAAGCGAGCGCCGGTCAGCTTGACGCCCATCTCGAAATCCAGCCCCAGCGGCGTGCCCAGGTCGACATGGTCTTTCACCTCAAAATCAAATTCCTTCGGTGTTCCCCAAGTGCGCACCACCACATTGCCATGCTCATCCGCGCCTACCGGCACGCTCTCGTGCGGCAGATTCGGCACCGCCAGCAGCAGGACTTGCAGCTCTGCCTGGATCTGATCGAGACGGGTGGCTGAGGCTTCAAGTTCGGACTTGAGACCTGCTACCTCGGCCATTGCCGCGTTCAACTCCATCTGAGCATTCACAAGCTCAGCATCCACATTTAAGGTGTCAGTCGTTCCCTTCAATAAATCATTAACCTGAACAATGACTTTTCCGATTTTCGCGAATGGCAATTGAACTTTGAGCATTCCAATTCTTTTACTCAGGCCATTGCGCTTGCTCTGCAACTCTTCAGTCCGCATCTGGATCGTCTTGCGCTCGGTCTCCAGCGTTCGGAAGGTGTCCACATTCAGGAAGGCTTGCGGCTTTTTACGCGTTTCAAGGCGCGCAATGGCGGAATCAAGGTCTTTGCGGAGCAGAGTAATGTCAAGCATGGTGCAGTTTTATATAAGAAATAAGGCTGTAGCGCCCTAGTTTATTGCGTAAGCAGCTATTTATTCAATAGCAATTAGTCGATCAGCTTCAAGCCCTTGGGCAACGGGAACTTCACCGTTTCCTCGATGCCCGCCATCTTGCGCACCGACACCGCGCCCAGCGCCTTGATGCGGTCAATCACCTGCTGCACCAAAATCTCGGGGGCCGAAGCTCCGGCGGTCAAACCGACCCGCTGGCGGCCCTCAAACCACAGCGCCTGCAACTCGTCCGCGCTGTCCACCATGTAACTCTCGGTGCCCAACTTGCGCGCCAACTCGGCCAGGCGGTTGCTGTTGGAACTGGTCGGACTGCCCACCACGATCAGCACATCCACCTGCGGGCTCATGACTTTCACGGCATCCTGCCGGTTTTGCGTGGCGTAGCAAATATCCTGCTGTTTGGGTTGGCGTGCATTGGGGAAACGCAACTTGATGGCCGCCGCAATCTCGGCCGCGTCGTCCACGCTGAGGGTGGTTTGCGTCACCACCGCCAACAGTTCGGTCTGGGCCGGCTGCACGCGCGCCACATCGGCGACGTCTTCCACCAGATGAATGCCGCTCTCCAGCTGACCCATGGTGCCTTCGACTTCGGGGTGCCCTTTGTGGCCGATCATGATGAACTCGTAGCCTTCCTTGTGCAGCTTGGCGACCTCCACATGCACTTTGGTCACCAGCGGGCAGGTGGCATCAAAAATCTGGAAGCCGCGGGCGGCCGCTTCTTCCTGCACCGCCCGGCTCACGCCATGAGCCGAGAAAATGAGCGTAGCCCCTGCCGGTACGTCATCCAGCGCTTCAATAAAGATAGCACCTTTGGCCTTCAGGTCATTCACCACATAGGTGTTGTGCACGATTTCATGCCGCACATAAATCGGCGCGCCAAACTTTTGCAAGGCCCGCTCGACGATCTCGATGGCCCGGTCCACCCCGGCGCAAAAGCCGCGCGGCTCCGCCAGCAGGATTTCCTGGGGGGCCGAAGTGATGGCGGCTGCGTTCACAGAATACCAATCACTTGCACTTCAAACGTCACCGGCTGGCCGGCCAGCGGATGGTTGAAATCAAACAGCACGGCGTCACCTTTTTCGTCGCTTCGGAGTTGCTGCACCGAGCCGGCAAACTGACCCTTGCCGTCCGGCGTGGGGAACTGCACCACATCGCCCACGTCGTACTGCGCATCGGCATCGCCCATGTCCGTGAGCACTTTGCGGTCCAGCCACTGCAGCATGTCGGGGTTGCGCTCGCCAAAGGCCGCGCCGGATGCCAGTTCAAAGGTGGCGCGACTGCCCTCCGCCAGGCCCAGCAAATGAGCCTCGACGGCGGGCGCCAACTCGCCATTGCCCAAGGTGAGCGTGGCGGGTTTGCCCTCAAAGGTGTTGATCACATCCCCCGCCGGACCGGCCATGCGGTAATGCAGCGTGAGAAAAGAACCGGGTTGAACAGTGGCAAGCGTGGCGGTCATAAAAGTCCTGGATAAAAGTCTGACAGACATTTTGGCGAATAAACTGATCTCCATTCTAAAAGCCCTGCTCATGCCCCTCAAAGACCTTCCCCCTGATGCGCGTCCGCGCGAAAAGCTGCTGGCGCGCGGCCCCGGTGCCCTGAGCGACGTCGAGCTGCTGGCGATCCTGCTGCGCACCGGCATCCAGGGCAAGGGCGTGCTGCAAATGGCGCAAGAACTGCTGCAACTCAAGACCAGCAGCAACGAGCATGACGGGTTTGACGGCATCGCCGGCCTGCTGCATGCCACCTCTGACGACCTCAAGCGCATCAAAGGGCTGGGGCCAGCCAAACGGGCCGAGATCGTGGCGGTGCTGGAGTTGTCGCGCCGGGCGCTGGCGCAGCAGCTCAAGGAGCGCACCGTGTTTGCCACGCCGGATGCCGTCAAACATTACCTGCAGCTGCACCTGGCGGCCAAACCGCATGAAGTGTTTGCCGTGCTGTTCCTCGACGTGCAAAACCGGCTGCTGGCGATGGAAGAACTTTTTCGGGGAACATTGACCCAAACCAGCGTTTACCCGCGCGAAGTGGTGCTGCGCGCCCTGCACCACCAGGCGGCGGCCGTGGTGCTGGCGCATAACCACCCGAGCGGTACGGTGCAACCCTCGCGGGCCGACGAGGTGCTGACGCAGACCCTGAAAACGACACTGGCGCTGATTGATGTGCGGGTGCTGGACCATGTGATCGTGGCGCCCGGCGAAGCCCTCTCCATGGCGGAACGAGGTTTTCTATGAGCAACAAGCCGGTAACGGTCAAGAGCTTGGCCGATCTGAAACTGGTCAAGCGCGAAATTGAAGCCCAAGCGCAGCACCAGGCGGCGCTGGCGGCCGAGTTGGCCCGTGCCCGGCTTCAGGCCGTCAGTGAAAAAAATCTATTCATTCAGGCCGCTGGCGTGGTCAAGCCCTTGCCAGACAAGCGCCGCGTGCTATTAAAAAAAGAGCCCCCTGCGCCGCGCCCGATGCAATACGAACAGGATGAGAAAGCGGTGCTGATTGAGGCGATCAGCGACGAATTTGATGTTGGCACCCTGCTGGATGTGGACGATCTGTTGAGTTTTCGCCGCCCCGGCATCGGGCCCGATGTCACCCGCAAGCTGCGCCGCGGGGACTGGTCGATCCAGCGCCAGCTCGACCTGCATGGCCTGCGCCGGGACGAGGCCCGCGAGCAGCTTAGCTTTTTCATCCGCGAAGCGCACAAACATGGCATTCGCTGTGTGCGCGTGGTGCACGGCAAAGGGCTGGGCTCACCGGGCAAAGCGCCGGTGCTGAAAAGCCGGGTCCATAGCTGGCTGGTGCAAAAACAGGAGGTGCTGGCCTTTGTGCAGGCCAAACCCGCGGATGGCGGCGGCGGCGCGCTGGTGGTGCTGTTGATGGCGTCGCGCGGCTGAACGAACGCTAGGTCAAGGCCGGCACTAACAAAATCTTGTCCAGCGCAACGGCCAATTGCCCCACGGTACGGTCCACGTTGTGCCATTTTTCCAGGCCGAACAAGCCGACCCGAAAGGTCATGAAGTCGGCCGGTTCGTCACACTGCAGCGGCACACCGGCGGCCGTCTGTAGACCCTCGGCCAGGAACTTGCGGCTGGATTGGATTTCGGGGTCGTCCGTGTAGCTGACCACCACCCCCGGCGCCTTGAAGCCAACGGCGGCCACGCTGGCGATGCCCCGGCTCTCGAACAGCACACGCACCTGGGCACCCAGATCAATTTGTTCGGCGCGTACCTTGCCAAAGCCGTAGGCCTGAGTTTCCTTCATCACCTCGCGCAGGCGCGTCAGCGCATCGGTTGGCAGGGTGGCGTGGTAGGCATGGCCGCCGTTCTCGTAGGCTTCCATGATCTGCAGCCACTTTTTCAAATCGCAGGCAAAACTGGTGCTGGTGGTGGACTCGATGGCGAGGCGGGCGCGCTCACTCAGCATCACCATGGCGCAGCACGGCGAACTGCTCCAGCCTTTTTGCGGCGCGCTGACCAGCACGTCCACGCCGGTATCCCGCATGTTCACCCACATCGCGCCCGAGGCAATGCAGTCCAGCACGAACAGACCGCCCACCGCGTGCACGGCCTCGGCCACGGCGCGCAGGTAGTCATTGGGCAGGATCATGCCGCTGGCGGTTTCGACATGCGGCGCAAAGACGACATCGGGTTTTTTCTCGCGGATCGCCGCCACCACCTCGGCAATGGGCGCGGGCACCCAGGGTGCCTGCTTGTCCGTGCCGACCCGCCGGGCCTTCAGTACGGTGGATTCAGCGGCGATATGCCCCATCTCCAGAATCTGCGTCCAGCGGTAGCTGAACCAGCCATTGCGCAGGATCAACACCTTTTTGCCACCGGCAAACTGGCGGGCCACCGCTTCCATGCCGAAGGTGCCGCTGCCCGGCACCAGCACGACCGACTTGGCGTGGTACACCTCTTTCAGAATGCTGGAGATATCTTTCATCACGCCCTGAAAATTTTTGGACATGTGATTGAGCGCGCGGTCGGTATAGACCACGGAGAATTCGAGCAAACCATCGGGATCGACATCGGACAGAAGACCGGACATGGGTATCTCCTTTTTCAGTTGAGATCGGCACTGGCCGGACGGCCAGGCAATCGGGCTGGCCAGCTTAGCATGCGATTTGGCGGCTGAATTTGATACAACGCACGTGCGCAGGGGCAAAGCGCTGGCGCAGCATCGGCACCGAGGCTTCGCCGCCGAGTCGCTGAAACACGGTGTCAAACGGATGGTTGTTCCGAATATTTATAGTAAATCGACCTCTAGCCCCCGTATTCATTACGCAATAAGCTATTAATTACATAGCAAACTACTGCGCCGCCCGCCGCAGTGTCTCCACCACCGGGCGGCGCAGCACCTCACGCAAGCCCCACCAGCCCGCCGCCAGCGCCAGCAGCGCGCCGCTCAGGGAGCCAAACAAAGGCACCCACAGCGAGACCGTCCACTCAAAATCGAACACGTACTTGGCCAGCGCCCAGCCCACCGCCGTGGCCACCACGGAGGCCAGAAAGCCGGCGAGCAAGCCGACGCCGATCAGCTCGGCGCGCTGGACGTGGCGCAGCAAGCGGCTCTGCGCCCCGATTGCCCGCATGATGGCAAACTCGCGGGCCCGCTCTTCCCGCGTCGCCGTCACGGCCGCAAACAGCACCACCAGACCGGCCGCCAGCGTGAAGGCGAACAAAAACTCCACCGCACCGATCACCTGGTCCAGCACCCGCTGAATCTGCTTGATGGTGGTGGTCATGTCCACGCTCGTGATGTTGGGAAAACTGCGCACCAGCGCATTGTCAAAACCCGGGGTCGCCGGTGCCTTGAACGCACTCATAAAGGTGGCCGACACATTCGGCAGCTGGCTCACCGGGTACATGACAAAGAAATTGGCCCGCATCGAGCCCCAGTCCACCTTGCGCAAGGACGTGACTTTCGACTCGGTTTGCACGCCACCCACATCAAATCGCAGGGAATCGCCCAGCTTGAGATTGAGGGTTTTGGCAATGCCCTCTTCGACGCTGATGGCGCCCTGCTCTTCCTCGGTCCAGCGGCCCGCCACCACATCATTTTGAGACGGCTTTTGGGCGCTGTTGGAGAGGTTGAACTCGCGGTCGACCAGCCGCTTGGCCCGGTCGTCCACGTAGTCATCGGGGGTGACCGCCTTGCCATTGACGGCCACCAGCCGCCCGCGAATCATGGGGTACCAGTCAAACTTGGTGACCCCTCCGTCGCGCAAGGCCTTGACAAACGCCTCGCCCTGTTCCGGCATGACGTTGATGACAAAACGATTCGGCGCATCCGCCGGCGTGGCCTGGCGCCAGCTGCTGATGAGGTCGGTGCGCAGCAGCACCAGCAGCACCAGCGCCAGCAGGCCCACCGCCAGGGCACTCACCTGCACCACCGCAAAAGCCGGGCGGGCCGAAATCTGCCGGGTGGCCAACACCAGCCAGCGCGGCGCGGTGCTCTCGTTCACACTCCAGCGCAGCAGCTTGACGGCCAGCCAGCTCAACACCGCGAACACCAAGGTCGCCGCCGCAAAGCCGCCGACCGCGATCAGGCCCAGCTTGACATCGCTGCTCGCCGCTAGCAGCAAGGTGGCAAAACCGGCCACGCCCAGCCCCAGCACACCCAGCGAGACGGGTTTAAGGTTGCCGACATCACGGCGAATCACGCGCAGCGGCGGCACCTGGGCCAGCTGCAGCACCGGCGGCAAGCCAAAGGCCAGCAGCAGGGTCAGCCCCATCCCCAGACCAAACAGAACCGGCCAGAGGCCGGCCGCCGGCAAAGCGGCATCCACCAAACCGGCCAGCAGCAAGACGAAAACATGGTGCACGGCGTAGCCAAAGACCACCCCCAAGCCGCTGGCCAGCAGGCCGATGACGGTGAACTCGAAGGCATAGCTTGAGGCGATGGTGCGCTGGCTCAAGCCCAGCACGCGCAGCATGGCGCAGTCATCCAGATGGCTGGCGGCAAAGCCGCGCGCCGCCAGCGCCACCGCCACGGCACTCAAGAGCGCCGCCAGCAAGGCAATGAGGTTGAGAAACTTCTCGGCCCGCTCCAGCGTCTGCCCCAATTCGGGACGGCCGTTCTGCAGCGACTCGACCCGCACACCGCGCACCTGCGAATTTTTGGCTTCGTCCAGCGCCCAGGTCACAAAGTCCTTGACCCGGCGGTCCTCACCCGCCACCGCCATCCGGTAGCTCACGCGGCTGGCCGGCTGGATCAGTTTGGTGGCCGCCACATCAGCGCGATTGATCATGACACGCGGCGCAAAATTCATGAAACCGGCACCCCGGTCCGGCTCATTGACAATGATTTTTGCCACCCGCAGGCTGGCGTCGCCCAGCAGCAAGACATCCCCCATCTGGACGCTGATGCCTTCCAGCAAAGGCGCCTCGACCCAGGCTTCACCGGGGGCAGGGATGTTCTTGGTCAAGATGTCCGGCGCACCGGGCTGGTTCGTGACTTTGAGGCTGCCGCGCAAGGGGTAACCGGGCTCGACAACCTTCAGGGCCACCAGCTTGGTGCCGCCGCCCTTGGCGTCGCTGGCGCGGGCCATGGTGGGAAAGCCCAGGGTTTGGACCACGTCCAGGCCCAGTGCGCGGGCCTTGGCCGCAAACACGGCCGGCGTCGGGTTGTCGCTGGAAATCACGGCGTCGCCGCCGAGCAACTGGCGTGCATCGCGCTGCAAACCGCCTTTCAGCCGGTCGGCAAAAAAACCCACGGCGGTCAAGGTCGCCACCGCCAGCGTCACGGCAACAATGAGTAAACGCAGCTCACCGGAGCGCAGATCGCGCCACAAAGAACGCCAGCCCAAACGCCAAAAAGAAATATTCATGGCGCTACCTTAGCGCACTCAAAGGCTGGTGGCTGCGCGCAACAGGTTTTACCCTGCAGCAAGGGCCTGATTAGCTCAGTGGTCGTGATGCAGGTACTTGGCCTGCTTTGGCAAACTCAGACTGACCAGGAAGGCCAGCACCATCATGCCCGTGACATACCAATAGAACGCCGACTCATGGCCGATGGACTTCAGGCCCAGCGCCACATACTCGGCCGACCCGCCAAAGATCGCGTTGCCCACGGCATAGGAAAGACCGACGCCGAGCGCCCGCACTTCAGGAGGAAACATTTCGGCTTTCACGATACCGCCGACGGAAGTGTAGAAACTGACGATGGCCAGGGCCAGCATGATCAAGGCACCCGCCGCGACCGGACTGGCAATGCTTTGCAGGGCCGTCAAAACAGGGACGGTGACCAGCGCGCCCAGTCCGCCGAACAACAGCATGTTTTTACGCCGGCCAATGCGATCGGACAGTGCGCCGAACACCGGCTGCATGCACATGTAGAGGAACAAACACACCGTCATGACGAGACTGGCGGTCTTGATCGACATGCCGGCCGAATTCACCAGGTACTTTTGCATGTAGGTCGTGAACGTGTAAAAAATCAGCGAACCGCCAGCGGTAAAGCCGAGCACGGTAAAGAACGCTTTTTTATGGTGTTTGAATATCGCGGCGACACTGCCCGCCGCTTTATTGCTGCGCGACTCTGCCGTCGTGGTTTCGTGCAAGGTGCGACGGAGCAGCAGGGCCACCACCGCCGTCACCGCGCCAATGACAAAAGGAATGCGCCAGCCCCAGGCCTTGAGTTCGACTTCCGTCAGGAACTGCTGCAGGATCACGACCACCAGCACCGCCAGCAGTTGCCCGCCAATCAGCGTCACATATTGGAACGACGACAAAAATCCGCGTTGCCCGCGCATGGCCACTTCGCTCATGTAGGTGGCCGTCGTGCCGTATTCACCTCCGACCGACAAGCCCTGAAGCAGTCGCGCCAGGAGCAGCAACACGGGCGCGGCGGCGCCAATGCTGGCATAGGTGGGCAGGCACGCGATCATCAGTGAGCCCACGCACATCAGCATGACCGAGATCACCATGGAGTTCTTTCGGCCATGCCGGTCGGCGATGCGGCCAAACAACCAGCCGCCAATAGGGCGCATCAGAAAGCCGGCGGCAAACACCCCGGCGGTATTGAGCAGCTGCGCGGTTGGATCTGATTTCGGAAAAAACGCAGGTGCAAAATAAATGGCGCAAAAGGCGTAGACGTAAAAGTCGAACCACTCGACCAGATTGCCGGACGATGCGGCAACGATGGCGAAGATGCGTTTGCGCTTTTCTTCAAAGGTATAGGGCAATAAGGCGGTCATAGGGGGTCTCCTTTTTTTGGGCTACGCGTCAGCTTGTGTGGCGCGTCTCAGCCTGTAACAGGGATTTTCCCAAGGGGACCGTGTGGCGTCGTCCGTAGCGTGCCCAGCCTTGTCTGCGTATTTCTACTGAGAAACTACGGCTTGCAAGGGAGCGCTTTACAGTTCGTTGTCGCGCAGGAAACGGTCGAGTTCGTTGCTGTTGGCCACCGCCAGCTTGGCGAAGACATGGGCGCGGTGGGTTTCGACTGTGCGCAGTTCCAGTGGCGCCAAATCGAGGGCAATCCGCTTATTGGGTTTGCCTTGGGCGACTTCCCGGGCCACCTGCTTCTCGCGGGGCGTCAGTTTGTCCCACCGCGTTTGCGCCTCTTGCTGGCTCCGCTGCCTGAGCGCCAGCTCGGCTGCTTTCTGCAGCGCCAGCTGAACTGTTTTCAGCAAGTGTTCATCGTTGCAGGGCTTTTCCAGCCAACCAAACGCGCCCTTCTGCACGGCATCCACCGCGATGGGGATGTCGCCGTGGCCCGAGAGGAAAAGCACCACCATCGCGCTCTGTCGCGCCCGCAATTGCTCAAAAACCTGCAGCCCGCTCATGCCCGCCATGCGCAAGTCCAGAATGACGCAGCCGGCGCGTTTTAAATCGGCAGCGGCCAGGAACGCTTCGCCCGAGTCAAAGGTCTGCACCGCATGACCGCGCGACAGCAACAACAGTCCGAGGGAGCGACGCACCGCGTCGTCGTCATCGACCACATAAAGATTGAGATGCGTGTGATTCATGACATGGACTCCAACTGGAGCGTAAAGATGACACCGCCGCCTTCACGGTTCTCGAAAGACAGGTGACCCCGATGGCTTTCGACGATGGTGCGGCAAATATTCAAGCCCAGCCCCAAGCCGTCCACCTTGGTCGTGAAGAAGGGATCGAACAGCTGGTCGGCAATGTCCGCGGCAATGCCCGGCCCACGATCCGCCACTGTAATAAAAACGGCCCCACCCACACAGGTGGCATCGATCTCCACCACGCGGCTGTCGACAGGGGTGTTCTGCATGGCCTGCAGGCTGTTGAGGACGAGGTTCAGTAACACCTGCTCCAGCAGCACCCGGTCACCCGGCACCAGGGGAAGCTGGGCCTGCACATGCGTGATGACACGTGCGTGTTGAACCCGAATTTCAGGCTTGAGCAAGGCCAGAACATTGGCAACCACGTCATGGATCACGCAGTTTTCAACGCCTTGGGTCCGCTGTCGCACAAAGCTGCGAATTCGTCGCACGATCTCGGCCGTGCGCTGCGCCTGGGCCATGATTTCTTCAAGACT
This sequence comes from Rhodoferax sp., assembly GCF_012927445.1. GTDB lineage: Bacteria > Pseudomonadota > Gammaproteobacteria > Burkholderiales > Burkholderiaceae_C > Rhodoferax. Next base: position 264,311 of record NZ_JABBPD010000001.1, read on the forward strand.
GTTGACCAGCAAGGTTTGATTTCCCTGGGCCGCAAAGGCTTTCGCCGCACTCGCAAAATTACTGAGTGCCATCAAGGGCTGGTTCAGCTCGTGGGCCAGCGTCGAGGCCATCTCGCCCAGACTGGCCAGACGCTGGGCGTGCTGCAGTTGCTCGTCGTGCTGGCGCTGCCGTATTTCCGCGCGTTTTTGCTCGGAGATATCGACCACTGAACTCATCCAGCCGCTTTGCTTGCCCGTGGCGTCAATCAGCGGTGCCGTATAGACCATGGTATGCACGTCATGTCCATCCCGGTGGCGAACGCGTGACTCGAAACCGGTCAGTGCGGCCTGACCGCTCATCATCGCGTCATTGTCGTGCCAGTGTTTCTCCAGGTCGTCCGGATGCCAGTAAGGGTAAGGCGGCAGCCGGCCAATCAGTTCATCCGCCCGGTAACCCGTGATTTCGCTCAAGGCCGGATTGACGTAAATGATGTGCCCCTCAAGATCCCGGGCGCGCATGCCCACCAGCAGCGAATCCTCCATTGCCTTGCGAAAGGCGTGCGCCTCGCCCAGCTCCTGGGTTCGCTCGCGCACCCGCACCTCCAGCTCGCGGCGGGCATTGCGTTGCTCGGCAAACCTGCGCTCCCGCAACTGCAGGTAAAGCCCGCCCAATATGAGCAGACAGGCACCCAGCCCCCCCAGCATCCAGGTGCGATTGCGCGCACGCGTGACGGCCACGTAATCGGTCATCACCGTCAAGGTCCAGCCGAGATCGGGCAGGGTCTCGTCGACGGCAAGATATTGACGCGATTGGCCGTTGATGCGGGTCCGAATCAGGTAGCCCGGCGGGCCCTCGGTGCGCTCAACAAACCAAGGCACCCGAGGAAAGACTTGTCGGGCGCCATAGACTTCATGCTGGCGCACCCAGGCCAGATCGTCTTGACTCACCTCTGTCTTGGCCTGGTATAGCCACGGTGCATTGGAGCCCAGGAAAAAAATGCCATGCGCATCCGACAGCATGATCGGGTCGCGTGCCTTGGCCCACGTTTCCTGAATTTGGCGCAGGCTCACTTTGACGACAACAACGCCGAGAATCACGCCTTGATGTCGCACGGGCGCAGAGAGAAACAGGCCCGGCTCACCAGTCGTCTTGCCGACACCGTAAAACTGACCGTTGCGGCCCTGGCGGGCGTCAATAAAGTAAGGACGATTGGCGTAAGACTCGCCGACAAAGCCTTTGGGATCATTCCAGTTGCTGGCCGTGAGTGTGGTGCCCTGAAGGTCAATCGCATACAAGGCGTCGGATCCCGCGCGCCGGTTCACATCCTCCAGGTAACGGTTGGCACGCTGACGCCGTGCGAGGTCCTTGGGACTCGACAAAGCGGCGATCACATCGGGATGCTGCGAGGCCGTGAACGGCAAGTAGTTGTATTTGGCCGCCTCACCTCGCAAGCCCAAGGCGTGGACTTCTATAGCACGGTTAATCGAGTCAGACTGGAAATCAGCTTCCCGGTGTGCCGCCCACTGCCCGGCCCAAGCGATCAACAGCACCAGAAACACAATGGCAAAAGCCCAAAATGTCAGCTGACGGACGCTGGGTTTGACCGCGACAACAGATGTGTCAAGTAAGGGATCACGCATGGATTAAGTGGAGACGGGGGCACCGTATTGTGCAGGGTCGGGGACGTGCACCCGGTGGACATCAGCCAGATAGGCCATGCAGAAAAACCCGGCGTCACGCCGCTACAGGCAGCCTTGTGCCGGCCAGCTCGGGCTGTAACTGCAAACGGTCAGCACCGCTGTAGCAAAGAAAGCGCTTGTTGGTGGCGCGGCCAATGGTGCACAGCCCCAGGCGCTGCGCCACTTCATGGCCCATCTGGGTGATTCCGCTGCGCGAGACCACAATGGGCACCCCCATTTGGGCGGACTTGATCACCATTTCGCTGGTCAACCGTCCGGTTGTATAGAACACTTTGTCATCGCCCGCCATGGCTTGGGAGGCTTGCATCCACATCCAGCCGGCAATGGTGTCAATGGCGTTGTGGCGGCCTACGTCTTCCACAAACACTAGCATTTCTTCGCCCTGAAACAAGGCGCAACCATGCACCGAACCCGCTGATTTGTAGGTGCTCTCCTGCAGGCGAATGGCGTTGACGATGCCATACAGTTGCGATTGCATCAGGCTGGCCGCGGGCAAGACCAGCTTGTCCACGTCCGCCATCAAGTCGCCAAACACACTGCCTTGGCCACAGCCAGTGGTCACCACGCGTTTGGCGGTGCGCGCTTCAATGTCAGAAATACCCTGGCGCGTTTTGACGGCCGCCGCACCGACCTCCCAGTCCACCGTGATTGACTCGACCTCCTGCACAGACTGCACCAGTCGCTGGTTGCGCAAAAAACCCAGCACCAGCAATTCAGGATGAGCACCCAAGGTCATCAGCGTGACCAATTCACGCTTATCGACATAAACGGTGAGCGCGCGTTCGGCAGGAATTGAGATCGGCTGCTGCTCGCCATACTCGTTGACAGCAGCAACTGCGCAGGTCAATGGCGCACGCGCTTGGGTCAGGAAAGGTAGGGACATGAATGAGAGGCTACAACAAAAAAAAGCCGCCCCCTTGCAGGTCGGCTTTTTAAAAGGGAGGCGTGGTCAGGGCTTTTTGACGGGAGCAATTGCCGCGGCCGGCGTTTTGCTACTGGGTGGGCTGGTTGCGGTAGGCGCAGGTGAATGCGCACCGGACGCCTCCAGCGGCTTGACCACCTCAGGAGGGGTGTAGGAAAACGCGCCCGGGTCGGCGCAAGGCGGCATTTCTTTCGCCGGCTTGGTTTCCTTGTGAGCGGTTTTGGCCGTTTTGTAGTAGTGGGCCGCGACCCGATCCTGCGACTTGCAGCTCAGGTAAGCATCGACCTTGCCACTCCAGGCGGCTTTGGCTGCCGCTTCGGCCGCTTTGGCTTTGGCTTCATCCGACAGGGCGGGCAACTTGGCCATCACAGCGGTGGCGAACAAAAGTGAGCCACCAGTCAGCAACAGATATTTCAGAGTATTTTTCATACAGGCTTTCTCAAACTCTTCAAACTTGTACAGGTTGGCTGGAAACCGGCTTTTGCGAGCGCTGGGCCGGGATCTTGCCGGCCTGAATGTCCTGGTACCAAAGATCATGATGTTCCTTAGCCCAAGTCTCATCGACATAACCAGTTTTCATGGCCTTGTAGGCGCCGTGCATACCAATGGTGCCCATGTAGATATGCCCCAGGAACATCGCCATCATCAGAACGGTGGCCACCGCATGAATCATGTGGGCCAACTGCATGGTGCCGCGCTCGTAGATCAGCCCGGGAAGCAGTTTGTCCAACACCAGGCCGGAGCCCACCACGATCAACCCCAGAAACAAAACACCACCCCAGAAGAGTAATTTTTCACCCGCATTGAACCGGTGCGATGCCACTCCGTGGTCCGACAACATACCGCCCCCATGCACCAGCCAAGTGAAGTCTTCCTTGCGCGGCAGATTGTCTTTAACGAAGGTGCCCATCACCACCAGCAAAGACACGGCAAACAGGGGCCCTGCAAAATTGTGGGCATTTTTGAGCACGTAGGTCAACCAGCCAAACAAGGTACTGCCAATGACCGGGTGCAGAAAAAACTTGCCAAAGGCCATCACCAAGCCGGAAATGGCCAAAATACTGAAGGCAATGGCGTTGGCCCAATGCGCTGAGCGCTCAAACGGCGTGAAACGTTCAATCTGCCGCCCAGTCTCGGCGCCGTGCAGGGCGAGGCTGCCTTTGCGCCAGTAAAACAGGGCAATGGCACCCACCACAATCAGCAGCAAAGCGCCGCCGTAAGGAATGATCCAGTTGTTGCGCACTTGCCGCCAAGCCTCGCCCGCGTTGGTCAAACGAAAGCCCGGGTACTGCACAAAAGGTTGAATCAGATTACCGGCCTCAGGTGCCTGACTCACCGGCAGACTGCTGTAGCCGGTGACGCCGGAGCCCACCTGCCGCCACATTGGCGCATTGTTGCCAGGTTGCACTTTGGCACGCTCGCCGTTGCTTTGCGTTGCATAGCCTGGCTCGGCGCTGGCATCCGGCTTGACATCAAGAATGTTCTGGCTTTTGATGGCGCCGGTATCAGACGGCGCAACAACGGCTACAGGCGCATTGGGCGTCGGCGGTTTGTTTTGCGCCACCGCACTGCCCAAAATCAGGAACAGCAAGACGGCCGCAGTAAGGACTTTTTTCATCAGGACCTCCTGTCAGTTCATCCGGCTGTAGTCGTTCTGCCCATATTGGCTGCGGGCTTTCAGATGCGACTCCCAGCTAGCCTTGTCGCCTTGCTGCCAGCCGCCATCGGAAAAAGCCTTACCGGTGCCACTGTAGGGGGGCGCATCCAGCTTGCCAGCGCCCAGTGCTTGCGGCCGCTCACCACAAGCCGTCAACAGGGTTGCCAGGGCCGCTATCCACAGTGCATGCTTCATGATTTCGCTCCTTCAGGTGCCTTCACTGTCGGCTGCCCCGCTTGCTTGGAACCATAGGCGGTGCCCCAGCCCCAAACCTCAGCGCCTTTGCCGCGCTTGAGCACGCGGTTGCGGAAGATGTCAGCCACCACATCGCCATCTCCGGCGATCAAGGCCTTGGTCGAGCACATTTCCGCGCAAACTGGCAGCTTGCCCTCGGCCAGACGGTTGCGGCCATATTTCTCGAACTCGGCCTGACTGCCATTGGCTTCAGGACCACCGGCACAAAACGTGCACTTATCCATCTTGCCGCGTACACCAAAAGTGCCCTGCGACGGAAACTGCGGGGCGCCAAAAGGGCAGGCATAAGAGCAGTAACCGCAGCCAATGCACACATCCTTGTCGTGCAAGACCACACCTTCATCGGTACGATAAAAGCAGTTGACTGGACAGACCGCCATGCACGGCGCATCGCTGCAATGCATGCAGGCCACCGAGATGGATTTTTCACCCGGTACACCATCGTTGAGGGTCACCACGCGCCGGCGATTGACGCCCCACGGCACCTCATGTTCGTTCTTGCAGGCCGTGACACAACCGTTGCACTCAATGCAACGCTCGGCGTCACAAACAAATTTCATACGTGCCATATTTTTCTCCTTATGCCTTCTCGACGTTGCAGACCGTGGTCTTGGTCTCTTGCATCATGGTCACGCTGTCATAACCGTAGGTGGTGCCGGTGTTGATGGCCTCGCCGCGCACGATGGGCGCCGCGCCATTGGGGTAATAAGCCAGCATGTCAGCGCCTTGCCAGCGGCCGGAGAAGTGGAACGGCATGAACACCGTGTCCGGCCCGACGCGCTCGGTCACCAGTGCCTGCACATTGAGGCGCGCGCCGGTCGGGGTCGAGACCCAGGCCCGCTCACCATTGCGAATGCCTTTGTCCGCCGCCACCCTGGGGTTGATCTCGATGAACATCTCCTGCTGCAACTCGGCCAGCCACGGGTTGGAGCGGGTTTCTTCGCCGCCGCCTTCGTACTCGACCAGCCGGCCCGAAGTCATGATGAACGGGAACTTCTCGTGCACCTTGTCAGCGATGTTTTTATCCTGGATTGTCTTGAACAGGGTGGGCAAACGCCAGAACGCTTTCTTGTCGTCGTGGGTTGGATACTTGGCCACCAGGTCAGGCCGGATGCCGTACAAGGGTTCGCGGTGCTGCGGAATCGCATCGGGGAAATTCCACACCACGGCCCGCGCCTTGGCATTGCCAAACGGGTGGCAACCATGCACTTGCATCACCACGCGCTGGATGCCACCCGACATATCGGTTTTCCAGTTCTTGCCTTCAGCGGCCGTTTTCTCCGCCTCCGTGAGGTCGTCCCACCAGCCCAGCTTCTTGAGCAACACATGGTCAAACTCGGGGTAGCCGGTGGTGATATCGGCGCCCAAGGAGTGCGAGCCGTCCTCGGCCAGCAAATTCTTGCCGTCCCGCTCAACCCCAAAGTTAGCGCGGAAGTTACCGCCGCCTTCCATCACATGTTTGGAGGTGTCGTACAAATTGGGCGAACCGGGATGCTTGAGCGCGGCAGTGCCATAACAAGGCCAAGGCAAACCAAAATAATCACCGGTAAAGTCGTAGCCGGTTTCCTTGTCTTTGCCCCCTTTGGCCTTGAGCGTTTTCACGTCAAAGAGGTGCATGTTGCGCATGTGCGCTTTGAGGCGCTCCGGGCTCTGGCCGGTGTAGCCGATGGTCCACACCGACTTATTGATCTCGCGCAGGATGTCCTCCGGCATGGGTTCGTCCAGGCCTTTGACTTTTTGCATCTTGAAGTTCTTGGACAACTCTTTGCCGAAGCCAAGCTTGTCGGCGAACTGCTGCATGATCATGTGATCGCTGCGGCTCTCCCACAGCGGCTCGATGACTTTTTCGCGCCATTGAATGGAACGGTTTGATGCCGTTACCGAACCACTGGTTTCAAATTGGGTGGCTGCGGGCAACAAGTACACCGAGCGATTAGGATTCAAATCCTCTGCCTTGCCAGGCATGGCCGCCATCGCCGCCGTGGCCGAGGGATAGGGGTCCACCACCACCAGCAAATCAAGCTTGTCCATGGCGCGCTTCATCTCCAGACCCCGGGTCTGGGAGTTGGGAGAATGCCCCCAATAGAAAACGCCCCGCAAGTTGGAATCCTGGTCAATCAGTTCGTTCTTTTCCAGCACGCCGTCAATCCAGCGCGACACGGTGATGCCGGGCTTGCTCATCATGGCCGGCGTTGCAAACCGGCCCTTGATCCATTCAAAATCGACGCCCCAGGCCTTGGCGAAGTGTTTCCAGGAACCTTCTACCAAGCCGTAATAACCGGGCAGCGAATCGGGGTTGGGGCCGACGTCGGTGGCACCCTGCACATTGTCATGACCGCGGAAAATGTTGGTGCCGCCGCCCGACTTGCCGACATTGCCCAAGGCCAACTGCAAGATGCACGAAGCCCGCACGATGGCATTGCCCGTGGTGTGCTGGGTTTGCCCCATGCACCAAACCACCGTGCCGGGACGGTTCTCGTTGAGCCAAGTCGCCACTTTGAGAACCTGCGCTTCTTTGACGCCGCAGGCTTCTTCCACCTTGTCCGGCGTCCACTTGGCCAGTACTTCTTCCTTGATCTTGTCCATGCCGAAGACGCGGTCATTGATATACTGCTTGTCTTCCCAGCCGTTCTTGAAAATATGGTGCAGGATGCCGAACAAAAAGGCGATGTCGGAGCCGGAGCGGATGCGGACATACTCGTCGGCTTTGGCTGCCGTGCGGGTAAAGCGCGGATCCACCACGATCAGCTTGCAACCCGATTCCTTGGCGTGCAGCATGTGCAGCATGCTGACCGGGTGCGCCTCCGCCGCGTTGGAACCGATGTACAGGGCGACCTTGCTGTTTTGCATGTCGTTGTACGAGTTGGTCATGGCCCCATAACCCCAGGTATTGGCCACCCCGGCCACCGTGGTGGAGTGGCAAATACGGGCCTGGTGGTCGCAGTTGTTGCTGCCCCAGAAACTGACAAACTTGCGCAGCAGATAGGCCTGCTCGTTGTTGTGTTTGCTTGATCCCACCCAGTAGACGGAATCCGGCCCGCTGGCCTTGCGCAAATCCTGCAGCTTGGCGCTGATTTCGCTCAACGCCGTGTCCCAGCTGATACGCTCGTACTTGCCGTTCACCAGCTTCATGGGGTAACGCAAACGGTACTCGCCATGCCCGTGCTCGCGCAGGGCAGCCCCTTTGGCGCAATGGGCGCCGAGGTTGATCGGAGAATCGAACACCGGGTTTTGCCGAACCCAGACACCGTTCTCCACCACGGCATCCACCGCGCAGCCGACAGAGCAATGGGTGCAAACCGTGCGTTTGATTTCGATTTTTCCTTCACCGACCAACACGGAGCCGGGAGCGGCGCTGGCTTTTTTAACCAAGGTCAACTGGGAAGCGGCAAGGCCCACGCCGACCCCCAGGCCGGAGCGCCGCAAAAACGCACGCCGATCCATGGTGGGCAGCGCCTGAGACAAGCCGCGACGCAAACTGTGCACAAACGGGGAACGGGCAGCGGCATCGGCTGAACCAGATTTTTTAGTCAACAACATGGGACTCTCCAAAGTCGGCGAAATACGGTGAAATCAGACGAGTGTTGTCTTGTAATACTGCTTGACGTGGGCACTCAAAGAATAGCCCCCGCCTTTTTCAGGGGCTGGCTTGGCCTGCGGTTCGGCAGGCAAGGCAAGACCCGAAACGGACGGCATCAAACTGGCAACGGTCGCGATTGCACCAACGGTACTGGCGCCCGCAAACAGCGTGCGCCGCGACAACTTGGTCGTGGATTGAGTCATGCTTTATCTCCTCGAATGTTCCACCTAGGAACTGATCTGCATATTAAAACTTGGGGTGAATCTAACAATGTCTGACGGATTCGGCAAGTAGAAAAAAACCCTTTGCCTACGGCGGCCTGTCGTACCCTGTCATTCAGGAATCACATGAAGCACCCGCCTGACAAGCACTATAGTTTTAATTGCATAAGTCGTGCCAATCACAACATTAAAATTGCAATTCATATGAATCAATGACTTGCAACTTTTTCAAACAACAAGACCTATCTGCGCCCGACAACTTGACGACTATTTTGCGACAACTTGTCGCACAAAATGGCCGTTATAACTGCCAAGCCAGCGCCAAACACACTCCTGCCTCACGCTTGACAATTCGCAAAAAAAATACATACCCGAGTGATTTTGTCGGATGCCCCGATAAAATTTAGGCTCACCTTTATTGAACACAGTGCTCCAAACGCCCACCCACCCAATGAATGACAAGGCCAAAGAAGGCTGGCCTGACTGGTCCATCCTGATCGTGGATGACGAGCCCGGCATGCGGAATTTTCTGGTCAAGACACTGGTTCCCCGCTGCCACACCGTGATGAATGCCGGCAGCGCTGAAGAAGGCGCCGATATGCTGCAGAACCACCATATCGACCTGATCATTCTCGACATCTCACTGCCCGGCCGCAATGGCGTGAGCTGGCTCAAGGAGCTGCGCGAACAGGGCTTTTCGGGGCAGGTCATCCTGATCACGGCTTTTGCCGATCTCGATACCGCGATAGAAGCCCTGCGCGCAGGCGCCTCGGACTTTATTCTCAAGCCCTTTCGGGTGCCGCAGATTCTCAATGCGGTCAAACACTGCTTTGAAAATGCTCGTCTGACGCGGGAAAACCATGTGCTGCGTCACACCTTGTCCACCAGGCGGGATGTCAGCAATGGCCTGGTCGGCCACTCGCCGGCCATGCGCCAGCTGTCCCAGTCGCTGGGTCGGGTTGCGGCGGTCAACAGCACCGTGCTGCTGCAAGGCGAATCGGGCACCGGCAAGGAGCTGGTGGCCCACGCACTGCACGCCTTAAGCCTGCGCGCGCAAGGTCCGTTTGTGCCGGTCAATTGCGCCTCCATGTCGCCCGAACTGATCGAGAGCGAGTTGTTCGGCCACGCCAAGGGCGCTTTCACCGGCGCGACCAAGGCGCGCGATGGCCTGTTTTATTACGCGCAGGGGGGCACGCTATTTCTGGACGAAGTGGCTGATCTGCCATTGCCCTTGCAGGCCACTTTGCTACGGGCTCTGGAAGACCTCAAGATCCGGCCGGTTGGCAGCGAGAAACTGCTGCCAGTGAACGTGCGCATCATTGCCGCCACCAACCGTTCCCTGGTGGAAGAAGTGGCGGCCGGCCGCTTCCGCAAAGACCTCTATTACCGGCTGCAGGTGGTGGAAATCACGCTGCCGCCGCTGCGTGAACACAAAGAGGACATGGCCGATCTGGTGGCCCATTTCATGGCGCAACTGGCCCCCGTGCTGGGCGTGGCGCCGCTGGACATCACGCCCGCCGAGCTGGACTACCTGATGCAGTACCCCTGGCCGGGCAATGTCCGGGAGTTGCGCAACCTGATTGAACGCTCGCTGATTCTGGGCGCACTCAATGTCTCGGCACTGTATTCAGTCAGCCAGCCAGCGTTGCCAGCCCAGCCGGTCGCCGGCTTAAACCGCAGAGCCACCGACCTGCAGACCCTGGAAAAACAGCATATCTGCGCCATCCTCGATTCGGTACAGGGCGACAAAACACAGGCCGCCCAGATGCTCGGCATCTCGCGCCGCACGCTGGAACGGCGCTGCGCCGAATGGGCCGCCCCGTGACGTCAACGACCTCGGTGCGGCCGGCGCTATGGGCTTTGCTGACACCGCGCTGGATCGCCCGCTCCATCCGCAACAAGCTGCTGGCCATGGCACTGCTGCCCTTGCTGGTGGTGCTGCCCCTGCTGGTGGGCGCACTCGTCATCTGGGGCAATGCGGCCTACGACCGCCTGCTGATCACCAAGGTGCGCAGCGACCTGGCCGTGGCGCACGGCTATTTCGGCCAGGTTCTGGGCGAAGTCGGGTCCGGTACCCAGGCGGTGGCCGCGTCGCACACCTTGCACCTGGCACTGGCGCAGCATGACTTGCCCGGCTTGCACGCCCTGCTGACCAAGGAACGGGGTCGCCTGGGCTTTGACTTCATCAACCTCTACAGCCCACAAGGTGTGCTGCTGACCGCCGACTCACCCTTAAAGGAAGACAATGGCGGAACAGCGCGCCACTTTCAAGGAGCCATCGGGCAAACCAGTCTGGCCCGACTCGCTGCCAGCGAGCTGTTGGGCTTGGCACCCCAGCTGGCGGATCGTATTCAAATCCCGTTGATTGCCACGCGTGGTGCCGCCCCCACCCGTCGCACCATCGAAGACCGGGCACTGGTCATGCTCTCAACCATGCCGGTCCTGGGTGCCGACGGCAAAACCCTGGCCCTGTTGCGCGGCGGCGTGCTGCTCAACCAGAACCTGGGCCTGATCGACCACATCAACCGCATCGTCTATCCCGAGGGCTCGCTCCCCCTCGGTAGCCACGGCACGGCCACGCTGTTCATGGATGACGTGCGCATCACCACCAACGTGCGGCTGTTCCAGGACCAGCGCGCCATCGGCACCCGCGTGTCGCAGGCCGTGCGCGATGCCGTGCTGCAACGTGGCGACACCTGGCTGGACCGCGCCTTTGTGGTGGACGACTGGTATGTCTCGGCCTACGAGCCGCTGCTGGATGCCCGCGGCCAGCGGGTCGGCATGCTGTATGTGGGCTTTCTGGAAGCACCGTTCCGACTGGTCAAATACGGTCTGCTGGCCCTGATTGCCGGTATCTTCCTCCTTGTGATGCTGCTCGCCGCCGTGTTCTCGGTTCGCTGGGCGCGCAGCATCTTCCGGCCGGTGGAGCAGATGAATCGCACCATGCAACGTGTCGAAGAAGGCGACACCGGCGCGCGGGTTGGCGCCGTCGAGGCGCGCGACGAAATTGGTGCGTTGGCCAATCATCTCGACCAATTGCTCAACGTGATTGACGACAAGACCCGCACCCTGCAACGCGGTGCCGCCGAACTGGATGCCAAAGTGATTGCGCGCACGCAAGAGCTGGCCCAAAGCAACACCTCCCTGCAACAGGCCCAGCAGCAACTCATCAAGTCAGAAAAACTGGCTGCCATCGGCCAGCTGACCGCCAGCGTGGCGCATGAAATCAACAACCCGATTGCGGTGATGCAGGGCAATCTGGACCTGATGCGCGAACTGCTTGGCGAGCAGGCGCGGCCGGTGGCGGCGGAACTGCAGCTACTGGACCAGCAGGTGGACCGGATGCGGCTGATCGTCACCCAGCTGCTGCAATACGCGCGGCCCACGGACTATGCGGGCTACGTGGAGCCGGTGGATGTCAATCGCACCCTGAACGACTCGCTGGTGCTGGTCGGGCATCTGCTGGCCCACACCCGCATTGAGGTGGTGCGCGAGTGGCAGGCCACGAGCGTGGTCGGCATCAACGCCCAGGAGTTGCAACAGGTCGTGATCAATCTGCTGAGCAACGCCATCCAGGCCATGCCGGCAGGCGGCACCCTGCTGCTGCGCAGCCACGACCAGCGTGACCAGCAGGGTCGCCCCGGCGTCGTGATTGAGGTCTGCGATAGCGGCGCCGGCCTCAGCCCGGACACACAGGAGAAGCTGTTCCGCCCCTTCTTCACGACCAAAAGTGAAGGCAACGGGCTGGGCTTGTGGATCAGCGTGGGGCTGGTGGAACGCTATGGCGGCAGCATCCGCGGCGCCAACCGGCAGGAACGGGGGGAAGAGGCCCAGGGCGCCGTGTTCAGCATCTGGCTGCTGTGCGAACCGCAATCACCCGACAAGCAGGACGAGGCAGCCAGCCGGTCGGCCTGAACGGATCAATGCGCGGCTTCCCGCTCAGTCCAGCATGTCAAAGCCCTGCGCCTCAACCCCTATGAAGGCGCGGGTGAGTTCGGCCAACGCCGCATAAAACCGGGCTTTGGGGTGTTGCTGCAGGTCATCGCACATCAGCAGCACCCAGGGTTGCAGGTGATTGGCAAAGAACTCGCTTTGACGCGTGAGGTTGGCGACCGTCACATCTTCACCGGCGATCAGATAGCGCATGACCTCGCACAAGTAGGCCACGTGGTCTTCGGTCTCTGACATGCCGTCATCACGCGCCAGACCCAGATTCGCCAACTCGGTGCGCAGCCGGGCCAGCGGCTTCTCGTTCAGAAAACCGCTCAGGAAATGAGAGCCATACAGGTACACCTCGGGCTTGCTCATGCCGCCAAACAAAGTGTTGTATTCACTTTGAATGGCCGCGTCCGTCATCTCGCGGGCAACCCCCACCAGGGCGCGCCACGGTTCTTCCAGAAAGGCCCCGGCGGCGGGCGCATCGGTCGCAGCCACCCGCAGATTAGCTATCAATTCAGTAGCTGGTGGCGCATAGTACAAAAGGGCTAGCAGCCCATAAAGCTCTGAACGGGCGGTTTCTTCGTCAAGGGCGCTGGTTGGCATGGCGTTGGGTACTGGCATCATGGTCAGAGGTCCGTTATTTTGGTTTCGTTCTGGGCCGAGTAAATATCGATCACCCGGCAGTCGCTGCACATTTTCAGGCGTTCCAGCGCGGTGCCCTGAAACATGCTGTGACCGCTGAGCTTGCCGAGCATGGCCTCAATCGCTTTGAGCGTGCCAAAGGGTTTGCTGCAGCGCACACAGGCGTAGGGCTTCATCTCGTTGATCACGACCGCCTCTTTGCGCTGCGGCAGCAGGTTCAGTTGCGGCACCAGCGACAGCGCTTTTTCCGGGCAGGTCGTGACGCACAGGCCGCACTGCACACAGTTTTTCTCAATGAACTTGAGCTGGGGCGATTCCTGGTTGTCCTGCAAGGCACTGGCCGGGCAGGCGTTGATGCAGCTCAGGCACAGGGTGCAGGCGTCCTTGTCGAGTTTGAGCGCACCCAGTGGCGAACCGCTGGCGGGCAAGGCAATGCGTTCTGTTTTGACCGGCGCGTGCGCGATCAAATGGTCCAGCGCCAACTCCAGCGTGGCCCGCTTGTCGGCTTGCACCGCGAAGCCAGCGCTGCGGCTGACACATTGGGCCGGAACGGCCTGCAAATCGCCATCGAACGCCGCGAGGTCGCGGGCGTCCCGGGCATGCAGCACGCGGAAATGTTCGCCCTGGTAGCCCAGTCCCGTCAGGATGGCTTGTGCCACCGCCATCTGGCTGCGAATCGCCTCATGGTATTGCGGCGCTTCCTCTTCGGTCATCAGCACCCAGACCTGCGAGGCACCGTAGGCAATCGCCGTCAGCCAGACTTCCAGCCCGAGCGACGAGGTGTGCCACAGCGCAATCGGCAGCACGCGTGCTGGCACGCCATGCGTGCCATCTTGGGTGGCGCGCTCCAACTGCGCCAAACGACCCAAGTCACCCAGCAGGCGCGCGCCGCCCTCCTGGCTGTGCAACAGCAGCGCGGCATTTTTGCCGCCGCTGCGCGCATAGGTGCCGAGCAGGGTCTTGAACTTGACGCCCTGATCGCTGGCGCGCGGATAGGCATAGGTCAAGGCGCCAGTGGGACAGACCGTGGTGCAAGTGCCGCAGCCGACACACAGATTGGGATTGACCTTGATTTGCTGACGACTGCGGTCGCTGCTGATAGCCGACGCCGAACAGACGTCGATGCAGGCATGGCAGCCGGTTTTTTCATTGCGGCTGTGGGCGCACAGTTTTTGCTTGTAGACAAAAAACTTGGGCTTCTCAAACTCACCCACCAGCGCACGCAACTTCATCAGCGGCTTGAGGTCCCGGCCATCCCAGCGCAGGTAGCCCTGGGGCAGGGCATGCTGGGTGAAGGCCGGTGTGGCGCGCAGGTCAAGCACCAGATCAAACGTTTCGCTGGAGGTCTCGGGCTCCCGGCTGAAATCAATCGCACCCGCCACCTTGCACACCGTGACGCAGGACCGGTGCGATTGACACAAGTCCAGGTCAATTTGGTAATCCAGTCCAATGGCAGCTTCCGGGCACGCCACCAGGCAGGCGTTGCAACGCGTGCACAGGTCCAGATCAATCGGGTTGTTGCGCAGCCACTTGAGCTCAAAGGCCCCCAGCCAGCCAGTTAAAGACTGAATCTGGCCACCGAGCACCGGGTAACGCCGCTCCTGGGCGGCGCCCAAGTCCCCCGCGCCTTGCGTGAACAGGGTGATGTCGAGTTCATCCGCCAATAATTCGGCGGCACGTTCGGCGGCGCCCAACTCGCCAATGATCAGCAAGCGCCCGGCGCTCTTGTACGTGACGGTGGCCACCGGCTCAGGCTCAGGCAAATGCGCCGCCGCCAGCAGCGCCGCAATTTTCGGGCTGGCCTGGGCGGCGTCACGGCTCCAGCCGCCGGTTTCGCGGATGTTCACGAAACGAATCGGCGCGTAAGCCGCGCCGCGCTCGGCCCCAGTGGTCTGCTCGGCCAGTTCGGTAAACAGCCGTTTTTCCTGGGTACAGGCCACCACCACGTCGTCGCCCGACTGGATCGCCTTGAGAAAAGCGCCCGCCTCGCGGCGGCACAAGGTGGAATGCAGGGTCAGGGTTTCATTCAGTGCTGCGCCTAGGCTCCTGGGGTCCAGCGGCATGGTTTGGTTGCAATCGCATATCAGTGTGGTCATGGTCTACGCCCTGCTCTGAGGGCTTGTTCTCGGTAAGGTGTTCAGGGCCGGTGGATGGCAACGGCGGCGTCGACTGTGCCATGGATCGCGGCGTGGGGGTATGGGCATCATCCCCTACCCGGGTGGCGGGCGGGTCTTTGTCTTCTTCCTCAAACAGATTGAGAAACTTGGCACTGACCATTTGGCGCAGCATCGAGGCAGGCAAGGGATCGGGCTTGGAATAGTCGTCAATGTAGATGTCCAGCCGGTCCATCACGTTGAAATGGGGATCTGCAAACAGTTTTTTCATCGCGGCATTGCGCACCTCCGGCGCGACCTCACGCGCCACAAAGGGCTTGAAGTCGGATTCGGGCGTCAGATGCTGCACGTCTTCCAGCGTGGGCGGCGGGGGTGCTACCGGCGCAGGCTCGGCCGTCTGGGCGGCCAGCACAGCGGCAAGCGCTTCGTCGGGCTTGCTCTGCGGCGCCGCCACAGGGGTCGGCTTGGCGATGGGTTCGTCCAGCACCTTGCCCTCGCGCACCGCCTGCTTGCGCTGCGACCAGCGCCCCAGAAAACCATCAGCCACGGCCAGCCCCCGATTTTTTCTCGGTCGTGATCGACGCCGGATTACCAAAGCGGTCGGTCAAGGCCCGAAAACTCTCGGGTCGCTTGCGGCGTTTGGGTTCCGGCACATGGTGTTCGTCCACAAAGGACTTCAACCATTCCACCACCGGCGCCGGGGCCGGCAGTTGCTCCACAGTTTCCTGAGCGTCCAGCCAGCGACCGGCATCGTAATAACTCAAACTCACCACCTCGGGCTTGGCAATGGGTTCATCGGTGATGCCGGCCGCTTCTTCCATGCGCCACAGCACAAACCAGCCGGGCGCTTCCGTGGTGGCGTTGAGGTAGTAGCCTTCTGCATCATCTTTGAACAATTCGACCTTGTAGCCCGGGTGCAGCCAGCGTTCTTCGCTATCATTTTTATAGAGCAGGCGCGGTGTGCGGCCAAAGCCGTCCTCCTGCGGAACCACCTCCGCCAGCACCCAGCGCCAGGGTTGCCAGCGGCTCGATGGCCCGGTGGTGCGTTCACGGCGCATGACGACGGCGACTTCAATGGAGGGACGAATGTTGGGCATAGGGATTTGAATGTAACGGATTGAGAAAAGCAATACGGCAGACGGGGCATCCAACGCTAGCCCAGGCCCTTATCACCCGCGGCGGGCCCATCCGGGTGGCCGTGGGGGGCAGTGCGAAAACCGGATCTACACGAGGCTGACTGGCGCACGTGCGAACATGCGCTAAGTCGTCCGATAAACGCTATTCGTTGATGGGCGTCATGCACACCGCGCAGTATTTGAATTCGGGTATTTTTCCAATGGGATCAAGTGCGGCATTGGTCAGCAAGTTGGCTGCTGCCTCGCGGTAGACAAACGGCATGAACACCGTGCCATCCGGCGTGCCGTCATCGCAGCGCAAACGCACCGTCACGGCACCGCGGCGCGAGCGCAGATTGACCAGGGTCCCGGCGGGCACGCCCAGGCGCTCCAGCTCACGGCCATTGACCGAGGCGGTGGCGACGGGCTCCAGCGCATCCAGCACCTGTGAGCGCCGCGTCATGCTGCCGGTGTGCCAGTGCTCCAGCTGGCGCCCGGTAATCAGCACCAGCGGGTAGTCCGCATCCGGTTTTTCATCGGCCTGGATCAGCAGGGTCGGCACCAGATGGGCTCGGCCGTCAGAGGTGGGGAAGTGGTCGGCGAACATCGTTGCTTGACCGGGGTCAGCGGCACTCAAACACGGGTAGGTCACACTGCCTTCGCGCTGCAGCCGCGCCCACCTGATGCCACCGATGGCGGTGTGCATGGCCTGACGCATCTCTTCATAGACGACGGCGACCATAGCCCCCACGCTTGCCACTTCGCGTACTGCGCTGCCCCCCGAGGGGGCCGTGCCTTGCTTGGGGCGGCCCGGCGCGGCGGCATCCATCTCACCGTAGTTCCAGGTCAATCCCATGCGCTGGGCGATCTGCTGAATGATCCACAAATCAGGCTTTGCGTTGCCTGGCGGCTCGATCGCCTGCCGGCCCAGTTGCACCATGCGATCGGTGTTGCTCACCGTGCCGGTTTTCTCCGGCCAGGCGGTGGCCGGCAGCACCACATCCGCCAGCCATGCGGTTTCGGTCATGAAGATGTCCTGCACCACCAGGTGCGACAGCGATGCCAAAGCGCGACGCGAATGATTCAGGTCGGGGTCGCTCATGGCCGGGTTCTCGCCCATGATGTACATGCCGCGCACCTTGTGCGGGTCGCTCTCGTCGCTTAGCGCCTTGCGCATGATTTCCACCACGGTATAGCCGGGCTGGTCATCCAGCTTGGCGCCCCAAAACTTCTCAAACCAGTCATGCGCGGCTTTGTCGGTGACGCGCTGGTAGTTGGGAAACATCATGGGGATCAGGCCGGCGTCGCTGGCGCCCTGCACATTATTTTGTCCGCGCAAGGGGTGCAGGCCGGAACCCGGTTTGCCAATCTGACCGGCCACCATGCACAGCGCAATCAGGCTGCGCACGTTGTCGGTGCCGTGCACATGCTGGCTGATGCCCATGCCCCAGAAAATCATGGCCGCTTTCGCTTTGGCATAGGCGCGCGCCACCTCGCGGATGCGGGCCGCCGGGATGCCACAGACCGGCGCCATGGCCTCGGGGCTGAAGGCGCGCACGCCCTCGCGCACCGCTTCAAAATTGGACACGCGGGCGGCAATGAACGCGGGGTCGGTCAAGCCCTCTTCAATGATCGTGTGAATCATGGCGTTGATCAGCGCCACGTCGGTGTCGGCCTTGAACTGCAGCGTGCGCCACGCCTGCTTGTCCAGGTCGGTGCCGCGAGGGTCTGCCGTCACAATCTTCAAGCCGCGCTTGGCCGCGTTTTTCATCCAGGTGGCGGCCACTGGGTGGTTGCCTGCGGTGTTGGAGCCAATCACCAAAATCAGCTCGGCGTGGTCCACATCACTCACCTGGTTGCTGACCGCGCCGGAACCGACCCCTTCCAGCAACGCCGCCACGCTGGAGGCGTGACACAGGCGCGTGCAGTGGTCCACGTTATTGGAGCCGAAACCGGTGCGCACCAGTTTCTGGAAAAGGTAGGCTTCTTCGTTGCTGCCTTTGGCCGAGCCAAAACCGGCCAGTGACTTAGGCCCAAACGCGTCGCGCAACTGCTGGAGCTGGCCGCCGACCAGGTTCAGTGCCTCGTCCCAGGTGGCTACGCGGAACACGCTGGCCCAGTCCGCCGGGTCGCGCGTCACCGTCGTGTCTTTCGGCACATCAGCGCGCCGGATCAAGGGTTGCGTGAGCCGGTGCGGGTGATGCGCATAGTCAAAACCGAAGCGACCCTTGACGCACAGACGGCTGTGGTTGGCCGGGCCATCGCGGCCGTCCACCGCGACAATTTTGTTGTCCCGGACCTTGTAGCTGAGCAGACAGCCGACGCCGCAGAATGGACAAACCGAATCCACGACTTTGTCCACACGCTGCGACCCGATCAGTGTTTTGGGCATCAAGGCGCCCGTGGGGCAGACCTGCACACACTCGCCGCAGGCGACGCAGGTGCTGTTACCCATCGGGTCCTGCAGGTCAAAGACGATGGCGCTGTGGGCTCCGCGATGGGCGTAGCCGATGACGTCGTTCACCTGCACCTCGCGGCAGGCGCGCACGCAGCGGGTGCATTGGATGCAGGCATCGAGGTTGACCGCCATCGCCGGGTGCGACACATCCGCCCTGGGTTGCTCACGGCGCAAGGCCTTGAGTTGAGGGCGCACAGAAACGTTCAACCGCGCCGCCCAGTCGCTCAACTCACCGTGTTGACCAGCCAGACCACGCTCGCCGTCATTCCACTTGTAGCCCTGGTCGGGCATGTCCGACAGCAGCAACTCCAGCACCAGTTTTTGACTTTTGACGGCGCGCTCGCTGTGGGCCTGCACTTGCATCCCCGCCGTGACGCTGCGGCAACAACTCGGGGCCAAGGTGCGCTCGCCCGCAATCTCCACCACACAGGCGCGGCAATTGCCATCGGCCCGCAGACCGTCCTTGTAGCAAAGATGGGGGATGTCAACGCCATGGCGCTGCGCGGCCTGCAGGATGCTTTCGCCCTCATTGGCCTGCACAGCATTGCCGTTGAGCGTGAAGGTGATCACGGTTTGAGAGCTTGGGGCTAGCGTGGTCATTCGAGTCACTCCGCCACGAAAGGTGTCAACGCATCCCCTGCCCCGCCTTCAATTTCATGCGAAAAATATTGCTGCACACAGCGCACCACATTCGGCGCCGCCTGCCCCAGTCCGCAAATGGAGGCATCCACCATCACAGCATTCAGGTCGTCCAGCGTGGCGTTGTCCCAGACGGGCGCTTCCATCAGCTTGGCGGCTTTGGCCGTGCCGACCCGGCACGGCGTGCACTGGCCGCAACTCTCCGCCGCAAAAAAGCGCATGGCGTTCAGGGCGGCATCCCGCGCCCGGTCCTGCTGGCTCAGTACCACCAGGGCGGCCGAGCCGATGAAGCAGCCATGAGGTTGCAAGGTGTCAAAGTCCAGCGGAAGATGGGCGAGGCGGGCCGGCAAAATGCCCCCCGAAGCGCCACCCGGCAGGTAGGCATACAGCGTATGCCCGTCCAGCATGCCACCGCAGTATTCGTCAATCAACTCGCGCGCCGTGATGCCGGCCGGGGCCAGTTTGACCCCCGGCAGCTTGACCCGACCACTGACACTGAAACTGCGCAAGCCGTGGCGACCCTGCCGACCAAAACCGCGAAACCAGTCCGCGCCCTTCTCCACGATGTCGCGCACCCAGTACAGGGTCTCCAAGTTGTGAACCAGCGTCGGCCGGCCAAACAGGCCTTTCTCGGCCACGTAGGGCGGGCGCAGACGCGGCTCGCCGCGCTTGCCCTCAAGGCTTTCGAGCATGGCCGACTCTTCACCGCAGACATAGGCGCCGGCGCCACGGCGCAACTCGATGTGTGGCAAGGGACAGGGTGGATCCGCCTGCAGGGCCTCAATCTCGCGCGTCAACATCTGGCGCGCATCGTGGTATTCATCGCGCAGGTAGAGGTAGCAAGCCTCGGTACCGGTGACCTGGGCGGCAATCAGCAGGCCCTCCAGAAAGCGGTGCGGGTCGCGCTCCAGGTAGGTACGGTCCTTGAAGGTTCCCGGCTCGCCTTCGTCGATGTTGACCGCCATCACACGCGGCGCGGGCTGCGCGCGCACGATGCGCCATTTGCGCCCTACGGAGAAACCCGCCCCGCCCAAACCCCGCAGGCCGGAGTCTTCCAGGGCGCGGATCACGTCTTCGGCTGGCTCTTCACCATTCACCACGGCGGCGGCCAGCACGTAGCCGCCTTGCTGGCGGTAGGTCTTGAATGCTATAAAATCAGTAGCTACTTGCGCAGTATTGACGAGGGCTACGGCCTCATTCTGTATAAATTTTGAAGCTTCCAGCACCAACACCACGTTGGCATGCGGCACCGCCCGTTGGCCGACCAGCACAGCGGGCGCCTGCTCACAGCGCCCCAGACAAGGCGCCGCCATCACGCGCACCGTCTCGCCCAGCAAAGCAGGCAGGCGAGACCTCAACTCAGCCGAGCCGGCCATCGCGCAACTCAGGCCGTCGCACACCCGAACCGTCAGCGCCGCCGGGGTTTGGCCGTCGCCCAGAACCTCGAAGTGGTGGTAGAAGGTGGCCACCTCAAACACCTCAACCATGGGCAGTTGCATGTCGCTGGCCAGCGCCACCAGGTGCCGCTCCAACAGACACTGGTAGTGGTCGTTGAGCCGGTGCAGATGTTCGATCAGCAGGTCACGCCGATGGCCACCCGGCGGTGGCGGGCCAATCAGCGCACGCAGTTCTTGTCTGGATGTGTCATCGACTTGCCGGCCTTTCAGATGCGCCACCCGCCTGGCCTTTTGGCGCAGTTGATCCGGCGTCGCCAAGAGCACCGGGAGCAGATCTGCGGTAACAGGCAAAGTAACAGGTTGCATGGCTGACAAATCGACCAAATTACTGATTAACGGCTAGACCGGCTTGACGAATATCAAACCCAGATCAAGTATCTTTCGAGATTTTGATGGACGGAAACTTGGAAGAAAAATCCTTGTTTTTCGCCGCAATCGACACCGCCACCTTGCGCGCCACCGCTTTGTAAATGCTGGCCACTTCGCTATCGGGGTCCGACACCACGGTGGGCTTGCCATTGTCGGCCTGCAGACGGATCTGCATATCGAGCGGCAAGGCGCCCAGGTAATCCATGCCGTAGTCGGCCGCCATCTTTTTGCCACCGTCAGCGCCAAAAATGTGCTCGACATGGCCGCAGTTGCTGCAGACATGCACCGCCATGTTTTCCACGATGCCCAGAATCGGCACGCCGACTTTTTCGAACATCTTGATGCCTTTTTTGGCATCCAGCAGCGCAATGTCCTGCGGCGTCGTCACCACCACGGCGCCAGTCATGGGCACGCGTTGCGACAGGGTCAGCTGAATGTCGCCGGTGCCGGGTGGCATGTCGACAATCAGATAGTCCAGATCGCGCCAGTTGGTCTGGCGCAGCAACTGCTCCAGCGCCTGGGTCGCCATCGGGCCGCGCCAGATCATGGCTTCGTCCTGTGCCACCAGAAAACCGATCGACATGACTTGCACGCCGTAGTTCTCCAGCGGCTCCATGGTTTGTCCATCGGTACTGTCCGGCTTGCCGCTGATGCCCATCATCATCGGCACGCTGGGGCCGTAAATATCGGCATCCAGCAGCCCCACACTGGCGCCTTCAGCGGCCAGCGCCAGCGCCAGATTGACGGCGGTGGTGCTCTTGCCGACGCCGCCCTTGCCGGAAGCCACCGCCACGATGTTCTTCACCTTGGGCAACAACTGCACGCCGCGCTGCACCGAATGCGGCACGATCTTCATGCTGACGTTGACCGACACGTTGTCCACGCCCGCCACGCCTTTGGCGGCGGCGATCAGCGCCTTGCGAAAGCCGGGGATCTGGCTTTTGGCCGGATAGCCCAGTTCAACGTCAAAGGCCACATCACCGTCGGTGAGGGTCAAATTCTTGATGGATTTGGAGGACACGAAGTCGCGCCCGGTATTGGGATCGATCACACTTTTAAGTGCGTCCATCAGCATCTGTTCTGTCACGGCCATTGATTACTCCTGAAGGCCGCTAGTCTAGCGAATACTGCCTTAACCTTGCTGGCGTAGGCGAATCGGGGTTGTCCCCGAAAAAGCGTGCTTTTCCCCGCTTTCCGGTTCTTGCCCGCCCTGGTGCGGGCCGATAATGATTTCATGCTGAATTCTTTGCCCACGACGCCCTCTACCACCGGGCTGCTGCTGACCGGCGGCGGGGCGCGTGCGGCCTACCAGGTCGGGGTGCTGGAGGCCATCGCCGACATCCGCAAAGTTGCCGGCGCACAAGGGCCGGCCAACCCGTTTCCGATCATCACCGGCACCTCGGCCGGGGCCATCAATGCCGCAGCACTGGCCTGTGGCGCCGATGATTTTGATGGCACGGTGCGCCGCATCGCCGAGGTCTGGAAAAACTTCGAGGCGCACCAGGTCTACCGGGCCGACTCGTTGAGCATGCTGCGCTCGGGCGCCACCTGGATGACGCTGCTGTCAGTGGGCTGGCTGGTGGCGAAATGGCGGCGCCTGAAACCACGCTCCCTGCTGGACAACGCACCGTTGGCCGAGCTGCTCAAACAACTGGTGCCGCTAGAGCGTCTGCCCTACCTGATTCGCAAGGGGCATATGCAGGCGCTGGCCGTTACCGCATCAAGCTACAGCTCGGGCGAGCACGTCACTTTTTTCGAGGGTCACAAACGCCTGCGGCCTTGGGTGCGGTCGCAGCGCCGCTCGGTACGCGACCACATCACGCATGCCCATCTGCTGGCGTCATCGGCGATTCCCTTTGTGTTTCCGGCCACGCCCCTGCAAATCGACGGAAAAACCGAGTATTTTGGCGACGGCTCCATGCGCCAGTCCGCGCCCATCGCCGCCGCGATCCATTTGGGCGCCACGCGGATACTGATGGTAGGGGCCGGACGCATGCATGAGCCCAAAAATGAAGTCCATCTGCACACCAACAGCAGCTACCCGTCGCTGGCGCAGATTGCCGGCCACGCGCTGTCCAACATCTTTCTGGACGCGCTGGCGGTGGATGTGGAACGGGTGCGCCGCATTAACCAGACCCTGTCACTGGTACCGCCCGAGGCGCGCGGTGGCAGCGCCCTGCGAACCATCGGGTTGCTGGTGATTGCGCCTTCGCAACGGCTGGACGCGATCGCCGCCCGCCATGTGGGCGAATTACCGCCCGCAGTGCGCACCATGCTCGGCGGCGTGGGAGTGTCCTCCAGCGCGGCTGACATCAAAGGCGCGGCGCTGGCGAGCTATTTGCTGTTCGAGAGTGGGTACACCCAAGAGTTGATGGCACTGGGCTATGCGGATGCAATGCGGCAACGCCCAGAGATTTGCGCCTTTTTTGGATGGACCGATTCCCAACCGCCGGACAGCAGCACCTACCCCAGCCCCAAACCCAAGACCGATCGCAGGCGAGACCCGCTACGTCTGCGCTGATATTTTTATTCAGCTGGAGGTCGGTTGGATGCATGAAAACCTTGTGCCATGCGTTGGCGCGATGCCCAGAACCCACCCCCGTTTTAATCCACGCCCGGCATTGCTGCCGGGCGAATCCGGACGAACCGGCAACGGCGCTCAGACGACTTGCTGTTTCAATCCACGCCCGGCATTGCTGCCGGGCGAATCCGGCATATTGATAATCAACCGCTTGCACTCACCATTGTTTCAATCCACGCCCGGCATTGCTGCCGGGCGAATCTTCAGCCGGTCGGACACATCGTCAAACACGGCGGGTTTCAATCCACGCCCGGCATTGCTGCCGGGCGAATCCAAAGCGCACATCACTGACAACAAAGTGGGTCAAGGTGGTTTCAATCCACGCCCGGCATTGCTGCCGGGCGAATCGTGGGTGCGTCGCTTCCAAACGAGCGCTGCATGCGGTTTCAATCCACGCCCGGCATTGCTGCCGGGCGAATCATCGCCCGCTGCTTGCTCGATGCCGTACTTCGACGTGTTTCAATCCACGCCCGGCATTGCTGCCGGGCGAATCGGTAGCAGCGGTAATGTCAACCACAGCGTAAGCAGTTTCAATCCACGCCCGGCATTGCTGCCGGGCGAATCTCGGCAAGCGGGCATTGCGGGCAACTGGCTCGGGTTTCAATCCACGCCCGGCATTGCTGCCGGGCGAATCATGAGCGCCACACCGGGCCAACCACCAGCGAGAGTTTCAATCCACGCCCGGCATTGCTGCCGGGCGAATCACCTTTTCCATTGAACACCGGCCGATGTTCAACAGGTTTCAATCCACGCCCGGCATTGCTGCCGGGCGAATCCAAAAACCCCCAACAAGTAAGCAAGCTAGCGACCGGTTTCAATCCACGCCCGGCATTGCTGCCGGGCGAATCACTGGCGAGGCCGACGTTACGTGTTCTAAAACGGGTTTCAATCCACGCCCGGCATTGCTGCCGGGCGAATCCCGGCCTTGGATATTCACCGCCACACTCAACCGGTTTCAATCCACGCCCGGCATTGCTGCCGGGCGAATCTATTTTCTGAACGCCGCCGAAACCACGAACAACCGGTTTCAATCCACGCCCGGCATTGCTGCCGGGCGAATCCCACTGCAGCTTGCAGGCTGACGGCTTCGATCAGTTTCAATCCACGCCCGGCATTGCTGCCGGGCGAATCTGAAAGCATGAGCAAGCAACCCACTATCACATTGTTTCAATCCACGCCCGGCATTGCTGCCGGGCGAATCGAACGCACTGGCCCGGCTGGACCTGATGGTGCGGTTTCAATCCACGCCCGGCATTGCTGCCGGGCGAATCATGGCCGAGTTAACCAAGCTCGATAACGTTGAGGTTTCAATCCACGCCCGGCATTGCTGCCGGGCGAATCCCTTTTCACCACCATCGAACCGGCAATACGGTATTGTTTCAATCCACGCCCGGCATTGCTGCCGGGCGAATCCGTCCCGGTTGACTTTGCCGGCGCTATGAAGGGGTTTCAATCCACGCCCGGCATTGCTGCCGGGCGAATCGTGCGTTCTTGGGCAGGCGAGGGCTGGGTATGAATGGTTTCAATCCACGCCCGGCATTGCTGCCGGGCGAATCAAAGGCCGAGCAGCTGCGCGAGAGCATCCGAAAGGTTTCAATCCACGCCCGGCATTGCTGCCGGGCGAATCCATGGTCAACGGCAACCAGCTTGCTATCAAAGCGTTTCAATCCACGCCCGGCATTGCTGCCGGGCGAATCTCTTGCCGACAAGCGCGAGGACACCTTCTTGATGGGTTTCAATCCACGCCCGGCATTGCTGCCGGGCGAATCATCTGTTGGAATGTACTTGCCTCGCCTGATGATGTTTCAATCCACGCCCGGCATTGCTGCCGGGCGAATCTTCATTTGTCGTCCCAGCCCATTGATTCCCAGTTGTTTCAATCCACGCCCGGCATTGCTGCCGGGCGAATCTGACCTCGGCTTGTACCAAGAGGGCTTCAGTAAGTTTCAATCCACGCCCGGCATTGCTGCCGGGCGAATCACCGCCCCCACCTCGGTCATCAAAGACCCTAGTGAAGTTTCAATCCACGCCCGGCATTGCTGCCGGGCGAATCCGCAACCACGCTCACAGCTGCACAGTCTGGTCAGTTTCAATCCACGCCCGGCATTGCTGCCGGGCGAATCAATGCGGCCCGCACTTTGCGCGCGGGTACTGGCGTTTCAATCCACGCCCGGCATTGCTGCCGGGCGAATCCTGGTTTGCCTGGCGTTATAGCTATCAACTTGAGTTTCAATCCACGCCCGGCATTGCTGCCGGGCGAATCTTCACCGTAAGGCACACGTCGCGCAGCTTGTCCTGTTTCAATCCACGCCCGGCATTGCTGCCGGGCGAATCAATTTGTCATCTGTTATCTCTGCGGCAGGCCAGTACGTTTCAATCCACGCCCGGCATTGCTGCCGGGCGAATCCCCGCGTCGCTAACGCATTGTTTCCACACGATTTTTTCGTTCAGTTGCGCGAACCTGGTGGAAAGTACAAATATTTTGAAATTCAAAAACATGGAAATTAAAAAAACTTGAATCAATTCAATAGCTTGCAGAGGGCGCGAACCTCTAGGTGAAAAGTCAGTCACTTGGGGTCCGCGCTGGCAACCTTATCACGGGAATGACCTCATGTACGGCAAATAGCATCAATCAAAGTACCAACGGCGCATCAAAATCCACGGCAATAAATGCGCCATGCTCAAGCACTTCAAATCCGCGTGTGGCTGGTATGCGGTACAAACGCAGGCAGTCTGTCTTAGGGTCGATTTCTGACAGTAATTCGCGCTCAAGGGCTTCAAATTTTGCGATATCCAACTGGCATTCAAAAACCGATTTTTGTACCCGTTGCCCTATGCCCTCGCAAACTCGCGCCACTCGGCGCAAGCGGCGGCGCCCCGCTTTGGTTTCGGTACTGACGTCATAACAAACAAGCACCAGCATCTTCAGCCTTTACTTCGCCACAAAGGGCACATAGGGTGCGCCGTCTTCGCGCATGGCGCGCGCCAGCAAGCGGGCCTGCACCAAGGGCACCAGTCCCAGCGGCACGGATTGCGCCAGCAGGGGGTGATTGATTTCATCCTTCTTGCGCTCCTGATACGCCACCACAACGGCCTTGCGCGCATCCGGTTCTAACAGCACGCCACCGCCCTCGCGCAACACAAAATCATCCGCACCCAGCTGGCCCCGGTTTATCAGCGTCAGGGCCAGTCGATCAGCCCAGGGACGAAATTCTTCCATCAAGTCCAGCGCCAAAGCGGCACGACCGGGACGCAAGGCGTGCAAAAAGCCCACTTGTGGGTCCAACCCGGCAGCCTCCAGCGCGCTGCGGCAATCGTTCATCCACATTGCATACAAAAAAGACAGCATGGCGTTGAAGCGATCGCGTGGCGGCCGACGCGTGCGTCCGTCCATCGTAAAAGCGGCCCGCTGATCGGGGCGCACCAGCAGACTCAAGCCGCTGAAATATTGACGCGCGGCGGAACCCTCCACGCCGCGCAGGCTGTCCAGGTCTGTGACCTCGGGCAATGCACGCAGGGCGGCGGCGAGGTCATCGGCCAAACGCGTCAGCACCTTGGCTTCATCTTCTACCTTGGCCTCGCGGGCACCGCGTTGCAACACTTGTCGGGTGTTCTTGATCTTGCCCGCTACGCTGGCACGGGCCATGTCGAGTGTGAAGGCGGGGTCGGCCACGCGCTGAAACTGCGCTTGGCGCAGCAACACGTTGCCGGTGACCGCGCCCTCCAGACGGGCTTTGAAGCGGCCATTGTCATCCAGAAGAACCAGCGCAATGCCGCTTTCGGCCAGCCGGTGCATGAGCGGCGCCGACAAACCAATATGGCCAAAACAGACGACCGAACTCAAGTGATGCAAGGGCACGCGCAGCCGCGTCTCGCGCTCCACTTCAACGCGCAGGGTGTCGTTATCGAGCCGCAAATAGGTCTCGGGTGTGGTGATGTAGAGGGTGTTAAGGAGTTGCATGGTCAAGCCAATTCACAGAAGGCGCTAGGCGTCGGGGTCAAACAGGGCGGCACGAGCGGCAATCAAGCCCTTGTGCGTGGCTTGTGGTTGGCAGCGTTCCTGCAACGAGCAGGCTTTGCAGCGTTTGACTGCCTGCTCGGCACCCAAGGGCGGGGGCAATTCGCCGCTGGTCAACATGTGGCGAATGGCATCGGCGGTTTGCGCCACGTCTGCACGCAGTTGGTCTGTGATTTCGACCACACGGCGGCGTTTGGAGGTGGCGTAGTAAAGGGCGCCCTCGTTGACGGGTTTTCCGGTCATGGCTTGCAGGCACAGCGCCTGGGCTGCCAGTTGCAGGTCGTCGCACGCGGCAATGTCGGCGGCTTTGTTGCGGCTGCCATGTTTGTATTCGACCGGATAAGGCACGCCTCCGGCCAAAAACTCTACCACGTCGGACTTACCCAGCAAACCTATGTCGTCATGCCACAGCGGCAAGGCGCGCTCGACGCGCACGCCTTTGGCGGTTTCAACGCCGGGCTGGTCAACTTTGGCGTGCAGCGCCTGGCCACGCAGGGTGTAGATGTTTTCATCAAACACCTGCTCCAGGTGAATCAGGCCGCACTGGCGCGGGCAATAGCGCCAGTGTTGCAGGGCAGACAGGGGAATTTTTTCAGACTCGTCCATACAGTTTGCGATGATGTGTGCCTTACGCTTTGGGCAACTTCTTCACGGTTTTTTTCGCCGTGGGCGGCAAAAAACTCTCGCCCGTTACCACCGACTTGCCGGTTTGGTTCTCCAGTTGGTTGCGGGCTTGGGCGGCAATGCGGCCACCCGCTTTGGCGGCCGTTTTGTTTTGCGGCAGGCCGGTGGCATCCACACTTTCAGAGATTTGCCGGGTGGACAGCTCGGCCAGCGCCGTAAAAATCAGTTCCGCCTCGCTCATGTGGTCGCGCAGATTCTGGCTTTTCAGGCCCTTCATGTCCTTGTGCTCATTGACGCTGACCCCGGACCATTCCTGGTGAATGATGTTGGTCAGGATGGCAAACTCGCTGCCCTCCTTGATGTCATGGTCGCGCCAGTAGTCGGTGAGCTTGTTGCGCGTTTCCTGCCCGGTCATGCGTTGCGCAATCCACTTGTCGCTGCGCCCGTGCTGCTGCCAGGTTTGGCGCGCCCGGTCCAGCGACAAGGCCGGATCAGCCAGCTCTTGCATGCGCTCGTAGCCGACCTTGGCGAGCCAGCGTTTGATGGGCTCGGCTTTGGGGCTGGGGACGGATTGCACCAGGCGCAGCAGTGTCTCGGCTGTGGCGCAATCGGTGTCACGCTGCTTGCCGTCCGGTGCCGTTAATTTCAACCTTACGATTTTCTCGTAAGGTTGCTCAGAGCCTGCTTCCTGCGCCAACTTGCGCTTCAGGTCAGACCAGTACCGATTGGCATAGGTGCTTTCAGTCAGCACCTGTACCACGTCAATCACCGAAAACCACCAGATTTCAGTGGCTTCGTCGTACACGCGGCGAATGGTTTGTCCATCGAATTCAGCGGGGAAGATTTTCATCTTGAGGCCCTTCAAATTGACTCGTGTTTCAGCATCTTCTCGTCAGCGTAACGCCGGGAGCGGGCTGAATTGATTGCCCGACCGACAAACCCTGACCATCAAATGAAACCGAATACGCATCAAAACTGCGGGCAACGGCACCCGCCTCGACGGGCTTGACTTGCAGGCGGTCAAACAAGGCATGCGCCGGGGCGTTGCCCAGTTCGCTGTCGTGCTTGAACACATACAACCCGCGCGTGGACATTTCGCCGCGTGCGGCAGAGCGGTCGTGTTCGAACATTTGCGCCAACGCCTGGAACACCAATTCAAGATCGTCGTCGCCAAACCCGGTTTGCTTGGCGAGAAAAGAGGAAACAAAGCCGTGGGCCACATAGACGCCATAGGGCACGGTGTGTTTGCGGCCCATGGTGCGGTTGTCGCCCTGCTGCTTTTCAGCCTCGGCTTCAGTGGCAACGGCCATGCGAGTGATGGAGTGCTCCAGCGCCACGATGGGCTCAACCGAGCGGGCAAAAGTGAGCTGTACCGGGCCGCGTACTTGGCCGCAGTTAATTTTGGTTGACATGACGGCACCAAAAGTACGCACGTCAAAGAAGTTTTGGCACATCCATTGCCGCGCACTGCCTACGTCGTCCGCTCCACCTTTACGCTTTTCTTTCGGGGCTTTTTTCTTCTTGGCATCCACCTCTTCCACGGCAATAGCTGCATCGTCTTCATCAGGCAATTCAACGGCATCTAGCTTCAGTGCAGCATAGGCGCGCTGATTTTGATGATTCAAAATTGCTTTCTCGCGGACGTAAATCTCAAAGCGCTTTTCACCCGCCTCGGGTTCGCGCACATCCTGATCCTTGACCAGCCCAACAAAATTGCGAATCTTGCGTTTAAGCGAAACATCCGTCACCAGCCCATGGCCCGACTCCGCATCCATGCGCGGCATGTTGCCAGCGTCGGGGTCGCCGTTGGGGTTGCCGTCTTTCACGTCAAAAATGAGAACAAAGTCGTAGCGGTTGGCGAGATTCATGATGGATTTCCTTCGGTGATGGGGGTGGAGTCGTCAGGTTTTTTGGCAAAGAAGTCTTGCCGCTGGTGGTAGTAGCCCAGCGCAAAGCGGCCTTGGTCGGGCAGCGGAAAATGTTTGGGGAAGTCGGTCACAGAATCCAGAATCTCGCCTAACAGCTTTTCGAACCATGCCGCTTGACCGACTGTTAACTTCTTCAAGTGGGCATTTTTCAATCGCAGCAAGGTGGTGAAAACAGCAACGGGCGTGCTTGATGCCGCGCCGTAGTAGCGGTCCCGGATGGTTGAATTTAGCTTGCCCGGCCCGCCTGCGGACGCTTCCTGAATCCGCTCCAGGACGGAAAAAAGCCGCCCCAGCCGGTAGGCAGGGTTGGTATTGGTAAGGTCAAGCATGGGCAAAAACTCCTTCTCGGGGGGCTGGTTGGTGGGTGTGACAGATGAACGGCGAATTTGGCGATTGAGGCAGGCTTTGACAACTGCTGCTCTTGCATAAGGAACGTTTGGCGCCTGCTTACCTTGCTGCGTCTTCTTTGCTTGTTCAGCCCGGCAGCGCCCCACCGCAGCATTCAGCCACGCGCTGGGATAAGGCACGTCTGGCCCGGTAAAAACAGCATCAACAATGGCGCCGCCAAGATTCGGCGGAAGTCTGTCGATGTCGCCAAAGGGCTGGCTGTTGGTAGACAAGCACACGGCTTGCAACAAGCGTTTCAGACTCGGGTACTGCGGGTCATAAAGGCCACGCGCCATTTCGAGGTCTTTAAAGTGCTGGCTGATGCGTTTACCCAATTCAGCCAACGGCAGGCAGTGATAGAAGCGAATGCTGATGCGGGCGGCGTTGGGGGCCAGGCCCAGTACATGAAAGCGGTTTTTGTCATCCTGCCCGCCGTGTTGGCCCGACTGAATGGCAGACAGCAGCGCATGCAGTGCCCGGGCACCTTTGTCGGGATCGTCTTTCGGTGGATCGCCAAAAATATCGGCAGCTACAGATTCAAACTCTGAATCCCGGTCTGCCCAAAACACGGTGGAGGCGTCACCCACCTGAATGCGCTGGTTTGAGTTTTTGCGCAGCAAGTGATTCAAGGCTGTGGTGTAGGCAAAAGCCGCCGCTTGACTCACCGGCGCGTTTTCACCTTGGCGCTCTGTCTTGCCGTAGGACTCGAAGGCCCGGGCGTTGAAAGAGACGATGTTGGCGCCGGATGACTGCGCACCCCACACGCCTTTGATGGAAGCGTGCAAACGCTGGATGGGCGCATCGTCACCGGTGACCAGACACATCGAAAGCCGTTCGTTGGGATCAGTCGCCACGTTCAGCACGGCTTTGACAACTGCGGGACGTTGGCAAACCAGATCAATGTCACGATGCAGGCGAAAGCTCATTACTGCATTGGATTCCAGCGCTTGCGCCCAAGTGGGTTGCGCTTCGAGTTGGGTCAAATTGAAACTCCCGAAGAATTTCAAAATAGCCTGAATGCTTGCGTCGTCGCGGGCGCTTTGTGGCAGAGCTTCAATGCGGGCCACAAAATGAGCGTGCTGTTCTGCCACCCGTTCGGGTTTGCCTTTTGTGTCCACACCCAGCACGTATTCGAGCGTGTCCCACAGTAAATTGGCCGCAACACCGGAGGTCTTTTTGACCCCCTGCGGGACACGAAATGTTTGCGCAACTTTTTTCTTCTTCTCGTTCAATGTACGGGTGTCAAGCAACTGAACCAGTTCACCCTCGGTCGTGATCTCCAATACAAAGGGGATTTCTTTTTGCTCCAATCCAAAGGCAGGCAAGCGCTGCGCTGGGTCCGCATCGTCGCATTTACGGCGATAGTAGTCATTGAGTGCCTGGAGAATCATCCGCGTGCATCCTCAAATGGCGGAACTTCAATCACGCCTGCCAGCATCCTGGCGTTGAAAAAGCGAGGCTGCGGGTCGGCGGGGTGGGTGAAGTCCAAGTCATGCAGCATCCAGCCCAACTCGCGGGTCTCGCCAATAGGCATCGCGGCGGATGCATCGGGCGTCACCAGGCTGAATGCGGCGGCAAATTCCCGGCAACCCAAATACGGCTGGTTCACGCATTGCCCCTTATTGGCGCGACGCGTGAACATTTCGGCGTATTTCATCAAGGGTTCGTTGCAGCCCGATGCAAGCGACAAATCAGCGTGGATGCGGTAAGCCACATCGCGCAAGAAGTAGCCCGCTCGCTGTTGGCGATCAGGTTCGATATCCAACCCCAACATGCCATAACCGAGCTTCATTGCGCTCTTGACACTATCGACGGAAATTACGGATTTCACCTCATTGCGTCGCAAATTAATCCACCGAATGGGCTCGAGCACTTCAATGCGATGCACCCGCCAGCGAATAGCGGGCTTCCACAAAATGGCCTCAAAAATAGAGCGCGCCGCCGAGGGCGTCATCACGTCATACGAAACGCGCTCGACCTTCATTTCAGGACGGGTAAAACAGGCGAAAGGGCCGGAAACTTCAAGACAAAAATGGGTCATTGCATTCTTTCAAGGGGCGAAGCCACCAGGATTGTATAAATCATCATTCAGCTTCAAGCCAAGCGTTGGGTCGTAAAGGTTGTCCGCATTCACTTGCGCATAAAGCCCCGGCATCGGCAGCGTCAAGTCGCCCTGCGCAAGCATCTTGTCGGCCACGCGCTTGTGGATGCTGACGGTGTAGCGCTGCAGCTTTCGCATCAGCCAGCGCGCCGGGCCTTCTGCGGCCAACATGCCAAGCAGTTTTTCAATCTCGTCACGATGCTCCGCATAGCGCACCACGACCGAGGCCGAATCCTGATCATCAATCAGGCGGAAGGCATCGGCCGCTGAACGGAACTGCACGCCCAGCGTTTGGCGGTCTTTCACCGTTAGCAAACGGCACACGCCTTTGCTGTCCAGATCGACGGTGCTATAAAACTGCCGAAAGTAGCTGGCAAACAAAGCGCGTGCCAACGGGTCTGCATGTTGGCCATGCAAGGTGCTGATGCAGGCTTGCGCCCCTTTGCGCAAGTGCCCCAAAGGCGGCGGCTCGGGCGGCACGAAGACGACGACGCGGCCCTTGCCGTCCAGTCGTCCTTCGCGGTTGCAGCGCCCCGCTGCCTGCGCAATCGAGTCCAGCCCGGCCAGGGCGCGATACACCACCGGAAAATCAATGTCCACCCCGGCCTCGACCAACTGGGTGCTGACCACTCGCAGCGGTTGCAGGTCGTGCCCGTCACGCTTAGATTTGAGCCGCACCTTGATCTGGTCGATGACAGTTTTTCGGTGCGCGCCACACATCAGCGCCGACAAATGCAAGGTGCCGGGCGGCAGCAAGCGCTGCAACTCGCGGGCGGCTTTGCGGGTGCTGACGATGGCCAGCACACAGTCTTCGGCGGCAATTTTTTCGGCCATATCAACCCACGGCGTGGATATATTCCAGTCTGGCGGCAGTTCTACGTTCACCCGTTTGAGTGCATCAAACAGGGCGTCGGGGTTGTCGATGATTTCGCGCACGTTCTCCAGCCCGCGCAGGTCTTTGCTCTTGTCGAAGTAGTTGGTCGTATTCAGCGCGGGCTGGGTGGCGGTACACAGCACCACGGTCACGCCATAGTGCTTCACCAGCAGGTTCAGCGCATCCAGAATGGGCTGCAAAAACTCGGGCGGCAGTTGCTGCGCTTCGTCCAGCACGATGATGCTGTTCACGATGTTGTGCAGCTTGCGGCAGCGCGAGGTTTTGGCGGCAAACAGCGACTCGAACAACTGCACGTTGGTGGTGACGACCAGCGGGGCATCCCAGTTCTCGCAGGCGAGGCGGCTGCGCATGGTTTCGTCCCGGTCAGCGGCATCAGCTTGGCTGTGATGCTCAATCAAGACTTCATCCCCCAGCGTTTTGAACACGTCGCGAAACACGTCGGCGGTCTGTTCGATGATGCTGGTGTAGGGAATGGCGTAGATCACGCGGCGCTTGCCGTGCGTTTGCGCGTGATTCAGGGCAAACGCCAGACTGGACAAAGTCTTGCCGCCGCCGGTCGGCACCGTGAGCGAGAAGAACCCGGCGGGTAGCGCGGCCTTGTCGCGGCACTGGCGCAGGATGTCGGCGCGCAAGGTGTTGACCTCGGAGGGCGTGGCTTCGGCGGCCTTGGCGAGCATGTGCGCGTCCAAAGCGAGGCGCATTTGATCCAGTGTCGGGAAACCGTCGCGTCGGGCGGGTTTGCCAGCGTCAAAGTGCGCCTCGGTGTCCAGAAAGTCGGCATCGACCAAGCAGGAGAACAGCAAGCGAACCCAAAGCGCAAAACCCGCTGCACCGCCGGATATTTTGCTGATATCGGGAACAAAGTCGCCCGAATCAAGAATGCTGGCTGGTGGCTGGGCGGCCAAGGCCTCTTTCAATTCTGTCTGGCAATCGGTATTCGAGAGCCGCTCTTTGAGGCCGCCATCCCAGTCGTCCAGCCCTGCGTGATGGCCCGCGATCAAGTAGGCAAGAACACGAGCGGCGAGTTTGCCGTTGGCACCGTGCGTTTTTTCAAGCGCTTGCAAGGCCCACAAAGCCCCGGCGGCAGAGTGCGTTTTCTCTCGCCCACCCACCTTGCCCTCAATATGCGCATCGTCGGGCTTGTCCGACTGCCTCAAGTAGCGCTGAAATCCCGGGCGGTATTTGCCCAGGTCATGCCACAGCCCGGCCAGATAGGCCCAGCGAGCGCAAGCGCCATTGGAGTCAAACGCTTTGGAAAACCCAGCAGCCCCATCCGCCACGGCACGTAAATGGTCTACCAATAGATGCCCACAGGAATGGGCCAGAGATTCCGACATAATTATTTTTTTCCCGAAACACTTTTATTTGTACACAGCTTAAACGTGCAAGGGCTCATCCGATGGGGTTTGGCTACTTTGAAAAAAATTATTTCGCCCCGACTAAAATCAAAAGCTGTTTCTGAAAGTCCATCGCCCCATGTCACGCAAACTCTTTGTCACCACCGCCCTGCCCTACGCCAACGGCAATTTCCACATCGGCCACATCATGGAGTACATCCAGGCCGATATCTGGGTGCGTTACCAACGGATGATGGGCAACGAGGTGAATTTTGTGGGTGCCGACGACACCCACGGCGCGCCGATCATGATTGCGGCCGAAAAAGTGGGCAAGACGCCACAGCAGTTCGTGGCCGACATCGCCGCGGGCCGTAAACCCTATCTGGATGGCTTCAACATCGGCTTTGACAACTGGCACTCCACCGATGGTCCGGAAAACCATGAACTGGCCCGGCAGATCTACCGCGACCTGCGCGACAATCCGGGCGGCTCACTGATCGAGACCAAAGTGATCGAACAGTTCTTCGACGTTGAGAAGAACATGTTCCTGCCTGACCGCTTCATCAAGGGCGAGTGCCCGAAATGCCACGCCAAGGACCAGTACGGCGACAACTGCGAAGTCTGCGGCGCCGTGTATGCGCCGACCGACCTGATCAACCCGTTCTCGGCCCTGTCAGGCGTGACACCGGTGCTCAAAAGCTCGGAACACTTTTTCTTCAAGCTGTCGGACCCGCGCTGCGTGGCTTTTCTGGAAGACTGGACGCAAGGCAAGGACGAAAGCGGCAAGCCACGGTTACAGCCCGAAGTGGCCAACAAGGTCAAGGAATGGTTTTCCGTTCGCACCAACCAGGACGGCTCAAAAAGCGAAGGGCTGGGCGACTGGGACATTTCCCGTGACGCACCCTACTTCGGCATAGAGATTCCGGATGCGCCGGGCAAGTATTTTTATGTCTGGCTGGACGCGCCGATTGGCTACTTGGCGTCGCTGAAAAACCTGCTGGACAAGCGCGGCCAGAACTATGACGACTACATGGCCGACCCAAAGCTGGAGCAGTACCACTTCATCGGCAAGGACATCGTCACGTTCCACACCTTGTTTTGGCCCGCCACGCTGCATTTCAGCGGTCGCAAGACGCCCAACAACATCTTCGTTCACGGCTTTTTGACGGTCAACAACGGTGAAAAAATGAGCAAAAGCCGGGGCACCGGCCTGGACCCGCTCAAGTACCTGGGCCTGGGCATGAACCCCGAGTGGCTGCGCTACTACCTGGCCACCAAGCTCAATGCGCGTAACGAAGACATCGACTTCAACGCCGACGACTTCATGGCGCGCGTCAACAGCGATTTGATCGGCAAATACATCAACATCGCATCACGGGCGGCGGGCTTTATTGCCAAGCGCTTTGACGGCCAGCTGGGTGAAATTTCAACCGACGGCGCGGCGCTGCTCAACCAGCTGCGCATTGAGCGCGCCAGCATCGAACAACTGTACGAAGCCCGCGAATATGCCAAGGCGCTCAGAGAGACCATGTTGCTGGCGGATCGCGTGAACGAGTATGTGGACGCCAACAAGCCGTGGGAGCTGGCCAAGAAAGAAGGCATGGACGCCCGCTTGCAGGATGTGTGCACGGTCTGTATCGAAGCCTTTGCCGTGCTCACCACCTACCTCAAGCCGGTGCTGCCGGCGCTGGCCGCACAGGTCGAGGCCTTTCTCGGCTGTGCGCCGCTGGCGTCTGGCCAGGCCAGCCAGGCGCTGGGTGCCGGCCACCGCATTGGCGACTACAAGCACCTGATGCAGCGCGTCGACATCAAGCAACTTGAAGCCTTGTTTGAGGCTCCAGCCCCCGTGGAACCTGCGCAGGCAGCTATTGAATTAGTAGTGCCCGGTGGCGAAGAAATCGCCCCTACCATCAGCATTGACGACTTCGCCAAGATTGATCTGCGCATCGCCAAGATCGTGAATTGCGAAGCGGTTGCGGGCTCCACCAAGCTGCTGCGCCTGACGCTGGATGTGGGTGAAGGCAAGCTGCGTAACGTTTTCAGCGGCATTGCCAGCGCCTACCAGCCCGAAGACCTGATCGGCAAACTCACCGTGATGGTGGCCAACCTGGCACCGCGCAAGATGAAGTTTGGTATCAGTGAAGGCATGGTGCTGGCGGCCAGTCATGCCGATGAAAAAGCCAACCCCGGCATCTATGTGCTGGAGCCGTCGGCCGGTGCGCAAGCGGGCATGCGGGTGCATTAAGACCACAGCGACATGATCCCCCAACTGCGCGGCTGGACCTCGGTCCAGCGGACCTCCCAAAACAATATCCGCCTGGGCGCGACACTCTGCTTCGTTGCGGGCGCGACCAACGCGGGGGGCTTCCTGGCGGTCGGGGAATACACGTCGCACATGTCCGGCATTGTGTCGTCGGTGGCGGACAACCTGGTGCTGGGCCAAATCGCCTTGGCTCTCGCCGGGCTGGCCTCCTTGTTGTCGTTCATCGGCGGCGCCATGACCACCGCCTGGATGGTCAACTGGGGGCTGCGTCGAAATTTACAAAGCGCCTATGGCCGCCCTTTGCTGCTGGAAGCCGCCTTGCTGCTGCTGTTTGGCCTGTTTGGCACGGGCATCAACTTTTTTGCCGGTCTGTTTGTGCCGCTGACCGTGCTGGTGCTGTGCTTCATCATGGGCCTGCAAAACGCCGTCATCACCAAAATCTCGCACGCTGAAATTCGCACCACCCACGTCACCGGTCTGGTGACCGATCTGGGGATTGAGCTCGGCAAGCTGTTCTACATCAACCGCATGACGCGCGACAAGCTGGTCATGGCCAACCGCCATAAACTGCGTATCCACGTCACCCTGATCGGCAGTTTCTTTGTCGGCGGGTTGATGGGCGCCATTGGCTTCAAGACCATTGGCTTTCTCGCCACGGTGCCGCTGTCCATCCTGTTGCTCCTCCTGGTCTGGCGTCCGGTCCTCAACGATGCGAAAAACTGGATTGACCCGCATCATCCCGAGCAGGATCAGGATCAGTAAACGGGGTCGGTTGGCGCGCTGCGGCAACGGCGCACGGCGGTCAAAATTCCGCGCAAAATCTCGATCGGCGCCGGCGGGCAGCCAGGCACCCAGACATCCACCGGAATCACGCTGGACACCGGCCCGCAGCTTGCATAGTTCTCACCAAAAATGCCGCCGTCGCAGCCACAATCGCCGACCGCCACCACCAGCTTGGGTTCCGGTATGGCCTGAAAGGTGCGCCGCAATGCGGTTGCCATGTTGCGCGAGACCGGCCCGGTCACCAGCAGCATGTCGGCATGGCGCGGACTGGCGACAAATTTAATCCCCAGGCCTTCGATGTTGTAGTACGGGTTGCCCAGGGCGCTGATCTCCAGTTCGCAACCGTTACACGAACCGGCATCCACCATGCGGATGGTCAGGGCCTGCCCCAGAATGGCCAGCACATCGTCCTGAATGCGCCCAACCTCAGCCCGTACCCCGTCACTGGAATCAGGCGCCGGCTCGCTGCGAATACCGTTTTTGGCGATCTGTTTGACAATCTTCCAGATCATAAATCCTGCCCTGCATAACTGAGGTTGAACGACTTGTTGATGAGCGGAAAGTCGGGCACGATATTGCCCATGATGGCGTGCTCCAGCACCGGCCAATTTTGCCAGGAAGGGTCGTGGAAATGGCAGCGCCGAATGCGGTGCTGGCGGGCGGCCTCATCCAGTTCAAGCACCACCAGAACCTCGCCCCGCCAGCCCTCGACCCAACCCACGCCCCGGCTTGCCGGCTCGGGCAAACACAGTGGCTGACAGACCGGACCGGCCGGCAGTTCCGCCAGCATTTGCCGGATCAGCCGTAGCGACTCAAAGACCTCGTCGAATCGCACCGCCACCCGAGCCGCCACATCGCCATTGCGCTGGCTGGCCAACTTGACCTGCAAACTGTCATACGGCACGCCGGGGTGGTCGCAGCGCAGGTCATGCGCCTGACCACTGGCGCGGCCGGCCAGACCGGTCAACCCCAATTGCGCCGCCAGCGCCGGGCTCACGCGCCCGGTGCTCATGAAGCGGTCTTGCAAACCGGCATGATCCTCGTAGATCGAACGCAGCGTCTGCACTTCGCGCTCAATAACATCGCATTGTTGGCTCAGTTGCGTGATGTGCATCAACTCCAGGTCGCGAGCCACGCCACCCGGCACCACGCAGTCCATCATCAAGCGATGGCCAAACGCCTCTTTGGCCAGACGCAGCCAGTCTTCGCGCAGGCGCGAGAACTGGGCCAGGCCAAAGGCAAAAGCCGCGTCGTTGCCCAGTGCGCCCAAGTCGCCCAGATGGTTGGCCACCCGCTCACGCTCCAGCATCAAAGCGCGCAACCAGGCGGCTCGCGGGGCCAGGTCGCAAGAGGCCGCCGTTTCCAGCGCCATGCAATAGGCCCAGGCATACGCCACCGTGGAATCACCCGACACCCGACCCGCCAGACGGGCCGCCTGCAACGGGGGCAACTGCGTCATGCGCTGCTCGATGCCCTTGTGCGTGTAGCCCAGCCGCTGCTCCAGGCGCAGCACTTTTTCGCCGACCACTGAGAAGCGAAAATGCCCGGGCTCGATCACGCCGGCATGCACCGGACCCACCGCGATCTCATGCACGCCGTCGCCTTCGACGCGGACGAAGGCGTAGTCAAGCAGCAGCGCGTCGGGAAACATTTGCGACGCCTCGCTCGTGTGACGCAAGGGGAAATAACCGGTGGGCCAGGCCCCATGATTGAGCCACGGGCGCTGGTCCCGGGCACCCTCGGCGAAGATACCCGACAAATCTGCCGCGGCCCGCTGCATCCGGCTGGCCGCCGGAAAAACAGGCGCCAGGTCGGGGTAGCTGGGCTGGCCACTCGGCAGCGGCAACTCCAGCCAGAGCAACCCGTCGGCCAGCACATAGGCCACGCACACCGTCGCCTCCGCGGCCTGCGCCCCGCCCCACAAGGCCAGCAGCCGACCACCGGCCTCGCGCACGGCCATGGCGGCAGGCACCCAGTCCGCGGCCGTGACGCGGGCGCGCCACACCGGCACGGGCGCCAGCAGGCGTTGCAGCGTGAGGTTCAAACCGAAAATTTCCATCAACTCAACCTCCCAACATGCGGGCCGCCTGCACAAACCAGGTATTCAGGTAGGCAGGAATATACAAACCCAGCATCAACCCCAGACCCAGGTGCACAAACACCGGCAGCAGGGCGGGCGGATGGGCCAGCGGCTTGAGTGAGGTCTCGCCAAACACCATCGGCAGCACCCGGACCAGCATCGAGGCAAAAGCCACACCGAGCGCGATGAACAAGAACGGTGTCGCCCAGGGTTGCTCCCGCATCGCGGTCGTGAGGATCAGGAACTCGCTGGCAAAGACACCAAACGGCGGCATGCCCAAAATCGCCATCACCCCCAACATCAGGCCCCAGCCCACCGTTGGATTGACTTTGATGAGACCGCGAATCTCACTCATGATCTGGGTGCCGGCTTTTTGCGTTGCGTGGCCGACCGTGAAGAAAATGGCGGACTTGATCAGCGAATGCACCGTCATGTGCAGCAAGCCGGCAAAGTTGGCAATCGGTCCGCCCATGCCAAAAGCAAAGGTGATCAGGCCCATGTGCTCGATCGACGAATAAGAAAACATGCGCTTGACGTCTTTCTGGCGCGACAAAAAGAACGAAGCCACCACCACCGACAACAGACCGAACCCCATCATGAGTTGACCGGCCAGCGGCGTCTGCAAGGCACCGTCGGTCAACACCTTGCAGCGCAGCACGGCGTACATGGCCACATTCAGCAACAGACCCGACAGCACGGCCGACACCGGCGTCGGCCCTTCAGCGTGCGCGTCGGGCAGCCAGCTGTGCAAGGGCACCATGCCGACCTTGGCGCCGTAACCGATGAACAGAAAAGCAAAGGCGAGCGTGACGATGGCCGGGTCCAGCTGCAGCTTGATCGCATCCAGATTGGTCCACAACAAGGTGGCCCCCTGGGGGCCCAGCACTTTTTCGGCGGCCATGTACAGCAGCACGGTGCCGAACAGCGCCTGGGCAATGCCGACGCCACACAGAATGAAATACTTCCAGGCCGCCTCCAGGCTGGCCGCCGTGCGGTAGACGCTGACCAGCAGCACCGTGGTCAGGGTGGCGGCCTCCATCGCCACCCACAGAATGCCCAGATTGTTGGTGGTCAACGCCAGCAGCATGGTGAAGCTGAACAACTGGTACATGCCGTGGTACAGGCGCATGCGGGGCGGCGTCATCTTGCCCTTGTCTTGTTCGACCCGCATGTAGGGCCGCGAAAAAATGGAAGTAGTCAGCCCGACAAAAGCAGTCAGGGTGACCAAAAATACATTCAGCGGATCGATGAAAAATTGCTGATCCCAGACCAGGGTCGGTCCATCGGCGATGATCTGAGCGGTTAGAAAACAGGCGGCAACAAAAGTCCCAAAACTGAACGCAACATTGAGGTTACGGGCGACATCACGGTGGCCGGTGACCGCCAGAACCAGACTGCCCAGCAGCGGAATACCCAAAACAAAAAACAGGGCGGGCACGGTCAGTCTTCCTTCAGTTTTTCGAGGTTGTGGATGTCCAGGCTGTCAAATTTCTCCCGGATCTGGAACATGAACACCCCCAGAATCAGCACCCCCACCAGCACATCCAGTGCAATGCCAAATTCCACAATCATCGGCATGCCACTGGTGACCGTGGTAGCGGCAAAAATCAGGCCGTTTTCCATGGATAAAAAGCCGATCACCTGCGGCACCGCCTTGGAGCGAGTGATCATCATCATGAAGGACAGCAGTACACAGGCCAGCGCAATGCCGAGCGAGCCGCCGGCCATGGAAGAAGACAGACGCGAGATCGGCAAGGCCAGACTGAAGGAAAAAATCACCAGCCCGATGCCGACCAGCATGGTGGTCGGAATGTTGATCAGCGTTTCCACATCCCAGCGCACGTTCAACTGCCGGATCACCCGGTGCAACAGCCAGGGGATCAGGATTACTTTAAGCGCCAGAGTGATGGCCGCCGACACATACAGATCGGGCTGATGCGTGGCATAACCGAGCAGGATCGACGCCGCCACCAGCGCCGCGCCCTGCAACATGAACAGATTGATCAGGGAAACAATGCGTCGCTGCGAGATCATGGCAAACGACAGCATCAGAATCAGGGTCGCAAACAGGTTGATCAACTGGGGCACGAGCTTGATCATGCGGTCCCCAACAAGATGTTGACCAGCAGTCCGATCACCGCCAGTAAAAAGGCGGTGGCCAGAAATTCCGGCACGCGAAAAATGCGCATCTTCGCATTGGCCGTCTCGATGAACGCCAGTGCGATGCCGCCGATCGCCAGCTTGATCACCAGCACAGGCAGCGCCAGCAGTAACGCAAGCGGTGCATTGGCTTCGGCCACCCCCCAGGGAAAGAACAGCGCCAGACCGATACAGGAATAAGCAAACAATTTCAGACTGGCGGCCCATTCCAGCAGGGCCAGGTGGCGCCCGGAATACTCCAGGATCAAGGCCTCGTGGATCATGGTCAGTTCCAGATGGGTTTCCGGGTTGTCCACCGGCACCCGGGCGTTCTCCGCCAGCGAGACCATGGTGAAGGCCACACCGGCCACCAGCAGGCTGGGGTAGATTGCCAGCTCGCGGTGCGCCAGCGTTTCGACGATGGTGGTGAGGGAGGTCGAGCGGGAAATCATGGAGGCGCAAAACAGCACCATCAGCAACGCGGGTTCGGCCAGAAAGCCGACCAGCATTTCACGCCGCGCACCGAGCGTGCCGAAGGCCGTGCCGACATCCATCGCCGCCAAGGAAATGAACACCCGCGCCAAGGCGAACAAACCGACCAGCGCGATGGCGTCGGCCGCCGGAGACAACGGCAGGTCGGTCGACAAGGTCGGGATGATGGCGCTGGCCAGCAGCATGCAGCCAAACACAATATAGGGCGTCATGCGAAACAGGGTCGAAGCGTGCTCGGCCAGCACCGATTCCTTGTTGAACAGCTTGTGCAGGACGCGGTACGGCTGCAGCAGGCCGGGCGCCGATTTGTTCTGCAGGCGGGCACGCCATTGATTGACCCAGCCGCTCAACAGGGGCGCCAACAGCAGCGCCATCACGATCGCCATCAGCTGGGATACGAGGCCTAGGAGGCTCATTGCTTCACCACCAGCAGCACCACGATCAGGGTCACAAAGCTGTACATCAGATAGACCGCAATGCGCCCTTGCTGCAACAGCCCAATCACTTTAGAGATGCGCTCGACCAGCGCCGCCAGCGGCAAATACAGCCAGTGCCACAGCGGGTCCTCCACCTCGACACGGTAGCGCGGCTGTTCATCGAAGGACGTCGGCAACTCCCGCTTCATGCGGAACATGGGCTCGAAGAT
The DNA here is from genome assembly GCF_012927445.1 of Rhodoferax sp. Classification (GTDB taxonomy): domain Bacteria; phylum Pseudomonadota; class Gammaproteobacteria; order Burkholderiales; family Burkholderiaceae_C; genus Rhodoferax. Next base: position 307,633 of record NZ_JABBPD010000001.1, read on the forward strand.
TTGCCGGATCGGTTGGCCAAAACCTTCGGCCGTGTCCTGCATGCGGGCGGTTTGCCAGGGATAACCGCAGTCCCAGGGCGGCGCGCGGCGGGTCCGCCCGCTGTACAGCTTGCGCACCAGCAGGTAAGCCACGCCAAAGCAGGCCATCACACCGAGCAAGAAAATAGCCGGCGCGTAGCTGGCGCGTTCAATGCTCACCGGCACCAGCAACCAGCCACTGGCCGCCACCGTCTGCGCCAGGCCGGCCGAGACCAGCAACTGCGTCACCGGGTCCATCAGCGTAATCACCTGACTGGGGATCAGCCCCAGCACCACGCAACCTGCGGCCAGCCAGAGCATGCCCATGCGTTCCCAGCCGGCGACATCATGCGCATGGGACAGTTTTTCTTCCCGCGGCTGACCCAAAAAGATGACGCCAAAGTACTTGACCATGGTGAAGCCGGACAGCGCGGCGATCAGCGCAATCAGCGCGGCCACCACGGGCACCAGCATGTTGAGGAACGAACTGGGCAGCCCGGTGGTGAACAGAAAGCTTTGCAGCAGCAACCACTCCGCCACAAAGCCCCCCAAAGGCGGCAAACCGGCGCAGGCCAACACCCCAATCAGACTGGGCCAGGCCACCCAGGGCATGTAGCGAATCAGGCCACCCAGTTTGCCCAGGCTGCGCTCGCCGGTGGCATGCAGCACGGCACCCGTGCTGCAGAACAGCAGGCTTTTAAAGAAGGCGTGGCTCAGCACATGGTACAAAGCCGCCGTCAGGGCCAGGGCGGCCAGCGCGGTCATGCCGTAGCTTGAGAACAGCAGCGACAAACCGAAGCCGACGCACATCAAACCCACGTTTTCAATCGAGGAATAAGCCAGCAGACGCTTCATTTCCACTTGCACCGTGGAGAAGATGACGCCGAACAGCGCGGTCGCCAGGCCAAGCGCCATCAGCAGCACACCCCACCACCAGATGCGCGTTTGCAACAGATCAAACGACACCCGCAAAATGCCGTAGAGCGCAATTTTCAGCATCACGCCACTCATCAAGGCCGACATCGGCGACGGTGCCGCCGGATGCGCCTCCGGCAACCAGGCATGCAGCGGCAGGATGCCGGCCTTGGCGCCAAAGCCAAAAACGGCCAGAACAAACGCGACTGAAGCCCAGAACGGCGACAAGTGCTGGGCCCGCATGCTGGCAAAGGTGTAGTCGCCGGTATTGGCTTGCAACACCCCAAAACACAGCAGAATGCCCAGGGCACCAATATGCGCCACCAGCATGTAGAGGTAACCGGCGTTGCGGATTTCGGCAATCCGGTGGTTCGCCATCACCAGGAAAAACGACGAAAAAGCCATCGTTTCCCAGACCACCATGAAGGCGTAGGCATCGTCGGCCATCACCACCATGGCCATGCTGGCCAGAAAAACGTGGTATTCCAGACAGATCAAGCCGGGCGGCGTGCCCTCACCCTGGCGAAAATAACCGGCGGCAAACAGCGACACCCCGGCCGACACCCCGCCAATCACGATCAGGAAGAAGGCCGACAAACTGTCGAGCCGCAGGTGAAAGGGCAACTGGGGCAAGCCGATAGGGAGCACCGCTACCTCGGGTCCACTGCCTGCCGCGCTCAAGGCCAGTCCCAGCAACATCAGGGACAAGAGGCCACTCACCGGAAACAGCACGTTGGCCACCAACCGGAATTGCTTGAGTGCCAACACGCCCAACACGCCGATCAGAAGCCAGGCGACGACGACCACCAGGACCCAGTCGAGGTGGACCCAAGTGGCGAAGTGGGGGAAACCGTTCATTTAATGTCGGTACAAATCAGAATTGAATACACGTGTAACTGATAGTACTCGCTGTGGAACGGCGCCAACGGCAACGCCGGCCCCGGTAAAATGCGGCAAAGAGGTTTAGTTCATGAATATTTTTTATCGTCCCAAGTACCAATCTGATGTAACCCAGTTCATCACGCAACTCAAGGCCAAAGACCCGGCGCTGGAGGCCAAGCAGCGCCAGGGCCGCGAACTGCTGTGGGACAAATCAGTGGACCGCAGCGCCTGGAGCGAGTACCGGGCGGCGGAGGTCGACCAAAAGCCCTACGTCTACCAGACCGACGCCAAATAGCCAATTAATTTAGCCAAATTGGCCTCTAGCCCCCGTATTCAGGGCGCAAGCAGCTACTCAATTAATAGCTAATCCATGACTGTATCCGTAGACAGCAGCGCGCTCGCTCAGGCCACGGCCTCTGCTCTGGCGGGCATGCCGGACGTCGTCGACAACGTCGCGGTCGCCCGGCTGTATGGTGAACCGTTGTTTGCCATGCCGCGTGATCTGTACATTCCGCCGGATGCGCTGGAAGTCTTCCTGGAAGCGTTTGAAGGTCCGCTGGACCTGCTGCTGTACCTGATCCGCAAGCAAAATTTCAATATTCTGGACATTCCGATGGCCGGCGTGACGCGCCAGTACCTGGTCTATGTCGATGAAATTCGCGGCCGCAATCTGGAGCTGGCGGCCGAATACCTGCTGATGGCCGCCATGCTGATTGAAATCAAGTCACGCATGCTGCTGCCGCCCAAAAAAGTGGCGGAGGGGCAGGAAGCCGAAGACCCGCGCGCCGAGCTGGTGCGCCGGCTGCTGGAATACGAGCGCATGAAGCTGGCCGGTGCCAAACTCAATGCCGTGCCCCAGTTTGGCCGCGACTTCCTCAAGGCCCAGGTCTTTATTGAACAATCCCTGCAACCGCGTTTTCCGGATGTGAGCGCGGTGGACCTGCAAGAGGCCTGGCGCGATATCCTGAAGCGTGCCAAACTGGTACAAACCCACAAGATCACCCGCGAAGAGCTCTCCGTGCGCGAACACATGACCCTGGTGCTGAAAAAACTCCAGGGGCGCCGCTTTGTCGAATTTGAAGAGTTGTTTGACGCCAGCAAAGGAACCCCGGTTTTGGTCGTCACCTTCATCGCCATGCTGGAACTTGCCAAAGAAACATTGATCGAAATCACCCAGGCCGAGGTCTTTGCCCCGATTTACGTCCGCCTGGCCTACTCACCTGCGTGAAGACGCAAACCCTGACACCCCTGTGACATCCTCTACCTATCATTTTGACGTGCTGATTGTTGGCAGCGGTCTGGCCGGACTGAACGCCGCCTTGCTGCTGGCCCCGACCCGGCGCGTGGCCGTCATCACCAAACGTGCGGTGCACGAAGGCTCCAGCGGCTGGGCCCAGGGCGGCATTGCGGCGGTCTGGAGCAAGGACGACAGTTTTGAGGCCCATGTGGACGATACGCTGGTGGCCGGTGCCGGTCTGTGCGACCTGGCCGCCACCCGTTTTGTGGTGGAGCAAGCGCCCAAGGCGATTGCCTGGCTGCAAAAAATGGGCGTGCCCTTTTCCGAGGAAGACGGCCAGTTGCACCTGACGCGCGAAGGCGGCCACAGCGCGCGGCGCATTGTGCATGTGACCGACGCCACCGGCGCGGCCGTGCAGCGCACCCTGATTGAGCGCGTGCGCCAGACGCCCAACATCACGCTGTTTGAAAACCACACACTGGTGGACCTGATCACCGACGCCAAGCTGGGCTCACACACTGGCGACGCCGCCAGTCCCAATCATTGCCTGGGCCTGTACGCCCTGGACGAAGCCACCGACGAGGTGCTGACCTTCCAGGCGCCACACACCATTCTGGCCACCGGCGGCGCCGGCAAGGTGTACCTGTACACCACCAACCCCGATACCGCCACCGGCGACGGCATTGCCGCCGCCTGGCGCGCCGGGTGCCGGGTGCAGAACATGGAATTCATCCAGTTTCACCCCACCTGCCTGTACCACCCGCACGCCAAGTCGTTCCTGATCAGCGAAGCGGTGCGCGGCGAAGGCGGCCGGTTATTGCTGCCCGATGGCACACGGTTCATGCCGAAGCACGATCCGCGCGCCGAACTGGCGCCGCGCGACGTGGTGGCGCGCGCCATCGACTTCGAGATGAAAAAAGGCGGGCTGGACTGCGTCTATCTGGACATCTCGCACCAGCCGCTGAGCTTCCTGCAGGAACATTTCCCCAACATCTACGCCCGCTGCCTGGAACTGGGCATCGACATCTCGAAACAACCGATCCCGGTGGTGCCAGCCGCCCATTACACCTGCGGCGGCGTGCTCACCGATCTGGCGGGGCGCACGGACGTGACGGGCCTGTACGCCATCGGCGAAACGGCCTGCACCGGCCTGCACGGCGCCAACCGGCTGGCCAGCAACTCCCTGGTCGAATGCATGGTGTTTGCCCAAGCCACGGCACAGGCGATCGAGCAGGCCCCCGTGGCGCCGGCGCCCGCACTGCCCGTCTGGGACGACAGCCGCGTGACCGACGCCGACGAAGCGGTGGTGATCTCGCACAACTGGGACGAATTGCGCCACTTCATGTGGGACTACGTGGGCATTGTGCGCACCAACAAACGGCTGGAGCGCGCGGCCCACCGCATCGCCCTGCTGCAAGGTGAAATCCAGGAGTTTTACGCCCACTTTCACGTGACGCGCGACTTGCTGGAGTTGCGCAACCTGGTGCAGGTGGCAGACCTGATTGTGCGCAGCGCCCAGGCCCGCCATGAGAGCCGCGGCCTGCATTTCAGCCGCGACTACCCGCATTTGCTGCCCAAAGCGGTCAGCACGGTGCTGACGCCGTCGCACGCCGCCGGGCCCAGCGTGGGGGCGTAATGGTCTACAGCGTCAAAGAGATTTTTTACACCCTGCAGGGCGAGGGTTCGCAGGCGGGTATGCCGGCCGTGTTCTGCCGCTTTGCCGGCTGCAACCTCTGGACCGGCCGCGAGAGCGACCGGGCCAGCGCCGTCTGCCGCTTTTGCGACACCGACTTTGTCGGCACCGACGGCACGCTGGGCGGCAAGTATGCGCAGGCCGATGACCTGGCCAAGCAAATTGAGGCCCTCTGGCCCGCCGGCGACCGGGCGCACCGGCTGACCGTGCTGACCGGCGGCGAGCCCCTGTTACAGGTCGACCCGGCCCTGATCGACGCACTGCACGCACGCGGCTTCCGTATTGCCGTGGAAACCAACGGCACGCTGGCCGCACCGGCCGGCATCGACTGGCTTTGCGTCAGCCCCAAAGCGGGCGCACCCTGGGTGCAGCAGCAGGGCCAGGAGCTCAAGCTGGTCTGGCCACAACCCAGCCTGGACCTGCAGGCGATGGCGGCCACCGGTGAGTTCGCCCACCGTTTCCTGCAACCGATGGACGGCCCTGACCAGGCCGCCAATCTCAACACTTGCATCGCCGCTTGTCTGGCTCAACCAGCTTGGCGACTGAGTCTACAAACCCACAAAATCAGCGGCATACGCTAAGCCCGAACCCATGCAATTCACCGTTAGTCAACGCTTTTTCTTCGACGCTGCCCATACCCTGAAACGGGAGATCGAGGCCGAGGGCAGCCGCCGCATTCATGGCCACACTTACCACGCCGAGGTCTGGCTGGCAGGCCCGCTCGACCCGGTAACCGGCATGGTGATCGACCTCGGCCACCTGCGCCAGCGCCTGGGCGAGGTCCGCGAGCGGCTGGACCATCACATGCTCGACGAGGTGCCGGACCTGGGCCCGCCAACGCTGGAAAATCTGTGCCTGTTCATCGCCCATGCGCTGCCCGATATGGGCCCGCAGCTGGCCCGCATTCGCGTCTGGCGCGAAGCCGTGGGCGATTCCTGCACGCTGGAAATGAAGCCCTGAAGCCGCGCACCACAACGCCCTGTCCATCCCTATTTATTCCGAGAACATCCTATGTTTCGCACCCTGCTCAAATCCAAAATCCACCGTGTCGCCGTCACCCACTGCGAACTGCATTACGAAGGTTCCTGCGCGATTGACGAAAACCTGCTGGAAGCCGCCAATATCATTGAGAACGAGCAGATTCATATCTGGAACATCAACAACGGCGAGCGCTTCGTAACCTACGCCATCAAGGGCGAACGTGGCTCCGGCATGATCTCGGTCAATGGCTCAGCCGCGCGCCGTGCCGCCGTCGGCGACCTGATCATCATTGCCGCCTATGCCCAGGTGCACAACGACCAGATTGCCGGGCATGAGCCGCAACTGGTGTTTGTCGACGACAAAAACAAACAAACCGAATTGCGCCACAAGGTGCCGACCCAGCGCCTGTGATAACACCAGTTGCCGGCGCACTGCCCGCCGCTTCGCTGGCCGAGCGCAGTCTGGCTGCCGTCTGGCACCCCTGCACCCAGATGCAACGTGCAGCGACCGTGCCGCCGCTGGCGATTGCGCGTGGCGAAGGGCCGTGGCTGTTTGATGACACAGGCCGACGTTACTTCGACACCAGCAGCTCCTGGTGGGTCAACCTGTTCGGCCATGCCGATGCCCGCCTCAATGCGGCGCTCAAGGATCAGCTCGACACCCTGGCGCACGTCATGCTGGCCGGTTGTACCCATGCCCCGGCGGTAGAACTGGCCGAGCGTCTGTCGGCCTTGACCGGCGGGGTGCTCGGGCATTGTTTCTTCGCCAGTGACGGCGCCTCGGCGGTGGAGATCGCGCTCAAGATGAGCTTTCACCACTGGCGCAATCGCGGCCGCCCTAGCAAACGCGAGTTCGTCTGTCTGCGCCAGGGTTACCACGGTGAAACGCTGGGCGCGCTGGCCGTCACCGATGTCGCGGTGTTCCGCGATGCCTACGACCCACTGCTGATGCGCTCGCACCAGGTGATGTCACCTGACGCACGCCAGGCCGTAGCGGACGAGACCGCCCTTGATGTAGCCTTGCGCGCCGCAGCAGAGCTGCAGGCGCTGCTGGCGTCGCGGCACGAGCACATTGCCGCCCTCATCCTTGAGCCTCTGGTGCAGGGCGCCACCGGCATGGCCTTGTACGACCCGGCCTACCTCCGTGCCGTGCGCGCACTGTGCGACCAGTATGAGGTGACGCTGATTGCCGACGAAATTGCAGTAGGCTGTGGCCGCACCGGTACTTTCTTTGCCTTCGAGCAGGCCGCACTGCCGGGTGAGCCGGCCATCTGGCCCGACCTGCTCTGCCTGTCCAAGGGCATCAGCGGCGGCTACCTTCCGCTATCCCTGGTGCTGTCGCGCGACAGCATCTTTGAGGCCTTTCTCGATGACGACGTGGCACGCGGCTTTCTGCATTCGCACTCGTACACCGGCAATGCACTGGCCTGCCGCGCGGCGCTGGCGGTGCTCGACCGCTTCGAGCAGGACGACGTGCTGCGCAACAACCGGCAACGGGCCGCCGCGCTGACCGCTGCGCTAGCGCCCCTGGCCAGCGACCCGCGCATCGAACATTTCCGCCAGCGGGGCATGATCTGGGCCTTTGATGTGCGCGAGCCCCTCATTGGCCCGCGCTTTGCCGAACGCTTCCACCTGGCGGGCCGCGAGCGCGAACTGCTGATCCGCCCGATCGGGCGCACCGTCTACCTGATGCCACCCTATGTGTTGGACGACGCCCTGTCGCAATGGCTGGCCGACCGCTTGCTGGCCACGCTGAACGATGTTTTGAACCAGAGTCCCCCTGATGCTGATCGACCACCTGAACCGCCAACTGCTTGAGCGTGAAGCGCAGGCGCTCAAGCGCCAGCGGCGCATCACCGAGTCGCCCTGCGCGCCGCACCAGTGGGTGAGCCGGGACGGCCAGCCCGCGCGTGAGTTGCTCGCGTTTTGCAGCAACGATTACCTGGGCCTGGCGAATCACCCGGCGCTGATCCAGGCACTGGCTCAAGGGGCGCAGCAATTTGGCGCCGGCAGCGGCGCCTCGCACCTGATCAGCGGCCACTCGCGCGCCCATGCCGAATTGGAAAATGATCTGGCCGCGTGGCTGACGCCGTGCATCCCGCAGGCCGGGGCGCTGACCTTTTGCACCGGCTACATGGCGAACGTCGCGCTGCTCACCGCCTTGGGCGATGCCAGCGCCACCATCTTCGCCGACAAACTCAACCACGCCTCGCTGATCGACGGCGCGCGACTGGCCAAGGCGCCGCTGCAGCGCTACCCCCACCGCAACCTGGTCATGCTGGCCCGCCAGCTCGAACGCTGCACCACACCGATCAAGCTGATCGTGACCGATGCCGTGTTCAGCATGGACGGCGATCTGGCCGAGCTGCCTGAATTGCTGGCGCTGGCCGAACGCTTCGACGCCTGGCTGATCGTGGACGACGCCCATGGCTTTGGCGTGCTTGGCGCCCAGGGGCGCGGTAGCCTGTCGCACTTTGGCCTGTGCAGCGAGCGCCTGATTTACATGGGCACGCTCGGCAAGGCGGCGGGACTGGGCGGCGCCTTTGTCGCCGCACACCCGACCATCATCGACTGGCTGGTGCAGTCAGCCCGCACCTACATCTACACCACCGCCACCCCACCGGCCGTGGCCCATGCGCTGCGCGAGAGCCTGCGGCTGATCGGCGGCGCAGAAGGTGAGCAGCGGCGCACGCATTTGCAGCAGTTGATCCACTTGTTACGGACACAGCTAACCACGTTGATCGCGGCGAACCCGGCGCTCGGCTGGCAGCTGATGGACTCCAGCACGGCCATCCAGCCGCTGATCGTCGGCGACAACGCCGCCGCCTTGACGCTGGCGGCCGCCCTCGATGCCCAGGGTCTGTGGGTACCGGCCATCCGCCCACCAACGGTGCCGGCCGGCACGGCCCGCCTGCGCATCACGCTCAGCGCGGCGCACAGCACAGACGATGTGCAGCGGCTGGTCGACGGTCTGGCGCGCGCCGCCCTGAATTTGACCGGCGCACTGGCATGACACCACACACACCACTGCGTGGCTGCTTCGTCACCGGCACCGACACCGAAGTGGGCAAGACGCGCATCAGCGCCGCACTGCTGCACTGGCTGGCACAGGCGGGCTGGCGCAGTGCCGGCTTCAAGCCGGTGGCGGCGGGCACCAGCCTGATTGACGGCCAGTGGGTCAACGACGATGTCCGCGCCCTGCGCGACGCCAGTGCGCTGGCCATGAGCAACGCCGAGGTCGGCCCCTTCCAGTTTGAAACCGCCTGTGCGCCGCACATTGCCGCGGCACGCCAGGGCCAACGCATTGACCGCGCCGCCATCTTGCACGCAGTCGATGCGCTGGCAGCCCGCGCGGAGGTGCTGGTGGTCGAAGGTGTCGGCGGCTTTTGCGTCCCGCTGGGCCCCGATTGGGACAGCGCCGATCTGGCTGGCGACCTGCAGTTGCCGGTGGTGCTGGTGGTGGGCTTGCGCCTCGGCTGCATCAACCATGCATTGCTCACGGCGGAGGCCGTGCGCGCCCGTGGCCTGTGCCTGGCCGGCTGGGTCGGCAACAGCGTCAGCCCGGCCATGCCCTGGGTCGAGGAGAATGTAGCGACGCTGCGCCTGCGCCTTCAACTACAAGGTGCTCCGTGCCTGGGCATCGTGCCGTGGCTGGCAGAACCCAGCCCGGCCGCAGTGGCCGCGCATCTGGACCCGCTGGTCTTGACCACCCTTTTTTCATCCATTTCTTCCCCTTTTGCCTCCTGAAAGACACGACATGACCACGATTACCCTGATTCCCGTTTCAAGCCTGCGTCCCGCCCCGGCACGCACCGTCACGTCGGACATCCCGCAACGCTGGCCGGTCGAAGCGATTGAGGCCCTGTATGAGCTGCCTTTCCTGGACTTGCTGTATAGAGCCCAGCAAGTGCATCGCGAACACTTCAACGCCAATGAGGTGCAGCTATCCACCCTGCTGTCGATCAAAACTGGCGGCTGCTCCGAGGACTGTGGCTACTGCCCGCAAGCCTCCACCGCCGAGAGCGGCGTTGAGGCCAGCAAGCTGATGCCGCTGGCCGACGTGATTGAAGCGGCGCAAGCGGCCAAAGACCAGGGCGCCACCCGCTTTTGCATGGGTGCCGCCTGGCGCAGTCCGAAAGACCGCGACATGGAACGAGTGACCGACATGGTGCGTGAAGTGCGCGCTCTGGGCCTGGAAACCTGCATGACACTGGGCATGCTGGAAGCGGAGCAAGCGCAGGCCCTGAAGGACGCCGGGCTGGACTACTACAACCACAACCTGGACAGCGCGCCCGAGTTCTACGAGAGCATCATCACCACCCGCACCTACCAGGACCGGCTCGACACCTTGGGCCATGTGCGCGCCGCCGGCATCAACGTCTGCTGTGGCGGCATCGTCGGCATGGGTGAGTCCCGCCGGGAGCGCGCCGGACTGGTGGCGCAGCTGGCCAACCTCAACCCCTACCCCGAGTCGGTGCCCATCAACAACCTGGTCGCGGTCGAAGGCACGCCGCTGGCCAACACCGCGCCGCTGGACCCATTCGAGTTTGTGCGTACGATTGCGATTGCCCGCATCACCATGCCGCTCACCATGGTCCGGCTGTCGGCCGGGCGCGAGCAGATGGATGAAGCCTTGCAGGCGCTGTGCTTTGCCGCCGGTGCCAACTCGATTTTTTACGGCGACAAGCTGCTCACCACCAGCAACCCGCAAGCCGAGCTGGACCGCCAGCTCTTTGTTCGCCTGGGACTGAAGGCGCAGGGTGAACGCCCGGTGGCGCAGACCGGCCAGTGCGGATGAATGCAGTGCTGACGCCAGCAACGCTGGACCGCCCCCTCATCGACGCCGCCTTTCTGGCCAACCCCTATCCCACCTACCGGGCGTTGCGGGAGGCCGGCCCGATCCACTGGAGCGAAGAGTTTTTCGGCGGCGCCTGGCTGTTGACGCGCCATGCCGATGTGGCGCAGTTACTGAAAGACCCGCGCTTTTCGGCGCAGCGTACCGGCGCCTGGGTCAATGACCGGGAGGATGCGCGCGGCGAGCTGGCCGACTTCCAGCGCCTGTTCGCCCGCGCCCTGCTGTTTCTGGATGAGCCCGATCATCCGCGCATTCGCAAGGTGATGAACGCGGGTTTCCACCCCGCGGTGATCCAGCAACTGGCGCCGCACATCGCGCAGACGGTCACCCACCTGCTGGATCAGGTGGCAAACCTGGACAGCTTCGATTTCATCGAAGCCGTTGCCCGGCCACTGCCTGTGCGGGTGATCACGATGCTGATGGGCATCGAGAACCCGCAGCAGCATGACTTCATGACCTGGTCGGACGATCTGGCCACCTTCATCGGCACGCCGCAGCCCACGCGCGAACAGGCGCGCCGGGCCCAAAGCAGCCTGCTGGCCATGAGTCGCTACCTCGAAACCCTGCTGGCGCGCAAGCGCCAAACGCCCGGCGACGATCTGACCAGCCGGCTGGTGCAAGCCGAGGCCGCTGGCGAGATCCACGGCAGCGCCGAGCTGCTGGCGCAGTGCGCCATGCTGCTGTTCGCCGGCCACGAAACCACACGCCACTTGCTGGGCAGCGGCCTGCAGACACTGCTGGCGCACCCCGAACAATGGCAGCGCCTGCAACAAGAACCGGCGTTGCTGCCGGGCGCGGTGCGCGAGCTGCTGCGGTTTGACAGCCCGGTGCAATACACCGGACGGCGCGTCACGACCGATCTGGTGCTGCACGGCCAGCAGCTGCGTCGCGGTGACCTGGTGCTGCCCCTGATCGGCGCTGCCAATCGGGACCCGGCGCGCTACGCCCAGCCTGATACGCTGGACATCACGCGCAACGACGGTCCGTCGCTGTCATTCGGTTCCGGTCCGCACGTCTGCATTGGTGCCGCGATCACACGCATGGAGGCTGAAATGGTCTTTGGCCAATTGCTCAAGCGCTGGCCCGACCTTCGCCTGGCGGATGCCGAACCACGCTGGATCCGCAATCCGCTTTACCGTGGGCTGGAGGCGCTGCCGCTAACGCACGCCGCCTGACCGGCCACGCTCACACCAAAACAGCGTCGAGCCAGCCGCGCAGGCTGTTGACAAAAGCGAGGCCGGTGGCGCGCGGCAAGTCCTCGACCCGCACCACGGCTTCCGCCAGCCGCCCCTCGCGCAGGAAACGGGCGCGGCCGATGCCGTCCAGCAGCCCGCAACGCAGCGGCGGCGTCACCCAGCGCCCGTCCAGCCGCAGCGCCACGTTGCCGCGCGTGCACTCGGTAATTTCGCCCTGCCGGTTCCACAGCAGGGTGTCGAACACGCCGGACTCGTGGGGCGCAAAGGCGTCGTAATGCGCACGCCGCGTGGTCTTGAAGCGGACAAATTCACTGTCGGCCGCTTCAAACGCCGTCGCCGCCAGCGCCAGTGTGACCGGGGTTGGTATGACCTCCATCGCGTAGGCCTCGGCCTGCGCCTGTCCATGCGCATCCAGTCGCAGGCGCACGCGCCACAAACCCTGGCGATGGCTGTCAGCTAATTGCCGCAAGCAGGCTTCGACTCGCGTCGCCGCCCAGGGATAGCCAAAATGCTGGGCCGCACGGGCCAGACGTGCCAGATGCTCCGGCGCGGTGCGCAGGACGCCGTCTTCCAGCGCCATCGTCTCCAGCAGTTCGAACGGCTGGCGGGCGCGCTCCAAAAAAGCGCGCTTGTGGCGCCATTCCTGCCACTCGCCTTCGGCCGTGGCATCGGCCGTGATGCCGCTGCCAATGCCGCAGCGCAGCGCGTCGCCCTGCACCGTAACGGTGCGAATCGCCACATTGAAGGTGGCCGCGCCACCCGGCCGAACCACGCCGACGGCGCCGCAATAGACGCCGCGCGGCTCGGGCTCCAGGCTTTTAATCATCTGCATGGCGCGCACCTTGGGCGCCCCGGTGATCGAGCCGCAGGGAAACAGGGCCGCAAACACATCAGCCAGTGTCGTGCCCGGCCGGGTGCGCGCCTCGACGTCCGACGTCATCTGCCACACGCTCGGCAACGCCTCCAGCTGGAACAGATGCGGCACCGTCACGGAAAACGGCTGGGCCACGCGCGACAAATCATTGCGGATCAGGTCGACGATCATCACGTTCTCGGCCCGCTCCTTGGCCGAGGCCAGCAGCTGGGCCGCCAGCGCCGCATCAATCTCGGCGGTGGCTCCGCGCGGGGCGGTGCCCTTCATCGGACGCGCCAGGATGCGCTCACCATCCCAGTCAAAGAACAATTCCGGCGACACCGACAGCACCTGTTCATCGCCGGTGTCGATGAACGCGGCATACCCCCCCGGCTGCGCCCGCTGCAGCGCCATGAACAGATCGCGCGGCGCCCCCGTCAGCGTGCCGTGCAACGGCGCGGTGTAATTGAGTTGGTAGAGCTCGCCGTCCACGATGGCCCGGTGGATCTCCGCCATGCCCTGGTCAAACGCGCTGCGCGACAGGGCCTCCTGCCACTGCGCTATCGCGCTGTTACCAACAGCCAAGTCGGGCCAGGCCTGCGGCGCGTCGTGCACGCCGAACCAGGCGAGCGGGCCGTCGGCCTCCTGCACCGCCAGCGCCGGATCAAAAGCGGCCGCCGCCTCGTAACGCAGGTAACCGACGCACCAATAACCCTGCCGCGCCAGCGCCTGCACCGCCTCCAGCAACGGCCGAACCTGCGCCGGGCGGTGCGCCACCAGCGTCTGGCGCGGGGCACCAAAGGCGCAGCGCAGGGGGTCGGCGCTCCCCGGGGTGCCGGTAGCGGCGAAATCAATCAACGTTTGCATGGGCGTGAAGCATAGCCGGATCGACTAGACTCACGGCATCAACTGACACGTCCACCGACGCCGGCTATGACCTCCCCCACCCCCGATCCCGCTACGCCTTACGGCACACTGCCGCCCACCGCAGCCCCGGCACTGCGTAAACCCATCAGCCTGCCTCGCTTGCTGGAGATGCACGCGCGTGGTGAAAAAATCACCATGCTGACCGCCTATGACGCCACCTTTGCGGCCGTCGCTGACGCGGCCGGCGTGGATTGCATTCTGGTCGGCGACTCGCTCGGCATGGTGTGCCAGGGCCTGAGCAGCACCGTGGGCGTGACGCTGGAAACCATGCGTTACCACGTCGAAAGCGTGGCACGCGGACTGCGCCGCTCGCAGGCCACGGCCTGGCTGATTGGCGACCTGCCGTTTGGCGCCTACCATGAGTCGAAGGAACAAGCCTTGCGCAGCGCCGCAGTGCTGATGCAGGCCGGCGCCCACATGGTCAAGTTAGAAGGCGGTGGCTGGACCGCAGAGACCGTGCGTTTTCTGGTGGAACGCGGCATTCCCGTGTGCGCGCATTTGGGCCTGACACCGCAAACCGTGCATGCGCTGGGCGGCTACCGGGTGCAAGGCAAAACTGCCGAATCAGCCACCCTCCTGAAACTCCAGGCCCACGCCCTGCAAGACGCTGGTGCCACCCTGCTGGTGCTGGAAATGGTGCCGGCCGCTCTGTCTGCCGAACTGACCTCCGAGTTGCTGCATTGCCCCACCATCGGCATTGGCGCCGGCAGCGGCACGGCCGGCCAGGTGCTGGTCCTGCATGACATGCTGGGCGTGAACCTGGGCAAAATGCCCAAATTCGTCCGCAACTTCATGCTCGGTGCACCCGGCATCCGGGAAGCCATGCACGCCTATGTCAGCGCCGTCAAGGACGGCACATTTCCCGACAACAGCCAGCACGCCTGGTAACCGTTTTTACTCAGTTGAGGACAGCGCTGCGCTTCGCCACGGTCTGTCCCGCAAAACCATTATGAAAATCGTTCACACCATTGCCGAGTTGCGCGAGCACTTGACGCAATTCAAACACCCCGCTTTTGTTCCCACCATGGGCAATCTGCACGACGGCCATCTGGCGCTGGTGCGGCAGGCCAAACCGCTGGGCGACGTCACCGTCGCCAGCATCTTTGTCAACCGCTTGCAGTTCTTGCCGCATGAGGACTTTGACACCTACCCGCGCACCTGGGACTCCGATTGCGAGAAGCTGCAGGCGGCCGGCTGCGACGTGGTGTTTGCCCCCAGCGAACAAGAACTCTACCCCGAGCCGCAAACCTTCAAGGTGCATCCGCCAGCGGCGTTGGCTGACATTCTGGAAGGCCACTTTCGGCCCGGCTTTTTTGTTGGCGTCTGCACCGTGGTCATGAAGATGTTTGCCTGCGTGCAGCCGCGGGTGGCCGTGTTCGGCAAAAAGGACTACCAGCAACAGCTGATCCTGCGGCGCATGGTGCAGCAATTTGCCCTGCCCATCGAGATCGTGGGCGGAGAAACCACACGGGCGCCAAACGGACTGGCGCTGTCATCGCGCAACAGCTACCTCAGCGAGAGCGAACGCACCGAGGCGGTGCAACTGTCCCTGGCACTCAAGGCCATGGCCACAGCCTTGAAGAACGGCGCCACCGACATCGCCGCCCTGGAAGCGCAAGCCATGCGTGCGCTAAACGCGCGCGGCTGGCAAGCGGACTACCTGGCGGTACGGCGTCGCAGCGACCTGCAAATCCCACAACCGGGCGACACCGCGGCCGATGCGCTGGTGGTGCTGGGTGCGGCCAAAATTGGTGCGACGCGACTGATCGACAACCTCGAAGTTTGAGCCGTCGCTGGTAACAAGCTCGCCTTTCGGCACGCGCTGAGACGGCGCGCAATGTGCAGGTGTCGTTTGATCCAACCAGGGGGTCTTATCACCAAACTTTGATGCACGTCAAACTCATGCAATTCAGGCGTCCGGCCTCCTTCATTCCTTCCCGGAACGGGTTCCAGCAGCCCGGAAGAGCCCGGCGCACGATGCGATACTTGGCATGATGCAAGCGATTGATTTTGACGGGGACCGACGGCTGGCATCTGTCGACGGGGACGGCCGCCTTTCTTGGATCCCGCTGACCTGAATTTATGCAAAATCAAGCCCCAACCCCCGTTCAACCTGCGCATAACGCTATTAATACAATAGCAAATTAAAGTAGAAGCCAAAGTTCATATCCCCCTCTGCACGTCCTTGTGCAGGTTCGCGTTAAGGTTTTCTCCCTTGCCCATGACAAGCTAAGGATCAGCATGCGTCGCACCCGTTTCATCCTCCTGTTGTTGAGTTTGCTGTTGAGCAACCCAGGCTGGGCGCAGCCCACGCAGCGCCCTGTCATCGCCTTTGCACAAGACACCCTGAAAAATGATTTTCGCCAGGCCCAGGTCGCCGAAGTACGCGACGCGGTGGCCAAGTACCCGGAGCTCGCCTTTGTTTACGCCGATGCCCAGGGGCAAACCTCGCTGCTGATTCGTCAAATCGAACAATTCATCACGCAAAAAGTCGATGTCCTGGTGATTGGAACCAACGACGAGCAAGCCGTGGTGCCGGTGATCAGCAAGGCCTACAAGGCCGGAATTCACGTCATCATCCTGGACCGCGGCATCAAGGGCCACGACTACTCCACCTTCATCAACTCGGACAACCTCCAGATCGGCGCCATGGGCGCCGAGTTCATTGCGAAAAAACTCAAGGGGCAAGGCCTGGTGCTGCTGTTTGAAGGTTTGCAGACCGCCGATGTGACGCAACTGCGCAGCCAGGGTTTCATGGAGGTCATGGCCAAGCATTCCGGCATCAAGGTCATCAAACGCACCGGCAATTATTTGCGCAAGGATGCGCTGCTGGAGATGGAGAAACTGCTGGCGCAGGGCATTCGGGTCGATGCCATTTTTTCTGAAAGCGACAGCATGCTCAGTGGCGCACGTCTGGCCATGCTGCAGCAGAAGGTGGACCCCAGTGCGGTCATCAGCGTCGGCTGCGACTACACCAGCGAGGCCCGCGAGGCCATCCGCAACGGCACCCAGACCGGCTCGGTGCTGTTTCCGCTGGGGGGCACGATGGCCGTTGACATGGCGCGCAAGCTGCTGAACAAAACGGCGGTGCCACGCCACGTGGTCATTCCGGTCAAGCTCATCACGCGTGACAACGTCGAGCAGGTCTCGCCCATCTTTTGACGCGCGTGCGGCCTATGAACATTTTTTTTCGCCTGCGGCGTCACCTCACTTTCAAGCTGTCACTGCTCGCCACCTTGGCCGTGATGCTGTCGGTGGTGGCGATGGGCGTGTATTTCGATATCTTTTTGCGCGAGAGTTTTCTGGAGGGCACCCGGGTCCGGATGCAGCATGCCTATCAGCGCCTGGACTACAACCTCAACCGCATTGAAGGCGAGGTCAAAAAGGGAGCCGCCTATGCGGCGAAAGATGAGCAACTCATCGCCTCGATCGACTTGATCAACCGCTACCAGGACAAAGCCAACTACAACACGCCTTTGATTGACGAAGAGAAAAAGACACTGGCACTGGAGTTGCTCAATCGCGTGAAGCTCTCCCTCAACAACGACATGGCCTTGTATGGGCAGGACCAGGAATTGATCGCTTTTGCCAGCCGTCAGGGCGGGAGCTACCAGTTGGGTTATCTGACTTTTGTCGCGGGTCAGCCGGTGCTGTTCAAACGTCAGGAGCTGGAGCGCGAGTACCAACCGGGTGTGCTGCCGGCAGACGGCAACATCACCCTCCAACACACCTTTCATCACCCGGATGAAAAATCAGCGACCGACGGTTTGACGACCTATCTCCGCTTGGGCGACAAGCTGGCCATCAAGAGTCACCAGAATGTGATCGACACCGGAAGCGGTCAGCGCATCGCTCATTTGGAGTTGTCCTTTGTGCTGGACAACGATTATTTCGCCCAGTTTTCCAAAGACCTGGACATTGATCTGAAACAGAGCTTTGAGAGCTCTTTTGCCGCCCAGGCGCGCCTCCTGGGCAGCCACACCAATGCCGAATTACTGAGCGTGTCGCAGACGACGGATCAGTACCTTGGCGTGATGAAAAAGGACACCCTTAACAGCCCGGTCTATTTCACCGTCACGCTCGACAAGACCCGTGAAAATGCGCGCATCAACACCCAGCGGTTTCAGTTTATTCTGTTGATGGTGGCGATTGCCGGGTGCATCTTGCTGCTCACCCGTTTTGTTTTTCAGCGCAGCCTGGCCCGGCCGCTGGGTCGGTTGATGGCGCAGATTCGCCAGATCCAGCAAGGCGACTACGCCGAGTTGCCAGCGCTCACCACCGGCGATGAGCTGGAAGAAGCGTTCACCAGTGTCAATAAACTGGCGGTGGCCGTCTGTGAGCGCGAGTCGGCCCTGGAGCTGGCGCGCCGCAATGAGCACTACAACTCGATGCATGACGCCCTCACCGGGCTGCCCAATCGCCGCTTCTTTGATCAGCGCTTGCTGCAAGCGCTCGATTCGGCCCGCCGCAACCAGAGTCAACTGGCCGTGGTATTTCTCGATCTGGATCAGTTCAAGCAGGTCAATGACACCTTGGGGCACGCCATTGGCGACGACTTGCTGGTGCAGTCGGCCCAACGCATGCAGGCCTGTGTGCGCAGCGCCGACACCCTGGTGCGCTTCGGCGGTGACGAATTTTTGGTGCTGATCGAAAACGTACGCGACCCGGCTGAAGTGGCCTTGGTGGTCGGTCAGTACCTGGCCCTGTTTCATCAGCCCTTCCTGTGTGAGGAGCATGAACTCAGCATCACCGCGAGCATGGGCGTCGCCATGTACCCGCAGGATGGCGAAGACAAAGTGACCTTGCTCAAACACGCCGACCTGGCGGTCTACAAAGCCAAGGAGAGCGGGCGCGATACCTTCAGTTTTTTCTCAGCCAACTTGTCCCAGCTTGCCAGCATCCGCGCAGGCATGATTCATGACCTCAAACTGGCGATCGAGGCCGGTAATCAGTTTGAGCTGTATTACCAACCGAAGGTCAGCGCCGTCAGCGGGCAAGTGGTGGCGGCGGAGGCCTTGATCCGCTGGAACAGGCCCGGTTGTGGCTTGGTGCCGCCCTTTCAATTTATTCCCCTGTCCGAAGAGAGCCGCCAAATCATCCCGATTGGCGACTGGGTCATCGGCCAGGCTTGTCAGGATCTGGCCGGGTTGAATGCCCAGGGCATTGTCCTGCAGCACCTCAGCATGAATGTCTCGAACGTGCAACTGCGCGGACACGACCTGCTGGCCGTGCTGGACCAGGCGATCAAGCAAAACGACCTGCAGGCGCGGCAGATTGAACTGGAGATCACCGAGAGCTACATCGCCCAGGATGCGGGCCTGGCGATCGAGTCGCTGCACGCGTTCCGCGCCATGGGTCTGCAGCTGGCCATTGACGACTTTGGCACCGGCTACTCATCACTGAGCTACCTGCAAAAACTGCCATTTACGCGCCTCAAAATCGACAAGTCGTTTATTGATGGGCTGCCGGATGACCAGGACAGTGTGGCGATCACCAGCGCAATCATCGGGCTGGCCAAAAACTTTGGCCTGGCGGTGACAGCCGAGGGGGTTGAGCGGGCGGATCAGCTGGCGTTCTTGCGGCAAGCGCAGTGCGGCGAAATCCAGGGCTATTTCTACGCCCGGCCGATGCCCTTGGCAGAATTCATTGCGTTTTATCGCGACGCCCTCAATTCGAGCAAAATCGACCTCTAGCCCCCGTGCAGCCTGCGAAAGTAGCTATAGATTAAATAGCAGCTTACGCAGCGCCGATATGCGGAACCAGACTCCCTGCCACTTGTCCGGCCTTGAGCGCGGCGGTAAATGCCAGCATGCGGTCAATCGGCTGCCGGGCGCGCCGGCCCAGCGCGGGATCGACGTGAATCTCGTTGGCACCGGTTTCCAGCACCCGGGCGACGTCCGCCAGCCCGTTCATGGCCATCCACGGGCAATGAGCGCAACTCTTGCAGGTGGCGCTGTTGCCAGCGGTGGGCGCCTCCAGAAACACCTTGGCCGGATTGAGGGTGCGCAGCTTGTGCATCATGCCGTTGTCGGTGGCGACGATGAACTCATGGGCGTCCATCTCCCGCGCCGCTTTCAAAATGGCCGAGGTCGATCCGACCGCATCGGCCAGCGCCACGACGTCAGCCGGTGACTCCGGGTGCACCAGCACTTTGGCACCGGGATGCGCCTTCATCAGCGCTTGCAGTTCAAACGCCTTGAACTCGTCGTGCACGATGCAGGAGCCGCCCCACATCACCATGTCGGCGCCGGTCTCGCGCTGGATGTAGCCACCCAGATGCCGATCGGGCGCCCACAGGATTTTTTCGCCTTTTTCTTTCAGGGCGCGCACGATGTCCAGTGCACAGCTCGACGTCACTAGCCAGTCCGCCCGCGCCTTCACGGCTGCGCTGGTATTGGCGTAGACCACTACCGTGCGGTCCGGGTGGGCGTCGCAGAAGGCGCTGAACTCGTCAATCGGGCAACCCAGATCGAGCGAACAGGTGGCGTCCAGGTCCGGCATCAGGACGTGTTTTTCCGGCGAGAGAATCTTGGAGGTCTCGCCCATGAAGCGCACCCCCGAAACAAGTAGCGTGGTCGCCGGATGGTCGCGGCCAAAGCGGGCCATCTCCAGCGAATCGCTGACGATACCGCCGGTTTCTTCGGCCAGGTCCTGCAAATCCGGGTGCACGTAGTAGTGCGACACCATCACCGCATTGCGCTCTTTCAGCAAGCGGCGGATTTTGTCTTTCAACGCGGCGCGCTCGGCCGGGCCCGGCTCGACCGGGACGCGGGCCCAGGCGTGCTTGGTGGCACAGACCGAGGCACTGGCCGTCGCGTCTTGCAGCGGCTGTTCGTATTCAACATCCATCACAGAATTAGGGGTAGCAGTCATTACAGCTCCTGGTCAAGCAGTTAAGTCGGCAATAAATCGCATTGAAAAATCGGTAGCTTGAACATCTTTGGTCAGGGCGCCGATCGAGATGCGGTCTACTCCGGTGGCCGCAATATCGCGCACCGTAGACAGATTCACGCCGCCCGACACTTCCAGAATCGCCCGCCCGGCGTTGAGTTGCACCGCCTCCCGCAGGGTGGCCAGGCTCATGTTGTCGAGCAGCACCATGCTGGCGCCAGCGTTCAAAGCCTCCTTCAGTTGGGCCAGGGTTTCCACCTCGATCTCGACAAACTTGGCGCTGGGCGCCACCAGGGCGGCGCGTGCCAGCACGGCCGTGACACTGCCCGCGGCGGCAATGTGGTTTTCCTTGATCAGGACGGCGTCGTACAAGCCAATCCGGTGGTTGGTGCCGCCGCCGGTGCGCACCGCGTATTTTTGCGCCAGGCGCAGGCCCGGCAGCGTCTTGCGCGTGTCCACAATTTGCGCCCGGTTGCCCGGCACGCTCTGCACGGCATCGACATAGCTGGCCGTTTTGGTCGCGACGGCGCTGAGCAGTTGCAAAAAATTGAGCGCGGTGCGCTCCGCCGTCAACAAGGCGCGGGCCGAACCTTCCATCTCCAGCACGACCTGGTCGGGCGTACAACGCTGGCCTTCCTGCACGCGCCACGTGAGGCGCACCTCCGGGTCCACTTGCTGCAACGCGGCCTGGGCCCACGGAATGCCGCAAATGACCGCCGCTTCGCGCGCCAGCACATGGGCCCGGGCGCGGCGAGTCGGGTCAATCAGGCCCGCGGTCAGGTCACCGGCGCCGACATCTTCCTGCAGCGCACGCGCCGCATCCAGGCGGGCCAGTTCAGCCACGGCGGCGTCGGAAAAATCAAAAAATGAGGTCATGGTGAGAAGCTTAGTGGCATTCATTCAGAAGGGGGAATTCGTCGCTGGCATGGGCCGCTGGGCAGCGTTCATGACGCTATTAAATAAATAGCTACTTGCGCAGGTGCGACGGGGGCTAGAGGCCAATTTCTTATAAAAATCGGTCCAAAATCTTTTGACTCTCTTTGTTCAGGTTCGCGCGGTCCCGAATCAGGAACTGGATGCCGTGCGAGTCCGTCACCAGCAGAATGGTCGGCCCGACGCGGCGAATGTCCTCACCGCCGCGCAGCACAAAACGGGTTTCGCCGCGGTCGGTCAAGACGCGCCAGGTGCAGGGCGTGGAAAAGCTGGTGACACTGGCAATGGTCAGAATTTCGGGCATGAACTCCCGCGTTTCCAGTTCTTCCCGGATCAGCTGCTGGATCGGGGCAGGCACCGCCGACAGGCGGTCAATCCACGCCACCTCATGGCCATCGGTGTGCACCATGCCAATGCCGTCCTCCGGCGACTGGATCGGGAAGGCCCGTACCGGCACCACGCCCTCAAAAACCTCCCCCTCGGCGGTGGTCAGGGTGAGCCGGCCAAAGGCATTGCGGGAGAGCTGAAAATGGCTTGTAGTCATGGCAGTGGTCGCGTTCATTTGTCGTCTTTCACGTTATCGACCCTGACAGTGCGTCTTCTATCGTCGTCCATGTCCACATCCATGTTGCGCGCTTGCGCCTGATACAGGTTGAAATAGGCGCCCTCGGCCGCCATCAGCGAGTCGTGCGTGCCCACCTCCACGATTTGGCCTCGGTCCAGCACCACCAGCCGGTTGGCGCGGTGCAAGGTGGAGAGCCGATGGGCAATGGCGATGGTGGTGCGGCCTTGCACCAGATTTTCCAGCGCCTTCTGGATTTCTTTCTCGGTTTCGGAGTCGACCGAGGACGTTGCTTCGTCCAGGATCAGGATGCGCGGGTTGATCAGCAGAGCACGGGCGATCGAGATGCGCTGGCGCTCACCGCCGGACAAACCCTGGCCGCGCTCGCCCACCATCGAGTCGTAACCCTGTGGCAGACGCAGAATAAATTCATGCGCGTGCGCAGCGCGGGCGGCGGCAATGATGTCGGCCTGGCTGGCATTGGGTTTGCCATAGGCAATGTTCTCGGCAATGGTGCCAAAAAAGAGAAAAGGCTCTTGCAATACCAGCCCGATGTTGCGGCGGTAATCGGCAATCGGAAACGAGCGCACATCGACGCCATCGACGCGAATCGAGCCTTCCGACACATCGTAAAAACGACAAATCAGGTTCACCAGCGTGCTCTTGCCGGAACCGCTGTGGCCAACCAGGCCGATCATCTCGCCCGGCTCAATGACCAGATTGATGCCCTTGTTGACTTCGCGGTTGCCGTAGCGAAAACTCACATCCGACAGTTCGATGCGGCCTTCGACACGCTCCAGCTTCACTGGCTGCGTCGGTTCCGGCACGCTGGAGACGTGGTCCAGGATGTCAAAAATGCGTTTGGCGGCCGAGGCTGATTTCTCGGTCACCGACACGATGCGGCTCATCGAGTCAAGCCGGCCGTAGAAACGGCTGATGTAGGCAATGAAGGCCATCAGCACGCCGACCGTGATTTCGGCCTTGGACACCAGCCAGATGCCAAACGCCCAGACCACCAGCAGCCCCAGCTCGGTGAGCAGGGAGACGCTGGGCGAGAACAGGGACCAGATTTTGTTAATCTTGTCGTTCACCGCCAGATTGTGTTTATTGGCCTCGCGAAAGCGCGCCGCCTCGCGCTTTTCCTGCGCAAACGCCTTCACCACACGCACGCCGGGAATAGTGTCGGCCAGCACGCTGGTGACCTCGGACCAGACGCGGTCGATCTTTTCGAACCCGGTTTGCAGCCGGAAGCGCACGGCGTGAATCATCCAGACGATGAAAGGCAGCGGCACCAGCGTGACCAGCGCCAGCCAGGGGTTGATGGAGAACAGAATGATCGCCGTCATCAGCAGCATCAGGATGTCCGAGGCAAAGTCGAGCAGGTGCAGCGACAAAAAAACGCAAATCCGGTCGCTCTCGCTGCCAATGCGCGACATCAGATCGCCGGTGCGTTTGCCGCCAAAATACTCCAGCGACATGCGCAGCAGGTGCTCGTAGGTAGTGGTGCGCAGGTCGGCGCCAATGCGCTCGGACACCAGCGCCAGGATGTAGGTCTTGGCCCAGGACAAGCCCCAGGCCAGCAGCGCCGCACCGAATAGGCCCGAGAGATACAGCGCCACCAGCATGGGGTCGATGTGCTGGCCGTTTTGGAACGGGATCAGCACCTCGTCCATCAACGGCATCGCCAGGTAGGGCGGCACCAAGCTGGCGGCCGTGCCCAGCAGCGTCAGAATAAAACCGGCGAGCAGTTGGCCGCGGTAGGGCTTGGCAAAGCGCCACAGCCGCAACAGCGTCCAGGTCGACGGCGGCGTGTGGATGACTTTGGTGCAAATCGGGCATTCATCCTGATCCGGCTCCAGCGGTGCCTTGCAACTCGGGCAGCGCCGACCTTCCGGCAGGGCCACCGGCTGACCGCTGACGTGGCTTTGCAGCTGAAGCTGGAATTGATCGAGCAGCCGAATGGCCTGCAGATTGCGCCCGAGGGTGAAGCGCCAGGTCGCCAGCAAGCCCTGCGCATCCATCAGTTCCAGATGACCGACCCCGGCATGGTCATGGTGCTTGAGCGTCAAACCAGGCCGGTAGGCCCAGGCGCGCCAGGTCGAATCCGGCGCGCGGCTTAATAAACGCTGGTTGGTGACGAGTACCAAGCCATTGATGAAACGAAGTTGGGTATCGAGGTCAACCTCCAGCGTGGCCAAAACGTTCTCTCCTGTGGAGAGTTGCGCTTGGACATCCAGGCGCCAATCAGCCGGGATGTCATTCAACAATAATTCGGAAGCGGGGATTTCGTTTGTCATGTGGATCAGTTGATTCTGCGGGTTGACGGTCGTAAGCCGGACCGGAGTCGAGTGAAATTTGCAATAGACTTAACGATATTACGCTTGACGCTGACTCTTTAAAGTGATTATTACGTGACGGCTGTGCCAATACCAAGGTATGTTCGCATGAACCAGGAATTCGCCCGCAGTGCTTGACTGCCTAAACTGTTTAGATTCATGACGACGAAGAACATTCAATTGCTGCGGATTACCCATCTGCGCGGCCCCAATATCTGGACTTACCGTCCCGTGATCGAAGCTTGGGTCGATATCGGGGTGCTGGAAGATCATCCTTCCGACACCATTCCCGGATTTTATGAGCGTTTAAGCGGCCTGCTGCCAGCGCTGGTCGAACACCGCTGCGGCATCGGCGAACCGGGCGGCTTTTTGCTGCGCCTGCGCGAGGGCACTTGGGCCGGGCATATCCTGGAGCACGTGGTGCTGGAGTTGCAAAACCTGGCCGGCATGCGCACCGGCTTCGGCAAGACCAGGCAAACGTCGGTTCGGGGCGTGTACAAGATGGCCTTCCGGACCCGGCAAGAACAGGTCGGCCGTGCCGCCCTGCTGGCTGGCTGCGATCTCCTGATGGCCGCCATCGAGGACCACCCCTATGACGTGGCCGCCACGGTGCACAAGCTGCGCGACATGGTCGACGCGCTGTGCCTGGGCCCGAGCACCTCGCACATCGTCGACGCCGCCACCGAGCGGGGCATCCCCAACATTCGCCTGTCCGACGGCAATCTGGTGCAACTCGGTCATGGCGCCAGCCAACGCCGCATCTGGACGGCCGAAACGGACCAGACCAGTGCCATTGCCGAAGAAATTGCCAGCGACAAGGACTTGACCAAATCACTCCTGCAGTCGTGTGGTGTGCCAGTGCCGCAAGGTCGCGTGATCAAAACGGCAGACGAAGCCTGGGAAGCCGCCCAGGACGTCGGCCTGCCCGTCGTGCTCAAGCCGTATGACGGCAACCATGGCCGCGGTGTTTCGCTGGATCTGAGCAACCGCAAAGATATCGAGGCCGCTTTTCTGCTCGCTCAACGCAAGGGCGATGGCAGCGTCATCGTCGAGCAATTCATCACCGGAAACGAACATCGGCTGTTAATTATCGGGAAACGCGTCGTGGCAGCCGCGCGCGGCGAAACCGCCTGGGTCACGGGCGACGGCCAATCCAACATCATTGAACTGGTCGACAGCCAGATCAATACAGATCCCCGACGCGGTGAGAGCGAAGACGCGCCGCTAAACACCTTGCGCCCGCATGAGGCCGCCGAAATCATTCTTGAGCTGGAACGGCAGGGCTTCACCGCCTATTCCGTGCCGGCGCAAGGCGAAAAAGTGCTGATTCAGCGCAATGGCAACGTCGCCTTCGATGTGTCCGACAACATTCACCCGAGCGTTGCTGCCGCCGCCGCCCTGGCCGCACGCATCGTGGGCCTTGACATTGCGGGCGTTGACATGGTGCTGGAGGACATCACCCGTCCCCTGGCAGAACAGCGTGGCGCCGTGATCGAGGTGAATGCCAGCCCCGGCCTGCTGGCCCACCTGAAGCCGGCTGACGGGCAACCGCGTCCGATCGGCAAAGCCATCATCGAGCATCTGTTTGACACCGACAAAGATGGCCGCATTCCGGTGATCGGCGTCACCGGCACCCAGAACACCACCCGCATTGCGCGCCTGATCGCCTGGCTGCTGCACATCAGTGGCAAGCAGGTCGGTCTGGCCTGCCAGGACGGCTTTTATCTGGGCGCCCGCCAGGTCGACGCCAGTGACAGCACGCACTGGGAAGGTGGCCAGCGCCTGCTGATCAACCGTTCGGTCGAAGTCGCGGTGTTCGAGCACAGCAGCCGGATGATCCTGAGCGAAGGTCTGGCCTATGACAAGTGCATGGTTGGCGTGGTGACCGATGTCAGCGGCTTCGAGGCCCTGGCCGAGTTCTACATTGATAACCTCGACAAGCTGTACAACGTGGTACGAACCCAGGTTGATGTGGTTTTGCCGCAGGGCACGGCCGTGCTGAACGCTGCGGACCCCCACGTGGTGGAAATGGCGCATCTGTGCGATGGCAAGGTGATTTTTTACGGACTGGATCCCCAGCTTAAAGCCATCACCACGCACCGCGCCAGCGGCGAGCGCGTCCTTTTTGTGCACAACGGTCACATCGTGCTGGCCCAAGGCAGTGAAGAAATAGCGCTGATACCCCTTGCTTCCATGAAGCAGGCCAAGGCCGAAAAACCAGAGATGGTGATGGCAGCGGTAGCTGCCGCGTGGGCCTTGGGCCTCACCCCGGAACTGATCGCGGCCGGCTTGCGCACCTTTGAGTCAGACCCCAAGAAAAACTATTGAGCTTATGGACATATCACGCATCCGCGCCCTTCGCGGCCCCAATCTCTGGAGCAATCACACCGCCATTGAGGCGGTAGTGACCTGCACCCCTGCGGAGTGCGCACTCCCGACCCGTGAGGGTTTCGAGAGCCGACTGCGGGCCCGTTTTCCTGAAATCAGCCCGCTGCAGCCCACCGGGAACGATGACACGATTCCCATGGCGAACGTGCTCGAAGTGGCGGCACTGGACTTGCAGGCCAAAGCCGGCTGCCCGGTCACCTTCAGCCGAACGACGGCCACTATTGAGCCCCTGGTTTACCAGGTGGTGGTGGAGTATTCAGAAGAAGCCGTTGGTCGTCTGGCGCTGGAACTGGCCAAGGATCTGTGTCTGGCAGCGCTGAACGACACCCCGTTTGACCTGAAACTGGCCTTGGGCCAGCTGCGCGACCTCGACGAGGATGTGCGTTTGGGACCCAGCACAGGCGCTATCGTCCAGGCCGCGGTCGCACGCAATATTCCCTACCGTCGCATGACCGAAGGCAGCATGGTCATGTTTGGCTGGGGCAGCAAGCAGCGCCGCATCCAGGCCGCTGAAATGGACATCACCAGCGCCATTGCCGAAGCCATTGCCCAGGACAAGCAGCTCACCAAAAAACTGCTGGCAGCAGCGGGGGTGCCAGTCCCGATGGGGCGCGAGGTGGACACCCCCGAGGACGCCTGGGCCGCCGCCTGTGAAGTTGGCCTGCCGGTGGTGATCAAGCCCAAAGATGGCAACCAGGGCAAGGGCGTAACCGTCAATATCACGGCGCGCGAGCAACTGATGGCGGCTTACGCGATCGCCAAAGAATTCGGCAAAGAAATCCTGCTTGAGCGCTACATTCCCGGCAACGACTATCGCCTGCTGGTGGTCGGCAACAAGCTGGTGGCAGCGGCGCGACGTGAGCCGCCCACTGTGGCGGGTGATGGCAGCCACACCATCCGTGAACTGGTGGACCGGGTCAACCGCGATCCACGTCGCGGTTCGGGTCACGCCACCTCACTGACCAAAATCCGCTTTGACGATATCGCCCTGAGTTGCCTGGCCAGCCAGGGTTTCCAGGCCGACTCGGTGCCGATCAAGGGCGCACGCGTTACCCTGCGCCACAACGCCAACCTGTCGACCGGCGGCTCGGCCACCGATGTCACCGACGATGTACACCCCGAGGTGGCCGCGCGCGCGGTGGCCGCCGCGCAGATGGTGGGGCTCGATATTTGCGGCGTGGACATGGTCTGCCGCAGCATTCTGCATCCGCTGGAGGAGCAAGGCGGTGGCGTGGTCGAAGTCAATGCCGCGCCGGGCCTGCGCATGCATATTGCCCCCTCCTACGGCAAGGGCCGCGCGGTGGGCGAAGCCATCATCGCCAGCATGTTCGGCAAGCAGGAGAATGGCCGTATTCCACTGGTGGCGGTGACCGGCACCAACGGCAAAACCACCACCGTCCGCCTGATCTCCCACCTGCTGGCCCAGAACGGCCTGCGTGTGGGCATGACCAATACCGATGGCGTCTACATCGCGGGCCAGCGCATCGACACCGGCGACTGCAGCGGCCCCAAGAGCGCGCGCAATGTGCTGCAGCACCCCGACGTGGATGCGGCGGTGCTGGAGACCGCCCGCGGCGGCATGTTGCGTGAAGGTCTGGCGTTTGACCAT
This sequence comes from Rhodoferax sp., assembly GCF_012927445.1. GTDB lineage: Bacteria > Pseudomonadota > Gammaproteobacteria > Burkholderiales > Burkholderiaceae_C > Rhodoferax. Next base: position 335,908 of record NZ_JABBPD010000001.1, read on the forward strand.
TGCGATGTGGCGGTCGTTACCAACGTCGGCAGCGGCGACCACTTGGGGTTGAACTACATCACCACGGTCGAAGATCTGGCCGTGCTCAAGCGTGTGATCGTGCAGAACATCGCCGATGACGGCGTGGCCGTCCTCAACGCGGCCGATCCCATCGTGGTGACCATGGCCAGCCACTGTCGCGGCTCCGTCACCTTTTTTGCCGCCGACCGCAACCATCCGGTCATGGCCACCCATCTGGCCCAGGGACGGCGCGCGATCTTTGTCGAAGACGGTTGCCTGGTCGCATTCCAGGGCGGAGTCCAGCACAAGGTGCCGCTGGCCGCAGTGCCCATTACGCATCAGGGCCGCATCGGCTTCCAGGTGGAAAACGTCATGGCCTCGGTGGCGGCCGCCTGGGGCCTGGGGCTGTCATGGGAGACGATCGACCGCGGATTGGCCAGTTTTGTGAATGACAACGACAACGCCTTGGGCCGCTTCAACCTGTTCAGCTACCGGGGCGCCACAGTCATCGCCGACTACGGCCACAACCCGGATGCCATTTCAGCCCTGATCCAGGCGGTTGAAAACATGCCCGCCAAACGCCGCTCAGTGGTCATCAGCGGCGCGGGCGACCGGCGTGATGAAGACATCCGCCAGCAAACCGAAATGCTGGGGCATGCCTTTGACGAAGTGGTGCTGTACCAGGACCAGTGTCAGCGCGGGCGCGCCCATGGCGAAGTCGTGGCGCTGCTGCGGGCCGGCCTGGCCAGCGCGACGCGCACCAAGGACATCCATGAAATTCAGGGCGAGTTTCTGGCCATTGACACGGCCATGAACAAGTTGTCCGAAGGTGACTTGTGCCTGATTCTGGTGGATCAGGTGGAAGAAGCGCTGGCCCACATCGCCGCGCGCATCGAACAAGACAAAGTCTGAACGGGGTGCGGTGCTGGCGCGCAGCCGGCACCCACTCAGGTTCAGGCCAGTTCGTTCGCCGGATCGCGGCCCATGAGGGTTGCCACCGCCTCGTCCGGTCGCATCTGACCATCCAGCAAGGCCACCACCGCTTCGGCAATCGGCATCTCCACCCCCACGGTTTGAGCGCGCTGTACCACGGTACGGGCGGAGTAAACCCCTTCGGCCACGTGGCCCAGCGATGCAACCGCCTGTTGCAGGGACTGACCGCGGGCCAGCGCCAAGCCGACCTGCCGGTTGCGCGACAAATCACCCGTGGCGGTGAGCACCAGGTCGCCCAGTCCACTCAGTCCCATGAAGGTGTCAGAGCGGGCGCCCAGCGCCAAGCCCAGTCGCGTCATCTCGGCCAAACCGCGGGTAATCAGGGCGGCCCGGGCATTGAGACCCAAATGCAGGCCGTCACACAAACCGGTGGCAATCGCCAGCACATTTTTAACTGCGCCCCCCACTTCCACGCCGACCAGGTCGTCATTGGCATAAACCCGCATCGTTGGACTGTGAAAGGCGGCGACCAGCGCGTCGCGCACTGCCAGATGCGCACTGGCGGCCACCAGGGCCGTTGGCTGACCGCGAGCGACTTCCAGCGCAAAGCTGGGGCCACTGAGCACACCCGCTATCAAATCAGGAGCTACCTGCGCTTGTATTTCGTGGGCTAGCAGTCCAAAAGTCTCTGAAGTTGCAGCCTCAAAGCCCTTGCACAGCCAGGCCACCGGCACCCGGCAAGTCGCCAAGCTGGTCAACATGGCGCGCAAGCCGGCCATCGGCGTGGCCACAATCACCAGATCAGCCCCGGCCATGAGCTGGTTCAGCGGCTTCGGCTCGGCCAAGCTGAGCGAACTCACACGCAGTGTGGGCGGCAGTGGGATTCCGGCCAGATAACGCGCATTTTCACGCTGCGCCTGCATCGCCAAGACCTGACGGGCATCGCGCGCCCACAGCGTCACGTCATGTTCGGCCAGCGGGTTGCTACCCGCACTGACCGCCAATGCCGTGCCCCAGGCGCCGGCACCAAGCACTATTATTTTCATAGCTGACTGCGCAATGAATACGGGGGCTAGAGGGCTAAAACGCTAAAAATATTTACTGAATGACAATATTGGTCTCAACCTCAGCGGTGGCGGCCACCTGTTGCTGCTGTTGTTGCTCGTACATCGACTGGAAGTTGAGTTCCGACAGGTGCACGGGCGGAAAACCACCGCGCTGAATCAGGTCGGCCACGTTGCCGCGCAGGTAGGGGTACACGATTTGCGGGCAGGCGATGCCCATGATCTGGTTCAACTGATCTTGCGGCAAATTGCGGATTTCAAAGATGCCGGCTTGCGTGGCTTCCACCAGAAACACGGTTTTGTCCTTGATCTTGGTCTGCACCGTGGCGGTGACCGTCACCTCGTAGATGCCTTCCGCCACGGGCGAGGCATTCACGCCCAACTGGATGTCCACGGTGGGGGATTCTTGCTCCAGCAAAATGGCGGGCGAATTGGGCTGCTCCAGGGACGCTTCCTTGAGGTAAACGCGCTGAATTTGGAAAACGGGTTCTTGCTGGTCGGACATGGTATTGATCTCGGTTAAAACAAAGCCCGCTCAGGCTGATCTTGAGCGGGCACACAATCGGGCACGAGATGAATTATCTCAGGTGAAAATCGATTTTTCGCCGTCAAGGCGTCAATCAACGACGGATCAGGCTGCGTTCAGCAACGGCAGCAAGCCGCCCTGCCCGTCCAGCGCGACCAGATCATCACAGCCGCCGACGTGGGTCTGGCCAATGAAAATCTGAGGCACGGTGCGCCGGCCGGTTATTTCCATCATTTTCATGCGCTGTTCCGGATCGGTATCGATGCGGATTTCTTCAATCTGCGCAACGCCTTTGGCCTTGAGAATCTGCTTGGCGCGAACGCAGTAAGGGCAGACGGCGGTGGTGTAGATTTTGACAACTTGCATGGTTTATTCCTATCAGTTGCGGACAGCGCTGGCGCTCTGCGCGCCGCACGGGCTGTCCCGCAGTGTTTTGTATTACGCTTTTTCGACCGGCAGATTGGCCTTGGTCCAGGCCCCCAAGCCGCCGCCCAGCGACTGGGCCTGCTCATAGCCCAGCTTTTTGGCGATGCCGACCGCGCGACCGGAACGGGCGCCCGACTGGCACACCAAAATAACCGGCAGCGCCTTGTTTTTCACCATTCCAGGTAATTTTTGCTCCAGCTGGCTTAACGGAATGTTTTTGGCCCCACCTACATGGCCGACCGCGTACTCATTGGCTTCGCACACGTCAATAACCACAGCTTTCTCGCGGTTAATCAGCTGCACCGCAGCTTCCGCCGTCAGCGCACCGCTGGTGGCACCCTTGAACACCGGCCAAAACAGCAAGGCAGCAGAGGCCAGCGCCACGGACATCAACATCCAGTTATCAATAATAAATTTCACTTTTTTCCTTGTTTAAATTTGTGTGGGCCAAGCCCATAGTGCGGCCCGAACTGTCTTGAGGTTCAAGACGATTTAGTACTCATTTTAGAATGGAGGACTGCCCAGCGCATTCCGCCTTCGTATTACCCCGGCTCAGGCCTTTAAAAACACCATGCATAAACTTGTTCTTATCCGCCACGGCGAATCCACCTGGAATCTTGACAACCGCTTTACCGGCTGGACCGACGTCGACTTGACGTCCACCGGCATTGAGCAAGCCAAAAACGCCGGGCGCCTGCTCAAGGCCGAAGGTTATGAGTTTGATGTGGCCTACACCAGCGTGCTCAAGCGCGCCACCCGCACCCTGTGGCACGTGCTTGACGAAATGGACCGCACCTGGCTGCCGGTGGTCAACAGCTGGCGGCTCAACGAGCGCCACTACGGCGCCTTGCAAGGGCTCAACAAAGCCGATGTAGCCAAGCAATATGGTGACGATCAGGTGCTCCTCTGGCGTCGCAGTTACGACACGCCGCCGCCCGCCCTGGAAGCGACCGACCCGCGTTGCGAACGCGGTGATTTGCGCTACGCAAAGCTGCCGGCCGCGCAAATTCCGCTGACCGAATGCCTGAAAGACACCGTGGCACGGGTCATGCCATTCTGGAACGAAGCGCTGGCACCCGCCATCAAAGCGGGCAAAAACGTGGTGGTGGCGGCCCACGGCAACTCGATCCGGGCGCTGGTGAAATACCTGGACAACATCTCCGACAACGACATCGTCGGCCTGAATATTCCGAACGGCATTCCGCTCGTGTATGAGCTGGACGACAACCTCAAACCGATCCGCCATTACTACCTGGGCGACGCGAAGGCCGCAGCAGACGCCGCAGCGGCGGTGGCATCTCAGGGTAAAGCTTAGGTAAATAGGGAACCTGGCCCTCGCAGAAACATCCAACCGTGTATATTGAGATAGCACAGGAATATTTATGGCTCAAAAATTGAAAATTGCAGGGTGGATTTCGCTCGGTGTTGTCGCCGGCGCCTTGACCACTGTTTCGCTCCAGACCGTGGCGCGCGGCACGTTGGCGCCACTGCCGCTGGAAGAGTTGCAGCAGTTGGCGGCCGTCTTCGGCATGGTCAAGACCAACTACGTTGAACCGGTCGACGACAAGAAACTTATCACTGATGCCATCGTGGGCATGGTGTCCAGCCTGGACCCTCATTCGCAGTACCTCGACAAAAAAGCGCTCAAGGAATTTAACGAAGGCACGACCGGCAAATTCGTCGGTGTCGGCATCGAAATTTCCCAGGAAGATGGCGTGATCAAAGTGGTGTCTCCGATCGAAGGATCACCGGCGTTCCGGGCAGGTATCAAGCCCAACGACTTGATCGTCAAGATTGACGATACCCCGGTCAAGGGTCTGGCGCTCAGCGAAGGCGTCAAGCGCATGCGCGGCGAGCCCAACACCAAGGTGCTGCTCACCATTTTCCGCAAATCCGAGAGTCGGACCTTTCCGGTGTCGATCACGCGCGAGGAAATCCGCACCCAATCCGTGCGCAGCAAGGTGGTTGAACCGGGTTACGCCTGGATTCGCCTGAGCCAGTTCCAGGAACGCACGGTGGAAGACTTTGCGCGCAAGGCCGAAGAGATTTACAAGCAAGAGCCCAAGCTCAAGGGCTTGGTGCTGGACCTGCGCAATGATCCAGGCGGCTACTTGGACGCTGCGGTGGCCATTTCAGCGGCCTTTTTGCCAGAAAACGTCACGGTCGTGTCGGCCAACGGCCAGTTGCCGGAAAGCAAATTCACTTACAAGGCATCGCCTCAGTATTACCAACGCCGCGGTGGCGCCGACCCCCTGAAGCACCTGCAGGAAGTAACCAAAGGGGCGCTGAAGAGCGTGCCGCTGGTGGTGCTGGTCAACGAAGGCTCCGCCTCCGCCAGCGAAATTGTGGCGGGGGCGCTGCAAGACCACAAGCGCGCCAAGCTTTTGGGCAACCAGACGTTCGGCAAGGGCTCCGTGCAAACGGCGGTTTGTCTTGACCCGTCGTTCCGCATGGACAACTGCCCAACCGCCGCCCTGAAGCTCACCACCAGCCGTTACTACACGCCCAGCGGTAAATCCATTCAGGCCAAAGGCATCGTGCCCGACGTCATGGTGGACGAAACCGAAGAGGGCAACCTGTTTGCGGCACTGCGCACGCGCGAAGCCGATCTGACACAGCACCTGAACAGTGGCCAGGGCGAAGAAGTGAAAGATGACGCTCGCGAGAAAGCCCGGGAAGAAGCCCGCAAAAAGCTGGAGGAAGAACTGAAGAAGCCGCTGGCCGATCGCAAGATGCCAGAGTATGGGTCTGACAAGGATTTCCAGCTGATTCAGGCGATCAACCAACTCAAGGGTCAAACCGTGATGGTCAGCAAGACGCAGGTCGAACGCCCGGAAGAAAAAAAAGAAGAATAAAAGCCACACATGACGGACGACCAGCTGCTGCGCTATTCGCGCCACATCCTGCTCAACGAGATCGGGATTGAAGGGCAGGAGAAAATATCAGGTAGTCATGCCCTGATCGTGGGGGCCGGTGGTTTGGGGTCACCGGTCGCGCTTTACCTCGGCTCTGCGGGTGTCGGACACATCACGGTGGTTGACCACGACACGGTGGACATGACCAATTTGCAACGGCAAATTGCCCACACCATGGACCGTGTCGGTGAGCCCAAGGTGCTGTCAGTCCAAACCGCTATTCAGGCCATTAACCCGGAGGTCGAGGTGACCCCGATCGCGGCACGTGCCGATGCAGCGTTACTGGACATCCTGGTGGCCGAGGCCGACGTGGTGCTGGACTGCTGTGACAACTTTGCCACGCGCCAAGACATCAATGCGGCCTGCGTCAAGCACGGAAAACCACTGGTATCCGGTGCTGCCATTCGTTTTGACGGCCAGATATGTGTCTATGACCCACGCGACGCGAGTTCCCCGTGTTATGCCTGCGTCTTTCCGCCCGACACCACGTTTGAAGAAACTCGCTGCGCCACCATGGGTGTTTTTGCGCCGCTGGTCGGCATCATCGGCTCCATGCAAGCGGCCGAGGCGCTCAAGCTGCTCAGCGGGGCCGGCCGCCCGTTGACGGGCCGTTTGCTGATGCTGGATGGCCGCTCCATGGAGTTCACCGAAGTCCGCATCGGACGCCAAGCCACTTGCACCGTCTGTGGCGTAGCGCACTAAGCTCCTCGCTTCATTTTTTAACAACGTAGCATGATCCGTGTCGCTTGCGAAAATCGCGTGGCAACTCAGGCTGGCTAACGGCGAACAGCCCACGGCGGAATTGCCGCGCAACGGCTTCCTCGGCTGCGTAGGGCCCGAGGTCGCGGCGCCAGCGGTAAGACCAAGCCTGGCCTGCGCTCACCATCTGCGCACCCAAATCGTTGCCCGCCAGCCGGATGCGCGCCAGTCCCCGACCATAAACATCACGACGCCTGACCGTCACTTCGACATGCTGGTGCAACGCACGCTGCGCCAGCATTGCACGCGAGGCCTCGCCACCCGATTGGCAGATTTCCGGGGCGTCGATGCCGTCAAGGCGCAACTTGCGCGGCGCGCCGCCCGCGTCCGGCTGCACCCAGAGCGTGTCACCATCCGTGACGTAGGAGACTTTTCCAGCAAAGGCCCTCTTCGCATGGACATTCGTTGTCATCAAAATAATAGCAAGCAAGAAAAGTCTGAAAACAGTCATAGGAACTCGTGAGCGGGGATCAGCCCGGATTTAAAAAAAACTCTGCAGCGTTAGGATACAGCGCTCATCACCCCCTTCACCCATGTCCAGACTACAACGCCTGCTCCCTTTTTTGAATTGGCCGCAGCCCCGCCCCAAACTGCTACGTGGCGAGGCATTGGCCGGCCTGTCGGTGGGCCTGATGGTGATTCCGCAGGGCGTGGCCTATGCGGCTCTGGCCGGCATGCCACTGGTCACGGGTATTTATGCGGCCATGCTGCCGGCCCTGGTTGCGGTACTGTTCAGTGCATCGACCCGACTGTCGGTAGGGCCGACCGCCCTGACCTGCCTGCTGATCGGCACCTCGCTCACCGGCTTGGCCGAGCCCGGCAGCGCGCACTGGGTCGAGCTGGCGGTGTGGCTGGCGCTGCTGTCCGGCGTCTTGCAAGTGGGCTTGGGTTTCATGCGCTTTGGCTGGCTACTGAACCTGGTCAGTGCACCGGTGCTGATGGCCTTCACCCAAGCGGCGGCGCTGCTGATTATCAGCTCGCAACTACCCCAGCTACTTGGTTTTAAAGTGGCCTGGGGCCAAATGTGGATGCAGCCGCAGTGGCACATCCCCTCCGTCCTGTTCGGGCTGGCCAGCCTGATCCTGCTGACATTGGCGCGGCGCTGGAAGCCGGCCTTCCCCACGGTACTGCTTGTGGTGCTGGCCTCGGCGGCCTTGAGCGTGTGGACCGGATTCGAGGCCTCGGGCGGGGCGGTGGTGGGCGTGCTGCCTGAAGGCTTGCCATCGCTCTTTGTCCCGGGCCTGCCCGACTGGCATACCCTGAGCCAACTGGTATTGCCCACCCTTGTCATCACATTGGTGAGTTTTCTGGAAACTGCGTCCAGCGCCAAGGTCGACAGTGAGCGTGCCGGCCAGCGCTGGGACCAGGATCAAGATTTGATCGGTCAGGGTCTGGGCAAGATTCTGTCGGGCTTGAGCGGGGCTTTTCCGACCAGCTCGTCGTTTTCGCGCTCCGCATTAAATTTGTATGCGGGTGCCCGTACCGGCTGGGCCACGGTCGTGTCGGTGATGGTGGTGTTGCTGGCGCTGCTGCTGTTCACACCGGTATTGCGCCATGTGCCGCAAGCCGTGCTGGCAGCCATTGTGCTGGCCGCCGTGGCGGGCTTGCTCAAACCCGGCGAGTTCAAGCGTTTATGGCGCATCTCGCGGGTGGAGGCCAGTACCGCTGGCGTTACCATCGCCATCACGCTTCTTGCCGCGCCTCGACTCTATTGGGGGGTGCTCGCTGGCGTGCTGATGGGCTTGAGTTACTTTCTATATCAGCGGCTGCATCCGCGCATCATTGAAGTCGGGCTGCACGCAGACGGTAGCCTGCGCGACCGTCATCTCTGGCACCTCCCCGCGCTGGCACCTCACCTCTACGCGCTGCGCATGGACGCAGAACTCGATTTTTCCTCCGCCAACAGCTTCGAACGCGCCATTGTGGAGCACCTCTCCACCCACCCAGACATCAAACATGTGTGCCTGTTCGCCCAGCCCATCAACCGTGTCGATGCCACCGGGGTCGAAACATTCAGCCAATTGCACTCAACCTTGACGCAGCACAACATTACGCTTCACATCAGCGGCATCAAACTGCCTGTGGAAAAGATACTGAGACAGGCCGGGGAATTGAAAGACTCGAACCGGCTCAAGATGTACCGCACCGATGCAGAAGCCATCATCGCACTGGAAAGCCTCCCAAAACAGGATTAATACAGAGGGAAAACGATGGATTTTTCACCGCATTTCAAAAAACGTTCCTGTTAGACTCAATTTGTTAATTATCCAGTGTGCCCGTGACTATCAAAACTGAATCTTCCATGATCGATATGCGTGATTTGCGCTTGGACGACGCACGGGCCCTGCTGGAGCATGACCCAACATGCAGCCTTCCCGAACCGGAAGAATCTCCCACCGTTTATGTACAAAGCGTCGTCGACAACCTGTGCGAACTTTCGCTGAAAGATCCGCTGACAGGCTTGTCTAACCGGCGTCATTTCCGCAATGTGCTGAGCCGCGAAATTGATGCCGTGGCCCGCTCCGGCGATTCAGCCTTGCTGTTGATGCTGGACATTGATAATTTCAAGAAAGTCAATGACACCTATGGTCACCTGGCTGGCGACCGGGTGCTTCAGGCCATTGCCAACTGCCTGGCGGCCTGCGTGCGTCCGATGGACACTGTGGCCCGTTACGGTGGCGAAGAATTTGCAGCGATCCTGCCAAACTGCCCGGCTTCGTTTGGACAAATCGTGGCCGAGCGGATCCGCGAAACCGTCGGCAACCTTTCCATTTTTGTATCCCCGCTGGTCAGTATCCAGGTGACGGTCAGTATTGGGGGCGCTTACGCACCGGAATGGGTTCGCTCCACGACAGCGTTGTGGACCGATCGGGCCGATATCCAGCTGTATCGGGCCAAGTCCGAGGGACGCAACCGCGTCTATATTGAGCAGCAGCGGGAGATCGCGGTAAGCGCAGAAGAAAAGAGCATGTTGTTCGGCCACCTCTCACTGGGAGACCCGGCCTGGATCGAAAATGCTTCCAGTGACGCGTCAGGTGCGGCAACAGGCAACGCAATCAATAAAGTGAACTCACCATGAGCGACGTCCTGAATCTCCCACAAGACAATGTGGCCCCTACCGCAGTACCTCTCAAGCCACTTGGCAAGGTGCTCGCCGTCACCAGCGGCAAAGGGGGCGTTGGCAAGACCTTTGTCTCGGCCAATCTGGCGGCGGCGCTGGCCAAGCGTGGGCACCGTGTTCTGGTGCTGGACGCGGACCTGGGGCTGGCCAACCTGGATGTGGTGCTCAATTTGTACCCCAAGGTCACCCTGCACGATGTGTTTACCGGAAAAGCAAAACTCGAAGAGGCGATTGTCCGGGCGCCGGGCGGATTTTCCGTCTTGCTGGCCGGCTCCGGCATGGTCGAATATTCGCGCCTGACGCCCGAAGTTCGGGACGATTTCCTGCGCATCATGAATGGGCTGATACCGCATTACGACATCGTGCTGCTGGATACCGGCGCTGGTATTTCTGATGTGGTGCTTTTTGCCGTTTCGCTGGCCTCCGAGGTACTGGTGGTTGCGACACCCGAACCCACCTCACTGACCGATGCCTATGCCACGATCAAGGTGCTGGTGGGTCAGCAAAAGCGACAAACCATTCGCATGGTGGTGAACCAGACGGCGCGCCTGGGAGATGGTCGTGCCATCACAACGCAGTTGCAGCAGGTGCTGGATCGTTTTGTGGTGACAGAACCGGGGCGTCCGATTCGCTTGATTCACATGGGCGACATCCCTTCCGACCCCTCGGTACGGCAAGCCGTGATGCGCCGCCAGTTGTTGATTCAGTCCATGCCCGGTTGCCCGGCTGCTTTGGCGATTTCCCAGCTGGCCCTCAAACTGGAAGAAACCATCATCGCACGAGTGGCCTAGCCGCAGGCTGGGCTGGGGGCGTCAAGCGGTGACGATCCACCCTTCCAGGGTGTCAAGATCATCCGGCAAACCATAACGCGCATCACCCTCGCGCTGCCGGGTTTGCGCCCAGGCCGCCTGAACCAGACACAGCACCGCGTCCAGCGAATCACCGCTGGCGTCATCCACCAGTACATCACGTTGCGCATGGGTCAGTTTGAGCCGCAGACCGAGTCGGGTCTGGCCGTGTTCCAACGCGGTGATCAGGTCTTTGCGGGCAATCAGGCGCTCGGGCGTCTGGCGGGCTTTGTCGTCACTTTTGTAGCTACGTTTCGCCAACACCTCGCGCGCCAGCAAACCGGGGTAGGCTTCCAGCGCCACCCGATGCGCTTGGCCCCGAGCATCCACATCAAGCGGGTCACCCGGATGCAAGCCCGGCAGAAAAATTCCCGCATTTAGCAGCAAGGGGACGCCGGCATGCAGCATATAAGCCACCGGCGGATTAACCCATTTCATAGATGGACTGGAACCGGCTGGCAGGTCAGTGGCCCGGTGGGCAAATTTACCCCCCACTGGCCGGGCATTACAAAACGCAGCGAAGGTGGCACGGATTTGCGCCCGGCTGAGGCTGGCGTAGTGGCGGATACAGGCATCCCATTGCGTGGGCCAGCCCAGGGTCTCAACCAGTTCTCGCGGCAGTCCGAAAGGGAGATCAAAGCCGCCAATCCAGCAGGCCGGTCGCTGCAACCATTGGGCAAACGCCTCCAGCGATTCCAGCCGTTCCAGTTTTGATAGCAAAACACGTCCCGACTGCAAAGACCCATGCGCCAAAACAATCGGTTTTTTGCGGGAGGGGCTGCTGGAAAAATCGCACCCGACCAGCGCAACGTCCAGCCCCACATCATGCTGCAATGGGGCAGCCGTCAAACGTTCAGGTGCGACCAATGATGCAGGCAGTTGCCATCAGTTCTTCCAGCAGGGCCAGGGACACGCTGCCCGACACCGTATAGGGGTTGAGTTCGGGTTTCTCGGCGTACTTGAGCAAAATGGAAGTATTGATCTTGGACATATTGACCGCCCCCATGGTCCAGCCCGCAAACCTGCGCTCGGCTATTTCCTGGTAGTGCAGCAGCACAACATCCTTGTGACGGGGATCCCGCTGGATATGGCCGTACAGCTCGCTCACGGCCATGCGTCCACCCTCGATCGCCTGCAGGAATATCCCGCCGCCATAACAAAGTATGCCGGTAATACCGCTACCGGGATTGAATTGGCGCGACTGGGCCAGAATCGCATCGATAGCGTCGGGACTGGTGTCAACCGCACGGCTGGCGTAAAGCAAACGGACCAACATGATCAGCCTTTCCGGGGAATAAGCGATAAAAATTCGCGACGCAAATTGGGGTCTTTGAGGAAGCTGCCACGCATGACCGAATTGATCATCTTGCTGTCCATGTCCTTGACACCGCGCCAGCCCATGCAAAAATGAGTGGCTTCCATCACGATGGCCAAGCCATCCGGTTGGGTTTTTTGTTGAATCAAGTCAGCCAGCTGAACCACCGCTTCCTCCTGAATCTGCGGCCGACCCATGACCCACTCCGCCAAACGGGCGTATTTGGACAAACCAATCACGTTGGTGTGCTCGTTGGGCAGCACGCCAATCCAGATCTGACCAATCACCGGGCAGAGGTGATGGCTGCAGGCGCTACGCACCGTGATGGGGCCGACAATCATCAATTCATTGAGATGTTCGGCGTTGGGGAATTCGGTGATGGTCGGTGCGCTGACATAGCGGCCCTTGAATACCTCATTGAGGTACATCTTGGCCACCCGGCGGGCCGTCTTGTCGGTGTTGTGATCGTGGTCAATGTCAATGACCAGGCTGCTCAGCACGCCTTTCATTTTGTCTTCCACCTCGTCAAGCAAACGCTCAAGCTCACCCGGTTCGATGAAGTCGGCAATGTTGTCGTTGGCATTGAAGCGCTTGCGCGCCGCCATCAGACGTTCCCGGATTTTGACGGAGACGGGAGTGCCTTCATCGGCATCGGCAGAGATCATGGTGCTTTGGCTTTTCATTAACATGAAAGAATGGTACCAGCGTTTTACTTGTAAGGTTTTTGGCCATTGGCCCGCGTCAATTGAGCGCCATTCGCTATTAAATTAATAGCGTTTACCATTTAAAAAGAGCAATAAACGCATCACGCCAAACGCAATGCGATCCAGAAAGCGCTGGCGCCACGGTCGGTTGGCATAAGCCGCCGGGTCCACGCGCACACCACCCTGCTCAAACGCCTGTTCCAGCCGCGCCCGCAAATCCTGCGCAAAAGCAACATCGTCCACCACCACATTGGCCTCACGCGCCAGCAACAAACTCAAGGGGTCCAGATTGGAAGAGCCCACCGTGGCCCAGTGACCGTCAATCACGGCGACCTTGGCATGGAGAAAGCTGACCGAGTACTCGTAAATCTCCACGCCCGCCGCCAGCAGCGCACCGTACACCGGCCGGGTCGCGTGGAATTGCATGAAGTACTCATACCGCCCCTGCAGCAACAGTCGCACCCGTACCCCACGCAGCGCGGCATGAATCAAGCCCTTGCGCAGTTTGCGGCCGGGCACAAAATAAGCGTTGGCAATGATGATCTCTTTGGTTGCTGCACCAATGGCTTTGCGGTAACTGCGTTCAATCCGGGAGCGGTTGCGCACGTTGTCGCGCAGCACCAGCGTCGCGTTGGTGTTGTGCGCCGTACTGTCTGCCACCAGCTGCCCCAAGTCTTGAGCCGAACGGGACTGCAGCGCCAGCGTCACCGCTTCCTGCAGTGCCCGCCAGGCGGCCCGAAAATCATTCTGGCGCACGTTGCTGGCCGCCTGCAACCGCCACCAGAACTGCACGGTGGCTTCATGGACGGACTGCACCAGTGGGCCTGTCACACGGACGGCGAAGTCAAAGCGGGGCGCATCCAAAGCACCGTGATTGGGATCATAAAAATCGTCCAGCAGATTGATGCCGCCGCAAAAGGCCACCGTGCCGTCGAGCACGCACAGCTTTCGGTGCAACCGCCGCCAGCGACTGGGAATCAGCACACCCAACCGCCCCAAGGGCGAAAAAATCCGCCACTGGACGCCTGCGGCATTGAAGCGAGTCACCCATTCAGCGGGAATGCGGGGTGTGCCAACGCCGTCGACCACCAGATACACCGATACACCACGTTGCGCCGCTCGTTCAAGTGCCACCGCCACCTGCTCGCCGGCCGCCTCCACACTGAAAATATAAGTCTCGATCCGAACCTCATGGGCACTGCGGTCAATGTCACCAATCAGCGCCGGGAAAAACGCCTGCCCCCCCTGCAGTAGCTGCACCTGATGGCCGGGTCGGACTGGCTGCATGGGAACGCTTCTAAATTGGGAGGGCAAACTCAGCAATCAGTGGCAAGTGATCCGACATGCGCCACCAGATGCGTCCGCTGGGCACTTGTACCGTCAAGGGCGTCAGGCCTCTGGCATACACATAGTCCAACTGCACCAGTGGCAGCCGCGCCGGGAAAGTGGGTTGTCGCGCGCCCTCAAATGCTCTCAAATTGACGGTATTCAGCACACGCTTCACCAGCGCGCCCCAGTCATTGAAGTCGCCCGCGACCAGCAGCGGTGCCGTTGGCGGTACTTCGCGCTCGATAAAGCGCTGCAACTGCGCCAACTGCCGGGCACGGCTGCCCCGAACCAGCCCCAGGTGAACCACCAGCACATGCACCGACTGCCCATGCACCATGACCTCAACATGCAGCAAACCACGCTGCTCAAAACGATGATCAGAAATGTCTTCGTGCTGGTGCGTCACCACGGGCCAGCGCGACAACAAGGCATTGCCGTGCTCGCCGTGCTTGGTGAAGGCGTTGGTGCGGTACACCGCCTCGTAACCTTCCGGCGCCAGAAAATCGGCTTGCGGCATCTCAGGCCAGCGTGTGAAATGTTGCGCCTCGCTCCGATTCAACTTGCGCACCTCCTGCAGACACACAATGTCGGCATCCAGTTGCTCGACGGCGTGGCCCAGATTGTGAATTTCCAGCCTGCGCTGCGGCCCGACACCTTGCACGCCCTTGTGAATGTTGTAGGTGGCAATACGAACGATATTCATGCTTGAACCGCCAATGTAGCCAACCTCGGCAACATCAAACAAGCCTCCGCGTTGGACGGTGAAAAACAGGCCTCAGCAGCCTGACGGTAAGGTAGCCACTGGTAGTCCGTATGTTCGCGTGGACTCAAGCGCACGGTGGTTCCGGCCGGCACCTTCAAACCAAACAAATGTTCGGTGTTGCGCGTGACACCCGGCGCGTAACGGTGCTGCCAGCGCGGATAAATGTCATAGACGTTTTCCAGCTGCCAATCCAGCAGGCTGTTGGGCAACGGTGTGTCGGGCCCGCAGTCAATGCCGGTTTCTTCAAACACTTCGCGCACCGCTGTTTGCACGAAGGGTTCTTCCAGCGCATCTTTGCTGCCGGTAACGGATTGCCAAAAATCGGAAGCATCGGCCCGCTTGATCAACAACACGTCCAGCGCCGGGGTGTAAATCACCACCAGGACGGATTCGGGAATTTTGTAAGCAATAGACATAAATACGAACCATGAAAAAGGGCGCTTAGTGAGCGCCCTTTCATTCTGCCTGAAGCCTCCCGGCCCGGACTTGATTAAACCGCTTTGGTCAGCTCGGTCGGACGCAGCCGGATGTGCAATTCGCGCAACTGCTTCTCTTCCACCGTGCTGGGGGCCTGCGTCAGCAAGCATTGGGCGCGCTGGGTTTTCGGGAAAGCAATCACATCACGAATGGACTCGGCACCGGTCATGAGAGTGACGATGCGGTCCAGGCCAAAGGCCAGACCACCATGGGGTGGCGCGCCATACTGCAGGGCGTCGAGCAGGAAGCCAAACTTGTCTTGCGCTTCTTCGGGGGTAATTTTCAGCGCATCGAACACTTTTTGCTGCACGTCAGCACGGTGGATACGGACGGAGCCGCCGCCCATTTCCCAGCCATTGAGCACCATGTCGTAACCTTGCGAGATGCATTTCTCGGGGGCGGTGACCATCCAGTCTTCATGGCCCTCTTTAGGCGCCGTGAAAGGATGATGCACAGCAGAGTAGCGCTGATTTTCTTCGTCGTACTCAAACATCGGGAAGTCAACCACCCACAGCGGACGCCATGATTTCTCGAACAAGCCGTTCTTTTTGCCAAACTCGCTGTGTCCGATCTTGATGCGCAAGGCACCAATGGCGTCATTGACGATCTTGGCCTTGTCGGCGCCAAAGAAGATCAAATCGCCATTCTGGGCGCCGGTGCGCGTCAGCACTTCCGCCAGCGCCTTGTCATGAATATTTTTAACGATCGGTGACTGCAAGCCTTCACGGCCTTTCGCCAGATCATTGACCTTGATGTAGGCCAAGCCCTTGGCGCCGTATATCTTGACAAACTCGGTGTAAGCATCCACCTCGCTGCGGCTCAGGCCACCGGTTTCACGGGCGCCACCGGGAACGCGCAGACCGACCACACGGCCGTCCTTCATGGTGGCCGCACCGGCGAACACCTTGAAGTCCACGTCGGTCATGACGTCAGTCAGTTCGGTGAATTCGAGATTCACGCGCAGGTCCGGCTTGTCCGAACCGTAACGGTGAGCGGCCTCCTGGAACGTCATCACCGGGAATTCACCCAGGTCCACATTCAGGGTGTTCTTGAACACGGTGGTGATCATGCCCTGGAACATGTCGCGGATTTCCTGCTCGCTCAGGAATGAAGTTTCAATATCGATCTGCGTGAATTCGGGCTGACGGTCTGCGCGCAGATCTTCGTCGCGGAAGCACTTGGTAATCTGGTAGTAGCGGTCATAGCCGGCCACCATCAACAACTGCTTGAACAGCTGGGGGCTTTGTGGCAAGGCAAAAAAGTGACCTTCATGCACGCGGCTGGGTACCAGGTAATCGCGCGCCCCTTCGGGGGTGGACTTGCCCAGCATCGGGGTTTCGATGTCAATGAAGCCATTGGCATCCAGAAACTTGCGCACTTCCATCGACACGCGGTAACGCAGCATCAGGTTGTTTTGCATGTAGGGGCGGCGCAGGTCCAGCACCCGGTGCGTCAGACGCGTGGTCTCACTCAGGTTCTCGTCATCCAACTGGAACGGTGGTGTCACCGACGGATTGAGCACGTTCAACTCTTGACACAGCACTTCGATCTTGCCGCTCTTGAGGTTGTCGTTGACCGTGCCTTCAGGACGGGCACGCACCAAGCCTTTGATCTGGATACAGAACTCATTGCGCAAGCCCTCAGCGGTCTTGAACATCTCGGCACGGTCTGGGTCACACACCACTTGCACGTAACCTTCGCGGTCACGGATGTCGACAAAAATCACGCCACCATGGTCGCGACGACGGTTAACCCAACCGCAAAGAGTGACGGTTTCGCCCAACAGGGCATCGGTCACAAGACCGCAATAGTGGGAGCGCATGGCCATGGACAGCTTTCAAAGCCCGCCCCAAGAGGCGGCACAGGTTATCAAAAATTATTTGGAGGAAACGTCAACGGCAACCGATGGAGCCACGGAGCCCATGGAAATCACATAGGTCAGCGCTTCATCCACACTCATGTGCAGTTCGATGATTTCGGAACGGGGCAACATCAGAAAAAAGCCACTGGTGGGGTTGGGCGTGGTGGGCACATAGACACTCACCAGGTCCGCCCCCAGATGCTCAGCAACCTCACCACCCGGTGTGCCGGTCTGAAACGCGATGGTCCAGACACCGGCCCGGGGATACTGGACCAGCATGGCGGTGCGAAACGCATTGCCATTGCTGGAAAAAAGTGTGTCGGACACTTTTTTTACGCTGTTGTAAATCGATTTAAAAACCGGGATATTGGTGAACAGCTTGCTCCATTGCTGGAGCCACCATCGTCCCGCCACATTGGAAACGAAAGCCCCCGTCAGCAGCAAGGCAGAAAAAACCAGGATCACACCCAAGCCCGGAATGTGGCGCAACTGCTCAATCACGGCGCCCGTCGACTCCGAGGAGAAGGCGGAAAGTCCGGTCAAGATACCGCCAAAAATGGCATCGAGCAGACCCACCAGCCACAACAACACCCAGATGGTGAGCGTCAGAGGCAGCCAAGCCAGCAGGCCGGTGAGCAGATACTTTTTAATTGGCACAGAAATCCCCAGAGTTTTGCAGGCAACGGGTCAATGGCAGGCGCAAGAGCCACCGCAGCCACCCGAGGCAGAGGGCGGTGTCGAATCGGATTTGGCCGGCGAACTCTCGCTCGGTTTGCTGCTTTCGGTCGTCTTCGACGCAGCATCCGAGCCACTGGAAGTGGCGGTGGTCGCTGGCACGGATGTCCCAGAGGTGCCACCCTTGAAGTCAGTGGCGTACCAACCGGAACCTTTGAGCTGAAAGCCCGCAGCCGTCAGTTGCTTCTTGAAGGCGGATGCGCCGCAGGACGGACAGTCCGTCAGAAGCGGGTCTGACATTTTTTGCAATACATCCTTGGCAAACCCGCAGGACTCGCATTTATAGGCGTAAATAGGCATGACGATTAGGCTCGGATTTCAAGTAGCAAAGCGTCAAATTATAAGGCGTGGCACCCCAAGCCGACCCAGCTAGAGAACATGAACCCGAACGATCACCTGCATGACCACCAAGCCGAGGACAAAGCCAACGCAGCCAAACAGGAGCGACTGCAGCAGACGGTTGGTGCGTTTTTGTTCCACCAGCAGCTCATGAAGCGCATGGCCGGAGCCCGACTTGCTTTGTTGCAGAAAATCGAACAGCAGCCGCGGCAGCTCCGGTAACAGCTTGGCGTAGCGTGGCGCTTCATTGCGCAACTGGTCGATCAGCTTTTTAGGGCCCAGCTGATCAATCATCCACTTCTCAAGAAACGGCTTGGCTGTCGCCCAAAGGTCCAATTCAGGGTCCAGTTGCCGCCCCAGGCCTTCAATATTAAGCAGTGTTTTTTGCAACAACACCAACTGCGGTTGGATTTCAACATGGAAGCGGCGCGAGGTTTGAAACAAGCGCATCAGCACCAGTCCGAGCGAGATTTCCTTGAGCGGGCGGTCAAAGTAAGGCTCGCAGACCGAACGAATGGCCGACTCCAGCTCATCCACCCGCGTCGCCGCCGGCACCCAGCCGGACTCGATATGCAACTCGGCCACGCGTTTATAGTCACGCCGGAAAAAAGCCGTGAAATTTTGCGCCAGATACTCTTTATCGGTCTCGGTCAGCGTGCCGACAATGCCAAAGTCCAGCGAGATATAACGCCCAAACGTGGCCGGGTCAATGCTGACCTGAATGTTGCCCGGGTGCATGTCGGCATGAAAAAAGCCGTCCCGAAACACCTGGGTGAAGAAAATGGTGACACCGTCCCGCGCCAGCTTCGGAATATCCACCCCCGCCGCACGCAGGCGCTCCACCTGGCTGATCGGAACGCCTTTCATGCGCTCCATCACAATGACTTCGGTGGCGCAGTAATCCCAGAACATCTCGGGAATCAGCACCAGGTCCAGCCCGGTCATGTTGCGGCGCAGTTGCGCGGCGCTGGACGCCTCCCGCACCAGATCGAGCTCGTCATGCAGGTACTTGTCAAATTCAGCTACCACTTCGCGCGGTTTGAGGCGCTTGCCGTCGTTGGAAAGCCCTTCCACCCAGCCCGCCATCATGCGCATCAGGCTCAGGTCTTTTTCAATCGCCGAGAGCATGCCGGGCCGCAACACCTTGACGGCGACCTCACGGGCCTGGCCAGTCCGGTCTTTGAGCACCGCAAAATGCACTTGCGCAATTGAGGCACTGGCAATCGGCGCCCGGTCAAAGGAAACAAAAATGTCATCGACTTTTTTGTTGAACGCACGCTCAATGGTGGCAATGGCAATGTCGCTGCCAAACGGCGGCACGCGGTCTTGCAGGCGGGCCAACTCATCGGCAATATCTACCGGCATCAAGTCGCGTCGGGTCGATAACACCTGCCCGAACTTGACGAAGATGGGGCCGAGACGCTCCAGCGCCTCGCGAATACGCTGACCACGGGGCGCATCCAGGTTGCGCCCGATCGACACGATGCGGGCGATGGCGTGCAGCCAGGGTTTCTGGAAACTCGTCAGGAACAACTCGTCCAGACCGTAACGCAACATCACCCAGACAATGAAAACGCCCCGAAACAGGCGGGTCACGTCTGCGCCTTCTCGGCGCCGGAGGCTGCCGCCGTGCCAATGAACTGACGCAAGGCCTGCGCCATGCCGCGAGCGGCTTGGCCCAAGGTGTGGGCCGGCGCATCGCCGATGACCCGGGAAAGATCCTCCTCCAGATCCCAGCGAACATGGTCAGCCAGCCAGTTCACCTCGGCCGCCAGTTGCACGTCACCCTCGATACGCACCGCCGGCTTGTCGCCGCGCAGCGCCGTTTGCGCCAGCACAAAGGGAGATTCTTCGGTCACCGCCAACACCAGATCGGCTTTGGCCTCAGCGGGCGCCCGATCCAGCAGACCTGCCGGCGTTGCTATTAATTTAAGAGCAAATGAACGCCACTGCATGAGGACGACACGTCCTTTTTGCCTTGCCAGGCGACTGGTTGCCTCTTTTTCCTGGACCAGGATGTGGTTCAACAGCAGGACGATGCGGCGCTGTGCCTCATCAACCGCCCAAACCGGAGGTTGCAAATTGGGGAGGGGAAGGTTCTGAAGGAGACCCTCCAGCATGAGAAAAGGGGACTGTGTTGCCATAGTCCCCTATTATTCCCTGTTTATGCGCTGAAATCGTCCCCGCGCAGGCGGGACGATCAGACTTTGGCCTATTGCAAGGCTTGCACCCCGGCCACCAACCAGCCGCTGTGACCGCTTTTAGGCTTGGTCATGTTCCACACTTCGCGGAACGGGCTCGGGCCCGAAGAGGGCTCTTCACGGATCATGCCAGAAAACTCGACACTGACCATGTAGTCGTCACCCAGATCTTCAATGCCCAGCAATTGGGCTTCGATCATGACGACATCAGTCATGTTGACCGGACCACCGGTGTGGACTTCACGCTCGGCGAGCTGCGCCTGAATCTCTTTGAGCATGGTGTCGGTCATCATGACGCGCAAGGCATCGATGTCCGACTTGTCCCACGCCGCCTGCAGCGACACAAAATTAGCTTTGGCTGACTTAAGGAAGCCCTCGGTATCAAAGCCGGCGGGAACGCCCCAACTTTGTGAGCCACCCAAGCCGGAGCCGATCATCGAGCCAGATGCATCAGACGCCGATTTCGTGCTGTCAAATGCCAAATTGTTGCGTTCCCAAGGGCGCGCAGAGGCATCATTACCGACATTTTCCGGACGATAGGTGGCGGGGATCTGGGCAATGCTGGCGGGTGAAGCACCCTGAAAGGCAAACGGTGAGTTGCCCGCGTTACCAGATTGACCCGATTGGGCCGCCTTACGCGACTTCATGAACCAGCCAACGGCCACCATGATCAGCAGCGCCAGCAGGGCAAACATCATGAACTGGCCTGCGGCAGCCCCCAAGCCCAGAGAGCTGGCCAGCCAGGCCAAGCCCAAGCCAGCGGCCAAACCGCCCAGCATGGCACCCCAAGGGCGTTTCGGCGCAGCGGCGGCAGCCGGAGCGGCGGGCGCGGGCGCTTTGGTGGCGCCTTGCGCCGGTGCGGCCTGACGTTGCGTCACATTAGTGGATTGCTGACCAATCGACTTTCCGCTCCCAAAACGTTTTGCGGCCTCGGCATTGAAGCCGGCCAATATTAAAAATACGGCTAATAGCAAAGACCAAAATTTCATAATGACTCCAAAAGGTTCTTGTCGCAGGTGGTAATTATTTACAAAATTACAAGTTTCAGCACTTGATTCCAGCATGCAAGGCTACCAGCCCGCCGCTGAGGTTGTGATAGTCCACATGGCCAAAGCCATTATTTTTCATCAGGGCTTTCAATTCCTCCTGCCCCGGGTGCATGCGAATCGACTCGGCCAAGTAGCGGTAACTGGCATCGTCACCCGCTACCAGTTTCCCCAACTTAGGTAAAACCTTGAAGGAATACCAGTCATAAATTTTTTCCAGCGGCGGCGCCACCTTGGAAAACTCGAGCACCAGCAACTTGCCACCCGGCTTGAGAACCCGGTTCATCTCGGCCAGCGCCACGTCTTTGTGCGTCATGTTGCGCAGGCCAAAGGCCACGCTCACCACATCAAAATGGTTGCTGGGAAACGGCAGTTTTTCGGCATCACACACCAGGGTCGGCAGCGCTACTCCCGCATCCAGCAGGCGATCGCGCCCGGTGCGCAACATCGCTTCATTGATGTCGGTATGCACCACGCGCCCGCTTTTGCCCACTTTTTTGGAAAAAGCCAATGCCAGATCGCCGGTGCCGCCGGCAATATCGAGCACCTGGTAGCCTTCCTGGATATTCGCCACCAGCACCGTGAACGCCTTCCAGGCGCGGTGCATGCCCATCGACATCAGGTCGTTCATCAAGTCGTACTTGGGCGCGACCGAATCAAACACGCCACGCACGTGCTTTGCTTTTTCGGCCTCGTCAACCGATTGATAACCAAAATGTGTTGTTGTCATGACTGCAATACTAGACGCGAAATACCCAGCCGAAGATGACAAATCTTCGTATCCATGAGTACTTTGCGGTGATTATGATGGAAATACGGCGCTAGCCCCCGCCCCGACTGCGCAAGCAGCTACTATTTAAATAGCAACTAGCGATTTAGTGACTGGCGCAATTGTGTCCGGCTTTCTCCGGCATGGGCGCGTCGCGCTCGACCCCGGCGGCAGCCAGACGGGCCGTGTAGTCGGCCCACAGCTTGTCTTGCTGGGAACCCAGAAAATAGAGGTAGTCCCATGAAAAAATGCCGGAGCTGTGGCCGTCAGAAAACGTCGGTTGTACGGCGTAGTTGCCGACCGGCTCCAGTGCGGTCAGCGCCACCTCACGCTTGCCGCTCTGCAAGACCTCTTGCCCCGGCCCATGGCCCTGCACCTCGGCCGACGGGGAGTACACCCGCATCAGCTCAAACGGAATCCGAAACTCGGCGCCATCAGAAAAACTAATCTCCAGCACCTTGGACTGGCTATGCACCGTCATTGCCTGCGGCGTTGGAGCGCCTGATTGCAAACCTGCCATGAAGATCACCTGCTAAAAAATTATTAAACCAGCACGCGCTCAATGCCGCCGTTGTTGGCCCGTTTGACGTAATCCGGCATCCACTGATCGCCCAGAATCTGGTTCGCCATCTCGACCACGATGTAGTCGGCCTCCAGCAAGCCGTTTTGCAGATCCTCGCCAAAACGGCTCAAGCCTTGCAGGCAGGCCGGGCACGAGGTCAGAATCTTGAGATTTTCCTTCGGCCCCAAGCTCCCTTTTTCGCGCAGCTGGACTTCGTTTTTGCGAATTTCTTCTTCCTTTCGAAAGCGCACCTGGGTGGAAATATCCGGCCGGTTCAGCGCCAGCGTGCCGGACTCGCCGCAGCAGCGCTCGGACTGGATCACGTTGTCGCCCAACAGCGCCTTGACGGTCTTGATTGGCTCCTGCAACTTCATCGGGCTGTGGCACGGGTCGTGGAACATGAAAGCGCCGGCGTTCTGCAGCGTGATGCCCTTCTCCAGCAGGTACTCGTGAATGTCGATGATGCGACTACCGGGGAAAATCTTGTCGAACTCGTAGTCTTGCAACTGGTCGTAGCAGGTGCCGCAGCTCACCACCACGGTCTTGATGTCCAGGTAGTTCAAGGTGTTGGCGACCCGGTGGAACAGCACCCGGTTGTCGGTGATCATCTTCTCGGCCTTGTCGAACTGGCCTGAACCGCGCTGCGGATAGCCGCAGCACAGGTAACCCGGTGGCAGCACCGTCTGCACGCCGGCGTGCCACAGCATGGCCTGCGTGGCCAAGCCGACCTGGCTGAACAGGCGTTCCGAGCCGCAGCCGGGGAAGTAAAACACCGCCTCGGTCTCGGCCGTCGTCGCTTGCGGGTCGCGAATGATCGGCACGTAGTCTTTGTCTTCAATATCGAGCAAGGCGCGCGCCGTCTTTTTCGGCAAGCCGCCAGGCAGTTTCTTGTTGACGAAGTGGATGATCTGCTCTTTGATCGGCGCCGTGCCAACCGTGGCGGGCGGCGCCTTGGTTTGCTTGCGCGAAATGACTTTCATCACGTCGGCGGCCATGCGCTGCGCCTTGATCGCCACGTTGACCATGGCACCGCGGGCCAATTTGATGGTTTCCGGGTTGGTCGCGTTCAGCATGAACATGGCGGCGGCGCCGGCCGGGCGGAAGCTCTTTTTGCCCATCTTGCGCAACAGGTTGCGCATGTTCATGGTGACATCGCCAAAGTCGATGTTCACCGGGCACGGTGACAGGCATTTGTGGCACACGGTGCAGTGGTCGGCCACGTCTTCAAACTCTTGCCAATGGCGAATCGAGATGCCGCGACGCGTCTGCTCTTCGTACAGAAAAGCCTCCACCAGGAGCGAGGTCGCCAGAATCTTGTCGCGCGGGCTGTACAGCAAGTTGGCGCGCGGCACATGGGTGGAACACACCGGTTTGCACTTGCCGCAGCGCAGGCAGTCTTTCACGCTGTCGGCAATGGCGCCAATGTCGCTTTGCTGCATGATCAGCGACTCGTAGCCCATCAAGCCAAAGCTGGGCGTGTAGGCATTGGTCAAATCAGCCTGTAGCCCCCGTCCATCCTGCTTAAGTAGCTCTGAATTTCGCAGCAACTTGCCTTTGTTGAAGCGCCCTTCGGGGTCGACCCGGGCTTTGTATTCGGTGAACGGACGCAGCTCTTCGTCGCTCAAAAACTCCAGCTTGGTGATGCCGATGCCGTGCTCGCCCGAGATCACGCCGTTGAGCGAACGCGCCAGCGCCATGATGCGTTTGACGGCGCCGTGCGCCGCTTGCAGCATTTCGTAGTCGTCGCTGTTGACCGGCAAGTTGGTGTGCACATTGCCGTCGCCGGCATGCATGTGCAGTGCCGCCCAGACGCGGCCCTTGAGCACGCGCTGATGGATCGCATTGCACTCCAGCAGGATCGGCTCAAACGCGCCGCCGGTAAAGATGTTTTGCAGCGGCTCCCGGATTTGCGTCTTCCAGCTGGCGCGCAAGGTGTGGTCCTGCAACTGGGGAAACAGCGTTTCCACGCCCTCCAGCCAACCGGCCCACAGCGTCCGCACGTCGCCCACCAAGGCCAGGGCTTGCGCCACGCGGTCTTCCAGCAATTCAGGCGAAGGAATGCCATTCGCATCGTCGGACTTGCCGAGCGGCAAATTGCCGTTGGCTAAAAACTCGGCCAGCGCATCACACAAGGCGATCTTGTTGCGCAGGCTCAATTCGATGTTGATGCGCTCGATGCCGTCGGTGTATTCGGCCATGCGCGGCAACGGGATCACCACGTCTTCGTTGATCTTGAAGGCGTTGGTGTGGCGGGAAATCGCCGCCGTGCGTTTGCGGTCGGCCCAGAACTTTTTGCGCGCTTCCGGGCTGATGGCGATAAAGCCCTCGCCACTGCGCGAATTGGCAATGCGCACCACTTCCGACGTGGCGCGGGCCACGGCGTCGGCGTCGTCACCGGCAATGTCGCCAAACAGCACCATCTTGGGCAGGCCACCGCGCTTGGACTTGGTGGCATAGCGCACCGCCTTCAGGTAGCGGTCATCCAGATGCTCCAGCCCGGCCAGCAGCACGCCTGAGCGTTTTTGCTCGGCAAACATGAAATCAATGATTTCGACAATGCTGGGCACGGCGTTTTTGGCATTGCCAAAGAACTCCAGGCACACGGTGCGCGTGTGCACCGGCATGCGGTGCACCACCCAACGGGCGCTGGTGATCAGGCCATCGCAGCCTTCTTTTTGAATGCCCGGCAGACCGCTCAGGAATTTATCGGTGACATCCTTGCCCAGGCCTTCCTTGCGGAACGATTTGCCGGGGATGTCGAGCCGCTCGGTACGCAAATGCGTTTTGCCGTCGGCCTTGAAGTATTTCAGCTCAAAACTGGCAATTTCAGCATCGTGAATCTTGCCCAGGTTGTGGTTGAGGCGCGTGACTTCCAGCCATTCGGCCTGCGGCGTCACCATGCGCCAGCTGGCCAGATTGTCCAGCGCGGTGCCCCACAGCACGGCTTTTTTGCCACCGGCATTCATGGCGATGTTGCCGCCAATGCAGGAGGCTTCGGCCGAGGTCGGATCGACCGCAAACACATAACCACCGCGCTCGGCCGCATCGGCCACGCGCTGGGTTACCACACCGGCTTCGGTCCAGACCGTGCCAACCGGCTCGGACAAGCCCGGCAAGGTCACCATCTCGACTTCGGTCATGGCCTCCAACTTTTCGGTGTTGATGACCACGCTCTTCCACGTCAGCGGGATCGCGCCGCCGGTGTAACCGGTGCCGCCGCCCCGCGGGATGATGGTCAGGCCAAGGTCGATACAACCCTTGACCAGCCCCGCCATCTCTTCTTCGGTATCGGGCGTCAGCACGACAAACGGGTATTCCACCCGCCAGTCGGTGGCGTCGGTCACATGACTGACCCTTGAGAGACCGTCGAACTTGATGTTGTCTTTGCCGGTCAAGCGAATGAGCGTGCGCTGCGTCTTGCGGCGCAAGGCGGCGGTTTCAATAAAGGCCGCGTCAAAGGCCTGCACCGCCGCAGTTGCGGCCTTGAGCAACTCGCCCACCAGCGCATCGCGCTCCGGGTCGACGTCAGGCGTGCGGCGTTTTTGCACTTCGCCCAGCCGATGGTGCAAGGCCTCGACCAGCAGCACGCGCCGTTTGGGGTTGTCCAGCAGGTCGTCCTGCAAATAGGGGTTGCGCTGCACCACCCAGACATCGCCCAGCACTTCATACAGCATGCGGGCCGAACGGCCGGTGCGACGCTCGTCGCGCAGACGGTTGAGCCAGTCCCACGCCGGGGCGCCCAGTAGGCGAATCACGATTTCGCGGTCAGAAAACGAGGTGTAGTTGTACGGGATCTCGCGAATGCGCTCGTGCGCAGGCGACATGTGCGCTTGCGCGGACACTAATTGATTGAGCTGAATGGGAGCGTTCATCTTGTTCTGTGGTTGCAGCCAGAACGTGACACGGGGTAACGTGAGGCCCGGCTGGACCGAGATATTACCGCAGCGCAGCATTCACCTGCTGGCTTGACGGGAACTCTGGATCAGGCCCGCCCGAAATAATCGTGTGTTTAATCTGTGGCTCAATGGCCAGACCCGTTTTTACCGATCAAACCCCAGCTGCTTATGCCCATTACTTTTGACAACTGGCCCTACCCTCGCTGGATTGCCCACCGGGGGGCCGGCAAACTGGCGCCCGAAAACACCTTGGCCGCGTTTCGCCTGGGGGCCAGCCACGGCTACCGCATGTTTGAGTGCGACGTCAAGCTGAGTGCCGACGGCATTCCCTTCCTGCTGCACGACGACACGCTCACCCGCACCACCAATGGCCCCGACCTGCTGGGTGCGGCGGCCAGCCCTGTCGCTGGCGACCACGACTGGCGCACCTTGGCGCAACTCGACGCCGGCAACTGGCACGCCCCGGCCTTTGCCGGCGAACCGCTGCCCTGCCTGGAGAACATAGCCCGCTTCTGCCGACACAACGGCTATTTTTTAAACCTTGAAATCAAACCCACGCCCGGGCTGGAGCGCCAGACGGGTGAGGTGGTGGCGAACGCCGTCGCCCGCCTTTGGCAAGGTGCGGCAGTGCCACCACTGTTGACCTCCTTCGACCCGGAAGCGCTGGAGGCGGCCCGCGCTGCGCAAGCGCATTTGCCGCGCGGCCTGTTGCTGGAATCGCTGTGGCTAGGCTGGCTGGAGACCGCCCGCACACTGGGATGTGTCGCCATCGTCTGCGATCACGCCTTGTGGGACCAGTCCAGCGTGACGCAAGCCCAAAGCGCGGGCTTTCGGACGTTGAGTTACACCGTGAACGACGAATCGGAGGCCCAGCGGTTGATCGGCCTCGGCACAGACGGCATCATCACCGACCGGGTGGATTTTTTTGCACCCGGCGCGTTTGACGCTTAAAAGTCGCCTTTAACGACCGGGAAGCCCAGCGCGGCCCAGTCCAGCATGCCGCCACGGTAGTAATAGATGCGGTCAGCCGGAAAACCTTCGCGCGTCATGGCCACGATCGCGCCCGGGCTTTGCGGGCAGGCCGGGCCGTTGCAAAAAGCGTAGACCTTCTTGGCCTTGCTGCAATCCCACTTGCCTGCGGTCTTGCTGCAGCCCAGTTCGTTCAGGCGACCGGCTACTTCGGTGTACACAATGTGCATCGAGCCGGCGATGGTGCCGTTGGCACGGTCTTCCGGCTCGCGCATGTCCACCAGCAGGGCATCGCGGTCATTCATGGCGTTGAGAACTTCGATCTCGCCCACCGGATGCACGCCCGCCACCGGCACCATCGCCTGGATCCAACCCTTGTTTTTGGCGCACGGCGTCATCACGCGGGTGATCACGGTTTCTTCTCCTTTGGCATTTTTCGCCACAAATTTGGTGTCGGTGCCGATGATGCGCAGGTACTCAGGGTCGGCCGCGTGAACGGCTGAGGCCAGGCCACTGGCCAAGACAAGGGCGGCCAGCAAGGTAGGAAATTTCATGGTGTCTCCGGTTTTATGATTGGATCGGAGAGCGTAGCGACACCGGCACTGGCACCGCTGATCCAGATCAATCAGCCGAAAATATTGTGGCCAAGACCCGCCAACAGTTCAACGCCAGCCGCGCAGCATGACCCACTGGCTGGTGGCGCACAACAGCGCCAGGCCGGCGTAGCTGGCCATCTTGCCGTCATTCCCAAAAAACAACAGGCCAAGCCCGAGCACCACCACACCCACTATGAAATTAATAGCTACTTGCGCCCATAGCACGGGGGCTGCAGGCACTTTTTTTATAAATATTCGAGCCACCAGCGTCACCAGCACGGCGATCCAGAGCGCCGGGGCCACGAAATTCAGCAAATGATTCAAGAGGTCAAGCGGGCCCATCAATGCCTATCTTTACGAAAATGAAAAGTGTGTGAATAGTTGTCAACGCAAGCTGATTTTATAATCCGTATATGGCAGTCTGGGCTTTAGGTATCAATCACACGACCGCGCCGCTCGATCTGCGCGGTCGTTTTGCGTTCGCACTCGATCAAATCGAGCCAACTTTGCGCGGCTTACGTGCGTCGCTGGCACGCCAGCCGGAGGCGGCGCTGATCTCCACTTGCAACCGCACCGAGATTTATTGCGCCGGTGAAAAACCCGAGCTGGAGCACACGCTGGACTGGCTGGCCCACTCCGGCGGCATCTCCTCCAGCCTGCTGCGCGCCCACTCTTACACCCTGGAAGACGGTTTTGCCGCACGCCACGCCTTTCGGGTCGCCAGCGGACTGGACTCGATGGTGCTGGGCGAACCGCAAATTCTGGGGCAACTGAAAGACGCCGTCCGTGCCGCCGAGGCTGCCGGTTCGCTGGGCACCACGCTGAGCCAGTTGTTCCAGCGCTCGTTTGCCGTCGCCAAGGAAGTGCGCACCTCGACCGAAATCGGCGCCCACTCCATCAGCATGGCTGCCGCCGCGGTGCGCCTGGCCGGGCAGCTGTTTGAAGACCTGGGCCAGGTGAATATTTTGTTTGTCGGTGCCGGCGAGATGATCGAACTCTGCGCCACCCACTTCGCCGCCAAATCACCCAAAACCATCGCCATTGCCAATCGCACGCTGGAACGCGGCGAAAAGCTGGCCAGCCGTTTTGGGGCTGAGGTCATGCGTCTGGCCGACTTGCCGGAACGGCTGCACGAGTTTGACGCCGTCATCAGCTGCACCGCCAGCACCCTGCCCATCATTGGTCTGGGCGCGGTGGAGCGGGCCCTGAAGCGGCGCAAACGGCGCCCCATGTTCATGGTCGATCTGGCCGTGCCGCGCGACATTGAGCTCGAAGTCAAAGCGCTGGAAGACGTCTACCTGTACACGGTGGACGATCTGGCCGGCGTGGTGCAAACCGCGCAGGCCAGCCGCCAGGCGGCGGTGGCGCAGGCCGAAGCCATTGTGGATGCCGGCGTGCAGAGCTTCATGCACTGGGTCGACCAGCGCAGTTCGGTGCCGCTGATTCAGCAACTCAATGCCCAGGCCGACCAGTGGCGTGCGGCCGAATTGGCCCGCGCCCGCAAACTGCTGGCCAAAGGCGAGGACGTCGACGCCGTGCTGGAAGTGCTCTCCAAAGGGCTGACGCAAAAAATGCTGCACGGCGCCATGGCCGAATTGCATACCGGCGACGCCAGCGCGCGTGAGCGGGCCAGCGCCGCCATTCAGCACTTCTTTTTACGCAAAGAACGTTAGCGACGCTGCCCTGCCGGCCTCTTGGAGCTCGCACTGGTCGAGCTTTGACTGACCACCACCGCGCAGCCAGTCATCCGGGCCCAGTCCGGGGTCTACCTGCCACCCCCTGATTCCCGGCTCGCGCCGCGATGACCGCCCCGACAAGATGCGATCGGCACTCACGTTGCTCGATTGCAAACTGGAACTCACCTGATGAAACCTTTTCTCCGCCAACAACTTGTACGCTACGCCGACCGGCTGGGCGAACTTGAATTCTTGCTCTCGCGCGAGGACATCATGAAAGACATGAAACAGTTCCTGCTGCTGTCGCGCGAGCACACCGATGTCTCGGCCGTCACCACCCGCTGGACGCGCTATCTCCAGCGGGAAGCCGACTTGGCCGCGGCGCAGGACCTGCTGAAAAGTTCGGCCGGCGACGCCGACATGGAAGAAATGGCGCAAGAAGAAATCGACGGCGCCACGACCGAACTGCAGCAACTCGAAGACGAACTGCAACGCATGCTGCTGCCGAAAGATCCGGACGACGCCCGCAACGCCTTCATGGAAATCCGGGCCGGCACCGGCGGTGATGAATCGGCCCTGTTTGCCGGCGATTTGCTGCGCATGTACACGCGCTACTGCGAACGGCGCGGCTGGAAGGCCGAGATCATCAGCGAGTCGGCCAGCGAACTGGGCGGCTACAAAGAGGTGGTGATCCGGATCGAAGGCGAGAATGTGTATGGCGCGCTCAAGTTCGAGTCGGGCGGCCATCGGGTGCAGCGCGTGCCCACCACCGAGACGCAGGGCCGCATCCACACCAGCGCCTGCACGGTGGCGGTGCTGGCCGAGCCGGACGAGGCGGTGGCTATTTCCATCAACCCGTCTGACCTGCGCATCGACACCTACCGCGCCAGCGGCGCCGGCGGCCAGCACATCAACAAGACCGACTCGGCGGTGCGCATCACCCACCTGCCCACCGGCATCGTGGCCGAATGCCAGGAAGGTCGCAGCCAGCACAGCAACAAGGCGCAGGCGCTCAAAGTGCTGACCGCCCGCATCCATGAAAAAGACCGCTCCGAGCGCGCCGCCAAAGACGCCGCCGAGCGCAAGGGCCTGATTGGCACCGGCGACCGCAGCGACCGCATCCGCACCTACAACTTTCCGCAGGGCCGCCTGACCGACCACCGCATCAACCTCACGCTGTACAAATTGCTGTACATCATGGAAGGCGATCTGGACGACGTGGTGGAGGCGCTGCAGGCCTATGAAGCGGCCGAGCAACTGGCGGCGCTGGAAGTGGGCGCCGCATGAAGACCGCCGCCCTAGACCTCCAGCGTATAGACCTGCGCGGCTGCGCGTTCCGCCGCGCTGTGCCCCGCCAGCGCCTGGTCCCACTCCGGTGCAGCACCACTGTGCGCCGGGACGATGCCGTCGGTCGTCGCCACCACATCTTCGGTCGAAGCGTCCATGTCAATGACGTGGAGCCGCTTCGCATCGAACAGGCGGGCGACCATGGAACCACCCGAATCGATCACGATCAAAAATTTCACTGGTGAACTGTGCATGTTGACCCTTGTAACTTCATTCATTCAGGCTGACAGCATACGTCCAGAACGCCCATGTCTGCAATCAGCGCGAACATGAACCGGCCAGGCGCTCCAGACCTGTGCGTGGCGCAGGCCATCGCCACCGCCGTGGCAACCGGTCTGGACCGGCTCGATGCCCAGTTACTGCTGTTGCATGTGCTGGGCAAGCCCGCCCATGACCGGGCCTGGTTGCTGGCCCATGACACCGACGCGCTGTCACCTGCGCAGCGGGCGACATTTGACACCTGCGTGCAACGTCGCGCTGCCGGTGAACCGCTGGCCTACATCACCGGTCACAAGGAGTTTTACGGTCTGGACCTGCGGGTAGACGCCCGCGTGCTGGTGCCCCGGCCAGACACCGAAACGCTGGTGGACTGGGCGCTGGAAGTGCTGGCACCAGCCACCGGTCAGTTGACCGATACCACCGTGCTCGACCTTGGCACCGGCAGCGGCGCCATTGCGCTGGCACTCAAAGCAACCCGGCCTGATCTGACCGTGCGCGCCATTGATTACAGCGACGACGCCTTGGCCGTAGCGCGCGCCAATGCCCAGCGCCTGAACCTCGACGTTCAGTTTCAACAAGGTTCATGGCTGGCGGGCGTCGCGGGCAAGTTCCAGTCGATCGTCTCCAACCCGCCCTACATCGCCGCGCAGGACGAGCACCTGAGCGCCCTCACCCACGAGCCACTGCAGGCGCTGGCCAGTGGTGATGACGGTCTGGACGACCTTCGTCAGATCATCACCCAAGCCCCGGCCTGCTTGCTGGCTGGCGGCTGGCTGCTGCTGGAGCATGGCTACGACCAGGCTGCAGCGGTGCGTGACTTGTTGCGGGCGGCCGGCTTCCGCCATGTCCAGTCGCGGCAAGACCTCAGTGGCATTGAACGCTGCAGCGGTGGACAGCGGCCACAGGCCTGACCGGGCTGTCAGCGATCAGTGGTGGTGTCCGTGTGCGCCATGCACGTGACGGTGCGCAACTTCTTCCTCACTGGCCGCACGCACGTCCGTGACGGTGACGGAAAAGCGCAAGGCCTTGCCCGCCAACGGATGGTTACCGTCCAGCAGGACCTTGTCGCCCTTGATCTTCATCACGGTGAACAACTGGGCGTGTCCATCCGCCCCCTGGCTCTGGAGCTGCCCGCCGACCTTGACGCCGGCTGGAAACTGGGTCTTGGGAATCGTCTGCACCAGGCTCTCGTTGCGCAGGCCAAAGGCGTCTTGCGGCGCCAAGTCAAGCGTGACCTGGAAGCCCGGCACTTGCCCTTCCAGCGCGGCCTCCACCTTCGGGAACGTGTTGTCGTAGCCGCCATGCAGGTAGACCATGGGTTCCGTACTTTGCTCCAGCAGTTTGCCAGCGGTGTCGGCCACCTTGTACAGCAAGGTGACGGCGGTGTTTTTTTCGATTTTCATAGATGTATTTGAGTTGGAACGGTGATTATCCGCCGGCCCTACGGAGGCCTTGACGGATCAATCTCGGGGAAGGCGCAGATGGCCGAAGAAATGCTCGATTTATATAAAATAAGCCTCCAGCCCCCGTCATGTATGCGCAAGTAGCTATTATTTACATAGCACACTAGCGCAACCCCTTCCGCAGTCAGGGTTAACGGCATAACGAAGGGGCTGAAAGTGAAATAATTGCGTTATCTATATACAAGGACTATTGACATGAGTGACGCACAAAAACGCATCGACGAACTGGTGAAATCCAATGAAGTGGTGCTGTTCATGAAGGGCAACGCCAGTTTCCCCCAGTGTGGTTTTTCCGGCCGCGCCATCCAGATTTTGAAGGCTTGTGGCGTGGACCCCAAGACGCTGAAAACCGTCAATGTGCTGGAAGACGACGAAATCCGCGCTGGCATTAAAGATTACAGCAACTGGCCGACCATTCCGCAACTCTACGTCAAGGGCGAGTTCATTGGCGGCTCGGACATCATGATGGAGATGTACGAGAACGGCGAACTGCAGCAGGCGCTGACGGCCAAGGCCTGAGCCATTTGATCCGTCGGGACAGGGCCGGCTGGCAGCGCCAAGCTGCAGCAGCTTGTCCTCGACGGTTCAGGAAGTCACCGACTCCCAGCGCCGCTTGGCGCCGAACACGGCATTCGGGTACGGCGCCTTGCCGCGTGAGCCGTTGTAGCGACCCAGCGCCAGAAACAAGTCACCGTTCTCACGGTTCAGGTAGTGGCGCAAGATCACACAGCCAAAGCGCAGATTGGTCTGCATGTGAAACAGCTTGCCGGCATCGCCATCTCCCAGCACCCGCGTCCAGAACGGCATGACCTGCATGTAGCCGCGGGCCCCCACACTGCTCACCGCAAATTTCCGGAAATTGCTTTCCACCTGGACCAGCCCCAACACCAGCGCCGGATCAAGTCCGGCCCGCCGGCTTTCGTACCAGATGGTTTGCAGGAATTCCTTGCGGACGTTCCAGTCCGGTTTTTGTCGCTTGAGGCGCTCGCTCAGGCCGCCCAACCAGCGCAGGTACTGGAGGCGCGACTCGGTATCCGGAAACTCCGGCACCGGCGGCGCATGGTTGGCAATGGCCGAACTCAAGGCGCTGCGCACCGAGTCCACCAAGGGCTCCTCCATCTGGCGCCCGGCCTGCGCCAGTTCAGGAACGGACAACACGCCCAGCCCGGCGACCAGGGACACCAGGCTGGTGCGCCGGGAGACCAGGCCCGTCACCAGTGACGCGGTCATACCGCCAGTTTGGACTGGAGCAAGCCCAGAATTTCAGAGAAGGAAACGGACGTTGCCGCCGTGTCGCGGCGATGCTGGTATTCAACCTGGCCGTCTTTCAGGCCGCGGTCACCCAGGGTGACGCGATGCGGCACACCGATCAACTCCCAGTCGGCAAACATCGCACCAGGACGCTCACCGCGGTCGTCCAGGATCACGTCCACACCAGCCGCCAGCAGCTCGGCATACAACTTGTCGGCAGCGGCTTTGACATCAGGGAAGCGGTCCGGGCCAATGGGGCACAGCACCACGGTGAACGGCGCCAGTGCGTCCGGCCAGATGATGCCGCGCTCGTCATGGTTTTGCTCAATGGCCGCCGCCGGCAGACGCGTGATACCAATGCCATAGCAACCCATTTCCATGAAACTGGGTTTGCCATTGACGTCCAGAAAGGTGGCATTCATGGCCTGGCTGTATTTGGTGCCGAGGTAGAACACATGGCCGACCTCAATGCCACGCTCGATCGCCAGCACGCCCTGGCCATCAGGTGATGCGTCACCGGCCACGACGTTGCGCAGGTCTGCCACCAGCGCCGGCTCCGGCAGATCGCGACCCCAGTTGACGCCGGTGATGTGGAAATCAGGCTCATTGGCGCCACAAATCCAGTCACTCATGACGGCGACGTCGCGGTCCACCACCAGATTGAGCGGCTTCTTCAAGCCAATCGGGCCCAGGTAGCCGGGCTTGCAGCCAAAGTGGTCTTCAATTTCAGTGAGGGTGGCAAAACGGAATTCAGCCAGACCGGGCAGCTTGCCAACCTTGACTTCGTTCATGTCGTGGTCGCCGCGCAGCAGCAGCAGCCAGACCTGGCTTTTGACGATCTCGCCCTCCTTGTTCAGTGTGTCGGTCGCCAGCACCAGCGATTTAACGGTGTGCTGCAGCGACAGGTTCAACAGTTCGGCCACGTCGGCGCAGGTGCTCTTGCCCGGGGTGGCGGTTTTGGTCATGGACTGCAGCGGCAGGGAGCGTGCCGATTGCGGCGCCAAGGCCTCGGCTTTCTCCATGTTGGCGGCGTAATCGCTGGTCAGGCAATAGACGATGGCATCTTCGCCGGTGGCGGCAATCACCTGAAACTCTTCGCTCAGATCGCCACCAATAGCGCCACTGTCGGCCGCCACGGCACGGTAGGTCAGGCCAAAACGGTCAAAAATTCGGCGGTACGCGGCCGCCATCACCTGGTAACTGGCTTTGGCGGCGGTCGGGTCGCGGTCAAAGCTGTAGGCGTCTTTCATGATGAATTCACGCCCGCGCATCAGGCCAAAGCGCGGACGGCGTTCGTCCCGAAATTTGGTCTGGATCTGGTAGAAGTTCTTTGGCAACTGTTTGTAACTTTTGATTTCCTGGCGCGCGATGTCGGTCACCACTTCTTCGCTGGTCGGCTGGATCACAAAATCACGCCCGTGACGGTCCTTGATGCGCAGCATCTCGGGGCCCATCTTCTCGAAGCGACCGGTCTCGGCCCAGAGTTCGGCGGGTTGCACCACCGGCATGCTCAACTCCACCGCACCGGCGCGGTTCATCTCTTCACGCACGATTTGCTCCACCTTGCGCACAACGCGCAGCCCCATCGGCATCAGGCTGTAGATGCCGGCGCCAAGCTTTTTGATCATGCCGGCGCGCATCATCAGCTTGTGGCTTACCACCTCGGCGTCGGCTGGCGCTTCCTTGAGGGTGGAAATAAAGAATTGGGAGGCTTTCATGGCAGATATCCGGGAAATAACTAAGGGCTACGCCCCTTGATGCCCAGCGCGTGCTGTGCATAATGGACGAAGTTTAAAAATTGGGGTTTGATTATGCTTGACCGGGACGGCTTTAGGCCCAACGTCGGCATCGTCCTGCTCAACCAGAAAAATCAGGTGTTCTGGGGCAAGCGAATTCGTACACACTCATGGCAGTTTCCGCAGGGTGGCATTGACCGGGGCGAAACCCCCGAGCAGGCCATGGTTCGTGAACTTCACGAGGAAGTGGGGCTCTTCCGTGAGCATATTCGCATTGTGGCCCGCACCCGAGACTGGTTGCGCTACGAGGTGCCGGACAGATACATCCGCCGCGATGCGCGCGGCCATTACAAAGGCCAGAAACAAATCTGGTTCTTGCTTCAACTGGTGGGTCACGACTGGGATTTGAACCTGCGCGCCACCGAGCACCCCGAGTTCGATGCTTGGCGCTGGCACGACTACTGGGTGCCACTCGATGCCGTGGTCGAGTTCAAGCGCGGCGTTTACGAAATGGCGTTGACCGAGTTGGCCCGCTACCTACCGCGTAACGAACACAGAAACCGCTTCTTGCGGCAAGGCATGCGGCCGCTCGATCAAGAGCAGGCATTTGAGGCCATGCCAGGTGCCAATTTCGAACTCCCTCCCGGGGGCACGTTCGATCCCGATCCGCAGAGTGGCTACAGCCCTGATACACAGTAAAGACGCATGAAAATTAAAAAGCTATTCTGGCTTGGCCTGACGCTGGCCGCATTGAGTGCATCGGCCCAGGTGGTCACCGACCCCGACTGGAAAGAAACCGAAGCGCCCGCGCCGCCCGCCTTTAACAAGGACAAGCTGATTCCTCTGGACATGCCGAACTATGTCACGCTCAAGTTTGGCGTTGATCCGGCAACTTTGATCATTACCCCGGACAGCATCGTTCGCTATGTGGTGGTCACCGCCAACGCGACCGGCTCGATCGGTGCGATGTACGAGGGAATTCGCTGCGCGACCTGGGAAGTGAAGACTTATGCCCGCTACAACGCCAACGGGCAATGGTCGGCCGTGCGTGATCCGCAATGGGAAAGCCTGAGTGACAACCGGCCCTCCAAGCATGCGTTCGTGCTGGCAAGAAAAGGAATCTGCGACAGCGGCTCAACCACCGCCAATTCCGTGGCGGACATTGTCAAAGCCTTGAAAAACTAGCCTAACGGCGCAGCCCGAAATGGGCGTATTACCGGGTCAGCACCAGATTGTCCCGATGCACCATTTCCGGCTCGGCGGCATAGCCCAGTAGTTTTTCAAATTCACTGGAAGGCTTGCGGCAAATCAGGCGTGCCTCGGCACTGGCGTAATTCGCCAAACCGCGGGCCATCTCGGCGCCGAGTGCATCCCGGATGGCAATCACGTCACCGCGGGAAAAATCGCCGTCAACGGCCGTCATGCCGATGGGCAGCAGGCTTTTGCCCTCGTCGCGCAACTTGTCGACCGCACCATCATCAACCGTCACCGACCCACGCAACTGAAGATGATCGGCGATCCATTGTTTGCGGGCCTGCATTTTTTGGGTCTGCGCTACCAGCAATGTGCCAATCGGCTCACCCTGGCTCAAGCGCACCAGCACGTCCGGCTCACGCCCCCAGGCGATCACGGTGGAGGCACCGGAACCGGCGGCCCGCTTGGCTGCCAGAATTTTGGTGATCATGCCGCCGCGCCCCAGACTGGATCCCGCACCGCCGGCCATCGCCTCCAGCGCCGGGTCGCCCGCCTTGGCCTCATGAACAAACTGGGCAGAGGCGTCTTTGCGCGGATCAGCGGTAAAAAGTCCTTTTTGGTCGGTCAGAATGACCAGGGCATCGGCATCCACCAGATTGGCCACCAGCGCGCCCAAGGTGTCGTTGTCACCAAACTTGATTTCGTCGTTGACCACCGTGTCGTTTTCATTGATCACCGGCACCACGCCCAGCTTGAGCAACGTCAGCAGAGTCGAACGTGCGTTCAGGTAGCGCTCGCGGTCGGCCAGGTCCGCATGCGTCAGCAGCACCTGCGCGCTGCCCAGGCCGTTTTCACGCAGCTTGGTTTCGTACACATGCGCCAGCCCCATCTGCCCCACGGCGGCGGCAGCCTGCAGTTCATGAATAGCGTGTGGCCGACTGCTCCAACCCAGGCGTTTCATGCCTTCCGCAATGGCGCCACTGGACACCATGATGACCTCACGCCCGCCACGCACCAGCAGCGACATCTGGCGGCACCATTCACCAATGGCCGCCTCATCCAGCCCGCGCCCTTCGTCCGTCACCAGACTGGAGCCCACCTTGACGACGATGCGCCTGGCATCACGCAATACAAACGAAGCAGTTTCTATAGTCATAATGGCCTGCAGCCCCCGTCAATCAAGCGCAAGGCGCTACAAATAAAATAGCGTTTTTACGTTATTCGGGATCAACCGCAAAACGGGGATCGATGACTTCGGGCGTCTGCTCGGCCTTCTGCACCGCCTTCACATGCTGATAGATGATCTTGATCAGGGACTCACAGCCTTCGCGGGTGAGCGCCGAAATCTCAAACACCGGTCCCTTGAACTTGAGGCGTTTGACAACATCTTTGACCAGCGCCGGACGTTGATCGAGCGGCACCATGTCAAGCTTGTTGAGAACCAGCCAGCGGGGCTTGGCGTACAGCGCCGGGTCGTATTTCTTCAGCTCATTCACAATCGCCTTGGCTTGCGCGACGATGTCGACACCCTCGTCAAACGGGGCCATATCGATCACATGCAGCAGCAAGCGCGTACGCTGCAAATGGCGCAGGAAAAGATGCCCCAGGCCTGCGCCTTCCGACGCACCTTCGATCAAACCGGGCAAATCGGCCACCACAAAACTCTGTTCCGGCCCCACACGCACGACGCCCAAATTGGGGTGCAGAGTGGTGAACGGATAGTCGGCAATGCGCGGACGCGCATTGGAGATAGCAGAGATCAGCGTAGATTTACCGGCATTGGGCATGCCCAGCAAACCCACATCGGCCAACACCTTGAGTTCAAGCTTGAGCTCGCGCTTTTCACCCGGCCAACCAGGAGTTTTTTGCCGTGGTGCGCGGTTGATGGCGCTCTTGAAACGCATGTTGCCAAAACCACCATCGCCACCCTTGGCAATCGTGATCACTTCACCCGGGGTGATCAATTCAAACAGCACTTCACCGGTTTCGGCATCGGTGATGATGGTGCCCACCGGCATTTTCAGGGTGATGTCGTCGCCTGCCGCGCCAAACATGTCAGAGCCCATGCCGTGCTCACCGCGCTTGGCATGATGCCGCCGCGAAAAGCGGAAGTCCACCAGCGTGTTCAGATTCGGGTCGGCCACCGCAAAGACATGGCCGCCACGACCACCGTCACCGCCATTAGGCCCGCCGAACTCTTTGTATTTTTCATGCCTAAACGAGACGCAGCCAGCGCCGCCGTCTCCCGCAGAGACGTCAATATAGGCTTCGTCAACGAATTTCATGATTTCCAGCTTTATAAACGAAAAACCCCGCGCCGTGCGCAGGGTCTTAATTGGGAAACCCCGGCTAATTAAGCCGAGATAACATTCACCGTGTGCTTGTTCAATGCACCTTTGATGGTAAACGACACATTGCCGTCGACCAGTGCAAACAACGTGTGATCCTTGCCAATACCGACATTGACGCCGGGATGGAACTTGGTGCCACGTTGGCGAACAATGATGGCGCCTGCGCCAATCAACTCACCACCGAATTTTTTAACACCGAGCATTTTGGGCTTGGAATCGCGCCCATTTCGCGTAGAGCCGCCGCCTTTTTTCTGTGCCATGACTCTTACCTCTTAAGAAACAATCGCACCAATCAGCAGTTCTGTGAACTGTTGACGATGCCCTTGACGTTTCTGGTAATGCTTACGACGGCGCATTTTGAAAATGCTGACCTTGTCGTGCTTGCCGTGTGCTAGAACGGTGACACTCACCGTTGCGCCGGACACCAAGGGAGTACCAACTTTAAGCTCTGCGCCGTTGCCGACCGCCAAAACCTCGTTGAACACAATCTCTTGGCCTACGTCCGCAGCAATCTGTTCTACTTTAATTTTTTCGCCGGCTGCAACTCGATATTGCTTGCCGCCGGTTTTTATGACCGCGTACATGTTGACCTCTTCAATTTAGCTCCGGGAACGAATTTTCTCAGAGCCCTAAATTATAACGCAGCGTTCCTTTAACAGCAAACAGGGCCGCTTCGCCCAGATTTCAACGCATTCAGCTTTCTATAATCCGCGCACACAACTGGTCATCTGTTTTGCAAGTCAATCCCTCAAGCCCCACTCCTTCTATGTCCATCATCGCGCAGGATATGCACGAAGTGGATCAAGTCATCGCCCGCCGACTGGACTCTGGCGTTCCCCTCATCGGCCAAGTATCGCGCTACATCATTGCCGCAGGCGGCAAGCGATTAAGGCCTGCACTTCTCTTGCTGACCAGCGGGGCTTTGGGCTATCGAGGCGAACAGCGGTTCAATCTGGCGGCCGTGGTGGAATTCATCCATACCGCGACCTTGTTGCACGACGATGTGGTGGACGACTCTGCCTTGCGCCGGGGCAACGCCACCGCCAATGAAACCTTCGGCAACCCAGCCAGCGTGCTGGTGGGCGATTTTTTGTATTCCCGTGCCTTCCAGATGATGGTTGATGCCCAGAACATGCGCGTCATGCAAGTCCTGGCCGATGCCACCAACGTCATCGCTGAAGGTGAGGTGATGCAGCTGATGAACATGCACAACGCTGCCCTGGATGAGGCCGGTTACTTGCAGGTCATCCGCTCCAAAACCGCCAAATTATTCGAGGCCAGTGCCAAGGTCGGGGCAATCCTGGCGGGAAGCACGCCTGCGATGGAAGAGGCTTGCGCTGTTTATGGCCAAGCACTCGGCACCGCCTTTCAGGTCATTGATGACCTGCTTGACTACACCGGTGATGCTGAGGTCATGGGGAAAAATCTGGGTGATGACCTGCGCGAAGGCAAAATCACATTACCCCTGATTGCCGCCATGCAACGGGGCACCTCGGGCCAGATGGAAACCATCAAGACGGCGATTGAGACGGGTGATGTCGCAATGCTGGATGAGGTCGTGAGCATCGTCAAAACAACGGGCGCACTGGACGTTGCTCGGCTGGCCGCAAAACAGGAAGCGCAACGAGCCAGCGCCGCGGCCAGGCAACTTCCGCCAGGACCACACACCGAGTGTTTGATACAATTATCGACTCAGTTGCTTGAGCGCCAGTATTAAAACTGAGTGCGCACAGTGACAGAAATATCGGAATGTGGCGCAG
This sequence comes from Rhodoferax sp., assembly GCF_012927445.1. GTDB lineage: Bacteria > Pseudomonadota > Gammaproteobacteria > Burkholderiales > Burkholderiaceae_C > Rhodoferax. The sequence continues at coordinate 377,059 of NZ_JABBPD010000001.1, forward strand.
CCTGGTAGCGCACTTCGTTCGGGACGAAGGGGTCGGAGGTTCGAATCCTCTCATTCCGACCAAACAAATCAATGGGCGAGCACTTTTACAGTGCTCGCCCATTTTGTTTTTTGACTCTGATTGTCTTCGTTACCCCAACCATGGCAAAAGCTAAGCTAAGCTTAGCCACGCCATTGTCCCAACCGCTATTCGTGATTCCCGCGTTTCAGATGCCGTCAGATATCCCGAGATGAATGCATTCTCTTTAAGCACCTCTACACGGCGCGCCAAAGCGCTGCGTCTACACTGATTCAATAAAAACCAGTTTGATGCAAGGGAGGAGTTCGACATGGGTCTTGAAGACCGTGATTACATGCATGAACGAAATGCAGAGGTTTTCGAAAAACGAAATTTCACTCAAAACCATCCCTTTCGATCTATGCTCTGGATGGTCCTAACTTGGACTACGATGCTTTTTCTGCTGTACCAATCATTTCTTTGGCTGGAATCTTACAAAGAAGCCAGAAATAAAATTATGCCAAGCAGCAAGGTAGAGACACCAGAAAAGAAAACTGCAACGAGTCACGGAAAGAATGTGCCGTCAACCACTGAGAGTAGCCAACAAAACGCCCCTGCAGGATCAGCATTACCAGTCCCGGATACGCGCAACACGGTTACGAAGTGCCTGCTCAATGGCCAAGTCACTTTTACCGACGGCAAATGCCCAAGTGGTTCGACAAACTCTTACGTGACGGTCAGCACTGGAAATGTTGCTCACGTAGTACCTCCGGCATTCATTCCAACCACACCAAAAATCCAACCACTGGTAGTCATGCAGCAGCCTGCTGCAGAAACTAACAATGTTGCGTCGATGAAAGAATCTGAATGCGGTTTTTTAAACCATCAAGTTGATCAACTTGATGCGTTAGCCAGACAACCTCTTTCCAGTCAGTCACAGGATTCAATAAGCGAGCAACGTAAAAAATATCGATCAAGACAGTTTGCTTTGCACTGTTAAGCAGATACGGTATTTCTCCATTGGAGTTGATGCGAATCTTTGCGCTATTTCAATCGACGGCGTCTCTGCATTGCTGACTGCCATGTAAGCGGCAGCTTGAGACTGCAAGCCGACTTTCAAATTCCCAGTCAACAGTCATTCAATGTTCAGCGAACGGCGGTACCAAATTGATTCTCATCTGACGAATTATTCGTACTGTGACCTATCCAGTTTTTTCAAGTGACAGATGAAACTTTCACCAGACAATGCAAAAATTTACGAGTTGTTATATTTGCCCAGCATGCACCAAGCAAACAACCTTCCCTTGACGACTGAAGCAATTGCTTCTGCTGTTCTAATCCTGACTTGGTTAGTCGTCTTGCGCTCGATTCGGTATTCGAAGTGGCAGCTTGCAATGATCAGCCTGCCCGGGACAGTTATGCATGAAGCATTGCATGGGATGGTGGGATTGGTTCTTTTGGCCAAACCTAAGTCGTTTTCAATCTTCCCCAAGCGACAAGGGAACACTTGGGTGTTGGGTTCGGTTGGGTTTACCAATCTGAATATCTGGAACGCCGCACCCGTTGCGTTTGCGCCTTTGCTGATGCTCGGTATCGGATGGCTGTTATACGTGAATTGGATGCTGCCAACTTTTCTGGTTGCCAATTACTTGATTTGGGTTGCGTCTGGATACCTAACGGCTTGCTCACTGTTTTCATGCATCCCATCAGCCACAGACTTTGAGGTTGGGGCATGGTCCGGATTGATGTACGGCGGTATCGGACTAGGGGTTTGGTATTTCGTTCATTGAGTCAAAGATCAAGTTCAACCGTTTCCCGTCGATAAAAAGATACGATTGAAGCCATCTTGAAAGCCCATTTATGAACATATCCAGTACAACTTCAGTACAAGCAGCAACCTCTGCTGCTTCGAGTGAAACCGCCGGCAGTGTGAACATTTTGGTATTGAAAAAAGCATTGGACATTCAAGCTACGGCAGCAATGACATTGTTGCAAGCTCTCCCACAACCGCCCTTGGCGACAGACGGGTCAGTGGGCACTCAGATCAACACTTTTGCTTGAAATTTTTAGGTGACTAGATGGCCGTGATGTTTATCCATAAGAATGATCTATGAGCATTGCATTTCCATTGAATGCGAAAGTACGTTTCACGCAAGAGCGCTTGTCCATCTTGACAACACGCGATAGGCAAGGTTTAGCGGGACGCATCGGTGTAACTCAAACTGATAGCACTCTCGTTCGAAAACCTACGGTTTATTTTCCGTCGGACGGCGTCAATCAAGTGCTTCGCTTGTTTCGCGTAGACCCGAGTCACATTGAACTGGTTGAAAACTCACCCGATAACGAAATCACGCCCGACCATAACGATGGCGAAGATCACTCTGATCCCGCACATGGCACTGCTGATGTGGTGGCCTCTGCCCCTGACGGCGACGACAATCTTTCCCAGAGTGAAATGGACAACTTATTTGATTAAGACCTCGACGCGTTCATGGACTTGGCGTGTGGCTAGTTCCAAGGCTATCAGACACACGCAGAGCGACTTTAATTTGTGTATCAGCCACAGCGCTTAAAGATTAGGCAAAGTGTGATCAATCGGTGTGATTAATTTCGTGAAAATTAACCAAAAACACTTGTATTCTCAATAAGTTAAGCCCATTTGGTCGGAATTCCTCTCATTCCGACCATACAAATCAATGGGTTAGCTCTGATGGCGAGCTAGCCCATTTTGCTTTCTGCGATCAAAGTCCGTCGCTTTCAATTTACATTGCCCATCCAAACGACGATTAATCGCAAAGCCCCTTCCTGACGTAGTACATTCTCGGGCTATGGCCGCAGTCGAAACCACTCCTCCTGAATCCTCCACCACCGCTCTTCCTGGACTGGGCCGTGCCCTTATTCTGGCGGGGAAACTGGGACAAAAGTCAGCGGAAGAAATCTATCTCAAAGCCAAACGTGGCCGCACCAGCTTTATCGCGGAACTCACAGGCTCCGGGGTAGTTTCGGCGGCTGACCTGGCGCACACCATGTCTTCCGCCTTTGCGGCCCCGCTGGTTGATCTGGATGCCATTGACCCTCAGCGCCTCCCCAAAGGCCTTCTGGACGGGAAAATTTGCCTTGACTATCGCGTGGTGGTCTTGAGCAAGCGGAATAACCGGCTGATTGTGGCGACCGCCGACCCGTCAGATCAACAAGCCGCTGAAAAAATCAAGTTTGCCTCGCAGTTAGGGGTTGACTGGGTTATCGCCGAATACGACAAGCTGCTGAAATTGGTTACGGCCAATGCCACGACCGCATCGGAAACGATGGACAACATTATTGGCAGCGAGTTCGAGTTCGATGAAGCGTCCGCAGAATTAGTGGCGGAAAGCGCGGAGACCACGGTTTCCGAAGTTGAGGATGCCCCGGTCGTCAAATTTTTGCACAAGATGCTGTTGGACGCCTTCAGCATGCGGGCCTCCGATTTGCACTTTGAACCCTATGAGCACAATTACCGTGTCCGCTTCCGGATTGACGGCGAGCTCAGGGAAATCGCCTCGCCCCCGATTGCCATCAAAGACAAGCTGGCATCGCGCATCAAGGTTATTTCGAGAATGGACATCTCGGAAAAACGGGTGCCCCAAGACGGCAAGATGAAACTGAAGATCGGACCCGACCGGGTGATCGACTTCCGGGTCAGCACCTTGCCTACGCTGTTCGGCGAAAAGATTGTGATCCGGATCCTCGACCCGAGCAGTGCCAAGTTGGGCATTGATGCCTTGGGTTATGAACCCGATGAAAAAGCACGGATGATGCAAGCCATTACCAGGCCGTACGGCATGATCTTGGTCACCGGGCCCACTGGCTCGGGCAAAACGGTCTCGTTGTACACCTGCTTGAACCTGCTGAACAAACCGGGCGTCAACATCGCCACGGCCGAAGATCCGTGCGAGATTAACTTGCCGGGCGTGAATCAGGTCAATGTCAATGACAAAGCGGGGCTCACTTTTGCGGTGGCGCTCAAATCATTCCTGCGTCAGGATCCCGACATCATCATGGTGGGTGAAATCCGCGACCTGGAGACCGCTGATATTTCCATCAAGGCGGCGCAGACCGGTCACCTGGTGCTCTCCACGCTTCACACCAACGACGCCCCCACCACGCTGACACGCATGCGCAACATGGGCATTGCGCCCTTTAACATCGCATCCAGCGTGATCCTGATTTCGGCGCAGCGCTTGGCACGTCGCCTTTGCCCCAACTGCAAAACCCCGATCGAGATTCCCCACAAGGTATTGCTTGATGCCGGCTACACCGAGGATGAACTGGATGACAACTGGGTCTCCTACCGTGCCGTTGGTTGCTCCATGTGCAACAACGGCTACAAGGGACGGGTGGGCCTCTACCAAGTCATGCCGATCAGTGAAGAAATCCAGCGCATCATTCTGCGCGATGGCAACGCCCTGGAGATTGCAGAGCAAGCCCAGCGCGAAGGCGTTCGCACGCTCAGACAGGCCGGCCTGCACAAAGCCAAAATGGGTCTGACTTCTCTGGAAGAAGTGCTCGCTGTCACCAACGAATAAACCAACAATCCAAGGCACCATATGGCAACCGCAAAGTCAAAAGGCACCAAAGAGTTTGTCTTTGAATGGCAAGGTAAAGACCGCAACGGCAAACAAGTGCGCGGCGAAACAAGAGCAGCTGGCGAGAATCAGGTGCAAGCCGCCTTGCGCCGACAGGGGGTGATGGCGACCAAGATCAAGAAGCGCCGGATGGGCCGTGGCAAATCCATCAAGCCCAAAGATCTGGCCATCTTCACGCGCCAACTCGCCACCATGATGAAAGCGGGCGTTCCCCTGCTGCAGGCCTTTGATATCGTGGGACGCGGCAACCCGAACGCCAGCGTCACCAAGCTGCTCAACGACATTCGTACCGACGTCGAAACAGGCACCTCCCTGAGCGTTGCCTTTCGCAAGTACCCCCTGTATTTCGACAACCTTTATTGCAACCTGATCGAGGCCGGCGAATCAGCCGGTATTTTGGACCAATTGCTGGACCGGCTTGCGGTTTACATGGAAAAAACAGAGGCGATCAAGTCCAAAATCAAGTCAGCCCTGATGTACCCGATCTCCGTCTTGATCGTGGCGTTTGTCGTCACGGCCGTGATCATGATTTTTGTAGTGCCGGCCTTCAAAGAAGTGTTTTCCAATTTTGGAGCCGACCTCCCCGGCCCCACGCTGGTCGTGATTGCCATCAGTGAGATCTTCGTCAAATATTGGTGGCTGATTTTTGGGGGGCTTGGCGGTGGTTTCTACTTTTTCATGCAAGCGTGGCGACGCAACGAAAAAATGCAGCACGTCATGGATCGCCTTATGCTCAAAATGCCTATTTTTGGCACGTTGGTTGATAAATCATGCATTGCCCGCTGGACGCGAACCCTGTCCACCATGTTCGCCGCGGGCGTGCCTTTGGTGGAAGCACTTGATTCGGTAGGCGGCGCCGCTGGCAACTATGTCTATGAGGCGGCCACCATCAAAATCCAGCAAGAGGTGTCAACAGGTACCGCCCTGACGGTCGCCATGACCAATGCCAATCTCTTCCCGTCCATGGTCTTGCAGATGTGCTCGATCGGTGAAGAATCGGGTTCCATCGATCACATGCTCGGCAAGGCGGCCGATTTTTATGAGGCCGAGGTTGATGACATGGTGGCGGGCATTTCCAGCCTGATGGAGCCCATCATCATTGTCATTTTGGGTACGGTGATTGGCGGTATTGTGGTGGCCATGTACCTGCCCATCTTCAAATTGGGTCAGGTGGTTTGATGCAAGTTTCGCCATGGTTTGACGCCACCGTTTTCAGCGTTCTGGGCTTGCTGATCGGCAGCTTTCTTAACGTCGTGATTTACCGGTTTCCCCTCATGCTTGAAGCCCAATGGAAAGCCGAGTGTGCTGAACAGGCTGGCAAAGATTTACCGGCCGCAAAAGCCTTTAACTTGATGGTGCCACGCTCCCGCTGCCTCAAGTGTGACCATCAAATCCGCTGGTATGAAAATATTCCCGTTCTGAGTTACCTTTTTTTGCGGGGCAAATGCTCCGCCTGCGCAACCCCCATCAGCTTGCGCTACCCGCTGGTAGAACTGGCGACTGGCGCACTGTTTTTCTATTGCGCCTGGACTTGGGGCGCCACCGCTACCGCCCTGGTTTGGAGCGGCTTTGCCGCCGCGATTTTGGCCCTGGCCTTTATCGACTGGGACACCACGCTCTTGCCTGATGACATCACCTTGCCCTTGCTGTGGAGTGGTCTCATTGCAGCCGCACTGCAATGGACCACGGTTGGCTTGTCAGCCGCCGTTTGGGGCGCGGTGGCGGGCTATATGTCGCTGTGGCTGGTCTACTGGGCCTTCAAACTGATCACCGGCAAAGACGGCATGGGTTTCGGCGATTTCAAGCTGTTTGCCGCACTGGGGGCCTGGTTCGGCTGGCAGGCACTGGTACCCATCATTTTGATGGCCTCGGTCATTGGTGCCGTTGTTGGCATTGCCATGAAGTTCTCCAGCGGTTTGCGCGAAGGCGGCTATGTGCCGTTTGGGCCCTTTCTGGCGGGCTCCGGGCTGACAGCCATGATTTTTGGCCCGGCGTCCATTCTTCGTTTCGTCGGACTGTAAGCCGTGGCGCCCGTTGTCCGGCTTGGCCTGACCGGTGGCATTGGCAGCGGCAAGAGTACCGTGGCCAGTCTCCTCGCGGCACGGGGGGCCGCCGTGGTGGATGCCGATGCCATTGCCCGTGAACTGACCGCCCCCAACGGTCTGGCCATGCCCATGATTGCTGACACGTTTGGCCAGGACTTCATCACTTCGGCTGGCGCACTGGACCGGGACAAAATGCGGGCGCTCGCCTACGCCGACCCAACGGCCCGCAAACGACTGGAATCCATCATTCACCCTTTGGTGGCAAGGGAAACACAAAGCCAAGCCTTAATCGCCGCAAGCGATGGGCGAGCTTGCATCGTTTTTGATATTCCCCTGCTGGTTGAGTCTCCCACTTGGCGCCAAAAGGTAGATCATGTCCTGGTGGTGGATTGCACACCCGAAGTTCAGGTTAGCCGGGTGATGGCGCGCAGCCAGTTGACGCGCAAGGTCATCGAAAAAATCATTTCATCCCAAGCGGGGCGTGAACAGCGCTTAGGCGCGGCCGACACGGTTATTTTTAATGTCGATGTAACACTTGAGTCTCTCGCTGACGAAGTGCGTCAAATTTCACATCGCTTCGGGCTATCATCCAAGTAGCATCCGGCCTACCGAAGAAATAAGTTTGATCCTTTACGAATACCCCTTTAACGAGCGAATCCGCACCTATTTGCGCTTGGAACACTTGTTTCTTCGCCTGACAGAACTTGTCTCGCGTGAACCCGCACTGGATCACCACTATGCGCTCACCACGCTCTTCGAGATCATGGATGTGGGGGCCCGTGCCGACCTCAAGTCCGATGTGCTCAAAGACCTGGACAAGCAAAAACATATTCTTGACAGCTACCGGGGCAACCCCGCCATCGCTGAAAGTGTTCTGGATGAGGTGATCGGCCAGCTGGCCAGCTGCTTCCAGGCCTTGAACAGTCTGCCGGGTAAAGCGGGTCAATCGCTGACCGAGAATGACTGGCTGATGAGCATCCGAAGCCGCGTCGGAATTCCGGGCGGCACCTGCGAATTTGACCTGCCGGCTTACTATGCGTGGCAACACAAAACCGGCGACCAGCGCAGAACCGATCTGCAGCGCTGGATTTCCACCCTGGCACCTCTTTCTGATTCAATTCATGTCTTGCTCAAGTTGCTGCGAGATTCCGGCGCACCGCAAAAGGTGATTGCCAACGCGGGGGTATTTCAGCAAAATCTGCCCCAAGGCAGAACCTTTCAGCTCTTGCGTCTGGCGTTGGATTCGTCACTGGGCTTGATTCCAGAAATCAGTGGTAACCGCCTCATGGTGTCGATTCGGCTCATGCGCCACGGGGATGACGACAGACTCCATGCCTGCCTTGAAGACGCCGCTTTTGAACTGGCCCTGTGCTCATGAAACCTGACAACAAGACCGCTCCAGGTCAACCTAAACTGGTGCGCTGCCCCACCTGTGGTGGCGACAGTGTTTACGCGCCCTCCAACCCGTTCCGCCCGTTTTGCAGCGAACGTTGCCAAAATATTGATTTTGGCGCCTGGGCTACTGAAAACTTCCGCATGCCAACGAACGGCCTGCCAGAAGATCAACTGACCAACGACGAGCAGTAGCCCAAAATTTATATAAAGTCAGGCTCTAGCCCCCGACTGATATGCCTAAGCAGCTACTAAATAAGTAGCACCCTGAAAACCCCGTTCCTCTGCCAGCCATTGAAGCACCGGCACGGTGCCCGGTAGCACCGGCATCACCTGCACCGGAAGGCGCTGCCAGGCAAACGACTGGGCCTCCCGCATCTGCAGGTCACCGGACCAACTGAAGACCTTGCAAAAACTCAAGCGCACCAGCGCATGGGGATAGTCCACCAGTTCAACTTTCCAAAGCGCAGCCGGGCCGATGGTGATCCCCAGCTCCTCATGCAGTTCCCGCTGCAAGGCCTGCGCCACTGTTTCACCAACCTCCAGCTTGCCACCCGGAAATTCCCAGTAGCCTTCGTAGACCTTCCCCGCCGGTCGTGAAGTCAGCAGGAAGTCACCGTCCGGTCGAATCAGCACACCTACCGCGACCTCGACCACGGCACGGTCTGTGCCGCCTTCACGCGGCAGCGCGGCGTCCGCCACCAAGAGGGGGGGGCTCATGCGCTCGTCGCGTGTTTGCCCGCATAGTCGCGTGCAAACTGGTAGGCCACCCGGCCGCTGCGGGATCCCCGCTCCAAGGCCCAGACCAGAGCTTCCGCGCGCGCGGCGTCAATGGCGGCAGGCGCCACGCCAAAAGAGCACAGCCATTGCGCCACGATGATGAGGTACTCATTCTGGGTGAAGGGGTAAAAGCTGACCCACAAACCAAAGCGCTCGGACAGGGAAATTTTCTCCTCCACCACTTCGCCAGGATGCACCTCACCGTCATCGGTATGCGTGTAGCTGAGGTTTTCCTTCATGTACTCCGGTAACAGATGTCGCCGGTTGCTGGTGGCGTAAATCAACACGTTTGGCGTGGTGGCGGCAACCGAACCATCGAGAATGGACTTGAGCGCTTTGTAGCCTGGCTCACCGTCTTCAAAGCTCAGGTCATCGCAGAACACAATGAATTTTTCGGGCCGTTCCGACACCACGTCCACAATATCGGGCAGGTCGGTCAAATCCGCTTTATCGACTTCAATCAGCCGCAAACCGCGCTCGGCATATTCATGCAGACAGGCTTTGATCAGCGACGACTTGCCGGTACCGCGGGCACCGGTCAGCAGCACGTTGTTGGCCGGTTTCCCGTTGACAAACTGCAGGGTGTTGATCTGAATCTTCTCTTTTTGAGGCTCAATTTCTTTCAAGTCCGACAAACGCATGGCCCCAACATGACGGACGGGCTCCAGCGCGCCATGACCTGAACTCCGTTTGCGATAGCGGTAGGCGACGGAGGCGGTCCAGTCAGGCTGCGAGAGCGGTTGTGGCAGCACCGATTCAATGCGGCTGATGAGTTGCTCAGCGCGCAGCAGCAGATGTTCGAATTTCTCGTTCATGAGCGGTAGTCCGCATTGATCGTGACGTAGTCATGGCTGAGGTCACAAGTCCAGACTGTGTCCTGCGCATCGCCGCGCCCCAGCACCACCCGCACCGTGATTTCGCTTTGTTGCATGACCCGCTGGCCATCTTCTTCACGGTACAGCGGATTGCGACCGCCCTGCACCGCCACATGAACGTCATCCAGGTACAAATCAATGCCGGTCTGATCCAGATCGCTGATGCCGGCATAACCGACCGCGGCCAGGATGCGACCCAGATTCGGGTCGCTGGCAAAAAAGGCAGTCTTCACCAGCGGTGAATGGGCAATGGCATAGGCCACCTGGCGGCACTCGGCCTGTGTTTTGCCACCTTCGACTTTGATTGCTATAAATTTTGTAGCACCCTCCCCATCACGCACGATGGCTTGCGCCAGTTTTCGCGCAACTTCCAGCATGGCGGCCTTGAGTGCGCCTCCCTCGGCACTGTCCAGCGAATCAATCGACGCATGCGCCGCCTTGTTGGTGGCAATGACGACGAACGAGTCATTGGTGGAGGTGTCACCATCCACCGTCACCCGGTTGAAGGAGCCCTCGGCCAGTTCCGTCGCCAGTTGATGCATCAGCGCTTGGCTGACACAGGCGTCGGTGGCCATGAAGCCCAGCATGGTCGCCATATTGGGCCGAATCATGCCAGCGCCCTTGCTGATGCCCGTGATGCTCACCAGGGCACCGCCAATCATCACTTGCGCACCAAAGGCCTTGGGCACCGTGTCCGTGGTCATGATGCCTTCAGCGGCACGCAACCAATTGTCTTCACGGGCATCCGCTAATGCAGCGTCCAGCCCGGCTTCGATCCGCTCAACGGGCAAGGACTCCATGATGACGCCAGTGGAAAACGGCAGCACCTGGTCGGGTGAGATCTCAAGCTTGTAGGCGAGCGCCACACAGGTGCTGAGGGCGCGGACCCGCCCGTCTTCGCCGGTTCCGGCATTGGCATTGCCGGTATTGATGAGCATGGCCCGGATACCCGCGCTACTGGCGAGATGCGCCCGGCATATCTGCACCGGCGCCGCACAAAAACGATTCTGGGTGAAGACCCCCGCCACCGAAGCCCCCTGGTCGATCAAGACGACTGTCAGGTCTTTGCGGTTGGCCTTGCGCACACCGGCCTCGGTCACGCCGATGCGGACACCGGTGACGGGATACAGTTCTGCCGGGTTGGGAGCGGCTAAGTTAACGGACATTTTTTTCCTTTAGAAAATAACGGATTATCCAAAAAGTCATCCTGCCAAAAAACAATCGGGCCTTGGAAATAATCCAAGACCCGATTGCTCAGCGACTGTTTACTTTAAGCCAGCTTGCCGTGGCAGTGCTTGTATTTATTGCCACTGCCACAAGGACAGAGTTCATTGCGCCCCACACGCGGCACGGCGGCCCCCATGGCAAGCGATCTTTTGTTCACCGTTTCGGCATCAACGATTGTTTCAACCTCGCCCGTTTCGGTGGGCGCCGTATAGGTGACGTTGGAAATGCTTTCAGCACGATTTTCCATCTCTTCGGCGACCTGCTCCAACTGCTCGTTGGATTGAATCTTGACGGTCATGAGGACCTTGGTGACATCGTTCTTCACCGAGTCCAGCAACTGGCCGAACAGCTCAAAAGCTTCCCGCTTGTATTCCTGTTTCGGTTGTTTCTGGGCATAGCCCCGCAAATGAATGCCTTGGCGTAAATAATCCAGCGCACTCAGGTGTTCCCGCCAATGCGTGTCAATGCTCTGCAACAGGACCATGCGTTCAAACTGGGTGAAATTTTCACCGCCAACCTGCGCCACCTTGGCTGCAAATGCCTTGTTGGCTTCGTTGCGTACTGCCTCCAGCAGATCAGCATCTGTAATGGCACTGGCCTCACTCACCTGCTGCTGCAGGGGCAACGTTACCTGCCATTCGTCGGACAAAACTCGCTCCAACGTTGCGATATTCCACTGTTCTTCAACCGATTCGGCAGGCACGTATTCCCGCACCAGATCAGTGAAACAACCTTCACGCAAGGACGTAATCTGGGCCGACAGGTCCTTGGCATCCAGAATTTCGTTGCGCTGCTGGTAAATCACCTTGCGCTGGTCATTGGACACATCGTCATATTCGAGCAACTGCTTGCGCATGTCGAAATTGCGGGCTTCGACTTTGCGCTGGGCGCTTTCGATGCTGCGTGTCACGATACCCGCTTCAATGGCTTCGCCATCGGGCATTTTGAGCCGGTCCATGATGGCCTTGACCCGGTCACCGGCAAAAATACGCATCAGGGAGTCATCCAGACTCAAGTAGAAACGCGATGAGCCAGGATCGCCCTGCCGGCCGGAGCGACCACGCAACTGGTTGTCAATCCGGCGTGACTCGTGCCGCTCAGTGGCAATAATGCGCAAACCACCCAGTGCATTGACCTGCTCATGGACGAGCGCCCACTCCGCACGGATTGCCTCGATCTGTTTTTGCTTCTGCGCAGCGTCCAGCGATTCATCCGCCTCCACCGCCTCCACCGCTTGGCTGATGTTGCCGCCTAGCACAATATCGGTTCCACGACCCGCCATGTTGGTGGCAATGGTGATCATTTTGGGACGACCTGCCTGAGCCACGATATCGGCTTCACGCGCATGCTGTTTGGCATTCAGCACTTGGTGGGGCAGCTTCTCTTTTTCCAGCAACTGCGCAATGATTTCCGAGTTCTCGATGGAAGTGGTGCCAACCAGCACGGGCTGGCCGCGCTCATAGCACTCCCGGATATCCTTGATGGCGGCTTCGTATTTTTCACGCGTTGTCTTGTAAACGCGATCCAGCTGGTCATCACGCTTGCTGGGGCGGTTAGGTGGCATCACCAGCGTTTCAAGTCCGTAAATTTCCTGGAACTCATAGGCTTCGGTATCTGCCGTCCCGGTCATGCCGGCCAACTTGCCATACAGACGGAAATAGTTCTGGAAGGTGATCGACGCCATCGTCTGGTTTTCAGGCTGAATGGTCACGCCTTCTTTGGCTTCCACGGCCTGATGCAAGCCCTCGCTCCAACGACGACCCGACATCAAGCGACCGGTGAACTCATCCACGATCACGATCTCGCCGTCCTGCACCACATAGTGCTGGTCACGGTGGTAGAGGTGGTTGGCACGCAAGGCCGCATACAGATGATGCATCAGCGTGATGTTGGCCGGATCGTAAAGCGTGGCACCCTCGGGAATCAGTCCGAGGTCGAACAGAATGCGCTCGGCGCTCTCATGGCCCTGCTCGGTCAGGAAGACCTGATGACTCTTTTCGTCCAGCGTAAAGTCGCCCGGCTTGGTGATGCCCTCGCCGGTACGCGGGTCTTCTTCGCCCTCTTGCCGGTGCAGCAAGGGAACGACTTTGTTGATCGCCAGGTAAAGGTCGGTGTGGTCTTCTGCCTGACCGCTGATGATGAGGGGCGTGCGCGCTTCATCAATCAGAATGGAATCGACCTCGTCAATAATGGCGTAATTCAGACCCCGCTGAACACGGTCGCCGGCCTCGTAGACCATGTTGTCGCGCAGGTAATCAAAGCCATATTCGTTATTGGTACCGTAGGTAATGTCGCTCTGGTAAGCCGCCTGCTTTTCCTCGCGCGCCATGTTCGGCAAATTGATACCGACCGACAAGCCCAGGAAGTTGTAAAGCTTGCCCATCCACTGCGCATCCCGATTGGCCAGATAGTCATTCACCGTCACCACGTGAACGCCTTTGCCGGTCAAGGCATTCAGGTAGACCGGCAACGTGGCCGTGAGTGTTTTGCCTTCCCCTGTGCCCATTTCTGAAATCTTGCCGTTGTGCAGCGACATGCCACCCAGCATCTGCACATCGAAATGGCGCATTTTCATCACGCGCTTGGAACCCTCGCGCACCACGGCAAAGGCCTCCGGCAACAAGGCGTCCAGCGGCTCCCCATTGGCGATGCGCGCCTTGAAGGCCTCGGTCTTGCCGCGCAACTCGTCATCAGAAAGCTTCTCAAAGTCAGCTTCCATCGCATTGATGCGCACCACGCTGGAGCGATATTGTTTGAGCAGGCGGTCATTGCGACTGCCGAAAATTTTGGTAAGAATATTTGTGGCCATGAATGCAAGACGGACTCGCCAACCCACTTGGGCCAACAGAGCTGCGCAATCCTTTTTTCTAATCTGAATGAAATGGGGTCACTGTCGCGAAATGCAACCGTTAGAACGGAATACGCCGCGCTGAGATAACCAAACGCTTGATTTTACCTTTGACCGGGCAAGCGGCTTTCAGCTGGCACCGTCTGGGCTAGCGGAACTGTATGAGTCGGGGCCACCAGCTTGGCCAAACGCTGTGATGGCAGATTGCGGCCAGCCGCCAAAAACTTCTGTGGATCTTGCGGAATCCCTTGCACCAGCACTTCAAAGTGCAAATGCGCGCCAGTGGAACGACCGGTGGTTCCCACCTCGGCAATTTTCTGGCCCCGCTTGATCAAATCGCCTCTTTTAACCAGCGTTTTGGATGCATGGGCATAACGTGTGATCAGGTCATTGCCGTGATCGATTTCAATCATGTTGCCATACGCCGGGTGAAATTCCTGCGTCACCACGATGCCACCGGCAGCAGCCAATATGGAGGTGCCAAAATCCGCCTGAAAATCAAGGCCCGTGTGCAGTGCCGACCGTCCCGTAAACGGATCTATGCGCCAGCCAAACAGGGAACCCAGATTGCCTGCCGCTACCGGTTGCTGTGTCGGCACCATCATGTTTCGAATTTTTTGGTCGAACAGTCGGGACTCCATCACCGTCATCAAATCGGTGCGTTGATCTGTGAGGCGATCAAGGTCCGCCAGCGTAGCTTGAAGCTCTTCAACGGACAGAGGGCGGCCCGACACCAGAACACCCCCTTGCCCGGGCTTCATCTTGATCTCGGTGGGATTGACACCCGCCAAACTCGAAACACGTTCACCCAAGGATTCAAGCTGCGTCATTTTGGCTTGCATTTCTCCAAGCTTGCGTGCCAGCACATCAAGGTTTTCCCGCATGAATCGATCGCGCTGATCAAATTCATCCTTGACGACCAGCTTGACCAGTGAACCCACCACCGGCCAACCTTCTCGCGCACCCTTCAGAAAAACCCAGTGATACAAAACAGCGGCGACCAGCATCAAGATAAATGAAGCGAGCAATGCGGTCAAAACCAGCCGGGTGCCACTAAGCTGAATGGCGCGGCTTTTAGCGAGCCAGGCATCCGTGATAATCAATTGCATTCTGATGGTCCCTCAACAACTCACTTATGAACCGCCGCCAACACTCAGTCACGCTGCTGCAGGCCAGTCAAAACTCCCCCACGCTGGCAGGTTTGATTGAACTTGCCAGTGAATCAGC
Organism: Rhodoferax sp.; assembly: GCF_012927445.1. GTDB lineage: Bacteria > Pseudomonadota > Gammaproteobacteria > Burkholderiales > Burkholderiaceae_C > Rhodoferax. The sequence goes on from NZ_JABBPD010000001.1 coordinate 392,072, forward strand.
TGCACGACTCAAAGCCATTGAATCCCTCATACCCGGGACTTTGCGAACCGCCGTTAAAGCCGGTCCGATTGAAGGACCCGTATGGTGCCTGGTATTAGACAACAATGCGGCCGCCGCGAAAATCCGTCAGTTGCTGCCTGCGCTTGAAGCTCACTTACGGACTAAGGGGTGGGATGTGAACTCAATTCGAGTGAAAGTTCAAATTGCACGCAATCGTTGAGTTGCGTTTGACTGAGAAAAATGGTGCCGATTGTCGGATTCGAACTGACGACCTACCGCTTACAAGGCGGTTGCTCTACCAACTGAGCTAAATCGGCACTTTTTCTATTTTAGCGGACTCTTCAAGCTTTCCTGAGAAAAACTAAATTATTTCACCCGTTTCAGCGCGGGCCTCGGACTCGTCGATGGGGAGCGCGGTGGATCCGGCTCATCGCCTGGCTCGTTGGTCCGTCGTTCCGATTCAACGCTGGCTAACTTGACCGCTTTAATCTCCGGTGTGGCTGGCGCGGCAGCATCTCGCACAGACACCAGATTGGTCGAAGACGATGCCGTTGCGTTAACCCCATGCGGGGGACCCAAAGGAAACGCCATGCCCTGTCCGTTTTCGCGGGCATAAATAGCAATGACTTGATTGACAGGCACCATGATGTCCCGCGCCGTGCCGGCGAAGCGGCCTTTGAACTCAATAAAGTCGTTGCCCAGTTGGAGCGAGCTCGTGGCATCAAAACTGATGTTAAGCACAATCTCACCATCCTTCACGTACTCACGAGGAACCTGCACACTGTCGTTCACCGAGACGGCAAGGTAAGGCGTAAACCCGTTGTCAGTACACCACTCGTACAAAGCCCGAATCAGGTAAGGACGAGTGGAAGTAGCTTCTGGAGCGTTAATCATCGGTCGCAGGCAATGCGCTTATTTGCGCATCACTTTCTCGGAAGGAGTCAGTGCTTCAATGTAGGCCGGACGCGAAAATATACGCTCGGCATATTTAAGCAAAGGCGCCGCATTTTTACTGAGATCAATACCGTAGTAATCCAGGCGCCACAGCAAGGGCGCGATGGCTACATCGAGCATGGAAAAGCCGTCGCCGAGCATGTACTTGTTTTTCAGGAATACAGGTGCGAGTTGCGTCAAGCGGTCACGAATGTGGGCACGGGCTTTCTCCAGCACCTTTTCGTTGCTTTTGGCAGCGCGGGACTCCAGAGTCGACACATGCACGAACAGTTCTTTCTCAAAATTGAGCAGGAACAGGCGAACACGAGCGCGATCAACGGGATCTCCGGGCATCAACTGAGGATGAGGGAAGCGTTCATCAATGTATTCATTGATGATGTTTGATTCGTACAAAATCAAATCACGCTCGACCAGGATCGGCACCTGACCGTACGGATTCATCACATTGATGTCTTCGGGCTTGTTGTACAGATCCACGTCGCGAATTTCAAAGTCCATGCCTTTTTCAAACAGGACAAAACGGCAACGGTGGGAAAACGGGCAGGTAGTACCTGAATACAACACCATCATGGCGGAAGCTCCTAAAAATCAAAAAGAGTGGGATGCTTTACGCCGTCCCACTCCGAGAAGCTCAAGCCACGCCTTTTGAGCGAAACCCGAGCCGTTTATCTGCTTTACTTGACGTCTTTCCAGTAAGCGGCATTGAGTCGCCAAGCGAAGAAAGTGAATACACCCAAGAACAGCAATACCCAGATACCGACACGAACGCGTGTGCTTTGAATCGGCTCGCCCATCCACTGCAAGTAGTTGACCAAGTCACCGATGGACTCATCATATTGGAGAGGGGTCATGGTGCCGGGCTTGACTTGTTCCCAGCCTTTGAGCACATGCACCAAAGCGCCATGCTGCTCGATTTCTTCATACACCGGGCGGCGATCACCCTGAAGCTCCCACAGGACGTGCGGCATGGCGGCATTCGGAAACGCCATGTTATTCCAGCCAGTTGGCTTCGTTTCGTCTTTGTAGAAAGTACGCAAGTAGGTGTACAGATAATCGGCACCGGTTCCGCCAGCACCCGCACGCGAACGGGCGATCACTGTCAGGTCTGGCGGATTGACACCGAACCAGGCCTTCGCCTGCTGCGGATCAATGGCGGCCTTCATCGTGTCGCCAATCTTGGTATTCGTTGCCAACAGGTTGTCTTTGATCTGAGCCGAGGTCAAGCCGATGTCTTGCAAACGGTTGTAGCGCATGAACGCCGCCGAATGACAATTCAGACAGTAGTTGACAAACAGTTTGGCACCATTTTGCAAGGCTGCCATGTCATTCATCTTATTGGGTGCCTTGTCCCATACCAAGGCCCCCACATTGGCTTGTGCACCCAGCGTTACACCGAGCGTCATCATTAAACCGAGAATGATTTTTTTAGTGAAACTTAAAGTTTTCATATTATTTCTCCCGTTCAATGCGCCGTGAAAGTAACGCGATCCGGCACTGGCTTGGATTTACCAATGCGACTCCACCAAGGCATCAGCAGGAAAAAGCCGAAGTAGAACAGGGTGCCAATTTGCGACACACGTCCACCGATTGCCGAAGGAGGCTGCATACCCAAGTAGCCCAGCACCAGGAAGTCGATGACGAAAACCGCGTACAGATATTTGTGCCAATCAGGCCGATACCGGATCGATTTAACCGCACTGTTATCCAGCCATGGCAGGAAGAACAGAATCACGACACCACCGCCCATGGCAACGACGCCCCAGAATTTCGCATCAATGGCAAGCATCATGGCCACCACGACGACTGCGACGCCCAAGATAATGCCCTTGAACAAATTCGGCATCTTGTTTTTCAACACACCCAGCACCGCACCACCCAGCACGCAGGCAATCAGGGCGTACATCATTTCGCCCGTGACAGCACGCAACATCGAGTAGAAGGGCGTGAAATACCAGACCGGTGCAATATGCAATGGCGTTTGGAATGGATCGGCCGGAATGAAGTTGTTGTACTCAAGGAAGTAGCCGCCCATTTCCGGCGCGAAGAACACAATGGCGGTGAACACCATCAGGAACACGCTGACCGCAAAGATATCATGCACCGAGTAGTAAGGATGGAAAGGAATGCCATCCAGAGGATGGCCCTTGGCGTCTTTCGGCGCGTTGGGACCCTTGATTTCGACACCGTCCGGGTTGTTGGAGCCAACTTCATGCAAAGCAATGATGTGTGCCACAACCAGACCCAGCAGCACCAACGGCACGGCGATCACGTGAAAGCTGAAAAAGCGGTTCAACGTGGCATCACCCACCACAAAGTCGCCACGAATCAGCAGTGCCAGATCAGGACCAATGAAGGGAATGGCCGAGAATAAGTTGACGATCACCTGAGCGCCCCAGTAACTCATCTGCCCCCAAGGCAACAGATAACCCATGAAAGCTTCTGCCATCAAGGCAAGGAAAATACCGCAACCGAAAATCCAGATCAACTCGCGGGGTTTACGGTAACTGCCGTACATCAACCCACGGAACATGTGAAGATAGACCACAACAAAGAACGCCGACGCGCCAGTGGAGTGCATGTAGCGAATCAACCAGCCCCATGGCACGTCGCGCATGATGTATTCAACCGAAGCAAATGCCAAGGCGGCATCAGGCTTGTAATGCATCACAAGGAAAATGCCGGTGACGATTTGAATCACCAGCACCAACAGGGAGAGCGAGCCAAATACGTACCAAATATTAAAATTTTTCGGAGCGTAATACTCGCTCATGTGCTCCTTGAAGAGCTTGGACGCCGGAAACCGGTTATCGACCCAATTAAGCAGTTTTTCACCTGCCGGGGCGTTCGGGGAAATTTCGTGGAATTCAGCCATGTTGTTCGTCCTTAGGCTTTCTTGTCTTCACCAATGATCAGCTTGGTGTCGGAGATATACATATGCGGCGGCACCTCGAGATTGTCCGGCGCAGGCTTGTTTTTATAGACCCGGCCAGCCAAATCAAAGGTAGAACCATGACAAGGGCAAAAGAAGCCACCCTGCCAGTCATCCGGCAAAGAAGGCTGCGCACCAGGCTTGAACTTATCAGAAGGGGAACAGCCCAAATGAGTGCAAATACCCACGGCAACCAAATATTCCGGCTTGATGGAGCGGGTTGCGTTGCGCGCATATTCAGGAGCTTGATCGGCTGGCTTGCGCTCGGACTTTGGATCCGCCAATTGCGAATCCAACGTCGGCAAAGCGGCCAGTTGCTCGGGCGTGCGACGCATGATCCACACCGGCTTGCCACGCCACTCTACCGTCATTTTTTCGCCCGGCTTGAGCGCAGAAATGTCTGCTTCCACCGCCGCGCCAGCCGCTTTGGCTCGTTCCGAGGGTTGAAAGCTACTGATAAAGGGGACAACGGCGGCTATACCGCCTACTGCGCCAGCGCAGCTGGACGCGATCAGCCACGTCCGTTTATTGGCGTCGATCTGACTTTGGTCGACAAGGGTTTCGCTCATGAGTATCCTCAATGAAAACATCGCTACTGGGGTTAACGCTAGATTGTAGCTGACCGTTTGCGGCCAACACTGCGCGGGAAGCTTGCTCATCTTTGCGCTTTTGGTTAATACTTCATTCATCTAATTTGAATAGGAGTTTCAAACATGGCCATGATGCAAGAATTCAAAGAGTTTGCCGTTAAAGGCAATGTGATGGATCTCGCCGTGGGCGTGATCATTGGTGGCGCGTTCGGAAAAATCGTGGATTCCGTGGTGGGCGACCTGATCATGCCGGTGGTTGGCGCCATTTTTGGAAAACTGGATTTTTCAAGTCTCTATGTCGCACTGGCGCAGCCGCCGGCAGGCACGGTCATGACACTTGATGGCCTGAAAAAAGCAGGCGTTCCGGTTTTTGCCTATGGCAACTTCATCACCGTTGCCGTCAATTTTGCAATTTTGGCATTCATCATTTTCATGATGGTCAAGCAAATCAACCGGCTGAAGAAGAACACGCCACCACCACCTGCCGCGACAGCCGAGGATGTATTGCTGTTGCGCGAGATTCGGGACAGCCTTAAAAAGTAATGCCGCCCTAGACTGAATGGCCGTGAACGCTCATCGGTTGGGCGTTCACGGCTATTTTTTATACTTCGGCTAACTGGCTCAGTTGCCGCGCCATGCGAATCGCTTCGATCAGACTGGACGCGTCCGCCTGGCCTGTGCCGGCAATGTCAAAGGCGGTACCGTGATCCGGACTGGTGCGCACCAGCGGCAAGCCCAGCGTGACGTTGACGCCTTTTTCCACCCCCAGGTATTTCACTGGAATTAGGCCCTGGTCATGGTACATGGCCACGACAACGTCGAATTCACCCGGCTGGCCGTCTTTGGCGCGCGCCCGCATGAACACCGTGTCCGGGGCGAACGGGCCACTGACCTGCATGCCCTGTGAGCGGGCCATCGCCATGGCTGGCGCAATGATGTCAAGTTCTTCCCGACCGAACAATCCGCCCTCCCCGGCATGCGGATTCAGCCCTGCCACCCCGATGCGTGGCGCACGGCCCAAAATCGCCGCCAGCGACTCGTGCGTGATGCGCAGCGTCTGCAGCACGTTGTCAAAAGTCACCGCTTGAATAGCCTCGAGCAAGGACACATGAATGCTCACCAGCACGACGCGCAATTCGTCATTGGCCAGCATCATGCGCACCGGCATAGCCGCCAGCGGCTTCCCCGCGTGGGCCGCTGCCAGTGCTTGCAGCATTTCTGTGTGGCCCGGGTAGCTTGAATGGGGTGCGCCAGCCAGCGCCAGCGCTTCCTTGTTGAGCGGTGCCGTCACCACGGCCGCAACCTCGCCGCGCAACGCAGCTTGCGCCGCCCAGACCACACATTCAGCGGCGATTCTTCCTGCGCTGGCGCTCAACTGCCCCAGCAAGACCGGGGTCGCCAGCGTGCCGACCTGCAACACGGGCAGGCAGCGCGGAGGAAGACTGAGCACCTCGATCGGCGACTCGATCAAGGCAACAGGCAGTGGGATCTGGCCGGCGCTGATGACCTTGACGGCTCGCCGCAAGGTTGCCACATCACCGACCACAAAACAGCAATGCGTGACATCGGGCGCGTCCCGAAAGGCCTTGGCAATGATCTCGGGGCCAATGCCTGCGGGGTCGCCGAGCGTGATGGCAATAGGTTTTTTCATGGTGTGCCGATCTCCAGTTCAGCCCCGACTTGAAGACTTCTCAAGCCGGGTTGTCAATATCAATAAACTCATGCGCCAGACTAAACTGCGCAGCCACATGGGCGGCCACGGCGGGTGCGCCATAGCGTTCGCTGGCGTGATGGCCACAGGCCAGATAAGCCACGCCACATTCACGCGCAATATGCGCCTGCGGCTCGGAAATTTCGCCGGTAATGAAGGCATCGGCCCCGGCGGCAATCGCGGCTTCAAAATAGCTTTGTCCGCCACCGCTGCACCACGCTATTTTTTTAATAGCATAATGCGAAGCAGAGACGAGGGTTACAGGTCGATTTAACTGAATTTTTATGTGCTGCGCGAGAGCGTCTGCCGACTCGAAACCAGCAGACGCCATCCGTTCCCCCAGAAAACCCAAATCCTGTTCACCAAAGCGGGCCCGCGCCGTCAGGCCCAGCTGGAGACCAAGTTGGGCGTTATTGCCCAGCTCAGGGTGCGCGTCCAGCGGCAGATGGTAGGCAAAAAGGTTGATGTCGTGCGCCAGCAGCAATGTCAGGCGCTGCTTCATCCAGCCAGTGACACGCCCGTCCTGACCGCGCCAAAACAGACCGTGATGCACAAAAATGGTATCGGCTTGGGCCGCAATCGCGGCTTCAATCAGCGCCCGACTGGCTGTGACACCCGAAACGATTTTCCGGACCTTAGCGGTACCTTCCACCTGCAACCCATTCGGGCCGTAGTCACGAAAACGTTCCGGTTGCAGCAGCGCGTCCAATGTCTGCAAGAGTTGAGTGCGGTCAGTCATGTCAACAATAAAAAGGTTGGGTTAGTGGCGGACCGAGCAGGCCGCCAAGTCGCGTCTGATTGTCGACTAATTACGCGAAGCGGACGGCGGCATCTCCGGCTCCACGCTGCTGTCGCAGCCCTGGCCCACGGCGATCCAGCGGTTTGCCAGACGTGCCAGGCTTGGCGACAGCCAAGGGGCCAATCGCCACATTGGCCGAGGCAGCACACTCTGCAATACCTCCAGCGGCGCACTGAGCGCGCCGCATCGGTACAGAGGCTCGTCGCCATGCCAGCGTAGCGCGACACAGGCGCCATGCCGACGCCCCGACAGCACCACGCCCAAGGGACACGGCTCCAGCAGGCAGCACACGCCACACCCATTACAGGGCGCGCCCGGCGCCGGCTTGGACGGCGCGTCAGGGTGAATCAGGATAACTTGGCGGAGCTTGGACATGGAAGTGGTCGACTGTACAGGCGCCGCCTACAATTTAGTGTCCTGCTTTTGACCTGTCTCTTTACTCGGAGGGCGTCTCGCCCAAAATTCCTCATGAAACGTCTCTGGTTGTTGTTTGCCCAAACGGTCACCGTTTTGCTGGCTGCCTATTTTGTGGTCGGCACACTCAAGCCCGATTGGCTGGGAAACCGGTCAACCCGCCTTGGCTCCTTGCCCCTGATGGAGGCCCCGGCCACCTCACCCACGGCGGCCCCCGTCGGTAGTTTCCGTCTTGCGGCACAAAAATCTTCCGCGGCTGTGGTCAGTATCAATACCAGCAAAGCGGTCAGGAACAATCCCAACAGCAACGATCCCTGGTTCAAATTTTTCTTTGGCGAACAGGGCAACGAACCCCAGGTCGGACTGGGCAGCGGCGTCATTGTGAGCGCCAGCGGCTACATCCTGACCAATAACCACGTGGTGGAAAGCGCCGACGAAATTGAGGTCATTCTCAACGACAGCCGCCACGCCAAGGCCAAAGTGATTGGAACCGACCCGGACTCCGACCTTGCCGTCCTGAAAATTGAGCTGGACCGCTTGCCCGCCATTGTGCTGGGCAACTCCGATACGCTGCAGGTGGGAGATCAGGTGCTGGCGATCGGCAACCCGTTTGGCGTTGGGCAGACCGTCACCGGCGGCATTGTCAGTGCGCTCGGACGCAACCAGCTCGGCATCAACACCTTTGAGAACTTCATCCAGACCGATGCCGCGATCAATCCCGGCAATTCCGGTGGTGCACTGGTCGACACCAACGGCAATCTGCTGGGCATCAATACCGCCATTTATTCGCGCTCGGGCGGCAGCATGGGCATCGGCTTTGCCATTCCGGTGTCGACGGCCAAGCTGGTGCTGGAGGGCATTGTGAAAGACGGGCAGGTCACGCGCGGCTGGATTGGCGTGGAGCCGAACGATTTATCGCCCGAATTGGCGGAGACCTTCGGCGTCAAGACCCGCGCAGGCGTCATCATTACCGGGGTGCTGCAAAACGGACCGGCCGCGCAATCGGGCATCCGGCCCGGCGATGTCATCACGGCGGTGGCCGGCAAGCCCGTCAGCAACGTGTCCGAATTATTGTCCAGCGTTGCCGCCCTGAAGCCGGGTACGGCGTCAAAGTTCGACCTGTTGCGCCGGGAAGAAAAAGTCACGCTGGATGTGACACCCGGCTTGCGCCCCAAGCCGCGCAAACCAGCCCAGTAATGCAAAAAGCCACTTGTCGCAGGCAGCGACAAGTGGCTTTTTGATTTAAATCGACCAACGCCCAAGGCCTAACGGCAAAAGGCGTTTTTTCTTTTACGAAGGCTTCGCGGCCTCGGCCTCTTCGTCCGGTGCCTGGGTGTGTTTGATGAAAACCTGTGCCGCCACGATGCCAATCTCGTACAGCAGGTACATCGGCACCAGCAAAGCCAGCATGGACACCGGATCGGGCGGCGTCACCAGCCCGGCAACCGCTGCCGCACCGACCACAAAATAAGTACGAAATGACTTGAGCTGCGCCACGGTCACGATCCCCATGCGGGCCAAAATCACGACCACAATCGGCACCTCAAATGCCACGCCAAACGCGATGAACATGGTGATGACGAAATCGAGATAAGCCTCAATGTCCGGACTGACCGCCACAGAAATGGGCGCCATTTTCTGGATCGCCGGAAAGGCTTGCCCAAAGACAAAAAAGTAGCAAAACGCGGCGCCCATGTAAAACAGAATGGTGCTGGCGGCTACCAGCGGCAACACCAGCTTTTTCTCATGTTTGTACAGGCCCGGTGCCACAAAGGCCCAGACTTGGTAAAGAATCCAGGGCAACGCCAAACCAATCGCGGCCAGCACCGAGACCTTGATCGGTACCAGAAACGGTGACACCACGCCCACGGCGATCATGCGGGAGCCTTCGGGCAACGCCTTGACCAGTGGCATTGCCAGCAAATCGTAGAGTCTGGACGGACCGGGGAAAAACAGCAGCCCCGCCAAAACGGCCACCACGCCATACATCGCACGCAACAGGCGGTCGCGCAGCTCGAACAGGTGTTGGACGAAGGGCTGTTCAGTTCCGGCCAGTTCGTCGTCTTTTTTCGCAGGATCGGTCATCAGCTAACTTTGGAAGGTCGAAACCGGGCCACGCGGGCGGCACCGGACAAGGCACGGGTACGGGTTCCGGTACGGGCTTTGTACCAGTTGGGAGTGGCACCCTGCTTGATGCGCCATTTTTTATGGGGATGTTTGTACTCAGGAAAGCCTGCATACAAATCGCTGGAAGTCGTATCGGAAGGCAGTCCGGTGGACTCGGCCCAGCTTTTCTCGAAATCGGAGGCGCTGGTCTGGATCGAATTCTCGACATCCCGCGCCGCGCTTTCAACCGTGTCCTTCATTTTCTTGAGCTCATCAAGCTCCATGGACCGGTTGACTTCGTCTTTGACATCCGCCACGTAACGGCGCGCACGCCCCAACAACGTGCCGATGGTCTTGGCCAGACCAGGCAACTTCTCGGGGCCAATGACCACGAGGGCAATCCCGCCAATGATGGCGAGCTTGGTGATCCCGATATCAATCACTTAAGCATGTCCTGCTGATGGGCGCAAAGCGCCAGACCGGCTTGATCAGACCTTGGTCTTGGCTTCAACATCAATCGTTTCCTTGGCGGTCGCGGAGGTGGACTCCACCTGCTGGGCAGGTGTCGTTGTGGCGGCGTCAGCGGCTTTGTCGGCGCCATCTTTCATGCCATCCTTGAAGCCCTTGACTGCGCCACCCAGATCAGATCCGATGTTACGGAGCTTCTTGGTACCAAAAATAACAATGATGATGACCAAAAAAATGATCAAGTGTGTTGTCGAAAATCCCATGTATTTCTCCTGAGGAATTAAACCAATTTTAGTCGGCGAAGTAGATTCAGCGTATTAACTTCGAAATTAGCCCGGGAATTTAACCCTTGAGCCAAGGCCGCGGCCCACCCATCACATGAATATGCAAGTGATGCACTTCCTGACCGCCCTGCGCCCCCGTGTTGCACAGCATGCGAAAACCGCCGTCCGGGTAAGGATTGCAGCCTTCCTGTACCGCCAGCTGGGGTGCCAGCGTCATCATACGGCCCAGCAACCCGGCATGTTCAGGGCCAATCTGCGCCATGGACGGAATGTGCATTTTGGGAATCACGAGAAAATGCACTGGCGCCCAAGGATGGATATCGTTGAAGACAAATAGTTCCTCATCCTGATAAACCACCTTGGAAGGAATGAGGCCCGCGACAATTTTGCAAAAAATGCAATCCGGGTCGCTCTGAACTATTTTTTCAGTCATGCAGTGGTCTCCATGGCCAGCCCTTTGTTCATGCGGACCAGTCCCGTCACGATGCGGTAAAGAAACCAGATGGAAATCAGAATCCAGGCGATCCAGCCCGGCAGAATGAAGAAAAACCACAAGGGAACGGTCACCGCGTAGAGCAGCGCCGCTATCACGACCGTGCGGATGCGCCAGGAAAAGTGCGACGCGTGCCAGGTGCCCACCGCCTCAGGACGTTTCACGAGGTCGATGATCAAGGCCACGATCAACAGCACCGGGCCAAACTGCCCACCCGGAATCAGGGCGCCGACGGCCACGATCAGATGCAGGATGTAGCTGATGGTGCCCACCGTGTTGAGCGACTGCAGCTTTTCCAGGTCCAGCGAATCCTGGCTCATTTGGGCTCCCCCTCGCGCGCCAGCACCTTGCGCAAAGCCATTTCTTCGATGCCGCTGGTGCCGGCCCGGCGGTCCAACTCCGTCACCACATCGGCAGGCGTCAGGCCGTAGTGCGCCAGCGCAATCATGCAGTGAAACCAGAGGTCCGCCACTTCATAGACGATCTTGGTCTTGTCGCCGCCAAAATCGGCATCTTTGGCCGCCATGACCACTTCGGTCGCTTCTTCCCCGATTTTTTTCAGGAAGGCATCCGGCCCCTTGTGCAGCAGGCGCGCCACATAGCTGGCGGTTGGATCGCCGCCGTTTTGCGGCAAGCGGCTTTCGATGACGCGGGCCAGACTGGCCAGGGAATCAGTGGAGGAAACGTGGGTGGACATAAGCGCTTATTTATAGATGGTTTGCGGGTCTTTCAAGACCGGCTCGGTGATTTTCCAGGCACCGTTTTCGTAAACGCTGAAAAAACAGCTGTGGCGCCCGGTATGGCAGGCAATGCCGGGCTCGTGCCCGAGTTGGGTAACCTTGAGCAGGATCACGTCGTTGTCGCAGTCCATGCGGATTTCATGCACTTTCTGCACATGACCCGATTCTTCGCCCTTGTACCAGAGCTTGTTGCGCGAGCGGCTGAAATACACCGCCTGCCCCAGCTCCGCCGTTTTTTGCAAGGCCTCGCGGTTCATCCAGGCGAACATCAGCACGTCGTTGCTGCCCTGCTCCTGCGCAATCACCGGCACCAGCCCTTTGGCATCCCAGCGAATATGTTTCAACCAGCTCATGGAGGGTTCGTTCGTCATGTTTATTTGCTACTTAATTAATAGCTGCTTGCACAGCATTGACGGGGGCTAGAGGCTTAAATAGCTTAAAGCCGGACCGGAATGCCGCGCTCGGCCATTCTGGCTTTGGCCTGGCCGACGGTGTATTCGCCGTAGTGGAAGATGCTGGCGGCCAACACGGCATCGGCCCCGCCCAGCTGAATGCCATCGGCCAGATGGTCCAGGGTACCGACACCGCCGGAGGCGATCACCGGCACATTGATGGCGTCGCTCACGGCGCGCGTCAGCGCCAGATCGAAACCGGCCTTGGTGCCGTCGCGGTCCATGCTGGTGAGCAAAATTTCACCGGCGCCGTACTCGGCCATCTGGCGCGCCCAAGCCACCGCATCCAGCCCGGTGTTCTGCCGGCCGCCGTGGCTGTACACATCCCAGCCTTCACCGCGGTCCAGCATGGCGTCGCCAAAACGGCGCTTGGCATCAATCGCCACCACGATGCACTGAGCGCCGTACTTGGCGGAAGCATCGCGGATGACCTGCGGATTGGCCAGTGCGGCCGAATTGAAACTGGTCTTGTCGGCGCCGGCATTGAGCAGCCGGCGCACATCGTCGACGGTGCGCACGCCACCGCCGACGGTCAGGGGAATGAACACCTTGGCGGCGACCGCCTCGATGATGTGCAGAATCATGTCGCGCCCGTCACTGGTGGCGGTGATGTCGAGAAAGGTCAGCTCATCGGCGCCCTGCTCGTTGTAGCGCGCGGCGATCTCGACCGGGTCGCCGGCGTCGCGCAATTCCACAAAATTGACACCTTTGACGACCCGGCCCCCGGTGACGTCAAGACAGGGAATGATGCGTTTGGCTAGCATGGGCAGGCGACGCCGGGCCGCCCCAAGGCGACTGCAGCCCCCTCGGGGGGCAGCGTAGCGCACGAAGTGACAAGCGTGGGGGTCATATTTCAGCCATTCAACTCGTCAGCGCGCTCTTGCGCGGCGGCAAAATCGAGGTCACCGGAGTAGATGGCGCGACCGCAAATGACGCCTTCAACGCCGTCGTCTTCCACCGCGCACAAGGCTTCAATATCGGCCATGTTGCTCAGACCACCGGAGGCGATGACCGGGATGGTCAGGGCTTGGGCTAGCTTGACGGTGGCGTCCACATTGATGCCGGTGAGCATGCCATCACGGCCAATGTCGGTGTAGATGATGGACTCAACGCCGTAGTCCTGGAACCGCTTGCCGAGGTCCACCACCTCATGGCGGGTGAGCTTGCTCCAGCCGTCGGTCGCCACTTTGCCATCGCGGGCATCGAGGCCGACGATGATGTGGCCGCCAAACGCGTTACAGGCATCAAGCAGGAAACCGGGGTTTTTGACCGCCGCCGTGCCAATGATGACGTAGCGCAGGCCGGCATCCAGGTAACGCTCGATCGTGTCCAGATCGCGGATCCCGCCACCCAGCTGTACGTCCACTTCGCTGCCCACTTCCTTGAGGATTTTGCGAATCGCCATCTCGTTTTTCGGCTGCCCCGCAAAAGCGCCATTCAGATCCACCAGGTGCAGGCGCCGGGCGCCTTTGTTGACCCAGTTGCGCGCCATCACGGCCGGGTCTTCGCCAAAGGTGGTGGATTGGTCCATGTCGCCTTGTTTGAGGCGAACGCAGTGGCCGTCTTTTAAGTCAATTGCAGGGATTAAAAGCATGTTGCTTCAGAGTTGATGAGGAAAAAGGAGATAAAGGATGCTCAGCTTGAGCGAAGATTTCAGGGATTCCAGTGCAGGAAATTCCGGTAGAGCGCCAGGCCGTGATCGGCACTTTTCTCAGGATGGAATTGGGTTGCGAAAATATTATCGCGTGCAATGGCGGAACTGAAGCGGCTTCCGTAGTCGGTCTCGCCCACGCTGTGGCGCGCATCCGACGGTTGGGCGTAAAAACTGTGCACAAAGTAGAAGTAGCTGCCATCGGGCACGTCGCCCCACACCGGGTGCGGCGCGCCACCGTGGTTGTTGCGATAGACCTGGTTCCAGCCCATTTGCGGCACTTTGTAGCGGCTGCCGTCGGGCTGCAACTGGCCGATCAGGTCGAACTTCAGCACCTCGCCGTGAATCAAGCCCAGCCCGGGCGTACCCACACCCACTGGGCCCTCGGCGCTGTGGTCGAGCAGCATTTGCATGCCGACACAGACCCCAAACAGGGGTTTGCTGGCCGCCGCTTCCAGCACCGAGGCTTGCAGACCTGACTCACGCAACTCGCGCATACAGTCCGGCATGGCGCCTTGGCCTGGCAGCACGACACGCTCACAAGCTCGTACTTCGTCCGGATTGGCGGTAATTACCACCTGGTAACCACTGCCTTCGGCCGCTGCCTGCACCGCCTGCGACACCGAACGCAGGTTGCCCATGCCGTAATCGACCACGGCAACGGTTTTGTTGCGAACACCACTTACTATTGAATTCATAGCTACTTACGCAATATCGACGGGGGCTAGAGGCCTATTTGACATATAAAACTACAAAGAACCTTTGGTCGAGGGAATGGTACCCAAGGCACGCGGATCAAATTCGAGCGCCGCGCGCAGGGCGCGGGCGAAGGCCTTGAACACGGTCTCGGCCTGGTGATGGGCATTCTCGCCGCGCAGGTTGTCGATGTGCAGCGTGACAAAGGCGTGGTTCACAAAACCCTGAAAAAACTCATGCGCCAACTGGCTGTCAAAGGTGCCGATCATGCCACTTTTGAACGGCACGTTCATGATCAGGCCGGGCCGGCCGGACAGGTCAATGACGACGCGCGACAGCGCTTCGTCCAGCGGCACATAGGCATGACCGTAGCGGCGAATGCCTTTTTTGTCGCCCACCGCCTTGTGCACGGCCTGGCCAAAGGCAATGCCGACGTCTTCCACCGTGTGGTGGCCGTCAATGTGCAGATCACCATCGGCGTGGATGTCCAGATCGATCATGCCGTGACGGGCAATCTGATCGAGCATGTGGTCAAAAAAGCCAATGCCGGTGTGCAACTTGGCCTGGCCGGTGCCGTCCAGATTGACTTTGACCGTGATTTTGGTCTCGGCGGTGTTGCGGGACACTTCCGCCGTGCGGGGGGTCGAGAGGGAGAGGGTCATAGTGATTCCTGGAGGGCGGCCAGCATGCGCCGGTTTTCGTCGGCGGTGCCAACGGTCAGGCGCAGGCAATTGGCCAGCAGTGGGTGCATTTTAGAAACGTTCTTAACCAGGACTTTGCGCATTTTCATGCCGTCAAAGGTTTTTTGCGCGTCAGGCACGCGCACCAAAATCATGTTGGCGTCGCTGGGGTAGACCCGGACGCCGGGCAAACGGGCCAACGTTTCCAAAAGAATAGCGCGCTGCGAACGCAGATCAAGGGCTTGGCGCCAAAATACCTCTTGATGTTCGAGCGCAAAGAGGGCGCACTCGCAGTTCAAGCTGCTGACGTTGTAGGGCGGGCGCACCTTGTCGATCTCGGCAATCAGGGCGTTCGGGCCCATCAGGTAGCCGAGCCGGACCCCGGCCAGACCAAATTTACTGAGCGTGCGCATCAGCAGCACATGACGGTGTTGGGACAACCTGTCTAGGTAGCTTTTGCTGGAAAACGGCTGGTAGGCCTCGTCCATCACCACCAGCCCGCCCTGCGCGCCCACCGCCAGGATGATCTTCTCGATCACTGCGTCGTCCCACAGATTGGCGGTCGGGTTGTTCGGATAGGCCAGGTAGGTGATGGCCGGTTGGTGCAGCGCGATGGCCGCCAGCATGGCGGCCTCGTCCAGTTCAAAATCTTCTGTCAGCGGCACACCGTGAAAGGCCAGCCCCTGCAACTGCGCGCTCATGCCATACATCACAAAACCGGGCACCGGCGCCAGCACACTGGCTTTTTTAAAGCCGTTTTCAGCACTCGGCGGCACGGCGCAGGCCAGCGCCAGCAGGCTGATCAACTCGTCCGAGCCGTTGCCCAGCATGATCTCAAAGCCTTCGGGCATGCCAGCGTACTGGGCCAGTGCCTGGCGCAGGTCGTTGACACGGTTGTCGGGGTAACGGTTCAGCGCCAATGCGCCCAGTCGCTGGCCCAATGCAACTTGCAACTCAATGGGCAAGCGGTGCGGATTTTCCATCGCATCAAGTTTGACCATGCCGGTCGAATCCTGCACCGCGTAGGCGTGCATGGCCTGCACGTCCTGGCGGATGCGTTGCATCAGCGTCGGGTTGACGGTATTCATGTTGCTTTCCTCATGGCGGGCACTTGGGCCAGCCGCAGTTCTGCCGCCCGCGCATGGGCTTGCAAACCCTCGCCATACGCCAGTTCGGCGGCAATGCGGCCCAGGGTTTGGGCGCCGGCTTCGCTCACTTCAATCAGACTGGAGCGTTTCTGAAAGTCGTACACGCCCAGCGGCGAGCTGAAGCGCGCCGTGCCGCTGGTCGGCAGCACATGGTTCGGGCCAGCGCAGTAGTCACCGAGCGATTCGCTGGTGTAGGCACCGAGAAAAATGGCACCGGCATGTTTCAGCAACGGCTCCCAGCGGTGCGGGTCACGGCTGCTCACCTCTAAATGTTCCGGCGCGATGGCGTTGCTGATGGTGCAGGCTTCTTCCATGCTGCGCGTGTGAATCAGCGCGCCGCGGCCGTTGAGCGACTTGGCGATGATCTCGGCGCGCGGCATCTCATTGAGCAAACGGTTGATGCTTTGCTGCACTTGCGCGATGTAGTCCAGATCGGGGCACAGCAAGATGCTCTGCGCCAGCTCGTCGTGTTCGGCCTGGCTGAACAAATCCATCGCCACCCAGTCCGGCGGCGTGCTGCCATCGGCCAGCACCAAAATCTCGCTCGGGCCGGCGATCATGTCGATGCCGACCGTGCCAAAGACACGGCGCTTGGCGGCGGCGACGTAGGCGTTGCCGGGACCGGTGATTTTGTCCACTTTGGGAATGGTTTGCGTGCCGTAGGCCAACGCTGCCACCGCTTGCGCACCGCCGACGGTGAAGGCGCGGGTGACGCCGGCCACATAGGCCGCCGCCAGCACCAGCGGGTTTTTTTCGCCTTTCGGCGTCGGCACCACCATGATGATTTCAGCCACCCCGGCGACGTGCGCGGGAATGGCATTCATCAATACCGAGGACGGATAGGCGGCCTTGCCACCCGGCACATAAATGCCGACCCGGTCCAGCGGCGTGACCTTTTGCCCCAGCAAGGTGCCGTCTTCGTCGCGGTAGCTCCAGCTTTCACCGCTGGCCTTTTTCTGCGCTTCGTGGTAGCTGCGCACGCGCTGGGCGGCCGCTTGCAGGGCGTCGCGCTGGGCGGCCGGAATGGCCTCGAACGCCGCTTTCAGTTCGGCCTGCGTGAGTTCCAGCGCGGCCATCGAGGCGGCCTGCAGGCCATCAAAGCGAGCGGTGTAGTCCAGCACCGCGGCATCCCCGCGCTGTTGCACATCCAACAGAATGTCGGCGACCCGCTGCTCAATCGCGGCATCGGTCTCGGCCGACCAATGCAGGCGCGCCTTGAATTCAGCATCAAATGTGCTGCTAGCGGTTGATAGACGGGCGGGGGTAGCTATAAAAGTCATAGCGCTTTACAAATGGGTTATTGGCCAACAGCGGAGGCAAAGGCATCGATGATTTTGCGGATCGGGGCCTGCTTGAGCTTGAGCGCCGCCTGGTTCACCACCAGCCGCGAGCTGATGTCCATGATGTGCTCGACCTCGACCAGGTGGTTGGCCTTGAGCGTGTTGCCGGTGGACACCAGATCGACGATCGCATCCGCCAGACCCACCAAAGGCGCGAGTTCCATGCTGCCATAGAGCTTGATCAAGTCGACGTGCACGCCTTTAGAGGCAAAAAATTCGCGCGAAATCGCCACGTACTTGGTGGCCACTTTCAGCCGTGAACCCTGCTTGACGGCCGACGCATAGTCAAAATCCGCCCGCACCGCGACACTGATGCGGCACTTGGCGATCTGCAGGTCGAGCGGCTGGTACAGGCCGTCGCTCCCATGCTCCAGTAGCGTGTCTTTGCCGGTAATGCCGAGATCGGCACCGCCGTATTGCACGTAGGTCGGCACGTCGGTCGCCCGCACCACCAGCACGCGCACATCCGGCTGGTTGGTGGTGAGGATGAGCTTGCGCGATTTTTCCGGGTCTTCCAGCACCTCGATGCCAGCGGCGCGCAGCAGCGGCAAGGTTTCTTCGAAGATGCGGCCTTTGGATAAAGCGATGGTAATCATGGTGTTTTGAATTTCTATTTGATGCGCTCGATGTCCGCACCGAGGCCGCGCAGCTTGGCTTCCATCTGGTCATAGCCGCGGTCCAGGTGGTAAATGCGCTCGATCAGGGTGTCACCGTCCGCCACCAAACCGGCAATCACCAGGCTGGCAGAAGCGCGCAGATCGGTGGCCATCACGGTGGCGCCCGAGAGTTTTTCGACCCCTTCCACCACTGACACCTTGCCGTCAATCTGGATGTTGGCGCCCAGGCGCACCATCTCGTTGACGTGCATGAAACGGTTCTCGAAAATGGTTTCGATCACCTTGGCCGTGCCGTGCGAGATGCAGTTGAGCGCCATGAATTGCGCCTGCATGTCGGTCGGGAAACCGGGGTACTCGGTGGTGCGAAAACTCTGGCTTTTCAACCGGCCCTGGGACTGGACCCGAATGCCGCCGTCCACCGCCGTGACCGTGGCCCCGGCATCGCGCAGTTTCTCCACCACGGCTTCCAGGTGCTCGGCCCGGCCGTGCCGCAGCAGCACATCGCCGCCCGTCGCCGCCACCGCACACAAGAAGGTGCCGGTCTCAATGCGGTCGGCCACCACCTGGTGCTCGCAACCGTGCAGCTTGTCAACGCCCTGAATCCGAATGCGGCTGGTGCCGTGGCCTTCAATTTTGGCGCCCATCTTGATCAGCATTTCGGCCAGATCGGGAATCTCGGGCTCTTGCGCCGCGTTCTCCAAAATAGTCTCGCCGTCGGCCAGGCAGGCGGCCATCAAGAAGTTCTCGGTGCCGGTGACGGTCACCATGTCGGTGGCAATGCGAGCCCCCTTCAGGCGCGTCCAGCCTTCGGGCAATTTGGCGATCATGTAGCCATGCTCGACCACAATCTCGGCGCCCATGGCGGTCAGACCCTTGATATGCTGATCCACCGGCCGCGAGCCGATGGCGCAACCGCCCGGCAAGGACACCTTGGCATGACCAAACCGCGCCAGCAACGGGCCCAGCGCCAGCACCGAAGCACGCATGGTCTTGACCAGTTCATAGGGGGCCTCGGGATTGGTCAATGTACTGGCATCCAGCACCACCACGCCCTCGTCACTGCGCTCGGCACTGACCCCCATGTTGCGGATCAGCTTGAGCATGGTGGCCACGTCCTGCAACTTGGGCACGTTGGTCAGGGTCACGGGCTCGGCCGTCAGCAGGCAAGCACACAGTTCCGGCAAAGCCGCATTCTTGGCGCCAGAAATAGCCACATCACCATGCAGTGGTCGGCCACCGCGAATCAATAATTTATCCATAAAGTCAGTTCAGCAAAATCAAATCAGGGAGCCAATGGCGCCCATTCAGCCGGTGTGTAGGTTTTCATCGAGAGGGCGTGAACCTCGTCGTTTTGCATTTTGGTGCCCAGCGTGGCATACACCTTTTGGTGGCGCTGGATAGCGCGCTGGCCTTCAAACGCGGGAGACACAATGGTGGCGTACCAATGGCGGCCATCCCCTTCAAGCTCAATGTGCTCGCACGGGAGGCTTGAAGCAATCATGTTCTTGATCTCGTCTGCAGTCATGTCAACCATCCAAAAAGTAAAAAAGCGCTTCAGCTGCGGATTTTGTAGCCAATGTGAAGCAAGTACACGGCCACCGCACTAACGGCTGCCAGCGCCCCGCCCACCACACTCAAACTGAGCCACGGCGAAACATCGCTCACGCCGAAAAAGCCGTAACGGAAACCGTCGATCATGTAGAAAAACGGGTTCAGGTGGCTGACGGTCTGCCAAAACGACGGCAAGGAATGGATCGAGTAAAACACGCCACTCAAAAAAGTCATCGGCATGACGACAAAATTCTGGAAAGCTGCCAACTGGTCAAACTTCTCGGCCCACAAGCCGGCGATCAGCCCCAAGGTGCCCATCAGCGCGGCACCCATCACGCCAAAGATCAGAATCCAGAGCGGGGCCACAAAACTGAGGTCGGTAAACAAGGCAGAAACGGCAAACACGCCCAAGCCGACGATCAGGCCCCGGATGACGGCCGCACCCACGTAGGCAACGAACCAGTTCATGTACGAGAGCGGCGTCAGCAGCAAGAACACCAGGTTGCCCATCACTTTGCTCATGATCAGTGACGATGAACTGTTGGCAAAGGCGTTTTGCAACAGGCTCATCATCGCCAGACCCGGCACCAGAAAAGCGGTGTAACTGACCTGGTCGTAAACCTTGACATGCGACTCCAGGGCGTGCCCGAAGATCAGCAGGTACAGCATGGCCGTCAGCACCGGACCCGCTACCGTCTGAAACGCCACCTTCCAGAAGCGCAGCACTTCCTTGTACAACAGGGTTTGCCAGCCGGTCATGCGGATAGCCCCCCGGGCTGTTGATGACTTTTCTTCATCACATCCAGAAATACATCTTCCAGATCAGCCTTGCGGATCTCGACATCGTGTGCCACCAGCCCGGCCTCGCGGACAGCCGCCAGGTAGTGCTCAATTTCCAGGGCATCGTGCGCGGGGAACTGAACAATACGCCCGGTAATGCGGGCCTTGTCCGCCAGCAGCTTGGGGAGTTCGCTGTCAACTTTGAAACGCAGCACATTGCTGGAGGCGGCCTTGAGCAGCTCGCTGGTGTGGTCCAGCGCCACAATTTGCCCCGACTTGAGCATGGCAATCCGTCCGCACAGGGCTTCGGCCTCTTCCAGATAATGCGTGGTCAACAAGACCGTGCTGCCCTGCTTGTTGAGCTTGGCAATGAATTGCCACAGTGTCTGGCGCAATTCCACATCCACGCCCGCAGTCGGTTCATCCAGCACGATCACGGGGGGCTTGTGCACCAGCGCCTGCGCCACCAGGACTCGCCGCTTCATGCCGCCGGACAGTTGCCGCATATTGGCGCCCGCCTTGTCGGTCAGGCCCAGGCTGTCCAGCAACTCATCAATCCAGGCATCGTTGTTTTTCACGCCGAAGTAGCCGGACTGGAACCGCAGCGCTTCACGCACGTTGAAGAAGGGGTCAAACACCAGTTCCTGCGGCACCACACCCAAGCTGCGCCGTGCCTGGGCGTAATCAAGCTGGACGTCATGCCCCAGCACCGACACTTTGCCGGCATTGGCGCGCGACAGGCCGGCCAGAATGCTGATCATGGTGGTCTTGCCGGCGCCATTGGGGCCCAGCAGACCGAAAAATTCCCCTTCCTCGATATCGAGGCTCACGCGATCAAGGGCGAGAAAAGTACTGCCTTTGGGTCCGCGCGGGGAAGGATAGGACTTGGAGACGGATTGAAAAGATATTGCGGACATGTGAGTCCGCTATTTTACGAGCGCGGGCGAAGCGGCTGGCAGTAGCTCAACAATCCCGTACAGCGTCGCCAGATCACCCAACCGGGCCGGCAAACCGCGAACGGAGAAACGTTTGCCCTGGGCCAGGGTCTCGCGCCGCAGTTCCAGCAGCACCGCCAACGCCGCCGAATCAAATCGGCTCAAGCCCGTGGCGTCGACCACCACCTCTTGACCCGACAGGGCGCGCAAACCCTGAACCAGCATGCGCAGGCAGGCGGTGGCTTGGGTTTGCGTCAACTCTTTTGGCAGTACCAGCACAGTTAGCCTTTTTTGGCGTTGGCTTTGTTGCGATCGGCCAGGGTCGTGATCAAGCCGTTGAGGCCTTTGGCATTGATTTCCTGCGAAAACTGGCTGCGATAGGTTTCCATCAGCCAGACGCCCAACACGTTCAGATTGTAAATTTTCCAGCCGGCGCCTTCACCGGGCGTTTTTTCCAGCTTGTAGTCCAGTTGGATGGGGTCGCCCCGGCCTTTGACCTCGGTCCGAACCACCACATCTTTGTCTTCCGCCGATGCCCGCATGGGCTTGACGAAAATGGTCTGGTCACTGACCTGGGACAAGGCGCCCGCATAGGTGCGCACCAACAAGGTCTTGAATTCTTCCTGCAAGCGTTTTTGCTGCTCCGGGGTGGCCTGCCGCCAGGCGGGACCGACGGCCGAGGCGGTCATGCGCTGAAAATTCACGTTCGGCATGATCTTGGCGTCCACCAGCGAAACGATCCGGGACACGTCGCCAGCCTGAATGGCTTTATCGGACTTGATGTTGTCCAGCACATCGGTGGACAGGCGTTTGATCAACGCGTCTGCCGCTTCGTCGGCAGCACTGACCGGCAGCGCCAACAGCGTGGAGGCACTCACAACCAGCAGGGCACACAAATGACTAAAAAAACGACGTTTCATGGTTTGACTTTCTCATCGCCGGGAAGCCCGGCATTACTTAACGTTTCGGTTAGCGCGTTCGTTGGCGTTTCAGAACGTAACGCTTCCCGCGACGGCGTCAACTCGGGCTGCGCAGGGAAAATTCCCCCGGTATCGTCGTCGGGTGGATTGCCATCATAAATTGCGCTACGGCGGCGCTGAAGATAGGCGTCACGGACAAACGTGTATTTATCCAACGCGACTTCATCCAGCATCGCGGAGGCTTTTAACAAATTGGCCCGGTCGTCAACCAGTCGCATCGCGATCAAGGTGTTGCGCGTCGGAATATGCTCAATGTAGCCCACGATATCACCTTGGAAATCCACGGGCAGTGCCACCGTATCGCGCAGGGTTGAAGACCCCAGCAAGGGCAAGACGAGATAAGGGCCAGGCGCCACCCCCCAATATCCGAGGGTGTGACCAAAATCTTTGGTGTGTTTCTCGATATTCATCTCGGTGGCCACGTCAAGCACGCCTCCCAAACCAATGAAAGTGTTGACACCAAAGCGAACCGCACTGTCCGCTGCAGCCTCCCCTTTGAACTGCAAGGCGTTGTTCACAAATGACCAGGCATCCTGCAAGTTAGCAAAAAAATTGTTCACCCCGCGACGAATCAGTGACGGAACGACATCCTGATAAGCCGTCGCAACGGGTTTGAGCACCGCCCGATCGACCGCATCATTGAGTTGATAGACCCCCCGATTGAACGGTTCAAGCGGATCACGCGGATTGGCATTGGGGCCGGTGGCACAACCTGACAGCAGCGCCAAAACGATGAGAGCGCTGCTCCCCAGGACGCCCCGGAGCGTCTTGTGAGTGACAAGAGACTTGTTTAAATTCATCATCATTTTTTGGTTTTACTATCGTCCGGACTGTTTCCCTCAGCGGCTTTGCTGTACAAAAACTGGCTGATCAGGCTTTCCAGCACCATGGCCGACTGGGTGCTGGTGATGGTGTCGCCTTCCACCAGCGTCTTCTCCTCGGCACCGGGTTCAATGCCCAGGTATTGCTCACCCAACAAGCCACTGGTCAAAATTTTCAGCGAACTGTCTTTCGGGAAAGAATAACGGCTTTCCATGGCCAGCGTCACGCGAGCCTGAAAGGACTTGTCATCAAACACGATATTTTCAACCCGGCCAACCACAACGCCGGCACTGCGAACCGCCGCTTTAGGCTTGAGTCCGCCAACATTGTCAAACTTAGCATTCAACGAATAGTTTTTCTGGAAACTCAAACTCAACAAATTGGCTGACTGCAGGGCCAAAAACAGGATCGCGACCGCCCCAATCAGCACAAACAGGCCAACCCACACATCATTCTTCGAGCGCTGCATCAAACTTCCTTCTAAACAGTTGGGGACAGAGCTCGTTCGCTTCGCGTAACGGCGGACTGCCCCACAAAATTTCGATTAATTAAATAGTAAACATCATGGCCGTCAGGATGAAATCCAGACCAAGAACCGACAGAGACGCGACCACCACCGTTCGGGTGGTCGCACTGGCCACACCTTCGGGCGTGGGTTGCGCTTTGAAACCCTGTAACAGCGCGATAAAAGTCACGGCAAAACCGAACACAATACTTTTGAGAACGCCGTTGCCCAAGTCTTGCCAAACATCGACGCCCTCCTGGATCTGGCTCCAGAACGACCCACCATCGACGCCGATCATAAGCACGCCCACCACCCAGCCGCCGGTGATGCCCATGGCGCTGAAGACGGCGGCCAGCAGCGGCATCGTGATGACGCCGGCCCAAAACCGGGGGGCCAGAATGCGCAGCACCGGGTCAACCGCCATCATTTCCATGACGCTGATCTGCTCGCCAGCCTTCATCAGACCAATTTCAGCCGTCAGCGAGGTGCCGGCCCGACCGGCAAACAGCAGCGCTGTCACCACCGGCCCCAACTCCCGGACCAGCGTGAGCGTCACCAGCAGACCCAAGGCGGAGGATGAACCATAACGCTGCAAAGTGTAGTAACCCTGCAAGCCAAAAACAAAGCCAACGAACAGGCCGGACACCCCGATGATGGCCAGCGAGTAGTTGCCCAAGAAATGAATCTGGTCGCGAATCAGGCCGAAGCGCTTCAAGCTGCCGCCCAGCGTGGACAACAGACGGATGAACAGGCGGGCCCCCTGCCCCAAGTCCGCCAATTGGCGGCGCACGGAAAACCCGATATCGCCTGGTTTGTACCAACTCATCGCACCACTCCCAAACCAAAATCTTCATCAATCGAGGGGCCCGGATAATGGAAATGCACCGGCCCATCCGACAGCGCATTCACATACTGGTACACCAGCGGATCGGTACTTTGCCGCACTTCTTCAGGCGTGCCTTGGGTTGCGATCTTCCCATTGGCCAGAATGATCACATGGTCGGAGATCGCAAAGGTCTGCTCCAGTTCATGCGAGACAAAAACGCTGGTCAGTCCCATGGAATCATTCAACTGGCGGATCAAGCGCGCTGCCGTGGCGAGAGAAATCGGATCCAGCCCGGAAAACGGCTCGTCATACATCACCAATTCAGGGTCCAATGCAAT
Source organism: Rhodoferax sp. (assembly GCF_012927445.1). Classification (GTDB taxonomy): domain Bacteria; phylum Pseudomonadota; class Gammaproteobacteria; order Burkholderiales; family Burkholderiaceae_C; genus Rhodoferax. The sequence continues at coordinate 416,881 of NZ_JABBPD010000001.1, forward strand.
GGCACGCGCCAAGGCAATACGGCGTGCCATGCCACCCGAGACTTCACTGGGCATCAAGTCACGCGCGCCGCGCAAGCCGACCGCATTGAGCTTCATCAGCACGATGTCGCGAATCAGGGCGTCGGGCAAATCGGTGTGTTCGCGCAGCGGAAACGCCACATTCTCAAACACCGACAAGTCGGCAAACAAGGCACCAAACTGGAACAGCATGCCCATGCGGCGACGTGCGGCATAGAGCTGCGTCTGGTCCATCGGGGTGACATCCTGACCATCAAACAGCAATTCACCGGACTGCGCCCGATTCTGTCCGCCAATCAAACGCAAAATGGTGGTCTTGCCGCCACCGGAAGCGCCCATGAGTGCCGTGACCTTGCCACGCGGCACGGACAAAGAAATGTCGTCCAGGATGACCCGATCACCATAACCAAAGGTGAGATTGCGCAGTTCGACAAGAGATTCTGAAGTGGAGGTGGCCATATTAAAAGAAAGGCCGGGTGATTCCCGGCCCTTGGATCATAAGGGATTGCCCTAATAGCGAAGGCTATCCCGGCGAATTAACGCGGCAGGTCGCTGAATCCCATCAGGAATTCATCCACTGAGCGCGCGGCCTGACGGCCTTCGCGAATCGCCCACACCACCAGGCTCTGGCCGCGGCGGATGTCGCCAGCGGCAAACACCTTGGCCACATTGGTGGCATAGCCGCCGGTGAATTCGGTCGTCGCTTTGGCATTGCCACGGCCATCTTTGTCGACACCGAAGGCCTCCAGCACGGTGGCGACCGGATTGACAAAACCCATGGCCAGCAACACCAAGTCAGCGGGGTAGGTTTTCTCGGTACCGGGAATCTCGACCATCTTGCCGTCTTTGAACTCGATGTGCACGGTTTTCAGACCGGTGAGCTTGCCTTTTTCGCCAATGAACTCCTTGGTGGAGATGGCGAACTCGCGCGAACAACCCTCGTCATGGCTGGAGCTGGTGCGCAGCTTGAGCGGCCAGTTGGGCCAGGTCATGGGGCGGTTTTCTTCCACCGGAGGCTGCGGCATCACTTCAAACTGGGTGACACTGACCGCGCCGTGGCGGTTGCTGGTGCCGACGCAATCCGAGCCGGTGTCGCCACCGCCAATGACGATGACGTGCTTGCCGGAAGCAACCAACTGGCCTTTGAGCTTGTCGCCGGCATTGACCTTGTTCTGCTGCGGCAGGAACTCCATAGCGAAATAAACGCCTTCCAGATCGCGGCCGGGCACCGGCAAATCGCGCGACTGCTCGGAACCGCCAGTCAGCAACACGGCGTCAAAGTCTTTTTGCAACTGGGCCGCCGAAATGGTTTCCTTGGCCCAATTGGTGACCTTGCTGCCCTTGGGCAGCTCGCCGACCAGCACGCTGGTACGGATGGTGACGCCTTCTTTTTGCAGCTGTTCAACCCGGCGGTCGATGTGCGACTTTTCCATCTTGAAGTCGGGAATGCCGTAACGCAGCAAACCACCGACCCGGTCGTTCTTCTCGAACAGGGTGACATCGTGGCCGACGCGGGCCAATTGCTGCGCCGCCGCCATACCGGCCGGGCCGGAGCCCACCACGGCAACCTTTTTACCGGTCTTGTGTTTGGCCACCTGCGGCTTCACCCAGCCTTCGGCCCAGGCGCGGTCGATGATGGCGTGCTCGATGGACTTGATGCCCACCGCCTCGTCGTTCACATTGAGCACGCAAGCCGCCTCGCACGGTGCCGGGCAGATGCGGCCGGTGAACTCGGGGAAGTTGTTGGTGCTGTGCAGCACGTCAATCGCGTTTTTCCAGTCGCCCCGGTACACCAGGTCGTTGAAATCCGGAATGATGTTGTTGACCGGGCAGCCGTTGTTGCAAAACGGGGTGCCGCAATCCATGCAACGCGCCGCCTGCACCTTGGCCTTCGCGTCGTCCAGGCCGACCACAAATTCTTTGTAATTCTTTAAACGCTCGGCGACGGGTTTGTAACCCTCTTCGACGCGCTCAAACTCCATGAAGCCAGTGACTTTTCCCATATCTACTCCTTTGGGGGACAGACCTTTGGCCTCTGTCCCCAACACTTTAAGTTTGAAGAGTTCGCGCTTTACTTAGCGGGGACTGCTTCTTTTTTTGTAGCTACTTGCGCACGGCTGGTAAGGGCTAGCGCTTCTTTTGACAAGACCCCACGGCCACGCGCATGAATCTCACCCAGGGCACGCTTGTATTCGTTCGGGAACACCTTGACGAATTTCAAGCGGGAGACATCCCAGGTATCGAGCAATTCACGGGCCCGTTTGCTGCCGGTCCAGCGGTTATGGTCTTCCAGCAACTTCTTCAGCTGTGCTTCATCGCTTTGGCCACGATGCCAGAGGCTGGCATCGATGCTGGCTTGCTGCTCGGCTGCCGTCAGCACTTTTTCCATGGACACCATGGCGGTGTTGCAGCGTTTGGCAAACTGGCCGTCTTCGTCATAGACATAGGCAATGCCGCCGCTCATGCCGGCCGCAAAATTGCGCCCGGTTTTGCCGAGCACCGCCACGGTGCCACCGGTCATGTACTCGCAACCGTGGTCACCGGTACCTTCCACCACCGTGGTGGCACCGGACAGGCGCACCGCAAAGCGCTCGCCGCCGACGCCACTGAAGAAGGCTTCACCCGCCGTCGCACCGTACATCACCGTGTTGCCGACGATGGTGTTGCGGATTGCCTCACCGCGGAAGTCAATACTGGGGCGCACCACAATCCGGCCGCCCGAAAGGCCCTTGCCGGTGTAGTCGTTGGCATCGCCAATCAGGTACATGGTGATGCCCTTGGCCAGGAAGGCGCCAAAGGACTGACCGCCCGTGCCTTCGAGCTGGATGCGGATGGTGTCATCCGGCAATCCTTCAGGATGCACCTTGGTCAGCGCGCCGGAGAGCATGGCGCCGACCGAGCGGTTCACATTGCGGGTCATTTCCATGAACTGCACTTTTTCGCCCTTGTCGATGGCAGCACGGCTCTTGGCGATCAGCACATTGTCGAGCGATTTTTCCAAGCCGTGGTCTTGTTCCAGGGTCTGGAAACGGGGCACGTCGGCGGGCACATTCGGCATCGCAAACAGGCGGCTGAAATCCAGGCCGCTGGCCTTCCAGTGTTCGATCCCCTGGCGCATGTCGAGCAAGTCAGCGCGGCCGATCAGGTCGTCAAACTTGCGGATGCCGAGCTGGGCCATGATCTGGCGCACTTCTTCGGCAATGAAGAAGAAGTAGTTCACCACATGCTCCGGCTTGCCAGAGAACTTCTTGCGCAACGTGGGGTCTTGCGTCGCCACACCGACCGGACAGGTGTTGAGGTGGCATTTGCGCATCATGATGCAGCCTTCCACCACCAGCGGTGCCGTGGCGAAGCCGAATTCATCCGCACCCAGCAACGCGCCAATGGCGACGTCGCGGCCGGTCTTCATCTGGCCGTCGGCCTGCACGCGGATGCGGCTGCGCAGGCGATTGAGCACCAGCGTTTGCTGGGTTTCAGCCAGACCGATTTCCCACGGGCTGCCGCAATGCTTGATGGACGACCAGGGCGAGGCGCCCGTGCCGCCGTCGTGCCCGGCGATGACCACATGGTCGGCCTTGCACTTGGCCACGCCGGCGGCGATGGTACCGACGCCGATCTCTGCGACCAGCTTGACGCTGATGCCGGCATGCGGTGCCACGTTTTTCAGATCGTGAATCAACTGTGCCAGATCTTCAATCGAGTAAATATCGTGATGCGGTGGCGGCGAAATCAGGCCGACGCCGGGCACGGAATGACGCAGGCGACCGATGTACTCGGACACCTTGCCACCGGGCAGCTGGCCGCCCTCACCGGGCTTGGCGCCCTGGGCCATCTTGATCTGAATCTGGTCGGCACTGCTCAGGTACTCGGCGGTGACGCCAAAGCGGCCCGATGCCACCTGCTTGATGCGCGAACGCAGCGAGTCGGTCGGGTTGAGCGGGATGTCCACCTCCACCACATCGTGGCCGATGATGTCGGCCATCGTCTGGCCTTGCTTGATCGGGATGCCCTTGAGCTCATTGCGGTAACGCGCCGGGTCTTCGCCACCCTCACCGGTGTTGCTCTTGCCGCCAATGCGGTTCATGGCCACGGCCAGCGTGGCGTGCGCTTCGGTCGAAATCGAACCCAACGACATGGCGCCGGTGGCGAATCGCTTGACGATTTCTTTCGCCGACTCGACTTCTTCCACCGGAATCGCCTTGGCCGGATCAATCTTGAATTCAAACAGGCCGCGCAAGGTCATGTGGCGCTTGCTTTGGTCGTTGATCAGCTGGGCGTACTCCTTGTACGTGTTCCAGTTGTTGGAGCGGGTGCTGTGCTGCAGCTTGGCAATGGCGTCGGGCGACCACATGTGCTCTTCGCCGCGCGCGCGCCAGGCGTATTCGCCACCGGCGTCCAGCATGTTGGCCAGCACCGGATCGTCGCTGAAGGCGGCCTTGTGCATGCGGATGGCTTCTTCGGCAATCTCGAACACGCCGATGCCTTCGACCCGGCTGGGGGTACCGGCAAAGTATTTGGCAATGGTGTTGCTGTTCAAACCAATCGCTTCAAACAGCTGGGCGCCGCAGTAGCTCATGTAGGTGGACACGCCCATTTTGGACATGATCTTGGACAGACCCTTGCCTACGGCCTTGACGTAGTTGTAGATCGCCTTGTCGGCGCTCAGGTCGCCCGGCAGATCCTTATGGATGCTGGCCAGCGTTTCCATCGCCAGGTAGGGGTGAACGGCTTCGGCACCGTAGCCCGCCAGCACGCCAAAGTGATGCACCTCGCGCGCCGTGCCCGTTTCCACCACCAGGCCGGCACTGGTGCGCAGGCCCGCGCCCACCAGATGCTGGTGGATGGCGCTCAGCGCCAGCAGCGCCGGAATCGCCACTTGCGTGGCGCTCACACCTCGGTCGCTGATGATCAGAATATTTTTACCGCCTTGGATGGCGTCTACCGCTTCGGCACAGAGTGAGGCCAGCTTGGCTTCCACCCCCTCGCGGCCCCAGACCAGCGGGTAGGTGATGTCCAGCGTGTAGCTGCGGAATTTTCCTTGCGTGTGCTTCTCAATGTCGCGCAACTTGGCCATGTCGGCAAAGTCCAGCACGGGCTGGCTCACCTCCAGGCGCATCGGCGGATTGACCTGGTTGATGTCGAGCAAATTGGGTTTCGGGCCGACAAAAGACACCAGCGACATCACGATCGCTTCGCGAATCGGGTCGATCGGGGGATTGGTCACCTGCGCGAACAACTGCTTGAAGTAGTTGTAAAGCGGCTTGTTTTTATCGCTCAAAACGGCCAGCGGACTGTCGTTGCCCATGGAGCCCAGCGATTCTTCACCGGCCACTGCCATCGGTGCGATCAGGAACTTGATGTCTTCCTGGGTAAAACCAAAAGCTTGCTGACGGTCCAGCAGGCTCACGACGCTTTCTGACGCCGAAGCCGGTTCGCCACCGCCGACCACGTCATCCAGCCGGATGCGCAAGTTCTCGATCCACTGCTTGTACGGCTTGCTGTTGGCCAGATTGGCCTTCAGCTCTTCGTCGTCGATCATGCGGCCCTGTTCCAGGTCGATCATGAACATCTTGCCGGGCTGCAGGCGCCATTTGCGCACGATCTTGTTCTCCGGCACCGGCAGCACGCCCGACTCGGACGCCATGATGACCAGATCGTCATCGGTGATGCAGTAGCGCGAAGGACGCAGGCCGTTGCGGTCCAGCGTGGCGCCAATCTGGCGGCCATCGGTGAACACGATGGATGCCGGGCCGTCCCACGGCTCCATCATGGCGGCGTGGTATTCATAGAAGGCCTTGCGGCGCTCGTCCATGGTGGTGTGTTGCTCCCACGGCTCGGGAATCATCATCATCACGGCCTGGCTGATCGGGTAGCCCGCCATCGTCAGCAGTTCCAGGCAGTTGTCGAAGGTGGCAGTGTCGGACTGGCCGGCAAAGCTGATCGGGTACAGCTTTTGCAGATCGGCGCCCAGCACCGGCGACGACATCACGCCTTCACGCGCCTTCATCCAGTTGTAGTTGCCCTTGACGGTGTTGATCTCGCCGTTGTGCGCCACATAGCGGTACGGGTGGGCCAGCGGCCACTCGGGGAAGGTGTTGGTCGAGAAGCGCTGGTGCACCAGGCCTAGTGCCGAGACGCAGCGCACGTCGCTCAGGTCTTTGAAGTAGACGCCGACCTGATCGGCCAGCAGCAAGCCCTTGTACACCACGGTACGGCTGGACATGCTGGGCACGTAATATTCTTTGCTGTGCTTGAGCTTGAGCGCCTGAATGTGGGCACTGGCGGTCTTGCGGATGACGTACAGCTTGCGCTCCAGCGCGTCCTGCACGATCACATCGTTGCCGCGGCCAATGAAGACCTGCTTGAGCACCGGCTCTTTTTCGCGCACGGTGGGCGACATCGGCATGTCGCGATTCACCGGCACATCGCGCCAGCCCAGCAGCACCTGGCCTTCGGCCTTGATGGCACGGTCCATCTCTTGCTCGCACGCGAGACGCGAAGCGTGCTCTTTCGGCAAAAAGACCATGCCGACGCCGTATTCGCCGGGTGGCGGCAAGGTCACGCCTTGCGCCGCCATCTCTTCCCGGTACAGCGCATCGGGCAACTGGATCAGAATGCCGGCCCCATCACCCATCAGCTTGTCGGCACCGACGGCACCCCGATGGTCCAGGTTTTCCAGAATTTTGAGCGCATTCTTGACAATGTCGTGCGACTTGGTGCCCTTGATATGCGCCACAAAGCCCACGCCACAAGCGTCATGCTCGTGTTCGGTGGAATACAAACCGTTGTTCTGAAGATCTCGAATTTCCGCAGCCGTCGTCATGGCGCACTCCTAATAATTGGCACTGGGGTGTGAAGAATACTGCAACGCAACAAAAGTGCCAAGCAGAATAATTGGGGTCAGATTCTAATTAAATCAGCATTAATTTAATTAAAAAATAATTGGGGACATATCAAATTCAATAGCTACTTACGCATCACCAACGGGGGCTAGCAGCTTATTTGACTCTAAATTCTTGAGGGAAACCGGCCGCCCGGCATTGCCTTTGGTCAGCCGACGCTGTGTTCTTTTTTGTAACTTCGCCACAAAATCAGCATCGCCCAGCGCCCAGCCGGAGAGCGCCGAGTCCGTCAAAGCCGCCTGCTGCCCCGGGCTGATGCCCGACTGCACCAATTCTGCGTACGCCGCTTCACGGGCAAACGGCGTGTTACCCAGCTCCCACACCTGCGGGTGCGGCGTGATCAGTTTGTCGATGCGCTGCCCGGTGTAATGCCCGTAACTCGACCACGGATAGTCGCGCGCCTGGGCCACCAGGCCCGCCCGCACCGGGTTGAGGTCGAGATAGGCCATGCACGCCAGCAGATAGCGCTCGGTCTGGATCACGGTTGACTTGTAGCGTCCTTCCCACAAAGTACCGCTGCGCTTTTGCGCGTCATTGAAATAACGCACATAACGCCGGCCCACTGCCTGCATCATCTGCGGCAAACCCTCTGCGGTTTGCGGCGTGACCAGCAAATGAAAGTGGTTGCGCATCAACACATAGGCGTGAATCGCCACGTCAAACTTCTTCGCGTTCTCAAACAGCAGATCGAGCAGCGTCTGGTAATCCGCGCTGGAGAAAAAAATGGGCTGCCGGTTGTTACCGCGCTGAATGACGTGGTGCGGGTAACCGGGCAGCGTGAGGCGGGGAAGACGGGCCATGAAAGTGCAGTGTGAATATCTGCGCCATCTTAATGGGAGTCTGACCCTCATGCTCTGAATTGCCACTGTGCGATCATCCAAGCTTGATTCGGAGAATGCCTGTGACCTCACTCACCAAAGTTGTACTGTTTACCGACCCAGCTGGTCGCGCCCGTTTTCGCGAGGAGCTTGTTGACTTGACCGAGGGCTCGCCCAGTTCGCAGCTCACGCCGTTGATGCCCTCCGGCGGCTACCAACTGCGCCAGAGCCCGGTCGGTTTTCGCAGCACTTTTCACTGCACCGACGCGCCGCAATGGGTCTTCATCTTGCGTGGGCAGATGGAGATTTTTCTGCAAGACGGCAGCTCACGCCTTTTCAAGGCGGGCGAACACTTCTATTCAGCCGACACCCTGCCGGAAGGCGTGAGTTTCGATGCCAGCATTCACGGTCACTGGAGCCGGCAAGTCGGGCCCGACCCGCTGGTGACCCTGTTTGTGCGCGGCTAAAGCGCGGGGCGTAACGACGGACGTTGATCACCCGGACTTTGCGGCCGGGGTTGAGCAGACGCACCGCATCGCCGGAGGCGAACCCCTCGGCGCCCTTGGCTTGCACAAGGGAACGGCGTTGCCCGCCGCGGCACCGGATCAGACCGGTGTTTCGCTGGCCGTGACGTCGGCGGCAGGGCTCGTTTCAGGCTCAGCCGGCAAGACAAAGCGGCTGTCCAGCAGGCTGGTCAGCCCGAATTCCTGCAGCAGCGCTCGCAGGCGCTGTGCGGCGGCCCGTTTTTTCTGGCCGGTGTAGCGGGCGATGATGAGCTCGTTTTTCATGCTGTGCTCCCAACCCACCAGCTCGGTCACGGTCACCTGGTAACCGCAGGCCTCCAGGTACAGGCAGCGCAACACATTGGTGATCTGGCTGCCCATCTCGCGAGTGTGCAGCGGATGGCGCCACAGTTCGGCCAGCGGCGTGCGCGTCAGGGAAAGTGCCTTGTACTGGCTCAGGCAGCGCGCCACTTCGGCCTGACAACAAGGCACCAGCACCATGAATTTGGCCTGCTTTTGCAGGCCAAAAGCAATCGCGTCATCGGTGGCGGTATCGCAGGCGTGCAGCGCGGTGACGACGTCAATCTTTTCAGGCAGTGCGTCCGATTGCGTCGATTCGGCCACACTCAGATTCAAAAACGACATGCGCTCAAAGCCGAGCTTGGCAGCCAGTTCACGCGATTTTTGCACCAGTTCACCCCGGGTTTCGATGCCGTAGATATGACCGGCCGGTTTGTCCTTGAAAAATAGGTCGTAAATGATGAAACCTAAATACGATTTACCGGCGCCGTGGTCGGCCAGTGTGATGCCTGACGCCTTTTCGGGCAGTTCCAGCAGCAGCTTTTCAATGAACTGAAACAGGTGGTAGACCTGCTTGAGTTTGCGACGCGAGTCTTGGTTGAGCTTGCCGTCGCGGGTCAGGATGTGCAACTCTTTGAGCAACTCAATCGACTGGCCGGGCCTGATTTCAGGCGCGATAACGCCAGCCTCTTGCGGCTTGGCTGGCATGCTGGTTTGTGACTCGTTCCGGGACGAGCGATCGATTTTTTTTGTTTTCATTGTTTTTTTCTGTCAGGCGCGTCGGCACTGCGGGTTTCGTCCACCAGCGCATGATGGGGGCAGCCCTGCGAACGCCCTACGCCCAGCGCCGCCCAGCCGTCGGCCCCCAGCCGCTCCATGGTTTCCATGTTCTTCTCGAAAATGGTTTCCGCCTCGGGAAAAGCGTCCACCGCGCGGTCAATGCTGTCTTCGCGCAGCAGATGCAAGGTCGGATAGGGCGAGCGGTTGGTGTAATTGGTGATGTCGTCCGCCCGGGTGCCGGCGAACTGGTAGTCCGGGTGCAAATTGGCGATTTGCAGCACCCCCTCCAGCTCCAGATCGAGCAAGGCCTGATCGGCCTTGGCCAGAAAATCATTGAAGTCAAGAAAATCAGCCAGACAATCGGGCGCGATTAAAAGCGTCGTGTCGCGTGCTGCTGGGGCGCTGTCCAACAGCGCTTTGAGCTCAACAATCAGATCCTGCAGCAGCGCTTGCGCCGTCTGGGCGCGACTCACTACATAGTGGATTTGGCCTTTCACATGCACGCTTTTGGCAAACGGGCACAGGTTCAAACCAATCACCGCCCGCTCCAGCCAGACGCGGGTATCGTCAATTGCCATTTGTGTTGTCACCGTCATTTTTTCACTCCCTTAAACAAAGCTATTGGGCTGTCCCACAATCAATTTGGCCAGTTCATCCAGCACCGCGCTTTGAATCTGGTCAGCGGGATAACTGGTCATCATGAGCTCGAAACCCGTTGCATTGGCCAGCCGAAACGCCAATTTGGCGGCGTCATGATCAGCGGTGATGGTGACGCTGGCACGAGCTTCGGTCACATAGTCAAATCGAATCGCCTGCAAGGTGTTTTTCTCTGGATGCCGCACATTAACGCGCTCATGCTGGACCGTGCCAGCCGCCAAGCGCGCTTCAATCCGCTGTAAATCCGGCGGAAAGTTGGCACTGACACTGCCGCCCACGGGCGCACCCTCGCGCGGCACCATGCGCCAGCCCATGGCGATGTAGTCAAACACCTCTTGGTCGCGCAGTTTCTTTTTGCGCGCATCAATCCGAAAATCAACCAGCTTCATTGCGGGCCAAGGCGTCTTGCCATCCAGACTGAGTTGGGGACCGGTCGGCCCAATCACATTCAGCTGCTGCACGAGCTCCGCGACATACAACCACGCCGTTTTTGACGCCGCTTCGGTCAACCGTGTGTTCGCTTCAGTGTGGCTCTGCTGCGCACTTTGCTCGGTTTGCAACGCACTGGCTTGCGATTTAAGTTGATTGAGAAAACTCACGACGAATCCCTGGGCATTTTTGTTTGCCCGATTTTAACGATGCACTCAAATGCCACACTCGGCGCTTGAGCCGTTCAGGACAACAAACGCTGGCCCGTCAAGCGCTCATGCTCATGGCCGGCAAAACGGTCCGTCATGCCGGCAATGTAGTCCGCCACCACGCGGGCTGCAGCGCTCAGTTCATCCGCTGCGCCGCAGGCGGCCGCGGAGCGGGCCAGAAATCGGCCCTGCATTTCCTGCGGATTGTTCAAATAGGCGTCAAAAAGCTCGCGCACCATCTGCTGGGCCAGCCCGGTCGTCTGCATCACTTGCGGATGCCGGTACAGCTGCTGCAACAGAAATTTTTTGAGTTCCTGTGACTTGAGCCGCATCTCTTCCCCAAACTGCAGCAAGGGCGGCATCTGGCGCACCGCATCCGCACTGCATGGCGCGGCAGCGTCCAGCGCCTGGCCGGTCGCGGCAATCACGTCGTACACCTGGGCACTGAGCATGCGGCGAATGCTCTCGTAGAGCAGTCGCCGACCCTGCGATTGATCCTGCAACTGCGGATACTCAGCCAGCGTCTCGCGCCTGTAATCATCAAACAAGGCGACCTCCTGCAGCTGCTCCAGCGTAATCAGCCCGGAGCGCACGCCATCGTCAATGTCATGTGCGTTGTAGGCAATTTCGTCGGCCAGATTGCACAGCTGCGCCTCCAGACTAGGTTGGGTGCGCGCCAGAAAGCGCCGCCCGACACCACCCGGCTCGTGCTGCTCAAGATCAAGGGCATGGCTGCGGGAACAGTGCTTGAGAATGCCTTCGCGCGTCTCAAAGGTAAGGTTCAAGCCGTCGAACTGGGGGTAGCGTTCCTCCAGTTTATCGACCACCCGCAAGCTCTGCAGATTGTGCTCAAAGCCGCCAAACTCGGTCATGCACTCGTTGAGCGCGTCCTGCCCAGCATGGCCAAACGGCGTGTGGCCCAAGTCATGCGCCAGCGCAATCGCCTCCACCAAGTCTTCATTGAGTTGGAGCGAGCGGGCGATGGAACGCCCCAGCTGCGCCACCTCCAGCGAGTGGGTGAGCCGTGTGCGAAACAGGTCGCCTTCGTGGTTGAGAAACACCTGCGTCTTGTACACCAGGCGCCGAAACGCGGTGCAATGCACGATCCGGTCCCGGTCGCGCTGGTACTCGGTGCGCGTCGGCGCCGGTGCTTGCGCGAAACGGCGACCGCGCGATTGGGCAGGATCACAGGCAAAAGCGGCAAGCGTCATGGGTATTTATAAGAAATAGGGCTCTAGCCCTTATAGAATATGCGCAAGTAGCTATTATTTATATAGCAATCAGGCGCAGCACGCATCGATCACCTCGCGCACCAGCGCATCAGGCGCGTTGCGCATAGCGGCGCTGGCGGGCCCGTCGATCACGACGAATCTGATTTCTCCACCTTCCGCCTTTTTGTCCACGCGCATCAGTTCCAGGTAGCGTCCGGCGTTGTCACTCTCGGACAGGCGCGGCCCGGTTACCGGCAGGCCCGCCTTTTGAATCAGCGTGGTCAGCCGCTGCACAAAAGCGGCGTCCACCAGCCCCAGCCGCTGCGACAAATGCGCCGCCATCACCATGCCGCAGCCGACGGCCTCGCCATGCAGCCACTCGCCGTAGCCCAGGCCCGCCTCGATCGCGTGGCCAAAGGTATGGCCAAAGTTGAGAATGGCACGCAGCCCCGCTTCGCGCTCGTCCTGCCCCACGACCCAGGCCTTGATTTCACAGCTGCGCTTGACCGCATGGGCCAGCGCCGCCGGGTCACGCGCCATCAGGGCGGCGATGTTGTCCTCAATCCAGGCCAAAAAGTCCAGATCGGCAATCGGGCCGTATTTGATGATTTCGGCCAGTCCGGCACTGAGCTCCCGCTGCGGCAGGGTCTTGAGCGTATCCAGATCGCACACCACCTTGAGCGGCTGATAAAACGCACCGATCATGTTCTTGCCCAGCGGATGGTTGATGCCGGTCTTGCCGCCGACCGACGAATCAACCTGCGCCAGCAAGGTGGTGGGCACCTGGACAAACGGCACACCGCGCATATAGCTGGCGGCGGCAAAGCCCGTCATGTCGCCAACAACGCCGCCGCCGAGGGCGAAAAGAACGGTTTTTCGGTCGCAGCCATTGGTCAGCAAGGCATCAAAAATCAAATTCAGGGTCTGCCAGGTTTTATAGACTTCGCCATCCGGCAGGATCACCGTGTGAATGTTGGCGTACTTTCCTTGCAACGCCGTTGTAAGACGCGCGGCATACAACGGCGCCACCGTGGTGTTGCTCACAATCAAGGCACTGCTGGCGGCGGGCAGCTCCGCATAACTCAAGGGGTTGTCAAAAAGCGAACCCCGAATGGCGATGTGGTAGCTGCGATCTTGCAGATCAATGAAAACGGTTTGGAGGTCTGGGACATTCATACCCATGAGTTTAGAGGCACTTGAGGGTGGCGCGTGCTGCCCGCCGCTGGCGGCGGCCACACAAGGTCAAGAACCGGGCACGAGGCCCGCCAGCTCCAGTTGCATCACGATCATGTTAACCAGGGTGGCCACCGATGGGCGCCCGGTCTCAATAATGAAATGCGCCGTTTCCCGGTAGAGCGGATCGCGCAGGGTATGCAGATCGCGCAAGCGGCCCAACGGATCAGCCACTTGCAGCAAAGGCCGGTTCACGTCATGGCGCAGGCGCCGAAACAATTCGTCGGGTGAGGAATTCAGGTAAATCACCTGCCCCCGTTCCCGCAGGTGCAGGCGGTTAGCGGCCCGCAACACGACGCCACCACCGGTCGACAACACGCCTTTTTGATTCAACGTAAGTTGGTCGATGACCGACTCCTCCACATCGCGAAATCGATCCTCCCCTTCCCGCTCGAAGTACTCACGGATGGAGCAACCGATCCGCTGCTCAATCACATGGTCGGAATCAAAGAACGGCAGTTGCAGCCGCCGGGCGAGTTGCCGCCCGACGGTGGATTTACCGGAGCCAGGCAGGCCGACCAGACTCAGTATCAATTGAGCAACAAATTAATCACAGAAGCGTAACGACATTCAAGGTTCAACGCGACGCCTTGTCGGTAATCACCTTGGGTGTAATGAACACGAGCATTTCCTGCTTGTTTGAAACTCTGGTACGGCTCTTGAACAGAACGCCAATACCAGGCAAGTCGCCAAGCACGGGAACTTTTGTTTCATCATTGGTTTCTGTCATTTCGAAAATGCCGCCAATGACAACCGTACCGCCATTTTCAACCAAGACCTGCGTCTGGATGTGTTTTGTATCGATGGCAAACCCGGCAGCGGTCGACCGACCGACCGTGTCTTTATTGACATCCAGCGCCAGAATAATATTACCTTCAGGCGTTATTTGCGGCGTCACTTCCAGTTTCAAATTAGCTTTACGGAAAGCAATTGAGGTTGCGCCGCTAGACGATGCGACCTGATAGGGAAGCTCGGTGCCCTGCTCGATCAGTGCCTTGATCTGGTCGGCCGTGACCACGCGGGGACTCGACACAACCTTGCCTTTGCCGTCAGCTTCGAGTGCCGAAAGCTCCAGATTCAGGAAACGGCCAGCGCCCGCGCCAAAGAGCGAGACCGCAAACGTCGCGGGATTGTATGCATTTTGACCTATAGCGGGTAAGTTCACAAAACTTCCGGATGTGGTAGCGGCACTCCCATCAATGTAGGTCGATCCAAAGGTCGCGTTCAGCGGATGGCCCCCCGCACTGGCCACCTGAACACCTCCGACTGGGTTAATTCCACCACCAAGCTTGACGCCCAAGGACTTGGCGAAGGTATCTGAGGCCTCCACAATGCGCGCTTCAATCAACACTTGGCGCACCGGAATATCCAGTTTGGCGATCAATTGCTGCACCTGTTCCAGTTTGCTTGGGATATCGGTCACGAACAACTGGTTGGTGCGAGCCTCGGCAATGGTGCTGCCACGCGGACTGAGCATCCGGGAACTGCTGGCACCAGTACCGCTGCCAGCGGCAGTTAACTGTGCGGCAACTTCCGCTGCCTTGGTGTAATTCATCTGGAAAGATTGCGTCCGCAAAGGTTCCAGATTTTGAAGCGACGCGATCGATTCAAGTTCGAGTTTTTCCTTGGCGTTGATTTCATCCTTCGGGGCAATCCACAGCACATTGCCGGTCTTGCGCATGCCCAGCCCCTTGGCTTGCAAGATGATATCGAGCGCCTGATCCCACGGCACGTCCTGCAACCGCAAGGTCACGGCGCCGGTGACGGAATCTGACGTGATGATGTTGAAGTTGGTGAAGTCGGCTATGACCTGCAGCAGGGAGCGAACCTCGATATTTTGAAAGTTGAGTGACAGTTTTTGTCCGCTATAACCCGGCCCCTGTGTCAATTTTGACGTGTCAACTTTGACTGGTTTGACTTCCACCACAAACTGTTCATCTGTTTGGTAGGCACTGTGAACCCACTGACCTTGGGGCTGAATCACCATCCGCACACGGTCACCGACCTGGGTGCTTGTGACCGTTTGGACCGGTGTCCCAAAATCAGTCACATCCAGACGGCGTCGCATTCCTTCTGGCAATGTGGATTTCATGAACTCAACCACCAGGGCTTGTCCTTGCTGGCGAATATCGACGCCGACCTGGTTGTTGGGTAGAGTTACCACGATTCGGCCAGCGCCTTCTTCACCCCGACGGAAATCAAGATCTTTCAGTGGCAACGTATCCCGGCTCTGACTTTCAGCAAAAACGGGGGCAGCGGATACGGAGGTCGCCGCCACAGCCACGGCATCCAGCACGACCAGTAATGATTTACCCTGCAACTGCGCCTTGTAGGCGGTTGCTTGCTTCAAATTCAACACCACCCGGGTCCGATCGCCCGCTTGTACCACGCTCACCGACTTCAAATTGCCCTGATTGATCTCGATGGTGGAGCGACCCATGGCATTGGAGATCCCCGGGAAGTCAAGCGCAATTCTTGCCGGAGACTGGATTGAAAACCCGGTCGGAATCGCTGCCAGCGGCTGCGTCAAGTCAATTTTGACGACTTCAACGCCACCCTGAATCGAGCCGGACACCGCTTCAATGGCGCTCTGGGCCTGCGCAGCAAGCGCCGCCAACATGAGCGACGTCGCCAAAAAAAACCGTTGCAACATTAGCTTTGTCATCCCATAGTTCTGATTTTTCATTTCGACCTCTCTTGCAACTGCAAGGTAGCAGTGCGTTCAATCCATTCGCCTGCAGCATCTTGCACAATTTCTCGCAGTGTGACTTCTGTCTCAGCGACCTTCATCACGCGCCCGTAGTTTTGGCCAAGATGGTTACCAAGTCGTACCTGGTACAACAAGTTTTCAACCTTCACCAGCGCAACGTGTTGTCCAGCCTTGACCAAACTCCCGACCAGAACCATCGTGTCCAATGGAAAAACCTCCAGCGCTTCTTGGCGACGCGCC
This sequence comes from Rhodoferax sp., assembly GCF_012927445.1. GTDB lineage: Bacteria > Pseudomonadota > Gammaproteobacteria > Burkholderiales > Burkholderiaceae_C > Rhodoferax. Next base: position 432,891 of record NZ_JABBPD010000001.1, read on the forward strand.
AGCTCAGGCGCAATCAACGCGCCATTGGCCGCCGATTGCGTTGACTCGCGCTTCAAGGCCTGGGTCAGTTTTTGATTGCTGAACGGCTCTATCGCAGTCACCTGCATATAGCTTTCAGGCTGAAATTGTTTAGGCTCGGAAATTGGTGCGATCCTGGGTCGGGTTTGACTCTTCTGATCCGCCATCCACTGGCGCAACTCATCCTCACCGGAGGCACTGCAACCGGCAAGCGTCAAAACAAAGACAGCAAGAACAAACTTAAACAAGGGGATCATTTTTTGGCCCCTTTCGGTCCGGCGGCCTTACGCTGCGCCGTAACCTCGTCGGCATCCAGATAGCGGAAAGTTTTCGCGGTAGCGTCCATGGCCAAAGTCCCATCCTTGGCGGGCACGATGAGCAGATTATTGAGTGTCACAATTCGGGAAAGGTTGGCGATGTCTGACGCAAAAGCGCCAATATCGTGATAACGCCCCGTGACGCGCACCGCAATAGGCAGCTCGGCATAGTAGTCTCGAACGACGACTTGCCCCGGTCGGAACAAATCAAACTGCAGACTGCGCCCCAAGCCTGCCTGGTTGATATCTGAAAGTAGCGCATCCATCTCGGCTTTGCTCGGCAACTGCTTCTCAAGTTGCGTCACATACTGAAGAACCTGCTCACGTTGTTTTTTGAGTGCGTCAAGATTCACCGCCTTGCCCAGCTTGGCCTTGTACTCTTGTCGCAGCGTGACCTCTTTGGCCTGCTGCTCCTCAAGCTCAGTTGCTGAGGTGTCCAGCCACAAAAACCACAGCACCACGACCACCAGCACCGTGACCGTCGCAAAGAGGGCGTAGCGCGGAAATGCAGGCCACATGGACGGATCCTTGGGATCCAGATTGCGGAATTGTCCGAGCAGTTTTTCCTGCAAAGCAGAAAGATCGAAATTCAATGAAGATTTGCTAGCCATAATGCCTTGCTCCTATTTATTGACAGGAGATGAGGCTGCTACCGCCGGGGCCGTTGAACTTGCAGCAGCATGTTTTTTTTCAGCTTCACTGGCGCGAACTAAAGCAACGCGAATCGTGAAATTGGCAACACGTCGCTGCTCTCGCGGTGTCAGGGCAACCGAACCGGCCACAATTTCAACCAACTCGGGCTTGGCAAACCAGGGCGAGTTGTTGCCCAGGTTTCGCAACAACTCAGACACGCGTTCATTCGATTGCGCAACGCCTTGCATCGTCACATTCTGATTCTCTTGCCGCATGCTGGAGATATAAACGCCATCAGGCAGCTGCTTGACCAGTTCTGTCAGCAGATGAACCGGTAAGTTTCGGTCTGCCTGCAAATCTTCCACGGCCTGTTGACGGGCGCGCAAGGCGGTAATCTCCGCCTCAAGACCGGCAATGTCCTTAATTTGGTCATCAAACCGTTTGATCTCGGTTTGCAGCAGCTGGTTTTTCCCTTCTTGCCCAGCCATTTGAGCCTGAAACCAAAGGAATATGAGACCGGCGAGCACACCGCCGACAAGGGCAGAAGCCACCAAACTGACGTTAAAAACATCCTTGCGCAGTTTGCGAGCCGCCTCGCGATGAGGGAGCAGATTAATCAGAATCACTGCATGAACCTCCGCAAAGCCAGTCCGCATGAAGTCAGGTAGGACGGGGCCTCCCGTGTCATTTTCTTCAAGTGAACACCTTCGCCAATTTCCATACCGTCAAACGGATTCACCAAATTGCAAGCAAAAGTGGTGTGCTGCGTCACGGCGGCGGTCAAACCCGGCAGAGCCGCCGAGCCCCCCGCCAGCATCACGTAATCAACCTTGTTATGCGGCGTGCTGGTAAAGAAAAATTGCAATGCGCGACCAATTTCCTGCACCATACTTTCAACAAAGGGGCGTAACACACTGGATTCATAGTCGTCGGGCAATTCACCGCTTCGCTTTTTACTCTCAGCTTCTTCGAGTGAAAAGCCATACTGGCGTACGATTAACTGGGTCAACTGAGCCCCGCCAAACGCCTGATCCCGGTCGTACAAAACTTCATCATCCCGAATGACCTGCATGCTGGTGGTCAACGCGCCCACCTCAAACAAGGCCACGATGCATCCCGCCCCCTTATTGGGAAGGTTTCCAATCAAGCGACCGGTTGCCAGGCGTGAGGCATAGGATTCGACGTCCACAATAACGGGCTTCAAACCAGCCGCTTCGGCCAAGCCCTGGATATCCTGAACCTTCTCCTTGCGTGATGCCGCAATCAGCACTTCAATGTCGCCCGACGAAGTTGCGCTCGGCCCAACGATGCAAAAATCAAGACTCACCTCGTCCAAGGGGAACGGAATGTACTGGTTGGCCTCGGTCTCGACCTGCAACTCCAACTCTTGGTCGGACATGCCACCCGGAAGAATGATTTTTTTGGTGATGACGGCAGACGGCGGCAAAGCCATTGCCACATTTTTGGTTTTGGTCCCGCTTTTCTTGACCAGCCGACGGACCGCATCAGCGACCTCGTCAAACTTTTCGATGTTGCCATCGGTGATCCATCCGCGTTCAAGCGGAACAATTGCACAACGTTCAAGCACTAAATTCCCGGACTTGTCTTGACCCAACTCGACCAGTTTGACACTAGAAGAGCTGATATCCAGACCCAGCATGGGTGCAGGTTGACGACTAAACAACGACCCCAAAGAGATCAAAACTATCCCCCTGAAACAAGTTAATCAAAGATTAACAAAGACTAACGAAACGTAACAATTCACTTGAATGCTAGCAGTAAGCTTGTTGTCCCGTAAAGGTATTTACGAATTGCAGGGGTGACAAGCGTTGCCAAAAGTAGACGTTTTGGCTTCGTATGCAATTCACAGCTTCTTGCAAGCAAACATCCAAGTGATAGAAAACAACAATGGCGGATACTACCCTGCCAAAGCTGTGCAAACACCGTTTTTATAATGCCTGCGCATCTTTACGAGATTTTTTATGTCATCCCAAACACCATCCGGTGCATCCAGCCCGCCCCCTCACTCAACCCCACGCTCCAAATCAATGAACTGGTTGATACGCATCGCGTTGTGGGGAGGCGGCTTGGCATTGGCTGGGGCCTTGGCCCTTCTGATCGTTATCGCGATTGCAATGGCGGTGGCGTTCCCGAACCTGCCGGACATTTCAGAGTTGTCTGATTACCGGCCCAAATTGCCCTTGCGCGTGTTCTCCGCGGAGGGCGCGCTGATTGGTGAGTTTGGTGAGGAACGCCGGCACCTGATACCGATCAAGGAAATCCCCAAGGTCATGACGGACGCGGTACTGGCCATTGAAGACGCCCGGTTTTATGAGCATGGCGGCGTGGACTACAAAGGCGTTTTGCGCGCGGCATTGGCCAATCTGGGGCGCTTAAAAAGTCAGGGCGCATCGACCATCACCATGCAGGTGGCACGCAACGTCTATTTATCGTCCGAGAAAACTTACACCCGCAAGATTTACGAAATCCTGCTGACTTTCAAGCTGGAACATTTGCTGAGCAAGGACCAGATTCTTGAGATTTACATGAACCAGATTTTCCTGGGCAACCGGGCCTACGGTTTTGCAGCCGCGTCAGAGGCTTATTTCGACAAGCCGCTGAAAGACATCACGATTGCTGAAGCGGCCATGCTGGCCGGGTTGCCCAAAGCGCCTTCCGCCTACAACCCGATCGTCAATCCGAAACGTGCCAAGACACGCCAACTGCACATCATTGATCGCATGCTGGAAAACGGGTTCATTACTGCAGCCCAGGCGGAAGCCGCAAGAACCGAAGAAATCAAGATTAAATCCGGCGCCAACAGCACCAGAGTTCACGCCGAGTACGTGGCAGAAACCGTGCGCCAGTTGATGTTTTCGCAGTACGGCGACGAGACTTACACCCGGGGCCTGAACGTTTACACCACACTGCGGGCGGCCGATCAGGATGCCGCTTACAAGGCATTGCGTCGCGGCATCATGGATTTCGAACGCCGTCAGGTTTACCGTGGCCCGGAGGAGTTTGTCACCCTGCCGTCCAACGCGCAGGAGTTGGAGGATGCCATCGACGAGGCGCTGGGTGATCACCCAGACAACGGCGACGTGATGTCGGCCGTGGTGCTGGACGCGAATGCCAAAAAAATCACCGCCATCCGGCAGAACGGCGAGACCGTCGAAATTACAGGTGAAGGCCTCAAACCCGCACAGTCAGGCTTATCGGACAAGGCATTGCCCAGTATCAAAGTCAGGCGCGGGGCCGTGATTCGGGTGGCCAAAACACTCAAAAACACCTGGGAAATCACGCAGTTGCCGGAAGTTGAGGGCGCGTTCGTGGCATTGGACCCGCGTGACGGCTCCATCAAGGCCTTGGTGGGTGGATTTGATTTTGAAAAAAACAAGTTCAACCATGTGACCCAGGCGTGGCGCCAACCCGGCTCAAGCTTCAAGCCGTTTATTTACTCCGCGGCCCTGGAAAAAGGCTTTACCCCGGCGACGGTCATTAACGACGCGCCGCTCTTTTTTGATGCGGGTGTGACGGGCGGTCAGCCTTGGGAACCTAAAAATTACGACGGCAAATACGAAGGTCCCATGACCATGCGCCGGGGTTTGGCCAAATCCAAAAACATGATCTCGATCCGCATTCTGCAGGCGGTCGGCACCCAAAATGCGCAGGAATGGATCACACGCTTTGGCTTTGATGCGGACAAGCACCCCGCCTACTTGACCATGGCACTGGGAGCTGGATCGGTCACCCCCATGCAGATGGTTTCTGCGTACTCGGTCTTCGCCAACGGCGGCTACCGCATTAATCCATGGCTGATCACCAAGGTGACAGAGCAAAGAGGCAACAAGGTTTTGGTGGAAACCAAAACACCCGAGTTGGACGAGTCGGCACGGGCCATCCCTCCCCGCAACGCCTTCATTATGGACAGCCTGCTGCAAGAAGTGACCCGATCCGGTACCGCAGCCTCCGCGCAGCGGGATCTGAAGCGGCCTGACTTGTACGGCAAAACGGGGACGACCAACGATGCCATGGACGCGTGGTTTGCCGGATTCCAGCCGACACTGGCGGCCGTCACCTGGATTGGCTACGACACGCCGCGCAAACTCGGCGACCGCGAAACGGGCGGCGGCTTGAGTCTGCCCGTCTGGATCCGCTTCATGGAACAGGCGCTAAAAAACGTCCCGGTCACGGAACCGAGCGCCCCGGAAGGCGTCATCAATTCGGGCGGCGAGTGGTTTTATAACGAGTATGTCAAAGGCGCTGGCATCAGCAGTGTGGGTATGGACAACGGATCAAATTCTCCAGGCGACATGCAAGCGCTGCCACCGGCCGATGAAAAGAAACGGATTCTGGACTTGTTTAAAAACTAAACAGCAGTCCTGAAACCATCAGTTTTTAAAAACCAAGGGGCAACCCGACTGTTCGCTGGCATAGCGTGACAAACTGGCAAAAAACTCGCCCTGGCCCTTGGTATCCATCCACTGAGCGCTATCATATTTATAGTGATAACCGCCCGATTTAGCCGCCAGCCAGATTTCATGCAGCGGCTTTTGCAGATTGATGACGATCTGGCTCTGGTTTGAAAAAACCAGGGTCACCATGCCACCCGTGCGCTGATTGTCGATATCGGCCAGGTTCTCGTCATTGATACGGTCACAGTTGGCCTCGACGGCTTTGAGCAGAATTTCCGCTTGATCCATGAATTCAGAGTCGGTCATACAATTTCACCATGTTGTTAGTTCGTCAAATTCTAGTCAGTACGATTGTCCTTGGCCTTGGTGCGGTGGGCCTGACGGCCTGTGGCCAGCAGGGACCGCTGTACTTACCCACAGATCCCGCCGCCGCAAATCGCGCCACCTTGCCTGAAACACTGTTTCGCTCACGACCCGCGACCGCACCTCCAACCGCGGCGCCCGCTCCTGCTACTCCCCCTGCCTCGGCAACCACTCCCGCTCCTCAATGACCTTCCAAAATCTTCCCGGCCAACCCCAACTTGCTTACCGGGGCAATGAACTTTTTTCAGAAGATATCCGTTTAAGTGATTTGGCCAAAGAGCATGGCACGCCCCTGTTTGTCTATTCAAAAGGGGCCATGCTGGCCGCACTGGCCGCGTACCAGCGTGGCTTTGCCGGTCGCAAGGTGCAAATCTGTTACGCCATGAAAGCCAATCCGGCCCTCGGTGTGATTCAGGTTTTTGCAGACGCTGGCTGCGGTTTTGACATTGTCTCGGGCGGTGACATGGACCGGGTGCTGGCCGCCGGTGGCCAGGCTGAAAAAATCATCTTCTCGGGCGTCGGCAAAACCCGCTCCGAAATGCAACGTGCGCTCTCGGCCGGCATCGGCTGCTTCAATGTCGAGAGCGAGGCCGAGCTCGAAGTCTTGAGTGAGGTCGCTTTGTCAATGGGCCTGACCGCACCCGTCAGTATTCGCGTCAATCCCAATGTCGACCCCAAGACCCATCCCTATATCTCCACCGGCCTCAAAGGCAGCAAGTTTGGTGTCGCCCATGAACGCGTGGTGCAAACCTACCAGCGCGCCGCCCAGCTGGCGGGTATTCGGGTGGTCGGGATTGATTGTCATATCGGCTCGCAGATCACGGAAGTCGCGCCCTACCTTGACGCGGTCGACCGCATGCTGGATCTGGTGGAAACGATTGAGGCTGCGGGCATTCCGCTGCATCACATTGATTTTGGTGGTGGCCTGGGCATCAATTACAACGACGATACCCCCCCCAGCGCCGATGATCTCTGGCAAAAAATGCTGGCCAAGCTGGATGCGCGTGGTTTTGGCAATCGCCAACTGATGATCGAACCCGGCCGCTCACTGGTCGGCAATGCCGGGGTCTGCCTGACCGAAGTGCTGTACCTGAAACCGGGTGCGCAAAAAAACTTTTGCATCATCGATGCCGCCATGAACGATTTGCCCCGCCCGGCCATGTACCAGGCGTTTCACCAGATCGTGCCCTTGAACCCGCGCCCGGATGCCCCTGACACCTATGATGTGGTGGGTCCGATCTGCGAGAGCGGCGACTGGCTTGGCCATGATCGTGCCTTGGCCGTACAGCCGGGCGATCTGCTGGCGGTGCTGTCCGCTGGCGCCTACTGCATGAGCATGGCCAGCAACTACAACTCGCGCGGCCGCGCCGCCGAGATATTGGTGGAAGGCAGCCAGGCCCACATCATTCGCCAACGGGAAACGATGGCGGACCAGATGCGCCAAGAGCGCTTGGTCGGACGCTAGTTTGCTACATATTCAATAGCTAATTGCGCATATAAAACGAGGGCTAGCGCCTGTTTTTACTTAAAAAGTGAAACAGACGCCAGCCCAGTAACGTGCCCAGAATAGCGGCATACACGTAGACCTCCGCAAAGTTGTTTTTACCGGCGCGCATCCAGAAAAAATGCAGAATGGCCAAGCCGGCCACGACATAAACCAGCTTGTGCAAAAGCTGCCAGCGTTTGGCGCCCAGTGTTTTGATCGCCCGGTTGAAGGACGTCAAAGCCAAGGGGGTGAGCAACACAAAAGCAGAGAAACCCACCAGGATAAATGGCCGTTTGGCAATGTCTTTGGCCATATCCGTCAACTCAAACCCCATGTCAAACCAGCTGTAACTCAGCAAATGGAGCGAGACATAAAAATAAACAAACAGTCCCAGCATGCGGCGAAACCGGGCCAGTGCCGGGGTCTGCGTGATGACGCGCAGCGGCGTGACGGCCAGCACCAAGCACAAAAAGCGCAAGGTCCAGTCGCCCGTAGAGCGGCTCAAGGCCTCCGCTGGATTGGCCCCCAGCTGATTGGTGATCGCCGCATACAGCAGCCAACAGAACGGCAACAGCGACAGACCAAACATGACTGGTTTGGCGAAGCGGTGCAGCAAAAGCGACCTTACCCGCACCGCTGGCCGGGGACTGGCAAGCGCGTCCATCAGAAGAACTTTTTGAGGTCCATGCCAGCGTAAAGCTGCCCGACTTGGGCCTCATAGCCATTGAACATCAAGGTCTTGCGTTTCCTGGCGAACAAGCCATCCTCGCCGATGCGCCGCTCCGTGGCCTGACTCCAGCGCGGGTGGTCCACTGTCGGGTTCACGTTGGAGAAGAAACCATACTCATTGGCGGCCGCCTTGTTCCAGGCGGTGGCCGGCGGCTTGTCGGTGAAGCGGATTTTGACCAGACTCTTGCCGCTCTTGAAGCCGTACTTCCAGGGCACCACCAGGCGCACCGGAGCGCCGTTCTGCTTGGGCAACACCTCGCCGTACATGCCAAAGGTCAGCAAGGTCAGCGGGTGCATGGCTTCATCCATGCGCAAGCCTTCCACATAAGGCCAGTCCAGCACGCGGGAGCCCACAAACGGCATGGTTTTGTGATCGGCCAAGGTCACGAATTCGACGTACTTGGCGCTACTCAGTGGTTCGACGCGTTTGATCAGCTCGCTCAGTGAATAGCCCACCCACGGAATCACCATGGACCAGCCTTCCACGCAGCGCAAGCGGTAAATCCGCTCTTCCTGTGCGCTGAGTTTCAGCAGGTCTTCCAGTGTGTACTTGGTCGGTTTTTTGATTAGCCCCTCAATCTCAACCGTCCAGGGCGTGGTCTTTAGCGTGTCGGCATTTTGTGCCGGGTCAGCCTTGTCGGTGCCAAATTCGTAGAAGTTGTTGTAGCTGCTGGCGTCCTTGTAATCCGTCAGCTTTTCCATGGTAGCGGCGCCGGCCAGACTTGACCGCGCGCTCGGCAAGGCAGCCAGTTTGCCCGGCCGTTGCACAGTGCTGGCGCCTTGCGCATGGGCCTCCCGTGACGCCCACGATGTCAAAGCGGCACCCGCGACACCGCTGGCCATCAGTTTGATGAGATCGCGCCGCCCCTCATAGACGCGCTGGCTCGTGATTTCGCTGGAGACCGGATGGCAAAAGCCGTCGCGGCTGTTTTTGATAAGCATGATGCGGTCCTCGTTTCAATGAAAGTCATGGGAAAGCGTGCGTTCTTACAAAAAAATAGACTGATCCCGCTCCCTATTTCAGCTAAATCAATCCGTTACAGGGTGCCGTAGCTGTGCAAGCCGCTCAGGAACATATTGACGCCAATGAAGGCAAAGCTGGTCACTGCCAAGCCGGACAAGGCCCACCACGCGGACACCGTGCCGCGCAAGCCCTTCATCAGGCGCATGTGCAGCCAGGCCGCATAATTGAGCCAGACAATCAGGGCCCAGGTTTCTTTGGGGTCCCAACTCCAGTAGCCGCCCCAGGCCTCGGCCGCCCACAGCGCCCCCAACACGGTGGCGATGGTAAAGAATGCAAAGCCAACGGCGATGGACTTGTACATCACATCGTCCAGAATTTCGAAGGATGGCAGCTTGGCCGCGATCTGACGTCGCCCAAACAAGATACTGCCGACGATGAGCGCCGAAATGCCGAAGTAAACCGCCCAGTAGTCACTCATGCCACCGGCGGACGACTTGCGAAACACAATCGGCTCAAAACACAACACAATGCCCAACAACCACAGCGGGGCCAGTTTGTACCAGCGTGTTTCCGTCGCGTTTTGCTTGATCAGGTAGGCAAACGCCACCATGGCGGCCAGCGCAAACGTGCCATAACCAATGAAGTTGGCCGGCACATGCAGCTTCATCCACCAGCTCTTAAGCGCCGGCACCAGCGGCTGAATTTCGTGCGCGCCGCGCACCAGCGTGTACCAGAGCAGAAAGCCGACGGCGGCACTGATCACCAGCATGACGAAGGCACCCAGTGCGCGTGTCTTGTACTGTTCCTCAAAATAAAGATAGAAAGCCGCGGTCAGCCAGCAAAACAGCACGAACACTTCATACAGGTTGCTGACCGGAATATGTCCGATATCCGAACCCAGCAAATAGCCTTCATACCAGCGCACCATGGTGCCAATCAGCGCCATGGCCACGGCAACCCAGAGCAGCCGCGAGGCCACCAGCGAAATCGCCTCGCCCTGTCGCGGTGCGAACATGCCGACCCAGTAGAAGACGGTACTCATGAAGAACAGCATGCTCATCCACAGGATGGCCGACTGGCTGGACAGAAAGTATTTAAGCCAGAACACGCTGTCGGCACTGGCCAGACTGCCTTGGTACGACACGATGCCCAACAGCGACAAACCGGCCACCGCCAGCATCAGCGTGCGCAAGGGCCGCCAAAACCAGCCCAGCATGATGGCGCTCGGCATGGCTCCCAGCAAAATCCCTTTTTCGTAGACATCCATCGCGCCGTTGTAGCGCGAGAAAACATACAAGCCGCCGGCAATCACAATCGCCGCAAACAGCCAGTCAAACCAGTTGCGCTTGGCGAAATAACCTTCGTTCAGGGTCAATGTGGTGCCAATAGTTGCCGAAGCAGTAGTCATGTCATTCTTCCTTGATTCCAATCAACCGGGATTTAAGCTTCTCAAATTCACGATCACCATCCATCGTTTTGCGATTGCTGGACAAGGCCATGGTGGCCGTCGCCCGTTCACCGCCTGCTGCATCGCGCGGCGCCAGCCATACCCACAGTCGCCGCTCACGAATGTAGAGCATCGCAAAAACACCCAAAATCAGAAAAGCGCAGCCAAGATACACAATTTTCTTTCCGGGTGCACGGGCCACCTGGAAGACACTGGCCTGCACCTGGGTAAAGTCGGACAGTTGCAACACCATGGGCGCGGGATACGTTTGCGCGTCGCTCAGTGCCAGCACCGCCTGGGTCATGAACGCTTGTGTTTTCTCATTCGGTTCAAACGGTTTCAGGCCCGCACGCTCACGCGACATTTGGGCCAGTTCAAACAGGGCCCCATTCAGAATGCGGATCAGCACGTCGCCGGCCCGGCCTCGCTCACTCTCCGGCACATTAATTTCCATGAAGTCAGAGATCGCCTGCAGACCGCTTGTCGGCTTGCCATCTTTGCTTTTTTCGGCGCCAGCAAACAAGGCCAATGCGCGCGAGGTTGATGCCGTCAGCGGTTTGATCAGATCCGGGCGGCTGGCGTCCACGGCGCGTGAGACATAGCGCCGAACCGCCAGATCGCGCACGACCGGGTCCGCCAACGCCGCCCGCAGCCGGAAAAATTCATCGGAAGTGCCATTTTCATCAGCTGGAATTCGCAAATAGCGGAAAGGGTCAACGGGCGATTCGCGCAGTCCCATCAAGAACACGGGTGCGCCATCGCCCATGTCGACCGGCAACATGTAGTTGTTAAATTCGCGCGCCTGCCCTGCGGCGTCACGCAGCTTGTAGCTGATGCTGGGGCCTACGTTGCGCAGTTCTTTTTTGGTGACCGACTTGTTGGCCGCCCCGAGGCGGGAATCGATGGATTCCCGCAAGTCCACTTTACGGACATCAATGCCCCCTGCGCTGTTGCCGGCAAAGTTTTCGACATTGATGACCCGCAAACCGGTGTATTCGATCGTGAGCTTTTCATTGCCATTGCTGAGTTGCGATGAACCGCCAATGACACCGTCGATCTCAAACGGTTTAGCGGCCGCGTTCATGGGCAGGGCTTTGAGCTTGACACTGGAGCCGCCATCATCAAAACTGGACTGGAAAATCTCCACCCCCTTGTAAGCCACCGGGTGATTCACCTCTACCCGCGCCGGGATTTGTTCGCCAGTATGAATATCGTGAATGATGATGTCGCTGGCAAACAGCTTGGGCATGCCGGTGGAGTAGTACTCCACCACAAACTTTTTCAGTTCCACTGCAAACGGTAATTCCTGCAGCAGAATGCCGTCCGCTTGATTCAAGATAGCGGTACTGGAGCGCGTGCCCTCCGTCACCAGCAAATTGCCGCGAAAGGTCGGATTGCGCTCACTCAGACGGTGTTCCGGCTTCACATCGGCAATCATGCCGCCACCGTTGTAGGCCACTTTTCCGTTGAACCACATCTGCGCACGGACAATCAAATCACCATCCAGCAAGCCGCCCACGCACACCAAAACGATGGCACTGTGCGCCGCGATGTACCCAATTTTATTGACAGCACCCGCCTTGGCCGCGACCATCCAGCCACGGGCACCGGGGCCCTCGCGCTGTTGCAACTTGACCTTCCAGCCCCCGCCCACCAGCATCTGGCCGATGCGCCGGGCGGCCACCTCAGGCGTCTCATCCAGATCGGCCTGGGCCCGATGGCCAAACGCCTGCAGGCTTTGCTCACGAATGTTTTCTTTGTAAGTTCTAAGATCCGTGAAGATTTTGGGAGTGTTGCGCGCAATGCAGAGTGACGTGCTGGTCACCAAAAAGGCCAGTATCAGCAAAAACCACCAAGCGCTGTACACCGAATACAAGCTGACAGCACCAAACACCTCGGCCCAAAAAGGTCCAAATTGATTGACGTAATTGTTGAGGGATTCGTGCTGCTTGAGTACTGTCCCAATCACCGAGGCAATACAAATGACGGTCAGCAAAGAGATTGAAAACCGCATTGACGACAGCAACTCGACGGCAGCGCGTAATGGGCGCGAGCCGGATTTAAGCTCTAGACCCTGGGTGGAGACTGTCATGAATGGATTGTGATTAACTCAAAAAAAAGGGCAGACCATTTTGAAAATGGACCTGCCCACATTGGGGTTGCTTGCACACGTTTAGTTCAATAAATTTCCAAACGCGCTGACCAGCGACCCAAGCCTGCGCTTAACGCAGACCGGCGACGTAATCGGCAACCGCCTTGATTTCGCGATCGTTCATTTTGGCAGTCACACCCGTCATCTGCAGGCTGTTTTTCCGGGTGCCATCACGGAACGCGATCAACTGGGCCACGGCGTAATCAGCATGCTGACCGCCCAGACGGGGGAACTGCGAGGGAATTCCAGCGCCATTGGGGCTGTGGCAACCGGCACACGCCGGAATCTGACGATCAGCGATGCCACCGCGGTAAATCCGCTCACCCAAACTCACCAATTCTTTGTCTTTGGCAAAGCCAGGCTTGGCGGTCTTGGTGTTCAACCAGTAAGCGACGTTCAGCATGTCCTGATCGCTCAGGGCTGTCGCCATGCCCGACATGATGGCGTTGGCGCGCTTGCCAGATTTGAATTCCTGCAATTGCTTCACCAGGTATTCCGGGTGTTGCTGCGACAGTTTGGGGTTGACGGGAATGGCCGAATTGCCGTCTGCTGCGTGGCAGGCCGCACACACAGCGGTATAGCTGGCCTCGCCTTTGACCAGATCAGGCTTGACCAGTTTTACAGGGGCCGGCGCGGCCTCTGCCAGCGGTGCAACAGGCTTGGCCTCTTGTGCGAAAGTGGAAAAAGCCGGTGCTGCCAACGAGGCAGCAAGCAAAAAAGAGGTGAGCAACTTCATAGGGAATGTCGTGTCAAAAAGGTCAAGGCAAGTGAGCAAAACAAGGAGATTCTACAATGCGGCTTCGGGTTTCTTCCCTTTAATTAATGACTACCAACTCAAACCCACCGGCCTCGGCCCCCCAGTCAACTGCAAAAGACAGCGCCGCCAAGGCTGCTGCAGTCGTTGCACTGGGCTGGCTGCACACAGCCAAATTCCTCACGACGGCCCCCCAGCTGCACTTCTTGCCGGCACTGGATGTGCCCGAGATTGCCTTTGTGGGACGCTCCAACGCCGGCAAATCCACCTGCATCAACACGCTGACACAACAAAAGCAATTGGCCTTTGCCTCCAAAAGACCGGGACGCACCCAGCACATCAATTTGTTCGCGTTGGGCAAACAGGGCGTGACCGATGCAATTCTGACCGACTTGCCGGGCTATGGTTATGCCGCCGTGCCCAAGTCAGACAAGATTCGCTGGCAACAAGTGATGGCCAATTACCTGGTGACGCGTGAGAATCTGAAAGCCATTGTGCTCATGTGCGATCCACGCCACGGGCTGACCGAACTGGATGAAATCCTGCTCGACATCGTGCGGCCGCGGGTGGAAGAAGGTCTCAAATTTCTGGTGGTCCTGACCAAGGCCGACAAGCTGACGCGCGTCGAGCAAAACAAGGCGCTGTCGATCATGAAGCTGCAAGCTGGCGGCGGCGAAGTCCGGCTATTTTCAGCGCCTAAACGCCAGGGAATTGATGAAGTAGCCACCTTGCTGTGGCAGTGGGCACACCCCGAGCCCACCACCCCCAAAAGCGTTTAAGCAGGGCGCGCGCCACCGCGTCCTCGGCCGCAGTCCCAAACGCGACTGCGGCAAACCGTCTGTCTTCGTAAGCTCAGGCCTGTTCTGACTGCAAGAGGCTGACGCGACCATGATCGAGACCTATTTCCAGCCCTTGGCGCATGGCATTACCCTGAGTTGTCGGGCAACCGGCGCACGCGGTCGCCCGGTTCTCATGTTCTTGCATGGGTTCCCGGAAGCGGCGTTTGTGTGGGACTTCTTGCTGGAACATTTTGCTCGCGCCGAGAACGGTGGTTACCGCTGCGTGGCACCCAATCTGCGCGGCTTTGAACACTCCAGCGCGCCGACCGACGTCAGTGCCTACCGCCCTAAACACCTGGTGAAAGACATTGCGACCCTGATTGCGATTGAGGCGCCGGGCCAAGGGGGCCAGCTCGCCGCCCTGGTGGCGCACGACTGGGGTGGTGCAATCGCGTGGAGCCTTGCCAACCAATTGCCCCATCTGACCCGGCAGCTGGTCATCATCAACTCGCCTCATCCCGGTACGTTTTTGCGCGAACTCAAACACAGCCCTGCCCAGCAGGCCGCCAGTGCTTACATGAATTTTCTGATTCGGCCAGATGCCGAACAACTGCTGGCGCAGCACGATTTCCGCCGCCTCTGGGAGTTTCTGACGCGTACAAAAAACGGCGCGCACGCCCCGGACTGGCTCACTGACGCGGTGAAGGCGCAGTACCGCGAGGTCTGGGAGGCCGGACTGACCGGCGGCTGCAACCTGTACCGGGCCTCACCGCTGCGGCCACCGCGCGCAGCGGACCCTGCCGCGGCCGCCATCGATCTGCCGCACGCCATGCTGACCGTGAGCCTGCCCACGCTGGTAATCTGGGCCTTGGACGATTTGCGTTACCGCCGGTGTTGATTGAAGGACTGGGCGCCTACGTGGAGCACCTGACGCTTCAAACCGTCCCTGACGCCACGCACTGGATCGTGCATGAAAAACCGCAACTGGCAGCGCAATTGCTGCAGCAGTTTTTTGCTATTAAATAAATAGCTTCCTGCGCAGAGTGGACGGCGGCTACAGGTCAATTTCACTCAACGATTCAATAGACCGCCGGGGCACCGGGCGGCCGATCCTTGAAGCGCTTGTGCACCCAGAAATACTGGTCCGGCATGGTGTCGATAAACGACTGCAGCCGCAGGTTCATGAGCGCCGTATCGGCGGCCACATCGTCGGACGGAAAGTCCGGCCATGACGGCATGACCTGAACCTCGTAACCCTGGCGCGTCATGCGCGTGACCACCGGTACCACCTTGGCGCGACCCAGTTTGGCAAAGCGCGACAGACTCGGCACCGTGGCGGCTGGCACGCCGTAAAACGGCACAAAAACCGAATCTTCGAGACCGAAGTTCATGTCGGGCAACAAATACAGTGGCGCGCCGGCACGCAGTGTTGCCACGATGGTTTTGACGCCCTCCACGCGACCGAACAGCCGAGCCTGCCCAAAACGCTGGCGCCCCGTCAAGATCCAGGCGTCAAGAACTTTATTGGCCTGATCGGTGTAGATGGTGGTGAATTGGCGTGGCAGCTGCTGTGTCAAGGCGGTCCAACCGGCATCCAGTCCGACAAAATGCGGCGCAAAAATCACGACCGGTTCAGCGCCCTGCAATTCACGCACAGCCCCCGACAGGGTCAGGCGCTGCCGGGTGACTTCGGGCGAGCCATGCCAGAGCCAGCCCCGGTCCAGCCAGGCCTGGGCAAAATGAACAAACGTCTGAAAAGTCAGGTGTTTGATTTCGTGCTCGGACTTGTCCGGAAAACACAAACGCAAGTTGGTCTGGGCGACCCGCCGCCGCGGCACCGCCAGCGCATAAAGCACGCAACCCAGCAGCCAGCCGAGCGCACGCACCCAGGCCAGGGGCAGCCGCCCCAACAGATGCATGACCGTGATGCCGAAATGACTGAACATCAAACCTCCTGCCGCGGCTGCTTGTAGCGCGCGTAGCCCCACAAATATTGCTGCGGACAACTGCGAATCAACGTTTCCATCGCCTGGTTGATGACCCGGGCTGCCTGCGCACTGTCGGCTGGCAAGACCGTGTTCAGGGGCTGCACATGCACACGATAACCCCGACCCCAGGACAAACGCTCGCCCCAGGCCATCAGCACCGTGGCCCCGGTTTGTTGTGCCAGCCGCACGGACAGGGTCATGGTGTAGGCCTCACGGCCAAAAAATGGCACCCACAAACCCATGCCCAGCGGAGGCACCTGGTCCGGCAGCAGACCCAGGCACTGGCCCTGTTTCAAGGCCTTGATCATTTGTTTGACCCCCGCCAGCGTGGTGGGGGCGGTATGCAGACCCGGGCGGGCGCGGGCGCTCGTCACCAGTTCGCGCAGCCATGACTGGCGCGGCGGACGAAACAGCACGGTCATGGGCTGTTTCTCCTGACCATAGCGTTGCGCATAGGCCTGGGCCGTGATCTCAAAGCAGCCCAGATGCGGCGTCAGAAACACCACACCACGCCCGACTGCCAGTGCGTCCTCCACATGCTGGGCGCCTTCCCACAGCACCGGCACCGGTCGCCCCAGCCACAAACGCGGCAACTCGGCCACCAGCTTGCCACTCTCACCGACTGCGCCCAACCATTGCCGCCAGCCCATCCCGGCCTGGCGTGCGTTCGCCAGAAAACGCTGGCGATAGACCCCTGAAGCGAGAAACACCAGCCAACCCAAGCTCCAGCCTAACCCATGCACCAAGCTCAAGGGTAGGACGGACAAGATTTTAAAAAGGGTAATCATCACTGGGATAAAATGCGCGGGTCGCTGAGTTATGGAACTACTTGCAGGGCGACACACAAAGGCGGTTCGCAAGAGCCGCCATTGTGCCTTGTCAAATTTGACAAATCTGCTAAAGCGTTCGCCGAAGCCTCCAAGCCCAAGCAACGCGGTCTCGAACCTGTTTGAACTTGGCATTGGAGCTTAAAAATTATGGCGAACGATTTCCTCTTTACCTCTGAGTCCGTTTCTGAAGGTCACCCCGACAAGGTGGCCGACCAGATTTCGGATGCGATTCTGGATGCGATCTTCAAGCAGGACCCCAAGTCCCGCGTCGCTGCCGAGACCTTGTGCAACACCGGTCTCGTGGTGCTGGCCGGTGAAATCACCACCAACGCGCATGTGGACTACATCCAGGTGGCACGCGACACCATCAAGCGCATCGGCTACGACAACACCGAATACGGCATTGACTACAAGGGTTGCGCCGTGCTGGTGGCCTATGACAAGCAAAGCAACGACATTGCCCAGGGCGTCGATCATGCCAGCGATGACCACCTGAACACCGGCGCCGGTGACCAGGGCCTGATGTTTGGTTATGCCTGCAACGAGACGCCCGAGTTGATGCCCGCGCCGATTTACTATGCTCACCGCCTGGTCGAGCGTCAGGCGCAGTTGCGCAAAGATGGCCGCCTGCCTTTTCTGCGCCCGGATGCCAAGAGCCAGGTCACCATGCGCTACGTGGACGGCAAACCGCACAGCATCGACACCGTGGTGCTGTCGAGCCAGCACAGTCCGGAGATGAGCGATGGCGCGAAGATGAAGCCATCTTTCATCGAAGCGGTGATTGAAGACATCATCAAACCCGTGCTGCCCAAAGAATGGCTGACCGAAGACACCAAATACCTGATCAACCCGACCGGGCGTTTCGTCATCGGTGGCCCGCAAGGCGACTGTGGCCTGACCGGACGCAAGATCATTGTCGACACCTACGGCGGCGCCTGCCCGCACGGCGGCGGCGCCTTCAGCGGCAAAGACCCAACAAAGGTCGATCGTTCGGCCGCCTATGCGGCCCGCTACGTGGCCAAAAACATTGTGGCGGCCGGGTTGGCCCGTCAGTGCCAGATTCAGGTGGCCTATGCCATCGGCGTGGCCAAGCCCATGAACGTGACGGTCTACACCGAAGGCACCGGCGTGATTCCGGACGAGCAACTGGCCGCGCTGGTGAACGAGTACTTTGACCTGCGCCCCAAGGGCATCATCCTGATGCTCGATCTGTTGCGCCCAATCTACGAGAAGACCGCCGCTTACGGTCACTTCGGTCGTGAAGAACCCGAGTTCACCTGGGAACGTACCGACAAGGCACAAACGCTGCGCGCAGCGGCTGGCTTGCCGGCCGCGTAAACGACCAACGAGAGCGAATCGGAACCCATGAAAATACAGACACAACGCTGGATTGACCGCTGGCTGGGCCAGTTGCTGTGTGGCGTGGTGTCTATGTGGGTCCGGCTCATTTCGCTTGGACGGCCTGCCGCGCATCTATCGCGCGAGCCGCGTCACATTCTGGTTATTCTGCTGTCCGAGATGGGCAGCGTGGTGCTGGCCGGCCCCATGTTTGCCACCCTGCGCCAACGCTACCCCAGCGCCACGCTGCATGTACTGCAACTCAAGAAAAACCAGGAAGTCGCTACCCTTCTGGGTTTGGCCCAACCCGAACACCTGCACGCGCTGGACGACAGCGCAGGGTTGGGGTTACTGGGTGACATCTGGCGCGTCAGCATGGCGTTGCGCCGCCTGCCGCTGGACGCCGTGATTGACTGCGAACTGTTTTCCCGCATCAGCAGCCTGATGTCCTACATGAGCGGTGCGCCGCTGCGTGTGGGTTTCACACCGCACACGCAAGAAGGGCTGTACCGAGGAAGCTTTATCAATAAAGCCATTCCGTACAACCCCTATCAGCACATCAGCAAACAGTTCTTGTCGCTGGTCGATGCGTTGGAAGCGTCCTGCATGCCACGCAACAAGGCCGCGCCCATTCGCGAGTTACCGAAAGACACGGGCTTGACCGTGCCCTTTGAAGCGACTGAACTGCAGGCCTACCGCAGCAAGATGCTGGCCGACCACCCGGCTCTCCGGGGTCGAAAAGTAGTCTTGCTGTACGCCGGTGGCGGCCTGCTGCCCGAGCGCGCCTGGCCGGCTGCGCACTATGCCCAGGTGGCACGTGGCCTGTGCCAGGCCGGGCACGCCGTGGGCCTGATTGGCCTGCGCGATGACGCGCCATTGGCACGCGACCTGCGCACGCAAATCCAAAGCGATTTCTGCATCGACCTGACCGGCTACACCCGCAGCATCCGCGAGTTGTTGATGCTGTTCCATGGCGCTGATTTGTTGATCACCAACGATGGCGGTCCCGGCCACTTTGCCAGCCTCACGCCCATTCGCACGATGGTGTTTTTTGGTCCCGAAACGGGTCGCTTGTACGGGCCGCTCGGGCCACGGGCTCAAGTGCTGGAATCCGGTCTGGCCTGCTCACCCTGCCTGAGCGCCTACAACCACCGCGAAACCTTTTGCGATGGCGACAACCAGTGCCTCAAACGCATTGCCCCGGACCCGGTCCTGGCCGATGCCTTGGCCGCTTTGGCCATGCCAACAGGCGCAGCTTCATGAGCCAGCGGACCGGCTGGCAACAGCGTCTGTTTTTATTGATGGAGTGGCTCAAGGGCTTTCGCTACATCAAATTTGGGCTGGTTGGCGCCACGGGCACGGTGGTCAACATGACCATTCTTTATCTTGCGCAAGAATATTTGTTTGCCGCCATTGCCGCACCGCGCAGCCGGCTTTATGCGTCTCTGGCCCTGGCCATTACGGTGGCCACCATCAACAACTTTACCTGGAACCGGCTCTGGACTTGGGCCGACCGCTTGCGTGAGGCGGCTGTGCAGATTCAACCCGGTCAAGCTCCGCAGACCGGTGTTTCCGTCTTTTTGGGCCAGCTCGGACGTTATGCCGTGGCCTCGTGGTTTGGCATCGCCTTGCAGTACGGTCTGACCCTGTGGCTGTCTCATTCCCTGCATTACATGCTGGCCAATGTCATTGCCATTCTGGTGGCGAGCGTGAGCAACTTTTTGGCCAACGACCGCTGGACCTTTCGCCAACGCTCGGCAAAATAACGCATGCATTTCCAACAACCCAACAACCAAACCACTGACACCTCAACGCTGGCCTGGCTGGCCCTGCTGGCACTCGCGGTTGCCGTCTATGCGTTCGGTTTGGGTGGGCAGTACATCCCGAACATCGGGGATGAGTTGGTTTACACGCACATTGCGCGCCTGACGGCGGCCTCCAACCACTGGCTGCCGCTGGTGTCCGAACTGGAGCACACGCGCAATACCAAACCACCCTTGCTGTTTTGGCAGGCCATGGTGGCGGGCGACTGGGGACGCAACTGGCACATGGCCGCGCTGCGCACCCCCAGCCTGATTTACACGCTGCTGTTGGCGGGCGCAGTGGCCTGGACCGTGCAGAGCATCACCCGCAATTTGCGGACCGCTTGCCTGGCAGCCTGCGTTTACCTCGCCTTTTTCTGCACCTTCCGTTTTGGCCGACCTTTTTTGACCAGCGCTCCCGAAACCTTCTGGCTGAATGCGCCCATTTTCTGGCTGTTGTGGCAACGCTTGCGCCCAACACCCGCCACGCAAGCGACCAGCTTGAGCTGGCTGACCCATATCGGCTTCGGCATGGCCATGGGGCTCGGGCTGGCCTATAAATCGTTTGCCCTGATTGCACCGGCGGCGGCCGCGCTGTGGTGTGCCCAGCTGGCAAGTTCTCCCACGCTGAGTTGGCGCGTAGCGCTTAAGACCACCGTCAAAGTGAGCCTGAGTGCGGCGATAGCGTTGGGTATTTTTGCCTTGTGGTTTGTGTTGGACCCAGACCCGGGCGCAGTGTGGCAAGAATTCATCATCGCTGAAAACGCGGGCAAGTTGTCCAACAGTCTGGGCTACTGGCATGTCGCGTTGCTGGGTGGCGGTGTCAGCATGTGGGCGCAACTGCTGGCTTATGCGCAAAATGCAGGGCTGCTGGCGTTCGTCGTCCTGGGGCTGATGTGGACGGGGCTCAGGCTGGGGTTCCAGACCTGGCGCGCACGAGAAAACGCCGACCACACCAAGCTGTCACCACACTTATTGATCTTGCTGGCCTGGCTGGCCGTCTGGCTGATCGTGTTTACGCTGCCCAGTCAGCGTTCGGCACGCTATGTCGTCCCCGCCATGCCGGCCATGGCGATGTTGATCGCCCTCTACTGGGGCCGCATTGGCCGTGGCTGGTTTTTATTGTCTTTACTGCTGTGCGGGATCTTGATTGGCGGTCTGGGTCGCATCGCCTGGGCGGCGCATGACGTCGGCATCGGCACGACCCTCGAACTGAGCGCCACCCTGCTGGCGGTCACCGCCAGTCTTCTTGTCGTCATCGGTGGATTGGTGAAACCCGCCTGGACGCGGGCTTGTACCGTGGCCGCAACGTTGGCGGTTTACGCCTGTTTCAGCTTGACCACGGCACCGTTGAATGGCGCCGCCGGGCATTATCCGGCTGAGGTGATAGCCAAGCTTCAGCAGGCCCGGATCGCCGTGCCGAACAACTTCAACGGCGAATTTGAGCGCTTTCAGTTTGTACTGCCGGGCAACCAGTTTGTGCCCTACGACAGCGAAGGTCGGGCGGCGTCTCACGCCATCGGGACCGCCGGGGAACTCAGCCGTCTGCTGGCCAGCCACGATGCCGTTATCTGGCTGCAAGCGGAACCCACCGAACTGGCACCGCCCTGCGTGCCGGGCTGCACTGTATTGGGAACGCGCTGGGAAGTGAAAGGACGCCACCAGAGTGGCGAAATCAATCTGGCCAACCTCTGGTACCCGCAAAGCTGGCTGTTCAGACGCGAGTGGCTGGTAGCCACTTCCCCGCCAGCCAGCGCCGCGCCACACTGATCAGCCAACCGACCTGAAGCGCAATCCATAACCACGGGTCGATCAGCGCATCCCACAGGTTGCCGGTGGGCAAACGGGTCAGCACAAACAGGGTCAAGACACACAGCATCAACAGCGGACCGACCAGACCCGGCACCTTTCGATTTACCCCCGCCGTGCCCGCCACCACCCAGAGCAAGGTGGCGAACACAGCCACCGCACCCAAGGCGGCTGAACCAAAGCCCCACGCGTAGACCGACACCGGCAGCCAGGCCAGCGTGTCCAACAACAACACCCAACCCAGCACGAAGCCAGTCGCGCCCAGCATGGTCAGGCGACGGGCGAGAGGTGGGGCCATCGGGATTCCCGGCTCTGCTTCCCGCCGCGCACAGCTTAAAAACCACGTCAGACAAATGACGGCACTCGTCAAGCTGGGCGTTTGAAACGCCAGCCCCAGCCAATAAGCCGGCGATGCGTTGCCCGGCACCAGCGTCCATGCCATCACCAATAAACTCAACCCCAACCGATAGGGACGTGCCAGCTTGCCCGCCATCAGCAGGGTGCCACTGCCCAACACGATGGCCCACACCAGATGCAGGGCCACCCGCATCGCCGTGGGACTGGGCAACACCGGGTTCTCCGTTGACAGCAAGGTGTTCAGAAATGCGCTCATGTTCATACCGTGATGCGGTCTCAGTGTTTGGCAGGTGACAAGGAAAACCGTTGCCAGCCAATGCGCTGGCGCTGGTCGGTGTAACTCACCCACAAGCTGTCGTCCGCCCAGGCCAGTGCCGGGTAAGAGAACTCATCAGAGCCCGCGCCGTGCGCCAGCCCTTGGGCCAAAGACCAGGTCCGGCCATCGACGGAGGCACTCAAATCCAGCGTCGTGCGGGCATGTGGCGACGAGTTGTGGGCTAAAAATAGATGCCCAGGCGCCACGGCCAGCCCCGCCACGGACGAGTCCGTATTAACCAGTGCCAAATCGGGCAAATCGACCCAGTGCTGTCCGCTGTCACTGGTTTGGGCCACCGCCACCTTGCCCACCGGGCTCTGATCGCGCATCAGCGCCAGCCAGTGGGAATCGCTCACTATCAACAGCGTCGGCTGCAGCAGATGGGTGCGACGGGAAATTCGGACCATGCTTTTGAACTCCCCATTAGCGTCAAAGCGCAAGGCGACCGGGTATTTGATGCCCAGTTCGAAATGCACCGGCAGCACCATGCCGCCATCGGCCAACGGCAACGGCGCCGCGCGCACCAGAAAACTGGTGTTCCACAGCCATGACAGGGGCAACACCCGCACCACGTCAAACGACAGCGCCGCAAAGTCCTGGCCCGCATTGCTCTGGCGCAAATGCACAATGCGCGCCGCCGCCCAGCCGCCCAGGCCGGTCGCCACCACAAACAGATGAATCTTGCCCTGCCGATCGAGCCAGGCCACCGGATTGCCCAGCCGCCGTACGCCCCACCCCAGTGACTCGCCCATGGCCAAGCGGTTGACCACAAAACGCGCCGCGCTCCATTGCTGCGTGGCACGGTCAAATTGTGCGGCGGCAATCTGCACATCGGGGGCGCTTTCGCGCGTGCCGGCAAACCAGAACGCCATCAGGGTGGACGGGTGCGCGGCCGGCATTGCCAGCAGGCTGCTGGCGTGGGCCGCCGGTGTGTTGGCGGGCATGGGAATGTAGCCACGACCGACCGGCACCAGCGCACGCCCTGTCGCTGTGATTTCTGCGGTGGGCCACACGGCTTGTGCCAAGGGCGTCACGTCGGCGCGACGCCCCACATCCAGCCCAATCAAAGCGGCGCAGATCAGCAGACCGCCGAGGAGTCGTGAGCCAAAGAAACGGGTAACAGCGGCAATCAAGGAATCAGGCATTGCACATTGCGAATGGGTGGTCGTAGCGCCCGGTAGCAACAGGACGGAGAGTGAGAGGGTGGTGGCCCTATCTTAATGTCAATTGATCTCTCTTTTTCTGATGGAAGAGCGGGCTTCACCAAGCCCGTGCGCAACTACGGTTGCAGCATGTTTTTGTTACTTATTTATACAAATAATGGCTGTAGCCGCCGTCCATATTGCACAACCAGCTATATTTAATATAGCAAACTCAAGTTACCCTGCTGTATTTAAAGCACCTTACCATTTCAAACGGACCCACCTCGTTATCATCCGCCCATGCCACCCAGTTCATCCTCCTACCTTGACACCGACGCGTGGGGCCGTGCCCTGCTGCGCGGGGCGGCCAGTTGGTGGCACCTGGTTCACTTTGGGGCCATGGTGCTGGTGATGGCGCTGTCGCCCTCGACCTACAACCGGGCCAACCGCGCCACCACGTCCCGCTACATTTACGCCAGCACCTGGCAGGTGTTGCCATGGTTCACGGCGCTGGCCGCCCTGCTCAGTCTGGTGTTGATTCGCATCGTGGTCGTCACGGCCCTGAGTTATGGCCTGTCGCAATACGCCTTGCAGATGGTGGTGCGTGTGCTGGTGCTGGAACTGATACCGTTGTCGGCGGCCCTGTTTGTCGCCTTGCGCGCCGGCCTGACGTTCAACGCCAGTCTGGGCGTCACCCCGTTGAAGTCCTTCGCCGAGCCGTCGCCCCCACTGAGTCTGGCCAGCTTGCGCCACGAGTATGTGCCGCGCGTGATGGCCAGCACTTTTGCGGTACTGACCTTGGCCATGCTCAGCAGTGTGATCGCACTGGTGCTGGCCTACCTCACGGTGTACGGCTTGACCCTCTGGGGCCTGCCGGGCTACACGCGCACGGTTGGCCAGGTGTTCGACGCAGCGGTCACTCTGGGTTTTGTCCTCAAAACCATTCTCTTCAGTCTGGCGGTAGCCGTGGTACCCATGGCCGCCCGGCTGGACCCCTACCAAAGCGCGACCGAGGACACGGTGCAACCCGGTGCGGTGCGCCTGTTTTTGGTACTACTATTGATTGAAGCCGCCTCCCTGGTGGTCAAGTACATCTGAACGCTCTGACGCCCATGGAACCCCAACCCGAATCCCCATCGCCGTCCCCGTCGGCCATCGCCCGCGTCGAACGCAAGGCCATTTTGTTGCTGATCCTGATCTCGACACTGGTGCTTGGTTTTCTGCTTTATGTGATGTATGCGCGTGGCGTGTTCGAGAGCACGCAGCAACTGGTGCTGATCTCCGACGACGCCGAAGGCGTCATCGTCGGCATGGACCTGACGTTTGCGGGCTTTCCGATTGGGCGCGTGCGGCGCATTGAACTGGCGCCCGATGGCAAGGCCCGCATGGTGATTGACGTGCCGCGCAAAGATGCCCACTGGCTGCGCACCTCCAGCATCTTCACCATGGAACGCGGCATGGTGGGCGAAACCCACATCCGCGCCTTCAGCGGCATCCTGGCCGACCCGCCCTTGCCCGAAAATTCGGAGCGTACCGTACTGCGCGGTGATACCAGCGCCGAAATTCCGCGCCTGGTGGCCACCACCCGGGCGCTGCTGGAAAACCTGGAGAACATGACGGGACCGGAGTCCAGCATCAACACCAGCCTGGGGCACCTGAATACCGTAACAGAGCGGCTGAGCGGTCGCTATGGCATGCTGACCGGCGTCATGGGAAGTGAAGAGAACGCAAAAAAAATCATCGCCACGTTGGACCGCACCAATGCGCTGCTGGCCAAGACGGATCAGCGCATCTATGGCCCCAATGGCGTGATGGACGGCACGCAGGCCGCCGTCACCCAGCTCAATGCCGTATTGAAGGAGGCCAGTGCCAGCCTGAAAAAGGTGGACGCCGTCCTGGCCGAAGCGCAGGCTGTGGGCGCCAATGCCCGCGTCGCCAGCACGGACCTGGGCGCGCTGCGCGCCGAGGTGGAAATCAGCCTGCGCAAAGTCAGCCAACTGGTGGACGAAGTGAACCGCAAGTGGCCCTTTGCCCGCGACACGGAGCTCAAACTGCCATGACACCCCGCTTGATCTTGCCGACCCGACTGGCCCGTGCCACCGTTTTCAGTGCCGCCCTGCTGTTGGCCGCGTGTGCCAGCGGCCCGGTTACGCCCGACTGGCAAGCCAATGGATTTGCCGCGCTGAAGGGTTTTTCAACCGCGTACCTGAACGGCAATACCCGCCTGGCCGACTTTGAGTTTGCCCGCGCCAAAACCGAAATCAGCAGCACCGGCCGCGCTGATTTGCTCGCCCGTGCCGAGCTGACGCGTTGCGCCGTGCGCGTGGCCAGCCTTGAATTTGACAACTGTGCTGGCTATCAGCCCCTGGCGCAGGATGCACCGGCCAGCGAGCAGGCCTATGCCGCTTACCTGACGGGGCACTGGGCAGGACTGAACACCGCCTTGTTGCCGGCGCAGCATCGGGCCCTCGTGCAGCAGGCGGCGGTCGCCCCAGCGGCGACCAGTCCGACCCCGACGCGCAGCGTGCTGGACAGCCTGGAAGACCCGCTGGCGCGCCTGATCGCGGCCGGGGTTCTGTTGCAAAGCAGCCGATTAACCCCGGCTGATATCACGACCGCCACTGAGACGGCCTCCCGCCAAGGGTGGCGCCGCCCGCTGCTGGCCTGGCTCGGAGTACAACACCAGCGCGCCAGCGAAACCGGCGACCGTGATGCGGCCGCCCGCCTCCAGCGGCGTATTGACCTGGTCTTGCAGGCCAGCCCTAAAACTCAGTGAGCTGAATGTGCGACTGTTTGACCGATGCCCGGCCAACGGTGACGCAGAACCAGCCAGGCACTCAGGCCGATGCACATCATGCCCAGTGAAGCCGCGGCCAGCATCACCGTGGAATGCATGACCAGCGGTGCAATCACACCGGCCACCAGACCATTGGCGGACGAACCAATGAACGCCTGCAATGAAGACGCCATGCCCCGTCGCTCCGGGTGCAGGTCCAGCACCAGCAGTGTCACCACCGGCACCATCATGGCCCAGCCGAAGGAAAAGATGGCAATCGGAAACATTGCCCATGACACATGGGCTGTGAACAGCAGATTGGCCGCCAGATTGAGCAGGGCAATCAGCAGCATGATCAAAAAACCATACTTGATCTGCTGCTTGGGCGGCATTTTTCCGGCCATGCGGCCACTGACCCAGGCGCCGCCCATGATGCCGCTGATGGACAACACGAAGAACCAGAAAAACTGCGTCGGCGCCAGCGCCAGATGCTCCCCAAGAAAGGCCGGCGCCGACAGGATGTACAAAAACATGCCGTTGAACGGCACGCCGCTGGCCAGCGCCAACAGCACAAAACGCGGGTCACGCCCCAACTGCCAATAACCCTGCAGCAAGTTGCTGACCTTGAGCGGCTGCCGATGCGAGAGGTGCAGGGTCTCGGGCAGCAGCTTGAAATTGGCAAACCACAGCGTGACGCCCACAGCCGTCAGAAACCAGAAAATACTGTGCCAGTTGAGGTGCACAAACAACCAGCCGCCCACGATCGGCGCAATGGCCGGGGCAACCCCGAAATAAATGGTGATCTGGCTCATCACCTTTTGCGCCTGGGTCGGGTCAAACATGTCGCGCACCACGGCGCGGGCCACCACAATGCCAGCACCGGTGGACAGACCCTGCATCGCCCGGAAGAACACCAATTGGCCAATGCTTTGCGACAGCGCACAGCCTGCCGACGCGAGCGTGAAGGCCGCCAAGCCCCACAACACCACCGGCCGCCGCCCCAGACTGTCTGAAATCGCGCCGTGAAACAGGCTCATGAAGGCAAAGCCGAACAGATAAGCCGACAGCGTCTGCTGCATCTCCACCGGCGTCGCCCCCAGCGATTGGGCAATGCCCGAAAAAGCGGGAATATAGGTGTCAATCGAAAACGGGCCGAGCATGCCCAGCACGGCCAGCAAAACCGCCAGCGCCCAGCGCGGCGCGCGCCAGAGTTCTTTAGCGTCCGGGTTCATCCCGCATCAAACCGATGCGCCCAGCAGCGTGATCGCCACAATCACCACGCCAATCGCCAGATTCACCATCACCCAGGTGCGAATACTCGCCAGTGCCGCGCCGCCCGCCGGCCAAGCCGAGGCTGTCACCGCTTGGCTGAGACGCTTGTACAGCACAAAGCGAATGTGGCCAAAGATAGCCACCATCACCAGCCCCAGCGCGGCCATCACGATCCACTCCAGCGGCATGCTGACCTTGATCCCTGATTGCGCCGCAGCCCGGCCCATGCGGCCCATCATCCACAGGCCACTGCCCAGTACCAGTCCGGCGGCCACCAGCACCGCGTTAAAGAAGCGTCCCAGCACATCGTGCATCAAGCGCACCCGATCAGGCGCGGCCAACGCAGCGGCCGCCGGACGCAAAAAGAACGGCACAAACACCATGCCCCCAATCCAGACAATGACCGACAGCAGGTGAATGGTTTTTAAGATGGCGTAAAACATGAATGGGGATGAGTGGGGGTTGTATTAAAAAAGCAACGCTCATGATGCCATGCCCAAGCCAACGCTGCATTCGTTACGGGACAAACAGGCTTGGACAAGCCGCGTAGCGCGTTCCAAACAGAAGCCAAGCTACCTGTTGTCCTCTCTTGAGCTAGACCTGATTTTGGTAGGAGTTTAGCTGGCACCTAATTTAAGATGTATTATTAATATATCTTAAATTTCAGAGCTCATCACCATGCTTTCCCAAGAACACCGTTCCATCATCGCCGCGACCGTCCCCATTCTGGAGCAAGGCGGCGAAGCGCTGACGCGCCACTTCTACCTCCAGCTGTTCAAGGACTTTCCCGAGGTGCTGCCGCTGTTCAACCAGGCCCACCAGCACAGCGGCGACCAGCAGCGCGCGCTGGCGAATGGCATCCTGATGTATGCCAGGAACATCGAGCGCCTTGAACAGTTGGGCCCGCTGGTCAATACCATCGTGAACAAGCACGTCGCGCTGCAGATCTTGCCGGAACACTATCCGATGGTCGGCGCCAGCCTGCTGAAGGCGATTCGCGAAGTGCTCGGCGCTGAAGTCGCCACCGACGCCGTCATCGACGCCTGGGCCGCGGCCTACGGCCAACTGGCTGACATCCTGATGGGTGCCGAAGGCGACATCTACCAAGAGAAAAAAGCCGCGCCGGGCGGCTGGGAAGGCGCACGCAAGTTCGTCGTATCGCGCAAAACTGTGGAGTCGGACGAAATCGTGTCGTTCCAGATGACGCCGCAAGACGGCCAGCCGGTACTGGCCTTCGAGCCAGGCCAGTGCATCGGCATCCGCGTGACCATGGACGGCGCCGAAATGCAGCGCCAGTATTCGCTGTCGGCTGAGCGCAACGGCGTCAGCTACCAGATCAGCGTCAAGCGCGAGCCGATGGGGCTGGTGTCCAACTTCCTGCATGACCACGTCAATGTCGGCGATGCGGTCGATCTGTTCCCGCCATCGGGCGCGTTCACGCTGACCGCAGGCGACAAGCCGGTGGTGCTGATCAGCGGCGGCGTCGGCATCACGCCGACATTGGCGATGCTAACCAGCGCACTGAACACCGGACGCGACGTCTATTTCATCCATGCGGCGCGCCACGGCGGTGTGCACGCCTTCCGAGGCATGGTCGACCAACTGGCCGAGCGTCATGACAATCTGCGCCATTATTATTGCTATGCCGAGTCGCGCGACGGCGATGCCGAACCGGATGCGGTCGGCCTGATCGGACCGAATCATCTGGCCCAGTGGCTGCCCGAAACGCGTGATGTGGACGCGTATTTCCTGGGCCCCGTGCCTTTCATGAAAGCCGTTAAATCGTCGCTGCGCGAAGTGGGTGTGCCAGAAGCGCAGACTTCTTACGAGTTCTTCGGGCCGGCGTCAGCGCTGGCCTGACAGGCCGAACCCGGCAACGTGAGCCGACCAGATTATTTCCGAGGGGCCGGTGCAACAACGCAACGGTCCTCGGCCACTGGTTCCGGCGTGTAATCGCTGCCCCATTCACGCCAGTTTTCGCCAAACAATTCAAACGGATGCTGGGTGCGGTCGGATCCATTGCCACACATCATGTCGTTAGCAGAGCAGTATTTATCGCAACCCCAGCAGATTCGTTCGGGGTTGGCCGGATGTATGGGGAATATCTTTTTCACTTTGATGACCTCGAAATGAATCGTCGACTACTGCTTGCTGCCCGGGTATGCCTGGAACCGAATAACGGCGGCGCAAGGTCTTCAAATCAGTACGCGAAATGTGGTGTACGTCCAGCGTGTCGGACGTACAGGTTCAGGCAATTGAGTTAAAGATGCATACATCATGCATTTTATAGAGTGAATGTGTTTTTTGCAATATGCAATATTTAATGAAATTTCCGCCTTGCATTCGCGTCTAGGAACCATCCCAGGAGCTTGGCAGCAGATTCAGGATTTACCCGCATCCTCTTGAAAGCCTGGCAAATGCCCTTATCATTAGCACTCGTAAGAGTTGAGTGCTAACAGGCTTTTGTCCTTTACAGCTTTCTCTTCAAATTAGTGAGCATCAACTTGTTTAAGTTGGTGCTCTTGATTGTTCAACCTTTGTTTCAAAACCCATAGGAGATCCCATGAAACTTCGTCCTCTGCATGATCGCGTGATTGTTAAACGCGTGGAAAACGAAACCAAAACTGCCTCTGGCATCGTCATTCCTGACAGCGCTGCTGAAAAGCCTGATCAAGGTGAAGTGCTGGCCGTGGGTCCTGGCAAGAAGAACGACAAGGGCGAAATCAGCGCCATGGCCGTCAAGGTCGGCGACCGCGTGTTGTTCGGCAAATACAGTGGCCAAACCGTCAAAGTTGACGGCGACGAATTGCTCGTCATGAAAGAAGATGACCTGTTTGCGGTTGTCGAGAAGTAATTTCTCACTTCTTTCCACTTAACTAATTAACTGAATCCGGAGTCCTAACATGGCAGCAAAAGACGTAGTTTTCGGCGGCGAAGCCCGCGCACGCATGGTCGAGGGTGTGAACATCCTGGCCAACGCCGTTAAAGTAACCCTTGGCCCAAAAGGCCGTAACGTAGTTCTGGAGCGCTCGTTCGGCGCCCCGACCGTGACCAAGGACGGCGTGTCCGTGGCCAAGGAAATCGAACTCAAAGACAAGCTGCAAAACATGGGTGCGCAGATGGTCAAGGAAGTTGCTTCCAAGACCTCCGACATCGCTGGCGACGGCACCACCACCGCGACCGTGCTGGCACAAGCCATCGTGCACGAAGGCATGAAGTACGTGGCCGCCGGCATGAACCCGATGGACCTGAAGCGCGGTATCGACAAGGCGGTGCACGCCCTGGTTACCGAGTTGAAGAAGGCGTCCAAAGCCACCACCACTTCCAAAGAAATCGCCCAAGTCGGTTCGATTTCCGCCAACTCTGACGAAGCTATCGGCAAGATCATTGCTGATGCGATGGACAAAGTGGGCAAAGAAGGCGTGATCACGGTTGAAGACGGCAAGTCGCTCGACAGCGAACTCGAAGTCGTTGAAGGTATGCAGTTTGACCGTGGCTACCTGTCACCCTACTTCATCAACAACCCAGAAAAGCAAGCCGCACTGCTGGACAACCCGTTTGTGCTCTTGTACGACAAGAAAATCAGCAACATTCGTGACCTGCTGCCGACCCTGGAACAAGTTGCCAAGTCCGGCCGTCCTTTGCTGATCATCTCGGAAGATGTCGAAGGCGAAGCCCTGGCAACTTTGGTGGTCAACACCATCCGTGGCATTCTGAAGGTTGTGGCGGTCAAGGCGCCAGGCTTTGGCGATCGTCGCAAGGCCATGCTGGAAGACATCGCCATCCTGACCGGCGGCAAAGTGATTGCTGAAGAAGTTGGCATGTCGCTCGAAAAAGTGACTTTGGCTGATCTCGGTTCGGCCAAGCGCATCGAAGTGGGCAAAGAAAACACCATCATCATCGACGGTGCTGGTGCTCCTGCTGACATCGAAGCCCGCGTGAAGCAAGTGCGCGTGCAGATCGAAGAAGCTACTTCTGACTACGACCGCGAAAAATTGCAAGAGCGCGTGGCCAAGCTGGCTGGCGGTGTTGCCGTGATCAAGGTTGGCGCTGCCACCGAAGTCGAAATGAAAGAAAAGAAAGCCCGCGTTGAAGACGCCCTGCACGCTACCCGCGCTGCCGTGGAAGAAGGCATCGTGGCTGGCGGCGGCGTTGCGCTGTTGCGCGCCAAGCAAACTGCTGGCGTCGTTAAAGGCGACAACGCGGACCAGGAAGCCGGTATCAAGCTGGTGATGAAAGCCATCGAAGCGCCTCTGCGCGAGATCGTTTACAACGGCGGCGGTGAAGCGTCTGTGGTGGTGGCAGCTGTGTTGGCCGGCAAGGGCAACTTCGGCTTCAACGCTGCCAACGACACCTATGGCGACATGATCGAAATGGGTATCCTGGACCCAACCAAAGTGACCCGCACCGCTCTGCAAAACGCAGCGTCTGTGGCCTCTTTGATGTTGACCACCGAGTGCATGGTGGCTGAGGCGCCTAAGGACGAATCAGCTGGCGGCATGGGCGGCGGCGACATGGGCGGCATGGGCGGCATGGGCGGCATGGGCATGTAATAGGCTCCTTGCTTGACGATCTGCAGCCAGCTGTAGATTGTCATGCTGCGTCGATGGGCGTTATGGCTTTCGACACAAAACAAAAAACCCGCAAGGTGCGAACCTTGCGGGTTTTTTGCTATTTAAATAGTAGCTTCCTACGCTTATTGGACGTGGGCTAGAGCCCTATTTAATTAAAAGGGGCGTTGAGCTGAAACATCAGCCCGGCCGTCCCCAGAACATTGACTTGTGCCGACCAGCCCGGTTTGAATTCATAAGCCAGGGCGGGAATCACCGCGGGTGAAAACCCGGCGTGGTTGTAAGGCACTTTGTCTTGGTAGGGATCTTTGTAGCCGTAAAGCAAACCGGCCGTCCATTTGAACGACAAATGGTTGATGCCCGCAATATCGTGATAAACGCCGCCCCACGGATAGACATACACCGTCGGTTGCCCAAATGAATTGGTAAAAAACGTGACGCCATCCAGTTTGGCATTGGGATGCTCGCGCTCCACGCCCACCATCACCACGTCTTTGTGGTCATCACTGGGGGAAAAATGAAGGGTATAGGGACTGAACTGCCAGCTCAGCACTTTGTCCTGCGCCAGCGAGGCGAGGAAACTTTGCTCGGCCATGGCGGCGCCCGACAGGTGGGCCACAATCAGGCCAAAGACGATGGGAAACAATTTATTCATGGGGGCAGCGTTGAATTTCGTGATGCAAAAGGTTTGCAGTGTAACGGCAGCCCTCTTGACAAGCCGCAGGCGCTGTATGGGTTTGCTACACCTCTTTTTGCTAATGGCCCTGCTGTCCAGCAGTGGTTGTGCCTGGCTGGACAGCCGGCAGCGCCAGATCATCTACCGCCCCACCCCCGGTATTCCGGCCGAATTTGCCGCTCTGCACGCCGGTGATGAGCGCTATTTTGTCAACCTGCCAGCCGTTTCAGCCCAGCCCCTCCAGGAGGAGAGCAAGACCGGCATCGCCAGTGATACCGGGCAGCGCGTGGAGATGTGGTGGTTGCCACATTCGGATACCAATGCGCCGACCCTGCTGTATTTTCACGGCACGTTTCGCACCCTGTTTGACAACTGGCACAAGATGGAGGCCTTGCGTGAGGCCGGCTTTTCGGTCCTGGCGGTGGACTACCGGGGTTGGGGCTTAAGCACGCCGATCACGCCGTCAGAACAAAGCATTTTGCAGGATGCCGCCGTGGCTTGGAGCGAACTGCAGCGCCGCGAGCCGCGTGCTGCCCAGCGCGTGATCTATGGCCATTCCATGGGCAGCGGCGTGGCGGTTGATCTGGCCAGCCGCCTGCGCGCCCCGACCGATTACGGCGCACTGATTCTGGAGTCTGCGTTCACCAGCTTCACCGACGTGGCGCGTGAGGCGGGATTTTTAGCCCGATTTTTAGTCCTTTTTAACGACGAACGCTTTGCCTCCCTTGACAAAATCGCGCGGATTCACGCCCCCTTGCTGATGATCCATGGCCGCGCCGACACAACGATTCCCCTGCGTCTGGGGCAGCAATTATTTGCCAGCGCCAACCCACCCAAAGCGTGGCTCACCATTGAAGGAGGCGATCACAGTGACCTCGATCAGGTCGGCCACGCCGCTTACCAAGCCACCCTGCAGCGCTTCAGGCACGACTACCTGGCCGTGCGCAAGGCCACCGCCCCCTAATGCTACTATTTATATAGCTGCTTGCGCATATTAAATAAGGGCTAGAGGCTGATTCAATCAATAACTCAGCGCTTGAACGGCACCACCGTCTGGTGTTGTTCCCCCA
Organism: Rhodoferax sp.; assembly: GCF_012927445.1. Taxonomy (GTDB): domain Bacteria; phylum Pseudomonadota; class Gammaproteobacteria; order Burkholderiales; family Burkholderiaceae_C; genus Rhodoferax. The sequence goes on from NZ_JABBPD010000001.1 coordinate 466,895, forward strand.
AGCCCTCTACGCCCAGAACCATCGTGTCGCCCGCTTTCAGAAACTGCGGCGGCTTCCGGCCCATGCCAACGCCGGGTGGCGTGCCGGTGGTGATCACATCGCCCGGCAGCAGGGTCATGAACTGGCTCAGGTAACTGACGATCTTGGCGACGCCAAAAATCATGGTTTTGGTGTTGCCCTGCTGGACCCGTTGGCCGTTGACCTCCAGCCACAGACCCAGTTTTTGCGGATTGGGCACTTCATCCCGCGTCACCAGCCAGGGCCCCAGTGGCCCAAACGTGTCGCAGCCTTTGCCCTTGTCCCAGGTGCCGCCGCGTTCCAGCTGGTATTCGCGTTCGCTGATGTCATTGACGGTGCAGTAACCAGCGACATGGTTGAGCGCGTCCTTTTGCAAGACGTAGCGCGCCCGCGTGCCGATCACCACGCCCAGCTCCACTTCCCAATCGGTTTTGACCGAACCTTTGGGCAACATGACGGCGTCGTTGGCGCCCTGGATGCAGCTGGTGGCTTTCATGAACACCACCGGCTCGGCCGGAATCGGCAGGCCCGACTCGGCGGCGTGGTCGGCATAGTTCAAGCCAATCGCGATGAACTTACCGACGCCCTGCAACGGGCTGCCCAGGCGCGGTTTGCCCTTGACCAAAGGCAGTTTGTCGGGGTTCAAGCGCTGCAATTTGGCCAGTGCCACGTCACCCAGTTGCGCCGGGCCAATGTCCGCAATCACGGCGCTCAAGTCGCGCAACTGGCCCTGCGCATCGATCAGACCCGGTTTTTCTTTGCCGGGTTGGCCATAACGGACGAGTTTCATCGGTTTCCTTTCGTTGCTTGACCCAGCAAGTTTGCCAGTTCTGCCTGCAGCTGCGGCGCCGACTCAAAGTGGATGCCATGCCAGCCCTGCTCGCGGGCGGTTTGCACATTGCCCTTCAAGTCGTCGATGAACAGCGTTTCACCCGGCTCCAGCGCGTAGCGGGTTTGCAGCAGCTGGTAGATGGCCGGCTCCGGTTTGATGTGCAGGACGTCGCCAGAAAAAATACCGCCATCGAACCACTGCAAGAAAGCGTGCCGTTGCTCCAGCGTGCGGGCATAAGGCACCGGCATGTTCGACAAAAAATAGAGCTTCAGTTGATCGGGGCCCGCCACCCCTGCGGCGGACGGACGGCGCAAGGCGTGCAACTGCGCCAACAGGGCCACGGTGGCGTCAATCGGCAGCAACCGATCACCAATGCTGTGAACCAAATCGGCCAGCACGCCCGGGTCCAGGCCCAAGCGCGCGGCGGTGCGTTCCACCACCACGCCCATCGGCAAAGTGCCGCGGTCAAAATTGTGCCAGTCGTCGTGCGCAAACACCGCCTGCGCCAGTTGCGCGGCTTGTTGCGGGGTAGCGGCTACGTCTGGAAAGGATTGCGCCAGCAACTCGGCCGGGCGCCAGGTGAACAGCACGGCGCCGAAATCAAACACCACATTCATGCGTCAGGCCCGCAAACGTGCCAGCAAGCCGGCGGTAGAACCGTCCAACCCGCGCGCATCGCCACTGGCCAGCCGGGGCGCGATTTCTTTGGCCAAGACTTTGCCCAGCTCCACGCCCCACTGGTCAAAACTGTTGATGCCCCAGAGCGAGCCACTGACAAACACCCGGTGCTCCTGCAAGGCGATCAAGGCGCCCAAAGACGCGGGCGTCAGTTCGTCCAGCAGCAAGAAGGTGCTGGGCCGGTTGCCGGGAAAGTGCTTGTGGCCGCCAGCGTCGGCTTTGCCGACCATCAGCGCCTGCGCCTGTGCCAGCACGTTGGCCAGCAGCAGATCGTGGTGAGCTGGCAAGCTGTGCTTGGGCTTTTTGACGGCGACAAACTCGACCGGCACCACGTCGGTACCCTGGTGCAGCATCTGAAAATAGGCGTGCTGCCCATTGGTGCCGGGCTCGCCCCACAGCACCGGCGAGGTGCCATATGGCAGGGTTTCGCCTTGGGCGTCCACCCGCTTGCCGTTGCTTTCCATCTCCAGCTGCTGCAAATAGGCCGGTAGCCGGCGCAGCGCGCTGTGATACGGCGCAATGCTGCGGCTGGTGAAGCCGTGAAAGTTGCGGTACCAGACGTCCAGCAAAGCCAGCCGCACCGGCAGGTTCTGCTCCAGCGGCGCGCTGCGAAAGTGCTCGTCCATGGCGTGCGCCCCGGCCAGAAACTCGCGAAACCCATCGGCGCCGATGGCAATCGCCAACGGCAGGCCGATCGCCGACCACACCGAATAACGCCCGCCGACCCAGTCCCAAAAACCAAAAGTGCTGCTGATGCCAAAGGCATTGGCCGCCGCCACGTTGGTGGTGAGGGCGGCAAAGTGCCGGCCAATGTCGGTGCCGCCCTGCGCGTCAAACCAGGCCTTGGCGGATTGCGCGTTGGTCATGGTCTCGATGGTGGTGAAGGTTTTGCTGGCAATCAAAAACAGCGTGCTCTCAGGCTTGAGGCGTTGGAGCACCGCGGCCAGTTCGTGCCCGTCCACATTCGAGACGAAGTGAAAGCGCTTGCCCGGCAGCGCAAAGGCGTCCAGCGCCAGCACCGCCATTTGCGGGCCCAGGTCCGAGCCGCCAATGCCGATGTTCACCACGTCGGTGATCGCCGCATCGGCCCGCACGGTTTGCGCATAGGCCAACATGGCGTCCAGCTTGGCGTGCACTTTCCCGGATTCAGATGCTATGTTATTAGTAGCTACTTGCGCAGTATCGACGGGGGCTAGAGGCGGATTTCTTAATAACCAGTGCATCACGGCACGTTGTTCGGTGTTGTTGATCGCCGCACCGGCAAACAGGGCCGCACGGTGCGCTTCCACACCGCTCTGGCGCGCCAGATCAAACAGCAACTGCTGCGTCGCGGCATCGATCAAATTCTTGGACAGGTCGGCAAAGATATGCGGCGCGCTTTGGCTGAAGGCCTCAAACCGGCCCGGCTCTGCGGCAAACGCGGTCCGCGCGTCGAAGCTGCGGCCATGGGTATTGAAAGCGGTCTGGAGTGCACTCCAGGCGGGGGTGCGGTCACAACGGATACGGGTCATCGGTCAGGCCTCCAGTAGCAACTGGTCCAACTTGACAGCATCCACGCAGAACGCGCGGATGCCCTCGGCCAGTTTCTCGGTAGCCATCGCGTCGTCATTGAGGGCAAAGCGGAAGCCCGCCTCGTCATAACTCAGCGGCGCCAGGTCCAGCGCTTGGGCCGTCTTGGGGTCCAGCGCGCGCTGCAGGGGCGTCTCGGTCGCAGCCAGGGTGGCCAGCAAATCCGGGCTGATGGTGAGCAGGTCGCAGCCGGCCAGCGCCGTGATTTGGCCGACGTTGCGAAAGCTCGCGCCCATCACCTCGGTGGCAATGCCGAATTTCTTGTAGTAGTTGTAGATATGTTGCACCGACTTGACGCCGGGATCATTGGCGCCCGCGTTGTCCGCCTCTACCCAGCCCGCACCGGCCGACTTTTTGTACCAGTCGTAGATGCGGCCGACAAACGGTGAGATCAGTTGCACTTTGGCCTGACCGCAGGCCACCGCCTGGCAGAACGAAAACAGCAGCGTCAGGTTGGTGTGAATGCCGCGCTGCTCCAACTGTTTGGCAGCCTGAATGCCCTCCCAAGTAGCGGCCACCTTGACCAGCACCCGGTCAATGTGAATGCCTTGCGCTTGGTACAGCTCGATGATGCGCTCGGCCCGGGCCACGGTGGCCACGGTATCGAAACTCAGGCGGGCATCGACCTCGGTCGAGACGCGTCCGGGAATGATGGACAAAATCTCGACACCAAAACGCACCAGCAACCGGTCCATGATTTCGTCCAGCGGCCGGCCGCGGAACTTGGCCACCGTGTCCGTCAACAGCGAGCGGTAATCCGGCTTTTGCACCGCCTTCAGAATCAGCGACGGATTGGTGGTGGCGTCTTGCGGCCGATACGCATCAATCTGCTTGAAGTCGCCGGTGTCAGCGACCACGGTGGTGAATTGTTTAAGTGCGTCGAGTTGGTTCATAAAGATGGGCAAAAAGATCGAAGTTAAAAAAACAGTTTTACATCAAGTTGAATTATGAGTGAAACAAAGTTACAGTACAACCTCGTATTTTATGTAACAAAAAATCATGAGTTTTGATCTTGTTTTATTTGGTGGCACCGGCGATTTGGCCTGGCGCAAGCTGATGCCAGCCCTGTTCCAGGCCTTTCGCCATGGCACGCTACCGGAGGGTGGTCGCATCATTGGCGTCGGCCGCGACGACCTCAGCGCCGAGCAGTACCGCGCCCAGATTTGTGCGCGCTTCAACCAGGTTGAATTGGCCAAACGCCCCAGCGAAGAAGAGTTCTGCCGCTTTGCCGCGTTGCTCGAATTTGTCCAGATGGATTTATCCCACCCCGGCGACTATGCTCGCCTGGCCGCTGCACTGGCTCAACGCCAGGCCGATACGGTCGTCATGTACATGGCCACTGCGCCCAACCTTTTCACTACCATCTGTGAACAGCTGGCCGTCGCCGGCCTGAACACGCCGCAGACCCGTGTCGTGCTGGAAAAGCCGCTGGGCCACGATCTGGCCAGCAACCGCGCCATCAACGAAGCGGTGCGCCAGGCCTTTGGTGAAAAGCAGGTCTTCCGGATTGACCACTACCTGGGCAAGCCCGCCGTGCAAAACCTGTTTGCACTGCGCTTTGGCAACGCCCTGTTTGAGCCCCTGTGGCGGCGCGAACACATTGCCAACATCCAGATCACCATCGCCGAAGAACTGGGCGTGGAAAAACGCGGTGCGTTTTACGAGACCACCGGCGCGCTGCGCGACATGGTGCAAAACCATGCCCTGCAACTGCTGTGCGCCATTGGCATGGAGCCGCCCATCAACTCGCATGCCGACGCTATCCGCGACGAAAAACTCAAGGTCTTGCGATCGCTCAAGCCCTGGACGGCCGAGACCCTGTCGCAGGACGTGATTCGCGGTCAGTATGCGGCGGGCAACATCAACGGGACGGCGGTGGCCGCTTACCGCGACGAGACCGGTGTCAACCCGCACAGCCATACCGAGACCTTTGTTGCCTTGCGCACCGAGATCTCCAACTGGCGCTGGGCTGGCGTGCCGTTTTATATCCGGACCGGCAAACGACTGGCCGGACGCGATGCCCGCATTGTGGTGAACTTCCGGCCGACACCGCACGCCATTTTCAACTCTCAAATCGGCATGGCGAATCGCCTGGTCATCAACCTGCAGCCCAAAGATGGGCTCGAATTGCATCTGCTGGCGCAGGGCCAAGACAACCGGCGCAACTCGCAAACCCTGTCGCCCGTGCAGCTCGACCTCGACTTTGACAAACGCTTTGGCTCGGAACGCGTCGGCGCCTATGAACGCTTGCTGCTGGACGTGATTGATGGCCGTCTGAATTTGTTTGTCCGCAGCGACGAGCAAGAAGAAGCCTGGCGCTGGGTCGAACCGATCCTGGACCACTGGCAGCACGACGCACAAGGCCCGCGCCTGTATGCTGCCGGCACTTGGGGGCCCAGCGCCGCCAGCGCCATGATTGCGCGTGACGGATTTTGCTGGGCTGAAGAATCGTGAGCCCCTATGCTTGAGCGCATCAAAGCCTGTCTGCCCTCGCTGGCCCCGGCGGAACAGCGCGTGGCCAAACTGGTTTTGAGTGATCCGCGCAGTTTTGCCAAGCAACCCATCAGCGAACTGGCCGATCGAGCCCACGTCAGCAAGCCCACGGTGGTGCGCTTTTGCCGCAGCGTAGGCTACGACGGGCTGTCCGACTTCAAGCTCAAGCTGGCCGGCAGCGTCAGTGAAGGCGTGCCCTTTATTCACCGCAGCGTCGATGTCGACGACAAGACCAATGACATCATGGTCAAGGTCATCGACAATACCGTGGCGGCGTTTTTGAAATACCGAAACGATGCCAGCACCCCGGCGATTGAAAAGGCCGTCACCACCTTGGTGGAAGCCTTCACGCAGGGCAAACGCATCGAGTTTTTTGGCGTCGGTAATTCCGGTGTGGTGGCGCAGGATGCGCAGCACAAGTTTTTTCGGCTCGGCATGCACACCATCGCCTACAGCGACGGCCACATGCAGGTCATGAGTGCCTCACTCCTGGGGCCGGGCGACTGCGTGGTGGTGATTTCCAACTCCGGCCGCACCCGCGACCTGATGGACGCCTGCGACATTGCCCGCAAAAACGGCGCCACCACCATCGTCATCACCGCCAGTGGCTCACCACTGGCTTCAGCCGGTCACATCCACTTGGCCGCCGACCACCCGGAAGGCTATGACCGCTACAGCCCTATGGTGTCGCGCCTGCTGCATTTGATGATTATCGACATTCTTGCCACCTGCGTGGCTTTGCGCATCGGCGGCGACAAACTGCAACCCTTGCTACGCGAGATGAAGAACAATTTGCGCAGCAAGCGTTACACCTGAGATACCCCAACAAGCCAATTGTTTCGCTTTATTGCACCTTGTTTCGGCGCGCGAAAGCCAAGCTGGCGAGGCCAGCACCGAGCAAAGCCAGTGATCCGGGCTCCGGCACGTTAGCAGGTGGATCACCTGCGATCATGCCTTGGGCACTGGTGGATTCAAAGGTCATGACCGAATGCGCATCAACGTCACCGTAAGTGCCGATCGCATTCTTGAATGAATTCCAATACGTATTCGTAGCCGATTCAAGACCTGCCGCTTTGAAGCTACCGGTACCCAGATTCCAACCGGCATTGTCGTACTTACTCTCCCAGATACCAAGCTGAATGGCTGCACCCTGATTTGCATCAACCGGATGCAACCAGGCGTAAGGATCTGCGGTTGCTTTTCCAAAGTTCATCACGCCGTTCACCGCGCCCAAAAAGTCCAGTGTCCGGCTCAATGCGCCGGCGAGATTGATGGTGTAGTTCACCACTTGGCCACCACTGATGCCGTGATACAGGTCGTAGCAGTACATGTAAACATCATTGATCCCGTCCACAAAGATCGAGCTCGGGACCCCCACGATGTTTGAAGCGGTGCCCTGGAAACGACTTGCCGCCACATCGCTTGATCCGCCTGGGTAGCTGATACTGACGTTATCAAAGCCGCCGGGTCCGTTGTAAATTGGATTGTCGAACGTAATGCGCACCGAGGCTGCGCTACAGATCGAAGTAGCACACGCGAAGGACAATAAGGCACAAGTGTGTTTAAAAGTTTTCATAACGCAGCCCATGAGTTGTAGATTCATACAAAAGCATGAACCGCGCCAGCTTTGTAAGTAGTTGTTACAGAACGGTTTTGTAACTTTTCATGGAATTTCAGGATCAGGACTGTAAAAAAATTCGACAGCTTGTAAACAAAATCGGCATGCTGTTTTGGTCAGCACAAATCTAAGCCAGCGGCGCAAGGCCAGGGTTAGAAAGTCTGGTTTAAAGAAATAACTGCGCGGGTTTTTCCGGCAGCACCGTACACCAATTCATCGGCACCTGAAATCTCCAGCTTGGTAGTGAGGCCCGCGCCCAGGTTGTACCCCAAGCCAAGGCTGGCGTAGGTGTTGTCTTTGCCGACTCTAGGATTCTTGTAGCCGGCACCCGCCAAGAAAGTTAGTTTGTCGGTGAGCGGCTGTTTATAGTCAAGGCCGAAAGTCTCGCTCGTTTCATACACTTTGGTCAGCACACGGTTGTAGTACAGCTTGAAGGCACCAAATGACACACTGGTATTCAAGTCCGTGCCATTTTCTGACGCTTGATCGGGGTAGGCATAGGTGAACAAGCTGATGTCCAAGCTCACCGCGTCATTGAGTTTGTGGACATAACCCGCCGTCAAATCAATTTCCAGATTGGCTGCACCAAACTTGCCAGTAGAGTTCCAGTTGCTGACATAAAACCCGCTGGCATGCGTCCAATCGACACCGCCCTGCAGGGCCGGACGAAAGTCTTTGGCTTCGCCCGTGTTCTGGTCCACCCCTTTCGATTTGTAGAGCGAAACGACGCCGATGTTGTAAACCACATCGGCCTGCGCCACCACAGGCACCATGACCAGGGCGGCCAGGACGGACGCGATGGCTAACTTGACTTTTTTCATACCCAAACACTCACAAATAAAACAACAAATGCGACTTTTCGCCAAGGCAATTGGCACGCCGTCATCTCAGCACTGAAAACCGTGACGTAAAAAACCCCCGCCACGTTGCCGCAGCGGGGGTTTTACATTTAATCTCTAACTGACTTGCGTCAGCGTTGGATTAGAACGTGTGGCGAACGCCAACAGCGGTAGAAGTACGCTTGAGAGCTTCAGAACCATTCAGGTCCAGCTTGTCGTTGCCGTAAACAGCGTAAGCAGTAGTGCGCTTGGACAAAGAGTAGTTAGCCATCAACTGGTAGCCAGTGATCGTGCCATCAGTTGCGGAGCTGTCTTGCTTCACGGTCGCACGACCCAAGTTAGCCACCAAAGTCGTTGCACCGAAAGGTGCGGCAACGCTGAAGTTATAACCATTGGAAGTCAACTCAGATACGCCAGCAGCGCTCTTTGTATCTGTCAGGCGAGAGTATGCCAAAGAAGCCTTGACAACGGTGAAGTCATAAGAAGCACCAGCAGCCCAGACCTTCACTTCACTCGAACCAGCGCCGAAGCCCACTGTGGCAATAGCAGGTGTACCAGTAATAGGGCCATAGCCAACCAAAGTTGCATTTGGATTGGTTACGTCGTTGTAAGCCAAACCAGCAACCAATGGACCTGCAGCATAAATGCCGGACAAGCCAAAGCTCTTGCCTTCTGCCTGAGCACCGCCAGTTACCACGGTTTCAGAAGCAGAAGTTGCTCCGCCAGCACCAACTTGAGCAGCGGCGGTGAAACCACCAAAGCTTGGGGATTGGTAGTTCACAGCATTGCTAGCACGGCCACCATTGAAGTTGTGGTTATTCACAACATAACCTGGGGTAGCATTCAGATTGCCAGCCAAGTCCATTGCGATTTGGACATTGTGGTAAGGGGTGTACTGGCGACCAATAGTCACAGCACCGAAGTTACCACTCAGACCAACAGTACCAACACGGTTGCTGAGAGCAACTGTCGATTCATCTGGAGAAGTACCAAATTCCAAAGCGAAGTTAGCCTTCAAGCCGCCACCCAGATCTTCAGTTCCTTTGAAACCAAAACGGGAATTGGACATGGTGCCTTGCTGAACGCCGTTTTTGGTGAAGTCAGCAGTAGGAGTTGAATCTTTCAGGGTGTTGATGCCCATGTCAACAACACCGTACAGGGTCACGGTGGATTGAGCGGAAGCGGCGGATACAACAGCCAGGGCAGCCAAAGCTACGAGGGTCTTTTTCATTTCAAATTACTCCAAGGTTAAACAAAGGGCTCCGGTACGAGTGTCTCGGATCCCAGGGCCAACCTCCTATTTCAGGAAGTTGGGTCTATTGAAACAGAGGCCCGAAGGCTTGGCAAAGAAATCGAGCGCGAAAATGGGTAAAGCCACCGCTTCCGTTGCGGCCCTGCAACAAAGTCATGGTTTGATCTTGGCTTCAAGGCTGCGACGGAGGTGCAACGAGGCGGACTAAGGACAACACAAGCCCAGTTCGTTGAATAGAATTAACCATGCGTATGAACCCTACCGACCAATTTTTTACCACCGCCGATGCTGCCCTGCGCACGCTGTTTGCCACGCCGCGCGCCGCCCAGCCCTGCCCGACGCTACCCGGCGACGCCACCGAACTGACCGCCGCTGAAAAAGCTCAGGCCGGCGCCCTGATGCGGGTCAACCATGTGGGAGAGGTCTGCGCCCAGGCGCTTTATACGGCGCAGGCCTTTGCGACTAAAAACAACGCGCTCCGTGCCCATTTCATCAAGGCGAGCGCCGAAGAAACCGATCATCTGGCATGGACCAGCCAACGTCTGACGGAACTGGGGCAGCGCCCTTCCCTGCTCAACCCGTTGTGGTACGCCGGGGCTTTTGGGCTGGGCCTGTTGGCCGGTCGACTGGGCGATCCAGTAAGCCTGGGTTTTGTGGTCGAGACTGAAAACCAGGTCGAAGCTCATTTACAAAGCCACCTGACGCTGCTGCCCAGCAACGACCACGCCTCCCGTGCCATCGTGGCGCAGATGAAGGACGACGAGGCGCGCCATGCGCTGGACGCACAGAAGCTGGGGGCGGTTGAACTGCCAGAAGTGGTTAAAAATGTGATGAAAGCCGCCGCCCGGGTGATGACGACGGTGGCGCACCGGGTTTAAATCAGGACTCGATCAACTCAAAGCTGGTGCTGATCTCGGCTGTTTTGGCCAGCATGATGCTGGCCGAGCAGTATTTGTCGTGGCTCATGGCGATGGCGCGTTCGACTGCCACAGCCGGAATGCCTTTGCCGGACACAGTGAAATGCATGTTGATGCGGGTGAACACCTTGGGGTCGACCTCGGCCCGCTCGGCGGTGAGTTTGACGCTGCAGCCGCGCACATCGTGGCGACCGCGCTTCAAGATCAGCACCACGTCATAAGCAGTGCAGCCGCCAGTGCCGGCCAGTACGGTTTCCAAGGGGCGCGGCGCCAGGTTGAGGCCGCCGTTTTCAGGCTTGGCGTCGTCCGGCGCGCCGTCCATCATCAGGGTGTGGCCGCTGCCGGTTTCAGCGACAAAACCCATGCCTGAGCGCGTACCCAACGCCCCGGTCCAGCTGACTGTGCATTCCATATTGATGTTTGCTTTATTAAAAGCTGAGGATTGTGACCTGTGCCGGAGGCTTATTATCAAAGCCCCATGAAAACACAACACCTTAAACCCGCCGACTACCTTAAAAAAATCCTGACCGCCCGCGTCTATGACGTGGCGATTGAGACCGCCCTCGAGCCCGCCAAGGCCTTGAGCCAGCGTTTGCACAACACCGTGCTGCTCAAGCGCGAAGACCAGCAGTCGGTGCGCAGTTTCAAGCTGCGCGGCGCTTACAACAAGATGGCGCAACTGACCGCCGAGCAATTAAAGAACGGCGTGATTTGCGCTTCAGCCGGCAACCACGCCCAGGGCGTCGCATTGAGCGCACGCAAACTCGGCACCCGCGCGGTCATCGTGATGCCCACCACCACCCCGCAAATGAAGGTGGATGCCGTGCGCGGCTTTGGCGGTGAGGTCGTGTTGTTTGGCGACAGTTATTCCGACGCCTACGACCATTCCGTCACCCTGCAAAACGAACAGGGGCTGACCTTCATTCACCCATTTGACGACCCGGACGTGATTGCCGGCCAGGGCACGATTGCCATGGAGATGCTGCGCCAGTTGCAAGGCCATGGCTCCAACCGGCTGGATGCCGTGTTTGTAGCGATTGGCGGCGGCGGCCTGATCGCGGGCGTGGCCAACTACATCAAGGCGGTGCGCCCGGAGATCAAGGTGATCGGCGTGCAAATGAACGACTCAGACGCCATGGTGCAGTCGATGGCCGCCAAAAAGCGGGTCACGCTGCCCGACGTCGGGCTGTTCTCCGACGGCACCGCCGTGAAACTGGTGGGCGAAGAAACGTTTCGCATCGCCAGCGAGCTGGTGGACGACTACATCATTGTGGACACCGACGCCGTGTGTGCGGCGATCAAGGACGTGTTTGTCGACACCCGCAGCATTGTGGAACCGGCCGGCGCGCTGGCAGTCGCGGCGATCAAGCAGTATGTGGCCACGCACAAGACTAAAGGCGAAACCTACGCTGCCATTTTGTGCGGCGCCAACATGAACTTTGACCGCCTACGCTTTGTCGCCGAACGCGCCGAAGTGGGGGAAGAGCGCGAGGCGCTGTTTGCAGTGACCATTCCGGAAGAGCGTGGCAGCTTCAAACGCTTTTGCGAGGTGATTGGCGATTTGCCCGGCGGCCCGCGCAACGTGACCGAATTCAACTACCGCATCAGCGATGCCGCCCAAGCGCATGTCTTTATGGGGCTGACGACGCACGGCAAGGGCGAATCCACCAAGATCACCGCCCAGTTCACCAAGCACCGCTTTGCCACGCTGGATTTGACGCACGACGAACTGGCCAAAGAACACATTCGGCACATGGTCGGCGGTCACTCCAAGCTGGCGCAGGACGAACGCCTGCTGCGCTTTGTCTTTCCCGAGCGGCCCGGTGCGCTGCTGAAATTCCTGAGCCTGATGCGCCCGGGCTGGAACATCAGCCTGTTTCATTACCGCAACCAGGGCGCGGACTATGGCCGCATTCTGATCGGCTTGCAGGTACCGGAAGCCGACACCGTCGCGTTTGCCGAATTTCTGGAAACGTTGGGCTACCCCTACGTGGAAGAAACCAACAACCCGGTGTACCGGATGTTTTTGCAGTCATGAGCGCTTCGCTGGACGGCAAACTGGTGGTGGCGATCTCCAGTCGCGCCCTGTTTGATTTCGAGGAAGAAAACGAGGTCTTCGAGCAGGGCGACGACCGGGCCTACATGGCGCTGCAACTGGAGCGGCTGGATATTCCGGCCAAACCGGGCGTGGCATTTTCGCTGGTCAAAAAGCTGCTGGCCTTCAACCATGCGCCCGCCGAGTCGCTGAGCCAGCCGGCGTCGCAACCGGTGGAAGTGGTGATCCTGTCGCGCAATGACCCGGTCTCCGGCATGCGCGTGTTCCGTTCGGCCCAGCACTACGGCTTGCCGATCGAGCGCGGCAGCTTCACGCGCGGGCAGTCACCCTGGCGCTACCTGAAACCGCTGCACGCCAACCTGTTCTTGAGCACCCATTTGAGCGACGTGCGCGCCGCACTGGACGCGGGTGTGCCGGCCGCGCAGGTTTATCCACAATCGGTTCATGCCGGTGACGCCTATCCGCATGAAGTGCGCATCGCGTTTGACGGGGATGCCGTGCTGTTCAGCGACGAAGCCGAGCGCGTCTACCAGGCGGAGGGCTTGCGCGCTTTTCAAAAGCACGAGACCGACAAGGCCCAGCAACCGCTGCTGGCCGGGCCCTTTAAACCGCTGCTGACCGCGTTGCAGCGTCTGCAACAGAGTGGCACGCCGAACATGCGCATTCGCACCGCACTGGTGACGGCCCGCAGCGCCCCGGCGCACGAACGCGCCATTCGCACGCTGATGGACTGGAACATCGAGGTCGACGAGGCGATGTTCCTCGGCGGCCTGCCCAAAGGCGAATTTCTGCGCGAATTTGAACCGGATTTCTTTTTTGACGACCAGACCGGCCACGTCGATTCAGCCTCCCGCCATGTGCCCTCGGGCCATGTGGCCAGTGGCGTGTCCAACCCCGCGCGCTGAATTTAAGCCCCCATGAAGCGGCCCCAAAAACTCAAAGCTTTTCAAGCCTTTGTCGCCCAAGCCTGGGCCCTGACCAAACCTTACTTCCAGTCCGAACAAAAGTGGAAAGCCAGGGCGCTGCTGCTGGCCATCGTCGCGCTGAATCTGGGCCTGGTCTACATGGCGGTGCTGTTCAACGACTGGAACAAGCTGTTTTACGACGCACTGCAAGACAAAAAAGCTGACGTGTTCTGGGCACAGCTGGGCCGCTTCACCTATCTGGCGTTTGCCTTCATCATCATTGCGGTTTACAAGTTTTACCTGACGCAGCTGCTGGAGATGCGCTGGCGCGCCTGGATGACTGGCCACTACCTGCAGCGCTGGCTGGCCAACCATGCGTTTTACCAGCTGGAGTTGGCGCGCTTTACCGGGCAGCCGAATGCCGACACGAGCCACCCGGACAACCCGGACCAGCGGATTCAGGAAGACATCAACCAGTTCACCACCTACACCGTCTCCCTCACCATGGGGCTGCTCAATGCGGTGGTGACGCTGGCCAGCTTTGTCGGCATTTTGTGGGGCCTGTCGGGCGGCTTTGCGTTTTCCTTCAACGGCGGCGAATACAACATCCCCGGCTTCATGGTCTGGATGGCGGTGCTGTACTGCCTGGCGGGCAGCATCCTGACGCACTACATCGGGCGGCCGCAGATCAAACTGAATTTTGAACAGCAGCGGCTGGAAGCCGATTTTCGGCACCACATGGTGCGGGTGCGCGAATACAGTGAATCGATTGCGCTGGACCGGGGTGAAGCGGTGGAGCGGGTGCAGCTGGACCTGCGCTTCTCCCGCGTGCTGGGCAACTACCTGCACCTGATCAAGGCGCAGAAAAACCTGGTCTGGTTCACCAGCTTTTTTGGCCAGGCGGCGGTGGTGTTCCCGTTTGTGGTGGCGGCGCCGCGCTTTTTCAGCGGCGCCATCCAGCTGGGCGAGCTGATGCAGATCTCCAGCGCCTTTGGTCAGGTACAGGGGTCGCTCAGCTGGTTTGTGGACAGTTACAGCAGTCTGGCCAGTTGGCGCGCCACGACCGATCGCCTGACCAGCTTTGAAGCCTCTTTTAAGGCGCTAGCCCCCGTCGCTACTGCGGTAACAGCTACTAATTCAGTAGCACTTGAAACGCACGACTTAACGGTGACCTTGCCCAGTGGCGCGGTGTTGCTGGCGGGCGCCGCGCTGCGCGCCGCTCCCGGCGACCATGTGCTGCTGCAGGGGCCGTCCGGCAGCGGCAAGTCCACGCTGTTTCGCACCTTGGCCGGCATCTGGCCGTTTGCCAGTGGCGCCCTCACCCGCCCGGCCGATGCCATGTTCATTCCGCAGCGGCCGTATTTTCCCAACGGGCCGCTGCGCGATGCGCTGGCCTATCCGGAAGCGCCGGCCAGCTACACCGATGAACAACTGCGCCAGGCGCTGCTTGATGCGCTGCTGCCGCAGCTGGCCGACCAGCTGGACCTGGCCGACGCCTGGAGCCAGAAACTGTCGGGGGGCGAGCAGCAGCGGCTGGCGATTGCCCGCGTGCTGCTGAAAAAACCAACGTGGGTGTTTGCCGACGAGGCCACCAGCGCGCTCGACGAAATCACCGAGAGTTCAGTGTATAAACGGCTTCTAGCCCTCGTCGATACTGCGCAAGGCGCTCTTATTTCAATAGCACACCGACCGAGTGTGGCGGCTTTTCATTCTCGGCGCTGGGAATTGGAAAAGCGGCCGGAAGGTGCGCCAGCGCTTTACAAACTGACAGAAAAACGCTCATAGCCGCGTGCCCGCAACTCGCAGGCCGGGCAGGCGCCGCAGCCATAGCCCCAAGGGTGGCGGTGCTCACGGTCACCCAGGTAGCAGGTGTGGGTGTGCTCAATGATCAGGTTCACCAAGGCCGCGCCACCGTTCGGCGTGCCCGACTTTTCACCCAACTCATGCGCCAGCGCCCAAGTGGCGGCTTTGTCGATCCACATCAGCGGTGTTTCAATTAAAAAGCGTTTATCCATGCCCAACGAGAGGGCCAACTGCATGGCCTTCATGGTGTCGTCACGGCAGTCGGGGTAACCGGAAAAGTCGGTTTCACAGACGCCGGTCACCATTACTTGCAGGTCGCGCCGGTAGGCCACGGCGGCGGCCAGTGTCAAAAACAGCAGGTTGCGCCCGGGCACAAAGGTATTGGGCAGACCGCTTTGCTCCATCTTGAACGCCGTGTCGCGCGTCAGTGAGGTGTCACTCACTTCGCCCAGCACCGCCAGGTCCAGCAGGTGGTCATCGCCCAGTTTGGCGGCCCACTGGGGAAACTGACGGCGGATTTCAGACAGTACGTTGAGGCGCGCATCGAGTTCGACGACATGCCGCTGGCGGTAGTCAAAGGCAATGGTTTCGACCCGCTGGTACTTGGACAGAGCCTGCGCCAGGCAGGTGGTGGAGTCTTGACCTCCAGAAAAAAGAACGAGTGCGGTGGTGTGCATGCCCCAATGTTAGGGGACGCGCGGGGTGGCTGCACCCCACGAGACTAAGTTTTTTCAGTCTTGTTAATTTTGCTCGGCGAGTAAGTGAGCACTTCGGTCGAGATCACACCCGGTGTGGCATGGGGATTGGGCTGCGACATGTCCAGCTGGTTTTTGACCTGCTGGACGTGAATGGCGCTGGCGCTGGCCGTCCACAATGACTTGATATGGTCAATCAGCAGCTTGGACAGCGGCACGGCCGGCGGTTCTTCAACTTTTTCGGCCTTGGGCCGGTGAATGGTCCAGTCTTTCGGCGTCGTTGCCGCCTCGGAACCGCGCCGGGCCGGATCGGACACGCTGGTGTAGACCGCCTCCCCGGTACTGGGCTTGTTGGACAAGTTCACCAGATTGATGACGCTGGGCACCGGCTCAATCGACGGAACAGGCGTCACAGAGGCGTTGGGCGTCGTCGTAGGGCTGGCTTTGGCAACGGCCATAGAAGCCAACTCCGCGCCGGATAGCCGCAGATTAGGGGTTCGTTCAATGGATGGCAGTTGCATTTTGGGTCAGTCTGAAAGTTAGTTTTAACGCATCTCTCCGTGTTGGTACTTTGTATACGGTAGATTTAGGGGCTAATTTAGGGCTATTTTTGAAAATAGCGCATTTTTATGCAATTTAATCCATCAAAGCCCGCCAAGATGGCCCATACGGTTCAGCAACCCGCTCTTCGCTCCCATTCTTCAGGTCCAATACAGGCATGGAACACCCCCACGACACCGAACAGCGCTTGGTTGATCTTGAGATCAAGGCCAGCTTCACCGAAGACCTGCTGGATCAACTGAACCAGGTCATCGTCCGCCAGCAACAGCAAATCGACACGCTGATTCGCGAGATTGGCCACCTTCGGCAATCGACCTCCGGCGATGAAGTTGGGGTGGCGCGCAACCTGCGCGACGACATGCCACCGCATTACTAATTATTTTGTAATGCAATGTAACGCACCTTTAACAAAGGTAATTGCTCGCCATCTTGATTTATTCATCAAGAAAAGTCACAAATCCTTAAGATCGCCTTAATCTAAATCCATTAAATTCCTAGTGGTATTAACACCTAGGGAAAAACATGAATTTTAAAAAGATACCGGATCGCTACAACGCGATATCTATGTCACTGCATTGGCTGGTGCTTGTCTTGTTCATCGGCATCTACGCCAGCATTAATTTGCGTGAACTGTTTGACAAGGGCACCGAGACCCGTGAAGCCTTGAAAAGCCTGCACTTCATGCTGGGGCTGCTGATGTTTGCCCTGGTTTGGTTGCGTCTGGCGATGCGTCTTACGTATCCCGCACCCCGCATTGAACCCGCGCCGCCCCAGTGGCAAGAGCTGGCCAGCAAGCTGACGCGCCTGCTGCTGTATGTCCTCATGCTTGGCATGCCGCTGATAGGCTGGCTCATGCTGAGCGCCGCCGGCAAACCCGTTCCGTTTTTTGGTCTGACGTTGCCAGCCCTGATTGGGGCCAACAAAGAATTGGCCAGCCAGCTCAAAGAAATCCACGAGCTAGCCGGGACGCTCGGTTATTTTCTGATCGGTGCCCATGCGGCGGCGGCCTTGTTCCATCACTACATCAAACGTGACAACACTTTGCTGAACATGCTGCCCAAGCGCGGCTGATTACGCCGTTTCAACAGGTCACAGCACCTGAAAACCATGCGTGCTGTCGCGTTCCAGCTGCGCCACCAGGCCAAACTCCCAGTCCAGATAACCCTGCATGGCTTCACGCGGGTTATCTGTGCCTTCGTAGGGACGACGGTAGCGGTCAATTCTGGGAGAGACGAGATGCGTTTCGCCGTACTCCAGAACGAAGCCGGCCTCCCTCCAGGCTTGCGTTCCGCCTTGCAGCACCAGCACGTCGACACCCGTCAGGCGCGCCAGTTCTGCAGCGGCGTAACGCGCCAGCAGGCTGTTGCCGCAGGTCAGCACATAACGTTGTGCCAGAGGCCTGCGCGTAATGGCTTGGGCCAGTTCCGAGCGCAACACGAACCAGGCGCCCGGAATATGGTGCTGGACATGGTGCGCACTGCTCGCCAGGTCCAGCACGACCGTGTGGTCCGCCGGCGCCTGCGCCAACCATTGCGCCAACTGAGTTGGCGACACCCACTCAATCGGTCCCTCGGGCGTCGGTAACACTGCCGCCAGAGGGCCAGTTTCACTGAAGCCGGCGAACGGGATGGCATCGAGCACCCAAACCTCCCACCCCATCTGCGCCAACCACGAAGCACTCATGTTGGCGCGCACGCCGTCAGAATCAACCAGTACCAGACGGGCACCCCGCACGGGGGCCGACACATCGGTCTCCTGGACCAATTGGCCGCCGGGCGCACTGCAAAAACCCGGCAAGTGACCCGCCATAAATTCTTCAGGCGTGCGCACGTCAAACAGATAGGTCGTGCGACCGGTTTCGGCAGCAAACTGTGCCAAGTCCGCCCACTGGGCACGCCGGACACCGGCACGGTCAGCGACCTGGCGCGCCAGCGGCGCCGCCTGTGAACGCTGCCGCTCTGCAATGTCAGTAAAACGGCGACGGGCACCCTGCTCCAGCGCCTGGCCGGCTAATTTCCAGCCAATGGTGCCGTTGCGCAAGGCCGACACCGGGTTGGGGATGCCCGCATTCACCAGCGACTGGGTTCCGATGATGCTGCGGGTGCGCCCGGCACAGTTGACGATGATGCGGGTCGATGGACTGGGGGCCAGCGCCTGGGCGCGCAACACCAGTTCAGCCCCGGGCACGCTGATGCCCGAGGGAATACACATGGTCTGATATTCGTCGAAGCGCCGGGCGTCCAGGACTACCACATCAGCCTGCTGGTCCAGCAGCGCCTTGACCTCTTCTGCGGACAAAGACGGCGTGTGGCGTTGCGACTCGACCAGCTCGCCGAACGCCTTGCTTGGCACATTGACATCCTTGAAAACCTCACCCCCCGCCCGACGCCAGCCTGGCAAACCGTCCTGCAGCAGCGCGACATCGGTGTAGCCGAGCTGCTGCAGTGTCCGGGCGGCCGTCTCAGCCAGGCCTTCGCCGTTGTCGTACACCACAAGGGGCGTGGAGCGACGCGGGATGCGGCTCCAGGCGTCCAGCTCAATGCGACCCGCGGGAAAGTTGGCGGCAAACAAAGGATGCGCCTGCGCAAACGGGTCCTCCTCGCGGACGTCGATCAGGGCGATTTCCTGCCGGGCCAGCAAAGCCTGACGCACATCCTGGAAAGTTTTCGAAGGCAAGAAAGGAGTCATGTGTTGTTGTTGGTGATGAACAGGAAGCGAGGCAGGCTTCATGCCTCCGACGCGGTTGCCAGTTCAGCCAGCGAGGCAAGCAAATCGCCGAAACGCTCACCCTGGACCACCACATGATCACGCAATGCCACGGCCGTTGCGTCCGCATCGCCCGCGATGATGGAACGCACGATCGCTTCATGCTCCTTGAACGAGGTGCCCATGCGATTGCGCACGCGCAACTGCAGACGACGGTAGGGACGCAGGCGCCGATGCAACAGCAGCGCCTGCTCTGCCAGAAAAATATTGTGACTGCCCGCATAGATGGCGGCATGAAAGCGTTCATTGCAATAAAAATAGGTGTCCGAATCCTGCTCGGCGCGCGCCTTTTCACAGGCCTCGTGCGCTGCGATCAATCCAGCACGTTCAGAGTCCTTCATTCGCCGGGCCGCCAGGCGCCCGCACAAGGCTTCCAGTTCACCCATCACCTCGAACATTTCCATCAGGCGTGCAGGGCCGATGCTGGTCACCACCGCCCCATGCCGTGGCCGGATCTCAATCAACCCTTGTGCGGCCAACTGGATCAAGGCCTCTCGCACGGGCGTTCGGGACACACCATGCTGTTCCACAAGCGTCGCTTCGTCCAAGGAACTGCCTGGTGAAAGCTCACCGGTCGCGATTTGCTCTTCGATTTTTTCACGCAACTTGTCAGATATTTTCATGCCTCAATTCTCGCATCGATCATTTTTTGCATTCGTTGAATTCCATTAGGGTATTCACCAGTTCACAATTAAAAACACAATTACTACATTAATGTATACATACAGCGACGAAACAACAACTAAGTTTTGCGATCGATAGGCAAGGCGCTGATGTTCGTTCCAACCACTGATTCAGGAGACATACACCATGAAAAGACGTAACCTTCTTCAAGCCCTTGGCAGTCTGCCCCTTGCCACTGCACCGTTCACTTCGGCCTTTGCGCAAAGCACAACGCTCAAGATTTCGCACCAGTTTCCTGGTGGAACGATCAAGGAAGGCGATTTTCGTGATCGGCTGGTGCGCAACTTTGCCGCCGAAGTCGAAAAACGCAGCAAAGGTGCCCTGAAGTTCGAAATCTATCCGGGTTCTTCGCTGATGAAGACCAACGCGCAGTTCTCGTCCATGCGCAAGGGTGCGCTCGACATGGCGCTCATTCCTTTGTCCTATGCCGGAGGCGAAATCCCCGAGGTCAACATTGGCCTGATGCCGGGTCTGGTCGTTTCTTATGAGCAGGCTTACGGCTGGAAAAACAAACCGGTCGGCGCGGAGTTGAACCGCCTACTGCTCGACAAGGGCATCGTGCTGATCAGCTGGATCTGGCAAGCCGGCGGTGTTGCCTCGCGCGGCAAGCCCGTGGTGGAGCCTGAAGATGCCAAAGGCATGAAAATTCGCGGCGGATCGCGTGAAATGGACATGATCCTCAAGGAGGTGGGGGCAGCGGTGGTCACGCTGCCGTCCAATGAAATCTACGCGGCCATGCAAACCGGCGCGATGGATGCGGCCATGACCTCCTCCACCTCCTTTATTTCGTTCCGGCTGGAAGAGGTGGCCAAATCCCTCACCACCGGGCGCACCGGCGCGTACTGGTTCATGTTTGAGCCCTTGATGATGTCCAAGGCCATTTTTGACAAGTTGCCCAAAGACCAGCGTGACACCATCATGGCGGTCGGCGCCGAGATGGAAAAGTTCGCCATCGAAGCCGCCAAAAAAGACGATATTGATGTCGCCACGATTTACCAAAAGGCTGGCGCCAAGGTGGTGGATCTGTCACCCGCCACCATCAAAAAATGGCAGGCGATTGCGCGCAAAACGGCATGGAAAGACTACGGCGCCAAAAATGAAGGTTGTGCCAAGCTGCTGGCCCTGGCGGAGCAGACCTTGTGAGCCATGGTTTCGAACTGAACCCCGGTGCTGCACCGGGAACCCTGCTGCCGAAGAATGCGGCGCTGGCCGTGCTGGCCAAAAGTTTGAACTGGTTCAATCGGCAAGTGCTTTGGCTGTCGATGCTGGCGCTGGTGTTGACCTCGTGTGTGCTTACTTATTCCGTGGTGACACGCTACTTTCTCAAGACTGCCACCGACTGGCAAGACGAGGCTTCCGTATTCATGCTGGTGGGCGCCATGTTCATGTGCACCGCCTATGTGCAGTCGCTGCGCGGCCACGTCGGCATTGAAGCCCTGGCTTCAATTCTTCCTGCCAGCGTCAACCGCGTGAGATTGATTCTGGTGGACATTGTCTCCACGCTGTTTTGCAGCTTTTTTTCCTGGAAGTCGTGGACGCTGTTTCACGAAGCTTGGGCCGAGGGGCAAACCACCTCAAGCAGCTTTGCGCCACCGTTGTGGATTCCTTACGGGATGATGGCGGTCGGCATGACGCTGCTGGCCATGCAGCTGTTTCTGCAATCAGCGATCGGGGTCTCCGGCGGTGAAGTTCGAGGAGATCAGAAATGAGTGAGTTGGCTCTTGGCCTGTCCTATGGCGCAGCGACTTTGCTGGTGATGTTCTCCGGTATGCCGATCGCCTTTGCGCTCGGCTCCGTGGCGGTCACCTTCATGTTCATTTTCATGCCGGCGTCGTCGCTTGATACGGTGACGCAAAACGTCTATGAAGAGATGGCGTCCATCACCCTGCTGTCCATTCCGCTGTTCATCATGAAGGGCGCTGCTATTGGCAAATCGCGGGCTGGACAAGACCTTTATTCCGCCATCCATGCCTGGTTGCACAAGGTGCCAGGCGGTCTGGGTATTGCCAATGTCTTTGCCTGTGCCTTGTTTGCGGCCATGGCCGGATCATCACCGGCCACCTGCTCCGCCATCGGTTCGGCCGGCATTCCTGAAATGCGTAAACGGGGTTATTCGCCAGGCTTTGCGGCGGGCATCATTGCCGCCGGGGGCACCTTGGGCATCTTGTTGCCGCCGTCGATTGTGA
Organism: Rhodoferax sp.; assembly: GCF_012927445.1. GTDB lineage: Bacteria > Pseudomonadota > Gammaproteobacteria > Burkholderiales > Burkholderiaceae_C > Rhodoferax. The sequence goes on from NZ_JABBPD010000001.1 coordinate 488,767, forward strand.
TGATTTTGTACGCGGTGGCGGCTGAACAATCGCTCGGGCGTCTGTTCCTGGCCGGCATTGGTCCGGGTTTGCTGTTAGTCGGTTTGTTTGCCGGCTATGCGGTGGTGCGGGCCCGCAAGGAATACAAGATGGCGCTTGAAGTCTATGAAAACGGCGGCGTCAAGTCGGCTTATCTGGAAGAAGAGCACTTCACGCTGGCGAAAAAAGTAGAGATGTTGCCGCGCGTGCTGCCGTTCGTGGTGCTGCTGATTGGCGTCATGATCGCACTGTATGGCGGTTTCGCCACGCCTTCGGAAACAGCCGGTCTGGGCGGCTTGATGGCGCTGGGACTGGTGGCCGTGGTGTACGGACTGTGGCGGCCCAAAGATGTAGCCCCGATCCTGACCTCAACGCTGAAGGAGTCAACCATGCTGATGTTGATCATCGGCATGTCACTCTTGTACAGCTATGTCATGAGCCACCTGCATATCAGCCAGGGCGCGGCGCAATGGATTGTCGGCATGCAGTTATCCAAGTGGGTCTTGCTGGGGGTTATTTTGCTGATGGTCATCGTACTGGGCTTTTTCTTGCCGCCGGTCTCCATCATCCTGATGACGGCACCGATCATTCTCCCGCCCCTCAAGGCGGCTGGCTTCGATTTGGTCTGGTTTGGCGTGGTGATGGTGGTCGTGATGGAAATGGGCTTGATCCATCCCCCCGTGGGCCTGAATATTTTCGTCATCAAGAACGTGGCACCAGATATTCCATTGAAGGATGTGATTTGGGGCGTGATGCCTTTCCTTGGTTTGATGTTCGTCGCCGTGTTTCTGCTGTGCTTGTTCCCGGGCATCGCCACAGGATTGCCCAACATGGTCATGGGAGTAAAGTGACATGAACGCACCTGAACGCAGCTGGAACTTGCAAGCACAAAGCCGCGCCCGCCGACTGGCGCGGGCAGTCGCCTTGCTGGGGAAAAGTTTGCGCGGCAAACGGGTTGATCCAGCCGATGCCACGCGCTTGTTGACGGCTGTGCTGGAACCGGGCGATCGTGTTTGCCTGGAGGGCAATAACCAGAAACAGGCCGATTTTCTGGCGCGGGCTCTGACCCAGCTGGACCCGGCCCAGGTGCATGACTTGCACATGGTGCAATCGGTGCTGGCCCTGCCCGAACACCTGGATTTGTTTGAAAACGGCATTGCCTCGAAACTCGACTTTTCGTTCTCGGGCCCGCAGAGTGCACGGCTGGCCAAAATGGTGTCGGCCGGGCAGATTCAGATTGGCGCCATCCATACCTACCTGGAGCTTTTTGCCCGCTACTTTGTGGACCTGACACCGCGTGTCTCGCTGGTCTGCGCCCAGTCGGCTGACGCGCAGGGCAACCTCTACACCGGCGCCAACACCGAAGACACGCCGGCGATTGTGGAGGCCACTGCCTTCAAGAGCGGCATCGTCATTGTCCAAGTCAATGAGTTTGTCGATACGGTGCCGCGTGTGGATATTCCAAGCGACTGGGTGGACTTTGTCATCCTGGCGCCCAAGCCCAACCTGATTGAGCCGCTGTTCACGCGCGACCCGGCGCAAATTTCCGAAATTCAGGTGCTGATGGCGATGATGGCCATCAAGGGAATTTATGCCGAATACGGCGTGCAGCGCCTGAACCACGGCATTGGGTTTGACACCGCCGCCATTGAGCTGCTGCTGCCCACCTATGCTGAGTCGCTCGGTCTGAAAGGCAAGATTTGCAAGCACTGGGCGCTGAATCCGCACCCGGCCTTGATCCCGGCGATTGAGGCCGGCTGGGTCGAATCGGTGCATTCTTTTGGTTCTGAATTGGGCATGGAAAACTACATCAAGGCCCGGCCCGATGTGTTTTTCACCGGTGCCGACGGCAGCCTGCGCAGCAACCGGGCCCTGTGCCAGGCGGCGGGCCACTATGCCTGCGACATGTTCATCGGTTCCACGCTACAAATCGACCTGAACGGCCACAGCTCCACCGCCACATTGGGCCGCATTGCGGGCTTTGGCGGCGCACCCAATATGGGCGCTGACGCACGCGGCCGCCGTCACGCCACACCGGCCTGGTTGAAAGCCGGTGCCCAGGCACGCCAGGGACGCACCGGCGTCTCGGCCATGCCGCGCGGACAAAAGCTGGTGGTGCAAATTGTGGAGACTTTCCGCGAACACATGCAGCCGGCTTTTGTCGAAAAACTGGACGCCTGGCAGCTGGCCGAGCAGGCCCACATGGAGATTCCGCCGGTGATGATTTACGGTGACGACGTCACCCACATCCTCACCGAAGAAGGCATTGCCAACCTGTTGCTGTGCCGCACCGATGAAGAGCGCGAGCAAGCCATTCGCGGCGTGGCGGGCTATACCCCGGTGGGGCTGGCACGCGATCGGCGCATGGTGGAGAACCTGCGAGACCGCGGTGTGATCCAGCGCGCCGAGGACATAGGAATCGACAAGCGGGATGCCACGCGCAGTCTGCTGGCCGCACGCACCATGCGCGACCTGGTGCGTGCCTCGGGTGGCTTGTACAACCCGCCAAAACGCTTCCGTAACTGGTGAAAAAGTAATCATGGAAAAACTTCATTTCTCATACCCCGGACAGCAGGCACCCGGTGACTTCACGCCGATTCTGGTGGGCGTGGTCGGCTCAGGCAACCTGGAGGTGATGCTAGAGCCCAGCACCCGCAGCGCCCAGTGCACGGTGGACATCACCACCTCAGCCCGTGGTTTTTCTCCTATTTGGGAGGCGGTGCTGCAGGACTTTCATGAGCGCCATGGCCTTGCGGGTATTGCCATCTCGATCAACGACATGGGGGCCACCCCCGCCGTGGTGAGCCTGCGGCTCGATCAGGCCGCCGCGGAATTGCCCGCAACGGCAAAGGTGAAGCCATGAACCGCAGCTTCTCCGAATCGACGGCCCGTGCGCGCGTCACGCATCTGCTGGATGCGCATTCATTCCTTGAAATCCTCGGCCCCGCCGAACGGGTGGTCAGCCCGCACCTGGCGCTGCTGGGGGTGCCGTCATCTTTTGACGATGGCGTCGTCATCGGCAGTGGCACGCTGGTCGGTCAGCCGGTCCTGATCGCGTCACAGGAGGGGGAATTCATGGGCGGCGGCGTCGGCGAGGTGCATGGCGCCAAGCTGGTCGGCCTGTTCAAACGGGCACTGCGCCTGAAGCCTGCGGCCGTGATCGTGCTGGCGGAATCGGGCGGCGTGCGTTTGCATGAAGCCAATGCCGGCTTGATCGCGGTGTCGGAAGTGATGCGCGCCTTGCTCGACGCACGGGCTCAAAGCATTCCCGTGATCATGCTGATTGGTGGCGGCAATGGCTGTTTTGGCGGTATGGGCCTGATCGCACGTTGTGCCGACCATGTCGTGATGAGCGACATTGGCCGACTGGCCATGTCCGGGCCGGAGGTGATCGAGTCATCCAACGGGGTTGAAGAATATGACTCGCGTGACCGGGCGCTGGTCTGGCGCACCACGGGCGGTAAACACCGCTACCTGATTGGTGATTGCGATGTTCTGGTGGAAGACGATATAGCCGCTTTTCGCAATGCCACCATTCCCTTACTGGGCCAGTCTGTGCCCCTGAGCCTGGAGGCGATGGAGGCGGAGCACGCGCTGCTGACGGACCGGCTGATCCGCTACGGCAACTGCCGCGACGCATTGGACATCTGGCAACGCGCTGGCGTGCCTGATCCGGCGAGGGTGGCAGACATGGAAGCCTCGGAGATGCAAGCCCTGAAAGCCATTCAACACAAGGAACCGGCATGAACTGGGACCCGTTGCTCAACGAACTTTTTGATGCGGGCCATCGCGTCACGCGCGACGGCGATCTGCTCAGCGGTACGGCTGAAGTCAATGGCCGAACGGTCACGGTCGTGGGCACCACCAACCACGCCGCCATCGGGGTAGAGCTCGCGCTGGCTCAGGCGCGCGTGGTGCTGGACACGGTGCGCAAGTATCCAGGGCGCCCCATCGTCTTGCTGGTGGACACCCAAGGCCAACGGCTGCGCCACCGGGACGAGCTGCTGGGCATTAACCGCTACATGGCGCACATGGGGTGTTGCGTCGAATTGGCGCGACGCCAGGCGCATCGCGTGATCGGTCTGGTGTATGACCAGGCGCTCTCGGGCGGTTTCATCACATCAGGGCTGATTGCCGATGCCTGCTACGCCTTGCCGGAAGCCGAGATCCGCGTCATGCGATTGCCCGCGATGGCGCGCGTGACCAAGATCGACGAGGAGCGCTTGGCGGAGTTGTCGAAATCCAACCCGGTGTTTGCGCCGGGCGTCGAGAACTACGTGGCCATGGGCGGCATTCGTGCGCTCTGGACGGGCGACCTTCAAGCACAACTGCTGGCGGCATTAGATGATTCACCCACACTGGACCAGCGCGCCGCTGACGGTGCGGCACGCGGCGGACGCACACTCGCGGCGCAGGTGATAGCGCGCGTGGTCAATGCCTGAGCCCCAGCGAGTCAGTCAATAACGTTTATGAAAGGTTTGCTGCGCAATCAATTGGTGTCGATCGACGAACGGGCCTGGGCACAGATTGAAGATCGGGCCTGGGATGCTGAGGCGCAGGAGATCCTGGCGCATTGGTGCACCAACCGTCTGCCCTTGGTGGTTTGCCGTCAACGCACAGAAACTTCGTCGGATCAGCTTTGCGTCGGCCTACCCGCACCGCAACAATGGTCAAAACGGCGACTGGCCCTGACCGTGAATGTTGATCACCTCACGGCGTGTGCAGCGTTTCCAACGCTCATGCAAGTGGCACAGGCGAACCATTGGGGTCCGGCTGCACTTGATTTGTCTGAAGCGCTTTCCAACATGGGTACGCAAGCCCATGTTTATGGCTCTCACGGTTGGCAATCGCTGACCGGCCTGAGCTACCTGCATGCTGAGTCCGACCTTGATTTAAGCCTGGGGGTGACCTCTTTGGCGATGGCACTAAAGGTGACGCAACTGCTTGCCAGCACGCAACTGCACTGCCGCATCGATGGTGAAATTGTTTTTTCCCAAGGACCGGCGATCGCCTGGCGCGAGCTGCAACAACTCCTGCAAGGGCAGACGTCGCAGGTGCTGGTGAAAGACCGCCACAGCATCCGGCTGGCCTCTCTGGAAGACGTGCGCCGTCTTGGTGACGGTGCTCAACTTGCTGATCCAGAAGCTGTGCCGGCCCTGAGCTGAAACGCGTATGGACCGCACGCCTGAAAACCATGCCACGCCCGGCACCCCTTATGCGGGCGCACAGCCACTGGGTCGGGCGGCGGTCCGTGCCCTTTATGCAGAAATCGCACTGGAGCCCAAGCCCGGTCTGGTGTCTTTTCGTGATTGCGGCAGCCATCTCGACATGGATGGCACCACGTTCTTACGCAGCTTGTTTGCGTTGCGCGGCTACTTTCCCCGCATGGCGCAGGCCGGTTATGACCGTCATTCGTTTGGGGTTCTGGAATCGCTTGGAAAAAATGCGGAGGCGCGCATGCTGGCGGCGACCCGCGGTATCAACACCCACCGCGGCGCGGTGTTTGGATTGGGCTTGCTGTGCGCCAGCGCCGGTCAACTGCAGGCCCAAGATTTGCCATTGACCCCTTTGCATTTGCGCGCGGTCCTGCTGTCAACCTGGGGCGAAGCGCTGGCAGCGCGCGCCAAGGCGACGCGCTTGGCAACGCCCACGTCCAACGGCCAGCGTGTTGCGCAGCGCTTCGGCATGCGCAGCGCGGGGGACGAAGCGGCCCAGGCGTTTCCCACCCTGTTTGACATCACGCTGCCAGCTTTGCAGGCGGCGTTGGCCGGCGGGGCAACAGATCGCGCCGCCCGTGTGCAAGCTCTGTTTGCCACCATGGCCGAACTGGACGACACCAATGTGGTGCATCGTGGTGGCATCGCGGGTTTGCGCTTTGTGCAGTCGGCGGCTCGTGATTTTTTAACCGCCGGCGGCGTTTTGCAAACCGATTGGCGGCTGCACGCCCGAGCCGTCCACACGGCCTTTGTCCAACGCAGGCTGTCCCCGGGCGGCGCCGCAGATGTGCTGGCCAGCGCTTGCTGGGTTGACGAGCTCACTCGCCGGAAGCGAGCCGCCAGCAGTGGCGTGTCGTCGCCCCCCAGCGGGGCTTGCTGGCGCGCGCGGGAATCGATCGTGTTGGCGACATGAGTTACGCCGTTTTATTTTCTGGCCAGGCCAGTCAGCACCCGGACATGTTGCCCTGGCTTGAATCGGCACCGGCAGCCGCCGAGAGCTTGCGTTTAATGAGCCAGCGGATTGGGGCCGACTGGCGCGACTTGCTCCATGACGCGAAGCGCCGCAGCGACAACGCTTTTGCGCAGGTGTTAATCACCGGCACGTCGTTGGCCGCATGGGCTGCCGTCAAAGAGCAACTTAGTGCGCAACCCGCCGTTGTCGCGGGCTACAGCGTGGGCGAGTTGCCGGCCTTCGCCTGTGCCGGGGTGTTCACGACCGACCAGGCCCTCACGCTGGCAAGCCAGCGTGCCGCTGTGATGGATCAGGCCGTGGCCGGCCTGAAGACCGGTTTGTTATCCGTATCTGGTCTCTCGGAAGCGGCTGTCTTTGCCGCCTGCACCGGCCTTCACATCGAGTGCGCGATCCAGGTGAACGCCAGCCAGGCGATCTTCGCAGGCACCGACGAGGCCTTGTCGCAAGCCACGCTTGCACTGCAGGCTAACGGGGCAGTTTGCAAGCGGCTGGAGGTGCAGGTGGCATCGCATTCATCCTGGATGGCGCCTGCTGCTCACGCTTTTGCCGTGTCACTGCAGGAAGTGCCATTTGCCCCCCCTTGTTGCCCAATTGCCCTCAACGCACTCGGTGCTTTAAGCCGCAAACCCATCGAGCTGCGCCAGGCGTTAAGCCAGCAAATTGCCAGCACCGTGCAATGGTCCTCGTGCATGGAGGCTGTTGCCGAAAAACAAGTGTCGTGCGTGCTGGAAGTTGGCGCCGGATCTGCATTAGGGCGAATGTGGAACGACCGCTACCCGGCCATTCCGGCGCGCTCGCTGGACGACTTTCAACATCTGCAGGGGGCAATGGACTGGATCGCCCGACACACAGACACCTGACCCGTCTTTATTCAATAACTCATAAGGAAAATTATCATGTTCAAAAAATCAATGGTCGCGGTCTGCGCTGCGTTGGCCGTGCTGTCTGGCCAGGTACAGGCCGCCGACGATGTCATCCGTCTTGGCAATCTCAAGCTCGCGCATTTTGGTGCCATTTCTTACATCAAGGAAATCGGCCCCAAATGCGGCATCAAGGTCGAAGAGAGCACCTTTGCCAAGGGCCTCGACGTCATGCAGGCCATCATCGCCGGCGAACTTGATGTGGGTGCGACCGCTTCTGAAGCTGCAATCTCCGGACGAGCCAAAGGGGTGCCGATTTATGTGGTGGCCGGTTTTGCCACTGGCGGCGCGCGGCTGGTGGCTCGTTCAGACGCCGGCATCAAATCAGTCAAGGACCTGAAAGGCAAGAAGGTCGGCGTGACCCGAGGCAGCATCCAGGAAGTCTTGCTGGCCGCCGAGTTGGCGCAAAACGGGCTGACGTCCGCCGATGCACCGGGCAAGGATGTGCAGATCATTTACTTGTCCTACCCCGACCTGAACCAGGCGCTCATGGGTAAAAACATCGATGCGATCATGCAGACCGAACCGCAAGCCTCGCAGGCGCTGAACAAAGGCTTTGGCGTCGAGGTCATGAAGCCTTACGACACCCCGATCGGCTCGCCGGTGCGCACGCTCGTCATGACGGAAAAGTTCTACAAGGAACGTCGTCCTCTGGCCGAGAAATTCATGCGTTGCTTTGTGGAGGCAACCAAGACGTTCATTGACAACAAGGCAACGGCCCAAAAATATGTGACGCAAACGATTTTCAAGGGCCAGATCACGGCCGATGACTTTAATGATGCGATTGGCAATTCGGCCTACACCTATGACATCACGCCAGCCCACATTCAGGTCACCACCGATGTGATGTTCAAGCAGGGGATCGGCAAAATGACCAATCCACCGATCGCCAAAGACTGGGTCAAGACCGATCTGCTGGAGCAGGCCAAAAAATCCATGAACCTCAAATAAGTGAGCTTCATGATGACCAAATTTAATTGGCGAGAAATAGGGGTTGGCCTGATCGTGCCAGTGGCATTGATCACGCTCTGGCAACTCATCGCATCGATGGGCTGGGTCAACCCCCATGTGCTGCCATCGCCAGCGGCGGTGGTAGAACGCTGGATTGCTTATCTGCTGCCGCAGGTGCCGTACTCGGAAGCGCCCGGTAGCTGGTTGGCGTGGGCCGTCTCCGGCGAGTTGATCATCGATTCGATCGGCAGCATGTTTCGGGTCGCGTCCGGATTTCTCATCGGTGCCGCACTGGCACTGCCATTGGGGCTCATGATGGGGGCCAGCCCCCGGGTGTACGCCTTGCTCAATCCCTTGGCGCAGGTGCTGCGTCCGATTCCGCCAATCGCCTACATTCCATTGGCCATTCTGTGGTTTGGACTGGGTAATCCACCGGCCGTGTTCCTGATCGCCATTGGCGCATTTTTCCCGGTCCTGATCAACACCATTGCGGGCGTTCGGCATGTCGATGGCATCTACATTCGGGCCGCTCGCAATCTGGGTGCCAGCCAGCGCACCCTGTTCCTGCGGGTCATGCTGCCGGCGGCCGTGCCCTATATTCTGTCAGGCGTGCGCATTGGCATTGGAACCGCCTTCATCGTGGTGATCGTGTCAGAAATGATTGCGGTCAACAACGGTTTGGGCTTTCGAATTCTGGAGGCGCGTGAGTATTTTTGGTCCGACAAAATTATGGCCGGCATGATCAGCATTGGCATGCTGGGTCTGACCATTGACATCGGCGTCAATAAACTGAACAACCACCTGCTGCGGTGGCACCGCGGACTGGAGCATTGACATGACATCGGCACACATCGCCATCCAAGGCGTCAACAAGATCTTCAAAACCACTGACAACGAGGTTGTGGCGCTCAAAGATATCAACCTTGAAATACCGCAAGGCCAGTTCGTCTGCCTACTCGGACCTTCGGGTTGCGGCAAGTCGACCTTGCTCAATGCAGCGGCAGGCTTCTCCCTGCCGTCCAGCGGCACCATTACTGCCAACGGCAAACGGGTCACGGGTCCAGGGCCGGACCGCGGCATGGTGTTTCAAGAATATGCGTTGTTTCCGTGGATGACGGTGGCGCAGAACATCAGCTTCGGCCTGGAGATCAAGGGCATGAGTGCAGCCGAGATTGAGCCCGTCGTGGCCGGTTTACTGCAAAAACTCGGTCTGTCCGAATTCCGCAGCCGCTTCCCAAAAGACCTGTCCGGTGGCATGCGCCAGCGGGTTGCGATTGCGCGCGTGCTGGCACTCGATTCGCCCATCATGTTGATGGACGAACCCTTTGGCGCGCTTGACGCGCTGACCCGCCGCAACTTACAGGATGAGTTGCTGCGCATTTGGTCTGAGCTGGGTAAAACCGTGATCTTCGTCACGCACAGCATCGAAGAGGCTATTTATTTGGCTGACCGCATCATTGTGATGACCTACCGTCCCGGTACGGTCAAACGCGACGTGCTGGTCAACCTGCCGCGTCTGCGCGATCCGGCCTCGGCAGAATTCAATGCGCTCAAACGGGAGCTCGGCCAATTGGTGATGGAGGAGCAGCAACGACACCATGATTTTGAAGTTCTGGCCGCGGCGGTGGATTGAGCATGAAGCACACCCTTCAAAATTTACCGCGCATTCCCGTGGTGGCTGACGCGCAACTGGGGCCGGTCGATGTTGTTGCCGCGATCCGCCAGCGGCGCGGCGGCACCTTGCTCAATCTGGACCGGATGTTGCTCAACAGTCCGGCCTATGCGGTGGGCTGGAACGGATTTTTAGGGGCGGTCCGCAATGCCTTGTCGCTCGACGCCCGGTTACGGGAGTTGGCGATCTGCACTGTAGCGGTCCTGACGCGTGCCGACTATGAGTACAGCCAGCATGCACCTGAATTTCTGGCAGCAGGCGGGAGCCAGGCGCAGCTTGATGCATTGCGCGAGCTGACGACGGCAATCGACAACCACGTTCTATTCAACGCAACGGAACGCGCCGCCCTGGCGCTGACACAAGAAATGACACTCAAGGTGCAAGTCAGCGAGTCCTGTTTTTCTGCGCTAAAAACCACGTTACCAGACCCGCAACAGCAGGTTGAACTGGTCGGCGTGATCGCGGCCTACAACATGGTGGCGCGCTTTCTGGAGGCGCTCCACGTTGCCCCTGAATAAAGGAAGACTTTGAAGCGGCCTGACCCACCGGCCAAGCGCACAACAGACCAGCTTTACCCCGCCAAGCCCACAAACACATTCTGCACATCGTCGTGCGCATCAATGGCGGCCAGGAAGGCTTCAACTTCTTCCTGCTGTTCGGCGCTCAGGTTGGCTGGATCAACGGGGTTCTTGGCCTTGTAGCCCAGCTTGGCGGACAAGACTGTGAAGCCGTGGGCTGGCAGCGCGCGGCTCACCAGATCGAGATCGGCGGGGTCGGTCAGGAACATCGTGGTGCCGTCTTCGTCGCCCGGCTCAAAGTCCTGCGCGCCCGCTTCGATGGCGGCCAGTTCAGGATCGGCGCCCGCCACCAGCGGCTCGGCTTCGATCATGCCCACATGGTCAAAATCCCAAGCCACTGAGCCGGAGGTGCCAAGTTGCCCTTTGCGGAACAGCACGCGCATTTCAGGTGCGGTGCGGTTCACGTTGTCGGTCAGGCATTCGACCATGACAGCGACTTGGTGCGGCGCAAAGCCTTCGTAAATCACGTGTTCAAAATTGACGGTCTCACCAGTGAGCCCCGCGCCTTTCTTGATGGCGCGATCCAGCGTTTCCTTCGGCATGGAGACTTTGCGCGCCTGCTCGACAACCAACCGCAGGCGCGAGTTCGAAGCGGGGTCGGCCCCGCTGCGGGCCGCGATCATGATGTCTTTCGCCAATCGTCCGAACAGCTTGCCTTTGGCATTTGCCGCCAGTTCCTTACCTTTTGCTTTCCACTGCGCGCCCATGTCTGATATTCCTTCGTGTTGTTGCGCTCGAATGCGCTCGTCAATATTGAGATGTTGGGGGCATGCGCTTGTTAAAGAGGCGGGGCGCATGACCGACGGGGCGTAGGTTAACACCTGGAGGCTCACTCACAGGCAGGGGCGCCGGGCGGGCAATTTCTATCGCACCCGGGCGTGATGCAGTTTTTTTCTATTTACTGCTGAGAAGCAGGCCCGCAAGAGAAGTTCACTTGCCAGCCCACCATATCCGGCGTAAGTTTTTTTCGGTGCGGCTGTGAGCTGGGTGGATTTATTGCTATTAATTAAATAGCGTATTACGCCTACTTGACGGGCGCTACAGGCCAAATACCTTGCAACCCGCACCGTCAGCACAGGGTGCGAGTTTTGGGCCGCATCGGTTTCCACCGTCAATCAAGGTGACAATGCCCGCGCCCTGGTCGTCTGTAGCAGGTAAACGATTTCATCACAGCGGCAACGCTGCAGGGACGCATTGCGCTGCATCAATGGATTGGTTTGAGGCACTGGCCATCGCCGCTAGACGGGATAGACTGGGTCCACGAGCCCTCTGCTCGGTATCCCTATTCACAACCTAAGGAGTGCCTATGTCTGCCATGATGAAAGCTGCGGTGTTTGTTGAACCCGGTCGTATCGAAATTGTCGACAAACGCATCCCGGACGTGGGGCCCAACGATGCCCTGATGCGCATCACCACCACCACCATCTGCGGCACCGACATCCACATTCTCAAGGGCGAGTACCCCGTGGCCAAGGGGCTAACCATCGGCCATGAGCCGGTGGGCGTGATCGAAAAACTGGGGAGTGCCGTTCAGGGCTACAAAGAAGGCCAGCGTGTCATTGCCGGGGCCATTTGCCCCAACTTCAATTCCTACGCCGCGCAGGACGGTGCGGCATCGCAGGACGGCAGCTACCTCATTCCTCTGGGGCTGTGTGGCTGTCACGGTTACAAAGCCACCGCAGGTTGGCGTTTTGGCAACCTGATCGATGGCACGCAGGCCGAGTATGTCTTGGTGCCCGATGCCCAGGCCAACCTCGCACCGATTCCCGACGGCTTGACCGATGAACAGGTGCTGATGTGCCCGGACATCATGTCCACCGGCTTCAAGGGGGCCGAAAACGCCAACATCAGAATTGGCGACACCGTGGTGGTGTTTGCCCAGGGGCCCATTGGCCTGTGCGCCACCGCCGGTGCCCGACTGCTGGGCGCCAGCACCATCATCACCGTGGACGGAAACGACCACCGTCTGGGCATTTCCAAAAAAATGGGTGCCGACGTGACACTCAATTTCAATAGCTGCGATGTGGTCGAGGAAATCATGAAGATCACCGGGGGTCGCGGCGTGGATTCATCGATTGAAGCACTGGGCACGCAGGCCACGTTTGAGTCGGCGCTGCGCGTGCTGAAGCCCGGTGGCACTCTTTCCAGCCTGGGCGTGTATTCCAGTGACCTGAAAATCCCGTTGTCCGCCTTCGCCGCCGGCTTGGGCGATCACAAGATCAATACGGCGCTCTGCCCCGGCGGCAAGGAACGCATGCGCCGGCTGATGAATGTGGTGGCGTCCGGCCGGGTCGATCTGGGTGTCATGGTGACCCATGAGTTCAAGCTGGAAAATATCGTCGCCGCCTACGACCTGTTTTCGCACCAGCGTGACGGGGTGCTCAAGGTAGCGATCAAACCGTAAGTTTGGCTGGAATGATTGTCGACCCGGTCCCCGACCACCCCCTTCTGGCCGGACGGCGGGAGATCGGTCGCGGCGAAAACACCATCGTTCTGGAGGGGGATGTGGTTAACGGGCAGGCGCATGTCTTCAAGGTGCTCTCCTCGCCCATCGACTACGCCTACTACACCGCGATCGACAGGCCAACCGGCAAACATTTTCCTGTGGTCTACGCCGACCACGGCACAGCGGGTCGGTCCAGCAGTGGCTTTCCGTTCCATATTGTGGAGGTGGAGAAGCTCTATCCACTGGCGAGTTCCGGTGACGCGACCGAGCTGGCGAGCAAGATTTCAATGCTCTTTTTCGATGGTTTCGAAATGTGGCGCTACCTGGCGCGCGACATGGGGCGCATTGCGCTGCATCACCTTGTGGTGACCCCCATGGGCTGGGCGGAAACCGTGCAGCAGTCTCTTCAGGCGCTGGAGAAATTTTCTGTTGAATACGATGCGCTGCCTGACCTGCTGAAAGCCGATAACCTGATGATCCGCAAAGACGGAACCTTGGTCTTCTCCGATCCGATTTTCATGGGCTGATGGGCATCACTTGTGGCTGCTATATTTGCCGGCGTGGCATCACGCAACGCTGAACGCGAAGCGATTCGGCGATAAATCAATAGAAGGAAACACGCCCCATGCGCCTCTTGCTGGTGGAAGATGACACGATGATCGGAGAGACCGTGCTGGACCTGCTGCGGGCCGAGCACTATGCCGTCGATTGGGTCAAAGACGGCGAGATGGCCGAAACGGCTCTGCTGACAGAGAACTATGACCTGGTCCTGCTTGACTTGGGCTTACCGCACCGCGATGGCTTGAGCGTGCTGCGGGCCATGCGCACACGCAAGGAACGCACCCCGGTCCTGATTGCAACGGCCCGCGACTCGGTCCAGCAACGCATCGAAGGGCTGGACGCCGGCGCGGACGACTACGTACTCAAACCCTATGACCTTGATGAGTTGCTGGCCCGCATTCGGGCACTGCTGCGCCGCGCCGCCGGCCGGGCCGAGCCGGTCTACGAGCACAACGGCGTGAGCATCAATACGGCGACCCGCGAGGTGAAGGTGGACGATCAGCCCGTGGTGCTGTCGGCACGTGAATGGGCGGTGCTTGAGCCGCTGATTGCCCGGCCGGGTCGGGTGCTGTCGCGCCTCCAGATCGAGGAAAAGTTGTATGGCTGGAAAGATGGGGTCAGCAGCAATGCGGTGGAGGTCTACATTCACGGCGTGCGCAAGAAGCTCGGCGACGAGCTGATCCAGAACGTGCGCGGGGTCGGTTACATGGTGCCCAAGGTTTGAGCATGAGCAGTTTGACACCGCACTCGCTGCGAACCCGATTGCTTGGTTGGTTGCTTGTCGCCATTTCGGTGACGGCCGTGGCGCAAGCCTCGATTGCCTACCTCACGGCCCGTGCCGAAGCCGACGACATCTTCGACTACCACATGCAGCAGATGGCGATGTCCTTGCGTTCTGCCCTGCCTCTCAACGCTGACGGTGCCGCCATCGACGCACCCCGTATAGGCGAGAATGCCGACTTTGTCGTTCAGGTGTGGACCGCCAATGGCTTGCGGGTGTTCCAGTCGGCGGCACGCGCCGCGCTGCCGGACCGGGCCGTGCTCGGATTTTCCAATTTAAAAGTTCAAGGGACCACCTACCGGATGTTCTCGATGCTGTCGAAATCCCAGACCATCCAGATCGCGCAGGATATGGCGGCGCGCCGCCAAATGGCCAGTACCCTGGCGTTGCGCACGATTGCGCCGATTGCCGTGATGGCACCGCTGCTGATGCTGGTTGCATGGTGGGCGGTGAGCGCCTCGCTGGCCTCGGTATCCCGGGTGCGGCGCCAAGTTGCCGCGCGTCAGGCCGATGACCTCACCGAGGTGAGCGAAGCGGGTTTGCCGGATGAAATACAGCCTTTGGTGCATGAGCTCAATCTATTGTTTGGCCGGGTGCGTCAGGCGTTCGATGCACAGAAGAGCTTTGTCGGCGATGCCGCACACGAGTTGCGCTCGCCGCTGGCGGCGTTGAAACTGCAAGCACAAAGCCTGCAGCGCGCCACGGACGATGCCACACGGCAGGTGGCGATTGGGCGCCTGACTGCCGGCATCGACCGCGCCACGCGTCTGGTGGAGCAGCTCTTGGTGCTGGCGCGGCAGCAGGCGAATGCAGCGACCGGCAGCAAACCACAACCGGTCGCATTGTCCGACATGGCACGACTCGCCATCGCGGACACGGCACCGAGCGCCCAAGCCCGGCAGATCGATCTGGGCCTGAGCCTGGCGGACAAAGGCGAGATCGCCGGCCACGCACCAGCGCTGCAAATTCTGCTGCGTAATCTGCTGGACAACGCGGTCAAATACACGCCGCCGGGCGGCACGGTGGACGTGGAGGTCCGCCGCGTTGGCGATCGCCTGGTGTTGACCGTGGACGACAGTGGCCCCGGAATTCCCGAGCCAGACCGCGAACGGGTGCTGGACCGGTTTTACCGCGTCGCCGGCACTGAAACGACCGGCAGCGGGCTCGGTCTGGCGATCGTCAAGTCCATCGCTGAGCTCCATGGCGCCCGGCTCTCTCTCGCTCATTCAGCGCGACTGGGAGGGCTGCGGGTCGAAGTCAATTTCCCGGCCAGCCCCTGACACGGCCGGGATCAACCGGCGCGAAGGTGGCTTAAGCCCCTCTAAGTAGCCGTCGCCCTACTTTGTTCATCTGCAACCACGAAGCTTTGCAAGGCGCCTGCATGAACACTCGTTTGATGACCCCCACCCGGATTTTCAGAATAATCCTGAGACAATATTGATCGTCAATGCGACCAACGTGGTATTGAAGAAAAAGGCCAAGACGCAGTGCACGGTGCCGGTTCTGCGCATCTTGCGGCTTGTAAAAGTGACATCAGCGGTTTGAGCCGACGTCCCGATCACGATGGCAAAGTAAAGGAAATCGCCGTAATCCGGCGCTTGACCACCAGGAAAACCCAGGCCACCGTGCTCACCACGGACTTCCGTCGCGTAGTAGTCATGGGCATAGTGCAACGCGAACATCACTTGCGTGAAAGCCCACGAGGAAACAATCGTGAGCGCGGCCAACCCAATATGCGTGTAGCGCAGGGTGCCCGTCAGTTCTTTCACCACCGCCAGTTCGGCCACGATCGCGCCAACGCACATCAGCGCGGCGATAACGACAAAAGTCAAAACCAAAAGCCGCCCTTCATCCTCCCGCAGCGCACGCATTTTCATGACCTCGTGAGTGGAACGAAACATCATGTGACCGGCCAGCAACAGATACAGGCATGCGCCAACATTCCAGCCGATGATGGCTTTGGTAATTGGCAGCATTTCCAGCGATTTCGGCAACAACAAAGCCGTCAGCACGCCAAAGATGAGGCAACTCAAAAGACGCGGACGCGCCAGTACGAAGCGGACAAACCGAGGTTTGGACTGGAAAGAGTGAGCAGGCGTTTGTGTCATCGAGTCGTCATTTTGGGTGAATTGGTTTCGCCAGTGATGGATTCGTCCCTGAAGATGCAATCTGGTTCATGCACCTTTGGTCGGGAACAGCCGCAGCAATTACAGCACCGGTCGCCGTGATCCCCGCGCCATCTAGCCGCCAATGGGATAAAAATTAATTTGGAGAAGACAGATAATTCCAGAGATCACCGTGTTTGGCATTAATTTTGCGTGGCAATGAGAACCATCGTGGAGGTCTCGAAATGAAGTCATTTATTGGTGCACTGGTTTTGTCATTGGTGTCCGCCTTCGTCGGCATATTTGCCGCCACGGAGCTGCATGAGATTTCCTGTGACGATGAAGGCGTTGATGCAGCCAGGCAAGCGACCAGATCGGACACGTCACACCCAAGCCAGAAAATTCAGCAGTGGGTCAACTATTAGCTCAAGGGGTTTGAACTGAAGCGTGTGAACACCAGAAAAATTCATTGATGAAAACTTTAATTGGCGCCTTGAGTTTGCTGTTGATTTTGACTTTCGTCGGCACGCTTGTCGTGAAGGAGTTGCAGGAGACAGCCGCTGCAGCAGGCGGCGCCAGTGCCGTTATTTATGCACCAACAACGGGGCAACGGCACCAAAGTGAAGTCAACCCATTCAGAAGAAGCTCGACCACACCGTGGAGCGAACCGTTCAGCACGTTCACCCTGCCCCCTAAAGAATAGTCTTTGAGGGCAAAGTCCAAGCACGAGTCCCATCCGAAGTGGCTTTGCGCGCCAGCAGTTGCGCCACCCCGTTGAAATCATCGAGCGTGTCAATGTCGGTCACGACACCGACATCCGTTACTACTAATTTCATAGCACCTCGCGCACGCACCACGGCGGCTGCACCTTGATTTCCTCTCAAACCCATGAGTTCATCGCGGCACACCGTGGAAAATCCGACCGGGTGCCCGCGTTGACCGTCAAACGTTGGCAGCACCACGGCCTGGCGCTCCAACGCGTGCGCCACGGCCCACAGCGTGGCTGGTTGGATCAGCGGCAAATCGCCGGGCAGAATCAGCCACCCGGCGGCCTCCGGTGTCGCGTGAACCGCCGCGGCAATGGCGTCGCCCATGCCGGGGTGCGGTGCAAACTCCAGATGGAAAGGCAAGCCGCTGGCACGCACGGCATCCAACGTGTGCTGCAGCACTGTTTTGCCCTGCAGCATGGCCTGCAACTTGTTGCCCTGGCCACCGGAGGCCGTGAAGCGCTCGCCGCGCCCACTGGCCAGAATCAGGACGGTCGGTGGGTGGCCAAGCAAGAGGCGGGCTCCGGAACTGACCATGTGTCAAGCCAACTTGAAGGGCAATCCCCGCGGCGTCTTGCCGGTCAGTTTGGCGATGGCATTAGCGAATGCCGGGGCCAACGGCGGCAGCCCCGGCTCGCCCATGCCGGTGGGCGCATCCGCGCTGGGGACAATGTGCACCGCCATGCGGGGCATATCGGGCAGGCGCGCCACGATGTAGTCGGCAAAATTACTTTGTTCGACCACGCCGTCTTTGAAGGTGATGGCGGCACCGGGCAGGCAGGTGCCCAGTCCCATCAGCGCCGCACCTTGAACCTGGGCCTCAATGGTTTTGGGGTTGACCGCCAGATTGCAGTGCACGCCGGCCGTGACCGCGTGCAGCTTGGGCACGCCTTTGGTGATCGAGGCTTCGGCCACATAGGCCACCACAGTGTCAAACGATTCATGCACCGCCACGCCCCAGGCCTGGCCGGCGGGAAGCCGGCGCTTGCCATAACCCGATTGTTCGACCGCGAGCAGCAAAGCCGCTGTGTGACGCGGGTGTTTGTCGCCCAGCAGCTGCAACCGGTAAGCCACCGGGTCCTGCTGGGTGGCGCGGGCAATTTCGTCGATCAGCGTCTCCATCACATACGCGGTATGGGTGGAACCGACACTGCGCCACCATAGCACCGGCACATTGACCTTGGGGTGGTGCACCGAGAGGCGCATGGGCACGTCATAGGGGTCACGCATGCCTTCGAGCGCGGTGTTGTCAATGCCGTCCTTGATCATGAAGCCTTCAAAGGGCGTGCCCTGGGCAATGGACTGCCCCACCACCACATGGTCCCAGGCCAGCACCCGGCCCTTGGCATCGAAACCGATCTCGGCGCGGTGCACATGCAGAGGGCGGTAGTAGCCGCCTTTGATGTCGTCCTCCCGGCTCCACATCACCCGCACCGGCACCTCCAGGCCGGCCGCGCGGGCCAGTTTGGCCACGGTGCAGGCTTCGACCACGTAGTCGGCGGTGGGCACGGCACGCCGGCCAAAACCGCCGCCAGCCATCTGCACGTTGACCTTGACGTTGTTCGGCGCCACCTCCAGCACCTTGGCCGCGGCCAGCGCATCAAAACCCGGCATCTGGGTGCCCAGCCATAAATTAACTTTGGCGTCGGGCCCCTGGCCCGTGACCTGCACCGTGCAATTGAGCGGCTCCATGGGCGCATGGGCCAGGTACGGAAAGGTGAACTCCGCGCTGATTTTCTTCGGTGCCTTGGCCAAGGGCGCCATGTCCGCCTTGAATTTCACCATCCCGGTCTTTTTCGCTAAAGCTTGGTAGCTGGCCAACTGCGCCACGCTGTCGACCTTCTCCACGGCGGCAGTGTCCCACTCCAGCTTTAATGCATCGCGCCCCTGTTTGGCGGCCCAATAGCCTTGCGCCACCACCGCCACCCCTTCACCGCCGCGGTCGGTGGGCATGCGGAACACGGCCTTGACGCCGGGGATGGCTTTGGCCGCACTGTCGTTCACGGTTTTGAGTTTGGCGCCAAACACCGGCGCATGCACCACCACGGCCGTGAGCATGCCGGGCAGTTGCATATCCATGCCAAAGTTTTGCGTGCCGGTCGATTTGGCCCGCGCATCCAGCCGGAGCGTTGCCTTGCCGATGAGGCGGAAATCTTTCGGCTCCTTGAGCGTCACTTTTTGCGGCACGGGCATGGTCATGGCCGCTTCGGCCAAATCCCCATAGGTCAGCACCTTGCCACCTGGCCCCATCACCTTGCCGTTTTCGGTACGCAGGCTGCCGGGGTCGACTCCCCATTGCGCCGCCGCGGCCGCCAGCAACATGGCGCGAGCCCGTGCGCCCAACTCACGGTACTGGGTGAAGGAATGCTTGATCGAGCCGGAGCCGCCGGTCAGGTGCATGCCAAAGACCGGGTCGACATAGGCCGCATCGGCGTCACCATGCACGCCGCGCACGCGCGTCCAGTCGGCGTCGAGCTCTTCCGCCAGAATCATCGGCAGCGCCGTCAGCACACCCTGGCCGAACTCCAGCCGGTTGACGGTTACGGTCACCGTGCCATCTTTGTCAATGCGCACAAAGGCAGCGGGTTGTTGAAACGGTTTCAGCCCGTCCGGTGCCGCTGCGGGTGCTGCGCCTTGTGCGCCGGCCACCAGCGGGTAAGCGCCCAGTGCAAAGCCCGAAGCCACGCTCATTTTCAGAAAAGTGCGCCGTGGCAGTGCCTCACTTGCTATTGATTTAGAAGTGCCTTGCGCACGCTCCATGCGGGCTAGTAGCCCTTTTGGCAATTGATGGGCCAAGTCACCGAAGGCGGAGTCGATATGCATGATGAGGTCCTCGCGTGGGGGTTAAGCCAAGGTCGCCGCAGCGGCGTGGATGGCGCTGCGCACGCGGGCATAGGTGCCACAACGGCAGATGTTGCCGGCCATGGCCGTATCGATATCGGCATCGCTGGGCTTTTTGTTGCCCTTGAGCAAGGCCGTGGCGCTCATGACTTGCCCGCTTTGGCAGTAGCCGCACTGCGCCACATCGTGCGCAATCCAGGCGGTTTGCACGGCCAGGCCGACCTGGTCAGCGCCCACGGCTTCGATGGTGGTGATTTTTTTGCCCGCCGCCGCGGAGATCGGCGTGACACAGGAACGCGTGGCCACGCCATCCAGATGCACGGTACAGGCACCACACAAGGCCACGCCACAGCCGAATTTGGTGCCGGTCAGGCCCAGCGTGTCGCGCAGAGCCCACAGGATGGGCGTTGTTGGATCGGCATCGACCAGCGTGTCTTTGCCGTTGATGTTGAGCGTTGGCATGGGGGTCTCCTCGGTCAGCGGCCACAGCGGCCGAGCCAACCGAATGTAATGGAATTCCGGGAATTCTGCTGCCCGGCTAAAGCGGCTCTGGCGTCACGTTTTGAAAGCCGCCGCCACTGCCCCAAACGGCCCACTTTGGCCACGGGGTTTTATTCGGGCAAGCTGTACTCGCGTCAACCGGCGAAGTCATAGGATCCGTCGACTTTCAGGTTTTCAGAGAGAAAATCCAACAAGCGGCGGACGGCCGGAACCAGTGCGCGCCGGGCCGGAAACATGGCATGCGTGATGCCCGGCGGCGGCCCCCAGCCGGGCAGTACCTCGACCAATGTGCCGTCTTTCAGGTGAGAACGGCACATGTAGTCAGGCAGCATCGTCGCGCCGGTGCCTTGCACGACCGCGAACGCGAGCGTCATCAGATCGTCGGCCACATACCGCGGCTCGTGCGAATGGACGAACACCTGGCCATGGGGGCCTTCGAGTCGCCAGCTGCTTCTTCTTTCGCCAACCGACATGGATACGGTGTCAAGTCGCGACAAATCTGCAGGCGCCAGCACTGGGCCTTGCCTGCGCAGCTGATCCGGACTGGCCACCAGGACAAGGCGGCTGACGCCAAAAGTCATGGCGACAAGCGTTGCACTGTCTTCGATTTGAGTTCGCACGCGCAGCGCAAGGTCGACTCCATCTTCGATGGGATCGACTGGCCGATTGAGCACCCGCATCTCGATGTGCACCTGCGGATAGCGTTTCAAAAAAATTGGCAGCAATGGCCCCATGGCGCTCTGAGCCAGGGTCACGGGACAACTCAACCGTACGGTTCCGCGTGGCTCAGTCTGCACCTGCGCGATGGCTTCATACGCGGCCTGCGCCGCCTCCCGCATCTCGACACAGTACCGTAAATACAACTCGCCAGCCTGCGTAAGTGACAGCTTGCGTGAGCTGCGTTGCATGAGCTGCACGCCCAGTTTCGCCTCAAGGCCGGCCACGCGTCGTGACAGTCGCGACTTTGGCACCCCCAAGGCCCGACTGGCCGCAGTAAACCCGCCGCGCTCGGCCACTTCGGCAAAAAAAACCATGTCGTTGAGGTCTTGCATTGGTTTATCGTCCTATATTTGAAACGGTACAGCGCAATTTTGGTGACTTATCAATCAATCGATTCACAAATAGAATGATTATTAGGCCGACTAGCTTCAATGTCGGCACTTTCCACGAAAGAATTTATTGATCATGAAACTGCTACACGTCGATTCCAGCATCCTGGGCACCAGCTCCGTCTCTCGCCAACTCAGCGCCGAAGCCGTCGTCCAATGGCGCCAGAGCCATCCCGATACCACGGTCGAGTACCTCGACCTCGCGCTGAATGCGCCCAACCATTTCAGCGCCGACGCGCTCGGCATCAAGACGGGCGTCCAGGCCGCACCCACCGAAGCGCAACGCTTTGAAAATGCCGTGTCCGAACAACTGGTGAGCCAGTTTCTCGCATCGGATGTGATCGTGATTGGGGCCCCGTTTTACAACTTCAGCATCCCGACCCAGCTCAAGGCCTGGATCGATCGCCTCGCGCAAATCGGCCGCACCTTCAAGTACACCGACAAGGGTCCCATCGGTCTTGCAACCGGCAAAACAGTGATCGTGGCGTCATCGCGCGGTGGCGTCTACTCCACCAGCGAAGGCGGTCAGGCCATGGAGCACCAAGAGAGCTATCTCAAGGTTGTCTTCGGCTTCTTCGGTATCACCGACGTGCGCTTTGTTCGCGCCGAAGGCGTTGCGATGGGCGAAACGTCCAAGGCCGCCGCACTGAGCGCCGCACGTGCCGACATCACCGCCGTGACTGGCAAAGCAACCCCTCAGGACGTCGAGGCCGCCATCGCCTGAGGCCGATGCGCCGCCTGTGCGGCGTATTGACCTTCAAACGGGCACGCAATTATTCGCCCCAGTTCGGCCACAAGCTCCCGCTAATTTCGTAGTGGTGGCCCAGCAACAGTGTCGTCAAGAAAGCAGGCCTTGGGGCGGCGTCATTTTCATGATGGATCAACGGGCCTGCACCCCCGCCCATCCTGCGCAGAGGGGCAGCTAATTAAGAGGCCAATAACGCATTCAAATTAAGCGCAAAAGCCCCTGTGCGGCGCATCCAGTCAAAATCGACCAAAATCGTCTGTCGTGGTCGCTAAAAAAATACCGTTTTATTCATTGCCAGGAAAAGTCATGAACCGGCGGTCGTTGTGACGCAAAACACGCTTTGAGCAATCCTTCAACCCTTGACGAAATGCAGGCGCGCCATGGTCAGCGTTACCGCTGGCTGTTGCTGCTGTCGGTCATGGTCGGGACGATGGCGTCCATCATGTCGTCGACCATCATCAATGTCGCGATTCCCGACATGAGCCAGCATTTCTTGCTGGGTCAAGAACGGGCTCAATGGGTAACTTCTGGCTTTATGGTGGCCATGACCGTGTCCATGCTGACCACCCCCTGGATGCTGGCACGTTATGGTTACCGTCGTACCTATGTGGCTACCATGATCTTGCTGCTGGTGGGGGGCATCGGTGGCGGCTTTGCCAATACCTTCTCTTTCGTGTTAGCGGCACGTGTCGCCGAGGGTCTGGCGGCTGGCATCGTACAGCCCATTCCGGCCATCATCATCATGCGGGCTTTTGAGCCGCATGAGCAAGGACGGGCCAGCGGCATCTTTGGCATGGGCGTGGTGTTAGCGCCCGCTATCGGCCCCAGCGTTGGTGGTGTGTTGGTCGATTTGTTTGGCTGGCGTTCCATTTTCTTCATGGTGGTGCCTTTTTGCCTGGCCTCGCTGTGGCTGGCCTATCGCTATGTACCGGTCACAGCACCCGGGAATGTGGCGGCCAACCGCAAGGGGGCCTCGCTGGACTGGGGCGGCCTGCTGCTGGTCAGCGCCGGCACTTTATGCCTGCTCAACGGCATGGTGGCACTGCATGGCGACTCCCTGCTCGAAGCAACGCTGTTGCTGAGCGGAGCCGTTCTGGCGCTCATACTTTTCATCGGGTGGCAGCGGCGCATGACCCGCACGAATCGGGAACCGCTGATGAACCTGGCGCTGTATGGTTATCGTCCGTTCGCGATGGGCAGCATCGTCGCGTTCATCTACGGCACCGCGTTGTTTGGTTCAACCTACCTGTTGCCGGTCTACATGCTGTTGGGGCTGGGTTTGTCAGCCTCGCTGGTGGGCAGCATTTTGTTGCCCGCCGGTTTTGTCTTGGCCGTCACGATTGCGCTGGTTGGACGTCTCGCCGACCGCCATCCCACCTACCTGCTGGTCAGCATCGGTCTGGCACTGCTGGCCCTGTCCTTTTCGCTGATGCTGACGGTGACACTGAACAGCGCGCTCTGGCTCCTGGTGGTCTGGGGTACCTTAGGGCGTCTTGGGTTGGGTTTTATTTTGCCGTCGCTCAATCTGGGTTCGTTGCGGGCGCTGGACAAAACCCTGATTTCACAGGGTTCCAGCACGATCAGTTTTGTGCGAATGCTGGGCGGCGCGATTGGCGTCAGCCTGTGTGGCATTGTTCTTGAATGGCGACTGGCCGTTCATGGCGATTCTCTGACGGTCGCCGCCACCAGCCCAGCCCGGCTGGCGGCCTTCAACGAAACTTTTCTGATGTTGGCGGCGCTGTGCGCGCTGGCGCTGCTGGCCGCATGGCGGCTGCGCGAAATCCCTGTTGCACGCGCCCTCCATCCCGAAAATTGAAATACATCGCACCACCCCACCCTCGAACTTCCAGGATTATTCATGTTGATTTCCCTCATTCTTGTTGCCGGCATTTGGGCTGGCCTGCAAAACTCATTGGCGGGCGGTGGCTCATTCATCACTTTACCGGCCTTGATTCTGACCGGCATGTCACCGCTGGCGGCCAATATCACTTCAACGGTTGCCCTCTTTCCGGGTCAGGTGACTTCAGGCATTGCCGGGCGCAGCTTGGTGTCAGGTGCGGGTAAATTGTCTTTCTGGGCTTTGTTTGGGATCAGCATCTTGGGGGGCGCACTGGGCGGCTTACTGTTGCTCAACACCCCCTCCGATGTTTTTGCCCATTTGGTGCCCTGGCTGGTGCTCTTTGCCACGCTCGTTTTTGCCTGGGGCAGTTTTTTCCGTAAAACGGGTGAAAGTACGCTCCATCTCGGCCCGGTCAGCACGGCCACGGCGCAATTCCTGATTGCCATTTATGGCGGCTATTTTGGTGGTGGCATTGGTTTCTTGATGATGGCGGCCCTGACCATGGCCGGCCTGTCGACCCGGGTCGCGGCTGCCACCAAGAACGCGCTGGCCGGGGTGATGAATGCCGCTGCGGTGGCGCTATTTTTAACGTCCCCCCAAGTGCACTGGTACGAAGCCTGCGTGTTAGGTGCCGGCGCCATCGTTGGCGGCTTATTGGGTTCCTGGGCGTTGCACCGCGTCAATGAAAAAGTCTTGCGACTGGCGGTTGTCGGTCTTGGTGTGGTGCTCACCATCGGGCTGTTCGTGAAGCCGATTTGACGCCCTCTCAACCTGCACTGCGGGCAATAGGGGTCCGACTGCGCCTGACCTTGAGCGCGCAAGCCACTGCGTTGTCTCCTCCCCCAAAACACCACGCACAAAAAAAAGGGAGCCGAGTAAACCCGGCCCCCCTTTACAAAATTGGTTTGATTATTTGGCTGCAGGTGTAGCTGGTGTTGCTGGTGTTGCTGGTGTTGCAGGAGTAGCAGCGTCAGCCTTCTTGGCGGGTGTGGCTTTTTGAGCCTTCTTGGCTGTGTGGGCTGGCTTTGAAGCGGCGTCCACAGGTGCAGTTGCAGTTGCAGCAGCGTCTTTCACAACGGGCGCCTCAACCTTCTTGGTCGCGTGCTTGCTTGTTGCCGCAGCAGGCGCGGTCACGGCAGCGGGAGCGGTGGTTGCCGCATCTTTGGGGGCAACAGGCGCCTGGGCAAACGAAACAGCAGCAACGCTGGAAAACAACACAGTAGCGATCAGGTTTTTGATATTCGACATGTTTAATACTCACTCATAAAGCGACAGTCGCATGAGCTCCGACTGTCATAAGCGAGCCAGAATTTCGTTCGGGCTTGTACCTACAACGTCAGGT
This sequence comes from Rhodoferax sp., assembly GCF_012927445.1. Taxonomy (GTDB): domain Bacteria; phylum Pseudomonadota; class Gammaproteobacteria; order Burkholderiales; family Burkholderiaceae_C; genus Rhodoferax. The sequence goes on from NZ_JABBPD010000001.1 coordinate 514,136, forward strand.
TGATAGCGGCGTTGACGGCGGATACTTTTCATTACAAAGAGCCCGGGCGGCGAGATTCAGCGGTATCGCCCTGCCACCCCCCAGGCATTGACGCGCCCACATGCAAAAGTTCAATATGATCCGTTAACGCCGGTGGTGCATGGTTTGCCCACGAAACCCCCGACATGGATTCCAACGCTCAATGAACTACCCCACATGAAACTGAATAAATTGACAACCATGGCCGCCGTCGCGGCCGCCCTGTGCGCCGTCGTCGGTGCACCCGCCCATGCCGGCAAAACGCTGGACGCCATCAAGGCCCGGGGCCAGATTGCTTGCGGCGTGAGCACCGGGGTGAACGGCTTTTCTGCCGCCGACTCTACTGGCAAGTGGTCAGGGCTGGACGTGGATGTTTGCAAGGCATTGGCCGCCGCCACCTTGAAGGACGCCAACAAGGTCAAGTATGTGCCGCTGACCTCGCAGCAGCGCTTCACCGCCCTGCAATCCGGCGAAGTCGATATCTTGGCGCGCAACACCACCTTCACGCTGACGCGCGATGCATCACTTGGCTTGCACTCCACCGTCACCAACTACTACGACGGCCAGGGTTTCATGGTGCCGGTCAAGAGCAAGATCAAGAACGCCAAACAGCTCAAGGGCCAGACCGTCTGTGTGCAGTCGGGCACCACGTCAGAGAAGAACCTGGCTTCCTTCTCGAAGGCCAACGGACTGAGCCTCAAGCCCATCGTGTTTGAAAAATTTGAAGCCGCCAATGCCGCCTATTTTTCCGGCCGCTGTGTCGCCTACACCACCGACGCCTCGGGGCTGGCATCCATCCGCAGCAAGGAAGCCAAGGACCCGAAAGAGCATGTGATTCTTTCCGACCTGATCTCCAAGGAACCCCTCGGCCCGGTGGTTCGACGTGGCGATGACGAGTGGTTTGCCATCGTCAAGTGGGTCCTCTATGGCACGATGGAAGCTGAAGAATATGGCGTGACGCAGGCCAATGTCGACCAACTCAAGACGACCAGCACCGACCCGGCCGTACAACGGCTGTTGGGCGGCGGCAATGAAGACATGGGCAAGCTGCTCGGTCTGGACAAAGACTGGCTGGCGCGCGCCATCAAGGCCACTGGCAACTACGGTGAGAGTTTCGAGCGCAACCTGGGCCAAAAGTCTTCCGTGAATTTGCCACGCGGCCTGAACAACCAGTGGAACAAGGGTGGCCTGATTTACGCCTACCCAGTTCGCTGAACGCCAATTGATCCTGATTGAATGGCGCACCGCCCCTCCCCAAATAAACGCAGCTTCTGGCGCAGTCGGGCTTTCAGAGGCCGACTGTATCAAGCGCTTGCGCTTGGACTGATTGCTGCCGTCATTTGGTTTCTCACGCACAACACGCTGCAGAACATGGCGCTGCGGGGCATTCGCAGTGGCTTTGATTTTTTAACCGACCCCGCCGGGTTTGACATCGGCGAGAGCCTGTTCCCCTTTGACTCAGGCCAACCGTATTGGCAGGCCTTTGGCGTCGGGTTGCTCAACACCTTGCGCGTCGCGCTGCTGGGCATCGTGCTGACGACGCTGCTGGGCACCCCGCTGGGCGTCGGCCGGTTTTCGCGCAACGCCCTGGTGCGTGGGGTGTGCTACGCCTATGTCGAAGTGTTCCGCAATGTCCCGGTGCTGCTGCAGTTGCTCATGTGGTATTTGCTGTTCACCGAGGCGCTGCCGGCGGCGACCGAGGCCTGGACGCTGGGACCGGTGTTTCTGAGCAAGGGCGGCTTGAGCTTCCCGATTCCGCTGTGGCCGGCCGGGGGCGCAACTCTTGCTTTTGACTTCCCGGTGAAAGGCGAGTTCGCCATTGAACACGGCGGCTCGCTAACGCCCGAATTCCTCGCCGTGCTGCTGGGTTTGACCTTCTACACAGCGGCGTTTGTGGCCGAGGTGGTTCGGTCCGGCATCCAATCGGTGGACCGGGGGCAGCGCGAGGCGGCGGTAGCGCTCGGGCTGAACCCGCGCCAGTCCATGCGGCTGGTCATGCTGCCGCAGGCGCTGCGGGTGATCATTCCACCGCTGACCAACCAGTTTCTGAACCTCACCAAGAACTCTTCCCTGGCCGTCGCCATTGGGTATCCGGATGTGGTGTCGATCGCCAATACGGCCTTGAACCAGACCGGGCGCGCCGTGGAGTGCATTGCCATCGTCATGGCGGTGTACCTGTGCACCTCGCTCGCGACCGCCCTGCTGATGCACAGGTACAACCGTCGCGCGGCGATTCAAGAGCGCTGAGGCCGGAACCCACCCCATGACCGCCCCTACTTTTCAACCCATTGCCCCCCGGCCCGCGCCGCGTCGAACGCAAGGCCTGCTGGCCTGGTTGCGCCTCAACCTGTTTGGCGACTGGATCACCAGCCTGATGACCGTCGTCCTCGGTGGTGCCCTGCTTTACCTGATGACGCAATTCATCAGCTGGGCCATTTTCCGGGCCTCCTGGCAACCGAACTTTGAGGCCTGCCGCATCGACGGCGTCGGCGCCTGCTGGGGCGTGATCGCCGAAAAATACCGCTTCATCCTGTTCGGCCGCTATCCGTTTGACGCGCAATGGCGGCCGATGCTGGCCACCGTCTTGATGCTGGGCCTGCTGGTGGTGAGCTGCACCCGGGCCTTCTGGCACGTCTGGCTGGGCCTGCTGTGGGCCGTCGTCTTGCTCGTGTTTTTCGGCCTGATGTATGGCAACCTGCCGGGCTTGGCCCGCGTCGAGACCGACCGCTGGGGTGGCTTGCCACTGACCCTGCTGCTGGCCACCTTGTCGATGGCGATGGCCTTTCCGATTGCCGTGTTGGTGGCGCTGGGACGGCGTTCCCAGCTGCCCGCCATTCGCACCTTCTGCGCCCTGTATGTCGAACTGATCCGCGGCGTACCGCTGATTTCGGTGCTGTTCATGGCCTCGTTCATGTTTCCGCTGTTCATGCCGGAAGGCTTCACGGTGGACGTGCTGATTCGCGTGCTGCTCGGCATCACGCTGTTTGCCGCCGCCTACATGGCGGAAGTGATTCGCGGCGGTCTGCAAGCCATTCCCCAGGGACAAATCGAGGCGGCGGCGACGCTCGGCCTGTCCTACTGGCAAACCCAGCGCCAGGTGGTGCTGCCGCAGGCACTGGCGCTGGTGGTGCCCAGCCTCATGAACAACTTTATCTCGACCTTCAAGGACACTTCTTTGGTGACCATCGTCAGCCTGTACGAACTCACCGGCGCCTTGTCGCTGGCCTTGAACTCGGATGCCAACTGGCGCCCTTTCATGCTGGAGGGCTACCTCTTCATCGCCCTGATTTATTTCGTGTTCTGCTTTGCGATGTCCCGCTACAGCCGGTGGGTTGAACAACAGCTCAACCGGGGCCGCAAGCGCTCAATTGAAACCCCATGACCCAACCCATCATCCAATTCGACAAGCTCAACAAGTGGTACGGCGACAGCTTTCATGTGTTGCGCGACATCGACCTGAGCGTCACCCCGGGCGAGCGCATCGTCATCTGCGGCCCATCCGGCTCGGGCAAATCGACGCTGATCCGCTGCATCAACCGGTTGGAGACACACCAGCAGGGCCGTCTGTGGGTGGATGGCGTTGAACTCACCGACGACGCCCGGGTGATCGACGACGTACGCAAAAAAGTCGGCATGGTGTTCCAGCAGTTCAACCTGTTCCCGCACCTGACGGTGCTGGAGAACCTGACACTGTCACCGATCTGGGTCGGCAAGATGCCGAAAAAAGAGGCCGAGGAAAAAGCCATGATTCAGCTGGCGCGCGTGCGCATCGCCGAGCAGGCGGGCAAGTACCCGCTGCAACTCTCCGGCGGCCAGCAGCAACGGGTGGCGATTGCGCGCGCCCTGTGCCTGAAGCCCAAAATCATGCTGTTTGACGAACCCACCTCGGCGCTGGACCCCGAGATGATCAAGGAAGTGCTGGACGTGATGATCGAGCTGGCCGCAGAAGGCATCACCATGCTGTGCGTCACGCATGAGATGGGTTTTGCCAAAGCGGCGGCCGACCGGGTGATCTTCATGGACCAGGGCCAGATCGTCGAGCAGAACAACCCGCACGACTTCTTCAGCCACCCGCAACACGCCCGCAGTCAGGACTTTCTGTCAAAAATTCTGGGGCACTGAGTCAGGCCGGATTTATAGATAAAAAGAGGCTCCAGCCCCCGTTTCACCTACGCAAGTAGCTATTACTTTAATAGCAAAACACTAACAAGTGAAGGTCCGCGCAGCAATTCGCCGATGAATCACTGCCGAAGCCTGGATTTTTGAGAATGCGCAAGAACTGACACAGCGGGTTGGCGTCCAATTTTCAATTGCATCCAAGGATGCATGAATTGGCCAATCTTTTCGCAAGCAAACGGCTGGGCCAACTGATAGCGGGCCTGATCTGGGCGAGCTTGCTGACCGGTGCCGCCACTGCGGCCGGCGCGCCGGAAGAAAAAATTCTCAATGTCTACAACTGGTCGGACTACATCGCCGACGACACGGTCCGCAATTTCGAAAAAGAAACGGGAATCAAGGTGCGCTACGACACCTTTGACAACAACGAGATCCTGCACGCCAAGCTGGTGGCCGGCAAAACCGGTTACGACATTGTGGTGCCCTCGTCGGGCTGGGCCCGGCTGCAAATGGACGGCGGCCTGCTGCGCAAGCTCGACAAGGCGCAGCTCCCCAACCTGAAGAACCTGGACCCTGACCTTCAAAAGCAAATGGCCAGCCTCGATCCGGGCAATCAGTACCTGGTCAACTGGCTGTGGGGCTACACCACCGTCGGCATCAATACCGCCAAGGTGCAGGCCGCCCTGGGCGCCGAACCGCTGCCCGCCAATGTGTGGGAGCTCTTTTTCAACCCCAAATACGTGAGCAAGCTCAAGCGCTGCGGCGTGTCCGTGCTCGACAGCGCCTCGGAAGTCTTGCCGACTGCGCTGCACTACTTGGGCAAAGATCCGTTCAGCAAAAATGCGGCGGACTACCAGGCGGCCAGGGTGCTTCTCAAATCAGTCCGGTCTTATGTGACCCTGTTCAGCGCATCGGGCTATATCAACGACATGGCCGCCGGATCGATCTGCCTGGCGCTGAGCTGGTCGGGCGATATCAACATCGCCCGCCGTCGGGCCATTGACGGCAAGACGGGGCAGGACATCGTGGCCCTGGTGCCCCAAAATGGCGGGGTGTTGTTCTTTGACATGATGGCGATTCCGGCCGATGCGCCGCATCCCCACAATGCCCATTTGTTTATCAACTACATCCTGCGCCCGGAAGTACATGCCGCCTTGACCAATAAGGTTTTTTACGCTAATCCCAACAAGGCATCACGCCCTTTCATCAAGCCGGACGTTGCGCGCAACCCGTCTATTTTTCCGTCTGCCGCTGAAATGGCCACCATGGTGCCGCCCAAGGCCCTGAACAATGACACGCGGCGCTTGATCACCTGGGTTTACACCGAATTCAAAACGGGTCTCTGATGCGGCACGGCAGCGCGGCGGAAGCAGGAAACCCCGGTGCTCACTGACGCCAGCCCCCCGCTGTCACCGGCGCCACACCGTGCCGCGCCATTCTTGCAAATCAAACGCGTCGTCAAACAATTCGACGAGGTGTATGCGGTGGACGATCTGTCGCTTGAGATCGCGCAGGGCGAAATTTTTGGCTTGCTGGGTTCTTCCGGCTGTGGCAAGTCCACCTTGCTGCGCCTGCTGGCGGGGTTTGAGTTACCGACCTCCGGCAAGATCCTGCTGGCGGGGCAAGATATCGGCGCCCTGGCGCCGTACGAGCGACCGATCAACATGATGTTCCAGAGCTATGCCCTGTTTCCGCATCTGAATGTGTGGGACAACATCGCCTTTGGTCTGCGCCGCGAACGCCTGCCCAAAGCCGACATCGTGGCGCGCGTCGAGCAGTTGCTGGAATTGGTGCAACTCAAGCCTTACGTGAAACGCAAACCACACCAGTTGTCGGGCGGGCAACAGCAGCGGGTGGCGCTGGCCCGCAGTCTGGCGAAGCGGCCGCAGTTGTTGCTGCTGGATGAACCCCTTGCCGCGCTGGATGCCAAGCTGCGCAAAAAAACCCAGCTTGAACTGGTTGACATCATTGAGCAGGTCGGTGTCACCTGCATCATGGTCACGCACGACCAGGAAGAGGCCATGACGATGGCCACACGCATCGGCGTCATGAACGAAGGCAAGCTGCTTCAAATCGGGCGCCCGAGCGATATTTACGAAACCCCCAACTGCCGCTTTGTCGCGGACTTTATTGGCAGCGTCAACCTGTTCGAAGGCACGCTTGAAGTGGACCAACCGGATCATGTGTTGATCACCACACCCGAATGTCGGCACTATGTCAGCCATGGCATCACGGGTACGCTCGGCATGGCGCTCAGCGTCGCCGTGCGGCCCGAGAAAATGATGATTCAACCGCAGCCGCCACGGGATGAGGAACGGGAGTCGCTGGAGCAGGTCGGCTTCAATCTCGTGCACGGTGTGATCAAGGATATCGCCTACCTGGGCAATCTCACCACCTACCACGTCCAGCTCGACGGCAGCATCACCATCGTCCGCGTGATCCATCTCAATGACGCCCGCTACGAGGCGACCCAGCTAACCTGGGGCGACCCGGTTTATGTGTGGTGGGATGGCAGCGATGTGGTGGTTTTGACCCATTGAGCACACCATGACCGCGGCTTCCTTTTTACAGAACAGACTCAAACGGGTGGCCTGGGGCCGCAAGGTTGTCATCGGGGTGCCGCTGCTGTTCCTGTTGGTGTTCTTTTTACTGCCCTTTCTGGTTGTTTTTAAAATCAGTTTGTCCGATATGAATAACACCGTGTTCAGCGACCTGTGGCTGTGGTCGGATGGCGTGCTGCAGATCAAGCTTCAGCTGGGCAACTACCTGTTTCTCCTGCAGGACGATCTCTATGTTCAGACTTACTTGCGCTCATTGAAGTTTGCCGGGATCACCACCGTGATCTGCCTGCTGATTGCCTACCCGTTTGCCTACTTCATGGCGCGCAGCCCGGCGAGCCAGCGGCAAACCCTGGTGATGCTGGTCATGCTGCCGTTCTGGACGTCATTTTTGGTGCGCGTCTATGCCTGGAAAATGTTGTTGGCCGATCACGGCCTATTCAACAATCTGGCGATCGCCCTGGGCCTGCTCGCTGAGCCGCTCAAAATGATGAACACCCCTTTTTCCTTGATCCTGGGGATGGTCTATACCTATTTGCCATTCATGATTCTTCCGCTCTATGCCAACCTGGTGAAAATGGACTTGCGCCTGATTGAGGCCGCGTTGAATCTGGGCGCCACGCCGTGGCAGGCTTTTTGGTTGATCACGGTGCCGATCTCCCGGGCCGGCATCATGGCGGGTTCACTGCTGGTTCTCATTCCCTGTGTCGGCGAGTTTGTCATTCCCGAACTGCTGGGCGGCCCGCAAACGCTGATGATCGGACGGGTGTTGTGGGATGAATTTTTCAGCAACAACGACTGGCCGATGGCGGCGGCCGTGGCGGTGATCATGGTGCTGCTGATCATCGTTCCGCTGGCCCTGTTCAACTACTACCACGCCAACAGCCAGGCAGGACGTCACGCATGAAGTTCAATGCCGCACAGCTCACGTCCCGGCTCTGGCTGGGTGCGGTTTTCCTGTTCCTGTACCTGCCGATCGTGACCCTGATCGTACTGAGCTTCAACGCCAGCCCACTGGTCACCCGCTGGGGCGGCTGGTCGTTGCGCTGGTATGACGCCCTGGCCAGCGACGTCGAAATCATTGCCGGCTTCATGCTGTCCCTGAAGATCGCGTTTTTAACGGCCTGTGCCTCGGTCGTGCTTGGCACGCTGGCGGCGCTGGCACTGACGCGGTTCAAACGGTTTCCGGGGCGCACCCTGTTTTCCGGCATGGTGAATTCACCGTTGGTGATGCCGGAGGTCATCATCGGCCTGTCCCTGCTGTTGATGCTGGTGTCGGTGCAGCGGGCCTTTGGTTTCCCGGAACGAGGGCTGATGACGATCTGGTTCGCCCACACCTTGCTGGGCATGGCCTACGCCACCGTGGTGGTGCAGTCGCGGCTTCAAGAGATGAACCCGCAACTGGAAGAAGCCGCCCAGAATTTGGGCTGCCACCCCTGGCAGGTCTTCTTTCTGGTCACCTTGCCGTTGATCTCGCATGCCATCGGGGCGGCCTGGCTGTTGACGTTCACCTTGTCGCTGGACGATGTGGTGCTGTCGTCTTTCCTCTCCGGTCCGGGCGCCACCACCATGCCGATCACCATTTTCAGTCGCGCCCGTTTGGGCCTGAGCCCCAGCGTCAATACCGTCGCCACGCTGACCGTGGGGGTGGTAGGCCTGGGCGTGTTGCTGGCCAGCCTGTGGATGGCACGCAACGAGCGAAAAAGAGCGCAAGGCCGTGGCACTCGCTATGAGAAAAAACGTGCGTAACGGGAATGGATGGCAATGGATGGCATGGGAGCCGTCGGGCATCCTTCACGGTACGAGCACGGCCGCACCCTCTACCATGCCGGATCGCACGGCCGCAATGGCCTCGTTGGCTTGTGCCAACGCAAACGGCTGCACATGGGTCGTCACCGGATACCGTTCAATCAGCGAGAAGAAGTTCTCACCATCTTCCCGGGTCAAATTGGCGACCGAGCGGACACTGCGCTCACCCCACAGCAGGGCATATTCAAACGATGGAATGTCACTCATGTGGATACCGGCACACACCACCACCCCGCCCTTTCGGATGGCACGCAGGGCAGTGGGGACCAGCGACCCAACGGGGGCAAAAATCAGCGCCGCATCCAGGTTGACGTCCGGTTGCGTGTCGGAAGAGCCCGCCCAGCAGGCCCCCAACTGCCGGGCAAAACGCTGGCCGCGCAGATCACCCGGACGCACAAAGGCATAGACCTGCTGCCCTTGGGCCACGGCGATCTGGCAGATGATGTGGGCCGCCGCCCCGAACCCATACAGTCCAAGCCGCATGGCCCCTGCAACGCCCGACAGGCGGTAGGCTCGATAGCCGATCAAGCCAGCGCACAACAACGGCGCCGCATGCACGTCGTCATAGCGATCCGGCAGAGAAAAACAGAAACGTTCATCGGCAACGACGTAGTCGGCAAAACCACCCGGGCGGTCATATCCGGTGAACACCGGCTGGTCACATAAGTTCTCCCGGCCGCCTGCGCAATAGGCACAGTGGCCACAGGTGCCGCCCAGCCAGGGAACGCCCACTCGGTCACCCAGTTGAAAACGGGTCGCCAACTGACCCACCGCCGCCACGCGGCCGACCACCTCATGCCCCGGCACGGTGCCAGGAGGCCGCGCCGGCAGCTCCCCATCAACAATGTGCAGATCGGTGCGACAGACGCCACAGGCGAGTACTTGGAGGAGTAGGTCGTGCGGTCCCGGTACCGGCATTGGCAAATCGGCAAGGATCAGCGGCTGCCCCGGCGCGCCCAGGGTCATGGCCCGCATACGACGAACTCCCCACGGCTTTTTCGTATCCACTTCACATCCCCAAGCGAAATCGTTTGAAAGCCGCAGGGTACTCGCAGCAAACAAGGCCAAGGTGATACTTCTCAAGTGGCCCCCCATTGCTTGACCTAGCATTCAGACAGGAGTTTTTTGACTTCGCGCGATGCCTTCAAGAGGAGCGAACCATGACACGAAAAACATTGATCTTGACACCGATCACCGCCAGCCGCTAACCAAGCGGGTCTGTAAGGCTGCCATGCATCTTCCCGACCTTGAAGCCAAGCTGAAGTTCCTGCAAGCGCCGCAAAGCTACGGCGAATCCGGCGTGCATCTGGAGTGCATCGAAACTCATATGTCATGGGTGTTTCTGGTGGAGCAACGCGTGTTCAAGCTCAAAAAGCCAGTTTGCTTTCCCTTTCTCGATTTCACCACCCTGAAGGCGCGTGAGTTTTATTGCCGCGAAGAAGTCCGGCTGAATGCACGCATGGCACCGGGCATCTATCTCGGCGTGGTCGCACTGAAAATGCAAGATGGCGCCTTCGCGCTGGTGCCGGACGCCCAGCTGCCCGCCCCGGGCGAGACCGTCGACTGGCTGGTCGTGATGCAGCGACTGCCCTTGCAGCGCATGCTTTTGCAACTGATAGCCACCCACCAAGTCGCACCCCAAGACATGGAAGCTTTGGTTGACGTGCTGGGCACGTTTTATCGGACAACCTTCCGCGTCCCCATCAGCGCGAATGACTACATGGCACGCTTTCAGTATGAGCAGGCGTCCAACCGCGAGGTGTTGCTGCGCCCCCAGTTCCAGCTTCGCGATGCAGCGCTGGCGATGGACCGTTTTGATGTGCTGCTATCCCAGGGTGTAGACCTTCTTTGGGCGCGTGCGGCCGGCCACCATGTACTGGATGGGCATGGTGATCTGCGCCCCGATCATGTTTTCCTGCTGCAGCCGCCGGTGGTGATTGATTGCCTGGAATTCAACCCGCAATTGCGTCACGTCGATCCGTTTGATGAAATTGCTTATCTGAGTCTGGAATGCGACATGGCCGGGGCTCCGTGGATTGGTCCACGCCTTGTCGCAGGTATTGCCCAGGCGCTGAATGACCATCCCCCCCCGGCCCTGCTGTATTTTTATACGGCGCACAGTGCGCTGTTGCGTGCCCGGCTTGCCATGGCCCATTTGCTTGACCCGCAACCACGCTCACCGGACAAGTGGCCACCCCTGGCCGAGCGCTACCTCGCGCACGCGTTGACGGCCACCGATGCCTTCATCTCGACCAGGCACCATGACAAGCCTTGATCGCCTGGGCAAACAGCGGCGCAGCAGAAACAATAGACAGCTTGCTGCGCACCGCACTGGCCAGTGGCAGCCGAAAGGGAGGCACGCTGTCCGTCACGACAATTCTTGCAATACTGTCATCCGCCAGGGCCTGCGCCGCGGGTCCGGTAAAGAGACCGTGGGCCGCAAAGGCCACAACCTCCCGCGCACCCGCGCGCCTTAATGCCACAGCCGCGCGCCGCATGGTGTCACCGCTGGCGATGAGATCGTCCAGCAACAACACCGTCATACCAGCCACATCACCCGCCACCAGGTTTTCGCTACTGACCACCCCGGCACTACGGCGCTTGTCAACCATGGCAAAACCAACCGGTTGCAGGTGCTTCGTTTCCAGCGACTCACGCCATAGTTGGGCACGTTTGACACCACCGGGATCGGGGGATGCCACTGCCAGCGCCTCATGACCGACCAGTTCGCACGCCACCGAGTCAAAGGCATGGTGCGCTTCAAGGTGAATCGTCGGACAACGAAAGGCATTCTGGAACGCGGCCACATTGTGGGCCTCCAGCACGATCAATTGCATGGTGCCGACCGCATCGAACAGTTGGGCGACATACCGCAGCGAAACCGGATCAAAGGGTTTGGTCTGCCGGTCCTTGCGGGCGTAGGCAAGATAAGGCACCACGGCCGTGACCCGCGCCGCGCCGTGTTCACGCAGCGTGGCGATAAACAGCAAAAGCTGGCAGAGCTTGTCATGCGGGCTGTTTTGGGGGTCACCATGCAGGCTGTGAATCACAAAAACATCCTCGCCGCGGGGATCAAGCAATGGCCTGAGCTTGTGCTCCCCATCTTCAAAGCTGCGGTTCTCAAGGGCCGCCAGCGTGATACCCAGATGGTCAGCCAATCCTTGTGCAAACGTGTCGTCCAAGTCCAGCGAATAGAGCAACATGCACAAAGCCTCGTTAGCGAGCGTCAGGCTCTGTCGGCACATCGCCCCAGCGGTTCGCTGAAATCGCCGCTATAAATCGCTCCAATTGATCGGCCGGCAGATGATCGATGCCTGCCGCCGCCGCCCGCCCGTCACCGCCAAATCGACGACAAAACTCTGCCGCTCCGCCCGGGGCATGCAGCGGCGCCCGCACACTGACCTCAAAGTCGCCTGCTGCCCTGGCTTTGAGTACCGCGTGGGCACGCAGCGGCTGCGCACTCGCAAAATAGTTACTCAGGCTGCCAGACACCCGTCGGGCCCACGGGGCGTCCGGCAACAAGTAGACGCTGACGCGGGCATCCTGCAGATAGGGGGGCAAGGCTTGCGCCCGTTGCATATCATCTTGCCGCAGGGCCTCAAGCTCCTGTCCGATGACCTCCTGTTTTAGAAAATTCAACGGGTCGCGGTAGCGAACCAGAATGTCATACAAATGCGCTGGCGAAATGTGAACATCCTGTTCGCTGTCACCGTAGGCGTTGTAGTTGATCGATTCGCCCAAGGATTGCAGACGCCGGCGATCCTCAAAAGACAAGCCCAGCGTTACCGCCAGGCTTTCGGCCACCGCGGTCAGGTTGTCGCCAAATGCACCCACCGCCGCCCATGCCCGAAATTCCCCATTGAGATAACGGTCCACCAGCAGGCTGGTACAGGTGTCGCTGGCCACATCAATGTGGGCGTCAAGCAGCGGATGAACCGGAATCTGGTCCACCTTGTGATGATCGAAATAGCGCACCGACACACCCGCCTCAAGCAGGCGCATCAGGGGCTGGCGGTTGCGCTGCATGGAAATATCACACACCAGCAACGCATCACCTTGCGCAGCCTGCACGCGCGCAAGCAGTTCTATGTCACGCTTTAAACCGGTGATCAAACGGGTAGCCCGCGGCTCATGCAAGCGCCATTGCACGACGGAACACAGGCCATCGGCGTCGCCATTGCAGATATCGATGTGCATTGCCATGAGCGCGATATCCTTGTTATTGCTATCCGTAACGTCCACTTGCTTCAGTCTCAAACAAGGTCGCCGTGCCAGTATTGCGAAAAGTCAAGTCACCGATGGTGCGCCATCCCGACTGCAGACCCTGTCTACGCACCACTTGAGGATACTCAAGGCCCGTATTGAGGAAGCCACTACTCTTGTTGCGTGTTCGGCTGTAGCTGCGACACGATGGCCAGACCGTGATTGACACATCTACGAGGCACAAGATGAAGCACCAGCAAACTGCAATCCCTGCAGCGCATGACGTTGCACCCAAGAAGAAAACGGCGCGCTCTTCGGTAAAAGGCAATGGCACAGCCGTACCGAAAGACCTTGCTTCCAGCAATGGCCGCCACGAATTGATTCGCCAGACGGCTTATTACTTCTATGAAGCGCGCAGTGGTGAGAACGGCAATGAACTCGATGATTGGCTGCAGGCGGAAGCGCAGGTTGACAAGATGAGCACCCCAAATATCCAGTCGTCTTAGTCTCTGGGCGCGGCCGGCTTGCCGTTCTTTTGCAGCCGCAACACCGCATTGGGTTGGGTGCCGGGCGGCACGGTAACTACGCCTTTCCAGGATGTCCAAGATTAGAAACAGGTGTCAAAAAAACTTGATAGACCGCATCGCCAGCCACGCCAACGGTCACGCCCGCCGCTGATACAAGCCAATTAATTCGGCCTGCGCCAGAACATGGCCCTGCATGGCCTGCACCAGCGCGGCCTTACCCGGATTTTTCAGGTCAGGCAGTCGGGTGTCCAGTGCAAACAGTTTGTGAAAGTACCGATGCCGACCCATTGGCGGACAGGGTCCGCCATAGCCCGCGCGATGCCAATCATTGAGCCCCTGCAGCGTGCCCGCCGGCAGATTTTGGGCCACCAGGCCTTCTGTCAACCCGGTGGCCTGCGGCGGCAGGTTGTAAAGCAGCCAATGCACCCAGGTCATGGTTGGCGCTTGAGGGTCTGGCGCGTCCGGGTCATCTACGATCAAGACCAGACTTTGCGTGTTGTCGGGTACCCCCACCCAGGACAGCGGCGGTGACAGATCAGAACCCTCGCAGGTGTGCCGAGACGGAATCATGCCCTGGTGCTGGAATGATGTGGATGTGAGCGTGAGCGCCATGACCTGGGTTCCCTACTCGTTGTGCCGCCGGCAAGCCTCATGAAACCGGAATGGACGTGGACTTGTCACGGCCCTCCTTGGGCAGGCGCACGGTTAACACACCGTTCTTGAAACTGGCCTCAGCCTGCTCGATGTTCACATTGCGCGGCAAGGGGATCGAGCGTTGAAACGCACCATAAGCACGTTCCATGACATGGTAGGTGCTGTCACTGGTTTCGCGCTCAAAACGCTTTTCACCACGCAGATGCAGGACGTTGCCTTCGATGCTGATGATGCAATCATCCTTGTCCATACCGGGCAATTCAACCCGCACCACCACGTCCTTGCCGGTTTCTTCCATCTCTCCCGCGAGCAAACTCCAGCGCGGAAAGGTGGCCAGTGCGTTGTCGGTCGGTTGCTCGCTGTCCTTGTGGCGCGTGAAATGAGTGAGCGCATCGCTGCTGCGGCTGAGCAATTCGTGCCAGCCTTCCGACAGGCTTTCCCAAGCACGGGTAATTTCGCGCCCGATGTTTATTCCGGTCTGCTTCAAGGAGTTCATCATGGCCATTTCCCAAGAGAATATTATTGATCCAGTCCGCGGTCTCGACTTGTCAGTGCAGTCCTGTACCCCCTGAACGACTACAGCCGCAGAATAATTTGACTCTATAACGCGGAGGGATCGGAAGTTTGATATTTCACAAGTGCAATGCCCAAGCAAATAGCACCCACAACTTACCTGGTCGAGCGAGCTGCGTCAGGAATTCCGAAAACAAATCAGTTGATTTTTCTCAAAGAATCTGCCATCCCGAAGCGCACCATGAATTCGCATCTGTTTACCCTATCACCGCATGAGGAATGTATGGCGCAACGGCGAGCTCATCTGGCACCGTCACGCGCCTCCCGCCTGAACGATTCTGGATACCGTCCAAATAGAACTTGCCGTCATGCGCCCGATATTCAGACCCGAACTCGTGAATGATCCGTTCGGCGACCCCGGACTCTATGTCGATTTCAAGTTCGAGAAACGGGCCCTGTTGTTCGATCTCGGCGATCTCACGGTGCTGCCCCCGAAAAAGATACTGCGAATTTCGGATGTGTTCGTCTCTCACACCCACATGGACCACTTTTTTGGTTTCGACCGGCTGCTTCGCATCTGTCTTGGCCGCGCCAAAAGTATCCGTTTGTACGGCCCGCCCGGTTTTGCGGCTCAGGTTGCGCACAAGCTTGCTGGCTACACCTGGAACTTGGTCGAAAACTATCCCGGTGACTTTGCGGTCGATGTCTGGGAGGTCGACTCCAGCTGGCAGGCCCGCGGCTCACGCCTGCGCTGCCACAAGCATTTTCAATGTGAGCCGTTTGAGGCCCGGCACCTTCACGACGGCGTGCTGCTTGATGAACCGGCTTTCCGCGTTCGCGCGGCGTATCTCGACCACGGCACGCCCTGCCTCGGCTTCGCGATCGAGGAGAAGACCCACGTCAACGTGTGGAAGAACCGGCTGACCGAGTTCGGGCTTGGAGTCGGGCCGTGGCTGAAGGAACTGAAGGATGCAGTGGCGCGTAACGCATCCGACGCGACACCGGTGCGAGCCAGGTGGTGCGACCACAACGGCGAGCAGGAGCGTGTTTTCCCCCTTGGGCCGCTCAAGGCCGCAGTCTTGCGACTGGTGCCGGGCATGAAGATCTGCTACGTGACCGACGTTGCTTTTCACTCGGACAACGTACGCCGCATCGTGGCGCTGGCAGCGGGCTCGGCACAGCTTTTTATCGAATGCGTGTTTCTCGACCAGGATGCCGATCATGCGGCCCGAAAGCATCATCTCACCGCGCGGCAGGCGGGCCACATCGCGCGTGAGGCCGACGCCAGACTTGTCATTCCGTTTCATTTTTCGCCACGCTACGCAGACCGCGAGGCGGAATTGCGCGGGGAACTCGAAGCGGCGCGGACCGGCCCCTCTTAAGGGGGCGGAGGAGGCTTGGTCAGGCCTCAGCGCACTTCTCGACGGGCATGTTCTGGGCCAGCCAGGCATCGAAGGTCTCTTGCGCTTTCCGTTGCAAAGCGCGGTTGAAGACCATTTTGTCACCCAGGTACAGGCAATGACGGATCACCGTGTAGGGGTTGAAATTGAGGTTCTCGTTGCGTTCTTCAAAGAACTGCTTATAGCGTTTCACCACCCCGATCTTTTGCCGCACGATTGAATTGAACTCAGGGCGTGTGATGTCCGGCGACCAATCCTTAATGCTTTCCACAAAGCCGTCAACCTTGTAGGGCTCAAAGACGAAATCTTTGAAAAAATGATTCGCAATCTTGAGGAAGGTGAATGCGTTCAGCTCACCTTTGACATAGCCATCCTGCGCCAGCACCGGCATCTCAATGGGGGAATCTTGCAAGGCGGTTTCATCGGGCGCAGACTGCAAGCCCGCCTCCGTCTCATCGCGGATCTGGCGAAACTCACGATCAGCCAGTTCGAAGAGCGCAGACAGCACGTTGATGCGGCGCTTGAGCGGCCCTGGGATGGACTTCTTGTATTTGATCTTGTGGTCCAGCACGCTCCAGGAGTCCTGGATGATCGTGCGCACCTGCAACTCGAACTGCCTCACCGGCAAGATCGTGTCGACAGCAACACCCGCATCGGCCGTGCTGAAGGCCAAGTCCAGGTGAAGACCCTTGTATCCGAAGAAGTCGTCGGTCTGCTCTACCTTGGCAATCTTGTCGGTGATCTCGATGACGCCGAAGCTGGGTCGTACCAGATCTGCAATTTGCCAGATTTCATCTTCATACAGGCAAACGATCCGAATGCCGAGCAGGTCGGTGATGTGGTCTTTGATGGCAAAGAGCTGGTTCTGCTCTTCCAGCGCGTTGCGGTACTTACCGGAAAACTTCCGGATGCACTCATCACTGTCCTTGACTCGACCTTCAATCTTCGAGATCTGCAGCCCCTGGTGGCCATGAAGTAAGTCCGCTATTTTCAGTTGCAGGCCGCCGCAGATGGTCTTCAGCAAAGCCTCATGGGCCGCATGGAAGGCTTTGAATTCCAACTCTTCCTGTTCGAAATCAAGTAATGCCATGGTCTGAAGCCGAAGTTAAATGACGTGAAAAAAAGCGGGTGGGATTTTTAGAAGATTTTGCCATACGCCTCAGCACCGTTCACGCCGCCCGAGACTACTTCAGCGCGAACGACTGGTCCTTCAGTTGCAATCGACCTACTCCGTCCACTCAACACAACGAACCAAGAGTCGCGAAAAACTCGGTACCGAGGGCGTCCGCTCCCCTGATTCGATAGAACGACGAGAATGGACCACATGCAAACACCCTCCCGTTTTTCAGTGCCAGCTCGCGGCTGGCTTGTTCCCTCGTTGCTGGCGATCTTCGCGGTTGCGGGTTGCGCTTCCGTCCCATCGGTCGAAACCAAGACACCGGCTGCCTCAACGGTTGAAGCAAACGCGACGCGAGCCGGATCCATTGATGTCGAACACAGCCAGAAGTTTGCCCGCTGGGTGGCCGAGTTCAGCACCAGCGCACGCGCAGCCGGCATCGACGAGGCCACGCTCCAAATCGCCTTCGACAACGTCCGCTTCGTCCCCCGCATCATCGAGTTGGATCGGGCGCAGCCCGAGTTCACCCGCGCGGTATGGGACTACCTCGACAACGCGCTGTCGACGCAGCGAATCGCCCGTGGCCAGGATAAGCTGCTGCAACTGCGCCCCGTTGTCGAGCCCATAGCGGCGCGCTACGGCGTCCCGGCCGAGGTCCTTGTCGCGATCTGGGGCATGGAAAGCAATTACGGCAATTTTGTGGGCGACATCCCAACCATCGACGCCTTGGCGACGCTCGGTTTCGAGGGCCGACGCGAGGCGTGGGCGCGTGGCCAGTTGCTCGCCGCATTGAGAATCCTGCAGAACCGTGACATCGACCGCGCGCAGATGATCGGTTCGTGGGCCGGCGCGATGGGCCAGACGCAGTTCCTGCCATCGAACTTTCTGGCCTATGCGGTCGATGCCGATGGCGATGGCCGACGCGACATCTGGAACAGCCTTGCCGATGTGATGGCTTCGACCGCCAACTTCCTGGCCAGCTCCGGCTGGCAGGTCGGCCAGCCGTGGGGGCTTGAAGTGCGCTTGCCGCCGGGATTTGACTATGCGCGCGCCGACGCCGACGTGCGACAGTCGACGACCCAATGGACGGACGAGGGTGTGCAGTCGATGGACGGCGCACCGCTGCCGGCCTTGGCCGACAGCTCAATCCTGCTTCCCGCCGGCGCGCGCGGGCCGGCCTATCTGGTCGGACCCAACTTCCGCACGATCCTGCGCTACAACAACTCGACCAGCTATGCGCTCGCTGTCGGCCTGCTGGCGCAACAGCTGGCCGGTGGCCCCTCGACGCAGGCACCCTGGCCGCGCGATTTGCAACTGCTGTCGCGCAGCCAGTTGCTGGCGCTGCAGACGGCCTTGAACGTACATGGCTTCGACAGCGGTACGCCCGACGGCACGATGGGCCCGGCCACGCAGCGCGGCCTTCGTCGCTACCAGCGCAGCCTGGGCCTGCCAGCAGATGGCTATCCGACCCTGGACCTGCTGCAGCGCCTGCAGTGAAGCGACGGCAGCGCTGCTTGAGGCAATTCAGTACCGAAGTGGATGTTCCCGAGGTAACGTTTGACTCAAAGAAAAGCCTCCATGGTCACCTTTCTTGAATCGAGTCGCAGTAGCTGATCACCTCGTCGAGATGACCGAAACCTCAATAGCGTTCCCGAATTGCGCGCATCGAATGCAGGTAGTGGTAAGCGACCTGTGTGTCCGCATAGCGATGACCCTCTCCCACCGGGCAAGCGTTGCGCGCCAGGCATCGGTCCTGGCAAGGTGAATCGGGTTGCTTGCGAAAATCCAGACAAGCCTGTAATCGCCATGACCCCGTTCGCTCGCTGGCCAACGCCCCAGCTGGACAGGCTCCGATGCAAGGCTTGTCGGTGCAGGTATCGCAGGGTGAAGGAGTCTCGCGGCGAGGCGTCAGCGCTAGCTGGGTATCGGCCAGCACCACCGCACGATATGCAAACCAGCTGCCCCATTCGGCATCCACCCCCACCCAGAACGGTGACGGATGATGCCAGCCAGCCAGTGCGCCCAGACGCTGCAAGCCCACCGGCTGCGGGCCCGGGAACACCTGGCGCCACCCATGTCCTTGTAGCGGCCCTTCCATCCAGGCGGCAATGCGCTCGGTCACAAACTGGTCCATGGGATGGGCGCCGTGCATGCCACGACGCTGTAGTGCGGTCCAAAAGTCGCGCCCCCGATGCCCAATCAGGATAAGTTGCCGAAACCGCCCGCGCTCATCGTCGGTCAAAGCCAGCGTGGCCAGCACCTCGGGGGGCAACGATTCCAACGAAAAAACGGCGGACAGGTTCAATCCTTGGGCGGCCAAGGATGCGAATATGGGGTCTACCAACGAATTGTCTGATATTGCCTCAATGACCATGGTTGTTAATCTTCAGGTAAGTTTGTTGGGGAAATTACAAATGTGAACTATGGGCTTTTTCTTCCGCGATGGCATACAGAGAACGGTCGCGGACGGATTGCTTTGATGCGTATTGTTTGTAATGCCATGCAAATCCGGACTTCACTTTATCCAAATTAACCGAATACGGTGGCTTGTTTTACTCACGTCCAGTACATCAATGGTGTCGCCGTCAAGAACTCCAATGACCTTGCCCGCTAGCAGTGTGCCCGCCGCCACGTTAAATACAGAAAGCAAGAGCAGAAGTGCCAGCACCAACCCCATTAATCTGAAGTAAGTCGAGGATGCTTTGCCGGTCGTGTTGTAGCCATGCATATTCGGTCCATTTTCGCCCAACAAGAGTCCCTCTTCCGGTACATGCGGCGCTCAGGTGCCAACGAATAGCCTTATTACACTAGTCCAGATGAGACCGCCCCCTCAACCACATTGTGTGCGAGACCTCCCCACCTCCTATTTCTGGTCTGGCGATGCTATCCGCAGTCGAAGCGTGAGTGATGTTGTGCTATCAGGCACGGTCGATGTGCCGGCACCCCCTGCAAGACTGCAGGCAGATTGGGAAAGGGATATTTCCTTTCGGTTGGACCTGGAACCCGGCGACGTAGAGGCATTGCCTTTGGCGCGAGCGCGTGCACGGTGGCCGGACTACCGCCTCTGTGTGCAGGCGGTGTCCGATTGGACGCGCATGCTCGGTTTGCAGGACGTGCTGGCCTCCTGTGACGTCGCCCTGATGGCCTGCCACGGCGCGAAGTACCACCATGACGCCGCACACTATGGCGGCATGGCCTTTTGCAATCTCTTCCTGAGCGAGGACAGGGGGCTGGACTTGCATTTCCCGGCTACAGGTCATCGAATTCCCCTGGCCAGAGGGACGGTGGTGATCTTCGATACGGGACAGCCTCACGCCGTCATTGAGCGCCGCAGCGGCGGCTTTAATGTGGTCGACTTCCCCTGCGACCAGGACTTCAGCCAAATATTCCTGACCTGGGAGTTGCCCATCGAGAATGTCAATGTCGGGCACGCACTTCGAATCGCCTTCGACGTCGACCCGTCGACCTCGTTGCAACTGGATGCTGAGCAAGTCTGGCTGAACGGCGCACGGGCCAGTGTGTGTCCGGATTCTGGTCGGTGGTACCCGTCTGACTAGCCGTCAGTGATCTTTGATGGCAACAATCTTGTCGTGTTTGCGAGGCTTTCCGGCGCGACCGGCCTTTGACCATTCGTAGACCTGGCCATCCGGTGTTTTCCCATTCACGACGGCATCCACGCCAGGTTTCCCAACCTGGTTTGGATCCTCGGCAACCATGGTCACAAACGAATATCCAGCATTGCGTTTCTCTTTGACAATTTCTAGCGCATTCGTCAGCAGCTCTTCGTTTTGAGAGCAAGCTTCGTTATTGGCCCCGGTCCAGTAAATTTTAAACATGGTTCATCATAAAACCACTTCATGCACGCCACAGACAGGGGCGAATACCAGAGTCAAGCGTGACGTTCCCAGTCAATTCGTTGCTGGACTTCAGCTACGAAGCCATTGACATTAAAACTGCGCTCCACGATGTCTGCACAGTTCCGTCCGACCACCATCACGGAACTGGCCCGTGTGCCGTAGTCACGTGTGTGGATAAATTCAGCCGAGAGCGCCTTTTCCCATTCAATCGGGATACCGGTTTGGGGGAGCTTCTCGTCTGGCGCCGTACGGCGATCGGATAAGAGCGCAAACAGGGCGTTGATGCCGGGTTGGCAAGCAGCGCTTTCACCATCAAAATCGTTCTGCCTCAGAGTTTGCGTGAAACCATTGCGCAAACGGGCCACTTTGGGCCATGGCACGTTGAAGTCGGCGTTGGATACCACGCTGACACCTTCGGGCAGCTTGAACGCACGCCGCTGGCGGCTCTCAAAGCCCATCAACGACAGACCATCAAACACCAGCAGGTTGAATGGGTTGTAGGCGTCTGCCCGCGAGGCGAGTGCATCCAGGTATTGCTCGCAAGTGGCGCAGCCGCTCAGGAATGCGGTGGTCATATCGCCGCGCGACGGAGCTCCCAATCGGTTTTGGGACGGATCACGGTAGTTGGTGAGGGCCGCGACACGCCCACTGAGGCTCACACCCAGCCAGGTGCCGTTCGCCTGCAGGTCTTTGCCTGCCACGATGGGTTGGTCCGCCCAGCGGTGCAATGCCTGGGTCGGTCGTGCGTAAAACTCGTCGCGGTTGGCGGCGATGATGAGCGGGACGGGCGCTTGGGGCTGCCAGTTGAGAGCAATCAGGCACATGACAACTGTGCCAATTGATTACTGAAGCGCCAACTCAGCCAGGCGGATGGCGCCATCCAGGCTTTTAGCACCACCGATGAACAAGTTCATGTGGCAGAAAACACTGTCTGGCACGCCCGTCACCGCCGCCAACTCCTGATCCCGCAGCCCGGCCCAACTCTCTGGCAAGTCCATTCTGGCAACGAATGATCCGGGTTCCACGGGAACGGTTTTAATCTGGTACTGATCCCCATCCGAATCAGGATAGATGACGAACATGACCTCGGGCATTTCATCCACCACCACGCGCGTCCACGGCATACCGCCTTCTTGAAGGTGGAGCACCTTGCCGCCCAGCAATTTCGGCGCTTGGCGGACGATGTCCATGGAGCGAAGTTGAGAAACTTTTTTGATGATGGCGCGATCGAGTAATTTCCGGGTAATCGCCATCGCCTCGCGGAAGCGGCTTTCCTGAAGTTGGGCTTTCGTCCCTGCATCGAGCCCTTTTTCTTCCATCCAGTTGGTATTGAGCTGCGCGATCAAAGCCGATAGTCCAAAAATACCGGGGGCGACATCTCCCTGACCGGTGTCCACGATGTCTAGGTACTGCACCAAAGACATGTCAATGGATCGAGCGATCTCTGCCAGCGCTTGCGCATCGAGCTCAAACCCACTGCTGCTTGCCAACGCCTTGACGTAGGCACCGCCGTACTCAGACCAGACCAAGCCTGCGCTGGCATAACCCACACCCGCGGTTTCCTCGCCTTCAACCAAACGTGCGGGGCGAGCGCCCTTGAAGCTGCGTTGATGATGGTCAAAGCGTCCTGTTTCAGCGTCCCAAATACCGCCGACGTCAACGGCAAAGTCAGCGCTCTCAATCTTCTCGTTATTGCGTGTGCGCACCAACGTGTGCAATGGAAATACGCCCATGAGGACGCCGACGCCAAAGACGTCGTCGGCATGGAAGCTGCCACTGTGTGTGGCAATTGTTTTGTGATCATTCATAGATTGATTTTAAGAGCCAGACATGCCGTCCCCAACAGTTACAACACCCGTTTGAGGGAGGGCAGCCACAGCCAGTAAATCATTCACGCGACACATGAAACACTCCGGTTGAATGCACGATTGGCTTCCTGGTACCGGCCATTGGCCTCCGACTGCTTGGTGCCCATGGACGAATAGTTTCCCATAGCGATTGCACACTGCACGGATGAATAGAGCGGGTGAACACAACCATTACATCCCCGCGTAATTCGGCCGCCGGCTTCAAACAGAGGTGGTCCAGCTTGTCGCGATGCAGGGTCCAGGGCACGTTGCCTTTCAGCAGGTATTGTCGACTGCTGACCCTGACCCGACTCAAGGCAGAAAACCGCGTGCGGCAGCTCCCGCGTGGGTGGGTATGAACCTCTTCGTGTATGGGCAAAGCTCACTTCCCAACGCCCGATTCAGCAAGGTAGTCCACCAGCACGCCGTGCAGCCAATCCAT
Organism: Rhodoferax sp.; assembly: GCF_012927445.1. Taxonomy (GTDB): domain Bacteria; phylum Pseudomonadota; class Gammaproteobacteria; order Burkholderiales; family Burkholderiaceae_C; genus Rhodoferax. Next base: position 537,197 of record NZ_JABBPD010000001.1, read on the forward strand.
GACCACCCGCACGCGGGTCGACAGGTTTCTGCGATGGGCGTACACCAGCGACAAGGGCATGGGGGGCGCCGGCCAGCCGGTCAGCACTTCCACCAGTTGACCTTGCGCGATCAACGCTCGGACCCCCACAAAGGGCACCTGAATCATCCCCAAGCCCGCCAGGCACGCGGCCTGATAGGCCTCGGCGTTGTTCACTGTGATCGGACCGTGCATGGGCAGGGCCATGTCTTCACCGCCCTGGGTGTATTCAAACCCGGTCACTTTGGCACCCAGGGTTGCGGCGTAATGCACGAGCGTGTGCTGCGCCAGATCGTCGATGGAATGCGGAACGCCATACCGCGCGATGTAGCCGGGACTGACGCAATTGGCCATGCGCAAATCACCCACGGGCCGCGCAATTAATCCGGGGTCGGTCACTTTGCCGGCGCGAACGACGCAGTCGAATCCCTCCCGTACCAGATCCACCCGCCGCTCGGTGCTGCTGATCTCCATTTGCAACTGCGGATGCTGTTGCAGCAAATCGGGCAGACGCGGTAAGACGGCTTGGCGCGCCACCACGGTCGACATGTCCAGCCGGATGCGTCCCTTCAAGGCGTTGGAGCTTTGCAGCTGGAACATGGTTTGCAGCTCATCCATGTCGGACAGGGCATCTTTGCACCGCTCGTAAAACGATTGGCCGTCGTGTGTCAGCACGACCTTGCGCGTGGTCCGGTGCAGCAAACGCACGCCCAGCCGGTTTTCCAACTGCTGCACCGCGTTCGATACGCTGGCTTTGGGCAAGCCCAGACTGTCTGCCGCTTGGGTGAAGCTCGACAGCTCGGCCACCCGCGAGAAGACAAGCATGTGATCTAAAAAACTCATTGTTCAATTTTAAAGAACAAACAAATCAAATGCAGCATGTTTATCCAAACAAAGGCAATCAATAGACTCCCTTCATTCGTCATCGCAACCACCAAGGAATCACACCATGCAAACATCACCCTCCATCGCTTTGGTCTCCGGCGGTAGCCGTGGTCTGGGCAAAAGCACCGCACTCCATCTGGCCAGGCAAGGCCATGACGTCATCCTGACCTACCGCAGCCAGCAGGCTGAAGCGAACGATGTCGTCGCGCAAATTGAAGCCATGGGCCGCAAGGCGGTGGCGCTTACGCTCAATGTGTCCGACAGCAGCAGTTTTGCAGGTTTTGCCGCCCAGGTACGCGAGGTGCTGCTGGCGCAATGGGGCCGCACGACCTTCCATGTGCTGGTCAACAACGCCGGCACTGGCACCTATGCCAGCCTGATGGACACCACCGAAGCCCAGTTCGATGAACTGGTCAATGTGCACTTCAAAGGCGTCTTCTTTCTGACGCAAAAGCTGCTCCCGGCGATGGCAGACGGCGGACGCATCGTCAACCTGTCGTCCGGATTGACACGCTTTGCCTTGCCGGGCTACGCCGCTTACGCCGCCATGAAAGGCGCGGTGGAGGTCATGACCCGCTACATGGCCAAGGAACTGGGGGCGCGGGGTATTGCCGTCAACACGGTGGCACCCGGTGCCATTGCGACCGATTTTGGTGGTGGCGCTGTGCGTGACACCCCGCAACTCAATGCATTTGTCGCGTCCCAGACCGCACTGGGCCGAGTGGGTGAGGCCGATGACATCGGTGCGATGGTGGCCGCGTTGGTCTCGCCTGATAACCGCTGGGTCAACGCACAGCGCATTGAAGTATCGGGTGGGATGTTCGTTTGAGTCAGCGACGCCACGGAAGATCAAACGGGGGAGAGTCCGGTCTAGGGTGGGCAGTATGAAAAGTTGAAGGGCTGAAGTCAGCATCTTGGAGTCACCGAGCTAAGAAATGCCGATTTCCCTGGCCACTGACTTCAACATGCGTTGCGGTCGACCAGAATGTAAAGCTCATCTCTAACAGGCTCCAAATTCCAAGCCTAAATAGTCATCTATTTACACGTGGTGGAATTGTCTCGCGCAATTGACGATACCAGGCCGGGTTATCGGATGCCCAACTGTCCGCCAGCGTGCAGTCATTGCTTGAAATATCATGCAAGATTGCCTGCACCCGAAAGTGAGCCCCTCCTATGTCTGATTTGCCCGCTTACATCCCACCCAAGGTCTGGACCTGGGACAAGGCCAACGGGGGTCAGTTCGCCAACATAAACCGACCCATTGCCGGGCCAACGCACGAGGCTGCACTGCCGCGGGGCAAACATCCCCTGCAGTTGTATTCGCTGGCCACGCCCAACGGTGTCAAAGTCACCGTCATGCTGGAGGAACTGCTCGCTCTGGGGCATGCCGGTGCTCAATACGATGCGTGGCTGATCCGCATCAACCAGGGCGAGCAGTTCGGCAGCGGGTTTGTCGAGGTGAATCCGAACTCCAAGATACCGGCGCTATTGGACTACAGCGCACCCGAGCCGATCAGGGTATTTGAATCCGGTTCAATACTTTTGTACCTTGCCGAGAAATTTGGTGCCTTTTTACCAAGCAAGCCGGCTCAACGCGCCGAGTGTCTATCGTGGTTGTTCTGGCAGATGGGCAGCGCACCCTATCTTGGCGGTGGCTTCGGTCATTTCTACGCCTATGCGCCTACAAAGATCGAATACGCCATCGACCGCTTCGCCATGGAAGTCAAACGCCAGTTGGATGTGCTCAACCGGCGACTAGCTGAAAACCCCTATGTCAGCGGCGGCGATTACACAATTGCTGACATGGCCATCTGGCCTTGGTATGGGGCGCTGGTCAAAGGCCTGGCGTATGACGCTGGAGAATTCCTTCAGGTCCATGAGTACACCCATGTGATCCGCTGGGCGGACGACATCGCCAAGCGTCCGGCAGTCCAACGCGGACGCATGGTCAACCGCGTCACCGGGCCGCTGGAGTCGCAGTTGCATGAACGGCACGATGCCAGCGACTTCGATACCTGCACCCAAGACAAGCTGCAGAATTCAAAATGATCACGCTTTACGACTGTGCAACCGCACCCAGCCCCCGTCGCGCACGTATCCTGCTAGCTGAGAAAGGCATCGCCCACGACACAGTGCAAGTCGATTTGAAAGCGTGTGAGCAACTCGGTGAAGATTACCGAAAGATCAACCCCCAGTGCACGGTGCCGGCGTTGCGTACTGACGAGGGCGCCATGTTGACGAGCAATGCGGCGATTGCCGCTTATCTAGAAGCCCGCTTCCCACTACCGCCCATGCTTGGCGTCACACCGATGGACAAGGCTGAAATTGCGGATTGGCATTGGCGTATTGAGTTTGAAGGCTTTTTGCCAATTGCTGAGGCATTTCGCAACGGTTCCGCCGCCATGCTGAACCGCGCCCTGCCTGGGCCGGTGAACTATGCGCAAATTCCCCAACTGGCTGAGCGCGGGCTGGCGCGGCTGAACCAATTTCTGGTGGACCTGGACGAGCGACTCCAAGATCGCGACTTCATCGCGGCCCAGCAGTTCAGCATCGCTGACATCGCAGCGGTCGTGACCATCGACTTTGCACGCATCGTCAAGGTCAGGCCCGATGAACGCCATCCCAATCTATTGCGCTGGCGATCGGCGATGGCTCTGCGGCCAGCTATGACTTTGTAGATTACCTTGTGATCCGGTGAGCATGCGTTTGCGCAAGATACCAAGAACCAGGGTTCGTTTCCCAGTGACGATACTTTGCTCAAACTGAGCTATCTGGCCTTGGCCAACATCAGCAATAGATAGACGATGCCGTTCCGGGACTGGAAAGCTGCATTGACCCGGTTTGCAGTCCAGTTCGAGGAAACGATGCCAAAGCCTTAAACCTCACGATTGGACTTCCCTATAGCGGCCCTTTGTGAATACCCGCCCGCCTGTGACGAAAATTGAATGGCTGCTAGCCGACAGCGGAAATCCACTATCGGCTAGGTGTCAATGCCCCTGCATTAGAGCCGTTCAGCGGCCGCAATCACGATGCTTGTTTACGACTTTAATTGCTCGGAATACCTATTCTGAGCAATTAAAGTCGTAAACAGACACCTAGTATTCATGCGGGTTAGCGGCGTGGCAAATTGACAACATGCCGAATTAAAGTCGTAAACAACTTTATACCTTCAAGATGTCAACGTGCTGATCGACAACAAACACACTGCGAACTTGATGCGACCATGGGCCTATAGCGTTGACTTGAGTACCACTTGCTGCTGTTCCGGCGTCCCGCTCTCAGCTCTGTCCAGGTGCAGATGCCTGAGCACATAAAAGAGCAATGCCTGCCGACACTTGAAACTGACCACTCCGTTGGTCATGCCGTAATCCAGTTCCACCGCACGCTTCTGAGCTGAAGAAAGCCCCGGATGGGGCTCCAATTCCAAAGTTACCTCGGTATGCCACTCCACGTCATTCTCAGCCCCCAGCACAACAGCTAGGTCCCCCAGCTTTACGTCCGCCATCCTGGCAATTACGAAATCGCGAAATGCCTGGTGCTTGTGACAGTAGGCGCGAACATGCCAGCGAAATCCGTCGTGTGCGAAGGCATGCGGGCTTATCAGACGAGGCTCGGGCTTCTCAGCGCTCATCGACTGGTACACCAGCTGGACAACCCTGCCCTCCCGCACCGCTCGCAAGAGTACGGCAAGGGTATCTGCGCTGAGCGTGCGCCCAGGCGTGGGCACGTAACCCACCGGAGCCCGCCAGCCAATAAAGCTGGACTCGTCCCCAATGACCCCAACGGCGTGCGCAAGAAGCTCATTAAGAAGTCTGGAAGGGCTACTCGTGTCGTACACGGGCTTGAATTCTTTTGTGGCCACGTACACCCGCGAACTGCGGTCATAGACTAGGTTGTCAGGAGCTAACTCCAAGTACTTGGCAATGTCTAGAGAGGCCTGGGGAACAGAGATGCCGAAAAATGCAACGAGGTCAGCTCGATTCAACCGGCCGTCCCATCTGAGCCGGAAGTCGATGAATTCCAGCCTGCGGTCGGGTCCCCAACGAGAGGAAGTTTTTTGCGGTTCAGGCACCGCTTTTTTGGTCGTCATGCCTTCTATTGTGCATCAATCTACAAACTATATTCATCTACTTATTGTGCGTATAATTATTTAACGTATAAGAAATTTCGAAATGCTGTCACACCAAACCAACGCTGACCCTCCGCAAGGAGTTGAGCCCCAAAATTCGGGTTTACTGGACCTCTCCAGGCAGCTGCGCAATCTGCTGTTACTGCGCCCCCTCTTCCAGCTGGAACTCAACAAGACCCGCATCGGGGAGGACGGCGCTTCGGACGACGGGCTCTTCCAGGGCGTGGACACCTTCTATCTGGCGCTGAGCGCGCTGGACTTCATGATGGAGGCCACCACCATCTCGATGGGCGCGCCACAGGGCGAGGTCCTGGAGCACTTGGCCAACATCGCCTGTCGCATGAAGCCCGCTCTATCCAAGGCACAAAGCTTTCGGGTGGCCGAGGTGCTGCTCAACATGCTGGACAACAAGAGCGGCGGGTACAAGGAATTCACCTTCGACCACTTCGATGCTGCCAAAGGCAGCAGCCGTACGGTGCGCTTTCGACTGGTCCGCTACGAGCCTGACATGGAGGACGTCTACCTATATCGGCCCACCTCCGAAGGCTACCTGGCTTACCTGGGCATGCTTGACCTTGCGCCTGAGGACTCCCAAGAGCTCATGGAAAAAATGCTCGACCTGCTCGTGCAGCGAGGGAAGTTCGACACCGCGCTAGATATTGCCAAGCGGGCCCGCACCCTGTCCATTGAGTACCGCCAGCGCATTCGGGACCGACTGCACCAGGCCCACCGCGCGCCCGGGTCGGTCAACTGGACCAAGGACCTGGGTCCATATCTGCAGGAAGCCCGCAATCATGTATCCAAGCGGCAGCATGAAGACCAGCGCATGGAGGAAGCCGTCAAGGATGCCCTAGGCGAAGCCGTGGAACCCCGCAACCGTGCCAGCCTCGCCAAACTGCTGCGGGAGCTACAGGACGCCAGTACCCTGCGAGGACGGCTCGTGGGCGAGGTTACGGGGGCAGGAGACACATTCTTGGCGTCTCAGCGCTCGCTGTTCCGTGCCCGCCGCCCTACCGGTCTGCCTGACCTGGAGCAGCAGCTCTTTCCTCGCCTGTTAGACCTTACTGCCCAGCGCCTTGCCGACGATGCTGACCAGTTGCTCAGCGCCCTTTATCCCGCGACTTGGCCCAAGGTCTATGACCTCAATACCGTCCTTTCTCTGCTGCTGGAATCCCGTCCGGAGGATGGCCCCTTGTCTCAGGACCCCGGTGAACTCGTGCCTCTTGAAATCGTCCCGGACGAATTCCCTGAAGAACTCACCCGCAGGGCCTCTGCTTGGCTGGCGTGCAAATTCGCAGACGGCAAAACGTACCGCATTGACGAGCTGCTGATGCGTGCAGAAGACGAGGGCCTGAGTCGCACCCTGCGGCGATGCCTGGTGCTCATGCTCTACCGCTCGTTCTCCGACGATGAGACGGAGTTCCCGCACCTGACCTCCAAGCCCACTGGCCGCTTCGACAACGACGTTGTAACCGGCATCAACCTTCAATTCATCCCCAAAGGAGAGTCGGCATGAATACGACCTCGCCCAACTACCGCGGCGCTGGCCGACTGCTGTACAAAGCGCTGCAGACCACGCTGGCGCCAGCCAACGACCTGGAATACCGAGACCTTCTCGCGCAGTTCCGGGCCGACCCCCTGTTTGCGCAGCAAGTCTCTGAATTTGCGCAAGGGATGGAACTGGCAATTCTGGACGTGTCGGAGCGCGGGCTTATTGTGGTTCCCACATCTCGCGACAGCAAATTTGCGGTACGCCTAACCGACATCCGCTCGGGCCTTGATATCCAGCAGAAGGCCTCCCTGGTACTGGCTCACGTGGCTATTGCCGCTACGTTTTTCCCGACCACCGACGGGCTGGAGGACGACAACTACATCCCGCCACCGGGCTCGGTCGCCAACTTCCGGGACTCCCTGCACGCGCTGGCCAAGCAGCTCGAAGCGTTGGATGGCGAGCAGCTCTCCGACATTCCCTCTGAGCTCGCCCCAGGCTGGCGCTGCATCACTGCTTTGATGGTCAGCGTGCCCTCATCCCAGCGAGCGACCATCAACTCCGTCGTGGGCTTCATCCGACTGGCGCTCAAGAACATGCGCGAGGCTGGGCTGGTCCGCATCGACCGCGACTCCGAAGAAGACGACACCGAAACCTACACCCCGACCCAACGCATGCGTGTGCAACTGCGAGAGCTGGCGCTACGCCGCCTCTTCGACCTAGCCCAGACCGCCGCGCTCAATCGGAACGCCTGACATGCAGAAAATCTCCCGAATCTACTTGGCCAACTGTGGCTACGACACCGCCTGGTACGACGGCGTCATGATGGACTTGCGTGAACCAGACTTCCACGCGCCTACCGACACCATCATCAACCTCGAAAACGGGGGCGGAAAAACATCGTTCTTGAGCTTGGTGCTCTCTTGCTTTGAGACCAACAAGGACCGCTTCCTCAAGACCCTCAACGACAAGAACCATCGCTTTGGCGACTACTTCGCCTCTGACGGGACGATGGGCCTTATCGTCGTGGAGTGGCTCATGCCTCCACGAAAGGCTGGAGAAGGAAGCTACCGACTCATCACGGGGCAGGCTGTGGCGATGCGCCCCGCCGCGGAGCCGCCTGACGAACGAATGTTCTTTAGTTTTGAGGAAGATGCCAACCTGAGCCTGGATGACCTCCCTGGGCCTCGACTGTGCGACACGCCCATCTTGTCCCTGTCGAAATTCTCAGATTGGCTGCATGAAAAACAGCGGCTGAGCCAAGGCAACCTGTTCATCACCCGCAAACAGAGCGACTGGCATCGCCAACTTGAGGCCTGCCTCATCGACCTGCCCATGCTGCGTATGCAAGTGGACTTTTCGGCCACGGAGGGCGGCTTCGACAAGGGCTTTCTGGGGTTCCAAAGTGAAGAGCAATTCCTTCGCCGGTTTCTCTACCTCACGATGGACGCTGGGCGAGCCGCATCCGTACGCGACGCGGTGGCCGTGGCCTGCGACAAGCTGCGCCGCCGGCCGCTCTACCTGCAGCGCCTAACCCAGCTGCAGACGTTCCAGACCTCCCTGCAGACCTTCTCGACCGCGGCTACCGAACTGCGCCAGGAACGAATCCACCAGCTCTCCTTGGTCTGGAAGGGCACTCGTCTTGCTCAGGCACTGGCTGACCAGTCCGAAGCTGCACTGGCTTCCGTGGAGACGGAGACTCAATTCGCAGGGGCTCAGCGCGGGGTCCAGCAGTTGCAGGGCAAACTAGCAGGGGACAAGGCCGTAGAGCACGCAACGCTCACCGACTGGCAGTTCCTGCGCAAGACCACCCAAGCGACCAGCGCCCTGAAAGCCCTACGCAACGCACACGGCCAGGCCGGAAAAGACGTTTTCCACATCAAGGCGGCACGGCTGCAGCACACTATCAAGGCCGCCCAGCAGAACATTGACGAGTTGGCTCGTCAAGCTGAACTGCAGACAACCGAGCTGGCTCCGTTCCTGACCCGAGTGCAAGAGGCTGGCTCCCTATTGCGGCGCACACTGTTTGACCAGGCTGGCTCGCTTCGCCAGCAAGCCAAGGACCTAAAGGAGCAGATTGCCAAGCGGAAACAGAAAGCAATGGACCTGCGCACGGAGATTGGCGTCCGCACCGGGAAACTCAAGGCGTTATCCATCGAGAAAGCCCGGCTGGACGAACAGCAGGCCCAGATGGATGCCGCCTTCGCGAGACTGGTTTCCGTGGGTACTCTGCAGTCGGACGCAGAGCCCCTGCTTGAGGCACTGGCTCGGTGGGATGCCGCGCTGGAGCAGGCCGGCGCGGAGCTGGCCGCGGTGCTTGAGCAGCAAGTAGCCTTCCAGAAAGAAGCTCAGGGCTGGCGTGTTCTGGCTGAAGAATCCACAGCGCGCGCCGCCGACTGTGACTTGCCCCGCGGCAAGGAACAGAGCTTCATTCAAGAAGGACAACGCATTCAGGAGCGCCTCTCGAAAATGTCGGCCCTGACCGCAGCGGCCGACGCCGAGCGAGTCGATGATTTGGAGTCCGCTGCCCTGCGTGAACGGATGGGGCAACTCATCATCAGCTACGGCCAGCAAGTCTCTAGCGCGGACGTGCGTTTGGCGCAATTAATGGCCGACAAGCAGGCCATTGAGAACACAGGCGTGGCGGGCCATAGCGCCGACGTGGAACTGGTGGTTCGCCATCTGAAGGACGCGGGTGTGCAGTCCGCCCGAGCCTTCAACCAATATCTGGCCAATGCCGGGCAAGACGCCGAACGCACTCGCGCGGTGGTGTTGAGCAACCCCGCCCGCTTCCTGGGCGTGTGCGTTGCCGATGTCGAGTGGGACGCGGCCAGCAAAGTGCAGTGGGTCACACCCCGCCCAGACAAGCCCGTTGTGATTTCCAAAGCATCGCTCGCCCCTGACGCAGGGCTGCCCGGGGTGGTCGTCCCGGCTGCCACAGACGCTGCTCACAACAAGGACGCTGCTTTTGAACTCAAGCTGAGGCTGGACGCCACTTACAACAAAGAGCATGAGGCTCGCGAGCAGCTGGCGGTGCGTCGCGACCAAGCAGTAACCGCACGCAAAGAATTACTAGAATATCTAGACCGATTCGGGGGAGGCAAGTTGACTAGCGCTCAAGCCAACTTTCAACGACTGGAAGCTGAGCAGGAGGAAGCCCGACGCGAGGCTCGGGCCTCTGCCGCCAAGGAGGTAGAAGCCGGGAACTCGGCCAACGCGCTTGCTGCAAGTATCAACGAGCACAACAAGCGCATCAACGAGTGCAAATCGCAAAGCCAGACACTGCAGCGGTTTCAGGAAGAGCATGAGGACCGGCGTACGGCACGGGAGCAACGGTATCCAATGCTGGTGGAAGAGCTCTCCGTGCTAGAGACCCAGCAGGAAGAGGCTACGGGCACGCTGGACAGCTATCAGCAGCAAGACTTGACCGCAACGGAGCAGAAGAGCCAACTGGAAGCGCAGGCCTCGGTGCTGGATGGCGAGCGCGCCAAGCTGGAGCACTACGACGCTAAATTCGAGGCGCAAGAATGGCTCAAGTCCAATGCATGGACCTTGGACAGCCTACGGCAGTCCTACGAAATGGCCGCGGGTATCTATCGGATCAATGCGGAGCAACGCTTAGGCCTCATTCAGACCCAGCTTGATACCGCAAAAAAAGCCATCAACGCCCAGAAGGCAGAGTTCAACCGCGACTTTCCTGGCGTTACCGGCGAAGACCTGGCCCAGTACCTCCAAGCCGACTTCGACAAGGTGTTACCCGCCGCCGAGGCTCAGGTAGAAGACTTGTCCAATCAGGTTGAGACGGCCATCAAGGCGGAAGCCACGGCCAAGGGTGCACATACGCAGTGGAAGGTGTCCAACAAGGTCAAGCTGCAGACGCGCACCCCGGAGATTGAGGGTCTGGACGAAGAGCCCCTGGGCCGAGCCATCCGCGCCGCAGACGCCGAGCGCCAATTTACCTTGGAAGCAGCTCGCCGCGCGGAGGTTGCGGCCAACGGCGCAGACCAAAACGCAACGACGGCCAAGGCCAATGCCAAGCAAGCCGATGAGCGAAAAACCGTTCTTACGTCTTCTCTGGGGCTGGAAGACCTGAGCGGAAACGAGCTGCTGGAGGCGCACCTGACGGCGCTGGACTGCGATGTTGATGCACTCAAGCGTTCATTTATTGTGGAAGCCGACACCCAACTGCAGGTTCAGGCCCTGGTCAAGGACCATGCGGCGCGTAACAAAGACCGTGACCGCAGTGAGAAGCGTGCACGGGCGTCGTTCGATGCCCTACGGCAGGCTGCCCAGACCCCGGAGTTTCTGCAGGCCGAACCTGAACTGGCGGCCCAAATGCGCGCCAACGAGTTCGACGCGGCGGTGGCAGATGTCGCTCGCTTGCTGGAGGGGCTGACCGAGCGCATTGCAGTCACCCAGTCCAACTTGGACAGCATGGCCCAGGACTTTTCGGCGGCTGCAGACGAGTTGGTCTCTCTTAGCCAAGTGGCGCAGTCCACACTCAACTCGGCAACGCGAAAGACGATTCCTGCCGCGGCACCCTCTGTAGGGGGCAAGCCGATTCTGAAGATGCGATCTCACCTGAACGCTGTCAGCGCCGAAGACCGCCGTCGGGTGTTGCAACACTACCTGGAACGCCTCATCGAAAGCTCGGTTATTCCAGCCAAGGGTACGGACTTAGCGGCCGAGGCAGTGATGGCTCTCAGTGGCAAGCCCTTGGGGCTCCAGTTGCTGAAGATGTCCATCGATGACGCGCGGCAATACGAGCCAGTGGCCGAGCTCAAGCTATCAGGCGGGGAAGCAGTCACCACTGCTATGTTTCTCTACTGCGTGGTGTCCCAAGTCCGCTCAGATATGCAGGCCAAGGAGCAGCGGCTGGGCGGGGGCCCCCTGCTGCTGGACAACCCGTTCGCCAAGGCAACGAAACCTGTGCTATGGGAAGTGCAGCTCATGCTGGCCAACGCCATCGGGGTGCAGTTCATATTCGCTACCGCCATCCACGACTACAACGCGCTGGGCGAGTTCAAGCACTTCATCCGGCTTCGCCGCGGTTCCCAGAACCTCAAGACGGGGCGCAAGCACATCGAACTTGTCAACTACCACCTCAATGACGAGGCTGCCTGATGTCCGAATTCCTTCGTCAACTGCAGGCGTCCCCGGTCAAGCGGGTGTCTCTCGATGAGGTCAAGCGTGCCTACTACGCTATTTATCCTGAGATGCTCAACAGTCCCGACCGACAGGCGAGGCTGTTGCAGGCATTGCAAGACCTGGAGGGGCGAGGACACCTGAGTCTGCCGGCGGTTGGCAGCTGGGAGCGCATGGGTTCGCCTCCGCTACCCAAATGGGTTTCCCTGGCTCGTGAAAAGCCGCGCGCCGACGCTCCCGACTACTCCGATGTGACGTGGGTCCCGGAGCTGGGTTTCTGGCCGAAGCTCAAACCGATACAGCTGGCGGACGCCAAGGCCATCAACGACTTCCTGCTGCGCCGGCGGGATAGCCTGACTCCGGTCCCCATCAAAGAGCGCTCCCTGGAAATCTTCGGGGACGAGAAACGGCTGGAGGCGCTGAGAACGGGAACAACCCTGTTCACCGGCCGGCTGCCAATTTCGGCCATTGGCGCTTTTGTTGTGCCGCCACCCCTTCCCTACCGGCCAGCACCCGCCCCCGGAAAACCTGTTCTCGTAGTCGAGAACCACAACAGCTTCTGGAGTTTTGGGGAGTGGAACCAGACCGCTTTGCGCTACTCGGCAGTCGTGTACGGGTCCGGTGAAGCTTTCCGAAGCACGGGGCAGGCACTAAACCAAGTGCTGTTGGAGGTGGGCGGCGACGGGGCCGAGTACCTTGGAGACCTGGACCCCAAAGGGGTTGGTATTCCGCTGGACTTCAACAGGGAGAACGATGCGCCGGGTTTGCAGGTACACCCTGCCCAGGACCTCTACCGGTGGTTGTTGGCGCACGGACGCACTCGCGAAAAGCCCGCGTGCCGAGGAGTTGCCGCTGATTCAGCGACAGCCTGGCTGGGACCGGAGTTAGGGGAAACGCTGACTGAACTCTGGGCTCAGGGGCTGTGGATTCCCCAAGAGGCGCTGGGTTTTGAACAACTGAAGGCTTGGAGTTAGAGCTGCTTGCCATAAGCCGCTTTGGCTTTGCCGCCCTGTTCAAATTCCACAATCTGCCGCCCCATTTACCAGTAGGTTTGCGTGATGTGGGGATTGACGGCCAGCTCGCCCTGCACGGCGGCGGTCAGGTGTGCCCGTTGGATCTGCCGTTGCAATCTATACAGTCCAGACGCATGGATTGCTTCACTGCGATCGCAATTATTCTGGGCAACTAAACAACTACCGGCTTCAGCCGGTAGTTGTTTAGTCGGCTATGAACCCATCAGCTATCAGTCCGATGAGTTATCGCCTTCGCCTGAACCGCATGCTTAATAAAGGCAGGAGCGCCCCCAGCATCTGTTAGTCCCGACACATGCAATACCTTCATCGCCCGGCTTCCGCCCAAGTAGGCCATGGACAGGCCACGGCGCCGATCGCTTACCCCGACACTTTCACCACTGTTAAATACGTTTTCACTGACATCAATTAAATAAACCTCATCAAATTGAAGCCCTGCAACAAACTCCGGCATCGAAAGAATGAATTTCGTTCCTCGATTCGGAATGGCGGTAATATCCTCCCTAGACTCTACTGGAACAAATGCATCTCGATACTGCCCGGCCAGCAAATACTGTTTGAAGTTCTGGTAATCGCAGGTCAAAACTGCAACGGCACGCCCGCTCTTACGCTTCTTAGCAGATATCTCGGCTCGTTCAAAAACTAAATCGTATTGAGCTCGCACAGTTTTATGGAGCACGAAATCGGGTTTAGCGCCTGAGGGAAGTTTACTTTGCTGCTGATATATTGGCCAATCCTCGCCTAAATTGAGCGTGGGTGAGAACTCATCTATTGCACGCAAAAATGCATTAATTTCAGGTGTATATCGGAATACTTCATCTAAAGCAAAGTCGGTAAGGCCGTCGAACTGTGCCTGCCAACTCTTCATACCGGCACTAATTCGCTTAAGATCCTGCTTTACATCCTCAGCCATTACTACAAGAGGGCGGGAATTCGGATCTTTGACGAGTGAAGTAATTAGCATTCGCTCCATTCTGTTAAGAAGATGGAGTTCATCAACAAATATCGCATCGAAACCAACCGTGGCACGAGTTATATCCCAGGCGTTTGAATCTAGGAAACGATCGAAATCTGATATAAGCTGATCTACACTAATTACCTCCATATCACGCATCTCTTTTCTGAAATTGGAGTGAAGATCCAGAATAACGCGACGCTCATCAGGTTGAGATAGTTTCAGGCGCCATGGTTCGCGCGCCATTTTTGAGATGTATTCCTCTTTTTTTCGAGCAGACCTGGAAGTTCCTTCTGGTTCAAGAACACATGCAAATTCGTTTAAGATTTCTAAGATCAGTTGCTCTCTGGCTACCTCGTTAGCGACAGCCGCTTCAAACTTCTCGATAAAACCTTCGGAGCATCCGCCCTTTCTAGCAAGCCAGTCGGCGTTAGCATAATTTTTGAATATACTGGTTAATAATTCTCGCTGCATTTCCCTGCCGGAGCGTCCATCGAGAGATAGAGGATTAACGCCGCGCAACTCGGTTCCTAATGTATCAAATGCAAGCGAATATAGCGTGCCCAATAGCAAATTTCCGCTGTTTGTAAGAGCCCGCATTTCGGAGCCTGGAAGCATCGTGCGAATCATTGACCATATCACTTCTACCGTTGCTTCGCTGTGGGTCAACAACGCATAGCGCATGGGTCGACTACTTTCCTTGTCAGACTGAAGTTGACGAAGCAATTTGACTACAAGGGCGATTGTTTTTCCGGTACCGGCCGGCCCACGAATTCTGATACTTTTTGTAAGCTGGAAGTCAACAAAACGACGCTGAGTTAAAGTTAGTTTTGAGTCGTACCAAGTTTTCAGGGAGTCGCCTAGGCCCAGTATTTTATTATTGACCTCCAGATTAAAGATATCTTCCTCGGTATTTTTAATACCGTGTTCGTCCGCAGAAATCTTCAAAGCACTAAAGCGTGCCTCAATAATTTCAGGATTAATTAAGCTACTTTTCGACTCGAGTATATCGACATCAGAACTAACCACGCCGTAGCAGATGCCTGCTACGTTTCCTTGGATGCGCCTATCGAAGAGAATACGAGCGCGTTCACCGGTTGATCTCGGACTCGCCTGCACCGTCAATAGACTATCTGCATTGTATGGTTTCCACAATGATGGAATAGAAATACCTTGATCGATAACAGACTGCGCTATTCTAAGGATTCGATTGAATGCCTCAGGCTTCCTAGTTGAAACAATTTCACCCAGGAAGCCTCCATTTACGCATATTAATGCTGTTGCTGATATTTGAGGAATATTTAGCGCCTCTTTATACGTAAGTATCAAAACGTCACCGCATTCGGAAATATAAGTTGGCACAGATAGAAGTTCCGAATCGAAGCTCACGTACCACTCTGCAGGAGGTGGTCCATAAATCTGCATGAACCCAATCGCTTCAAGCGAAATAAAAATAAGTGGCTTCATGATTTCTTCTCCATAATCAATTTTACGACCGCTTCTTGCTCGGCTTTAAAAGAATTCGTCAGACCGATTCGCGTAAAGTAGAGATTAAGCTTCTGCAACAATGAATGCAAAAGAACGGGACGACAACTCGCGATGGGGCGCAAGACATCAACATTATTCTCATTTTCCAGCTTATCAAGCGAGACCTGCGACCTGTTCGTTAAACGTAATGACTTAAATGGCACAAAATAACCCGCCACGCCAATATCACCCTGCAGGGCTGGAAGTATATATAAATCCGCGCGCGATGGTTGCAATCTTGATTCTATTAATTTCAGCATTTTTTTATTCACAATTTCTATCTTATTTTTTATCTGAAAATTATCGCTTTTGCACAGCCCAGATGGATTACACGCCATTGACTCCATCGGCAATACTGACAAGTAATTCATGCAATCTTGCAAGGATTTCAAATATTGAAGTTCATTGCCATGAATTCCTTTTAAATCGGCCTCCCATCTTGTGGCATCGCCTCTCAATAGCCACTCCATCAATATAGAAGATCCAACGGATTCAAAGCTAATAGAACGGGCCACTGCTATCTCTCGCGCAGCAGAAGCAATAATATTCAGCAGCTCCACTCGAGACGATATAAAAACTATACTATTAAGGAATATATTTGCAGGGACAATATCAAGGGTAAAAAACTCACCGCCCCCCTTATCGCTCAAAATATCGCAGTCGGCACTAACGATCAACCGACTCGGTGCTTCGGTCTTCGAACCCTTTAGGATCGTTCCCTGCCAAAGCTGAAGTTCTTGCCCGCGATAGGGGTCGGTTCCGAACCTTTGTGATCGATCTTGCAATTAACGTCTCCTTTTAGAAAGCATTTTTGTATGGAAGAGCAAGCGACGACCATTTCCGACGTTGGTCGCGGCTTCTCCGTACGTGAGGCCCCCTCGACGCGCTGAAAGTCGAAAGCTCCCTCGCCCTACTCTTCCATTTGAAGAGTGTTGCGGTCGATAAAAATTTGACCCGCAGGGCCCGCCTGTCAATGACGGACTGACTGGGTATCGGCTGGTTAAATTCCTTCCGGGACGCACCTTTCCGTCGTCTTCGGGAGCCAATCTAAACTTGGCACAAATAGTCCAATTTAGATTGAAGGCAAGAGTAGACGCTACCCAACATAATGTAACAAAATGTTTGTTAACGTCGGCAAGCTCTGGAATAAATAAGTCATCAAAAATGTGTATGCGTAACTTCTCATGGTAAGTCAGCTCGTCACGATAATGCTGGGGCATGAGCGTCGGCCCGACATCGTGCTGTAAGTGCCATTCCATTTAATACAAAGTGCACTTTTAGTATGAGTTCATCTTTTCAATGAGATTGGCCCCAAGTGGGGGTCACCGCCTCCAGCATGATCGTGCAGGTCACGCAGGGTATACGCACCCGCCCGTTTCGCCATTTATATAGGAGTGTGTTGTGATCTTTCAGCCCAAGATTGGCGCTGCACTTATTAGCGATCGTTGATCAGATGCCGTTCATGTTGTGTCGCGTATAGCCATTACATACCTTTTGTGAGCGATCCTTGGAAATTGGACATAGGCCCAACAGCCATCTTGTTCAGCCTGTTCCAAGAGTTCCACCACCCATCACTACAGAGATGGATAAACCACCATGCAATAAACATGATAGGGATGAGCATGTAAATGCCAGCGACATCACACGTCAAACATCCCCGGCTGATAAACCGACTCGTTGCATCAATAAGCAAATAGAAACAAGTTGCAGTCCAAAGACGCCGAATACCACCGAGGACCTGCGTTGTCCGCTTAGGCGGTGCCCGCAATTCAATTCGGCCATTCGGGGATATAACTGCCAAGCTATTCAAAAGGCCACAAAATTCCCACCAACTTTGTTGGTGTCCTTGACGTATGTTTCGCAGACGCGTCCGTTCTTGACGATCAAGACGTCGCTGACCGAATTCGGCAATAGCAATATTTTTCTCGGCCGCGTTCAACGTCTCCCAATCTGCCATTGAACTCACACGCGCGCCTCGGCAAGAGGCTACCCAACGCTTGTGCCGTAGCCATACCAATGGGTAACGCAGCAGCAGTCGCCAACCGCATTCAAAATCCCTGAGAAAAGCTGCCAAATCAAAACCACCGTGATTTATAAATTCTTGCACGCCAGCCGGTCCGCCCCGCCTTCCCACGTCCACCAGGTGGTCGATAAGGACTTGCATGTCCATTTCATCTGAATCAGCCGTTGACTTGCTCATTCCATATCTCGTCGACGATCAAATTTCGTTCGTGTCGTTGTGTCAGGGTCCGCTTGGCTTGCTTGTGCTCCTGGTAGGCCAGATACAGGCGCTCGACCAAATCTCTTTTGATGGCATCAGAACAGTCAGGCAGGCGCCGTGAAGTGAACAGAGCGACGTCTTCTACGGCTTGCCATAGCAAGGGCCAATCCACCGTTCCAATTAGCTCATCAGAGCGCTGACCGAACAACGTGAAGGGAATATCAACCCCGGCACTTTCCACCCCTTTGAGATAGCTGATATTCGGCTCATTGGTCCCAATCTCATATTTGTACTGCGTGCGCCGATCAATTTTGGCAGCCGCGCCTAACTGGGCTTGGGTCAGACCCAGACGCTGTCGCTCAGTTTTCAAACGTTCTCGAAAAAGATCAAGCAATTTCATACGGCAAAGTCTACTGTCCTCGACAATTGTCATCAAGTACTCAATAATTCCCATATTGGGAATTTATAGGGTCATATTATGACTTTTTCAACAGCAGAAATCAAAGCCTGCTTCAAAGAGCAAGGTGTATCAATATCAACTTGGGCGCAGGCACATGCATTTGATCCGCGCCTCGTGTATGCCGTTTTGGCTGGGAAAAATCAATCTACCAGAGGAAAAAGTCACCAAATCGCATTGGCACTGGGACTAAAAGAAGCAATCCCCGCCAACCAGGTTGCCGTGCGCTTGGGCTTGGTCGAACCAAATAAGCAAGGTGACAGCAAATGTCTTGACTGACCGAAAGACAAACACGAGGTTGTTTCAGTCATGCCCGGTGAATCATGCATTGAGCATGGTCGCCACCTTAACTAAATGCCCGAAATTTCTTCAACCAAGAAATATGTACCGATGTAAAGGAGTTGCCTAACGATTAACTTATAAAGAAAAAAACGGCGTGTGATCTTGCAGGACCGCACGCCGATTGCTGGGGGATTACCCAGGCTTTCTCGTTACAGAGTCTAGTCTACGAGCCTTGAAACGGCTCGTCAATCCCCCTTTTTCAAAAATTTTAGACGAACGCCATTTTGGCGAGCGGTGGATCTGCTCGCCTGGCGCCAAGGGGTATTCATGCGAACACAAAAGCGTTTTACACCGGCTTTGCTCGAACGATTCACACGAATTGGTCGTGGAACGGGAACTTATCAAGACTACATACCGTGGCACCGCGTCGGCCGCAGCGACCCATCAAGCATGGGTCGCTCTCACTTGATGATGTGGCGCGAGCGCCAACGGGAACTTTTGTCCGATGGTGAATGGGTTGGACTGTTGTTTTCAACCATGATCACCAACCTGCTGGATGTCCGGGAGCAACACAAACTCGCCCCAGAGAACGGACCATTTGAGCTCGCACTGTACGACGTCCGCTACGGAGGAAAAGATTATCCAGGCACGCTTGCTATCGCCAAACAATTGGGCATCAAACACCCTCGCGTCAACGGCGATGGCACCTCAGATGATTGGAAAATGACCACTGATCAGGTATTGGTCTTGCGGCGTCCATCTGGTCAGGTGGAGCTTTTGGCAGTGGCTTACAAGCCCGATGACAAAAAACTGACAAAACGCAGCCGTCAGCTACTGGCCATCGAGAAGGCGTATTGGGCTTCGCGAGGGGTGACATGGATCTTAATCACTCCAGAGTTGTTTGATGAGTCTGTTGGACTAACTCTTCGACGCGCCGTTGCCTGGGGTCTTGGCACCGCAGTTTCCACCTTCGATATAGCAGTTGCCGTCCATGCAGTCCATCAGACACTGGGGCACACATTTACCTACACACTGGATTCAATTACCAGGGTACTCGGGAACAAAGACCTCGCCCAGCGGGCTTTATGGCAAGCCGTTTGGACCGGTGCCATCCCTATGGATCTGCGAACTGGTTGGCGGCCCCATCTGCCGATAAAACTGCTGAGCCCAGCTGATTTCACAGTCCTCAACCCGGTGGTATCGAGGAGGACATCATGGAACTGATGTCAAACCAGGTTTTTCGGCTGCTCCATGACAAAACCTCAGGAGCGTACCCAGCGGGTATCTACCGCGTGATTTTCGACGAGGCCGCCATCAACAAGACTGTTTGTGTTTGCATTCAGTTGGCCGATACCGAAAAAATTCCTCGTGGAGGTCGACGCAAACAAGCAAAAACCAAGCACCCACGAAAAAAAGCACCTCCAGCACTACTAGGTAAGCTGATATGGATGGAGCGCGACTACCTAGAGCGGCTGCAAGCCCATAAGCTTCTAATAACTGTAGAGATCGAACGCGAGCCAATTTACTTCACGCCAATAGAGTCACCCGAAGTTCAGGAGATTTTTTCGCAGCGATGCAGGGCCATGACTGGCTTCCTTGACTTTGGGAAAATGAAGGAAAGTATTTTGATTCACGAAGGCCTGGGCGGGCTCGTTCGGGACGCCATGGCTACCGGTGAGGTCTGTCGGGCCTATGTCTACAAACAATGGTCAACACTTTGCAGATTGGGAATCAGCGAAATCAGCCTGCTACCCCGACGAGACCGGTGCGGTGCAAAAAATGTTTCTCGTCCGTGTGACCCAGGTGGCAGAAAGAAAGCAGGCCGCAAGACGCGTACACAACGCGTCGCCAAGAAAGCAAGTGGCATCGATTTGCCGCCAAAACAACCTGGCATGAGCACCGAATGGCGCGCGGCCATTTTGGCGGCGGACAACCAGATCAAAACTCCTGTCAAGCCTGTGATGTCAACACGCTGCACTTTGATCCTGGAAAGTTCGTTTGTCAAAAAGTTCCGGCCAGAAAATGGGGTCCTTGTGCCTGTTGATCCCAAGTTGGGTGAGTATCCAAACGACCAACAAATCCGACGTGTTCTTGAAGTGGAGATACCGCGCCTAAAGCGCCTGCTGCAAAAGACAACGCTGGGCCATTTCAAGCGTTCATTGCGCGGTTTGATCGCCCGCAACTGGAAGGGCGTCTCTGGCCCAGGCCACACCTGGGCCATTGACTCGACCGTGGGTGATATCTATTTGCGATCATCACTCAATCGGGCCTGGATTGTGGGGCGCCCCATTGTCTACATCATTGTTGATGTCTGGTCGACGGCCATTGTGGGCTTCTACGTGTGCCTGACCGGCCCCAGCTGGAACACTGCCAAGATCAGTCTTTTCAATAGTGTTGCCGATCCTGATCTCCTGGGTGAAATGTGGGGCTACCAACCCATCCTCAGCCTCAACCCTTTGCCGACCATGTGCTATCAATTGATGTGTGATCGGGGCGAGTATTTGTCAAAGGCTGCCAGTCTTACAGCCATCAAACTGATTCCCTGCATGTCGTATGCACCTCCCTACCGTCCGGATTTGAAAGGACTGGTCGAGGTACTCCATCGCATTGAGAAGGATGCGCAGTTCATGTTTGAACCTGGTGCGATGGATGCCCGTCGTGCTGAATTTGATCTGCGAAAGTCCCATCCCGACGAGTCAGCGATGACGGTGCGCGATTATGTCCAGTATCTGCATCTGATCTTTGGCGAATACAACCTGACGGCAGACCGCTCTCATCGGGTTGATGCACACATGGCAGCGGCAGGCGTTTTCCCAAGCCCCGCTGGGCTGTGGCGCTGGGGGTATGAGATGGGAATCGGGGTGCAACGCGCCATCCCACAGGCTGACCTCATCACGACACTGCTCACACCTGACACTGCGCGGGTTGGTCGAAGTTCCATTGTGTACGCTGGAAATGACTACTATTGCCCAACCATCCAAGCCGAGGACTGGACCACAACAGCCCGCAATTTTGGCAGTTGGAAAATTTCGATTCATTACTACCCAGGCCCAGTTGGACGGATCTGGACTCCCAATACAAACGGTGAAGGCCTGCTCGACTTAA
This sequence comes from Rhodoferax sp., assembly GCF_012927445.1. GTDB lineage: Bacteria > Pseudomonadota > Gammaproteobacteria > Burkholderiales > Burkholderiaceae_C > Rhodoferax. Next base: position 558,441 of record NZ_JABBPD010000001.1, read on the forward strand.
AGATTTCAGACCAAGCAAAAACGTCTGCAGAAGTTACCTTTGATGAATTGAGTGACTCGATTGCCAACGTGCAAATGCAGCATGCTGAAGTTGCTCATCAAAAAACTTTGTACGCACTGCAAACACTTCGCAAAGTTCAAGCCTTGCGAAATAACGCCATCCAGCTAACCCAAGAAGCGATCTCCAAAGGACAGGGTGCCACACCCACCATGACCGAGGCACGCGCTGTGGAGGTGGCATGCACTTCCAACCCTCGCGGCTCTGAAGCGCAGACTACAGAAAAGCTCCGTGACGAAGCCATGGAGGCACACGAAGAGATGATGCGCGCCATGCTGAGTGCGGGAGATGACGAGGAAGACGACCATGTCTGATGCCAACGCACAAGACCCCTACGCAGGCAATCTCTTGACGCAGGGCCTGGGGCCGATCAGGTCAAGGATTGAGGTCATTAAGACGCTAACGGAGCTTCCAAAACGACCTAAAACGATGGATGGCATTTCTCCCCATATCGCCATGCATCACTTGATGTCGCTACGTGATTTTCATCTACCCAGCGTCGAAGAGTGCCGTCTTCATGAAACCATTGAACTGATGATCAGACAAAACTACCGCTACCTTGACCCTACTGCTGCCACTACCTGGTCGACACTCAGTGGAGATAATGCTGCGCCCAGTCTCAAACGGGCACCAGCTTATGGTGCTGCGGTCGTGGGGCATTCCGGCACCGGAAAAACAGAAGCTATTCTGCGTTGTCTGCGAAGTTACCCACAGCAGGTGATCCACCATAACAGCTTTCCAAGGCTGGTTGGGGGTCACCAACAGGTCGTCTGGCTCTCCATCAATGTACCACCCAGTGGTAGAACTGTGGATCTCGCAACAGATCTCATGCGTGAATGGGACAGGGTCACTGGCGGAAACCGCTTTGCATCCGATCTCGCCAAAGACCGACGCGATGGTATGAAAATGCTTGATTCATGGCGGCAGGTGGCCACAGCGCATTTCCTGGGTGTACTTCACTTGGATGAAGTTCAAAACCTCTTCAAGCTTGCGACCCTGAAAAAGCGACGCAGCAAACGCACCCCTGAAGACGACCCGCCAGAACTGAGCATTGTCGAAGATCAATTTCTGAAATGGATTCTGATATTGATGAACACCTGGCAAGTCCCCCTCCTTCTGTCTGGAACCCCGGATGGGATCGGCGCTTTGACACGCCGCCTCAGCACTACGGAACGCATCGTGACTTCTGGGTTCCATCAAATTCAGCATTTTGAGAATGCGAAAGACAGCAACTTCAGGACAAATTTTTTGGAACTACTGGGCAAATACCAGTATGTGCAAAAAAAATTACTTATTGACGATGAACTGGCTAATCTGATCATTGAACTCACTGGCGGTATTCAGCGTCTCATCATTGCGCTGTGGATCGCGGCACAGCGCATTGCATTGGAGAGGAACAAGGGGGACCTGCTGCTGACCGACTTCAAAACAGCTGCGGCAACCTATTTGGCACCAGTCGCTCCAGCCGTAGTTGCTTTTCGGAGCAAAGATCCAGCAAAAATGTCCAGGTATGAAGATCTCTTGCCGCGTGATGATGCGTTTTGGTCTCATCTTTGGGGCTCAATTTCGCGGATTTGAAACTCAACGGACGGGGCGTTTTCGGACACGTTGAAGGCCCTGGGCAACAGTGCCTTTTTTCTCTTCACGCCAGTCCGGCGTTGAGGATCTTGTGCCGCCATGGCCATCAATGCCATGGTCAGATTGGGGCCTGATTTCCTGTTGAGATTGTCCATTTCTATTGTGGACAGCCCGCCAATGGCGGCGCTGTCCACGCTTGATTTGCCATGGATGCGAAAAGCCTCCACCGCCCCTCGTGGACTCTTGCCTTGAGTTCGAGAACAACTCAGGTTCGGAAGACCCAGACCGTTCAGCCGCGACACGGCTTGGTGAATGGCGATGCCAATCCGTTTCGCCACGACAGCATGATGACCGTGGCTATGAATGTACGCATCAATCAAACCCTGATTTTCTTGCTCCGTTGGCGTCAGTGTCTTGCGCATTGGCGTATCAACAAAAACCTTCGCCGCACCAAATAGGTCATTCAAAGCGTCATCTGCCGAGTCATAAAGTACAGCACACGCCAGGACGTACGACGATACCGATGACGCGGAGGTTCGCATGTACAACACACCATCCACGTGATTCAGTATCTGCCCTTCGGGCTTATCAACAAGCCCGGAAAAAACTGTGCTCAACCATTTGCTGGGGCAAGAAGCCCTGATGAGATCACTTAATAGTGGCTGCTTAACTTTTCCACCATGGGTCTGCAACCCCTGTTCTGCCGCCTTCTTTCGCAGTGCCAATGCCACGTATTTGACGTCCAGGGGCTTCGTGCGCACCATCAATCCGGACACGACGTCATGAAATATCTGAACATATTGATTGCTCTGGGCTTCATTGACCAGACCCAAAGGAACAAGCTCCGCCTCTTTCAGATATCTTGTCGGTGGCTGAAGAAAGGCCGACTCGTTTTCAACGAAATGAAGAGGTATCCCATGCTTTTGGCACCAAAGTTGACCAGGCAATTGAAGGTCACGCCGCCAATAACTCGTGCCATGAAATTTAACATCGGCTGACACGCACTTCGCACAAAAATAGGCCCCAGAACGAGCCGCCACCATGCCGTAGTTGTATAGCAGTGACCGCCGGGACGGGCTTCCATGTGGCAGATCCGGCAAAAATGATGTGATGGCACGCCGGTACGGAATGGTTGAGTGCCTCTGTGCAAAGTGCTCCATCGACTGCCCTGCCATCATGCTCAGTGACTCCAGGCAAGAGCGTTCCCAACGAGAAATATGTTCAAGACTGAACATCCTGACCATGCATTCTTGGGCATCTTTTTCTGTATGCAAACCGTTGATGCGCATAACCCGCCCCAAATAGCCGCGATCAAGCTCTTCCGGTAGAGGTGATGGGCGTACCAGCATATTCATGCGCCTTCCTCTTTCGCATGCGTCTTGCCTTGGAGAGGCCCCAAAGCTGACAAGGATCGAATCACCGCAGACAAAGCGCGTGCATGCGTGGCAGAACCATCCCAGGTCACGGTGAGCGCATTCACCAAGTCATCATTGCTTCGTACCGAGTCAGCCGTCACACCGCCCTCGTATTTCTCGACATACAGGCAAACCTCTTCCACCAACCGCGAAGTTTTTTGCCCCTGCCCTTTCAGAATACGACTGACTTGGGACTGGCTGGCCACCAAATCCGCAGCAATCTGCGTCTGTGTGATGCCGTGCAACTTGCAAATGTGCCTGGCCCGCTCCAAACGAGCTTTGAGGTCCGATTTAATCATGCGTAAAGCATATCACAGTACATTAATGCATATATTATTCGCAACCGATGGCGATTTCATGCAGGCATTTACGCGAGCAAGTCCGGCCCCGGCATCCCGCCACTGCGGCGCTGCAAGGCTTGTTCGATAACACGGCGAGTTAAGGGCAGTCGGTCAAGCGCAGCAAGCTTTGCCTTGAGTGCAGGCACCAACTGATAAATCTGCCAAAGCTTGATTGGGCGAGTGCCGGCGCGCTGACCAAGATCCAACACAGCATGCTCCACCTCAACGCTTAGCGAGTCGTCTCTCACATCCCACAAGACCCGGTTCGCACATGGATCCATCGTGATCGCCAGACGCTTTGGCTTGTGATCGTCCAGCCATGCACGATCATTCCGGTACAGCCAGGCATAGGCGGCGGGGTCGACGGCCCGCATGAACTTGATGCCCAGCCCAGCATGCGTTTTCAGCAGTTGCAGCCAGACTTCCCGGGCTGAGGTTTGTGCTCGCTTCGCTCGGGATTTGCACCAGGCGGCGTGCAGGCCGACCTCACTCAGCAGCAGCTTCGTGATGGTGACCACACTGACGTTCGCGTTTGTGGCGACCACGGTCTTATCGGCGCCGTTTTGCAGTTCAAGAATGGCCTGCTGACGGATTGCTCCCGTCAGCTTTTTAGGGCGCCGGGCGATGGACAGTCCGGCTTGGGCGGCCCAAGCCATGGCCGTGCCCACATCAATCCCGACAGCCTTTGCTGCCAGACGAAAAGACAACTTATGCACCGACAGCAAACTGATCAACTGATCATGCCGTGCGTCTTTCCCGTCCATATCGAGATGCCCAACTGACGGGAAAGCAACTCTTGACAAGGTAATCGGAGGATTCAGCGCCGACGAATAGGCCAGCCAGAACGCCTCGGTGGATCCAAATAGCCAGTTGATCATCACCAGGTGCCGTAAGGGGTGTGTCCCGCTGCGGGGTGGACGCAACAGGCGCCCCAATTGAGTGACGGCCTCGGCAACCGTCGCGGGCAAAGCGTCCAGCTCAGGGAGAACGCGCAAAGGCTCAACGTGAGCCAGAAAACTCGATGCGATTTCCGGCATCCTAAAACTGCCACCACTGGTCACCCAACCACGGCGCACAAGTTCTGCACGGTAGACCTCATGCAAGCGACCGGTTTCGAAGGACCGATGAGAAAAATGTGTCACCAAATCGATTACTTGTTGGGATAGGCCTTGAATGGCGGCATGCGCATGTGCAATTACCCCCTGTTTCTCAATTTGCAATTCGCGAAAGTTCTCTCTGGCGGGGAGGTGCCATTGAAACCGTTCCACCCCATTGGCCTTGAGATTCGACTCTTTAAGCAGTTGATCATGCTTTGGGCATATCCACACACCGGGGTATTGATGTTCAACATGCCAATAGGCCCAACCACAATCGGCACGGTCTTCGTCCATGCAAGCCGCGCACGCTTTGAGCGGGTGGTTGGCTCTGAAACGACTGGTCAGAATGCCAAGCCGCAGCTTGAGGTGGGCAACGCTGTCGCCAGCCATGCAGGCGATGGCGTTTGCCAACTCGTCGGCGGATATAAATGCGGCGTAATAGGCCAGCAGCGTGTGGTGTTTGGCCACCTTTTGAACATCGCCAAAGCATCCGTCGGTACGAGCTACAAAATGGGAGAGGCGGCTCGGCAGGTCGTGCTGTGAGCCTGCGCGCGAATGACCAAAGAACTGCTCGCAAGTGCGGGCCGCAAGCGTATGCCCCCAAAAGCAATGGTGACGACTGACCAGACTGAATAGTGTCTCGCCTGGGAGCCACGCTAAAAAAGTTATTTTCCCGAAAAGATCGTCTATGCTGTTCACATTGAAAGTGTGCACCCAAGCGTAGCAATTTCAAAGTCCAATTTCGCGTCAAACTGGGCAAAGTCAAATCTGCCACTTGCAGCCAAAATCAAGAAATTCTTTTACTACAGCGACTCCTTTGAGTCGACTAATATGGACATACGGTCTTGACCGAAGAAAGGGGCGGTATGTCCAACGTTGCGAATCTGAATGTTTTTTTACCCAGAATTCGGGATGCACGCCACCCTAATCCAGCGTTTTCAACGCTCACACGGTATGCACCTTTTACTGTATTCCACAGGCCTTTTTACTAAAAAAGGGTGCTTCACAGCTTTACGATCAACTGCCAGTTTGACAACACCCCCAAAATGGGAGATCAGCATACTCACAAGTGACTCCTAGAATGCAATTTCATGCATTCCCCACCCAGTCTTACCAATTACGCCGCTTAGCCTGATGCCAGATGAAATTGATCGATTGAAGTCGCTCGTAGAAGCCGTAGAACGCGACGAACGCTGGCGTGCTTTTGGCAACAGATCCTTAGAGCAGCACCATGGCTTGGTTGCCGGATATTCATTGCATGACAACGTTCCATATACGGTGGTTCAGCATTTCGAGAATGCCAAGAACACGTGGCTTTATGCATTTTTTAGTTACCGACTGCTTCATGTCGCGCTCATGCAACTGCATGTGGCTGGAGAGGTTGCTATGAAAGAGCGCGCAAAGTGCGATGGCATCAGCACAAAAGGGAAAGCCCTCAATGAACTTTTGAATCTTGCTATTGAGCGCCGTTGGCTACTGGATGTGAACTTTGAAGTTACTGCTGAGAGGTCCAAGCGGGAAGCGGAGCACCTCGAAATGTTGCACTTCATGGGCGTGGAGCATGAGCCGTTCGTTGGTCCGCTGCATGAGCAGGATTACGCTAAAGGGCTTGTCGCTGCATTCAGGTGGACTTCACCCGCTTTCGTAGACAAATTTCAGCTTCCAGTTCGAAGCTGCTCGAATGCCAGCGGGCTCAGTTGGTCTAGATGACTGTGCCTGCGGACTCGATTGTAAAAACCCTCAATGT
>NZ_JABBPD010000002.1 GCF_012927445.1 Rhodoferax sp.
GCGCCGATGATAGTGCGGATTCCCGTGTGAAAGTAGGTCATCGTCAGGCTATTAAACCGGAAACGCCCAGTCTAACGACTGGGCGTTTTTTTTCGTCTGGAGAACCACCATTCTGATCTTGCCTGTTACCTCACGAAGAAATGTTACTCGATAGTTGGTTGACGTTTTTCTGTAAGCACGCGGTGAACTCACATTGAACTGATTTCTCACATATCGCAAGATCGTGTGCACGTAACCAATCGTGCACACCATGCTCAAAGAATCAGACATTGCGACCTATTCAACTCGCCGTACGCACCGAACCTATACGCGCGAGTTCAAAGCCGAACTGGTGGCGGCCTGCCAACAGCCAGGAGTTTCCATTGCGGGATTGGCCAGTAGCCATGCGATGAACGCCAACGTGCTGCACCGCTGGCTCAAGGAACATGAGCGCAGCGGCTGTCACCAGCTTATCGGACCGGCTCCGTCTGGTGCTCCGGTCGCAACGTCACAGTCCCCTGCGTTCATCCCATTGAAGCTGCCCGCCGTGATGCATGAGCCCAGGCTCCCCGAGCTCAAGGTAGAGCTTCGCAAGGGTGCGCTTTCGATGATCGTCACATGGCCCGTTAGCGCAGTTGCCGAGTTTGCGCAGTGGGCCACGGCGATTCTCAAATGATCCGCATCGATGCGGTGTGGCTGGCTGTTACTCCCATGGACATGCGCGCCGGAACCGACACCGCATTGGCTCGGGTCGTATCCGTCTTCGGCGCAGCCCATCCCCACACGGCCTACCTCTTTGCCAACAAGCGGGGCAACCGCATCAAGGTGCTGGTGCATGACGGTTTTGGCATCTGGCTGGCACTGAGACGCTCTCCCATCTGAACGCAGAAGAACTGCGTGAGATGGTGCAGTCCCTGCGCCAGACGCTCACCTTCAAACAGGTCACCATTGACAAGCTCACGCATGAGAACGCCATCCTCAAGCGCCTGAAGTTCGCCGCCCAATCCGAGCGCTTCAGCGCCGAGCAAAGAAGCCTGCTGGATGAAACACTGGATGAGGACCTGCAGGCCGTCAACGACGAGATCGAGCAGCTCACCTCGCACGACAAGCCTGCGCGAGTCAAGGAACAAGCCAAGCGCCAGCCGCTGCCAGCGAACCTGCCCCGAATTGAAATCCGCCACGAACCCGATTCCACCACCTGCACCTGCGGCTGCCAGATGAAACGCATCGGCGAGGACGTGGCCGAGAAGCTGGATTACGTCCCTGGCGTCTTCAGCGTGGAGCGCCACATCCGTGGCAAATGGGCATGCGCCAAGTGCGAAACCTTGATCCAGGCCCCGGTTGATGCGCATGTCATCGACAAAGGAATTCCCACCACCGGCCTGCTGGTCCAGGTACTGGTAGCCAAGTTTGCCGACCACTTGCCGCTGTACCGGCAGGAGGCCATCTTCGGCCGTGCCGGATTGGCCATTCCCCGCTCCACACTGGGCACTTGGGTGGGAAGCTGCGGCGTACAGTTGCAAGCGCTGGTGGACGCCCTGAAGGACGACATCCTCACGCACAGCGTGGTGCACGCAGATGAAACCCCGGTACAGATGCTCAGGCCGGGCAGTGGCAAGACGCACCGGGCCTACCTGTGGGCCTATGCTGCCGGTGCCTTTGAGGACACCAAGGCCGTGGTCTATGACTTCTGCGAGTCACGTGCCGGGGAGAACGCCAAAGCCTTCTTGGGAGAATGGCGAGGCAGCCTGGTCTGTGACGACTTCAGTGGCTACAAGCAACTGATGACCCAAGGTGTCACCGAGGTGGGCTGTCTGGCCCACGCCCGGCGCAAATTCTTTGACCTGCACGTCAGCAACAAAAGCCAGATCGCCCAAAGTGCACTGGAGCAGATCGGCAGGATCTACGACATCGAGCGGGAAGTCAAAGAGTTCATCCCCGACGAGCGACGACGAATACGGCAGGAACGATCAAAACCGCTGATTGATGCCTTGCACCAGTGGATGGCGCTCAACCGCCAGAAGATTACGGATGGCTCTGCTACGGCCAAAGCGCTGGATTACAGCCTGCGGCGTTGGGGTGCGCTCACGCGTTTCGTCGGTGACGGGCAACTGCCCATTGACAACAACCACATCGAGAACCAGATTCGACCGATCGCCATCGGACGCAACAACTGGTTGTTTGCCGGATCTCTGCGGGCGGGCAAGCGTGCCGCCGCCGTGATGAGTCTGATCCAAAGCGCCAAACTCAACGGGCATGACCCGTACGCCTATCTCAAGGATGTTCTGACACGGCTGCCAACGCAACGGGCAAGCCAGATTCATGAACTGCTGCCGCACCGCTGGCAACCACAAAGCTAGCTCGGTAAAGCAGGACTGCAATGCGCAGTCAATATGGGTTCACCGCGTGCTTACGTTTTTCTTTTGATTTTCCCTTTTCATAGGCTAAGGCTCGCCAACGGAGCCAGTTCCCGCCTGCAGTCAAATCGTTTCTTCATCAGATTTGGGCAGGCTGTCCAAGAGCATTTCTTTAGCACGCTCAGTTCGCCATGTCTTGACTCGACGTTGTAACGTCCGCAGCCGAGTCTTGCTGGCATACAGGTCTGGAATCATCGTGGCTACCGGCAAGACGCATTTGGCCACAGCCTTGTGTATCTCAAGCCTGACTCACCAGAGCAAACGCGTGCGGTTCTACTCGACGGTGGATTTGATCAATGCACTCCTGGAGACCGGAAATGAGTCTTGCCACTTCCGACGCAGCTCCAATGAAGTCAAGGGGCGCATCAACTCCAGGGAGCAATCCAGAAAGGCAGAAGCTCGCCAGGGTTCAGAATCGACGGCTGAGACTGAGTAGTTCTGATGCAGGGAAATCAATGGGAAGCTGTTTCGAGCAATGCCTGTACAGTCAGCCCATTGATGATGAATTCACGCCAGCAGCCAATTCAAAAGGAATCAACGAAACCAGCAAAGAGCTATAGTTATCCAGAGTTGACGTTCAATAAGTCAGCTTTAGCCCCTGGTCAAAATTCAATCGGCGCCAACACTGATGCCTTCAGGTGGAGTTCAACAGCCTGCCTCAGTTGGCTGCTTCCAGCCCGTTCCTGAAGTGCTCCTGCATCCGTTGCATCGCAAGCGGCGTATCGCGTGCCGAAATGGCCGCCATCAAAGCCTGATGTTCGTTCAATGATTCCTCTATACGGCCCGATTTCAGTAGCGAGTTGTGGCGGTTCAGCTTCATGACCTTGCGCAGGTCGGCCACCATCTGGTCGCGCCAGCGATTGTTGGCAATTTCCAGCAGCCGCATGTGAAAGCGTTCATTGATCTCGAAAAACCGCTCCCGATCCTGCTTGCCAGGCTGGGCAGCGGTTTCCAATTCAGTGTGCAGCGTCTGCAACTCACCGATTTGCGATTCGGTGGCCGTCGCGGCCACCACGCCTGCTGCGTCCGCCTCCAGAAGGCTGAGCAGGTGGTAGACGTCGCTCAGGTCGCGCTCGGACACCTCGGTCACATAGGCGCCACGCCGCACCTTCATGGTGACCAGGCCCTCGGTCGCCAGCACTTTAAGTGCTTCCCGCAGGGGTGTTCGGCTGATGCCGTACGCTTCGGCAATTTTCAGTTCGTCAATCCAGCTGCCGGGTTCCAGTTCCCGATTGAAAATTCGCTGACGCAGCAGCTCTGCAACCTCTTCATAGAGCGCACGGGGAGATAAAGAGAGGGCAACCATGTCGCGGATTGTAAGCAAGAAATAATATTTTGAATCAATAATTATAAATAAAGTAAACTACGTTGCTTCATTGATAAAAGCTCGGGACTAGACCTGTCCGGGGCAGTTCGGTGACAAAATATTTCGTTAATCCATCACGAACGGTAGCCGTCATGACCCAAAATAATCCAGAGTTTCAGACATCCAGCCTTGATGCATGGGCCAAGGCCGCCGCCAAGTCCGCACCGGGCGGCAATGTGGATGCGCTCAACTGGCAAACGCCTGACGGCATCACGGTCAAGCCGCTGTATACAGCGGCCGATACCGAAAACCTGCCTTACGCCAACACTTTGCCTGGTTTTGAGCCCTATTTGCGTGGTCCGCAGGCCACCATGTACGCGGTGCGGCCGTGGACGATTCGTCAATATGCCGGCTTCTCTACCGCTGAAGAATCCAACGCGTTTTACCGCAAGGCCTTGGCGGCCGGCGGGCAGGGCGTCAGTGTGGCGTTTGACTTGGCCACGCACCGCGGCTACGACAGTGATCATCCGCGTGTGACGGGCGACGTTGGCAAAGCCGGCGTGGCCATTGACTCGGTGGAAGACATGAAGATCTTGTTCAACGAAATTCCGTTGGATAAAGTCAGCGTCTCCATGACCATGAACGGTGCCGTGCTGCCGGTGTTGGCCGGCTATGTGATTGCCGCTGAAGAACAGGGCGTGAGCCAGGACAAGCTCTCCGGAACGATTCAGAACGACATTCTGAAAGAGTTCATGGTGCGCAACACCTACATTTACCCGCCTGCACCCAGCATGCGCATCATCGGCGACATCATCGAGTACACGGCCCAAAATATGCCGAAGTTCAACTCGATTTCCATCAGCGGCTACCACATGCAGGAAGCGGGCGCCAACCAGGCGCTGGAGCTGGCCTTCACGCTGGCTGACGGCAAGGAATATGTCAAGACCGCCATCGCCAAGGGCATGGATGTGGATCAATTTGCCGGACGCCTCAGCTTTTTCTGGGCCATCGGCATGAACTTCTACCTGGAAGTGGCCAAGATGCGGGCGGCGCGCCTGCTGTGGTGCCGCATCATGAAGAGTTTTGACGCGAAGAACCCCAAGTCCCTGATGTTGCGCACCCATTGCCAGACTTCTGGCTGGTCGTTGACCGAGCAAGATCCGTACAACAACGTGGTGCGCACCACGATTGAAGCCATGGCGGCGGTGTTCGGCGGCACCCAGTCGTTGCATACCAACAGTTTTGACGAAGCCATTGCGCTGCCGACCGAGTTCAGTTCGCGCATTGCCCGCAACACCCAGCTCATCATCCAGGAAGAAACCCACATCACCAATGTGATCGACCCGTGGGCGGGGTCCTACATGATGGAAAAGCTGACGCAAGACATGGCCGATGCAGCCTGGAAGATCATTGAAGAAGTCGAAGCCATGGGCGGCATGACCAAAGCCGTGGACAGTGGCTGGGCCAAGCTGAAGATTGAAGCGGCGGCCGCTGAGAAGCAGGCCCGTATTGACAGTGGCAAAGACGTGATCGTCGGTGTCAATAAATACAAGCTCAAGACCGAAGATGCGATTGAAACTCGCGACATTGACAACGTGGCGGTGCGTGATGCACAGATTGCCCGTTTGAATAATATCAAGAAAAATCGCGATGTAACCCTCGTCAATGCTGCGTTGGCTGATATTACTTTTGCAGCAGAGACCAGCACTGGCAACTTACTGGATCTGACGATCAAAGCCATGCGTCTGCGCGCCACCGTGGGTGAGGTGAGCGATGCCATGGAAACTGTTTACGGGCGCCATCGCGCCGATACCCAAAAGGTGACTGGCGTGTATGCAGCAGCTTATGACTCCGCGGAAGGCTGGGATGCCCTCAAAGCCGAAATCAATGCTTTTGCCGAAGTCGAGGGTCGTCGCCCCCGGGTGATGATTTCCAAGCTCGGGCAGGATGGCCATGACCGTGGCGCCAAAGTAGTCGCCACCGCCTTTGCCGACCTCGGGTTTGACGTCGATATGGGGCCGCTGTTCCAGACCCCCGAAGAATGTGCCCGCCAGGCCATTGAAAACGACGTCCATGCGGTGGGCGTCTCCACCCTGGCTGCTGGTCACAAAACCCTGGTGCCCGCCATCATTGCCGAGCTGAGAAAGCAGGGCGCTGACGACATCATCGTGTTCGTGGGGGGCGTGATTCCACGGCAGGACTACGACATGTTGTACGAGGCAGGGGTCAAAGGCATTTATGGCCCCGGAACGCCGATTCCCGCCAGTGCGAAAGACGTGCTGGAGCAAATCAAGAAGGCACTGGCCAAGTAAGCGATTGGGGTCAGCTCTCAATTCATGACCATGATGCCAACGCAGACCACCACGGCAGAGCGAAAAGGGGCTTTGGCCCCGATTTCCGTTGCTGCGATCGTGACTACAAGTGGCAGTGCCCAGCGCCGTGCCATCGCCAAGGCCATAACCCTGCTGGAGTCCACCCGTGCGGATCACCGGGTGCAGGCGGATGAACTCTTGACCGCCTTGCTGCGGCATACCGGAAAAGCTTTCCGGTTGGGCATCAGCGGTGTGCCGGGTGTCGGCAAATCCACCTTCATTGAAGTGCTGGGCTTGTACCTGATCGACCAGGGCCACCGCGTGGCGGTGCTCACCATCGACCCGTCTTCCACCGTGTCGGGCGGCTCGATCCTGGGCGACAAGACGCGGATGGAAAAGCTTTCGATACACGAGAACGCCTACATCCGTCCCAGTCCCAGCAGCGGCACCTTGGGTGGTGTGGCCGAGAAAACGCGGGAAGCCATGCTGGTCTGTGAGGCCGCAGGCTATGACATCGTGATCGTTGAGACGGTCGGCGTGGGCCAAAGCGAAACCGCGGTGGCCAACATGACCGACATGTTTGTGCTGATGCAATTGCCCAATGCCGGTGACGATCTGCAGGCCATTAAAAAAGGCGTGATGGAGTTGGCCGATCTGGTGGTCATCAACAAGGCCGATATTGATGCGCTTGCGGCGCAGCGGGCGCAGTTGCAAATCACGGCCGCCATGCAGTTGCTCGGCATGTTCGGCAGCCACGATGAAAAAAACTGGCATCCCAAAGCATTGCTGCTCAGCGCTCTGAACGGGCAGGGCGTCGATAAATTTTGGGCGGCCGTCAATGAATTTAAAACGCTGCAAACCGCCAACGGCAAGTTGGCGGCTCGCCGCCAGCAACAGTCGCTGGCCTGGATGTGGGAGCGGATTGATACCGGTTTGAAGCAGGCGTTTCGTCAGCATCCGCAGGTGCAACAGCTGCTACCGCAGCTCACCCAGGAGGTTCTTCAGGGCCGAATGGCGGCCTCTACTGCAGCACGAAATATGCTTCTAGCCCATATGAATAGGGCGTAAGTAGCTATAAAAATAATAGCTTTTTAATGTTAGAGACGATCAGGACTTCGTAAAGAGAGAAAACCATGCACGACATACTTGAACAACTTGAAGCCAAGCGCGAACTTGCGCGCTTGGGTGGTGGCCAAAAACGCATCGATGCGCAGCACAAAAAGGGCAAACTTACCGCCCGTGAGCGTCTAGAACTGCTGCTCGATGAGGGTACGTTTGAAGAGTGGGACATGTTCGTCGAACACCGTTGCGTCGACTTCGGCATGGAAGCGAACAAGATTCCCGGCGACGGTGTGGTCACCGGCTACGGCATGATCAATGGCCGTTTGGTGTTTGTATTCAGCCAGGATTTCACCGTATTCGGCGGCGCTTTGTCAGAAGCCCATGCCGAGAAAATCTGCAAGGTGATGGACCAGGCCATGAAGGTTGGCGCCCCCGTGATCGGTTTGAACGACTCCGGTGGCGCGCGGATTCAGGAAGGTGTAGCCTCCTTGGGCGGCTATGCCGATGTGTTCCAGCGTAACGTGATGGCCAGTGGCGTGGTGCCGCAGATCAGCATGATCATGGGACCCTCAGCCGGCGGCGCGGTGTACAGCCCGGCCATGACCGACTTCATCTTCATGGTGAAAGACAGCTCCTACATGTTCGTTACCGGCCCTGAAGTGGTGAAGACCGTGACGCATGAGGAAGTCACGGCCGAAGAGTTGGGTGGCGCCATCACGCACTCCACCAAGAGCGGTGTGTGCGATCTGGCGTTTGAGAACGATGTCGAAGCGCTGCTGATGTTGCGCCGTCTCTACAACTACCTGCCGCTCAACAACCGCGAAAAAGCGCCCGTGCGCCGCAGCGGTGATCCGGCCGATCGCATGGACATGAGTCTGGACACCCTGGTGCCGGACAACGCCAACAAGCCGTACGACATGAAAGAGCTCATTGTCAAGACGGTGGATGATGGTGATTTCTTTGAGCTGCAACCCGAGTACGCCAAGAACATCCTGATTGGTTTTGGCCGCATGGAAGGCCAGACCGTCGGCATCGTGGCGAATCAGCCGCTGGTGTTGGCCGGTTGCCTGGACATCAAGAGCTCAATCAAAGCCGCCCGCTTTGTGCGCTTTTGCGACGCGTTCAACATCCCGGTGATTACCTTTGTCGATGTGCCCGGCTTCATGCCGGGTACCGCCCAGGAGTACGGCGGCATCATCAAGCACGGCGCCAAGCTGCTGTACGCCTATGCCGAATGCACCGTGCCCAAGATCACCATCATCACGCGCAAAGCCTACGGCGGCGCGTACGACGTGATGTCTTCCAAGCACCTGCGCGGTGACGTCAACTTTGCCTGGCCGAATGCCGAAATCGCCGTGATGGGCGCCAAGGGCGCGGTGGAAATCATCTTCCGCGAAGACAAGGGCGACCCGGTCAAGCTGGCGGCCAGAGAAGCCGAGTACAAAGCCCGTTTTGCCAACCCGTTTGTGGCTGGCGCGCGTGGCTTCATTGACGACGTCATCCTGCCGCACGAAACCCGCAAGCGCATCTGCCGCTCGCTGGTGATGCTGCGCGACAAGAAGCTTGAAAACCCGTGGCGCAAACACGGCAACATCCCGCTGTAAAAAAACAAACCCTGTCGTTGCGGGCTGGACCCGCAATTCATGGATGCCGGCACAAATCCGGCATGACAAATCTGGAGTACCTCATGTTTACCAAAATACTGATTGCTAACCGCGGCGAGATCGCCTGCCGGGTGATCAAGACGGCCCAAAAAATGGGCATTAAAACCGTGGCGGTGTATTCCGACGCCGATCGGGACGCCCGCCATGTGATGATGGCCGATGAGGCCGTCAACATTGGCCCGGCGCCGAGCCGGGAAAGTTATTTGCTGGCCGACAAAATCATCGCCGCCTGCAAACAAACTGGCGCGCAGGCGGTGCACCCCGGCTATGGCTTTTTGAGCGAGAACGCCGGCTTTGCCAAGCGCGTGGAAGAAGAGGGCATTGTCTTCATCGGCCCCAAGCACCATTCCATTGCCGCCATGGGCGACAAGATTGAATCGAAAAAATTGGCCGGTGCGGCCGGTGTGAACTGCATCCCGGGCGTCAATGATGCGATTGAAACGCCGGAGCGTGCGGTAGAAATTGCCCAGAGCATTGGCTATCCGGTCATGATCAAGGCCAGCGCCGGCGGCGGCGGCAAAGGGCTGCGCGTCGCCTTCAACGACAAAGAGGCTTTTGAAGGCTTCACCAGTTGCCGCAATGAGGCTCGCAACAGCTTCGGTGATGACCGTGTGTTCATCGAAAAATTCGTCGAAGAACCACGCCACATCGAAATCCAGCTGGTGGGCGACAGTTTTGGCAATGTGATTTACCTGAATGAGCGTGAGTGCTCGATTCAGCGTCGTCACCAAAAGGTGATCGAAGAAGCGCCGTCACCCTTCATCAGTGAAGCCACCCGCAAAGCCATGGGCGAGCAGGCGGTGCAGTTGGCCAAGGCCGTGAACTACCAAAGCGCGGGCACGGTCGAGTTCGTGGTCGGCAAGGACCAGAGCTTTTACTTCCTGGAGATGAATACCCGTCTGCAGGTGGAGCATCCCGTGACCGAGTGCATCACCGGCCTCGATCTGGTGGAGTTGATGATTCGCGTGGCTGCCGGCGAGAAACTGCCGTTGACGCAGGCCGAGGTCAAGCGCGAGGGTTGGGCCATCGAGTGCCGTATCAATGCCGAAGACCCGTTTCGCAACTTCTTGCCGTCCACCGGCCGCCTGGTGCGCTTCCAGCCACCAACAGAGACCATGTTCGCAGCCGACACCAGTCAGTGGCAGGGCGTTCGGGTCGATACCGGGGTGCAGGACGGTGGCGAGATTCCGATGTTTTACGACTCGATGATTGCCAAGCTGATCGTGCACGGCAAAGACCGGCTGGATGCCATCGCCAAGATGCGTGAAGCGCTCAATGGCTTTGTGATCCGCGGCATCAGCAGCAATATCCCGTTTCAGGCCGCGTTGCTGGCACACCCGCGCTTTGTGGCGGGTGATTTCAACACCGGCTTCATTGCCGAGAATTATTCTCAGGGTTTCCGGGCCGAAGACGTGCCGCATGACGATGCCGACCTGCTGATCGCACTGGCCGCCTTTGTCAACCGCAAGTACCGCAACCGCGCCACCCATATCAGCGGCCAGATGGAGGGCCATGAAGTTGAAGTGGGTGAGGAGTTTGTGGTGGTGACCCTGGGCCAAAAAGGCCAGACGACGCCAACCCCGGTCACTGTGACCGATTTTGAGAAGAAAACGGGCTCCAGCCTTGTCACCGTGGGCGCAAGCAGCTACAAAATATGTAGCAATTACCGCTTGGGCGAAGTGCGCATCAGCGGCACTTTCAATGGTGAGCCGTTTACGGCGCAGGTTGAGCGTGGCGGTCTGGCGAGCAAGAATCCGCTGGCCATCCGGGTCTCCCACAACGGGACGCAGATTGACACGCTGGTGCTTTCCACACGGGCCGCTGCACTGTACGAACTGATGCCTTACAAGGCGCCGCCGGACATGAGCCGCTTTGTGCTGTCACCCATGCCCGGGCTGCTGGTGGAAGTCGCGGTCGAACCCGGCCAAAAAGTGCAGGCCGGTGAACGCGTCGCGGTGATTGAAGCCATGAAAATGGAAAATGTGCTGTTTGCCGCCGCCGACGGTGTGGTCAAGTCAATTGTCGCGCGCAAGGGCGAGTCCATGGCCGTTGACCAGGTGATCGTCGAGTTCGTTTGATGACCGGGGCCTCGCTCCAGGCGAGGCCCCTTATTTACCCCCCAATGCGAACCCGAGGAGACCTGCGCATGACTTCACCTGTAACGATACAACGCCCCTTCAAAGTGCTGGGCATCCAGCAAATCGCCATCGGCGGCACCGATAAAACCCGCCTGCAAAAGCTCTGGGTCGAGATGCTGGGGCTGGAAGTGACCGGCACCTTTCGCAGCGAGCGTGAAAACGTGGATGAAGACATCTGCGCCATGGGCAGCGGCCCATTCAAGGTGGAGGTCGACCTGATGCAGCCGGTGGACATCGACAAAAAGCCAGCGGTGCACACCACGCCCCTCAATCACGTCGGCCTGTGGATCGACGATCTGCCGCTCGCCGTGGCGTGGTTGACGGCCAAGGGCGTGCGTTTTGCCCCGGGTGGCATCCGCAAGGGCGCAGCCGGTTATGACATCTGTTTTCTGCATCCCAAGGCAAATGAAGAGTTCCCCATCGCGGGCGAAGGCGTGCTGATTGAGCTGGTGCAAGCACCGCCAGAGGTCGTTCGCGCACTGACTGTTTACTAGTGCCGTAAGTCTGGGGTAATCCTGGGCTTTTTGCAGTGAAAAGAGGTGTCTAATGGCGCCGGGTTAAATTAAAGCCGGAGAACGCTGTTCATGAAATACCGCAAGTTTTTTTTCGCTGGAATGTGGATCATGCGCAAGATGCATTTTTCCACCAAACTTACTTTGTTGGCGTTGGTCCTGCTGTTGCCCATGCTGCTGGTACTTGCCCAACTGATAAAGACGCAAACTCAAGAGATTAGCGTGACACGCGCGGAGCTGGAAGGTATCAGTCTGGTCGGCGACGCGGATGAACTGATTCGCCAGCTGCAAAGTCACCGGGGCCAGACCAATATGGTGCTCTCGGGTAATACCGCAGCGCAGGCTGGGCGGGACCGTACGCGGGAAACATTGCGTCAGGCGCGTGATGTGCTCGACCGCAAACTCACTGCCGTCAAGACGGAGATGAACCAACAGGAGTGGTCCGGTTTGCGCTCACGCATCGATGGGCTGGTGTCCGCGCTGGACGGTAAAACCGCTCCTGCCAGCTTCGCCCTGCACACCCAATTGATCGAGGACTTGGGCCATTTCATTTATGGTTTGGCCAAGCAATCCAGTCTCCTATTTGACCCCGATCCGGCATCCTATCTGCTGATCGACATGGTGGTGTCTCGCACCATCCCCTGGACCGAGCAGTTGGGTAAATTGCGGGGCCAAGGCGCGGGCCTCTTGAGTAAACCGACGATGGATGACGCTGGAGCTGTCCGGGTGGGTGCCCAGTTTGATGCGCTGGACTTATTGGTTCGTGAGATCCAGTATTCGCTGGCCCTGATGAAAGATTACGGCGTGGCCGACCCTCTGGCCGACAAGGCTGTGCAGGCTAGCAAGGCATTTTCCACCAGTTCGCGCGACCGATTTTTACCCGGTGCCGCCACCGGCGAAGCGCAGGCTTTCTTTACGGCCGGCACCCAAACCATTGAGGCCGTGACGGCCTACCAGCATTCGGCGGTGGCCAATGGCAGCCAGCTGCTGCAGGCCCGGCTTGATACAACCCTGCGCATGTTTTGGCTGACGGCCCTGGGGAGCGGTTTGTGCGTGCTGATCATGCTTTATTTCATGCTGTCTTTTCATCTTAGCTTCATGACCGACTTGCGCCAGGTGTTGAATTTCATGCAAGAGACGGCCAGTGGCAACCTGCGCATGCGGGTTCACATTCGCGGCAAAGATGAGTTGGCTGAGATGGCCGATGTCATGGACACGATGGTGAATAACTTCTCCGCCATGGTGGCCAGCGTCCGTAGCAATTCCGCACTGGTGTCCCACGCCGGTAGCAGCCTGGCGCTGGGCAATCGGGCTTTGTCCGAGCGCACGGAGCAACAGGCGGCCAACCTGGAGCAAACTGCCGCCAGCGTGGAGGAGTTGTCTTCTACGGTACAAAACAACGCCCATGCGGCGCAACAGTCCGACACGATGGCGAGCGGTGTGCGTGACGTGGCTGAAAACGGGGCGCAGGCCATGGCCGAGGCCATTGGCTCGGTGGAGGCGATTCAGGCCAGCACCAAGCGGATGGACGAAATTGTCGGCGTGATTGACGGCCTGGCGTTTCAGACCAATATTCTGGCGCTCAATGCAGCGGTCGAAGCGGCCCGTGCCGGCGAGTCCGGCCGCGGATTTGCGGTGGTGGCCAGCGAGGTGCGTTCACTGGCGCAGCGCTCTGCCGCTTCGGCCAAAGAAATTCGTCAGTTGATTGGGGCCTCGTCGGCGCAGGTGGCTACCGGCGTTGCGCAGATCCGCAAGGCGGGCGCCAATATCAACCAAATTGTTGACGGCATCCGGGGCGTGGCGGCCAATATGTCGCAAATCTCGGCGTCGAGCGCCGAGCAAAGCTCCAGCTTGACCGAAATCACCTCGGCCGTGCGGCAACTGGATGAAATTACCCAGCAAAATGCCGCGGTCGTGGAGCGGACGGTTAGCCAGGCCAATTCCCTGGAAGTGCGTGCGTCCACGCTCGCCGAAGCTGTTGCCGCTTTCAAGTTGCTGCAGGGTACAGCGGAGGAAGCCATGGCGCTGGTGGAACGTGCCGTTGGCTATCGCCGCCAATGTGCCTCGCGCGAAGCCTTTTTGCGAGATTTAACCCAGGTTGACAAGTCCTTTTTTGACCGCGACATGTATATCTTTGCGCTAGATCGCAACGGTGCTTACCTGGCGTTTGGCGGCAACCCGTCCAAAGTAGGAACGCGGGTGCAGGATATTGCGGGTATCGATGGAAACGGCTTGCTGTATTCCATCGTCACGCAGGCCAGTTCGGAGCCCGGCTGGGTGGAATACGACATTACCAATCCGACGACCGGACTGGTGCAAACCAAAATGTCTTTTGTGCAGGAGTTGGACGATGTGTTCGTCGGCTGTGGCGTTTACAAAGACCTGGTGTTCAGCTAACGCGGGTGGTGCTCTGTTCAGGGCTTGGCCCTGGGCTCCGCTTGGCGCGGGCACGCGCTAAAGCGGCCTCAATCACGGCTCTTTTTTTGTCCAGAATAACGGGGTCGGTGTGCAGAGAGTGACTGGACAGGTCTGACAGCTTCAGCACCGCTTTTTCTTCCAGTCTTTTGTCATTCTCATCCTTGTCGCGTTTGCTTCGGTAGCTATGAAATTCGTAGCGAGTCTGGGCCAGATTGGCCTGCGGACGCGACCAGGCAGCCCAGCCGGTGGCGCTGCCTGTCACGTTCTCCAGTTCAATGCAATCTACTGGGCAAACCGGCAGGCATAACTCGCAGCCCGTGCAGTAGGCTTCGATCACGGTATGCATCAGTTTGTTGCTGCCGATGATGGCGTCGGTCGGGCATGCCTTCACGCACAAGGTGCAGCCAATGCACCAAGCTTCGTCAATGAACGCCACCGTGCGCGGGCCCTCTGTGCCATGGGCCGGGTTCAACGGAACAGGTGCCTGTCCGGTGATGTCTGCCAGCCATTCAATCCCTTGCGCGCCACCGGGCGGACACTGGTTAATGCCCGCCGTACCCAGTGCAAGGGCTTGCGCATAGGCTGCGCAGTCCGTGTAACCGCAGCGGGTGCACTGCGTCTGGGGGAGCGCCGCAAGGATACTGGCGGCCAGTGAAGTCATTACTTCTTGCTGACAACCTGGGTTGCAACCGCTTTAACGGCTTCCGGGGCTTGTTTCACCGCTGCGGCAACTGGTTTAGTCGCTTTTTCTGGCGTCTTGGCCACTGCCGCTGGGGTCGTCGGCTTGATCGGGGCGGTAGTTGCCTTTTTCGCCACGATCGGCGCTTTGACCGCTTGCACGGCAGGCATCCGTTGCGCCACGGGGGCTGCAACAGCTTGTACCTCAGTGACTGACGCCTTGGCTGATTTTGCCGCTGGCTGGTGGTGCAGGATGAATGCTTTCACCTCGGGATAAACCACGTCACGCCAG
Source organism: Rhodoferax sp. (assembly GCF_012927445.1). Classification (GTDB taxonomy): domain Bacteria; phylum Pseudomonadota; class Gammaproteobacteria; order Burkholderiales; family Burkholderiaceae_C; genus Rhodoferax. The sequence goes on from NZ_JABBPD010000002.1 coordinate 14,779, forward strand.
CGGCGACCCGCAAAGATGCCGTAATGTCCGGCACCTTCCACTTCCAGGTGTTTTTGCTCCGACTGGACGACGCCACTGCAGATGCTGTGGACGGCCTCGGTCTGGCCAGAGCCAGAGATGTCGTCCAGCTCACCTTCCACGGAGAAGAGGGCTGTCGTCGTGATGTCCTGGGGGCGGACGCGTTCCATTTTGCCGTCAACGCCTCTGACATCCCATGTCCCGTTGACCAGGCTGAACTCCTGAAACACGATCTTGATGGTTTCCAGGTAATAGTTGGCGTCCATGTCGAGCACAGCGTTGTACTCGTCATAGAACTTACGGTGCGCATCGGTGCTGACATCGTCGCCTTTGATCAGGTCTTTGAAGTATTCGTAATGGCTCTTGGCGTGGTTGCTGGGGTTCATGGCGACAAAGCCAGAATGTTGCAAAAAGCCGGGGTAAACACGACGTCCCGCACCAGGGAAGTTGGTCGGCACGCGGTAAATGACGTTGTTTTCAAACCATTCAAACGGCTTGTTCATCGCCAGGTTGTTCACGGCGGTCGGTGATTTGCGGGCATCAATCGGGCCGCCCATCATGGTCATGGTCAACGGTGTCAGTTCACCGCGGCTGGCCATCAGGGAGACGGCAGCGAGCACCGGCACCGTGGGCTGGCAGACGCTGACCACGTGGCAATTGCCGTAAATGCCTTGCAGGTGACGGATGAACTCCTGCACATAGTTCACGTAGTCATCCAGGTGGAATTCACCTTCAGACATGGGAATCAGGCGCGCGTTTTTCCAGTCCGTGATGTAGACCTTGTGGTCCTTCAACATGGTCTTGACGGTGTCACGCAGCAGCGTTGCATAGTGACCCGACAGTGGCGCCACGATCAAAACAGCCGGTTGCCCCTTGAGCTTTCCCAGCGTCGCAGGATCATCGCTGAAGCGTTTGAAACGGCGCAGTTCGCAAAATGGCTTGTCAAGTTCAATGCGCTCATGGATGGCAATATTGACGCCATCCACATCAATGGTGCGCAGGCCAAACTCTGGTTTTTCGTAATCTTTGCCCAGCCGGTGCATCAGGTCGTAGCCGGCAGAGATGCGCTGTGCAAACGGGTTTTGCCCCAGTATCGACAGTGGGTTGCCATAGACCTTGGCCGCAGACTGCGCCATGTCAGTGAAGGGCTCCATCAGGGACCGTTGGGTTTCGTAGAGTTGGTAGAGCACGATGAATTCACTTTCAGGAAATGTTGCAGTGCAATATAACAGTTATAACCGGCTTTGCGTTGAGGTTAATACACCAATACTGTCTACCGCCTGTCGACGCTGTGCAAGCTTGAGGTCAGGCGTTGCCTATAGCAAAGTCGTGAAACGCCTGAACGCAATAAATAATAAATTACCATAAATCACGGAAAATTGCAGACAAAGCATTGATTTCAGCAATTTGGGAGCCTGGATGCACAATATTTCAAATAGTACCGCCTTTGATTCACTCAAATCATTGAGAAAAACGGCCAGAATGCCCGTCATTTTTCTGGGTCATGGGAGTCCCATGAACGCGATTGAAGACAACGAGTACCGCCGCAGCTGGCAGGCCTTGGGCACTGAATTTGGTGTCAAGTGGCCCAAGCCACAACTCATTGTGTGTGTTTCGGCGCACTGGCTGACCAGCGGCGGGTGGCTGACCGCCATGGCCCAGCCCAAAACGATTCACGATTTTGGGGGCTTCCCGCAAGCGCTGTTTGATCAGCAATACCCGGCGCCGGGTTTTCCTGCAGCAGCGCAGGAAATCAGCATGGGCCTCCAGCAGCCGGACAGTGCCCAACCGGTGTCACTGGATTTGCAGGAATGGGGCCTGGACCATGGGGCTTGGTCCGTGTTGAAACCGATGTTTCCGCAAGCCGACATTCCGGTGATTCAGCTCAGCATGGACTACAGCCGCCCCCCAGCGGAACATTACGCGCTGGGCCTGCAACTCAAGGGCTTGCGCGATCAGGGGGTGCTGATTGTGGGCAGTGGCAATATCGTCCATAACCTGCGCACCATGCAGATGAACGCGGCGCCACATCAGGCGTACGACTGGGCGCTGGAGTTTGACCAAACCATGGCGGACTATTTACAGCAGGGCAATCACGCCGCGGTGCAGGATTTTCAGAGCCTCGGGGCGATCGCCAGGCAGTCGCATCCGACGCATGAACATTTTTTGCCCCTGCTTTATACCGCCGGGGCCGTGGACGCCAACGAGCCGCCGCAGTTTTTCAACACCAGCTTTCAGGCGGCGTCGATCTCGATGCGCTCGGTGCTGTGGGGCTGAGCGCTGCAAAGTTCGGTTGACGATGATTGCGGGCTATTTTTAAGCCATTTCAGCCTCTAGCCCCCGCGCTGTATGCGTGAGCAGCTATTGAAAAAATAGTAAATTGAGTTGGCTTGAAATGCCGCTCTGCAATCAACGGGCCGCCAGCTTGGCCGCCAACTGGCTCAAGGCCACATAGGCTTCGCCTGCTGTGGCGTTCCATGCGCTCACAGCTTCGCCCTGCCGTTGCACCAGCGCCAGATCGCCGCGGGCGGCGGGGCCGGTCAGCGCGCCAGCGGGGCCCAGGATCACGATGTTGTCCACCACGTTTTTCAGCAGGGTGGCGTTGAGGTGGGCGGCGACCTCCGGCGGCACGCCAGTCGCCGTCCATAACTGGTTGGCCAGCGCTTGCAATACCGGGGTAAAGTTGGTCGCGAACACCGCCCCTGCGTGGTACAGCAACTTGTGTTCGGCGGCCAACGCGAAGCAGTGCGCCCCAATGGTGGTGAACGACGGTTCAAGTTCGCTCAACGCGGCGGGAACCCCTTCCAACGCGCAAGGCGTGCCGGCGAATTGTTGCCGCGCGCTGGCCGGGTTGGCAAAGCTCAACAGGCAATGGGCGCTGGCGACCTGCCAGCCCAAGGTCGTCAAGGCCGCTAGTTCGCTCGACGCCAACGCGCCGCTGCAATGAAAGGCGATGGCCGCCGGCCTCGTTCCCCAAATTGGGGCTAAATGGGCGGCGACTTCCACGATCTGTCGGTCCGGCACTGCCAGCATCCAGACATCGGCGGCGCGCATGTCTACGATCTGGCTGACCGCGCGACCGGCACCGATAAAACGAATTGCGTCAGCCGCTGACCCTTCCGAGCGCGTCAGTACATCCTGCACGCGGTAGCAGCTGCTGTCATGCCACAGCCGCGCCAGCGTCTGGCCCACGCGCCCGCAACCGATGATGTTGAGTGACTTCATGCCGATGCGCTCCGGGTTGCTATTAAAAAAATAGCTGCCTTCGCCCGTTGGACGGGGGCTAGGCAGCTATTTAATATAAATTAGGGGAGCCGGCTGCAGCTACATAAAACGCGCCAGCACGGACCCCAACGGATCAAGTGAAATCAGACGACCTTGGCAATCGACGCGCAGACGTAGTCGATGTTCTTGCTGTTCAGGGCTGCCACACACATGCGGCCCGTGTCGGTGCCGTAAACGCCAAACTCGCTGCGCAGACGCACCATCTGGTCCTTGGTCAGGCCGGAGTAGCTGAACATGCCGATTTGGGTGGTGATGAAGCTCATGTCTTGCTTGACACCGGCGGCTTTCAGACCGTCCACCAGCTTCTGGCGCATGGCCTTGATGCGCACGCGCATCTCGCCCAGTTCTTTTTCCCACAGCGCGCGCAGTTCGGGGTTGCCCAGCACGGCGGCCACAATCGCGCCACCGTGGATCGGTGGGTTGGAGTAGTTGGTGCGGATCGCGATTTTGAGCTGGCTCAACACGCGGTCCGCTTCTTCCTTGCTCACGCACACCACGCTCAGGGCGCCGACGCGCTCGCCGTACAGGCTGAAGCTCTTGCTGAACGAGGTGGAGACGAAAAAGTCCAGACCGGCGGCGACGAATTTACCGATAACGGCGCCGTCTTCGGTGATGCCATAGCCAAAGCCCTGGTAGGCCATGTCCAGGAATGGCACCAGATTCTTGGTCTTGACGGCGGCAATCACTTGGTCCCACTGGGCGGCGGTGATGTCATAACCGGTGGGGTTATGGCAGCAGGCGTGCAGCAAGATGATGGTGCCGGGAACGGCGGCATTCAGGTCGGCCAGCATGCCGTCAAAGTCAACGCCGCGCTGGGCGGCGTCGTAATAGCGGTAGGACTCAACCGTGAAACCGGCGTTGGTGAACAGGGCGCGGTGGTTTTCCCAGCTCGGGTCGCTGATCAGCACCTTGGCATTGGGGTTGAGTTTCTTCAGGAAGTCGGCGCCGATTTTCAGGCCGCCGGTACCGCCAATGCCTTGCACAGTGGCCACGCGGCCGCTCTTGACAACGTCGCTGTCAGCACCAAATACCAGTGACTTGACGGCGGCGTCATAGGCGGCAATGCCGTCAATGGGCAGGTAGCCGCGCGGCGTGGGCTTTTCCATCATGGCTTTTTCGGCCGCTTGCACGCATTGCAGCAATGGCAGCTTGCCGTTGTCGTCGAAATACACGCCCACGCCCAGATTCACTTTGGCGGGATTGGTGTCAGCATTGAATTGCTCGTTTAAACCCAGAATCGGGTCGCGGGGGGCCATTTCGACAGCGGAAAAGAGTGACATGTAAGAGTCCTGTGAAGAGAAGTCTGAGAAAAAACGAAAATAGCGGTCAACCACTATGTTGCCAAGTATTTTACCGGCCGCTCCAGCCGCCCGCGCACGCCCTGTCGGGATGCGGGTGCAAATGGAGCGCATGATCTTTAATTTTGACCTTTGGCCAGCACTTTGAATCGCCTCGTTATGCCCGCACCCACCCCGATTGCTCTTGCCACTCCTGACGACGTCACCCCGGTTCGCACCGGCACCTTTGTGCGTTTTCCTGATTCGCCGTTTGAGTTGTACCAGCCCTATCCGCCGGCCGGCGACCAGCCGGAGGCCATCAACAAGCTGGTTGAGGGGGTGAAGGACGGGGAGGTGTTCCAGACCCTGCTGGGCGTCACCGGCTCGGGCAAGACCTTCACCATGGCCAACGTGATTGCCCGTTTGGGGCGTCCGGCCATCGTCTTTGCACCCAACAAGACGCTTGCCGCCCAGCTGTACAGCGAGTTTCGCGAGTTTTTCCCGAAGAACGCGGTGGAGTACTTCGTCAGCTATTACGACTATTACCAGCCCGAGGCCTATGTGCCGCAGCGTGATTTATTCATCGAAAAAGACTCGGCCATCAACGAGCACATCGAGCAGATGCGCTTGAGCTGTACCAAAAGCGTGCTGGAGCGGCGTGACGTCGTGATCGTGGCCACGGTCTCGGCCATTTACGGTATCGGCCAGCCCGAGGCCTACCACCAGATGGTGATGACCCTGCGCGCTGGCGACAAAATTGGCCAGCGCGACCTGATCGCCCAACTGGTACGCATGCAGTACCAGCGCAATGACGCCGATTTTTCGCGCGGCAAGTTTCGCGTGCGCGGCGACACCATTGATGTGTTTCCGGCTGAGCACAGCGAGATGGCGATCCGTATCGAGCTGTTTGACGACGAGATTGAGTCGCTGCAGCTGTTTGACCCGCTGACCGGGCGCATCCGCCAGAAGATTCCGCGCTTTACCGTGTACCCGAGCAGCCATTACGTCACGCCGCGTGAACAGGTGCTGGCTGCCGTGGAAACCATCAAGGTCGAGCTGTCGGACCGGGTGAAGGAATTCGTCAGCCAGGGCAAGCTGGTGGAGGCCCAGCGGCTGGAACAGCGCACCCGCTTCGATCTCGAAATGTTGAATGAAGTCGGGCATTGCAAGGGCATCGAGAACTACACGCGCCACCTCAGCGGCGCCGCCCCCGGCTCGCCGCCTGCCACCTTGACCGACTACCTGCCCAAGGACGCCATGATGTTTCTGGACGAAAGCCATGTGCTGATCGGCCAGTTTGGCGGCATGTACAACGGCGACCGTTCGCGCAAGACGACGCTGGTCGAATATGGTTTTCGCCTGCCCAGTGCGCTCGACAACCGGCCGCTCAAGTTTGAAGAGTTCGAAACCAAGATGCGGCAGGCCGTTTTTGTGTCGGCCACGCCCGGGCAGTGGGAAAAAGACCATTCCGGCCAGGTGGTGGAACAACTGGTCCGCCCCACCGGGCTGGTCGACCCTGAAGTCGAGGTGCGCCCCGCCACCAATCAGGTGGACGATGTGCTGCAAGAAATCCGCATCCGGGTTGAAAAGCATGAGCGGGTGCTGATCACCACGCTGACCAAGCGCATGGCCGAACAGCTGACCGATTATTTGAGCGACAACGGCGTCAAAGTGCGCTACCTGCACAGCGACGTGGACACGGTGGAGCGGGTCGAAATTTTGCGCGACCTGCGGCTGGGCACCTTTGATGTGCTGGTCGGCATCAATCTCTTGCGCGAGGGCCTGGACATTCCCGAGGTCTCGCTGGTGGCGATTCTGGACGCCGACAAGGAAGGCTTTTTGCGCTCCGAGCGCTCGCTGATTCAAACCATCGGCCGGGCGGCGCGGAACCTGCATGGGCGGGCCATTTTGTACGCGGACAAGATCACCGAGTCGATGAAGAAGGCAATGGGCGAGACCGAACGCCGCCGCGCGGCCCAGGTGGCGCACAACCTGGCCTATGGCATCACACCGCGTTCCATCGTCAAGGAGGTCAAAGATTTGATTGACGGGGTGTACAGCGAAAAAGCGGGCAAAGAGGCCGAAAAGCTGGAGCGTGATGCCATGCAACGGGCGCAGGTGGAGGATATGAGCGAGAAAGATATTTCGCGTGAAATCAAGCGGCTGGAGAAGCTGATGATGGAGCACGCGCGCAATCTGGAGTTCGAAAAAGCAGCCCGGGTGCGGGATCAATTGGGCATCCTGAAGGCGCAGGCCTTTGGTGCCTCCGGCAGTGATAATCTGCTGGTTATTTCGTCTGGTGGTAAGAATTCGTAAATGTGACTGATCAGTCTAGTTACCCGAGCAAATTGCTGGGTTTCTTGCTATACTCGACTGCGATAGTCAACTTAATACGACTGAAGGAGTAAGCGATGCGTCTCACCACCAAAGGCCGGTTTGCGGTCACCGCGATGATTGATCTGGGTCTGCGCCAGAGTAACGGCCCGGTGACTTTGGCTGCCATCAGCCAGCGTCAGCAGATCTCCCTATCCTATCTGGAGCAGTTGTTTGGCAAGTTGCGTCGGCATGAGTTGGTTGAATCTACCCGGGGTCCCGGCGGCGGCTATACCTTGGCGCGCAGCCCCGCTGAAATTACGGTCGCCGACATCATTCTCTCGGTCGACGAGCCGATTGACGCCACCCAGTGTGGTGGCAAGGAAAACTGCTTGGGCGAGGGCGCCCGCTGCATGACGCACGATCTGTGGGCTTCGCTCAATGTCCACATGGTGGAGTTTCTGGAGTCCGTGACGCTGCAAAAGTTGGTCGACGAGCAGTTGGCCAAAGGTTTGCAGATTGAGGACAAGCCGACGCTCAAGCGGGCTATCTCCAGCATGCCGGTGGTGAAGCCGATTCGGATGAATGTGCCAAATTCAGTGTTTGCACTGGGCAATGCGTTTTCCAAAATGTAACGGCCGGCCAGTCAATAATTGAATTTCTTATAAACAGTAGTAGCGAGCTCGTGATGGATACAACACCGCATTTCCCCATTTACATGGACTACAGCGCCACAACCCCCTGTGATGATCGGGTCGTGGACGCCATGATTCCCTGGTTGCGCCAGCACTTTGGCAACCCCGCTTCCCGCAGCCATGCGTGGGGCTGGGAAGCCGAAGCCGCGGTTGAAAAAGCGCGCGAGCAGGTGGCTGCCTTGGTGGGCGCCGATCCGCGCGAAATTGTCTGGACTTCGGGGGCGACCGAGTCCAATAACCTGGCGCTCAAGGGGGCGGCTGGTTTTTACAAGACCAAGGGCAAGCACATCATCACCGTCAAGACCGAGCACAAAGCGGTGCTCGACACCTGCCGTGAGTTGGAGCGGCAAGGCTTTGAGGTGACTTACCTTGATGTGCAGGCGGATGGCTTGCTGGATCTGGAAGTCTTCAGGGCCGCGATTCGCCCCGACACCATTTTGGCAAGCGTCATGTTCGTCAATAACGAAATCGGTGTGATTCAGGATATTGCTGCCATCGGCGCGATCTGCCGCGAGAAAGGCGTTGTTTTTCACGTCGATGCAGCACAAGCAACCGGTCGGATCGACATTGATTTGAGCCAGTTGCCGGTTGATCTGATGAGCTTGACCGCTCATAAAACGTATGGCCCTAAAGGTATTGGCGCCTTGTTTGTGCGTCGCAAGCCGCGTGTCCGGATCGAAGCGCAAATGCATGGCGGTGGTCATGAGCGCGGCATGCGTTCCGGCACCTTGCCCACGCACCAGATTGTGGGTATGGGCGAGGCCTATCGCATTTCCAAAGAAGAGATGGCGGGCGAGAACGTTCGCATTCGTGCCTTGCACGACCGCATGCTGGCCGGTCTCAAAGACGTCGAGCAGGTGTTCATTAATGGTCACCTGGACAAGCGTGTACCGCACAACTTGAACATCAGTTTCAACTATGTGGAGGGCGAGTCTTTGATCATGGGCATCAAGGGGCTGGCGGTGTCCAGTGGCTCGGCGTGTACCTCAGCCAGTCTGGAGCCCAGCTATGTGTTGCGTGCTTTAGGCCGCAGCGATGAACTGGCGCACAGCAGCCTGCGCATGACGATTGGCCGCTTCACCACCGCAGCCGAAATTGACTACGCCGTTGACACCATCAAAGTCAACGTCGCCAAACTGCGTGATTTGAGTCCCCTTTGGGATATGTACAAAGAAGGCATTGACATCAGCACCATCCAATGGGCTGCTCACTAACCACACGAGGTAAACAAAATGGCATATTCTGAAAAAGTCGTTGACCACTACGAAAACCCCCGCAATGTCGGCTCCTTCGACAAGGGCGATGATTCTGTCGGCACCGGCATGGTCGGCGCCCCGGCGTGCGGCGACGTCATGAAACTGCAAATCAAGGTCAACCCCGAAACGGGTGTGATTGAAGACGCGCGTTTTAAAACCTACGGCTGTGGCTCGGCCATTGCCTCGTCATCCCTGGTGACCGAGTGGGTCAAGGGCAAGACGCTGGACCAGGCCGCTGCGCTTAAAAACAGCGAAATCGCCGAAGAGTTGGCTTTGCCGCCAGTCAAAATTCACTGCTCCATCCTGGCGGAAGACGCCATCAAGGCCGCTGTGAATGACTACCGCCAAAAACACAACGTTGCACAGACACACTGACATGGCCGTTACGCTGACTGAAGCTGCTGCCCGACACGTGACCCGCTACCTTGCCAAACGCGGCAAGGGGGTTGGGGTGCGACTGGGTGTCAAGACCACCGGCTGCTCGGGCCTGGCTTACAAACTTGAGTATGTGGACGAGGTCGGGCCCGAAGACATGGTGTTTGAGGGCCATGGCGTCAAGGTATTGATTGAGCCGAAAAGCTTTGCTTACCTGGACGGCACCGAGTTGGATTTTGTCCGGGAAGGCCTGAACGAAGGCTTCAAGTTCAACAATCCCAAAGAGCGCGATCGCTGCGGTTGCGGCGAGTCGTTTCGGGTGTGAATCTCCAATCCAGCGATTTCGAGCTATTCGGTCTCGAACCCCAGTTTGCGCAAGACCGCGCAGCCATTGACGCGCGCTGGAAAGACCTGCAGCGCGAGGCGCACCCCGACAAGTTTGCGGCGCAGGGTGCTGCCGCGCAGCGCGTGGCGATGCAATGGTCGGTGCGCATCAATGAGGCTTACCAGCGACTGAAAGACCCGCTCAAACGGGCCGCCTATCTGTGTGAGTTGAACGCCGCGCCGATCAATGCCGAGAACAACACAGCCATGCCGACCGCGTTCTTGATGCAGCAAATGGAGTGGCGCGAGGCTTTGGATGAGGCCAGCAGCGCCACTGATCTGGAGACTCTTGGCGACCAGGTCGCGTCGGCCCGGCGGGAGACGCTGCAAAAATGCGGCCAATTGCTGGACGTGCAGCGCGACTACCCAGGGGCGGTGCAACAGGTGAGGGCGCTGATGTTCATCGAACGCTTCTCCCGTGATGTTGATGCCCGCCTTGACCAAATGGACACTGCAGAGCGGGGACAATAGCGCCTCGATCCGAACTAAATAATCATGGCGCTTCTACAAATATCCGAACCCGGTCAGTCCCCCAATCCGCACCAACGGCGCGTGGCCGTGGGCATTGACCTGGGAACCACCCACTCACTCGTGGCCTCTGTGCGCAACGGTGTTTCCGAATGCCTGCCGGATGACCAGGGGCGCGTCATTTTGCCGTCGGTTGTCCGCTACGTTGAAGGGGGTGCGCGTCAGATCGGTTTTGACGCCGAGGCGGCACTGGCGCTGGACCCTGAAAACACCATTGCCTCCGTCAAACGCTTCATGGGACGTGGTTTGAAGGATGTGATCGGTCATGGCAAGCTGCCGTACCGTTTTGTGGATCACCCGGGCATGCTGGGCATCCAGACGGTACAGGGCGAAAAGTCACCGGTGGAGGTGAGTGCCGATATTCTGGCCACCTTGCGCTACCGGGCCGAAGACACGTTTGGCGACGATCTCTTTGGGGCCGTGATCACGGTGCCGGCCTATTTTGATGATGCCCAGCGCCAAGCCACCAAGGACGCAGCCCAGTTGGCGGGCCTGAACGTGCTGCGCCTGATCAACGAACCCACGGCGGCCGCGATTGCTTACGGGCTGGACAACGCCAGCGAAGGGGTTTATGCCATTTACGATCTGGGGGGTGGCACCTTTGATATTTCCATTTTGCGACTCACCCAAGGCGTCTTTGAAGTGGTGGCCACAGGGGGCGACTCCGCGCTCGGTGGCGATGACTACGACCATGCCTTGGCCGACTGGGTGCTGGCGCAGGTGGGAGTGCAGGCCCCTACCGCCTCTGACAAGGCCGCCGTCAAGGTGGCGGCACGCGCCTGCAAAGAAGCCCTCTCTGCTACTAAATCAATAGCTTTAAACGCAGCATTGACGGGGGCTACCGTCGTATTTGATGTAAATATTGAGCAGTTCGAGACGATCACAAGCAGTTTGACCGCTCGCACCCTCGTGGCGGTGCGCAAAGCCTTGCGCGATGCCAAGCTCTCGGTGGACGAGGTAAAGGGTGTGGTCATGGTGGGCGGCTCCACCCGCATGCCGCAAATTCAAAAAGCGGTTGCCAGTTTCTTTGGCCGCGAGCCCTTGACCAACCTGAACCCCGATGAGGTCGTCGCGTTGGGCGCCGCCATTCAGGCCAATCAATTGGCGGGCAACAACACCACCGGCGATCTGCTCTTGCTGGACGTGATTCCCCTGTCGCTCGGGATTGAGACCATGGGCGGCTTGGTGGAGCGCATCGTGCCGCGCAATGAGACGATTCCAACCGCCAAGGCGCAGGATTTCACCACCTACAAAGACGGTCAGACCGCACTGGCGCTGCATGTGGTGCAAGGTGAGCGCGATCTGGTGGCGGATTGCCGTAGTCTGGCGCGTTTCGAGTTGCGTGGCATTCCGCCGATGGCGGCTGGCGCGGCGCGTATCCGTGTCACCTTCACCGTGGACGCGGATGGGCTGTTGAATGTCAGCGCCAAAGAACTGATCAGTGGGGTGGAAGCCCGGATTGACGTCAAGCCCTCTTACGGTTTGGGCGACGATCAAATTGCCAGGATGCTGCAAGACAGCTTTACCACGGCCGAGGCTGACATGAAAGCGCGCGCCTTGGTGGAGGCCCGAGTCGATGGGGATCGCATGCTGCTGGCGACACAAAGTGCCTTGGCGGCCGACGGTGATTTGCTGTCGAGTGCGGAGCGGGCCGAGATTGACGCCTTGATGGCGTCGGTCAACGCCGCCCGGTCGCTGGAAGAGGCGGCCCTGATTGAAGCCGCCACGCAGGCGCTGGCCAAAGGCACCGAGGCCTTCGCCGCGATGCGGATGAACCGGGGCATTCAAAAAGCGCTTGCCGGAAAAAACATTGAGACGGTCTGAACCAGACTCATCGGAAACACATATGCCCATCATCAAAATATTGCCGCACCCTGAGTACTGTCCGCAGGGCGCCGAAATCTCGGCACCCGCCGGCACCTCGATTTGTGAGGCCTTGCTGGACAACCACATCAACATCGAGCACGCCTGCGACATGGTTTGTGCCTGCACGACCTGTCACGTCATCGTGCGCGAAGGGTATTCGTCGCTCAATGCACCGGACGAGAACGAGGAAGACATGTTGGACCGTGCCTGGGGTCTGGAGCCCCAGTCGCGTTTGAGTTGCCAGGCCGTTCTGGCGCAAAAAGACGTGGTGGTGGAAATACCCAAATACTCCATCAACCACGCCAAAGAAGTTCACTGATCGTCACTCACGCCTTATCGTAAATTCTGTATGCGTCAAATTTTTCTTGATACCGAAACAACCGGCTTGTCAGCCGACAACGGCGACCGCGTGATTGAAATTGGTTGTGTCGAGTTGCTCAACCGCAAACTGACCGGCAATAACAAGCACTTCTATCTGAACCCTGGGCGCGACAGCCATGAAGAGGCGCTCAAGGTGCACGGCATCACCACCGAGTTTCTGAAAGACAAGCCCAAGTTTGCCGCTGTGGCCGATGATCTGCTGGAGTACCTGCAAGACGCAGAAATCATCATCCACAACGCGGCGTTTGACGTTGGGTTTCTGAACAAGGAACTCGAGCTGATTGGTCGCCCGCCGTTCAAGGAATTTGTAGCCAGTGTGATCGACACCTTGGTCATGGCCAAGGAAATGTTCCCCGGCAAACGCAATTCACTGAATGCGCTGTGTGACCGGTTGGGCGTTGACAATTCGGGACGCACCCTGCACGGTGCGCTGCTGGATGCCGAGCTGTTAGCCGACGTTTACATCAACCTGACGCGTGGACAAGATGCCTTGCTCATCGATGTAGGGACGGCCGAAAACGAAGGACTCAGGGTGGTGCAGATTGACCTGCGGGGCTTTGATCTCCCCGTCCTGGCTGCCAACGACCAGGAGATTGCGGCGCATGACGATGTTATCAAGCAGATTGATAAATCAAGTGGCAGTAAAACTGTGTGGCGAGTTGCCGTCTGAAGATGTGGCATAATTCGAGGCTTGCCTGAACAGAATTCAGGGCGATTAGCTCAGGGGTAGAGCACTGCATTCACACTGCAGGGGTCGCAAGTTCGAAACTTGCATCGCCCACCAAATTATTGGTTATAAATCAAGGACTTACGAGAAATCGGAAGTCCTTTTTTTACGTCTGTACGGAAAAAGTACGGAAAATAAGGGGTTGGTTGTACGTCTTTTCCGTACTTGGCTAAACACGGTACACGCCAAATTTCGGGACGTAGAAGATTTTTAGAAACCGACAAAAGCCACTAGAGTTCTGACACTTTGCGTGGCACGGGGGTTTGAAACCTATTTAACCCATGTAACCGATTAGCCGGGGGCTTCCCCCGTTGCCAGAATCGGCGCAGGTGCCGGGCGCAGCCATTGCCCAAGTGCCGGGCGCAAACCAAAACTTTAATGTATCTCGCACGGCGGTGCGTAGTGCTGCACTTAAGTGGATTTGTAGTGCACAATGCACCCGTTCGAAACTGACTCGATGTATTTTTCTCCCTGCGGAGGAATACCCGACAGTAAACACCAGAGCCGCTACTTAAGCGGCTTTTTGCTTTCAAATCCAGCCACCCTTATCAGGTGGCTTTTTTTTTCGCTTGTACCTTTCTGGAGCCGACCACCCATATCAATAATTAAACCGTCACCTCAAACACCGACCGGCTGCGAAGCCGGTTTTCAAGCCCGTCCTGGCCTCGCCTCGACGGGCTTTTTTCATTTCAGGAACACAAAAATGGCATCTACAGAAAACACCAGCATCTCTCTCATGCGCTTGGCTCAAGTCTCCGCAAAAACTGGCATTGCCCGATCGACCATTTACAAACTGATGGCCGAGGGCAAGTTCCCGAAATCTGTCAAGGTCACTGCTAAGAGCGTCGCCTTCCCATCAAACCAAATCGACCAGTGGATTGCCAGCCGCATCGCTGGTGCTACAGCGTGAAGGCGCTGCGTCAATCGCTGACCGCTCAAGTCAGCCCCGCCACGATGGCCGAAATCAAGAACCGTGTCGCGCCAGACGGCGGTGGCCGGCTCGATAGCGGACAAATGGCGGCAACTCTGATGCTCAAGAACTGCGCCGCAACTTTGCGGATTGCGGCAATAAAAACCGCAACAGCCAAACAGCCGAAGTCCGCCGCAGCAAATCGCGCCGCACTTGCCGCTGCCATGGCGCCGGAAACGCAGGGTGCAAAGAACGCAAAACGGCTTGCCGCCGCGACTGAAACCCAACGCTCCAAAAACGCAAAACGCCTTTCTCAAATCACAAAGAAGTAAATCCATGAAAAACCACATCTCCACCACCGCCGCCGCCATCGCCTCTCAGACCGAAGTCCAAACGCTGGCTGCGGCCCTCGTTGCTGCTGATACGCGTCTGTCCGAGCTTCACCTCGCGCGCTTCACCGCATCCCCAGCGCCTGAGCGCAGTATCAAAGAAACCGCGCTTGCACTTATGCGCGGTGAACCCATTGCCGCCCCGGTGAACACCGATACAGCCGATCAGCAGGTGCTGCGAGACAGGCTGCACGCCGGGCATCAAATGGCCCTTGCCGACCAGCGCGCCACACATCAAAGGCTGGCTATTGAGCGTTGCTCCAAGGCTGCGCCAAAGTTGGCCGACTCGTTTGGTGCCATCCGTGCCGCGCTGGAGTCGGTGTTGGTCGCCTGCGCTGCGCTCAAGGCCTCGAACACTGCTGTTCGTGAACTCGGATTCGAGCCGGGCGCACTTGGAGACGCGGTTGATCTGCATGAGCAATTGGCCGAGCCAATCGCCCAATTTTTGAAGCTGGTAAGCGACTCCGAAGCCGTTGTGCGTGAACGGTACGAGGTCGACGGGCCTGCTGTCACGCTGGTGCTGCTGGCGGCCCACGGCGACGCGCTGCCCGGCGACTCGATCAGCCTGCCCGGCAAGCAGGCCCGCGCCATGGTACGCGCAGGCCGCGCTGAAGTTCTGACCAATGCCGCCCGCTTAAAGAAAGCGATGGCTTGAAAGCGGGCGTTCAAAGAAAAACACAAGGTGCGTGTTAGCCATCGCAGGGCCTTTTTCATAAGGCCTTGCGCATCGCTGCCGCCACGGAATACCCACCAACAAATTCGGAAAAACAACAATGTTAAATCCATCGATAAAAACTGAGCAAAGCATCAGCAACACCGAGTTCTTGTCTGCCATCTTCACGGACTTGCAAGCCGACGAACGCCCTGTTTGCGTCAGCTTCGCGGGCGCCGTCAACGATAAGACCATCTGGCCGTCGGGCTTGTCGTGGTCGCCAGAGTTGACTGCTGAAAATGGCGCGAAAAACAACTACTTCACGTTATCCGTCTACCTGCCAAAACAAGGTAGCTACCGCCGCAAAAAAGATCAATTCAGCCGGGCCTATGGCGTCATGCTCGACGACATTGGCTCCAAAGCACTGCCGCGTGAGCGCCTTGATGCCTGCCCACCGAGCTACCTGATTGAAACCAGTTCGGGCAACTATCAAGCCGGCTATTTGTTCGATGTGCCTTGCGCCGACCTCAAAGCGGTTGAGGCGTTGCAGGATTCGCTGGTTGAGGCCAACTTGTGCGATCCCGGCGCTAAAGGCCCATCGGCGCGCATCGGGCGTTTGCCCAATGGCGTCAATGGCAAATACGCGCCGGCACACGTTTGCCGCCTTGCCGAATGGCATCCTGAACGCCGCTACAGCATCGAAGATATTGTTGACCTGCTGGAGTTGACACCACCGAAGGCTAAGGGCAGACCGCGCAAAACCGCAGGTGCTGACCGGAAACTTGAGGATGGCGTTTATCTGCCACGAGCAGACGAAAACGAGGTTATCACTACGCTCAAAGCGCGCGGCCTATATAAAAAGCCGCTTGGCGACGGCAAGCATGACGTTTCATGCCCTTGGTTGCATGAACATACGGACTCGCTCGACACCGGAAGCTGCTATTTTGAGCCGAGCGACTTAGCGCCCATAGGCGGTTTCAAATGCCACCACTCGCACGGTGGCTCAAAGCGCATCGGCGCGCTGCTGGAATTCTTGGGCGTCACCTCTACCGCAGCCAAACACAAGCCGACCATTCGTGTCGAAGCTGGCGAACTGCATCGCATCGTGGATGCCGCAGAACGTGAACTCGCGGTGTCAGGGCGCTACTACCAACGAGGCGGTTTGATTGTCAGCGTTGCCACCGATCCAGAGTGCGATTCGACTAGCATCAAACCCTTGTCGCAGCCCTCGTTACTCAAGGCGCTGTCAGGTTGCGCGAACTGGATGCGCTATGACGCCAGAGCCGAGGATTTTGTCGTGAGCGACCCACCGGCCCGCCACGTCACGGTTCTGTTCGACAGCGAGGGATATGAACATCTGCCGGCGCTTCAAGGGCTTGCACGCCAGCCACACCTGCGGCCGGATGGCTCACTGGTGCGCGATGCTGGTTTCGACAACCTGACGGGATTGTTCGGTGTGTTCGATGCTCGCCTGTTCGACGTGCCAGACAAGCCAACAAAAACGCAAGCGGTAACGGCACTGGCCGAGCTTCGGGCGCTGCTGTCCGAGTTCGCGTTCGGCAACGCCCACGACGAAGCCGCCGCACTTGCTGGAATCCTGACGGCGACCATCCGGCCCAGCTTGCCCACCGCGCCGATGTTCCACATCAAAGCGCCTCAAATCGCCAGCGGTAAAAGCTACTTGAGCGGCATCATCGCGGCCTTCACCAGCCCCACCAGCCCTTCGGCTGTGGGTTTTCCTACGTCTGACGAGGAGTGCCAGAAACTGCTGCTGGCGACCTTGCTGGCCGCACCTGGCGCGATCGTGTTCGACAACCTGACCTCTGACTTGATCCCATTCAAATCACTGTGCAGTGCGTTGACAGAGGAGCATTTGACCGGGCGCATATTGGGCGTGAGCAAGACGGCCACCGTCGGCACGCGCGCTCTGTTTTTGAGTTCGGGAAACAACGTGGATGCAGTCAGGGACATGGCACGGCGCGTCATCACAGTGAACCTCGATCCAGCTTGCGAGACGCCAGCCACGCGGCAGTTCAAAGGCGACCCGCTGGCCGCAGTGCGCGCTGGCCGTGAACGTTATGTGTCGCTGGCGTTGACTGTCATCAGGGCGTGGATTGCGGCCGGTAGCCCTGCGACGACCTGCAAGCCGCTCGCCAGTTACGGGCAGTGGAGCGCATGGGTACGCCAGCCGCTGCTGTGGCTTGGCCTACCTGACCCAGCCGAGCGCGTATTCGAACAGCTTGCACAAGACCCCGACCGAGAGCAGCTTGGGCAACTTATGCACGCATGGAGCAAGGCGTTCGGCAATGCGCCCATGATGATTCGTGAGGCTGTGGATGGCGCACTGTTCGGCCATCACGACTTGAGCCAGACGCTGCATGAGATTGCCGACGAGCGTGGCGAAATCAACCGCCGCAGGCTTGGGCGCTGGATAAGTCGCCATCAGGGGCGCATCGTTGACGGACTTAAATTTGAGCGCGCATCAGGCACCACGTCATCAGAACGCTGGTTTGTCAAATCGGTTACGTCGGTAATAGAGGTTTCAAACCCCGGAGTTGCGGCAAGTGTCAGAACGGATATTGAAGTATGCGACCTTGCATAGCTGCCCACAAACCAATCACAACCCGCCATCGTGCGGGTTTTTTTACGTCTATTTGAAAGGACAAAACAACATGAAACTTTATTCAATGCGCGAACTGCTGGCACTGCCCCAAACGAACCAGATTGCAGACCGCCTACGCGATGCCGCCGCCGCGCTGGATTGTGGCAACCCTGAATCAGCCGCGTGGCGTTTGGCCGACGCCGCGCAGCTATTGCGTCAGCGCATCGACAGGTGCGGCCTGACCAACGTCGAGGGCGTCCACATCCCCACCAATAAAGGCGCTTTGCTTGGCGCTCACGGCAACTAAAGGAATCATCATGGCAACAAGAAAACTCAGACACGTTACCGGCGCGGCATGGACCGCCTACGTGGAACAGACGCTGGCCGCAGCGGGCGTTGAAGCGGAAAAACTGCCGAGTGGCGCATTGCGATTGCGTAACGGGCACACCCGAATCACGGTGGCCGCCATTCGGCACGTCGATCCGCAAGACTTGGCCGACCTCTGTGGGGGCGAACGCACTTTCTAACGCCGCGCGCGACGCGCCCGCCCTCGTTTCAATCGGGGGCATCTCGCTCGACAGGGTGGGGCGCGTCGCAAGTGGCAGAGCCTTCAGGCGGCAAGGTCGCTAAATGTCGCCACTCTTTTTCACGGCCTCAAGCCTTGTTTTTTCTTGCATCTCTTTTGAAATTAAAAACAGGTGCCCGGTGTTCATGGTGCTGCCGTACTTTCTGACGCTCATGGAGCCGTCTTTAGATGAAAGTTCACATTCAACTTGGGAGAAGGCGGCTCCCATTCGATTTTTCACCTCGCTCGTTACGCACCGAATCATCGGGTATTTAGACCGAACGGCCCGAATTACCCCTTCAAAGTCAGGTGAGCGAAACGAAAAAAAGAAAGACGACAGCTTGTCGTCTATGTAGTTTTGAATCGGGTTTATCCCCCCATCCGAACCAACCTCGCCGATGGTAAATGTGCTTATCCGCGTGTTTCCAAGAATCGCGTAAACGTCATCCGAAGTCATTCCGAGCCGTATGCCTTTTATCTCTATGATGGGAACATCAAAGCTAGGCTTAACTTCTTTTTTTGCCGCATAAGCGCCGCATGACACCGCAGCCGCCAAGATGGCGAGCACCATTGTTTTATTCATATTCCCTTTTTTTTGGTGAAGTCCAACGACTTACCGGCCTTTGCGGCTCTGCTGCGATTAGAGCTTAAAAGCTTGGCGCGGCCCTGACTTGGGTAACGTTGTTTTCCCCTCGCGTACACGAGGTGGGCTAACCTAATCAGCCGTACAGCGGCCATTTGAATAGCCCACAGCGGGATATTTTGTCCAAATGGGAAACGAGGCGGTTTCCGGGGGGCGCCCCGTGGCGACTTTTCACCCCCCGGTGGGCGTCGGCATTCGCTATCAAATCAGTAGCTGCCGACGCACTGTTTACGGGGGCTGGGTGCCTAATCGCTCAGACTGGCTTCGATGGTGCCGGTGTGGCTACTGTGGCTGCTGCTGCTGCTGCTGCTGCCGCACGCAAACCCCGGCGCGCAGCCCGTTTTTCTTGCCGACTAAATTCTCGCGCAGCGGTTTCGCGCACCCATGCGTGCGTCAGCTCGTACTGGTCTTTGTAAACGCAGACCCTGTTCACACCCTGCGTTTTCAAAAACGCGCAATACACCAGCCCCGCCGCGTACTCTGCGAGGGTATCGGCAAATACGAGTCGCGCATATTCACGTTGCTCAATTTGCTCTATAGTAATTTCAGCCATTTTTGATCCTTTGAATCATTGGTGGTCAGGTGCGGGATGGTGTTCTATGCGCCACCCGCGCCGTCTTTTTTGCCATTCTTAAACAGGTGAATGGCTTACCCGTAAATCGGTTACATGGGTTAAATCGGTTTCAAACCCCCAACCCACGATAAGTGTCAGAACAAAGCCAACTTGCCGAGCCCGGTCGCTGCGTGGTCGCGTAGCAGGTGCCCATAATGTTTGTCGATCATTGAAACGCTGGTTCCCGACAACTGCGCGACGGTCATCGTGTCCAGTCGGTGCAGAGCGATCAAATCAGTGATTGCGCTGTGGCGCAGGTTGTATGCCACCGCAGCGGCGGGCAGGTCAGCGGCCTTTGCGGCTGCTTTGAATGGGTCTTTCCATGAGTCCTTATTCCAGAACTTGCCATCTGCACGCGCGATCAATGGCGCTGTGGGTAGTTTGTCTT
Organism: Rhodoferax sp.; assembly: GCF_012927445.1. Classification (GTDB taxonomy): domain Bacteria; phylum Pseudomonadota; class Gammaproteobacteria; order Burkholderiales; family Burkholderiaceae_C; genus Rhodoferax. Next base: position 34,646 of record NZ_JABBPD010000002.1, read on the forward strand.
TTGCCTGTGCAGCAAAGAACGACGCAGTGGACGAAGGCAGGGTGATTTTCCGATCACGACCTGCTTTGTCTTTCCCCACCGTCAACACGCTTAACCGCTTATCAAAACTTCCTGCAGTCAGCGCAGCCACAGCGCCGGGGCGCAGCGGTATCAGTGACAGGGCGGTAATCAGCGCAGCCAGATCAGCCGGCGCACTTGCAATGAGCGCCCGGCGCTGATCCATATCGAGATAACAGTCGCGGCGTTGGGTCGCGTCCTTAATCGGCCTGAGCTTGGTTTTCCATGCGGTGTCGCTGGTGGCGTGGCCGTCCTCAAGGGCAAGGTTAAGCGCCGCTTTGAGGACCGCCATCTCTCTGTTTATCGAACTGGCTGCGCGGGGTTTTGTTGCTTTCTTTGTCTTGTCCTGTTCGATGGCAGGGGTCTTGACCAACTTGTTACGCCAGTCATTCATCATGCCTGCCGTCAACTTCATCACGGGGGTGTTGCTCAGTTTGGCGTCTGAGAATACCCACCGCCTAAACCTTCCCTCTAAATCAACTGCGCCACTTTCCCGGCCTTCAGCCCGCGCTTTGTCGATGTACCGCTGGCACGCCTCGCCCAACGTCAATACAACCTTAGAACCGCCTGAGCCTATGTGACCAAACCAATCCTGCGCGGTTTTGAATGCTGCGTTGAAACGCTCGTTGTCTGGCACGTCCAAAAACGCGCCTAACGCGTGGTAGTTCTGTTTTCCCGTTGACTCATCAAGGCCCCGCGTAATCCAAGTGCCGCCCGGCCCGATGGTCATCTTCCTGTAGCCGAGAAACTTTCCCTTGGTGACAAGGTGCCAGTACGGTTCGCGCCGCAGTTTCAGCGCATCGCGGGCGCTCACTGTGTTTATTTTTGTCGCCATGAAATTTGCCCTAGTTTCGGTTAGTACGGAAAAGTACGGAAAACATGGGTGAATTATATGGGACGTTCGTAGACTAATAATTCTGTAACTTGTTGATTTATATACTGTGCTGGAAAATCGTGGACTATGTAACCCTTCATTCACACTGCAGGGGTCGCAAGTTCGAAACTTGCATCGCCCACCAAAATATTGGTTATAAATCAAGGACTTACGAGAAATCGGGAGTCCTTTTTTTTGTCCGCTGTCTAATGAATGCTTGAAACGAGACGGCACAGGATGTGCAGGACCATGATCTCAGAGGAAACGGGATAAGGCGTTTTTAAACGAGCTGAAATGGGATTTCTATCGTGAAATCAACGACTTAGCGAGAAAAATTGGCCGTTTTGTTTGCGCAAACCGGGCCACGATCTTGGAGGAAAAAATCGGGCAAATTGATGATTATCAACTGCTGGATTTTGGGTCGTGTTAAGGGATTTTTCGGGGTGATATCCACACCCTATTATTTTGATGAGCCCACCAATGGTGAAAGCTCTTTAAAGGCTCTTAAATCAAAAGTTATCCACCGCATGGAAAACGATGCTTTCCCGAGTGGTCTTGAAGTGCTCTTAAAGCGTCAATTGTGACGTGCTGTTTACACCTCCTCTCCAATGAAGCCTCAAATTTAGTGAGAACTAAAAAAGTCAACTTTCAAAATTTTTTGGCTTGTGGATAACTTGGCACTTTGAGATAAATTGGCGAATTCTGGCGGTTGTCCTAGCGGATCGTTTGAAGGCAAAGCAAACGCCGCCCAGTTTTGGAAATTCCGTTTCAGTCGACCGCCTGGCATCTTCCAATCAAATACCGCCAGTGGGTCTGGTGCCAATGCTGGATGGAAAGAAGAATTGACCTCACCAAAACCACTGATGAGGTGCTCACCATGAATTCAATGAATCTGCCCGCCGACCTGTCCCCTGCAACCTGCACCTGGCTGCGCGTGCAAATGACAATCGCCAGCGCCCGAGCAGTCGAGCCGCTACGAGCTGAGATAAAACGGGTGGATGATTTCACCAACGGCCTGTTCCTGGTGATTGCCCAAGTGCTGCCCCACATATTGATAGAGCAACCGGCGCTGGCGGCTAAGTTGGCCCCGCACTGGCGCTTGGATGCTCAGCGTTTTGATGCGCTGGAAGCTGGGGCAACGCCTAAAGATGACGATGAATCACTAGACCTGCTCGAAGCTCGAAGCATTCTCTACAACATGGGCCTTGACCTTACGCTGTGGCCGACGACAAAGCAGAAAGGCTCAGTTCGGGCCGTGCCGCGTGTGCGGCGGGCGTGAGCCAGTCCGGTGAGTAGCTCGCTTTAAGGTTGAATTCTGGCGGGGGCTTCATAAACATCAAATTATGGATATACTCCGACCACTGCTGAAAACAGCAGTCGGGTTTGGAAGCCCGGAATTCAAGGCGCAACAACCGCGCCCAGCAATGAGCAGCGGTTTTTCTTTTTCCCCGTGTTGCGCGGGACGCGACCCTTTTATGGTGGGCCGTGTGGGGCACTAGAAATGGTGCGCCGGTTCCTTGACCCGGTCTTCCAACCTGCACGTGCCTGCCACCCTCATTTGGAAGTGAGAGCGGCAGGTTTGAAACCTGTTGTCAAGGAGCCATCATGGCTAACCCACTCGCATCTGCTGGCGCACGCGCCTTGCATTCCCCTTCTTTCCCCTGCACTTCACAGGCGCTGTCTTGGATCAAACGCCGCGCCCGTCGCGTTGAGCGCTTTTATCAGGTTAGCCGACGCGAGGCGCTGGCTTGTGCCTCGATGGATTTTTCTTCCTTCAATCCAACTGCGAAGTGAGGGATGCCATGACCAACTCCACTAACCGTGACCGTGTCAACAGCATCATTGCCCAGGCCAAAGCAGCCGGAAAACTCGTACCAGTTGTTGAAAATGTCTGGCGCGCCATTGGCGAAAAAGATATCCATGCCCTGGAGAAACTTGTTGCCAGCACGCCCGCTAACCCGGCACTGGACATTGATGTGTGCGATGACGCCAAAAGACGCATTGAGCGTTTGATGAACCCGCTGCTTGATCGATTGACGGCATCGCGGTCCACGATTTTTGCTTTTAACAAAGCGGCACTAAATGACTCTTCGGTGTCTGAATTGAACTGGTCCTCGATGATGGAGGCGTTGGAAAGGGTCGCACCTACCGACTATGAACTGGATGCCATCATCACCCAACTTTATGGCGTGGTGAAAACTGCGGTTGACCAAGCGCTCCAAGGTGCTGCGGCTGCTGTCGCGGCATCTGCAACGCCCGCCAGCAACCACACGACCAGCAAACAGACGGCCCCGCGCAAGCGTGACAAGCTGGCGGCAAAGTCGCTGGAGGTGGTGTGATGAAAGCCATCTCTCAAAACGTTTTTCATGTCGCAGGCCTTCAGTTCGTGAATCCGATAGGTACTTGGCGTCTGTCGTGCATCCATGCTAACCAAGGTACGCGCTATCACCTGGTGCAATTTGTTCCTTCGTGGGCGCGGGTCGCCTATCGCGCAACGGAGACATCATGAACATCCCACAAGCGAAAACCGATCTGGTACAGCAGGCGCTGCCCAAGCCAAACGCCAAAACAGAGCGGCAGCGGGATTACTGCAAAAAGCTGTGCTCTGTCGTGGCGCGCTATCTGAAAGACGATGAACTGACTGGCCTGGTGCAGGCGCTAGAGACGTTCAAAGGTAACGTCCTTGCAAAGCGGTACTCACCAGGCCTAAACGATGCAGCCTATGAACTGTTCGCCAATTTTCATCTGCGCGGCCCGGCAGTCGGTCAGGCGGCGAAGGTGGCGCAGTGATGGCCACCAAGACCGCCCGGAACTGGAAGAGGCTGCAGGCCACCAGCCTGCGCCATGCCCTGGAACTCTGCAAAGATCACGCCCGAGAAAAGCTCAACAGGTCTATCGAGAGAATCGCCGATGAGATGGGCATTGCTGATCACTGGACGCTATATAAATGGCTCCAGTCTGGCCGCATACCAGCGAACCTGATTCGCCCATTTGAGACAGCTTGCGGGATTGATTACGTCACGCGCTGGATCGCTGTGAGCGCGGGGAAGATTCTGATTGACATCCCAACGGGGCGCAAACTGATCGGGACTGACGTTGTGGAACTGCACAACGGCTTCGGATCGGCGCTGCAGTTGCTGACCGACTTCTACGCCAAGAAAGCGGATGCAGAGCAAACGCTGGCGGCGCTCACGGCCCACCTGGAGGATATTGCTTGGCATCGCGCCAACGTCGGCCAGCACGCGCAACCCGAGTTCGACTTCAACAGTTAAGCACTGCCCTTGCATGAAGCCAGAGCAGGCCCTTCGCAAGCTTCCCAGGATCATCAGAAAGACCATCAACCGTAACGCCTTCAGACTTGCCAGGACTGAAGCCTATGAATACTTGTGCAGGGATTTGGAGCAGCAAGCACAAAACCTGCTCAATATCACTGACGCCTCAGTCAATGAGGTGATCGCGGTTTTAGAGCAATCCTCGTTCAGATGGCCTGATCCCCCCGGGGAGTAAGGACCGGAACGACAAGCAGGGCGGCATAGACCCTTTTAAGACCGCTTTAAGCGCCGCGTTCTCAAATTTTCAAGGGGGTAGCGGCTGCAGGGGGAGAAAACGCCTCAAACAGGCCGTTTTTATGGTGAATGCGCCAGGTGATCACCGACGAACCAAAGCTCTTTAAGAGCCATACAAACCGGGATGCGGTGGAATTGGTCCGGGAGTTAAAAAGGTTTATCTCCCCACTCGAAGGCAAAAATTCGAGTGTTGGCCTCACCAATTTCACTATCAAATCATCGGAAAAACACCATGTCAGACACCATTATCAAGCAACTGAAAAAGCCCTGGAAAGTCGGCGGCAAAGAGGCTACCGATATTGAAGTGCGTCCCGCCAGTATGAAAGACGTGTGCGAGGCGGAACAGTCGGCATCAGGCTTTCAGCCCAACTCGTTCAATGTTCAGATGGCTTGTCTGCAAGTGGTGCGCGCAGGTGAATTCACTGGCCCCTTTGTGGCCAGTCACTTTGCCGCCATGCGCACGGCTCAATTCGGCGAGATTGCCGCTGCCCTGCAGGAGGCTGATCGCCTGGGGGAAGACTAGTCGCTAAGCGGAAAAATATGCTTAGCCAGGTCATGCTGCTGGCGCTCAAGTTCCACTGGAGCCGCGCAGAGATCATGAACCTTCCCATTGCTGAATTTGAGCATTACGTCACCGAGCTTTCATTACTCCACACACCTAAATCATGAGCACTACCTATGTTGTCGGCGTCCGAATAGATGGAAATGCAGCCAGCTACCTGCGCGCCGTGCAGCAGGCGCAGGCTGGTACCAGCAGGTTCACTGCGGCTGCCAAGGCTGAGTTCCAAAGGCTCAAGGGCTTCATGCAGTCATACCAGGGCCAGCTGGCATCGCTGGGTTTGGGTGTGGGGTTTGTGGCGATGGCCACCGAGGCGGCGAAGTTGCAGCGCAACCTGACGCAGATTAGCCTGACCGCCGGTATGAGCATTCAAGAGCAGACAGATGCCTACCAAAAAATGTTTGAAATGATCAAGCGCAATGGCGGCGTTATGGAAGAAACGGTGGGGAGCTTTGGCAGCTTGATTGCCGCAGGCCTGAAATACAAAGAAGCGATGAATGCGACCGACGCGATCAGTGACGCGCAAGCGGTTACTGGTGCAAACCCCGCTGTGCTGGCGGGTGCGTTGACTGTGGGTGCGGCTAACTTTAATTTGGATTTATCAAAGTTGGGCGTAGCCGCCACAATGCTGGACAAGATGACGGCATCGGGGCGCATGGGCAATGCGGAGCTGGAGAATCTTTCCAATATCTTGCCCCGAATTGCATCCAGAGCCCAAGGCGCGGGGATGAATTTTGACAAAACATTGGCCTTCACTCAGGCCATGTCTCAGATTGAGAAGCAACCGGACAGGCTGGCGACATTGGTTGATTCGTCGATGCGGCTGTTCACCAACATGAACTACTCCAAAGACGCTGAAAAAGCGACGGGGGTAAAGATGTTTGGCAAGCAAGGTGAGCGGCGTGATGCGGTGGCTGTGCTGGAAGACATGCGCAAAAAATACAAGGCGCTGAAAACCGATGCAGAGCGTTTCGCATTTATGGGAAAAACGTTTGGTAAAACCGACCTTGATACCCAGCGCGGCATGTCAAGTGCGCTCAGTGGCGAGATGCTGGAAAAGATGCGGGAGTTCATCGCGCTTACAGGCAAGGCCGACGGAACGATTTTGAAAGACATGGCACGTGCCACCAGCAATGCTGCCACCCAAGCTGAGCGCCTGCGCAACACATTGCGCCATGCCGCTGAAGGTTTTGCAAAACCCGTCAATGAAACCATCGCTAACGCCATCAAATACCTGCTCGACAGCAAGGAAAAGGGCGGACTTGAATTGAGTGGTGGCCAGATCTCCGGTAGCGCGGCTGCAGGCGCTGTCGGCGTTTATGCCCTCTCGCGCATCCTGCCTGGCATGGCGGGCAAGCTGCTGGGCCGCACGGGTGGACTGGCTGCAGGCGTGGCCGAAGGCAAGGCGCTGCAAGCGGCCGCTGGCATCACCCCGGTCTATGTCACCAACTGGGCCGAGATGGGTGGCAGTGCCGGAGTGATACCAGTCGCCCCTGGCGCACCAGGAACTGGTCCAGGCGCCGCCTCGATCGGAAGTGCAGGCAGCTTGGTTCGCTACATGAGCTTGATGGGTAAATTATTGGGGCCGCTGATGATGCTAGAGGCACTGACCCAGCCCAGCGAGGCAGATATTGCAGCGCTCCGCCGTATGGATGCCAAGAAAGCGCGTGACGGCGGGGGCAGCGGGATTCGTGGCCAGGGTTTCAATGACCCGCGCATCATTGGCATCGGTGACACACGGGCCGCCCTGCAAGAGGCGTTGCGCGCCACTGAGGTCAGGGGTGAAATATTTGTGCGTGTAATCGCCGCACCTGGCCTCAATGTACAAACCGAGTTCAAGAGCAACAGCCCGCGCATTCCCATGAAGTCATTGGGCCAGACCAATATGCAGGCAGGGCACTGATTTTCCGCCAATGGGGAAAGCGATTTAAACGCTTTACAAGCCTTGAAAGTCTTATCAAGGTGGAATGGTGGGAAAGGAGTTAAACACTTTATGTCCACTGTTTGAAATAAAAGCGTTGCACGACGTCATGAATTGCTTCAAGGCCTCGCTGAGAACATGGCCGTGCACATGGCAAAAAAATACCAGACTCCCGACGAGCAAGCCATGGAAATTGGCAATTATCTTGCTGATTGTCTGGTGGATCACTGGAAGGGCCAGACGATCTATATCCCTAGTGATTCGAGCTACAAGCGCAGCGCCAGAGATATAGAGATTTGTGAGCGTATGGAGCGTGGCAACGCACACGAAATTGCGGCCGAATTTGGCCTCAGCTTTGTCCGTGTGTACCAAATTAATGCCCGGTACTTGGCCGAGAAGCGGAAAAACTTAAACACCTTGACGTCTTCAAAACCGCCAGCCAAACACCCTAAGAATCGAGGCCTTCAGGCTCATAACATTTTTAGCGCGAGAGGTGGATATGACTAAACCTGCGCCTGTTTATCGCCTCAATTGACCCACCACCCCAATCACTATGACCAACAACGCCAAAAACATCCTGCAAACCAACCTGCAAGAACTTCAGCAGAAAATCGACCTGATAAAAATAAAAAAGCGAGCTGCGTCTACGCTGAAAATTGAGCTAGAAAATAAGATCAACGATCTATATGCCAAGCCATTGAATGATCGCCAGATGATGCAATTTATGCTCTCAGCGGTGGATGAACGCGCGGCGGTATACAAGGCCGATATGTTGAGTTCTGGATTTTTGGATGCCTCAAAAATCATGACTAAAAGCCCCTTGTCTTTCGACGACTTCGAACAAATTCAAGGGCGCGGTCGCGTGTGGGGTAAGCGCTCTTCACCGAGTGAAGTAGACCTCTTATACAAATTTGAACTCGTCAAGACGTACAACATTGGAACCCATACTTGGATGCCCTATTTCTTCGGGGACTTGATCAAACAAAAGATAGCTGACCTCTACCATTGCAAGTACGGGAAAACGGCGCTTGAAGCTCTTGAATCGGTTGAGGATCGAAGCGCGGCCATCAATGACATTGAAAGTCAATTGATCAAATTGGATGAAGAGATTGTCACCATCAATGGCGAAATTGTTGCAGCTTCAGAACCTATCATGAAATTTATGCAGGGCTTCCGCGAAGCAAACGGATCACCTCTGAACAGTGCTTCTATTGGGGTACGTTGATGATGCCAGCTACAGCGCTCTCCGCTATAGCGATTCCGTTGACCGACAAGAGTGAATTTCGCATTCTCCCAGCGAGTAGATTCAAGGCGGTCGATGGTAGGCCATCCGGTGGCATGTGGGTAATGAATGCGGCCATCGGCGCAAAGCTGGTCAGTGAGGCAAATTCCCGAAAGATAGATTACGTCATTGACTATGAGCATCAGACGCTCCTGGCGAATACCAATGGCAAACCCGCACCGGCAGCGGGATGGTTCAAAAATCTGGCCTGGCGTGACGATGGTCTATATGTCACGGATACACGCTGGACGGCAGCAGCAAAAGCCATGCTTGACGCAGAGCAGTACCGTTTCATTTCCCCCGCCTTCTTGTTTGATAAAAAGACGTTCGAAGTGACCGGGCTGCTCAACATCGCATTGACAAATTCCCCTGCATTGCATGGACTGACAGATCTTGCTTTGCTGAAGTTGACAAACCCTTTGATGCAAGGTGGGCAACAACCAAATTTGACCGCGAAAGATCGCGAGATTTTCAAATCAGTTTTTGGCATGGATACTGATGCGCTCGCATCTACCGGCGCCATGCAAGCAAATGTTGTCGAGCCAGTTATGACAGACAGATCGCTTGAAGCCCTAGTAAAGATGTTTCATTACGCTGGCTAGGCGCTAATCTCTGTTTTTACGCCAGTCCACAAGGGTATTTCAAAGGCTTCTGAAGCTACCTTAAAGGTTCGTTCTAAGACAGTTTTGCAAATGTTGATAACTTGTGCATAAGTTGAAACATTGGAGCTTTTCCCCTTCCTCCAAGATCGTGGCCTCTTTCCTCTGTGATCGTGGCCGTTTACACAGGACACTGTTTAAGTGGGTAGGGTTGTCACCAGCAGTTCCCCCGTGAGCAGAACGCAGTGGCCGACCATCGTTGCATTCGGCGCCACCTGCCTGTCGGATTGATGGTTGCACTTGAAGTCTATTGGTCAAGCAACCTCGCGTAAAGTAAGGCTCACAATGAGCCGCCTCCAACTCGCCCTTGCATTGCTCCAGCAGGATGCTCGTCCCCGCGAGCTGGCTGGCATGGCCAGATTTGGCATCAATCCTGAAGGCCGTCTGGGCTTGTCCATGCCAGTCATGCGCCGCATTGCACAAACGTTAGGGTGCGACCATGAACTGGCGCTCGCGTTGTGGGATACCGGCATACCTGATGCCCGCATCGTGGCGGGCATGGTAGCCGAGCCCGCAAAACTGACATCGCCGCAAATGGACGCCTGGGCCAAGGACTTCTCATCCTGGGACGTGTGTGACCAAGTCTGTGGCAGCGCCTTCTTGGCTTCGTCGTTGGCCTGGCACAAAGTACCTGAGTGGGCTGTACACAAGGAAGAGTTTGTACGTCGTGCGGCCTTTGCGTTGCTGGCCACACTGGCGGTGCATGACAAGCGGGCTGTCGATGAGCGCTTCGTCATGATGCTGCCCCTCATTGAAGCTGCAGCAGGGGATGAGCGCAACTTTGTCAAAAAGGCGGTGAACTGGGCGCTACGCAACATCGGCAAGCGCAATCTGGCGCTTAATGCTGCTGCCATCGAAGCAGCTCGGCGCATTCAGCGGCAAGGCTCTCGGTCGGCGCGGTGGATTGCTGCTGACGCGTTGCGAGAACTTAGCAGTGAGGCGGTGCAGGCGCGCCTGCGGGAGCGTGCAGGTAGCTAAGCATTCATGTTCAGCAGCGCACCGGCTATCTTGTCATTGGTTTTGAACACCGCAAGGTTGGCTAAAAACGAATTCTTGGCTTGAAGTTGCGCCACGACATCCGTCTCCAGCGACGCCCCCTCAGAGCGCGCAGTCGTCAATGCCGTGGATACCCCACCCTCTGCTTGGGAGTTTTGAAGCACTTCCTGGCGATGAAAACCAGTGGTGTTCATGTTGGCAATATTGTGAGCAGACGAATTCAGCGTCATCTGCGCCGCGTTCATGCCTGACTGTGCAATGGATGAAATGGAGGCCATGTGAAAATCCAGTTCAGTGGTTGACTGTACTGGATTTGAGCACAAAGTTGCATTCAGTTTGACGCGGCCGGCCTTGGACCAAGCAGGGCCTGACTACTGAATGGCGACAGGTGGAAGAGGGTGGAAGAGGGTGGAAGAGGGTGGCATTCGAGATCTTGGAGCTGCTGGTAAGCAGTACGACATGACCTCTATCTTCAATACGGGTTCATCGTGAATTTGCGTCGTCATATTTTTTGATTCCTGCTCAGGCAGGGCTTGCATCGGTGCAGTGATGCATCTGCGGTCAACGAAAGTTGAAACCTTACGTTGTAAAGCTAATCTGAAATGTGACTGGCTTGCTCAACGAACATTTATTGACTGATTAATATGACCAATATCAAAACCCTATTTGCAGCGGCGCTGTTTTCAACTGTTGCTTCTATAGCGTTAGCGCAGGGATCTCTCGTATCTTTGGATAAGGGTGCCAACGCAGTCGTGGCCAAGAGTGCGCCAGCCTCTGCTAAGCCGAAGCAGCATAGGTCAACGCAGCCCACAAAAAAGAGTAATAAAGCGTCCCTGCACTCGAAAAAGTCGCAGAAGTCGCAAGCTGCTGAAAAGAAGAATTCCAAAGGCCCCGGATTGGAAGCCTACTAGATTTGGCCACTGATTTCTATGGATCGGTGCGGGGGTTCTCGGCCCTTTTGTCTTCAGTTCAGGGCATTTTGGCTGTCAAACCGATATATTTCTTCGGAGTTGGTCTGAAGGTTCCGACGAGCATCTCTCAGTCAGCCCCGATTACTAACCGCTAAATGTTCAATCAAATTAACATTAATGCAGAACGCAACTAAATCGGAATTTACCTTGGCACAAGAAGAAAAATTAACAGTAGAAAAACAAAAGCGGAAATTGAATAAAGAGTGGATTTGGTGGACGCTTGTTGGCGCATTTATCGTGGGCTCTATTGGTGCGATGTTCGCTGCCGATTACTTTTACGCACCAGGCGTGAATAATCCATCCACTCCAGCAGAGGCTGTTGGTAAGTGAGTTTTACTATCGCCGTTTCTGGTCGTCGTTGACGGAGGTGGCTCCCTTCGATGAACGGGTCATGCACCCTGTTTCATTGTGTTCCGGGCCAGCCAACCACCAGCAATAGCAGCTGGAATTGTTGAGATGTATCCGACGGCATTGAACCACTCAGGACTTTCGCTTTGGCCGCCCAACAGAATTCCTGCAGCAATGCCGACCACGCCAACTGCGAAAGCATTGAACAGTGGAAGATTTCTGGCTATCCTGGCCGCAATATAGCCACCAATAACCGTTGATAAAGAGCCAAGGAGCAAACCAAACAACAGGTACCCGTCGTTCTGTTCAATGATTTTCCCTGCGGCCGTTATCTCAGATTGAGTTGCCCCGGAGGTCAGCGAGTCACCACTGAAAACAATAAACGAAACAACGCCGGTTAGTAAGTCAAGTGCGAGCATTGTCAGTGTGCCAATGGCAACGGCCTTGAGATTGAATCTCTTCACGACAGTCTTTCAAGTTGAGTCACTAATGTAAGGCTCATAAGTGGGGGTCAAAAAATACAAGGCATTGGGCCTGTCGGTGGGCTATTGGGCTGGCAGTTATCGTTGGTAATGACTTCTTTGGAAGCCCAGCTGATGGGCGAAAGAAAAGAGGCCGAGTCTCCTCAGTTCCCCTTTAGATTGCTATCGGTTTATTTGGCAGCAGGTGCTACAGGTGCAGTTGTGTCCACCTTCTTCGTGGCGCTGGCTTTGTGGGCTTTTTTTGCAACGTGTTTCTTTGTAACTGCCTTTTTAACTATGGGCGCATCTTTTAGGGTAGCCAGTGCCTGGGCAAAGGAGACCGCAGCAATGCCAGAAAGCAACACAGTAGCGATAAGGGTCTTGATGTTCAACATGGTCAGTACTCACTCATAAAGCGATAGTCGCATTAGCTTCGACTGTCATAAGTGAGCCAGAATTTCCTTTGGGCTTGTACTTTCAACGTCGGGCTATCACCGGGGTTGACTGCATATACTTTTCTTTACAAAGGCGATAGACGCCTGGAAAAATCTCTACCAGCGAATGTGGCATGCTGCGACAGGCATAGTGGATATGGTGAATGACGATGTTGATTAACTTCACGAATTACTCAAGCAAGGTCCTGGATATGGTATCCGGCGAGCTTGGGTATTCCGGGACGGTTTGATGGTCATACTATGCCAATACCGGGGGCGCAATTGACACACCACCGGCGGATAATCTTGACGCCTTCAAATGGAGCACGAATGAAACAGAAACTGCTTTGGCTAGTATTTGCCTTGGTGACGGCTGCGCAAGGCGCATCGCTTGACGCGGAAACGCACTATCCGCCAGAGCTGAAACCAGCCCAACAGGACGCTCAGGCAGCACACTTGGCGGCAGAACTGCTGGCCCGTTATCACTACAAGAGGGTGCCGCTTGATGACACCTTGTCAGCAAAGATATTCGACCAATATCTGAAATCCCTTGATTCCGAGAAACTGTTCTTTGTTCAGTCCGACATTGACCGTCTTTCCGTCAATCGGACCAAGCTCGACGACGCCATCCTGAAAGAAGACCTTACCGCTCCCTTCGCCATTTTCAATCTTTACGATCGTCGCGCGACTGAGCGCTTTGCGTATGCCCGCACGCTGCTAAAAAAAGGGTTCGATTTCCAACAGGATGAAAGCTACCGATACGTGCGGGATAAGGAAGCCTGGCCGAAAACAGAAGCGGAAATGCATGAGCTGTGGCGGAAGCGGGTAAAGAACGACTGGCTTAGACTCAAGCTTGCCGGGAAGGATGACCTGAGCATTGTCGAGATACTCGATAAGCGCTATGACAACTCCATAAAACGTCTCAGCCGGGTAAAGAGCGTTGACGCTTTTCAGACCTACATGAACGCATACACCATGGCGATCGAACCCCACACCAATTTCATGGGCCCAAGAGCTGCTGAAGATTTCGGTATTTCCATGAGACTTTCCCTGGTCGGGATCGGTGCCGTACTCGTTGAGTTGGATGAATACACCACGATTCGAGAACTGACACCGGGGGGGCCTGCAAGCCTCTCGGGCCAACTGCAAAGCGGGGATCGAATTGTCGGCGTCGCTCAGGGCGACGACGGCCTTATGACGGACATCCTTGGCTGGCGCTTGGATGACACTGTGGCGCTGATTCGCGGTACGGCGGACTCGGTCGTCCGGCTTGATGTGCTCCCGGCAGACAGCGGGCCCGATGGCAAGCACAAACTGGTTTCTCTCGTTCGCAAAACGATCAGTCTGCAAGAGCAGGCGGCAAAATCGTCCATCCACTCGATCGTGGACGGAAATGCCACGCGCCGAATTGGTGTGATTTCCCTTCCCTCCTTCTATGAGGATTTCGCCGCCCGACAAAAGGGCGACCGGAATTACAAAAGCGCGACCCGGGATGTGGCCCACTTGCTGGGCGAGTTGAAAAAAGAAAAGGTCGACAGCGTGCTGATCGACTTGCGTAACGACGGCGGCGGTTCATTAACGGAAGCGGTTGAACTCACCGGTTTGTTTATTGGCAGTGGACCCGTCGTGCAGCAGCGCAATGCAAGCGGTGAGATATCCGTAGAGAGCGACACCCGGACGGGTGTCGCATGGGATGGTCCCCTTGGTGTTCTGATTAATCGAAGTTCGGCATCGGCGTCGGAGATTTTTGCTGCCGCCATCCAAGATTACGGTCGCGGATTGATTATCGGTGAGCCGAGTTTTGGTAAGGGAACCGTGCAAACCATGATCAATCTCGATCAAGTTGCCAAAAACAAAAAACCTCAATTCGGCGAACTGAAAATGACCATTGCGCAGTTCTTTCGCATCAATGGCGGCACGACCCAATTGCGCGGCGTAACGCCCGATATCCTCTTTCCCGCGGCCTCCAATGCGGAGGATTTTGGTGAATCCAGCTTCGAAAATGCACTCCCCTGGACACAGGTGAAGGCCGCCAACTATTCGCCGAGCGGCGACTTGAAGAGTCGACTCCCCATCCTTTTGACACGGCATGCGGCCCGTGTGAAAAAAGACAAGGAATTCCAGTATGTGCAAGAAGACATCGCTGAATCCCGGCTTCTCCGCAAGAAAAACATGGTCTCCTTGAATGAAACCGAACGACGCAAAGAATGGGACGCTCAGGAAGCCCGGCTTACGTCCCGTGAGTCACGGAGGGGTACGGACAAGACCACCAAAGAGGATGCTCAAGGCAAGGAACTCGCGACTGGAAAGGGCCGCGCATTTCGGGATGATGGTCTGCAGGCTGGCGAACGCAATCTCGCCAAAGAACTGGCGGCCGAAAAAGAACGGAAAAATGCCAAAGACGTTTTTTTGAATGAAGCCATTAATATACTTGGCGACGAGGTTGACGCTCTGAAAACCAGTGTCAAGTTTGTTGCCCGTGTTAAGCCGGTTTCCCCATTGGCGCCAGATTAGAAGCGTCGAGTGGCACTGGCGACCAGCTTCTTCAATGCGCGCTTCATGGATTTGCTGCTTACTTTTTGCCGGATTGTGAATAGAGGAATTAATTCCAAGTAAGCGAGCTTTGTCTGGCTATTCCTGTTTTATGATCAATCCAAGGTGTCGCCGCTCCACGCGGTGCAAGGACAAGGTACGGATGAGCAAAGATACAGAGAGTCAACACGGCGTTCAGTCACTGGAAATCGGTATTAGCATCCTTCGTGCTATTACCCAAGGCCATCGCTCCATGATGCTCAAAGACATTGCCGCGGCAGCGGATATGCCAGCTTCCAAGGTGCACCGTTATATGGTCAGTCTGGTCCGCTCTGGGCTTGTTGACCAGGATTCGAGGTCCTCGCGCTACGATCTCGGGCCGTTTGCTTTGACGCTTGGCCTCGTGGCCGTTGACCGGCTTGACCGCGTCGGATTAGGCCTCGCCGCCATTGCTGAATTACGCGATGAGATAAATGAGACGACGGCGCTCGCCGTCTGGAGTGACAACGGTCCGGTGATTGTGCGTTCCGAGCGTCCCCACCGACCGATCACCGTGAACGTGGTGACTGGCACGGCACTCAACATACTGACCTCGGCCAGCGGACGTGTATTTGCGGCCTGGTTGCCCGAAGCCACGGTTGCCCCGTTAATTGCCCGTGAACGGATGACTCTGGAACTGCCTCCTGAAGTGCATACGGTTGAGGCGATTAAAACGATGCTGGCGACGGCACGCCAGCACGGCGTGGCAGCCGTGACCGACTATCACTTGGTTCCTGGCGTGGCCGCGGTGGCGGCCCCGGTTTTCAATGCCAATAATGAAATTACCCTCTCGGTCTTGGCCATTGGTGTGAAAGGCATGATTGACATGTCGCTGGATGGACCGGTGGTTACCGCACTGAAGCGTTCAGCGCAGACACTTTCACGACGTCTGGGCTATGCCGGAGATGCAAATTAGCCATACCGATTCAGAAAATCATAAAGAGAAACCTTGTTGATGTGCAAATGTCGACAAGGTATTTTTTTGCTATTTTTAATTGACAGAACTAGTTCTGTATTTCAGAATGCAAATTAATGGGATGAAAAAGGCAATTTTTTAATTCAAACAAACGCAACTCAAGGCAATAAATGAGCAGGTGCGTGCGGCGTATCTGGGGATGTAAATATTTAACCAAGGAAAAAGTATGACTAAGAAATTCGCATCACAAGCTGACCTGGAGGTCAAAAAGACCACCTTTGCGCAGATGTCCGAGCACTGCTGGGCCTACACCGCCGAGGGCGATCCCAACACGGGCGTGATTATTGGAGACGACTCGGTACTGATCTGCGACGCGCTGGCCACCCCGGTGATGGCGCAGAGCCTGATTGCCGAGATTCGCAAGGTGAGCGACAAGCCGATCAAGTATGTCGTGTTGTCCCACTACCACGCGGTGCGGGTGCTGGGCGCCTCCGGCTACAAAGAGGCAGGTATGCAGGAAATCATTGCCAGCCAGGGCACCTATGAAATGATTGTTGAGCGCGGCGCGCAAGACATGCAGTCCGAGTACGAGCGCTTTCCCCGTCTGTTTGACGCCTTTGATTCCATCCCCGGCCTGACCTGGCCCACGCTGGTATTCAAAGATTCCATGACACTGTGGATGGGCAAGCTCGAAGTCAAGATCATGCATCTGGGTGCCGGTCACACCAAAGGCGACACGGTGGTTTGGGTGCCGTCCGAGAAGGTGCTGTTTTCGGGGGACCTGGTGGAAGCGGATGCCGCCTGCTACACCGGCGACGCGCAACTGGCAGAGTGGCCCGCCACGCTGGATGCGCTGGCCGCACTCCAGCCGGAAAAACTGGTGCCCGGTCGTGGCCCGGCGCTGGTCGGTTCCGAGCGCGTTCAGTCTGGCCTAGCCTACACCCGCGACTTCGTGACGACCTTGCTGAGTTCTGCCAAGGAGGCCGTGGCCCAGAACATGAATCTGAACCAGGCGATGGCCCACTGCCGCAAAGCGATGGACCCCAAGTTTGGCCAGGTCTTCATCTACGAACACTGCCTGCCGTTTGACGTGACCCGTGCGGTGGACGAAGCCAGCGGTATCAAGCATCCGCGCATCTGGACCGCTGAGCGCGATCAGGAGATGTGGCACGCCTTGCAGACGGCGGCTTAAGTTCCCCGCCCGCTTTTCGAAGCGGGCTTCAATAAAAAAGGAAACAGTCATGTTGAGTACCTATCAATATTCGAGTTACGAATATGTCCGCCCACCGGAGCAAAGCGGCGCTGAAAAAAAGCGCTATCCCGTCGTGATCGTGGGGGCGGGTCCGGTCGGCTTGGCGGCCGCTATTGAGTTGGCACAGTCCGGCGTGCCGGTAGTGGTACTCGACGATGACAACACGGTTTCCGTCGGTTCTCGTGGTGTTTGTTATGCCAAGCGAACGCTAGAGGTTCTTGATCGACTGGGTGTTGGCACCCCTTGTGTGGACAAGGGCGTCAGTTGGAATGTCGGACGTACCTTCTTCCGCGAGGAAGAGGTTTATAACTTCAACTTGCGCCCGCAAGACGAGCACAAGCGTCCCGGCATGATCAACTTGCAGCAGTATTACCTGGAAGAATACGAGATCAATCGGGCCAAAGAGTTGCCCAATCTTGATTTGCGGTTTAAGAACAAGGTGGTGTCGGTCAATCCGGACGGGCAGGGCGCCACTCTGCAGGTCGAAACGCCGGATGGCATCTACAGCCTGGAGACCGATTGGTTGATTGTGGCGGATGGCGCGCGCAGTGGCATCCGCCGCATGATGAACCTGGAGATTGACGGCAAGATTTTCATGGACCGTTTCCTCATCGCCGACGTCGTGATGAAGGCCGATTTTCCAACGGAGCGCTGGTTCTGGTTTGACCCGCCGTTTCACCCAGGGCAGTCGGTGCTGCTGCACCGCCAGTCCGACAACGTCTTTCGTATTGACTTTCAGCTCGGCTGGCAGGCCGATCCAGAAGAAGAAAAAAAGCCAGAAAACGTCATTCCCCGCATCAAGGCCATGCTGGGGGATGACCGTGAGTTTGATCTGGAGTGGGTCAGCGTTTACACCTTCCAGTGCCGCCGCATGAGCCGTTTCACCCATGGTCACGTACTGTTTGTGGGCGACGCAGCGCATCAGGTTTCGCCGTTTGGCGCCCGCGGCGCCAACTCGGGTATTCAGGATACCGATAACCTGTGCTGGAAGCTGAAGCTGGTCATCGAAGGCAAGGCCCCCGCCAGCTTGCTCGACACCTACTCGGACGAACGTGTGTTTGCCGCCGAGGAGAACCTGCTCAACTCGACCCGCGCCACCGATTTCATCACCCCCAAAAGCAAGATGTCGCTGACCATTCGCAATGCGGCCCTGACCCTGGCGCGTCATCATGCTTTTGCCCGTGCGCTGGTCAATTCAGGGCGTCTGTCGGTGCCTGCGGTGCTCACCGAATCGCGTTTAAATACGCAGGATACGGCGGTGTTTGCGGGCGATATGGTGCCAGGCGCCGCGATGGATGACGCGCCGATGCAGGAAGGTGGGAAGAGCTTCTGGCTGCTTGACCGCGTAGGCAACCAATTCATGGCCTTGGTGCTTGTCAATGACCCATCACAGATGGATGTCACCACCGCCCGTGTTTACAAATCGTTGGCGGATGCGCCGATCCCCATTGAAGTGGTTCTGGTGTCCCCGAAGGCCGGCGTGGCGCCCGAAGGTCTGCGTGTTTTTGTCGATGAAAAAAATCGTTTTGCCGAGCGTTTCGACGCCCAGCCGGAGACGGTTTATCTGATTCGCCCGGATCAGCATGTGGCCGCCCGCTGGCGTGCCTTTGACGCGGATGCGCTCAAAGCAGCTCTGGCCCGCGCAACTTTCAATGTTCAATAAGGAGCCGTCCATGTCGCTCAATCTGAAACCTAACCTCTCTGAACCCGGTAAGCGTTATTTCCAGGCTTACACGCCTGGTGATGATTTCTATGAAGCCTTGATCGAAACCCATCGCGATTTGTCCGATGAGCAAAGTGCGCTGGTCAACGCCAAGTTGGTGTTGCTTTTGTCGAACCACATTGGTGATCTGTCCGTGCTGCGCGAGGCTATGACGATTGCCCGCCAAGGTGTCTAATAAATTGTTTAGGAGACTCAAATGAAAATCCAAAAAATCCACCACGTCGCATACCGCTGCAAGGACGCCAAGGAAACGGTTGAGTGGTACGGCAAGTACCTGAACATGAACTTCATCCTGGCGATTGCCGAGAACGAAGTGCCCTCGACCAAAGCGCCTGATCCCTACATGCACGTGTTTCTCGATGCCGGCAACGGCAACGTGCTCGCCTTCTTTGAGTTGCCAACCCAGCCGCCGATGGGGCGTGACCCCAATACCCCGGTGTGGACCCAGCATCTGGCGCTGCAAGTCGAATCGGTCGAGGCCATGATGGAGGCCAAAGCCAGACTGGAAGCCGACGGTATTGACGTGCTGGGACCGACCGATCACACCATCTTCAAATCCATCTACTTCTTCGACCCCAGTGGCCATCGGCTGGAACTGTGCGCCAACACCGGCACACCGAAGATGGCCAAGATGCTTGATGACGCCAAGTGGGACATGCTCAACGAATGGGCTGTCACTAAAAAAGCCCCCCAACACGCACGCTGGATGCATGACGGCAGCTACGCTGGAGAATAAAAGCCAATGAAACTTGCCACCCTCAAACAAGGCGGCCGCGACGGCACGCTGATCGTTGTCAACCGCAGCCTGACACACTGCCGCCCGGTGCCGGCCATCGCGCGTACCCTGCAAGCGGCGCTGGACGACTGGGACGCCTGCGAGCCCCAATTGCGCCAGGTCTATGAAGCGCTCAACAGCGGCGCCTTCAGCGACTCGGTGCCGTTTGACCCCTTGCTCTGCCATTCGCCGCTGCCGCGGGCCTACCAGTGGGCCGACGGTTCCGCCTATGTCAATCACGTCGAACTGGTGCGGCGCGCCCGCGGTGCCGAACTGCCTGCAGAATTCTGGACCGATCCCCTGATGTACCAGGGCGGCTCGGACTCTTTTGTCGGTCCGCGTGATCCCATCTACGCCTTGTCGGAAGACTGGGGTATTGACCTGGAGGCCGAAGTGGCCGTCATCACCGGTGACGTCAAAATGGGCTCCACTGCGGCGCAATGCGCCCCGGCGATTCGCCTGTTGATGCTAGTCAACGACGTTTCGTTGCGCAATCTGATCCCCGGCGAGTTGGCCAAAGGCTTTGGTTTCTTTCAATCCAAACCGGCCACCGCATTCAGCCCCGTCGCCATCACCCCCGACGAACTGGGCGCAGACTGGCGCGAGGGACGGGTGCATCGGCCCTTGACCGTCCAGATCAATGACCAGATGTTTGGCAAACCGGACGCCGGCACCGACATGATCTTCAACTTCCCGCAACTGGTGGCACACGTTACCAAGACCCGGGAAATGGAAGCGGGCTCAATCATCGGCTCCGGTACGGTTTCAAACAAACAAGGCGACCTCAACGGCTCGTCCATTGCCAATGGCGGTGTGGGTTACTGCTGTCTGGCCGAAGTGCGCATGTACGAGACGATTGAAACCGGCAAACCGCAAACCAGCTTCCTGAAGTTTGGCGACACGGTGCGCATCGAGATGTTCGACCGCGATGGCAAGAGCCTCTTTGGCGCCATTGAACAACGGGTCGAGCGCTATCCGGGATGAAGCTTTATACCTATTTCCGCAGCTCTGCGGCATACCGGGTCCGCATTGCGCTCAATCTGAAGGGCTTGCCGTATGAAGCCGTGCCCGTGCATCTCTTGCGTGACGGTGGCCAGCAGAACCAGGCGGCCTACCGGGAAAAAAGCCCACTCGGCATTGTGCCGGCGTTGCAAACGGACACCGGGGTGCTGACACAATCGTTGGCCATCATTGAATGGCTGGATGAAACCTATCCACAAGTGCCGCTGCTGCCCGCCGAGGCCGATGGTCGGGCCCGTGTGCGGGCCATTGCCCAAACCATTGCCTGTGACATTCACCCCCTCAACAACCTGCGGGTGCTGGGCTATCTGACTAAAAACTTCGGCATCAACGAAGAGCAGAAAAATGACTGGTACCGGCACTGGGTGAACGATGGACTGGCGGCCGTCGAAAAACTGCTTGGGGACGACCCGCGCACCGGCACTTTTTGCCACGGTGAGATGCCGGGCATGACCGATTGCTGCTTGATCCCCCAAGTTTTCAACGCGCGTCGTTTTAACTGTCCCCTGGAGGGACTGCCAACCATCCAGCGTATCGTCGCGGCCTGTGAGTCGATGGAGGCGTTCCAGAACGCCTCTCCAGCTCGGCAGGGGGATGCGGAATAAGGGCTTCCCTCTGTGCGCTTGTTCCCGCCGAAGCCCTTCATTGAGGCAGTTCGACCGCTTTCGACTTTCGTTCTTGTTTGATTTTTGGAAATATCATCATGTCTGATTTGTTTGAAAACCCCATGGGGTTGATGGGCTTTGAGTTTGTTGAATTCGCATCGCCAACGCCCGGCGTTTTGGAACCTGTTTTTGAGCGAATGGGCTTCACGCTGGTGGCAAAACACCGTTCCAAAGACGTCGTCCTGTACCGTCAGGGTGATATCAATTTCATCGTCAATAGGGAGCCCAAAAGCGTCGCGGGTTACTTTGCGGCAGAGCATGGTCCTTGCGCTTGCGGGATGGCGTTTCGGGTCAAAGATTCACACTACGCTTACAGCCGCGCCTTAGCGTTGGGTGCGCAGCCGATTGAAATTTCGACCGGACCGATGGAGTTGCGCTTGCCCGCCATCAAGGGCATTGGCGGGGCACCCCTGTATTTGATTGACCGCTTTGAAGATGGCAAGTCGATCTACGATATTGACTTCAATTTCATCGACGGTGTAGACCGTCACCCGGTGGGGCATGGCTTGAAGTTGATTGATCACTTGACGCACAACGTGTATCGCGGCCGCATGGCCTTCTGGGGTAGCTTCTACCAGAAGCTGTTCAACTTTCGGGAAATTCGCTACTTTGATATTCAGGGCGAATACACCGGCCTGACCTCCCGCGCCATGACCGCGCCCGATGGCAAGATCCGTATCCCCTTGAACGAAGAATCCAGGCAGGGCGGCGGCCAAATTGAAGAGTTCTTGCTGAAGTTCAACGGTGAAGGCATCCAGCACATTGCCCTGATCTGCGACAACTTACTTGCTACCGTGGACAGTCTCGCCATGGCGGGTGTGCCACTTATGCCAGCACCCAGCGACACTTATTACGAGATGCTCGACAGTCGGCTGCCCGGTCACGGTCAACCAGTGTCTGAACTGCAGACACGCGGCATTCTTCTGGATGGCTCTACCGAAGGCGGTACGCCACGCTTGTTGTTGCAAATCTTCTCAGAAACGCAGCTCGGCCCCGTGTTCTTTGAGTTTATTCAGCGCAAGGGCGACGAGGGCTTTGGCGAAGGCAATTTCAAGGCTCTGTTTGAATCGCTCGAACGTGACCAGGTGCGTCGCGGTGTGCTCGCGGGGGAAGAAAAATAAGGCGCAGAGCACAAGTTACGCAGGACGTTGGCCTGCGAGATGTGAAGACGAGCTACTCAAGTCGACTCTCTGGCCAGAAACTGGTGATTCAGACGTCTTGTCCTCATTGGGACTATTTAAATTGCACAAAAAGCGTATATTAGGTGCAACGAAATTACGAGTCGGACTTCATACCGACAGCATTCTTCTTATGGCAAAGCTTTCAGTACCCAAAATCCCATCAGAGTTGGACAAGCCTGATGAAGTGTTTGAGATGGCGGCGGAATTGTTCCGGGTCATGTCCGCGCCGATGCGGTTGAAAATTATCAGCTGCCTGTGTGATGGCGAGAAGAATGTGAGCTATCTGCTCGGAAAAATCGATACCACCCAGCCCAATATGTCCCAGCATCTGAATACGTTGTATCAGGCAGGGGTATTGGGGAAACGCCGTGAAGGGGTTCAGATTCATTACCGAATCGTCGATGACCGGGTGGCTGCGCTTTGCCGTGCGGTATGTACTCAGATTGAGACTGAGGGTAACTTTCAGGATGCCTGAGGTGCAAGGATTCTTCTATCCTCGCACCCACCCGCGCATCAGGGTTTGATGTAGACGAAACCTTCTTTGGCCTGCAATTTGGCCGCTTCTGAAACGCCTGATGGAACAATTTTGGTTTCCATCAGGAGCTTGTCGGGCGAAATACCTCGCCCTTTCAGGGTGTTGTTGCAGACCCTGAATTCAACGCCACGACCCGCCAACGTACTCACCGATGAGCTGAATTCGCGGCCATGGCTGTCCTTCGCGTCCTGCAGCAAAAAGTCAACGCCGGGGCCGTTGGTGACCACCACAATCTTGACTTTGGGGTCTGCGTCCAGATGGTTCTGGATGTTGTTCAGTGCGCCCGCAGCCGTCTCAATTCCCGTGGTGATGTGATAAACAACTTTGACATCTTGTGCACTGGCAAAACTGACCCAGGCGGCCAGGATGAAAGAAAAAAATAGTTTGTTCATGGACGGTCTCTAATAAAAATTTTTAGGTTGACCGGACGTTTTATCGACCGGACCTGCATCATAAGACTCATTCTTGATGCTTGCTCAGCAGTCCATTTTGTGCAATTTCTATCCCGTTCATGACGAGCCATCTGGACCGATAGATTTGGCTGATGCCATGAATGCGATCAACCCCTGGTTGGCGGCCGTTGTCGCCGAATACCTGCGCGGCAAGTAACGGTTTCTTCAGGTTGCGAGAACCGTCTGTGGTTGATTTTTTGTCGCAGACTTGCGGCTGGTGTCTGGGTCGAGCAGACGGTCGGTCAAGCCCGCGCCGACCCACATGCCAATCAGCGCGACCCAGGCCGTCAATGCAAAAATGGCCCCGCCTGTCATGCCCGCACCCACTGCGCAGCCACCGGCCAGCATGGAGCCAAAGCCCATGAGGACTGCGCCTGCGATGTAGCGCCGCATGCTGTAGCCATCCTTGAAGCCTTCAAGCTTGAGGTCGTTGCCGATCCATGCGCCCAAAAAGGAGCCGGCAAAGACGCCCGGTAACAGACCGAAGTTAAACCCGATTTCAGGCGCTGGCGAGGCCAGTATGCGCATCAGCCATTCTGCAGACGGGCCACTGAACGTCAGGCCTTGCACCTGGACCGGCTGGAATGAACTGGCCGAGATAAAGTAGGTGTACCACCATCCAGCGGCCACCGCCAAGCCCGTGCCCACGCCGCCGACCCATTTCCAGAAGCCCCAGCCGCTGCGAACGGAGAAGTAGAGCGCTGCTGCAAACCACACCAAGCCAGATAGAAGTCCACCCCAGTGGCCAATCCCGGTGATGGCCAGCAGGTCACGCGAACTACCGCCATCCACAGTCCACCAGGCGCTGATGGTGTTGCGCAATGGGGCTAGCGATCCTGAGAGTGAAGCCTGGGCCGTGACCGCAAAGATCAGTCCTGACAGCAGGGCCCGTAAATTGCCATTGGCGGACAAAATAAGCAATCGGCTGGCGCAACCCCGCGACATGATCATGCCGGCACCAAACATCAGACCACCGACCAACGCGCCAGAAATGCTGCCACGTGTGGCAAGTTGGCGCGCCGTGCTGACATCCAGTGAATGCGTCAGGATGAGCAACTGAACAACGACCACGGCACTGGAAAACGCCAGCAGCCACACAGAGAGTTTTTCGCCGAATTTTCGATGCCAGAATTCAATGGCCGCAGCCCGCATGCAAAACTTGGAACGCTGGGCAAAAAAACCAAACATGACCCCGATGAGGAGGCCCCCCAGCGCCAGAACCACGCTATCACCGTAGCGATCAAGAATGCTTGTAGGGTTCATATGGATTCCAAATAATTCACTATTAGCTTATATTATGTTAGATCGAATTGCATGGTAGCTTTTTGATGTGACTCAAGTTGTTTTGGTTTGGTGCCATCTTTCGAACTGAAAGACGATGCGTGCAACCTTATGGGGAATAAATCTGATGGTATCGAAGAATGCTTTTGTTTGGCGCTACCTGGCAGCATGGCTGCTTGGGTTCAGTGTCTCAATGGCCAGCGCTGACGAAGTGCCCACGATGGTGGCTCAGCAGGTGTCAGCCTCGGCCTGGTATGTCGAGGGCGTGTCGGCCCTGGGTTCGCCGGCCAACCAGAACTTTATTTCCAATGCGGCCTTTGTCGTCACGCCCGGGGGCGTCGTCGTGATTGATGCGCTCGGCTCGCCCGCCTTGGCGGTGCGTTTGATCGCCGAGATTCGCAAGATAACGACTCAACCCATCACCCATGTGATCGCAACGCACTACCATGCCGACCACATTTATGGATTGCAGACATTCAAGGCGCAGGGTGCGCACATCATTGCGCACCGCGCGGCACTGGTCTATCTGAATTCTGAAACAGCGCGCCTGCGGCTGGAAGCATCGCGTCAGCAGCTTGCGCCCTGGGTCGATGAAAACACCCATTTGGTCGAGGCAGACGAGTGGATCGATGGTGACAAAGAGATTGTGGTGGGTGGCGTTCATTTTCAGATCAAACCCGTAGGGCCGTCTCACACGCCGGAAGATTTGGCCGTTTACATGCCAGCCGAAAAAGTGTTGTTCGCGGGCGATCTGGTGTTCCGCAGCCGTATTCCATTTGTGGGTCAGGCGGACAGTCGCCACTGGATCGCCGCGATCGACAATTTGCTCGCGTTTGATACCAAGGTCATCGTGCCAGGGCATGGTCCCCTCTCGACTGAAGCGCGCAAGGATATGCAGCTCACGCGTGACTACCTCGTTTATCTGCGGGCCACGATGGGGCAGGCGGCCAAGAATCTGGAACCCTTTGAAGACGCCTACAAGGTCACCGACTGGTCGCAGTTTGAACACCTCCCGCTGTTTCGTGTGGCTAACCGCATGAACGCCTACAACACTTATTTGCTGCTGGAACACGAGACTAAATGACGCCCACGCTCATTCCGATGACGCCATTGACTGGGGCCGGGCAGTTGCTCCTCTCGCGTCGTCGTTTCATACTGGCCGGTGGGGCTGCCTGTGCCTTCGGCGTAGCCAACGCTGCGCCGGCCAGCTTGCCCACGGCCGTGTCACTGGCTGACGAGTTGGCCCAGGCGCTGAAAAAAGGTGGCCCCTTGTTGGTGATGGTCAGCCTTGAGGGTTGCCCGTTTTGCAAAGTCGCCCGCGAGAATTACCTGGGTCCCCTGCGCGAGCAGCAGGGCTTGGCGGTCGTCCAGGTTGACATGCGCAGCAACCGGATGCTCAAAGACTTCAAGGGGGCGTCGCTCACCCAGGACGAATTGGTTCGCAGCTGGCGCATCAAGGTGGCGCCTACCGTGCTGTTTTTTGGACGCGGTGGTGTGGAAGTTGCCGAGCGTCTGGTCGGTGGCTATATCCCCGATTTTTACGGCGCATATCTTGATGAGCGCTTGCGTTTGGCGCGTGCTGCACTGCGTTCCTGAGTCGCACGATGATTCCGATAAAAACAGAATCCGCCTGGCGCGGAAAATCAGATTGCCGCAACTGCGGTATGCGCGACATGGTCCTGTTTGCTGATCTCAATGAACAGGATTTCGGCATGATTCATGCACCGATTGATGACCTGGAGTTCAAGCAGGGCGCGACGCTCTATGACGAGGGTAGCCGTGCACAAGGCGTGTTCACGGTGCGCACCGGCATGATCAAGTTGGTGCGAGTGACGTCCGATGGAAGGCATCGCATTGTGCGGGTGCTGCGCCCCGGCGATGTGGCCGGGCTGGAAGCCTTGGCGACATCGCGCTACGACAGCGAGGCCGTGGCCCTGACTGACGTTGCCGTGTGCCGGATTCCCCTGGACGTGATTCATACCCTGGGTGCCAGCAGCCATCGCCTTCACCACATGCTCATGCAAAAGTGGCAGAAAGCGCTCAAGGATGCCGATGACTGGCTGGCCGACCTCAACTTTGGCACGGCCAGGCAACGGGTTTCCAATCTCATTCTCAAAATGCGCAGTCCCGCTGACAGCCAGATCAGCATCTTGTTTGCGCGGGATGACATGGGTGCCATGCTGAACCTGAAACTGGAGACCGTCAGCCGTGAGGTTAGTCGACTGGTACGCGAAGAAGTGATTGCGCCGCAGGACAGACAGGGGCGTGTTTATCGGGTGCAACAGCTGGCGCGTTTGCAAGTCACTTAGACGCAGGCCGCCTGCGGATCATCGGCAGACTCAGCGTGTCAGCGCCATGAACAGCTTCGGCAGTTGCTCGGGCAAACGCTCGATGTGGTCAATCACCGTGTACTGGTGGCCGAAGATGTCGCTCACATATTCGTCAGCCTTGGGGTCCAGGTTGATGCAGTAGGTGAAGATGCCCTGTTGATCAAGTTCCTTGACCGACTGACGCGCATCTTCAATCAGCAGGCGTTCGTCATGCGCGTCCACATCGGACGGTTGTCCGTCGGTCAGAATCAGCATCAGCTTCTTGTCGGCCTTTTGCCCTTCCAGGTAATGGGCGGCATGGCGCATGGCGGCCCCCATGCGGGTGGAGTAACCGGCCTCCATTGCCGCCAGTCGTCCTTTGACGTCATCATTCCAGTGCTCGCCAAAACCTTTGATGTGCAGGTAACGCACGTCGTGGCGCGTGTTGGAGTGAAAGCCGGCAATAGCAAAAGGGTCTCCCAATTGTTCAATTGACCAGGCGAGTAAAGACACCGCTTCCTGACTGAGTGCCAGAATGGTCTGCTCTGAACCGACCGTTTTTTCATTCAGTGATTCCGACAGGTCCAGCAGCAGCATGACGGCGATGTTGCGGCCATCGGTCCGGTGGCTCATGTTGATGCGCGGGTCGGGTTGGCCGCCGCTTTTGAAATCGATGAGTGAACGAATGGCGACATCCAGATCCAGTTCACTGCCTTCTTCCTGGTAGCGCACGCGCACTTTTTCCTGCGGCTTGAGCAGGTCCAGCAGACGTTTGAGGCGCTTGGCCAGGGCGCTGTGTTTGGCCAGCAAGGTGTCGATGTCGGCCGGGTTGCCGGACGGGTGCAGCCGCTCGTACAGGCTGATCCAGTCCGGGCGGTAGCTCTGGCTGGCGTAGTCCCATTCCGGGTAGTGGCGCGGCGGCAGGCTCTTGACGTCTTCGGCGACGGAAGCTTCGCGATGTTCCTCGAACATTTCCTCGTCATCACTCAGTTCGTGAAACCGCCACAGGTGGCGGTTGTCATCACGGTAGTCAACTTCGGTGTCGGTGAAAAAGGTCTTGGGCAGCTGGTCGCTCTGGCGCCGGGTTTTGGCGACGTAAGACAGGGCGAGACCGGCAATCTCTTCGGTGCTGGATTCGCCCTGCGCCATGGTGTCATGAAAGCGCCGGACGAAGACGTTCAGGGGGGCATCCAGATAGCCGTGGGTTGGTGCCTGCGGGTTGTCGAGCAGGGCGCGTGACAGCATGGCCAGGCGATGGCGCAGGCAGGAATGGGTCTCTGGGTCGCAGGCGCCTTCCACTGGTGCCGGATGCAGCGCCAGAAAAATTCGGCGCAGGCCCGGGTACTCGCGCATGGCCAGCGTTTCCACCCGCGCATCCTCGAAAAACTCGACCGCCAGGCGTTGAAACGGGCTGTAGTTGTCGGCAAAGATGGCGCTGCTCCAGCGCCGGTGCGCAGCCATGTGGGCCAGTGCGGCGCGGTAGCGGTCAAGTCCACTGATGCCATGCCGCGCGTCATAGACATCCGGCAGCCGGATGCCGAGCTTGTCGAAGTAGGGTATTGGCTTGCGCAACTCGTCAAAACCTAAAGAGTAAGGGACCAGATGGTCAGCGTCCTGCCACAGCCCGAGCAGGTACAAGTCGAGTTTGCGCGTGTTGTCCACCAGCAGCGTGCCATGGCGTTCGCGTTGCAGCACAGCGCGGCTGTCGGCCGACTGCAGGCTGAAGTAATCGCGCTGGCGCTCCGGGTGGTGGCTGTAGTTGCGTACGCCATAGTTCACCCAGTTGCGCAGGCCCTCCATCGACAGCTGGTTTAGCAAGTGGGGCGATTGCAGGAAAAAGTCCGGTAGGCTGGGGCTGGCATAGGTCTTGTGGATGCCGTGAATGGAGCCGCTGGTACGGTCCATGAAACTCAGCGCCAAATCCAGATAGTGCTGCAGCTGTTCCTGGGATGGCAGGCGTCTGGCAATGGCCGCCAGCGATTGCAGAAAGGGCGCGATCGCTTGGCTATTGGGTGATTTCGTCATGGCGCGAATGGTGTCCATGACGGCCGGCAGGGCAACCTCGCCCAGTATCCGGGCGACCTGCGGCCACTCTTGCAAAAAGATCAATACCGGCTCGACGCCGCGTCCCATCTTGCCCAGGAAGCGTCCGTTTTCAAGATAAGCGTCAATGCCTTCGGGTGTCAGCAGGGTTTGTGCTTCGGCGATGCAGTCCGCAAACACATCGGCGACTTGAGGAAAGCCGCAGTCAAGCTGCTCGCGCCAGACGGCTAGTTGTTCCAGTGAGGGACTTTTATGCACGGTGGCAGACTTCAGGCAAAGACGGCGTCAATCGCGTGGTCCAGCGTGGCGCGAATATCGGCGTCGTCCGTAATGGGCCGCACCAGTGCCATGCGGCAGGCATCGGTCGGGTTCACGCCGCCCTTGATCAAGGTGGCGGCGTAGACCAGCAGCCGGGTCGAGATGCCCTCGTCCAGTCCATGGCCCTTGAGCTTGCGGGCGGTGCTGCCAATCTTGACCAGCTTGGCGGCAGTGTCCAAGTCCGCGCCGGTCTCAGACACCACGATGGAGGCCTCCAGCTCGGCGCTCGGATAGTCAAAGTCAAAGCCGACGAAGCGTTGCTTGGTGGACTGCTTCAGGTCTTTCATCAGACTCTGGTAGCCAGGGTTGTAAGAGATCACCAGTTGAAAATCTGGGTGCGCGTGAATCAGCTCGCCGCGCTTGTCCAGTGGCAGTTGGCGGCGGTGGTCGGTCAGCGGGTGAATCACCACCGTGGTGTCCTGCCGGGCCTCCACAATTTCATCCAGATAGCAGATGGCGCCGATGCGGGCGGCGGTAGTCAGTGGGCCGTCGAGCCAGCGCGTGCCATTGGCTTCCAGCAGGTAGCGTCCCAGCAGGTCGGAGGCCGTTATGTCCTCGTTACAGGCCACCGTAATGAGCTGCTTGCCCAGCTTCCAGGCCATGTATTCAATGAACCGCGACTTGCCGCACCCGGTCGGCCCCTTCACCATCACCGGCAGTCGGGCCGTATAAGCAGCTTGGTACAGGGCGACTTCATTGGCCTGCTGTTGATAAAACGGCTCGCTCTGAATTCGGTAGTCGGTGGTCATGGCTGTTTCCTGTGTGGTCACTATGGGGAATAGGTGACATGGGATGTACGGAGTATTTACTCGCAGAGCGCATTGGGTATCCGACTCCGCTCATGTCCCCCGGCTCGGGCTTTGCCCGAACCTCCTCCTTGACTTCGCTGCGCCAGAGACCCAATGCGCTCTGCTAGCGGGTTGAGGTGAGCCCTCCATGGAATACCCGCAACGTCTCGGGCTTGTTGCGGCGGGCTGCCCTGCAAAGCGAAGTCAAGGAGGAGGCGGTGGCCGCAGGTCGCCACCGGGGGACATGAGCGGCGCAGGGCAGCCTGTCGCAACAAGCCATTCTGCGATCATGTTCAGCACATTAGCGTTTACTTGTGCACACCCAGCTTTTCGCGCCAGCCGGGGTATAGCTTGTCCGAATCTCCTGGGAAGGACTCAAATGCCCGCGCAAACTCTTTGTGCTCCTTGGCAAATTCGATCGGATCCGCCCCCGACTTCCAGCACTCATACGACTGGCGCAGCGAAATCGCGCCCGCAGCCGGGCTGTCGATGTGGCCATAGGCGCCGCCGCCCGAGGTATTGATCACGTTTCCGTGGCCCAGGTTTTCAAAGAAGCCGGGCAGGCGCAGCGCGTTCATGCCACCGGAGATGATTGGCGTGGTGGGCTTCATGCCGTACCATTTCTGGAAGTAAACCGGGCCTTGCGCCTCATCGCGCTCGATCATGTACGCGATGCCCTTGTCCGAATTTTCACCCTCCATCTTGCCGTAGCCCATGGTGCCAACGTGGATGCCGGAAGCCCCTTGCAGACGCGAAATCTTGGCCAGCACAAAGGCGGTGTAACCGCGCTTGGCACTGGGGCTTGTGACCATGCCGTGGCCAGCGCGGTGGTAGTGCAGGTACTGATTCGGGTACTGACGGCGCGCCGTGGTGATCATGCCGGGGCCGCCGACAAAACCGTCCACCAGAAACGCCACCTTGTCAGCGTCCGGGCCAAAAGATTCCAGAATGAAATCGGCGCGGGCGCACATCTCATGGTGGTCGTCGGCCGTGATGTTGGCCGAGAAGATCTTGGCCTGGCCGGTTTCGTCCTGGGCGCGCTTCATGGCGTCATACACCAGCGGATAAACCTTTTTGGCCGGGCAGAACACCTGGTTGCCCTGTGGCTCGTCGTTCTTGATGAAGTCACCACCCAGCCAGAACTGGTAAGCAGCAGCAGCAAACGGTTCGGGACGCAGGCCCAGCTTGGGCTTGATGATGGTGCCGGCAATGTAGCCGCCGTCTTTCATCGGGCGACCCAGAATGCGCCACAAATCAGTGATGTCCTTGGCGGGTCCGTCAAACAACTGGATGGCGCGTTCCGGGAAGTAAATGTCGTGAATCTTGCCGTGCTCAATGTCGCCCATGCCCTGGTTGTTGCCGATGATCAGCGTCAGGATCGACACCATCATCATGCGGCCGTCGGTCATGTTGCGGTCAAACAAATCCATCGGGTACGCAATGCGCATGTCTTCCGTGGCTTCATCGATGTAGTACACCAGCGCGTCCAAATTACGGGTGAAGTCATCGGTGGTGGAGACTTCAACGTTGGTGCCGGTCGAAGACTCAGCGGCGAAGTGAGCCGCGCATTGCAGATAGCTACCGAAGCCGGCCTTGGGCTTCATCTTGTAAGCCACCAAAATGTGGGTGCCACCTTTGATGAGGTCGGCTTCTTTGAGGCTCAGGTCAGCGTAGCGGTTCGATTGATCCATGTGGAATCTCCGGTTGTGGTTGGCGATGCGCTGAACTATAGGGAGGGTTATTCATAAAGAAAATTCAAATTAATTGATGGTTAAATCAGTTTTTTGTGATGTGTTGAAGCCGGGCACAATCGGATACATCCATTTGTCCATTCGTCCACCCGCACAAGGAATCGTGTCATGCCGCTCGTCGTCTTCAATCAAAAAGGTGGGGTAGGCAAATCCACCATCACTTGCAACCTGGCCGCCATCAGCGCCAGCCAGGGCCTGCGTACCCTGGTGATTGACCTGGACCCGCAGGGCAACTCCAGCAGTTACCTGCTGGGGGCTCAGGCCAAAGCAGATCAGCCCAATGTGGCGGGTTTTTTTGAACACTCCTTGAGCTACAGCTTTCGCACCGTGCTGCCCAGCGAGTTCATTGTGGCCACGCCGCACGAGAACCTGCACCTCATGCCGTCGAGCCCGGGTTTAGGGGAGTTGGAGAGCAAGCTGGAGTCGCGCCAAAAGATTTACAAGCTGCGGGAAGCCCTGCAGCAATTGGCGGGCGACTATGACCGGATTTACATTGACACGCCGCCCGCGCTGAACTTCTTCACACGCTCCGCCCTGATCGGCGCTACGGGCTGTCTGATCCCGTTTGACTGCGACGACTTTGCCCGCAAGGCGCTCTATACCTTGATGGACAACGTGCAGGAAATCCGCGCGGACCACAACCCCAAGCTGGTGGTGGAAGGCATTGTGGTCAACCAGTTTCAGCCGCGTGCCAACCTACCGCAGCGCATGGTCGCGGAACTGATCGCCGAAGGCCTGCCGGTGCTGCAGCCTTACTTGCCTTCCTCGGTCAAGATACGGGAATCCCACGAGCAGTCACTGCCCATGATTTACATGGACCCCAACCACAAGCTGACGCAGGCACTGGTGGCGTTGCACGCGGTGTTGCAACGCGCGTAGTCGGTCAGACGCGAGACCGGCCCGGTCTCAGAGTGACATGCCGCCCGACACCTCGATCACCGCGCCGTTGATGTAGCTGGCCTCGTCGCTGGCCAGGAAGGCATAGACGTTGGCAATCTCTTCCGGCTTGCCCAGACGCTTGAGCGGCACCTTGGCTTCCAGCTCCTTCAGCACCTTCTCGGGCATGGCGGCCACCATCGGGGTGGTGATGAAGCCGGGCGCGACCGCATTGACGCGCACGCCCTTGGGCCCGAGCTCGCGACTCCAGGTCTTGGTGAAGCCGATCACGCCGAACTTGGTGGCGGCGTAGTTGGTCTGGCCAAAGTTGCCGTAAATGCCCACCACGGAGCTGGCGTTGAGAATCACGCCGCTGCCCTGGGCCACCATGATGTCGGCCACGGCCTGCGAGCAATGAAACACGCCGCGCAGATTGACGTCGATCACGCGGTCAAACTGCTCCAGTGTCATCTTTTGCAGCCGCGCGTCCTGCGTGATGCCCGCGTTATTGACCAGCACGTCGATGCGCCCAAACTGGGCCTTCACGCGGGCCACCACCTCGTCGATCATGGCGCGCTGCGTCACATCCATCACAAAGCCCTCTGCCGTTGCTCCCAGCGCGCGACACTGCGCCACCGCTTCGTCCACGCCGGCCTGCTTGATGTCGCAGACGATGACGGTGGCCCCCTCAGCAGCAAACTTGAGGGCCGTTGCCAGGCCAATGCCTTGGGCGGAGCCGGTGATGAGACTGATTTTGTTGAGCAAGCGGGGAGCGGTCATGGTGAGTCTTGGTAAGGTTGGTAAACCGCCTATCTTAGAGGCCCAATATTTCTTGCCGGTGACGCCGCGACTGCTTTATGGAGGAAGTCAAACCGGCTCAACTCCACGAATCCATCAGCCCGCCGCCTTGCTCGATCAGAAACTCCTTGAAGGCGCGGGCGGCGGGGGAGAGTTTTTTGTGGCTCAGGTGGGTGACGTACCAGTTGCCCATCATCGGCATGCCTTCAATGTCCACCAGGGCGATGTGGCCGCTGGCCAACTCATGGCGCACCGTGCGCATCGATAAAAAACTCAGGCCCATGCCGGCCATCACGGCCTGCTTGATGGTCTCGTTGCTGGGCATTTCCATCACCACGCTCAACGGCGTGTTGTGCTCTGCAAACAGCCGTTCCATCGCGGCGCGGGTGCCGGAGCCTTCTTCGCGCACCACAAAGCGATGCTCGCCCAGCACCGAGAACGGCAGGTTTTTGCGCCGCACCAGGGCATGGTCTGGCGCGGCCACAATGGCCAGCGGGTTGGTGGCAAAGGGAGTGGCTTCGCAGTCCAGGTTGGCGGGGGCGCGGCCCATCACCACCAGGTCCGCCTCGTTGCGCGCCAGCAGGCCCAGAATGTTTTCGCGGTTGTCGATCTTCAGTTGCACGTCAATGCCCTGACAAAGTTTGCCAAAACGCACCAACAGCATGGGAATAAAGTATTTGGCGGTACTGACCACGGCCAGGTCAATGCGACCTTTTTTGAGGCCAACATGTTCGGCCATCAGCGCTTCCAGGTCTTTCAGTTGCCCCATGGCGGCGATGGCGTGCGTCAAAAAGGCTTCGCCGGCGTGGGTGAGCCCGATGTTGCGGCCCACGGGCTCGATCAGTGGCACGCCAAACGCCTCTTCGAGCTGGCGGATTTGCATCGACACAGCGGGTTGGGTCACAAACAGCCGCTCGGCGGCCTTGGAGACGGAACGCTGGCGCGCCACTTCCATGAAAGTCTGGAGTTGTTTCAGGGTATAGGGGCGCATGGAAGACTCCTGTTTTATCAGTTCTACCTGATGATATTTCTATAAAACGTGATTGGAGTTTATGGGTTGAGGCGTTTAAAGTAAATCATTCTTCACTGATTTCCGTGTTTCATTCCTTCACTTTTTGAAAGAATCCGATGTTTACAACCACGCTGCAAGCCCTGATTTTTGATGTGGACGGCACTCTGGCCGACACCGAGAGCGCGCACCGCGCTGCGTTCAACCATGCGTTTGCCGAACTGGGCTTGGGCTGGGAATGGGATGAGGCGCTCTACACCGAGCTGCTCAACATCTCGGGCGGCAAGGAGCGCATCCTGCACTACTGGAAACTGGCGCACCCCGATATCAAGGCGCTGAATGGGCAGGCGGTGGTGGACACCATCCACCGCATTCATGAACTCAAGACCGCCGCCTATGAGAGTGCCGTCAACAGCGGCGCGGTGCGCTTGCGCCCCGGTGTGCTCGAATTGATGGACGAGGCCCTGGCGCAGGGCGTGCAGTTGGCGATTGCCACCACCACCTCGCCGGTCAATATTGTGGCTTTGCTGCGCCACGCGGTGGGCCCGGATTGGCGGCTGAACTTCACCGCCATTGGCGACGCTTCGACGGCGCCGATTAAAAAACCACATCCCCAGGTGTATTTGCAAATGCTGGACGCGCTTAAATTGGCGCCGGCGCAATGCCTGGCATTTGAAGACTCCAGCAACGGCTTGCGCTCGGCCACGGCGGCGGGGCTGGCGACCCTGATCACCCCCACGCATTACACGGCGCAACACGATTTTTCGAGCGCCATGCGCGTGCTGCCCGATCTGAGCCAGGTCGATCTGGCGCAATTGCGAAGCTGGCACGCGGCGCAACAGGGCGCGGCGCGCCGCGCTTGAGTCGCACCCATTTGAATCAATGAACTTTTTACCAACATCCGCACCATGACCCCTCAATCTGCAACGCCCATCCTGCGCCTGGCCCCGTCTATTTTGTCCGCCGACTTCGCCCGCCTGGGGGACGAAGTGCGCGCGATTCAAGCCGCTGGCGCTGATCTGGTGCACTTTGATGTGATGGACAACCACTACGTGCCCAACCTCACCATTGGCCCGCTGGTCTGTGAGGCAATCCGCCCGCATGTTCAAATTCCGATTGATGTGCACCTGATGGTGGAGCCTGTGGATGCGTTGATTCCGCTGTTTGCCAAGGCCGGTGCCAACATCATCACCTTTCACCCGGAAGCCACCAAACATGTGGACCGGACGCTCCAGTTGATTCATGAGCACGGCTGCAAAGCCGGGCTGGTGCTGAACCCGGCCACCTCGGTGGAATGGCTGGACCATGTGATGGACCGGCTGGACATCATTTTGCTGATGAGCGTGAACCCGGGCTTTGGTGGCCAAAAGTTCATCCCAAGCACCCTGGGCAAGTTGCGCACGGTACGCCAGCGCATCGAGATGCATCAGGCGCGCGGTGGCCAGCCGATCTGGCTGGAAGTGGACGGCGGCGTGAAGCTGGAGAACATTGCCGAGATCGTGCTCGCCGGGGCCGATACCTGTGTGGCGGGCAGCGCGGTGTTCAGTGCACCGGACGCCGACGGCGGCTACTACAACGTCATGCAGGCGCTGCGCCGTGCCGCGCACCCGGCCTGAGCCCAAACCAGCCCCCACGCCTTAACTATTTTAATTACGAGGAGACCTCACCATGCCTTTAACCAACCGCTCCACCCTGACCCAATTCCTGATTGAAGAACGCCGTCGTTTCCCCAGCGCCAGCGGCGATTTCAATGCCCTGATTCTGGACGTGGCGCTGGCCTGCAAAGCCATCGCCCGCGCCGTCGCCTTTGGCGAACTGGGCGGCATCATGGGCAACCATGCGGCCGAGGCGGGCGGCTCCATCAATGTGCAGGGCGAGACGCAAAAAAAGCTTGACGTGTTGAGCAACGAGGTCTTCATCCGGCGCACCGAATGGGCCGGTAATCTGGCGGGCATGGCCTCGGAAGAAATGGACGTGCCGTACCAGATTCCGGGACAGTACCCGCGTGGCAAATACCTGCTGGTGTTTGACCCGCTGGACGGCTCCAGCAACATTGACGTCAACGTTTCGGTCGGCAGCATCTTCTCGGTATTGCGCGCACCGCAAGACGTGGTGGACACGGGTCTGGATGTGTCGGAATCTGATTTTTTCCAGCCCGGCGCACAACAGGTTGCCGCCGGCTATGCCTTGTATGGCCCGACCACCATGCTGGTGCTGACGGTCGGTGACGGTGTCAACGGTTTCACGCTGGACCCGACGTTAGGGGAGTTCATGCTGACGCATCCGATGATGAAAATCCCGGAAGATACCCACGAGTTCGCCATCAACGCCTCCAACAGCCGGTTCTGGGAGGCGCCGGTCAAACGCTATGTGGACGAATGCCTGGCCGGTAAAACCGGGCCCCGGGCCAAGGATTTCAACATGCGCTGGATTGCCAGCATGGTGGCCGAGGCGCACCGCATTCTGATGCGCGGCGGGGTCTTTTTGTACCCGCGCGACAGCAAGGATGCCAGCAAGCCCGGCCGCTTGCGCCTGCTGTACGAAGCGAACCCGGTCGGCATGATCATGGAGCAGGCCGGTGGCCGCGCCTCGACCGGCGAGATTCCCATGATGGAGGTGCAGCCGACGTCGCTGCACCAGCGCATCGGTCTGGTGTTCGGCTCGAAGAATGAAGTGGAGCGCATTGAGCGCTACCACGCGGAGCCGGTGAGGGCGACGTTGAACAACCCCTTGTTTGCCGAGCGCAGCCTGTTCATCGACTGATGATGCTATTGATTTAGTAGCTGCTTGCGCAGACAGCGCGGGGGCTAGAGGCCTATTTCTTATAAATTTTAACTTTCGGAGACAGCACCATGTCTGAACGCCACCCCATCATCGCCATCACCGGCTCCAGCGGCGCCGGCACCTCCTCGGTCACCAAGACGTTCGAGAACATTTTTCGCCGTGAAGGCGTCAACGCCGCGGTGATCGAGGGCGACAGTTTTCACCGCCATGACCGCAAGGAAATGAAGCGCAAGGCGGCCGAAGCGGAGGCGGCGGGCAACAATAACTTCAGCCACTTTGGACCGGAAAACAATATGTTTCCCGAACTGGCCGAGCTGTTTCGCGCCTATGGCGAAACCGGCACCGGCAAGCGCCGCAAGTACCTGCATGACCCCGAGGAAGCCGCGCCCTACAGCCAGGAGCCCGGCACTTTCACGCCTTGGGAAGACGTGCCGGTCAACACCGATCTGCTGTTTTATGAAGGCCTGCACGGCGCCGTCGTCACGCCCGAGGTCAACATCGCCCAGCACCCGGACCTGTTGATTGGCGTGGTGCCGGTCATCAACCTGGAGTGGATTCAAAAGCTGTATCGCGACAAGAAGCAGCGCGGCTACAGCACTGAAGCGGTGACCGACACCATCCTGCGCCGCATGCCCGATTACGTGAACTACATCTGCCCGCAGTTCATGCACACGCATGTCAACTTCCAGCGCGTGCCGATGGTGGACACCTCCAACCCGTTCATTGCGCGCGACATTCCGTCGCCGGACGAGAGCATGGTGGTGATCCGCTTTGCCAAGCCCAAGGGCATCGATTTCCAGTACCTGCTCAACATGATTGATGCGTCCTTCATGAGCCGCGCCAACACCATCGTGGTGCCCGGCGGCAAGATGGAACTGGCGATGCAACTGATCTTCACGCCCTTTGTGTGGCGGATGATGGAACGGCAAAAGCGCGCTTCCTGAACGCCTGAACCCGCTCTGTCCCCAACTGATTAAGACCATGAACACTCCTACACCTGAATTCGCCCGCCAGATGGCCAACGCCATCCGCATGCTCGCCGTCGATGCGGTTGAAAAAGCCAAGTCCGGCCACCCCGGCGCGCCGATGGGCATGGCCGACATTGCCGAGGTGCTGTGGAACCGGCACCTGCAGCACAACCCGGCCAACCCACACTGGCCGAATCGCGACCGTTTTGTGCTGTCCAACGGCCACGGTTCGATGCTGATCTATGCGCTGTTGCACCTCACCGGTTATGACCTGCCGATGGCCGAGTTGAAAAACTTCCGCCAGCTGCACAGCAAGACCGCCGGCCACCCCGAAGTCGGTGTCACGCCCGGGATAGAAACCACCACCGGTCCGCTCGGCCAGGGCCTGAGCAACGCGGTCGGCATGGCGCTGGCCGAGAAGCTGCTCGCCGACGAGTTCAACCGTGATGAAGAAGAAACCAGCCACACCATCGTCGACCACTTCACTTATGTGTTCATGGGCGACGGCTGCCTGATGGAAGGCATCAGCCACGAGGCTTGTTCGCTGGCCGGCACGCTGCGCCTGTCCAAGTTGGTGGGTTTTTACGACGACAACGGCATCTCGATTGACGGCCATGTGGAAGGCTGGTTCACCGACGACACGCCCAAGCGCTTTGAAGCCTACGGCTGGAACGTGATCCCTGCCGTCAACGGGCATGACCCGGAGGCGCTGGACGCGGCCGTGCGCGCCGCCAAGGCGCAGGCCGTGTTGCCGCATGGCAAGCCGACGCTGATTTGCTGCAAAACCGTGATTGGCATGGGCTCGCCGAACAAGGCCGGTACGCACGACGTGCATGGCGCCGCACTCGGCACGTTGGAGGTCGCCGCCACCCGCGAAGCGCTGGGCTGGACCGCCGCGCCGTTTGAAGTGCCGGCCGAGATCGCCAACGCCTGGAACGCCGTCGAGCGCGGCCAAGAGGCCGAGCGGACCTGGCGCCTGCGCTTTGAGGCCTACCGCACGCAGTTTCCGCTGGAGGCGGCCGAGTTTGAG
Source organism: Rhodoferax sp. (assembly GCF_012927445.1). Taxonomy (GTDB): domain Bacteria; phylum Pseudomonadota; class Gammaproteobacteria; order Burkholderiales; family Burkholderiaceae_C; genus Rhodoferax. Next base: position 73,819 of record NZ_JABBPD010000002.1, read on the forward strand.
CGCCGCATGGCGGGCGATTTACTGCCCGCTTTTGCCGAAAAACTGCCCGAGTTGCTGGCCGCCATTGCCGCCAAACCGGACGCCGTGGCCACTCGCAAGGCGAGCCAGAACGCACTGGACGCGCTGGCACCGCTGGTACCCGAGTTTTTTGGCGGCAGCGCTGATCTGACCGGCTCCAACCTGACCAACTTCAAGGGCTGCGTCAAAGCCGGGCGCGACCACTGGGGCAACCACATGAGCTACGGCGTGCGCGAGTTCGGCATGGCGGCCATCATGAACGGCATCGCCCTGCACGGTGGCTACATCCCGTACGGCGGCACGTTTCTGACCTTCAGCGACTACAGCCGCAACGCCATCCGCATGGCGGCGCTGATGAAGCTGCGCGTGATTCACGTCTTCACGCACGACAGCATCGGCCTGGGCGAAGACGGCCCCACGCACCAGAGCGTGGAGCACATTCCAAGTCTGCGCATCATTCCGGGGCTGGACGTCTGGCGGCCGGCCGATGGGCTGGAAACTGCGGTTTCCTGGGCCAGTGCCATTGAACGCAAGGACGGCCCCAGCGCGCTGTGCCTGTCACGCCAAAACCTGCCGCGCCTGACCCATGCGGGCATGGTCGAGAGTATCCGCCGTGGTGGTTATGTGTTGTCCGACATGGATGGGGCTCAAGCGGCCATCGTGTCCACCGGCTCGGAGCTGGAGCTGGCGATGCAAGCACAGGCCCTGTTGGCCAGCGAGGGCATTGCCACCCGCGTGGTGTCCATGCCCTGCACCAATGTGTTTGACCGCCAGAGCGAGGCGTATCAGGAAAGGGTGTTGCCACTGACCCTGCCCACCGTGGCGATTGAGGCGGCGCACCCGGACTTTTGGCGTAAATACGTCGGCCGCACCGGCGTGGTGGTGGGCATCGCCAGCTTTGGTGAATCGGCGCCGGCCAAGGATTTGTACGCCCACTTCGGCATCACGGCCCAGCGCGTGGTGGATGCCGTGCGCACGCTGGCGCACCGTGCCGCGCACCGCCGCGAAACCTGGACCAACAGCGACGAGCGAACCTCCGGGCCGCTGTCCGACCACATCGTGCCTTCGAGCAACTGACCATGAAACCAAGCACAAAGCCTATGTTTGACCTGATCATGTTCGATCTGGATGGCACCCTGATTGAAACCGCGCCGGAAATTTGCGACGCCGTCAACGACACCCTGCGCCGCTTTGACCTGCCGGAAGTTGCGCAGCAGCAAGTGAACGACTGGATTGGCCACGGCACGCGTGAGCTGCTGATTCAGGCCTTGGCCTACAGCGGCAAAACAGACGTGGCAACGGTGCGCGCCAGCGACAGCCTGGCGCTGATTGCCGCCGAGTTTGACAAGCATTACCAACGCCGCTGCGGCACGCGCAGCCATCTCTATCCCCAGGTGCGCGAGACGCTGATCGCCTTGCGCGAGCGTGGCGTCAAGCTGGCGGTGGTGACCAACAAGGAAGGCCGCTACACCAGCACCGTGCTGGACGCCCACCAACTGATGCCCTTGCTGGACGGCGTGGTCAGCGGCGACACGCTGCCGACCAAAAAACCCAACCCGGCCGGTATCGAGAGCTGCCTGACGCAGTTTGGCGTGCCGCGCCACCGGGCTCTCTTCGTCGGCGATTCCAGCATCGACGTCGCCACCGCGCGCAATGCCGGCGTACCAGTCTGGGCGTTGCCTTATGGCTACAACATGGGGCAGCCGATTGAGGCTTGTGCGCCGGACCGGGTCATCGCGGATTGCTCGTTGCTACTGAATTAATAGCTGCTTACGCAATAGCGACGGCGGCTACAACCCATTTTTATATATAAGGACTTTTACATGACCATCAAACTAGGTATCAATGGCTTTGGTCGCATCGGGCGCATGGTGTTCCGCGCTGCGGTGCAAAATTTCTCCGACATCGAAGTCGTCGGCATCAACGACCTGCTGGAGCCGGAGTACCTGGCCTACATGCTGCAGTTTGACTCGGTGCACGGCCGCTTCAAGGGCGACATCGCGGTGGAGGGCAATAACCTGATCGTCAATGGCAAAAAGATCCGCCTGACCGCGGTCAGGGATCCGGCCGAGTTGAATTGGGGCGAAGTCGGCGCCGACATCGTGATCGAATCGACCGGCCTGTTCCTGACCAAAGAGACGGCCCAAAAGCACATCACCGCCGGCGCCAAAAAAGTCATCATGTCGGCCCCCAGCAAAGACGACACGCCGATGTTTGTCTATGGCGTGAACGACAGCAGCTACGCCGGGGAGGCCATCATCTCCAACGCCAGTTGCACCACCAACTGCCTGGCCCCGGTGGCCAAGGTGCTGAACGACAACTGGGGCATCAAGCGTGGCCTGATGACGACGATTCACGCCGCCACCGCGACGCAAAAAACGGTGGACAGTCCGTCCAACAAAGACTGGCGCGGCGGCCGCGGCATTCTGGAAAACATCATCCCGAGCAGCACTGGCGCCGCCAAGGCGGTGGGTGTGGTGATTCCTGAACTCAACAAAAAGCTCACCGGCATGTCGTTCCGTGTGCCGACTTCCGATGTGTCGGTGGTCGATTTGACCTGCGAGCTGAACAAGCCCGCCACTTACGCTGAAATCTGTGCCGTCATGAAGGCCGCCTCGCAAGGCGCCATGAAGGGCGTGCTCGGCTACACCGAAGACAAAGTGGTCTCCACCGACTTCCGCGGCGAGAGCTGCACCTCGGTGTTCGACGCCGATGCTGGCATGGCGCTGGACAGCACGTTCGTGAAGGTCGTGAGCTGGTACGACAACGAGTGGGGTTACTCCAGCAAGTGCCTGGAAATGGCGCGCGTGCTGGCCGGCAAGCAAGGCGGTGCGCTGTGAAGGTCCTGCGTTTCGCCGATGTCATCAAAAGCGGTTTTGCCGATAAAAAGCGCGTCTTCATCCGCGCTGACCTGAACGTGCCACAAGACGGGAGTGGCAACATCACGGAAGACACGCGCATCCGGGCCTCGGTGCCGTGCATCCAGATGGCGCTGGACGCCGGCGCGGCCGTGATGGTCACCAGCCACTTGGGGCGACCCACCGAGGGTGCTTTCAAGCCTGCCGACTCGCTGGCCCCGGTGGCGAAGCGTTTGGGTGAGTTGCTGGGGCCCAAATACGCTCCGAATGGGGTGCCGCTGATTGCAAACTGGGTTGATGGGGTGGAGGTCGCTCCCGGCCAACTCGTCATGCTGGAAAACTGCCGCGTCAATGTTGGCGAGAAGAAGAACGACGAGGCGCTGGCCCGCAAGCTGGCCGCCCTGTGCGACATCTTTGTGAACGACGCCTTCGGCACCGCGCACCGCGCCGAAGGCACGACCTATGGCATCGCCCAGTACGCGCCGATTGCCTGCGCCGGGCCGCTGCTGGCGGCCGAACTCGACGCCATCAACCAGGCGCTGGCCAACCCGAAGCGCCCGCTGGTGGCCATCGTGGCCGGCTCCAAAGTCTCCAGCAAGCTCACCATCCTGCAAGCTTTGGCCAAGAACGTGGACCAGCTGATCGTGGGTGGCGGCATTGCCAACACCTTCATGCTGGCGGCGGGACTGAACATTGGCAAAAGCCTGGCCGAGCCGGGCCTGATCGGCGATGCCAAAGCGGTGATTGAAGCCATGAAAGCGCGCGGCGCCGAAGTGCCGATTCCCACCGACGTGGTGACCGCCAAAACCTTCAGCGCCGACGCCGTCGCCACCGTCAAGGCCGCCACCGAAGTCGAAGACGACGACCTGATCCTGGACATCGGCCCCGAGACCGCCAAGCGACTGGCCGAGCAGTTGATGCAGGCCGGCACCATCGTCTGGAACGGCCCGGTGGGCGTGTTCGAGTTTGCCGCGTTCGAGAACGGCACCAAAGTGATTGCCCAGGCCATCGCCGATAGCAGCGCTTTCAGCATTGCCGGCGGCGGTGACACGCTGGCGGCGATTGCCAAGTACGGCATCGAAAAACAGGTGGGCTATATCTCCACCGGCGGCGGTGCCTTCCTGGAGGTGCTGGAGGGCAAGACGCTGCCCGCGTTTGAGATTTTGCAGCAGCGCGCCGCTGCGTAAATTGCTATTGATTCAATAGCTTCTTGTGCAGGTAGCACGGGGGCTAGAGGCTATTTTTGTATATATTTAAGGAGATTTTCATGGCTTTTGTTTCCCTTCGTCAAGTGCTGGACCACGCGGCTGAGCACGGCTACGGTGTGCCGGCGTTCAATGTCAACAACCTGGAGCAGATTCTCGCCATCATGGAAGCGGCGCAGGAGACCGACAGCCCGGTCATTCTGCAAGCGTCGGCTGGCGCCCGCAAATACGCCGGTGAGGCCTACCTGCGCCACATGATGCTGGCTGCGGTGGAAACGCACCCCGATATTCCGGTGGTGGTGCACCAGGACCACGGCGCCTCGCCGGCCGTTTGCATCCAGTCGATCCGCTCCGGTTTCACCAGCGTGATGATGGACGGCTCGCTGATGGAAGACGCCAAGACCCCGGCCAGTTATGAGTACAACGTCGCCATCACACGCCGCGTCTGCGAAATGTCGCACCCGATTGGCGTGTCGGTGGAAGGCGAGTTGGGCTGTCTGGGTTCCCTGGAAACCGGTGAAGCCGGGGAAGAAGATGGCTCCGGCGCCATCGGCAAACTGACGCACGACATGATGCTGACCGACCCGGTGCAGGCCAAGGACTTTGTCGCCCAGACCGGCGTTGATGCGCTGGCGATTGCCATTGGCACCAGCCACGGCGCCTACAAGTTCACGCGCAAGCCCACCGGCGACATTCTGGCCATGGACCGCATCGTCGCCATCCATGCGCAGATTCCGAACACCCACTTGGTGATGCATGGATCGAGCAGCGTGCCGCAGGAATGGCTGGCCATCATTCGCCAGTTTGGCGGCGACATCAAGGAAACCTATGGCGTGCCGGTCGAAGAAATCCAGCGCGGCATCCAGAGCGGCGTGCGCAAGATCAACATCGACACCGATATTCGGCTGGCCATGACCGGCGCCATGCGCCAGGTGTTGGCCCAGCAACCCGGCGAGTTCGACCCGCGCAAAGCCCTGATCGCCGCCAAAATGGCTGCGCGTGGCATTGTGAAAGCCCGCTTTGAGGCCTTTGGCTGCGCCGGCATGGGCTCGAAGATCAAGCCGGTGTCGCTGGAGGCGATGGCGAAGCGGTACGGGTGATCTGTAAGACACGAGGTTGAGGTTTTCTCGTTTTTACTCAAATGCTTGTCCACCAGCCCATCCAACGCGCGCTGGCGCTATAACCGAAAACTAGCCTGCCAGGCGTGAGGTGGCTGTTGCTGGTTTGCGGTTCTGTTCTACAAGCCATTGATCGTGCAGCCATTTCTCCGTTTTGCGACGGCCTGGGAACGTAATCCATACGATGTCGCGCTCGAACACCATGACCTTTTCATTCGTGCCGACAATGACCCAGAACCAGCGACCGTCGGCAAGGTTCCTGGCCTTGACTTTCATCCCGGTCAGGATGACGGATTCTCGTTGACCGTTTCGCATGGCGTGAATGGTCTCGTCGTGTGGTTTGATCCAGGCTATTTCCATGCGTGGCAACAGGTCGGGTGTCATTTCACGCAGGAAATCCAGCGCAATCTCTCGTGCATGTTCGCGTGTGGGCAAAGTTCCGCCCATCAAGACGATATCCATGTGCGTGAAGCCCTTGAGTTGCCCGGCGTCGTCTATGACGATACTGAAGTGCTCACCCCCGAGGCCGTTGTTTCGGTGATCCTCACGTTCATAGCGCAGCAAAGTGGCCCGGTCAGCATCAACATGGATGCTGCGTGTGTTGATATTGATATAGCCCGCAGGGATCAATCGGTTTATAGATGAACTCATTTGGGTTGTATTCATCGCTGCATTTGGCATGTGCGTTTCCTTGGTCGTTTGTGCGTACGTCGAAAGACTTGTCGCCAATGACATGACTGCAATCGTGTGGGCAATGATGCGTTGGGTGTGATTCATGCTTGGTCTTCGAGTTTTAACCGTTGTTCTTTGACAAGACCGCAGGCGGCGGACTCCAACTGATCGCCGCCGCTAGTGCCATTAATGCCGCCAACATGCCAAAGAAAGTCCCTGCCGTAAGGTTTGATGAGCGGCCTGCAACCCATGGCCCAAGGCTTGCGCCGATGAAAAGCGTGAAGGTGTAGAAGGCGATGGCCATGCCGCGACAATGTTGGGGCGCCGACCTCGCGACGCGGGCAATCAAGCTCGGAACAGTGATGCCGATCCCTGTGGCGAATAACAGGCTCGCCGCCAGGACGAGCATTGGCTTACCCGCGACAGCCGTCAACGCAGCCAATACCAGTCCGACAGTCGCGACCGTAAGACCGGTGCCCGCCATGCGGTGCGGGCCGAAACGTGGAATCAGTGCCGCCACCGCCAACGGGGCCAGGAATCCAGGCAGGGCCACCAAGCGGACGGCGAACTGGTTGAATCCTGATTGCTGCAAGATGACGCCCATTCGTGCGTCGAGTCCGAGATAGAACGCGACGAAACACAGAAGCAGTACCAGCGCAGGACCATAAACACGACGCAGACTGGGGTCACCTACTACGTCCCGCAAAGCTGGGAATATGGACGCTAATCCCGAGGGCTGTCCGGCGGGCGTCACGTGTGCATCGCTTGCCAACCCTCGCCATAGCCAGGCGGCGGTGCAAAGATAGACAACACACAAGGGAATCAATGCGTTGCTGAACCCGACAAGCGGAGTGGCAAAAGCGCTATACATCTGCCCCAGCAGACCGGCCATGAGAAAAGCGGTGCTCATCCACGACACGCCCCATGCGCGCTGTCTCGGTGTGCCGCGTTCTGCCAGATAAGCCAAGGCGATTGGCGGAAAAGCTGCTGCAGCGAACCCTTGCAGTGCCCGTAAAGTCAGGAAAACGACTGGCGTCGTTGCGAGTTGGAGCAAAAGGCTGCTGACCGACAGGACGACGAGACCATATGTCATCACTCGGCGTCTGCCGATGTGATCAGACAAAGGGCCGAACACCAAAAATCCGAATGCGTAGGGAACGCTGAAGGCTGTGAGTGCGTACCCGGCCTCGGCCTGCTGCATTCCGAACTCGGTCGCCAAGGCGCTTAAGATCGGAATGGGTAAATACAGTTGGGCGACAACTGCAAGAGCGCATAAAACCAGTTGTCCTGTCAGCCAAGGTGAGTGTTGGATGTGAGTTGTATTCATATAGCTGACGATTTAGTAGTTGGCTACCTATTTGAGAAAAAAGAGAGGCGTTTTTTTGGGGGTGCAAACTAAGCATTGGCGGCGCCGACCGCCTGCGTCGCTTTGTTGAGTTTGTTCATCAAATGACGGATCTGGCTTCTTTCCTCGGCATTGAAGTGACTCATCAACTCCGCCACCCATGTGTAGTGATCAGGTATAGCTTGCGCCATCACCGCCTCGCCGGCCTTCGCTATGCGAACCACCCAAGCGCGCCGGTCCACCGTGTGTTGTTCTCGTTCACACAAGCCTGCTACTTCCATGCGGTCAATGATGCGGGTCATCGTGGGGGATGTCACATTGACACCTTCGGCCAAGGCACCGATGCTGAGACCAGACGGATTACGCAGCAGCAGCAGCAGGACAAAAAACTTGGCTTGTGTGAGTCCATTCGTGGCAAGCTGGTCTGTAAATGCTGACAGCATCGCCTCGGTTGAAGACGCCCACATCAACCACAGGTGCAGGCCTTCGACGTCCGGGTTGCAATACTGTAGGGCGAATGCCGCCAGCGTCTCTTGACTTGGCAGGTCTTTAAGTTCAAACATGTAAATTGTGTGAGATAGATAGTTGACTATATATTAGCCTAGTTTTTCTGTGTGGTAAAGAAAAAAATGTGATGAATCTTGCGGCGTTCGAGAACGGCACCCGGGTGATTGCCCAGGCCATTGCTGACTCCAGCGCTTTCAGCATTGCCGGCGGCGGTGACACGCTGGCCGCCATTGCCAAGTACGGCATCGAAAAACAGGTGGGCTACATCTCCACCGGTGGCGGTGCCTTCCTGGAGGTGCTGGAAGGCAAGACGCTGCCCGCGTTTGAGATATTGCAGCAGCGCGCCGCTGCGTAATTTGCTATTTTTTGTATAGCTGCTTGTGCATATAGCACGGGGGCTAGAAGCTTGTTTTGTATATATTTAAGGAGATTTCATGGCTTTTGGAAGACGCCAAGACCCCGGCCAGTTATGAGTACAACGTCGCCATCACGCGCCGCGTCTGCGAAATGGCGCACCCGATTGGCGTGTCGGTGGAAGGCGAGTTGGGCTGCCTGGGTTCCCTGGAAACCGGTGAAGCCGGGGAAGAAGATGGCTCCGGCGCCGTCGGCAAACTGACGCACGACATGATGCTGACCGACCCGGTGCAGGCCAAGGACTTTGTTGCCCAGACCGGCGTTGATGCGCTGGCGATTGCCATCGGCACCAGCCACGGCGCCTACAAGTTCACGCGCAAGCCCACGGGCGACATTCTGGCCATGGACCGCATCGTCGCCATCCATGCGCAAATCCCGAACACGCACCTGGTGATGCATGGATCAAGCAGCGTGCCGCAGGAATGGCTGGCGATCATTCGCCAGTTTGGCGGCGACATCAAGGAAACCTATGGCGTTCCGGTGGAAGAAATCCAGCGCGGCATCCAGAGCGGCGTGCGCAAGATCAACATCGATACCGACATCCGCCTGGCCATGACCGGCGCCATGCGGCAAGTGTTGGCCTAGCAACCCAGCGAGTTCGACCCGCGCAAAGCCCTGATCGCCGCCAAAATGGCTGCGCGTGGCATTGTGAAAGCCCGCTTTGAGGCCTTTGGCTGCGCCGGCATGGGCTCGAAGATCAAGCCGGTATCGCTGGAGGCCATGGCAAAGCGCTATGCCTGAGGGCAAGCGCTGATCGGAACCCGATGCATCGGGGGTATGACGTCGTCCTCCGGGGCGAAAATTCTGCGCTGTTACATCCGTCAGAGGGTGCTGTGGTAACCTGACATGCTCTGCAAAACGCGGAGCGGGTGGACTCTTCCATCCCGTCGCAGGCAACGATTTGCAGGACCACGGCGCCTCCACTTTTAGGATGAACGCAGTGCAACTCCTGGATTTTTCGGTGTTGTCTGGGAAACCCAAAAATCCGATTTTTGACGCCTAAAGGAGTGCCCGGCTTTGAAATTGTCATGGATACGATGTCGTACCACCCTCTGGCTGGTGGGCCTCGTGAGCCTGTCAAGCTTGCTGACGGGTTGTGGAACTTCCCTCAAGAAGTTCCCGTCACAGGAAAAGTTCGGCTCCACTGCGACCTATTCGCGCTTGTTCGATGCCAGCCCCGCGCAAACCTGCGAAGCCGCCCGAAGGGCGTTGCTGAGCCAGGGCTACATCATCAGCACAGCCCGCGAGGATCTGGTGAGTGGTCAAAAAAGTTTTCAGCCGGATGTAGAGTCACACTTGCAGTTAGAGATTCGGATTGTGTGCGTGCCCGATAGCAAAGACGGGAAAGTCAGCCTTGGTTTTGTTACCGCCTTGCAAGACCGTTACGCCCTCAAGAAAAGCAATAATTCGGCCAGTCTGGGCGTGGGCGTGATCGGCTCCGTCTCGCTGCCCTTTACCTCAAGCAGTGATTCGCTGGTCAAGGTCGGCAGCGAAACCATCGTCTCAGTTTCTTTTTATGACAGTTTTTTTGACTTGGTGAAGCAGTATCTGGTGGCTGATGACGGGCTGGACACGGCCCATTAACCGGTGGTGGTCACTTCTGCTTCCAGGTGGCTGCCCGGCGCCAGTCCCTCCAGGTTGTAGGGGCCAATGGCGGCGCGGATCAGGCGCAGAGTCGGAAACCCCACGGCCGCCGTCATGCGCCGCACCTGGCGATTGCGCCCCTCTTTGATGGCCAGCTCAATCCAGGCGGTGGGGATGGCTTGGCGAACCCGCACGGGCGGCTCCCGCTCCCAAAGCGCGGGCGGCGGCACCATCAGACTAGCCCGGGCCGGGCGAGTGAGTCCATCCTTGAGTGGCACGCCCTGACGCAAGGCCTCCAGCGCAGCTTCGTCCGGCACGCCTTCCACCTGAACCCAGTAGATCTTTTCCATCTTGAAGCGCGGATCGGCGATGCGGGCCTGGAGTTGACCGTTGTTCGTCAGCAGCAGCAGGCCTTCGCTGTCGGCATCCAGCCGGCCGGCCACATAAACGTCCGGTATCGCGATGAAGTCCTTGAGCCCGCGCCAGCGCCCTTCAGGGGTGAACTGACTGAGCACGCCGTAGGGTTTGTTGAAACGTAGCAACCGGGTGGGCGCGCTGGCAGCGCTGGCCACAATTTGGCGGGGCGGGGTATTGCGGGAATCGCGGGCAAAGTTCATGGCGGCGAAGCATAGCATTCCCCTTTATCAAGCTGGCGCTGCCTCCGCCAGCGGCAACTCCAATACAAACTCCGCCCCGCCATCCGGGTGGTTGCGTACGCTCAGGTGGCCGCCGTGCTGCTCCACAATGCCGTAGCTGATGGACAGGCCCAGGCCAGTGCCTTTGCCGACGGGCTTGGTGGTGAAAAAGGGGTCAAAGATGCGAGACAGGTGTTCCGGTGCAATGCCCGGACCGTTGTCACGCAGGCTTAAACGTACACGGTTGTTGCCCGACTCGGTCTCAATCCACACCACCGGGCGGTTGTGGCCCGCGCTGGTGACCGCGTCCAGCGCGTTTTGCAGCAGGTTCATCAGCACTTGTTGTAACTGGCCCGCACTGGCCGTCACGAGGCACGGCGCGCCAGGCTGCCATTTCATCTCAAAGCTGGGGGCGGCGCCCTTGCGGACCCAATGAATGGCGCGCTCGATCACCTCGTTCAAGTTAACCGGTGTGCGAACCTCCGGGTCCATGGCCGAGAAACGCTTGAGGCCATTCACAATGTCCGCCGTGCGCTGTGCGCCCTCCAGCGTGCCTTCGATCAGCGATGGCAGGTCGCCCAGCAGATGATCAATGCGTAATTTTTTACGCAATGCGTCAAGCTGCTCGACCGGTTCGCCAGCATGCACGGTCGCCAGGTAAAGGCGAATGCGGTCGCAGTAGCGGCTCAGTGCATGCACGTTGCCCAATACAAAGCTGATGGGGTTGTTGAGCTCATGCGCGACACCGGCCACCAGTCGGCCCAAGGAGGCCATTTTTTCGGAATGCAACAGTTGCTGCTGCGCGCGTTTCAGCGCTTCATGCGCGGCCCGCAGCTCGTGGTAGGCGCGCTTGATCTCGGCCGTGGGCCGGGCCACGAACACCGTGCCAACGCGGCGCCCGCCGGCGGCGACCCGGGGCGTGCAATTGGCATCGACTGGCACGCTCTGGCGCTGGGCATCCAGCAAGTTGAGTTCCAGCCCTTCGCCGCGGCGCGGTGGGTCGGTATTCTCCAGCACGGAGCGCGCCCGCTCCACACTTTGGGTATCGGCCAGCAAGTCATAAAACGAGGTGCCACGCAACTCGGCATCCGTTTGGCCGACCAGTTCGCACAGGGCGGCATTGGTTTCCTCGATCACACCGCGTTCGTTGCACACCAGCAGCACATCGGACATGGCCGAGAGCACGCTGAAGATGAATTGCTGCGAGAGTTCCAGTTCGGTGTTTTTCTTCTCCAGCTCAATCTCGTCGTGGATCAGCTGGGAGTAGACCTCGTCCATTTTCTGGATCACGTCCATCCAGGTGGACTCGTCGACGCCTTCCATGGGCTCGTTCGGCATCAGGTTTTCCAGCCCTTGGGGATGAGAGGCGGGCAGACTCGCGGAGGAAGGTTCAACCATGGGATGCAAATGTGTTGCGGTCAATGCACGGTACAAACCATGCACGGATCGAAGGAGCGCACGATGTGTTGCACCGCCACAGGCGTGGTTTCTCCGGCTTGGACCGGGGCGCCAACAAGCGCCTGCTCCAGCGCACCGGGCATGCCTGCCGCATCGCGGGGCGAGAAGTTCCAGGTGGTGGGCGCCACAATTTGGTAATTGGCAATGCGGCCCTTGCTGGCCACCACCCAGTGGCCCAGGCTGCCACGCGCCGCCTCGCTCAGGCCCACACCCACCCCTTCGGTGAACGTCGGGGTTGGTACGCAGTAGGCTTGATTGGGTTGCAGTTGTTGCAGCCAGCGCTCCATCATGGGCACGACGCGCGCCAGTTCCAGCAGGCGTGACAGGACCCGCGTGTAAACGGTGCCGCCATAACGGGCCACGACGTCCTGGATGAGCGGGTGCCCGGCGGCCAGTTGCCGTGCAATGGCGCCGGTTTCAATCACCTCGCCAGCCAGGCGCGGGGCTTTGTTCCAGGTGTAGGCCGCCGCCTTGTTGGCATCCGGCAGCGTGATGCCTTCGACCGGGTGCCGTGGTCCAGCCGCATCGGACAGCCAGGCGTAGGTGGCGTCCTCACGGATGCCGCGCTCGTCCAGTGGTGCCAGTGCGCCGGTGTTGGCGTGCCATACGCCGGCGCCAAATTCAAAGCCGCCCTGCGGTTGTGGATAGGCGCCGTAACTGAGGTAACGACCGGGGCCAGACCCCAAACGCGCCAGTGCAGTGTCTTGCACCATGCTTAAAAACAGGCGGAAATCGCCGCCCCAGGGGTTTTGGGCATGCCAGGCCCACAGCGCGTTTTCGGTGGCAAGTTCACTGATCTGCTCCAGCGGCGCCGCAAACAGTTGGCGCTCCAGAAAGCCCCTGAATTCGCGGACCTTGGCCAACAGGCGAATGCGCTCGGCTACTTCGATGGGTCGCGTCGAACCACCGGGTTCGATGCTTTGTGTATGTGGCCACTTGCCTGCCAGTGTGCCCATGAGCGTGAACCAGCGCTGACGGGCAGCGATCGCTGCCCGCGTTTGCTCACCGGTCTGCGTGGCGAAGCGGCGCACTGCCTCGGCATGCCAGGGCAGGTGCGCATAGACGGGGCGCGTGAAGTCGGGCATGAAAAAAAGATAGAAATGCGTGAGGTGGTCGGCCAGGTTTTCGGTGGCCAGAATCACGTTGGTCACGTGCTGGCCATTGGGTGGCATCTCGATGCCGCCCAAGCTGGCCAGGGCTCGCGCGCAAGCCACCGACTGCGAAACTGAACAGATACCGCAGATGCGTGGCACATAGACCAGCGCATCGTGCGGGTTTTTACCCTGCAGAATCTGCTCGAAACCCCGGTACATCGGGGCATTGACGTGGGCCGAGGTAACGCGGCCCGCATCGATGTCGAGCGTTACTTCGAGGTCGCCCTCGACGCGGTTGAACGGGCCAACGATTAAGCGTGTCATGGCAAGAGCGTCATTTCAATCGGGTTTTACGGGCGACCGGAGCGACGACCAGGTGGTCGGCCACGGCGTTGAGCTTGACGCGCCGGGGCGTGGCGGACTTGGACAGCGATGCCAGGGCCACAAACCAGGCCTTGGGCATGTCGGTCGGCAGGCCGATTGGAATACCGGCGAGTTTGGGGGTGTTGTGAAAAGGATGGCCGGGCTCCTGGAAACCAGGTTCGGTGCAGGCAATGCAGGCGTAGCCGCCGCGCGTGCAGGAGCCTTCACCGTTCCACAGCCGGGTGTTGCAGTCGGCATGCACCTGCGTGCCCTTGCAGCCCATGTTCTCCATCATGCAGCCCAGATCGGACGGTTTTTCGGCGCTGGCCTTGTATTCGTAATATTCGTTGCGCGTGCAGCCGTGGTGCACCAGCTGGTCGGCGTAAAAGCGGGGGCGCCCCAGCGTGTCGAGATCATCCGCGCCAAACGTTTCGGCGGCCAGAGCCATCAAGCTGTCGATCACCCAGCTGGGGTGCGTGGGGCAACCCGCGATGTTGATCACCGGCAAGCCGCTGGCCGAGCGGAACTCGGCCCCCAGCAGACCGCCCATGCGGTCATCCTCATACTGCAGGCCACAGGCATCGGTGGGGTTGGTGCCACCGGCCGTCACGCCGCCCCAGGCGGCGCAGCTGCCGACCGCCACCACATGGCGCGCCCGCGCTGCCAGCCGCGTAACCCAGTGAATCATCGGAATGCCGGTGCCGGCCAGCACATGGAAGCGGCCGGTGCCGTGCGGTCCGCGCAGGAGTGAGCCCTCAATACACAGGGCATCCAGTCGCAAGCGCCCGGCCACGATGTCCTCCAGCATGGCGATCAGCTCGTGGCCGCTTTCCAGCGAGAGGGAAGGGTGCCACATCAGGTTGACACCCGCGTCGCGCAACTGGCCATGAAAATCGGTGGTGTCGGCGCACAGCAGCGACATGCTGCAGCCACCGCAGCCACCGGATTGCAGCCACAGCACATTGAAGGCCGGGCCGGTTGGTACCGAATTTGCCATGATCAACCCTCCAGTCCGAAGCGGGCCATCTTGCCGCGCAAGCCGACGCGCGACAAGCCGAGTTCCGTGGCGGCGCGTGTCTTGTTCCAGCGGTGGCGCAGCAGGGTTTCGCGCAGCACCATGGCTTCAATGGCATCAAGCCGCTCACTCAGCGTGCCGCTGCGGGGCAGGGCGGCGGCGTTGGATCTGGCCTGGCTCGCCGTCGCCAAGCCAGCCTGGCCGTGCAGAACCCGCAATGAAAAAGCCTGAGCGCCAACAACATCGTCATCGCTGAGTGCAATAGCACGGGCAATTTCATTGCGTAATTCGCGAATATTGCCCGGCCACGGGTAGCCCATCAGGCACGCCAGCGCTTCATCGCTGAGGGTGGCGCCCGGGCGGCCCAGTTCGGCACCTACTTCATGCACCAGACGGCGGGCAATTGGCGCGATGTCGCCAGCACGTTCGCGCAGCGGTGGCACCGTGATCGACACACCTGCGATGCGGTAGTACAGGTCTTCGCGAAACAGGCCTTCACTCACGCGTTGTTCCAGATCCCGGTGGGTGGCTGCCACCACGCGCACATCCACAGGGACCGAGTGGGCAGCACCGACCGGGCGGACCTCGCGCTCTTGCAGCACCCGCAGCAAGCGCACTTGGAATGCGGGCGAGGTTTCTCCGATTTCGTCGAGAAATACCGTGCCGCCGTTGGCCCGCTGGAACAGCCCGGGATGGTCTTCATAGGCGCCTGTGAACGCGCCACGTTTGTGGCCAAACAGTTCCGACTCCAGCAGCGTGTCGGGAATCGCGGCACAATTTTCCACGACGAAGGCGCCCGCCGCACGCGGACTGGCGTAGTGCACGGCGCGCGCCAGCAGTTCCTTGCCGGTGCCGGATTCCCCCAGCACCAGCACGCTCAGGTCGTAGCGCGCTACGCGCACCGCGACTTCGCAGACGGCGTCCAGCGGGCTGCCGGGTGCCCGTTCAATGCGGTCGAAATCGAAGATGCTGCGCGCCCGCGTCAGCTTGGCCGTTGCACGCTGGCGCAGTACGGGGGTGCTGGAGCGCAGCTCCAGGTGGAGCCGGTTGGTATCGCGTTGCAGCGTTTGCGCCTCCACTGCATTGCGCACCGTGGCCAGCAGGTGGTCGGGTATCCAGGGTTTCAGGATGTACTGGTAAATGCCCGCCTCGTTGATGCCGGCAATGATGTCTTCGGAGTCGGTGTAGCCCGAGATCACGATGCGCACCGTGTCCGGCCAGCGCTCGCGGACTTCTTTCAGGAAGAGGACACCGGTCAGCCCGGGCATGCGCTGATCGCACAGGATCACGCTGATGTCGGTGCGCTCCAGCCGCGCGCGCGCCTCGTCGGCGTCGCCGGCGGTGTACACGGTGAAGTCTTCGTCGAGCGTGCGGCGCATGGCCTCTTGCGAACGCACTTCGTCGTCCACCACCAGTACCGTCGGCAAGGTGTCAGTCAGGTTCATGGGCGGTGAACGGCCAGATGCCGGGGCGTCCAGGCATGGGGCAGCTTGTGCACAAAGTGGTAGCGTGCCACGTGGTAGCTGGGATCGAAACCGTAAAAATTGCGGTGCATGCGGGTCAATTCTTCCTTGCGGTAATCAGCCAGCGGCCGGGTGGCCTCGTCGGCCGCGCGGACCTGCTGTTTCTGCAGGATTCGCTCCGGCAAATTGTAGGTGAGCGCCAGCGCCAGTGCATCAGGGATAACGTCACGTTCGAGCCCGGCAGGGGAGGTGTCCAGACAGCGGTCCAGCAGCCCCATGCGCTGCGCGTCAACGGCCAGCAGAGGCAGGCGCTGCGTCATAAGTTCGCGCGCCCGCTCTGGCCCCAGACGCCGCGGCAGCAGGTAGGTCCAGTATTCGGAACCGTAGAGGTTGCCCATGTTGCGGTAGTGGGGGTTGAGCACTGCGCCGGGGTGCGCCCAGACCTCGTCGGCCGCCAGGGCCAGAAACACACCGCCCGCACCGGCATTACCGCGCAGCACCGCGACCGTGATCCGGTCGGTGGTGGCTATGAGTTCTTGGGCCACATCGTTCATCGCGTTGATGTTGCGCCAGGATTCGTCCGCTGCGCTGCTGTCAGGTCGATGCGCTGCCGCCTCGATGCAGTTCAGGTGGATGCCGTTGCTGAAGAAGTCGCGCCCGCCGAGCAGCAGCAGTACCTGGGTGTCGCGTTGCTTGACTTGTTGGAGCGCGGCCAGCAAGCTCTCGCACTGCTCGGTGGACATGGCGCCGTTGTAGAAGTCAAACGAGAGACAGCCCACGCGGGCGCCCGCCGGCCCCCGCTCCCAATAACGCAGCTCGGCCCATTCGTCGTTTTCGCGTTCAAGCGGCACGGACCACACCGGCAGCGTGGCCGCCTCCGGCGCAAAGGCCAGCGTCGCCGGCAGCTTGAAGGCCGACTCATCGCCGCAGGCGCGGGCCAGGCGCACTTGTCCGATCCAGACGCCGCCATCCACGGTGCGCCGCAACAGGGCACCGTCGCGTTGGGCCACCACCGCACCTGCTGCAGTGCCTGCCAGCGCCTGCAGAGCCGTTCCGGTGGCCGGTTGGGCGTCAAACAAATGGCAGGGGTGGCCAAACAGCGCGTCCTGGACGCCCGGCTGGCCGTCGGCGCTGCGCAGGCGGGCCAGGATGTCGGCTGTGCTACTGCTCAGCCAGTCGATGCGGCGCGCGGTCTGCGGCATGGCGGGTCGCCAAGCGCTGCCAACCGAGCCCGGGCCGGCCTCGACCCCCTCCGTCGGTGCCACCAGCGGGTCGTTGACGTCCAAGCGCTGCACGGCGCGCAGCACCGCCACCACGGCCGCCTGGGTCACTTCCGACCGGTAGAGACTGCCCTTGCTGGCCGGGCGCATATCGAAACTGGCGTGAGCCCACACCGGGCCGGCGTCGAAATCGGCATTGGCCTGCAACACGGTGACGCCCCATTGCGGCGCCTGCTCCAGCACCGCCCAGTCCAGTGCCGCCGGCCCGCGATCCCCGGGCGGGCCGGGATGCACCACCAAGCACACCACCGAGCGCCAGACGGACTCGGGAATGCGTCGCTTGAGAAACGTTGCGATCAGCACATCCGGCTGGAACAGGGCACAGGCCTCTTCGGTGACCGAGTCCGAAATGTCCAGCTCCACGGACAGCTGGTGCCCCCGTGCTTTCAGCGCCGCAAACAGCCGTTGTGACAGGCTGTTGAAGCTGTGGCAGAGCAAGAGAATGCGCATGGCGTCAACAGATTCGCGGTAGTTGCTCTCCGCTAAGCCAGTCCACCACGCGGCGTCCACCAAAACTGGTGTTCATTTGCACAAAATGGTGGGGGTCCTCGGTCACCGTCCCTATGCGCACCGCCTGAGTTCCTAGCGGGTGGGCACGCATGGCCAGCAAGAGGGCATCGGCACTCTCAGGGCTGCAAATCGCAATCAGTTTTCCCTCATTGGCGACGTACAGCGGGTCCAGGCCTAGCAACTCACAGGCCGCATCGACCTGCGGCAACACGGGAATTGAGGCTTCTTCCAGCACCATGCCAACGCCCGACTGACCAGCGATTTCGTTGAGCGTGGTGGCCAAGCCACCACGCGTCGGGTCGCGCAACACGCGCACGCCGCCGGGTGCGGCCTGCAGCATGGCCGCCACCAGCGTGTGCAGGGCGGCCGTATCGGACTGAATCGTGGTCTCGAACTCCAGCGACTCACGTTTTGACATAATTGCCACGCCGTGGTCGCCAATGGTGCCCGACAGCAGCACGACATCGCCCGGGCGCGCATTGATGCCTGAAATATCAACACCCGGCGCCACCACACCGACGCCGGTGGTGCTGATAAACACGCCATCGCCCTTGCCGCGCTCCACCACCTTGGTGTCGCCGGTGATGACGGGCACGCCGGCTTCCCGCGCGGCGGCTGCCATGCTGTTCACGATGCGCTTGAGTTCGGCCAGCGGGAAACCTTCTTCAAGGATGAAGCTGGCCGCCAGATACAGGGGCTGTGCCCCGGACATGGCCACGTCGTTGAGGGTGCCATGCACGCTCAGGCAGCCAATATCACCGCCCGGAAAAAACAGCGGCGACACCACGTGACCATCGGTCGCCATCACCATGCGCCCCCCGACGGGAATGGCAAACGACGCGCCGTCGTCGCCCTGGCGCAAATAGGGGTTGTCCAGCGCGGTCACGAACAGTTCTTCAATCAGCTGGGCGGCGGCACGCCCACCGGCGCCATGGCCCATGTCGATGCGGCCATGTTTGATGTCGAGTGGGCGGAGGTAGTTTTTCTTGGTCATGAGGGTCATGCGGTTTCTGCCACGATGGCGATGTCGCGAAAGCGGCCGTAGGAATAGTGGGCGGCGCAGGCGCCCTCGCTGGAGACCATACAGGAACCGACTGGATTCTCTGGTGTGCAGACCGTGCCAAAAATCTTGCAATCCGTCGGCTTCTTGACGCCGCGCAGAATGGCGCCGCACTCGCAAGCCTTGTTGTCGGCCACCGGGCGGTAGTCGAGACTGAACCGGCGCTCGGCGTCGAACTCGGCAAAGGCGGGCCGGATTTTCAGGGCACTGTAAGGCACCTCGCCCAAGCCGCGCCACTCGAAACTGGTGCGCAGCTCAAACACCTCGGACACCAGCGCCTGGGCGCTGAGGTTGCCGTCGCGGTCAACAGCGCGGGAGAATTCGTTTTCAACCTCGCAGCGACCTTCGTTGACCTGGCGCACCAGCATCAGCACGGCCTGCATCACATCCAGCGGTTCAAACCCGGCAATCACCACCGGCTTGCGGTATTCCTCGGCAAAATGCTCGTAGGGGCCGGAGCCGATGATGATGCTCACATGCGCCGGGCCGATGAAGCCGTCAATCGGCACCGTGCCGTATTGACGGACCTCGGGCGATTCCAGGATGTGTGTGATGGCCGAGGGCGTCAGCACATGGCAGCTCAACACGGTGAAATTTTTCAAACCCTGGCGCTGCGCATCACGAATCGCCAAAGCCGTGGGTGGCGTGGTGGTCTCGAAGCCGATGGCAAAAAACACCACCTCGCGCTCCGGGTTCTGTCGCGCAATGGTCAAAGCGTCGGCGGCGGAATACACCATGCGGATATCGCCACCCCGTGCCTTGGCCTTTACCAGGGAGAGGCCATTGGAGGCCGGTACGCGCATGGTGTCGCCATAGGTGCAGACGATCACGTTGCGCTCCAGCGCCAGCCCGATGGCCAGGTCGATGCGGCCGATTGGCAGCACGCAGACCGGGCAACCCGGTCCGTGCACCATGCGCACGTTCTTGGGCAGCAGTTCGGCGATGCCGTAGCGCGAAATCGCATGGGTGTGGCCGCCGCAGAACTCCATGAAGCTGTAGTTCCTGCCGGGCTGCACTTCGGCTGCCAGACGCTCGGCAATCTTGTGGGCGATGTCGCCATCGCGGAATTCGTCGATGTATTTCATGGGGCAAGCTCCGCCTGTTGGGCATCAAACTCCGCCATCTCGCCAAACAAGGCGAGTGTGCGTTCGGCTTCTTCCGGGTCGATGCGCCCGATGGCGTGGCCGACGTGAACAATCACGTAGTCGCCGACCGCCACACCGGGCACCAGGGCAATGGAAATTTCCTTGCGGATACCGCCCAGATTGACAATGGCCTGCTCGTTGGCGAGAAGCTCTACGAGTTTGGCGGGAATGGCTAGGCACATGGCAGGCTTTCGGTTTCGGGTGAATGAATTGGGTGAAATTGGCCTCTAGCCCCCGTGGAATATGCGCTAGCAGCTATTGAATTAATAGTATATGCGCGGTGTGCCACCACCCAGGCCTGGCCCAGCGCCAGCCCCGCGTCGCCACAGGAATGCTGCTGCGGCAAGAGCACACGAAGCCCGCGCCCTTGCAGCCCGGTGGTAACCCGGCCTGTCAGCAATTGGTTGGCAAAGCAGCCGCCACCCAGACACACGGTGCGGGTGCCGGTCTGTTCCGCGGCCTGTGCTGCCCAGTCGGCCAGCGCATCGGCCAGGGCCAGATGAAACCAGGCGGCCGCAGCGGGCACGCCACCGTCGCCTGCCGGTGTTTCAAGCAGTCGCGCCAGCAACGGGCGCAGGTCAAGTTGTTCCGTGTTGTGCTCGGCCACCTCGTGCGCCTGCGCTGGCGTACCGTTCTGTGCCAACCAGGCTTGCGCTTGCTGCTCCAGCGCCATGGCCGCTTCGGCTTCATGGGTCTGGCGCACGCTGAGGCCCAAGGCGCCGGCGGCGGCATCAAACCAGCGCCCGGTGCTGCTGGTGCTCGGGCAGTTGATGCCGCGCTCCAGCATGTGCTGCACCATTTCGGCGGCAGTTTTTCCGACGACCGGGGTAAAGCGCTGGCCGACTTCGCCGGTGCGGCCCAGCGCATGCAGCGCGGCGGCCGCCATGCGCCAGGGTTCGCGCGCCGCCACGTCACCACCTGGCAGCGCCAGTGGCCACAGATGACCCAGACGTCGCCAGGCGGTTTGGTCGACCCATAGCAATTCGCCGCCCCAGGCGGTGCCGTCCGTGCCCAGGCCCACGCCATCGAGCGCCAGACCGACCACCGGACCCTGCACGCCGTGTTCGGCCATGACGGCGGCAATGTGTGCATGGTGGTGCTGCACGCCGATGGCCGGCACGCCAAGCTCATGCGCCAGTTCGATGGCCAGGCGCGTGCTATAGAAATCAGGATGCAGATCATGCGCGACTGCCGTCACCGGCTGCGGCGCCTGACGCAGCAGGGTGCGCGCGGACACTTCCAGCGCCCGGCACGCCTCGGGGTGGCTCAAATCTCCATGCAGTGGCGACCACTGGGGCTGACCCGAGGTGAACAAACACGCGGCATTTTTGAGCCACGCACCGCAGGCCAGCACGCTGGGCACGTTGGCGGTTTTCATGCCGGTTCCATGGCGTAGCCGAGCCAGTTCAGCCAGGCGTCCATGCCCTCGCCGGTAGTGGCTGACAGCTTCAGTATCTCGATGCCCGGGTTGACGCGGCGCGCGAGTTCAATGCAGCGCTGCACATCGAATTGCACATGGGGCAGCAGGTCGATCTTGTTGAGGATCATCAGCTTCGACGCGGCGAACATGTCCGGGTATTTGAGCGGCTTGTCCTCGCCTTCGGTCACCGACAAAATGGCCACCTTGGCCGCTTCGCCCAGGTCCCAGACAGCGGGGCACACCAGGTTGCCCACGTTCTCGATGAACAGCAGACTGCGGGCGTCAACATGCGCATGCTCATGAGCGTGCGGGTGATCGTGGCTGTGGTCGTGTTGATGGGCGGCGTGACGCGCATCATCAGGGTGCTGGTGCAATTGCGCAAACGCCTGGGCCACCATCGGTGCATCGAGGTGGCAGCCCTTGCCGGTGTTGATTTGCACCGCCGGGGCGCCGGTGGCCCGGATGCGGTCGGCGTCAAAACTGGTTTGCTGGTCGCCTTCGATCACCGCCACATGCAAACCCGGCTCACGCCGCTTGAGGGCGTTGATGGTGGCGCACAGCAAGGTGGTTTTGCCCGAGCCGGGGCTGGATACCAGATTCAAGGCCGTGACGCCATGCGCCTCGAAATGGTGACGGTTCTGGCTGGCGATGCGGTTGTTGGCACCCAGTATGTCGATCTCCAGCTTGATGGCGCGGGTCTGGCTCATGCCGGGCACGGAAACCCGGGCAGCACCGGCGCCAAAATGCAGGTCACCACTGCGGGGATCGATGTGGACATGGTCGTGCTCGTGGTCATGCACGGCATCGTGAACATGGGAATGCGCACCTTCATGGCCATGTTCATGGGTATGGCTGTGAGGGTGCTCTTGCACCCCCGCCACAGCTGCTGATCTGCCCGTGTCAGCGCAACCGCAAACTACACACATGTTGTTGTCTCCTTCGTTGTCATATCAATCATCTTCCACCAGCATGTCGACGACGCGCAGTTCGGTGCCGCCGGTGGCTTGCAGTTGGTAGTGGCCGCAGATCGGACAGGCGTCGCCGCGCTGCTGAATCGTGACCGATGCGCTGCAGGGCAAGCACCAGGCCTGGCCGGGCGGCTCGTCAATGTCAAAGCGGGCATCCTGCAGGCAGGTGCCCGGCGCCAGGGCCTCCAGGGCAAACCGCAAGGCGCGTGCTTCCACGCCGGCGAGTTGCCCGGCTTCGAGGCGAAGCAGGGTGACACGGCGAAACCCTTCGCGCAGCGCCGCGTCTTCCACCAGCTTGAGAATGCCCCCTGCCAGACTGGCTTCATGCATGGCAGTCCTCCGTCAAAATTTCATGTTTCACACAGGGATCGTACGCGCTGAAGAGCAGATCAACCTCCCGGCAAATCCCTGACATGCCTGGGGTCGGCAGCTGTTCCAGCGTCTGAGCGACCGCGCCTTGCGGATGGAAATTCCATTCCGTGGGCGCCAGCACCTGGCACGATGCCACCCGCGAATCGTCCCCAGTACCGTCGAGCTGGACATGGTGCACCAGCAGGCCGCGCGCCATTTCGACCCAGGCCAGGCCTTCGCGCCGGGCCGTTGCCATGCTGCCCATGGTCAGCCAGGACGCGCCGCAGCGGCCCGGTTCATCGGGCAACGCCAGGCGCACCAGTTCGGCCAGACGCGAGCCCAGGCGCAGCCACGGTGTGTTGATCACTTCTGGTGTGGCCTGGCGCAGACGCGTCCAGGGGCCGGTTTCGGCACACTGACCGCGCCACAGGGGTTGGCGGGTGAAGCCGGGCTGGCGAACCAGGCAGTCGGCCAATACCCTCAAACCTGCTTCGCTGGTGTGCACGCGCAAAAACGGAGCCGCAGGCGCTGCCCGGTCAGCCAGCGGCCGGGCCTGGCGCAACAAGCCGGCCAGCCAGCCAGGGCTGTCTTCGGTCCATGCGCGCAACCAGGCGGCGGGGTCCTGTTCCCACTGGCTCAGCCAGGCCTGCGTTGGCATACCCAGCAGATGTGTTCCCAGCCACTGCTGCAGGCCGGGACAGGGCTCGTTGAGTTGGCCGTTGGACCGGTCCAACGCCACAGAAGTAAACAGCGGGCACTGTTGCAGGGCGGCATGGGCTTGCTGCCTCGCCTGTTCGGACGCCAGCCCCAAAGCCAGCTGCTCGGGCCAGTCCAGACCGATGCGGCGCACATGCTCGCGCAGGGTTTCCTGTTGCAGGTCCTGCGCCGCACTCAAGCCGGAGGGCTCCGAACGCCCGAGCGCGGCCGTGACGGCCAGGTTTGCACAGAGGCGATGCGCATGAGCACACAGACTGAAAAGGCTGCCCAGCCGGCTTGGCAAGGAGGCGGCGGACACGCCGCGCGTGAGTAGAGCCGCCCAGTCGCGGCGGCTGCTCACCAGGTTGTGGGGGCGGGCTTGACCTGGCGCCACACGCAGCCTCCCGGCCAAGTCGTCGGGCCGTCGCAGACTCATGTCGCTTCTCCTGCAACCGACCGGCGACCGAACAGGAAGGCCCGGCGCGCAGCCAGGTCGGCAGCTTTGCTTGGCGCGGCAGGTCCTTGAACGGCGAGTGCGGGTGTGGCGACTGGCGCAGGCGCCGGTGGCTGGCGCAGCGCTGCCAGAACAGCCGCGCCGGTGGCGGACGCCGCCGCCTGGTCAGGGAACTCGAACATGGGCGAAAAGAGCGAACAGGCTTCATAACTGCCAAAAGCGGCTTCATGACCGGCGATGAAATCAAAGCCTTCGGTCCCAACCTGATGGACCCGGCTGTTTCCTGCACGCTCGGGTTGATCGATACGCTCCAGCGGGAACCAGACCAGATTCATGAACCACGGCGTCACCAGCACACCCACGGCACCGTGTGTGCCGCCCGCTTCGGCGCCATCGCCATCGCACAGTTCAAACCCAAGGGCTTCCACGCGCAGCGCCGGGTTCAAAATGGGAACGCCAGCCATGCGGGCCTTGGCCACGTTGTCAAACAAAGCGACCAGCGCCTCAGTTCGCGAACGTAGCGCGACCGCGAGGGGTGACAGAAGGGTCAGGTTGCGCATCTTGATCCTGGCCTATGCCGCGTCCACCAGTACCATGAATTGTTCGGCTTCGCCATCACACACGGGGCAGCGCCAGTGGCTCGGGAGTTCGCTGAATGCCGTACCCGGCTCCACCTGCCACACCGGGTCGCCCAACGCCGGGTCATAGACCCACCAGCAAATCTTGCACTCCAGCCGTGCGGTCGCCGGCAAGCGCGCACTGTTGCCGAGGTAACTGCCTTCAAAGCGGGGGGCGCTGGAGGAAATCATGCCTGCTCCACCCATTCGAGCACTTCCTTGAGGCGCTCATAGGAGTCATTCAGGTCTTCCGGCGCGGCCAGTGCCACTTCCGGGATCTCGGTGACCTCGACCGTGTTGAGGATCACCAGATCTTGCGAGTTGTAATACACCACGCGCCAGCAATGGGGCGTGCAGGTGTTGGTGATGCGGCAGTTGCCATAGCCGCGCGAGAGAATCAGCACGCGGCCTGTGCCCAGATGGTGATCGAGAAAACCGATGTCTTCGTTGGACATGGGCAGCAAAGTGAGGTTCACCACATGCGCCGGCTGGCCGGGTTGCCAGGTGCGCCACTGGTCCTCGATTTCGGCCAGCAATGACGGCGCATTCTGTACATTGGGTGGCAATGCTCCTTCCCAGCGTGGCACGGTGGGCCAGACGTCTTGCCTGGCCGTGGTCTTGAGTACCGACGGCACAGCGCCCAGCTCCAGTGTGTCCGACACCACCGCGCCATTGACCGACTGAATGACGCGCCAGACGCCGGCAAACACCGATTCCTGAATGTTCAACTCGACTTGCGCATCCCCTGCGCTTTTCACGATGGAACTGACTTCGCCTTCACCGAGGACCTGGTTGATCAATTTCAAATCAGGTAGGGACAAATGGTTCAGGTCCACGCTGCGGTTGGGGCCGCCGTGGCGTACCTCTTCCAGTTGCGCCAGTGCCTCGCGCAAAGCGATGTGCGCACCGACGCGCGCCGCAATTTCTTCCGGTTCCGGCAACACCGGCGGGCGGAAGGTTTCCATGCCCTGCGGCATGGCCATGTAGTCCAGCACCTCATCCTCAAGTTGGCTGCCGGGGCCGATACTGACGACGGGAATGGGAAAATCTTTCATCTCGATATACCTTTTTAATAACAGCTTCAGTGGCAGGACGTGCCAGACGCGGTGGCGCTGACCACAGGGATGCCAATCGTCGGGGCGCGCGAAATCGGCATGGCCAGCGCGCGGGCCATTTCCTGCACGTACTCGTCCCAGTCGTGCATGCCGCATAGCGTGGTGACGTACTGGCCATCTCGCAGAAATAGCAGCGTGGGCCAGCGTTGAGATCCGTACCGTTTGGCCAGGTCCTGCTCGATCTGGCGCGGTACGACGGCCACCTTGAAACGACCCGGAAAGCAGCGTTGCAATTCAGGCAGCACCACGGCGACATCCTGTCCCTCTGGAAATTGCACCGCGTCACCGGCAAACAAGACCACCCGGTCGCCGCCTTCGGCGGCCCAGGCGTCAATGGTTTTTTCATCGACCCAGGTGGCACCATGCACACTGACCAGCCGCTCAATCAGAGGAGATGTTTCTGGCACAGCGCGAGGTGGCTGAACGGGTAGGGTGACAAAAGCTTCGCTGCTTGCAGCATCAACGGTTTTAGTGTTCAAGAGACTTCTCCAAAGGTTGCTGTTGATTCGAACCCGACAGCGCCAATAGCTGTTCCAGGCTCATGGCGGATGGCAGACTGAATCCCACGATGAGATCGTGACTGTTGCCCTGTAGTGCCGCTTCCATCAGATCCAGCGTGGCATTGATTTCCTGGGCCCGCTCAACGCTGATCCGCTCCTGTGCGCTGTCGATGAAGATCAGCAGCCATTCATCCGGTACCACCGCGCCGACCAGGGCGGTGTTGACGCGTCGACGTTCACCGCGTCCCTGGCACAGGGCATGACCGGGCTCGACGGTGACAACTTGCATGGGAATACCAATACACATGATGGGGTGGACTCAGCTCGTTACAGCAGTAGGAAAGAACCGCTCGTCGCCCATGCGGCAAGCCAGGTCTTCGTCGGGCCGTTGGTCCTCATAGGTCGCCAGATCAAGCTGGGCGAACGTCACCGCCTCGCGCTCAGTGAGAGGTCGGGTTCGGGCCTGTGGTTGCGCACCCCAGTTACGCAAGGCATGTACGCCCAGCGCCAGGGCGTCTTCCATGGCTTGCTTGACGCGGGGCCGCAGGCTGCCGCCGTAGTCGTCCAGCTCCTCGGGCTGGCAACCGATCAGCATGACTTGACGCGGAAATTTTTCGGTCAGTTGCGCCAGCATGAGCACTTCCTGAAAGCCAGTCTGGTGCAAGCTCATTTTCTTGGCGCCCATGAAGCGGGGAACTTCATCGTCCTCAATGACTTTCAGTGTGCCAGGGACAAGTCCGTAGTCGATGGCATCAAAGATAAGCAGGCGGGTGGCTTCTTGCACATGCTGAATCAAATACAGGCCTTGTGTGCCACCATCAATCAACCGGACGTGGGGTGCAAATTCGTAGCGACTTTGTAGTGTCTGGATACATCGCACGCCAAAGCCTTCATCGGCCCACAGGACGTTACCAATGCCCAGAACGCAAATGGTCTCCGGGTTGTCACCACCCTGGTGACAGGCGGTTTGAAGCGAATGAGGGCTCATGGTTAATTTATCTCTTCAATAGGGGGTTAGCGAATACCGGGCGCGTGGCCCGGCCGTGAACGCAACAGCTTCCACGCCTGGAAGTTGTCCCACGCGGCTTGCAGGGCCAGCCAAAACGTGGCGTCAGACCGAAACACCAAGGCACAGCGGATGGCCGTGTCGGGGGTCATGCTGCGTTGCCCTCGCACCAATTCATGCAAACGACGACGCGAAACACCCAGCAGGCGCGCCGCGTTGGTCTGAGACAAACCCATGGGCGCGAGGTAATTGCGATTCAGAAAATGCCCTGGATGCCAGGGCGCGCGTGGCGGCACGCCGGGTGGGGTGCCCTGCGTTGCCGACAATTGATGCCACGCGGTAGTCACCATCATCAGTCCTTGAAAGTGCGATGGCCAGAGATCATGGTACTGACCACGCTGGAGCGGCCCATGATGTCTTCTCTTATTGCTGCATAGACATGCACAATTATGAAAATAATTAACCACCACATACCTAAATGATGCCAAGTATGTACGTCCTGTGATTGCCCCATCAAAGGAATCACCCAACCAAAAAATCGCTCTTGCCAAGAACCCATTTGCGCACCTTCTCCGTACAGTGCAAATCCAGTAACAACCATGAATATAGTTGTTAGCAGATACATGAAGAACATCGCAAATCGTGCTAATGGGTTATGGCCTACAAATCTGCCGGGCCGCGTGCTGAGAAATGCATACCATTTACACATGTCCCAAACTAATTGCCAATATACACGTTGAAAAATTGGTACCCAAAATATTTCACGAGCATGATGATTACCCACGACTGCCCAATAAATACGGCCAAGTAAACCAACAGCGAGTACATAGCCCGAGGCAAAGTGAGCGAATCGAATGTAGCCCATCACGAAATGATCACTTGCCTCCCCAGGCATTGTTGGCAAAGGCGAACCGATGAAATAGCCTGTAACGGCTAACACCATGATCGCTAAGGCATTGATCCAGTGCCAAATACGCACGGGAGCCTCATAGACGTAAACTGATTTGATGGATGAGGCTTGGGCAACCGCGAGCGCGTCGGCCGCTGCTTCATCAACTACCGCTGCGTTGATTTGCTTGCCCGGTGTGGCGCGTGTTAAAGACATGGTGCTTCTCCGTTGAAGGCAATCTTTGGCGTGCGCTTACAAACGCGCCGCCAGCATCAACAAACCTGATGCGCCCATCAGTACGGCTGCGGTGCGGCCAACCCATGTCGGCAAGCGCTGCAGTGAATCGCCTGCGGCAAGACCGACCCCGTGCAGTGCAGCAGACCCGAGCATGAAGCCTGCAGCATAGGCTGCAAATGATTGCCCAGAAATCAGCTCGGCACCATGGGCATATCCATGTAGAAGCGCGCAGACTGATACCAGAGTTAAACCTGCCATCAGTCCTATCCGGCGAGCCAAGAGAAGCAGCGTGCCCAACGCAACCACACTGGCTGCGATGCCTGGCTCTACTTGTGGCAGCACCACGCCCGTTAATGCCACAAGAGCACCTACGAGCAGCATGGCGACGAACAGAGCCGGACCTGCTAGGCGATGGGCCTTGGGCAACATGACGACGGACCAAATGCCGACAGCCACCATGGCAAGCAAGTGGTCCAACCCCAAAAATGGATGGACGATGCCAGAGATAAACCCCTCGGCACCATGCCCGGGATGGGCATGCGCCGAGGCTATCGTCGTCATCAGTGTCAAGGCGGCCGTGGACCGCAGTAAGTTGATTTTTCTCATTTTGAAATGTCTCCTGGTAATACTGGATGAGTTACAACCGAGGCGCTTAGCGCACTGTGACTGTGGCCATTTCCTGCCCGTCAGGGCCCATCACATGGGTTGAGCAGGCCATGCAGGGATCGAACGAATGAATTGTGCGCAAAATCTCCACCGGTTGTTCCGGGTTGGCCATGGGCGTGTTCATCAAGCTGGCTTCGAAGGCGCCAATCTGGCCTTTGTGGTCGCGCGGGCTGGCGTTCCAGGTACTTGGCACTACGCATTGGTAGTTTTCAAT
Source organism: Rhodoferax sp. (assembly GCF_012927445.1). Taxonomy (GTDB): domain Bacteria; phylum Pseudomonadota; class Gammaproteobacteria; order Burkholderiales; family Burkholderiaceae_C; genus Rhodoferax. Next base: position 102,696 of record NZ_JABBPD010000002.1, read on the forward strand.
GCGGCCGTCCTTGATCTTGATCCAGTGACCCAGGGCGCCACGGGGTGCCGCGACGGTACCCACGCCCTTGGCCTCTTTGGGCCAGGTGGATGGATCCCATTTTTCGACATTGGCGGTGGCTGTATCGCCAGCCTTGATGTTGGCAACCATCTCCTTGAAGTCGTCATACATCATTTCGGCGGCGTACTGCGACTCCAGCGCCCGCGCCAGCGTGCGGCCAATCGTGGTTGGCATCAATTGTTTGACGGTGTACTGCGTTTCAGCCATGCCCAAGGCCTTGGGGAACGCACTGTTGATGATGGCGGCGGAGGTGTCGATTTGCTCCTTGACCCGCTGGCAATTCTTGTTGCCTTGCTGGGCGTGGGCGTAGCCCAGGATGTAGCGCGACAGCGGGCCGACCTCCATCGCGTGACCACGCCAGCGCGGTGACTTGACCCAGGAGTACTTGGCGCTTTCGTCGATTTCGTCGATGCTGGTGCGGGTCCCTTTGGTCTTCTCGCCCAATACGTAATTGGGTTCGGTCACACCATCCCAGCCGTGCAGGCCTTTGGTTTCGTCGCCGTATTTGTACCAGCTGTGCGTCACAAACTCCTGCACCTGCTCCGGGTCGCGCACATCAACGGCGTGGATTTTGTCCCAGTTGCCGTCGAGGATGGCGCCGCCCGGTAGCTTTTGTGTGCTGTGGTCGCCCATGACTTTTTCGTAGGTGCCGTAGTCCATCACATTAGTCGCGGCGAGTCCGCCGCCATAAAGCCAGCCGGCGTTCTTGTAGATCGTGCCGATGGCCAACACGTCCGGGATGTAGACATTGTTGTTGAACTCGATCATCTCCTTGATGCGTTGCTCAACAAAGTTCAGTCGCTCCATGTTGACCGGTGCCCCCGCCGCGCCCTCCTTGTCGATGTTGATCGCACAGGGCATGCCGCCCACCAGATAATTCGGATGGGGGTTTTTGCCGCCGAAGATGGTGTGGATCTTGACCCATTCCTTTTGCAAGTCCAGTGCTTCAAGGTAGTGTGTGACGGCCATCAAATTGGCTTCAGGCGGTAACACATAAGCTTTGGAGCCCCAGTAGCCGTTCATGAAAGGCCCGAGCTGGCCGCTCTCCACAAACTTCTTGAGGCGATTCTGGATGTCGCGGAAATAGCCGGGTGACGACATTGGGTGGCTGGGGGACACGAGCTGCTGCAACTCGGAGGTCTTTTTCGGGTCGGCCTTGAGGGCGGACACCACATCCACCCAGTCCAGCGCATGCAGATGGTAGAAGTGCACCGCGTGGTCGTGCACCTGCAGCGTCTTGGCCATGATTTCGCGGATCAGGTAGGCGTTTTTCGGGATCACGATACCGAGCGCGTCTTCCACGGCACGCACCGATGCCAGGGCATGGCATCCCGTGCACACGCCGCAAATACGTTCGACAAAGGCCCAGGCGTCGCGCGGGTCGCGGCCCTTGAGAATCACTTCCAGGCCGCGCCACATCGTGCCCGTGGACACCGCGTTGCGAATGATGTTGCTGCTGTCGACATTGACCTCGACCCGCATATGACCTTCAATGCGCGTCACCGGATCGACCACAATACGTCGGCCCGTGTTATCCATCTTGAAACCTTGCGTTTCGTATGCACCCATGTTGTTTCCTTGGTTGTCTTGTGTTGGGCTCAGTGGTCAGCAGGGGCTGATTCACTTTTGCGGGTGTCTGTCTTCTGGTTCGCGCGTTTGATGGCCGATACCGCCGCGTGGGCGACCGCCGCAGCGCCGACCACAGCCGCCGCGGTGCCGCCGACCTGGTCCGCGTTGGCTTCAACGCCGAACTGATGGATGTCGGTCAGTCGGTCGTAGAACGAACCCTTGTCCCAGAAGCCGTCTTCCGAGCAACCGATACAGCCGTGGCCGGCCTGGATCGGGAAACTCGTGCCTTCGTTCCAGCGCGTGGTCGAGCAGGCGTTGTAAGTTGTCGGGCCCTTGCAGCCGACCTTGTACAAACAGTAGCCCTTGCGTGCCGACTCATCGTCAAACGCTTCGACAAACTGGCCGGCGTCGAAGTGGGGCCGGCGGTAGCACTTGTCGTGGATGCGCTGGCTGTAGAACATCTTGGGCCGGCCCTGGCGGTCCAGTTCGGGGATGCGGTCAAAGGTCAGCATGTAGGTGATCACCCCGGTCATGACTTCGGCGATCGGCGGGCAGCCTGGCACCTTGATGATCGGCTTGTCGAAGATGACTTTGTGGATCGGTGTCGCCTGCGTCGGATTCGGCTTGGCGGCCTGCACGCAGCCCCAGGAGGCGCACGAGCCCCAGGAGATGATGGCCTTGGCGTCCTTGGCCACATGCTTCAGCTGCTCGATGAACGGTTTGCCGCCAATGATGCAGCTCATGCCGTCCTGATTCAGCGGCGGGTTGCCTTCTACCGCGAGGATGTAGTTGCCCTTGTACTTGACCATGATCTCTTCGAGGATGGCCTCGGCCTGGTGACCGGCTGCGGCCATCAAGGTGTCGTCATAGTCGAGCGAAATCATGGACAGCACGACGTCCTTGGCCAGCGGGTGTGCCGAGCGGATGAAGGATTCAGAGCAACAAGTGCATTCCAGTCCGTGCAGCCACAACACCGGCGTGCGTGGTTTGTTTTCCATGGCGTAGGCGATTTGCGGCACAAAAGCCGGGCCCAGGCCGAGCGACGTGGCGGTCAGGGAGCAGTACTTCAAAAAACTGCGGCGGGATATGCCCTGGCGGCGCATCACCTCGTAAAAAGTTTCCATCTTGGGATGTCTCCAATTGCTTTTTGATCTTCGTAGGTCCCCTCTTGCTTGAGGCATTAGGGGCTGCATCGGCCGGTGTTCATGCACTGGCTTTCTACATATCGCAATTCACGAGCCAAGCTGAGTCAGACCGCGGGAATACCCTTAACACCCGTTTTAAGTGTTTGTTTTTATTGAAGATATTTGGGCGATAAAACCCGATTGACCGAACGACACGTTGGCCCCTGGAAAGTAGGCTTCCGGTTGCGGGTGACTTGTGAAAGCGTTGTTTCCAGTCCGGAGTCGCGGGATGGCAGGCACGTCGTGGTGATCGCAAAAATACCTATTGCCCGGACATTTGAAATGTCTAACCTAGCGTGCGATTAATGACCTGTAGGCACAGTTGATTATTCAAACTGATGTGCGCACTTTGTAAACCTCACTGATGCCGGTATGGCATTTTCAGTGGGTATACGCATAGCAAAGCCTTCCGCTCAAGTGGAAAAACTGTTTGCCGCGATATCCCCGAAAATTAGAACTGGTTTAGCTGGCGAGGCGGCTTGCTTGAGCACACGCTTGGCAGGTGATCAGTTTTTTCATCCGAATTTTTCAAGCATGCGGGCCGAGCGTTCCACCTCAACAATGGTTTGCGCCTCCGATTTGGAATCGTAGACAGCTTCCATCACCGAGCAGGCCATCATCCGGTAAAACGTCTTGTCCATGGCTTTTCGCGCAGCAGACATTTGTATCGCAACTTCTTCACATGATCGCCCGTTCTGGATCATCTCGATCAAGCCGCGCACCTGGCCTTCAATGCGGCGCAAACGATTAACCACATCTTTTTGGTGATCAGCGCGATAGTCGGAAACGGCTGTAGCCGACTCGGGTTGATGTGAATTTTTTTTTGTTGCCATGTGAATCCATTGTTTCGATGCATAAAACCCTCGCAGTTTGCCAGATTGCAAGCGTTCAACCTACGAAATTATTCTGGATTTAATACCCTACCCCGCAGGGTATAGGGTTGATCCTAATGTTAGTTTCTTGCTTCTTGAAGCACTATCTGATCCACATCAATAGAAGAATTAATTTTCGTCACTGATGCACACCTATCTATCGATGGCAACCGCCTTGAATCAAGGAAATAAAAGTGAACGTTTTGACAAAATATTTGAAATGGCTGCCTTTGGTCGCCGCTGTGCTTTTGACTGGATGCGGCAGCATCAGCACACTAGGAAAACTGGAAGACGGCGCTGGCACGGAAGCCAGCAAGATGTGGGATCGCTGGGTTGACAGCGGTGGTGACATTGCGGTGGCCACGACCTGGGAACGTAAAGTCAAAGCCGGGTTAACCGTTGCAGATATTGAGCAGGTATTTGCTACCGTTGCGACTGAGCGAAACATGAAGAGTGTGGGCGATCTGCCTCTGTCCAAAGAGTTGGAGTCTCGTACCGGTGTCAAGCAAAAGTTTCTCAAGGTTTACTCTTATTGCTCTCCCACGACGGCTCGCATGATGGTTGATTTCAGCCCGCACATGGGGGCTTATCTGCCTTGCCGTTTGACCGTGGTCGAAAAAGACGATGGCCTGTGGATTTACACCCTCAACATGGACATGATGGTCAAGATGGGACGCAAGTTGCCATCGCCTTTGAAGGAAGAAGCCTGGAAAGTTCGCGAAACCATCTACCAAATGATGGACCGCGCTGCCAAAGGCGAGTTTTAAACCGCGCAACTTAAAAATATAAACAGGAGACATTGAATGCGTAAGACAAAGACAGCAAAAGTGGTTCGTAATCTGGCTGCGCTGGCGATCATTGCCGGACCACTGACAGCGGCCATGGCCACCAATGGGTATTTTTCACATGGCTACGGCATGAAAGCCAAAGGCATGGGTGGCGCGTCCGTCGCCATGACCGACGACGCCTTTGCCGGTGCCAACAACCCGGCGATAGCGGCGTGGGTAGGTAACCGTGCTGAGCTCGGACTGGACTTTTTTATGCCCAGTCGTGAGTCGTCCAACACAGGTGGGGCGTCTGCAAAAAGTGATAGCAATTTGTTTTATGTGCCGGAGTTCGGCTACAACCGCGCCATCAACGACAAACTGGGTGTCGGCATCACGGTTTATGGCAACGGCGGTATGAATACCGATTACCCGGTTAACTTTTTCGGTGGCACTCCTGCATTGGGTGTTAACTTGATTCAGTTGATTGTGGCTCCGACTGTGGCCTATAAGTTTAGCGACAAGCATTCGGTTGGCGTTTCTCCCTTGTTGGTGCATCAGCGGTTCAAGGCAGAGGGTCTTTCGCCATTTGCAGGATATTCTGCTTCTCCGGGTGCCTTGACCAACAATGGATATGACACGAGCAATGGTATCGGAGTGCGCTTGGGTTATCTTGGAAAGATCAATGACAAGGTGACTCTTGGTGCTTCATATTCGCCCAAGATTTCCATGTCCAAGTTCTCCAAATATGCGGGCCTGTTTGCGGAAGATGGTGGCTTTGATATCCCAGAGAACTACACCTTAGGTGCTAGTTTTCAAGCTACGCCGAGTGTTCTATTCGCCTTGGATTACCAACGCATTGGCTACAGTGGCGTCCGCGCTATAAGCAATCCAAGCGGTAATTTGCTGCTGGGTAAGCAGTTGGGCGCTGCTGATGGCCCAGGCTTTGGTTGGTCTGATATTAACGTCTGGAAGGTGGGCGTTCAATGGCAAGCAACACCTCAACTGACGATGCGCGGTGGCGTCAATGTAGGAGATAACCCTGTCCAGGGTCGTGATGTGACCTTCAATATCCTAGCTCCAGGTGTTGTCACAACGCATTACACCTTGGGTGGAACCTATGCCCTGTCTGACAAAACAGAGGTGAGCTTCTCCTATATGTATGCGCCTTCCAATTCAGTTACAGGGGCTAATTTGCTCAATCCTGCTGTTCAAGACACCGTCAAGATGTCGCAACAAGCCCTTGGCATCCAGTTCGGCTGGCGCTATTGAGCTGATCTAGTCACGGTATCTTGATGCATCACGTCCGGGGCAAGACCCGGCGCGTGATGCATCAATATCTCATTGACGCAAATCGGGTGTATTGCATGGCGCAGTCTCCCTTCCGTAATCGTGAGCTGTATGTACAAATTTATCTTCCCCCTGTTTTTGCTTGCTTTGACATCGGCTGGTGCCCAGGTTCCCGCTATGTTCGAGGGCGCCGACCTCAAGTTGGGTGAAAAGTTGATTGCTGAAAGCAAGTGTTCAGCCTGCCACCAGCAGAAGGTGGGAGGAGACGGAAGTGCTATCTACAAACCCGCAGGCCGCGTGAATGCCCCTGGCGTTTTACGGGGCATGGTGGAGTCGTGCAATACCGAACTCAACCTCAGTCTATTTCCTGACGAAGTCACCTCAATCGCTGCCGTTCTGAATCGTGACCATTACCGATTCAAGTAGTTTTCAAAAAACCAACAGAACGGCTTAAAGATCAGTAAAAACACCTATGGAATTGTTCGGTCAATAAAATATATTACTGGTTGCGAATATATAAATATAGACCGTGAAACTCATTGAAGGAGATCGTGTGACGCAAGAAGATTTAAGTTCGGGGAGAGTCCACAAGGCCCCTGAAAGTTTTTTGAATCGGGACGGAATCAAGACCGTTGTGACCGAAGCCAAGAATGGTCGGCGCGATTTCATTCGCAGCGCATTTGCAGCCGCGGCAGCGGGTGTCGCTGTACCGGCCGTCATGGCTCAGGGTAATCCGGTGCCTGCCGAGGGCGGCGATCCCAATATCCTTAATCTGCCTGAGCACAGCAAAGGTTTGGGGCAGGGGGTAGACCCTGAAGGGAGTTACGGCAAGCCTTCCAAATATGAGGCCAATGTCAAGCGCCGCCAAAGTCCGGGTCTGACTCAGACTACCCAGGCGTCGGTGTCGTTTGCGCCTTTGCAGTCATTGTTCGGTATCGTGACGCCAAGTGGTCTTCACTTCGAACGTCATCACCAGGGTTGGTGGGATATTGATCCTTCCAAGCATCGTTTGATGCTCAACGGCATGGTGAAGTCGCCCAAGGTATTCACCTTGGACGAAATCATGCGCCTGCCTTCAGTCTCGCGTTTCCACTTCATTGAGTGCGGCGCCAACACGGCAGTCGATTGGGGTAATGTCGCGGTGCCGACGGTGCAGTACACGCACGGCATGCTGTCCTGTAGCGAATTTACCGGTGTGCCACTGATTACCTTGCTGGAGTTGGCGGGTGCCGATCTTAAGAATGGCAAGTTTGTTTTGGCTGAGGGGGCTGACGGCTCTTCCATGACCCGGACCATTCCCATGAGCTTGATCAAGTCGGGCGAGGTGTTTGTGGCCTATGGCCAGAATGGCGAAATGCTGCGGCCTGAGCAGGGCTACCCGCTGCGCCTGATCGTGCCCGGTGTGCAGGGTGTGAGCTGGGTTAAATACCTGCGTCGCATCGAAGTCGGTGACAAGCCCTACGCCACCAAAGACGAGGCTGTTCACTACATTGATTTACAGCCAAGCGGTCAGCACCGCCAGTACTCCAGCATTCAGGAGTGCAAGAGTGTCGTGACCACGCCTTCGGGTGGGCAGGTGTTGCTTGACAAGGGTTTTTACAACATCACGGGTCTGGCATGGTCGGGTCGTGGCAAGGTCAAGCGAGTGGATGTGTCGGTGGATGGTGGCCGTAATTGGCGTACCGCGCGACTGGAAACGCCTGTCTTGTCCAAAGCCCTCACGCGCTTTAACCTCGATTGGGTGTGGGACGGCAAGCCTGCCATTATTCAGAGCCGGGCCATTGATGAAACAGGTTTTGTGCAGCCCACCTACCAGCAACTTCGCGCCGTGCGTAGCACGCGTTCCATTTATCACAACAACGCCATTCAGTCGTGGTTGGTCCAGGAAAACGGTGAGGTGAAAAATGTTCAGGTTTCGTAAAGCTGTTTTGCTGACTGCGCTATTTGCTGCCGCCGGATTCGCCGGTGCGCAAACCGCCTCTCATTACCCAGGGGTGGGCCGCTTGGCAACACCCAAAGAAGTGGCGGCATGGGACATCGATGTGAGGGCAGACTTTAAGGGGCTGCCAGCAGGTTCCGGTACGGTTGCCAAGGGGCAAGATATCTGGGAGGGTAAATGTGCCCAGTGCCATGGCTTCTTTGGTGAGTCAGGTGAGGTATTCAGCCCGCTGGTGGGCGGCATAACCCCTGAAGATATCAAGACTGGCCATGTTGCGAACCTGACCAATCGCAATTTTCCGGGTCGGACGACTTTCATGAAGGTCGCCTCACTATCAACGATCTGGGACTACATCAACCGTGCTATGCCGTGGACTGCGCCCAAGTCGCTGACGACGGATGAAGTCTATGCAGTGACCGCATTTTTGTTAAACCTGAACGGCATTGTTCCCGATAACTACACTTTGTCGGACAAGAACATCGCCGAAGTGCAGGCCCGCATGCCGAACCGCAATGGCATGACGACAGCGCACAACATGTGGCCCGGTAATGAGTTTGGGGGCACCAAAAAGTCGGACACCAGCAATGTCGCCTGCATGAAGGACTGTGCACCGGAACCCAAGTTGGCCTCCTTCCTGCCGGACTTTGCCCGCAATGCACACGGCAATCTGGCTGAGCAAAATCGGCCGGTAGGGGCGCAGCATGGTGCTGACACGACACGTCCTGAAGTCAAGTTGGGTGATGTTGCGCCGGCGCCTGCCGCTCCAGTGGCTGCAGCGCAGACCGTTGGTCAGGTCAAGCCAGCTGCTTCGCCCAAGGCAGACGCCGCAAGCGCTGATAACAAGGCGGCTCTGGCGTTGCTGCAAAAGAACAACTGCACGGCCTGCCATGCTGTTGACAAAAAAATACTAGGCCCCAGCTTCGTGGATATAGCCAAGAAGTATGCCGGCAAGGCGGACTACCTGGCCGGAAAAATCAAGTCAGGTGGATCGGGCGTGTGGGGACCCATACCCATGCCAGCCCAGACTTTGAGTGACGCTGAAGCCAATACCATTGGAACTTGGCTTGCTGCGGGTGCTGGGAAATAGGGTAACTACGAATTCGTACGTTGTATTTTTTAATTAGTATTGATTTAATCAAGGAGATTCACATGCAAACTCGTCGCAAGACACTCAAGCAAGGCGCCATCTTGGCAGGGCTCCTCGCATCTACGGGCCTGTTTCCGCAGTACGCCTTTGCCTACAACAAGAACGCCTTTGAGGCCAAGAGCCTCGCTGATGTTTTGAAGGCGCTTGGAGCCGGTGCCCCGGTCGAAAGTAAAGATGTGATTATTGGCGGCCCGGACATCGCCGAAAACGGTGCTGTGGTACCGCTGACAGCCAGCACGTCACTGCCCGGAGTCAAACAGATTTTGATTCTGGTCGAGAAGAATCCGGCTGCCTTGGTGGCTCTGTATAACGTGACCGACAGTGTAGAAGCGAACTTTGCCACGCGTTCCAAGATGGGTCAGTCGTCTGACGTGTATGCCGTGGCCGTGATGGCCGATGGCAAGGTATTTTTTGCCAAAAAAGAAGTCAAGGTCACTCTGGGCGGCTGCGGCGGTTGATCGCCACCCGTTCCCTATTTTTTCAATTTATTCAATACTGATTCAGGAGTAAAAAAATGGCAGATCCAATGCGCATTCGAGCTCAAGTAGCTGGCGACAAAGCAACCGTTCGTGTTTTGATGAGTCACGAGATGGAGTCCGGTCAACGCAAAGACGCGGCTGGCAAAATCGTTCCCGCCTGGCACATCGAGGAAGTAACCGCCACCCATAACGGCAAGACCGTCTTGACAGCGGAGTGGGGCCCTGCGGTCTCCAAGAACCCGTTTCTCCAGTTCGTTATCAAGGGCGCCAAAGCAGGCGACAAGATCGGCGTGACCTGGAAAGACACCAAGGGTGAAACCCGTACCGACGAAGCCACCGCTTCCTGATTGACGCGGTATTTTTAGACAAGGGTGGGGCTTTGAATGCTTCACCCTTTTTTTCTCATGGCTCGTTTTCAAAACCACAGGAGATCATCATGAGGATGACAAAAACGCTTTCGCTTCTGGCATTGGGTTGCCTTGCTACCACGGCTGCCATGGCGCAGAAGTCGGCCGTTCAAAGCATTGAGGAATACCGTGCCATGCTGCAGGATGGCAATCCGGCAGATCTTTTTGAGGCCAAAGGAGAAGACTTGTGGAAGCAAAAACGCGGCCCCAAAAATGCTTCGCTGGAGAAATGCGATCTGGGCAAGGGCCCTGGCGTGGTCAAAGGGGTGTTTGTTGAGTTGCCGCGCTACTTTCCTGATACCAAGAAGGTTCAGGACGTGGAGTCTCGTCTTTTGACTTGCGTGGAAACCCTGCAGGGTTTCAATGCCGCCGAGATTGCCAAAACGGCTTTTGGCAAAGGCGAACAGAAAAATATAACGGCGCTCGCCACCTGGATTTCGGCTGAATCCAAGGGCATGAAGTTCAATCTTCCACAAGCACACCAACAAGAAAAAGTATTCTTTGAAGTAGGTAAACGTTTGTTCTTTCAGCGCGGTGGGCCACATGATTTTGCGTGCGCATCGTGCCACGGGCAGGACAACACCCGTATCCGCTTGCAGGATCTCCCCAACCTGACCAAAAACCCGGGCGATGGCGTTGGCTTTGCCGCCTGGCCGGCTTACCGCGTGTCGAACGGCCAGATGTGGGGCATGCAGCAACGTCTGAACGACTGCTACCGCCAGCAACGTTTTCCGTACCCTGGTTTTGCCAGCGATGCCACTGTGGCTCTGGGGGTCTACCTGGGCGTTAACAGCCAGGGTTCTGCGTCTGTTGCCCCGGCTATCAAGCGCTGATTGTTCAGGAGAAACGTTATGGAAAAACAATACAAAATCATGTTGTCCGTATTGGCAGCGACGGCTATCGTTGCTGGTTGCGCCAACGATCCGGGTTTGATCGATCTGGATAAATTAACGGCCAATATCGTCAAAGCTTCCTTTCGCGATGAAGGTATTGTCAAGGTGTCGGTGCTCGACACCGATGAAACCAATCGTGCTTGCAGCGCCGCCGACGTGGCCGGTAAGCCGCTCGATGACGCAACCGCCAATGCGCTGCAAGAAGCCAACCTCAAGACCATCAAGTGGCCTTCGGACGGCAAGTTTCTGGGTAACTGGAAAGCCGGCGAGGCGTTGGCACAAAATGGCCGGGGTCTGACCTGGACCGACAAGGCGGATACGCCAAACGGCGGCAATTGCTACAACTGCCACCAAATCGATAAAAAGGAAATTTCCTTTGGAACGATCGGCCCAAGCCTGTACAACTACGGCAAGTTGCGCGGGGTAACGGATGATCCCAACAGCCCGGCGGCAAAGGCCATTGTGGAATATACCTGGGGCAAGATCTGGAACGCCAAGGCCTACAGCGCGTGTTCCAACATGCCACGCGCCGGTCATATGGGCATCCTCAACGAAGCGCAGGTGCGAGACATCATGGCCCTGCTGCTGGACCCCAAGTCGCCAGTCAATCAATAAGCTGAATCAGCAGCGCTCCAACCTGGCTTGCCCGGGTTCCCATTTATTTATCAATTCAGTAGTCGCAAAAATATGAACTTAACCAAACGTGAGTTTTTTCAAGTGCTGGGGGCCGGCACCATGGCCGGCATGGGGCTGGGTACCTATGCCGAGGCTGACGCGGCCACGGCTTCCAACGGGTTGTATGACATTCCGAAATTTGGCAATGTGTCGTTCCTGCACATGACCGATTGCCACGCGCAACTCAAGCCCATCCACTTCCGGGAACCCAGCATCAATATGGGGATCGGCTCCATGCGGGGCAATCTGCCCCACTTGGTGGGCGAGCACCTGCTCCGGGTCGCCAAGGTGCGTCCCGGCACGGCCGAAGCCCATGCGTTGAGCTACCTGGACTACGAGAAGGCGGCCCGCCGCTATGGCAAGGTCGGCGGTTTTGCGCATTTGGCCACGCTGGTCAAACGCATGAAGGCCAGCCGCCCCGGCGCGCTCTTGCTGGACGGCGGCGATACCTGGCAGGGTTCGGGTACGGCGCTGTGGACCAACGGCCAGGACATGGTCGATGCCTGCAAGTTGCTGGGCGTGGACGTCATGACCGGCCACTGGGAGTTCACACTGGGCATGGAGCGTGTGAAGGAAATCATCGAGAAAGACTTTGCGGGTAAGGTTGATTTTGTCGCGCAAAACGTCAAGACCAACGACTTTGGCGACCCGGTGTTCAAGCCCTATGTGATCCGCGAAATCAATGGTGTGCCCTGCGCCATCATCGGCCAGGCGTTTCCCTACACCCCGATCGCGAACCCGCGCTACATGGTGGCCGACTGGGCCTTTGGCATCCAGGACGACAACATGCAGAAGATGGTGGACGAGGCCCGCGCCAAAGGCGCGCAGGTGGTTGTCGTCCTGAGTCACAACGGCATGGACGTGGATTTGAAAATGGCCAGTCGCGTCAGCGGCATTGATGCCATCATGGGTGGCCACACGCATGACGGCATGCCGGTGGCCAGCATCGTCAGCAACAAAGGCGGCAAGACCATCGTCACCAACGCCGGCTCGAACAGCAAGTTCTTGGGCGTGATTGACTTTGACGTCAAGGACAAACGCGTCGCCGACTTCCGCTACAAGCTGCTGCCGGTGTTTGCCAACATGCTGCCGGCTGATCCAGAGATGGATGCGCTCATCACCAAAATTCGCGGACCGTATGAAGGCAAGCTGGCCGAAAAACTCGCCTACACGGAAGGCACCTTGTACCGCCGAGGCAACTTCAACGGCACGGGTGACCAGTTGCTGGTGGACGCGCTGATGGACGTGCAGGGCGCCGACATTGCGTTCTCTCCTGGCTTCCGCTGGGGCACCACGCTGCTGCCTGGCCAGGCCATCACGCGTGAATGGCTGATGGACATGACAGCCACCACCTACTCCTACGCCACGGTGAGCGAGATGAGCGGGGACACCATCAAGACGGTGCTGGAAGACGTGGCCGACAACCTGTTCAACCCCGACCCGTATTACCAGCAGGGCGGCGACATGGTGCGCGTCGGCGGCTTGCAGTACAGCTGCAACCCGCTGGCAGGCATGGGCAAGCGTATTGACGACATGCGGCTCAATGGCAAACCGATCGAGGCGGGCAAGAAGTACAAGGTGGCGGGCTGGGCACCGGTGGCCGAGGAAGCCAAGAATGCCAACAATCCGATGGTCTGGGATGTGGTGGAAACCTGGCTCAAGGCCCGTGGCGGCAAGGTCTCGGCACGCAAGCTCAATGCGCCCAAGATCACAGGTGGTTTGCCCAATCCGGGCTATGCGGCTTGAGTTGACGCCCCGTTGATGTCAACACGGACCTGACCCTTACCTTCCGTTGGCGGGTAAGGGTCAGGGGTAATTTCTTCACCCGCGTGGCGCAGCATGGCAAGCGCCACGCCGAGGTCAGGTGGGCGGGTGCTTGCCCTCGTTAATTTAGTGCGTTGGACGGCTGCGCACTGGCTGCGGCACAATTCACGCTATGACTTCATCGGTTCGCTTTCTGCCGGGCACCACCCCGCTGGTGCTTGACTCTCCCCACAGTGGCACCTGTTATCCGGTTGACTTCGATTTTTCCTGTGATCTGGCCGGCTTGCGCCGGGCCGAAGACACCCATGTGGAAAAACTCTACGACTTTGCCCTTGGCCTCGGGGTGGCCTGGATTGAAGCGTATTTTCCGCGCAGCTACCTGGATGCCAACCGCAACACCACCGAGATCGATACCACCCTGTTCAGTCAAGCCTGGCCGGACCCGGTCGAGACCGATCCGGTGCTTCTGTCGAAGGTCCGGCTGGGCAAAGGCTTGATTTGGCGCTTGACGGATGACGGGGTTCCCATTTATGAGCGTCAGCTGTCGGTGGCCGAAGTGCGGGCGCGCATCGACCGTTGCTGGCGACCGTACCACGCTGCCGTCGGTACGGCGATTGATGCGGCCCAGGCGCGCCACGGCTACAGCATTCACCTGAATTGTCATTCCATGCCGGCGGTGGCGTCCAGCCATGCCACCGATTTTCCGGGTGAAGCGCATGCCGATTTTGTAATCGGAAACCGTGATGAGTCGACGGCTTCTGCACGGCTATCGCAACAAATTTGTGAGCATCTGGCGGACTTGGGTTACAGCGTTTCCTACAACCACCCCTACAAAGGGGTCGAGCTGGTGCGCCGCCACAGCGACCCGGCGCGGCATCGGCACAGCATTCAGGTCGAGATCAATCGCAAGTTGTACATGAATGAAGAAACGTTGGCGATCACAGGCGGTTTTGCCGCGCTGCAGACCAGTCTGCGCTCGCTGGTGACCCGGTTGTTGAAAACGGACCCGCGTGCGCTTTAGTTGCTATTGAAATAATAGCTACTTGCGCAAGCAGGACGGGGGCTAGAAGGTCTTTTTAATCAAAGTTGCGGCCTGTTTCACCAGTGTCGGTCCTTTGTAAATCAGGCCGGTGTAGATTTGCACCACATCGGCTCCCGCCCTGATTTTGCTCACCGCATCCTCGGCGCTCAAGATGCCCCCCACCCCAATGATGGGAAAGTTCTTGCCCAAGGCGCTGCGCAGTTGCGTGATGATGCGGTTGCTCATTTCCAGCACGGGAGCGCCGGACAGGCCACCGGTTTCCTCGGCGTGGGCAAGGCCCTTGACGGCATCCCGGCTCAACGTGGTGTTGGTGGCGATCACGCCGTCCATGCCGTGACGTTGCAGTGTGGCGGCAATCAGGCCCACTTGGGTTTCATCGAGGTCGGGCGCGATTTTGACAAAAATGGGGGTGCGTTTGCCATGTTGCGTAACCAGCGTTTCACGCCGTTGGGCAAGGGCGCCCAGCAGACCATCCAGTGCTTCATCGCTCTGCAGCGCCCGCAGGTTTTTGGTGTTGGGGCTGGAGATGTTGATGGTGACGTAATCCGCATACGGATAGATACCCTCCAGACAGGCCAGATAGTCATCGGTCGCGTTTTCAATCGGCGTGGCTGCATTTTTGCCGATATTCAAACCCAGCAGCATCGGCGACGCTTTGCTTGTATCCGCCGGTTTGGCCGTACCTGCGTTCTGGCGCTGCTGGTACAAGGCGGAGCGTTTGACGTTCGCAATGAAGGCGTCCAGACCCTCGTTGTTGAAGCCCAGCCGGTTGATCAAGGCTTCGGCCTTGGGCAGGCGAAACATGCGGGGTTTAGGGTTGCCCGGCTGCGCCAGCGGCGTGACCGTGCCCACTTCGACAAAACCGAAGCCCATGGCGCCCAGTCCATCAATGCACTTGGCATTTTTGTCCAGACCTGCGGCCAGACCCACCCGGTTCGGAAAAGTCAGACCGGCCAGTTCAATCGGGTCATCGACCCGGCCTGCGCAAAATGCCAGTTGCAAGGGGGTGCCTTGCAGGGCGGCGAGGGATTTCAGGGTTAACTCGTGCGCCGTTTCCGGGTCAAGGCTAAATAAAAACGGGCGGGCGAGGGCGTAGGGGACGAGAGACATCGGATAATTCCTGCAAAGTTCTTGTACAAATTTCTTGTAACTCAACCGATTTTCTCAGATGACCAACCTCAATTCCCAGACTAACGCCGTTCTTTCACAAGACGAACTCAAAACCCTGGTGGGCCAGGCCGCGCTTCAGTACGTCGTGCCGGGCGAAATCGTCGGCGTCGGCACCGGCTCGACCGTCAATAAATTCATTGAGGCGCTGGCTTCCATGAAAGACCAGATCAAGGGCGCCGTGTCGAGTTCGGTGGCCAGTACCGAGCGCCTGCTGGCGCTGGGCATCCCGGTTTTTGATTCGAACGACGTGGAAGAGTTATCGGTTTATATCGATGGCGCTGACGAGATCAACGGCCACGGCCATATGGTGAAAGGCGGCGGCGCGGCGCTCACGCGCGAGAAAATTGTGGCGGCCCAGTCACGCAAGTTTGTCTGCATCGCCGATGAGTCCAAACTGGTTCAAGCGCTGGGCAAGTTTCCCTTGCCGGTCGAGGTGATCCCGATGGCCGCCAAGCGCGTGATACGCCAGTTTGCCGCCATGGGTGGCCAGGCGCAGGTGCGCCTGAAAGACGGTCAGCCGTTGGTGACCGACAACGGCCAGATCATTGTGGATGTCACGGGTTTACAGATTGCCGATCCGCTGGCGTTCGAGATGCAAGTGAGTCAGTGGCCAGGGGTGGTGACGGTGGGCGTTTTTGCCGTACAAAAAGCCCAAGTCTGCCTGTTGGGCACGGCCAGTGGCGTCAAAACGCTGACCTTCTGAAATCTTGCGGGACAGCCTTTTAGCGCTGTCCCGCACGGATCAAAACTTGATGCCCGCCGGATTGGACCGGGTGTCCATTGAGGGCGAGCTTGGCTCGGCTGGCGCGCGTTGGGTAGGGTTTTGGGATTCGAGGCTGGGGGCTGCTGGCTTTTGCAGCGTGACCAATGGCGTTGCGGCCGGGGGACGGTAGTTGGCGGGCAGGACCGAAGACTTGGGGTAGCCTGCTGCATCCAGAAACTGCGTCCACTCGGCATCCGCGAAACCCTTGATCTGCTGGCTGCCGATGGTTAAAAATGGCAATGAGCTCTCGCCGCTGAGGCGTTGCATGGACTCGGCGTCTTCCGCGGTGTTGACTGTTTTTTCGGTAAAGGGGATGCCGCGATTGCTCAGCAGTGCACGGCCCGCTCCACAGGGGGCACAGTTGCTGGACGTGTACAGGGTCACTGGGTACTTGCTGGCCACTTGGCGCAACTCGAACGGCAGTGTGCTGACGCCACCCACTGACTTGCCTCCAACCCCCGTGGCGGTCGCCTTGTCGGACGCTAACGGTGGTTTGTCGGAAAAGGTAACGCGGCCGTCAGGCCCCACCACCCGGTACACCGTCTGGGCTTGTGCCGGGCCTGCCGTCAGCAGCATGGCGGCACATACTGCCGCCAAGAGCGACGCATGCCCAGCCAAAATGTTCTGGCGGGTTGACTGGGTAGTGTTGTTCATGACGGTGACTCTGGTTACTTGTGGCCGGACATGCCTTGATGGCGCAGCAAGGCCTCCAGATTGGGCGCGCGCCCACGGAAGGCCTTGAACGATTCAATCGCGGGGCGGCTGCCGCCGGCTTCCAGAATGGCTTGCCGGTATTTTCGACCGGTTTCGACATTGGGCAAGCCACTCGGTCCAACCGTTTCCTCAAAGGCCGCATAGGCATCGGCGCTTAACACCTCGGCCCATTTGTAGCTGTAATAACCGGCGGCATAACCGCCCGCAAAAATATGGCTGAAGGTATGGGCCGTGCGGCTCCAGGTGGGCGGCTGCAGCACGGACACTTCGGCCCGTACCTGGTTCAGCAGGGGCATCAGATCCAGCGCTGGGTCGTGGGCGGTGTGCAGCAGCATGTCGAACAGCGAAAACTCGATCTGGCGCAGGGTTTGCATGCCACTCTGGTAGTTCTTGGCCGCCAGCATTTTGTCAAACAGCGCGCGCGGCAGTGGCTCGTCGGTATCGACATGGGCGGTCATGTGGCGCAACACATCCCACTCCCAGCAAAAGTTTTCCATGAACTGGCTGGGCAACTCCACCGCATCCCACTCCACGCCGCTGATGCCGGACACGTCGCGCTCGTTGACCTGCGACAGCAGGTGATGCAGACCGTGACCAAATTCGTGAAACAGGGTGGTGACATCGTCATGTGTCAGCAGGGCGGGCTTGCCATCCACCCCTTCGGCAAAGTTGCACACCAGATGCGCCACCGGTGTTTGCAACTGGTGCGTGTCAGGGCGCAACCAGCGGCCGCGCACGTCGTCCATCCACGCGCCGCCGCGCTTGCCGGTGCGTGCCGACGGGTCCAGATAGAACTGGCCCACCAAGTTGCCCGCACGCTCAATGCGGTAGAACTCGACGCTCGGGTGCCACACGGGTGCGCTGTCTGGTTTGATGTTCACATCAAACAGCGTTTCGACGATCTTGAACAGACCGGCCAGCACCTTGGGCGCGGTGAAATACTGTTTGACTTCCTGCTCGCTGAACGCGTAGCGGGCTTCCTTGAGCTTCTCGCTGACATAAGGCCAGTCCCAGGCTTGGGGGTCGGGCAGGTTCAGCTGTTGCGTGGAAAATTCGCGCAGGTCGGCCAGATCCTTCTCCGCATACGGGCGGGCCTTGCTGGCCAGATCGCGCAAAAAGGTGATGACCTGTTCTGGCGACTCGGCCATTTTGGGCACCACCGAGAGCTCACCAAAGTTGCGGTAACCCAGCAACTTGGCTTCTTCCAGCCGCAAAGCCAGCATCTCGTTGATCAGGGCCGAGTTGTCGAACTTGCGGGTCTCGGTGTCGGACTGGTCGGAGGCGCGCGTGACGTAGGCGCGATACAGCTTCTCACGCAGAGCACTGCTGCGGGCAAACTGCATCACCGGCAGGTAGCACGGCATTTTGAGGGTGAGCTTGTAGCCTTCTTTGCCTTCTGCTTTGGCAGCGGCCAATGCGGTCTGCTGCACATCGTCGGGGACACCGTCGAGTTCAGAGGCCTCGGCATAGTAGGCAAAGGCGTCGGTGGCATCCAGCGCGTTCTCACTGAACTTCTGCCCCAATTCGGCCTGGCGTTCCTGAATGGCGGCAAATCGTTCGCGGTCTGCGCCGACCAATTCCGCGCCGCCCAGCACAAAGTTGCGCATGGCGTTTTTATGGGCCTGGCGTTGTTCCGCGTTGAGTGAAGACGGATCAATTGCCTTGTATTTGGCATACAGTCGTTCGTCGGCCCCAAGCCGGGTAAAGAACTCGGTGACTTTGGGCAGGGCTTCGTTGTAGGCCGCCCGCAACTCGGGCGTGTCGGCGACGCTGTTCAAGTGGCTCACCGCGCCCCAGGAACTCCCCAGCTTTTCAGTCGAGACATCCAGCACGCTGGCGATCTCACTCCAGCGCGCCGGAAAATCAGGCGCCGTCACCGTTTCCAGCGCCGCATTGGCATCGGCCAGTAACTGGTCGATGGCGGGCGCCACGTGTTCGGGCTTAATCCGGTCAAACAGAGGCAGATCGTTGAATGAAAGCAATGGATTGTTCATGATGGCTTATGTTGCGGCGCGTTCGGCGGCTTCAAGGGTGTTGACCAACAACATCGTAATGGTCATGGGGCCAACCCCGCCCGGCACCGGGGTAATAAAGCTGGCTACTTCTTTGACACCGGCAAAGTCCACATCGCCACACAGCTTGCCTTCGTCGTTGCGGTTCATGCCCACGTCAATGACGACGGCACCGGGCTTGACCATGTCGGCGGTCAGCACGTTGCGCTTGCCCACGGCGGCGACGATCACGTCGGCCTGGCGGGTGTGGTAACCGATGTCGGCGGTGGCGCTGTGGCACACCGTGACCGTGGCATTGGCTTGCAACAGCAGCAGTGCCATCGGTTTGCCCACCGTGTTGCTGCGGCCAATCACCACCGCGTGTTTGCCGCGCAAATCGATGCCGGTGCTCTCGATCAGCTTCATGCAGCCATAAGGCGTGCAGGGCCGAAAACCGGGTTGCCCCGTCATCAACTCACCGGCGCTCAGGGTCGCGTAACCGTCCACGTCTTTGCTCGTGGAAATGGCCTCAATCACCTTGTGCGGGTTGATGTGTTTGGGCAAGGGCATTTGCACCAGAATGCCGTGAATCGTGGGGTCCACATTCAGCGCTGCAATGCGGGTCAGTAGATCGGCTTCCGACAAGGTGGCCTCGTATTTCTCGAACACTGAATGGACGCCGGTGTCCAAACAGCCCTTGACCTTGTTGCGCACATAGACGGCACTGGCGGGGTCTTCGCCCACCAGGATGACGGCCAGGCCGGGCGTTACACCGCGGGCCTTGAGGGCCAGGGCGCGCGTGGCGACATCGGCGCGCAGACGGGCGGAGAGGGCGACGCCATCGATGATCTGGCCGGTTTGTTGAGTTGTCATAGTTTCGGTTTCACAAGTAAAAACGCCCGCTGGTCCTTATGGGGCGGGCATTGGTAGCTATAAATATAGTAGCGTCAAGCTTTTGCTGTGGTTTGTCCCAAAGCAATTTTCAGGAGGTCGGCGACGGTATTGGCGTTGAGCTTTTCCATGATGTTGGCGCGGTGCGCCTCCACCGTCTTGATGCTGATGCCCAGGTCGTCGGCAATCTGCTTGTTCAGGCGCCCGGCCACAATGCGCTCCAGCACCTGCGCTTCGCGCAGCGTCAGGCGGGCCATGAGCGCGCCTCGGCTGGCCGCATTCTGGTGTTCCGCAAAGGAGTCTTTGGCCTGGTCGAGCATGCGCTCCACCAGCGCCACCAGTTGATCTTCCTTGAACGGCTTCTGGATGAAATCCATTGCGCCTTTTTTCATGGTGTCCACGGCCATGGGAACGTCCCCGTGGCCGGTGATGAACACGATCGGCAGCGGCGAGTGAATCTCGATCAGGCGGCTTTGCAGTTCCAGCCCGGTCATGCCGCCCATGCGGATGTCCACAATCAAACAAGCCACTTCGCGCGCGTCGTAACGGCTTAAAAAAGACTCGCCGGAGTCAAAGCAACGTACGCGGTAGTCCTTGCCCTCCAGCAGCCACTGAAGCGAGTCGCGGACCGCTTCGTCATCGTCCACCACGTAAACCGTGCCTTTTTTCGGTATCAAACTCATGCTTTACCTTGGTGTCCTTGGTTATCAGTGCGGGAGTTGCGCCATCGGCTGCGGGGATTCTGTCAAGGGAATCCAGAAGGAAAAACAGCACCCTGTTACCTCGGCGCCATTGTAGAGGTTCTCGGCTTTCATTCGGCCCATGTGCGATTCCACAATCGAGCGGCACAGGCTCAGTCCGATGCCCATGCCTTCGGCCTTGGTCGAATAGAAAGCTTCGTAGAGCCGCGCCATCACTTCCGGCGCAAGCCCCATGCCGGAATCCACGACCGTGAATTCAATCACGGGTTTGTCATCGACCTGTTTGGGGGCCACCCGTAAATTGACGCTGCGCTGGGCTGTGGGGCGCTGTGCCGAGTCAATCGACTCGGCCGCATTTTTGAGCAGATTGACCAGGACTTGCTCGATCAGAATCGGATCCACCAGCAGGGCCGGCATGTGAGGCGCCACATAGTGCGTCAGCCGCACATTGCGGCGACGCAGTTCAATGTCGGCCAACTCAACCGCCTCATCCACCATGCCGGAGATGACCGCCAGTGAGCGATTGGGCTCGCTGCGTTTGACGAAGGAGCGAATGCGCTGAATGATCTGGCCGGCGCGATGCGCCTGTTTGGCCGTTTTTTCCAGCGCACCCAACAAATCCTCTTCACTGATCTGGTGGGCCTTGATGCGCGACACCATGCCGTTGCAGTAGTTGTTGATGGCAGTAAGCGGCTGGTTCAACTCATGCGCCACGCTGGACGCCATTTCACCCATGGTGATCAAGCGACTGGCGGTTTGCGCCCGTTCGGTCTGTGCCGCTGATTGTTCTTCGGCGAGCCGGCGTGCCGTGATGTCAGTGGCAATCACCATCTGCGCCAGGCGACCATCGACCCAGCTCAAATAGCGGGTGCGTACCTCCAGCCATTTGCCTAACGGCTCCAGGTAGATTTCTGAACTCTCGGCCTCGGTGTCGGGCAGCGAGTCGGTGGGCAGGCCCGCAAAAGCGTCGACGTTGTCCAGGGACTCATCGCTGGGCGGCGTCTCGGGCACACCCGCCTGGGCGACCAGTTGCAGATGTCCCCCGGCCTGGATGCCGAACCAAAGACGGTACAGCTTGTTGGCAAACAACAACTCGTCACTGCCCAGCGGTGCCACCGAGATGGACGCGTCCAGTGCTTCCAGGACGGTGGTGAAACGTTCATGCGAAGCGGACAGTTGCTCGCGAACCCGGTTGGGTTCGGTAATGTCGGTCATCGAGGTCATCCAGCCGGTCTGGATGCCTTGGGCGTCAATCAGCGGTGACACGTACAGCCGGGCATCAAACAGTGAGCCGTCGCGCCGCTTGACGTGCATTTGCATGCCACCCGGCTGGATTTTTCCTTCCAGTTCTTCTTCCAGACGGACGGCCAGCGTGTTCTGTTCTTCTTCCGGCCAATACGGGAACGGTGCGGTCCGCCCCACCAGATCGGATTCATTCCAGCCGGTCATCTGGCAAAAAGCCGCGTTCACATAGGTAATGCGACCATGCAAATCCAGCGCCCGCATGCCGGTCAGCATGGAGTTTTCCATGGCCCGACGGAAGCTTGTTTCTGAAATCAGTGCTTGCTGGGCCTGCAGGCGACGGCGGGTATGGCGCCAGTTGGCAATCAGCATCCAGGCCGTCATCATGCTCAACGCGGTCACCAGCCAAAACAGGCCACTGCCGATCACGCCCAGCGAGGTGCGGTAAGCCTGGCCCCGGATGACGAGGCCGTTGCCGACGGGGGAAACCGGCACCTCGTAGCTGTTGACCGGACTGGCCCAGGGCATCAGTCGGGTGGCGGGGTTGCGGGCCGGAATACTGGTGCCCGCCAGCAAGCCCCCGTGGGCATCATGGAATGAAATGGCATACCGAGCCGACACCTCGGCTGGAACGCCATAACGAAACAAACCATCGACCGAGTATTCGGCCAGCAGAACTCCCGAAAAACCGGCGCGCTCGGTTAAGGGGATGTGCAGTTGCAGCGGGGCAGGGGCGTCTGTTGTCACCAAACTCTGCGAGTAAATAGGTTGCTGCAGCTCCTGGGTCAGTTTGAAGGTGCTTTCGGTTTCGCCCGTATTGAGTGTGCTTCCCACCATGCGGAGCTGATTGGCCGACAGACTGGCCGTGCCAAACGTGGCCCGAATACGCCGACGCCCATCAATCCAGGTCAGGCTTTGCAAATCAGGGTACTGGTTGACCAGCGCCTCTGCCCGACTCTGGAATTCGTCGGGATCGAGTTCATTGTTGGAAATCTCGCGGGCGATCCGCATGAGCTGCTCCTGTCGCTCCAGCAGGCGCAGCCGCAGACGCTGCTGGGTGTATTCCACATCCCGTTGAACGGCTTCCTGTTCGCGCTCAATTTCTTCCAGTCGCAAGTAGCCAAACGCGGCCACGATGGCCGCCAGAAAAAGCAGCACCGCCGCCAGCGGCGCCAAGACGGCGAATCGATCCTGGCGTTGCGGCGTCAAGCGCTGCCACCAGCGCTTCAACCGGGCCACAGGGGGCAGATTCATGGGGCTGGGAAATGAGAGGGGTTGCTGTGGCAAAGACATGCTGTCAAGTGTATGCGGCGCACTGTTTTTATGAAGGATCAAGCTTCATTTGATTATTCATATTTCTTAATATGAAATGATGATGCGCCATTTGAAATACTCAGATAATTATGAGAGAATTAATTTGCCGTGTTAAAAATCGCGTCAGATTAGTAAAAAAAACCCAGGAGACAAGCATGTCAGCAGTTCCCGAGAATTCATCAGGCTCCCCCGCGCAAGATGCGGACAGTCAGGAAACCCGAGAGTGGATGGACGCCCTGTCCGCCGTGATTCAGAGCGAAGGCCCCGAACGCGCCCATTTTTTGCTGGAGCAGTTGCTCGAGCATGCCCGCCAAAGCAGCATCGACATGCCGTTTTCGGCCAACACCGGCTATGTCAACACGCTGGAGCCAGATCAGGAAGAGCGTTGTCCCGGCAACATCGAAATTGAGGAGCGTCTGCGCTCCTACATGCGCTGGAATGCGATGGCCATGGTGGTCAAAGCCAATCGCCATCATCCGGTGGATGGCGGCGATCTGGGTGGTCACATTGGTTCCTTTGCCTCACTGGCGCACATGTTTGGCGCTGGCTTTAACCATTTCTGGCATGCCGAGAGCGAAAACCATGGCGGTGACTGTCTCTATATTCAAGGCCACGTTTCCCCGGGTGTTTACGCTCGCGCCTATCTCGAAGGACGCTTGACGGAAGAGCAGCTGCTCAACTTCCGCCAGGAAGTCGGCGGTAACGGCCTGTCCAGCTATCCGCATCCCAAATTGATGCCCGAGTTCTGGCAGTTTCCGACCGTGTCGATGGGGCTGGGCCCGCTGATGGCGATCTACCAGGCGCGCTTCTTGAAGTACCTGCATGCCCGTGGCATTGCCGATACGGCCAATCGCAAGGTCTGGGTGTTTTGCGGTGACGGCGAAATGGACGAAGTGGAATCGCTGGGTGCCATCGGTCTGGCGGCGCGCGAAAAACTGGACAACCTGATTTTTGTCATCAACTGCAATTTGCAGCGTCTGGATGGCCCGGTGCGCGGCAACGGCAAGATTATTCAGGAGCTCGAAGGCGAGTTCCGCGGTGCTGGCTGGAACGTCATCAAGCTGGTGTGGGGTAGCGACTGGGATCCCCTGCTGGCGCGTGACAAAGACGGCGCCTTGAAGAAGCTGATGATGGAAACGCTGGATGGCGATTACCAGGCCTTCAAGGCCAATGATGGCGCCTACGTGCGCAAGCATTTCTTTGGCCGTGACCCGAAGACGCTGGAGATGGTTGCGCACATGAGCGACGACGAGATCTGGGCCTTGCGTCGCGGCGGCCATGATCC
Source organism: Rhodoferax sp. (assembly GCF_012927445.1). Taxonomy (GTDB): domain Bacteria; phylum Pseudomonadota; class Gammaproteobacteria; order Burkholderiales; family Burkholderiaceae_C; genus Rhodoferax. The sequence continues at coordinate 126,852 of NZ_JABBPD010000002.1, forward strand.
AAAAAAGGTCTACGCCGCCTATGCCGCTGCCGTCAAACACGAAGGCCAGCCGACCGTGTTGCTGATCAAGACCGTCAAAGGTTTTGGCATGGGCAAGAGCGGTGAGGGCAAGAACAATGTGCACCAGACCAAGAAGCTGACCGATGAAGACATCAAAATCTTCCGTGACCGTTTCAACATCCCTATTCCTGACAGCCAGCTCGCGGAAGTGCCGTTTTACAAGCCAGCGGACGACACGCCTGAAATGCAGTACCTGCACGAACGGCGCAAGGCGCTGGGTGGCTACTTGCCACATCGCCGCACCAAGGCGGACGAGCAATTTACCGTGCCTTCGCTGGAAACCTTCAAGTCGGTGATGGAACCCACGGCCGAAGGCCGCGAAATTTCGACCACGCAAGCGTATGTGCGCTTCTTGACCACGTTGCTGCGCGACCAAGCCTTGGGCCCGCGTGTGGTACCGATACTGGTGGACGAGGCCCGCACCTTCGGCATGGAAGGTCTGTTCCGTCAGATCGGTATCTACAACCCGGAAGGCCAGAAATACACGCCGGTCGACAAAGACCAGGTGATGTACTACAAGGAAGATAAAAAGGGTCAGATCCTGCAGGAAGGCATCAACGAAGCCGGTGGTATGAGCAGCTGGATTGCCGCCGCCACCAGCTACAGCACCAACAACCGGATCATGATCCCGTTCTACGTGTACTACTCGATGTTCGGCTTCCAGCGCGTGGGGGATCTGGCCTGGGCGGCCGGTGACATGCAGGCGCGGGGCTTCTTGCTGGGCGGCACTTCGGGACGCACCACGCTGAACGGCGAAGGCCTGCAACACGAAGATGGTCACAGCCACATCATGGCCGGCACGATTCCGAATTGTGTCAGCTACGACCCCACCTTTGCGCATGAAGTCGGCGTCATCCTGCACCATGGCCTGAAGCGCATGGTGGAGAAGCAGGACAACGTCTATTACTACATCACCTTGCTGAATGAAAACTACCCCATGCCCGGTCTGACCGCTGGCACGGAAGAGCAGATCATCAAGGGCATGTACCTGTGCAAGGAAGGCTCCAAACTGACGCCGCGCGTGCAACTGTTGGGCTCCGGCACCATCCTGCGCGAATCGATTGCGGCACAGGAGTTGCTGGAAAAAGACTGGGGCGTTGCCGCCAATGTCTGGAGCTGCCCCAGCTTCAACGAACTGGCGCGGGACGGCCAGGACTGTGAGCGCTACAACCTGTTGCACCCCGCCGGTGAACAGCGCGTGTCGTTTGTCAGCCAGCAGTTGGAAAAACACACCGGCCCGGTGGTGGCATCGACCGATTACATGAAGGCGTATGCCGAACAAATCCGTTCGTTCATCCCGAAGGGCCGGCCTTACAAGGTGCTGGGCACCGACGGTTTTGGCCGCAGCGATTTCCGCAGCAAGCTGCGCGAGCATTTCGAGGTCAATCGCCATTACATCGTGGTGGCGGCGCTCAAGGCCTTGAGCGAAGAGGGCACCGTGCCGGTGGCCAAAGTGGTGGAGGCCATTGCCAAATACGGCATCCAGACCGACAAGGTCAATCCGCTTTACGCTTAAAAAGAACAAGGAGCACGCATGTCTGTAATTGAAATTAAAGTCCCGGATATCGGTGACTTTTCCGAGGTGACCGTCATCGAGTTGCTGGTCAAACCCGGCGACACGGTGAAGGCCGAGCAATCCCTGATCACGGTGGAGTCGGACAAGGCTTCGATGGAAATCCCGTGCAGCCACGCCGGCGTGGTGAAAGAGCTGAAAGTTGCGCTGGGCGACAAGGTGAAAGAGGGTTCACTGGTGCTGCTGCTGGACGTGGCGGCAGTGGCCGACGCGGCGCCTGCGCCCGAATTTGTTGCCGCTGCTCCTGATGAACCCGTTTTAGAGTCAAAACAGGCGAAAGCCCCCGTCGCACCTACGCAAGTAGCTACAAATTCAGTAGCAATTGCCGCCGCCCCCGTGAGTCCGGCGGCCAGCACCGCTCCGGTTGAAGTCCGGGTGCCCGACATTGGCGACTTCAAGGACGTGGCCGTGATTGAGATCATGGTTAAGCCGGGCGACAACATCCGGCTGGAACAGTCGCTGATGACGGTGGAGTCCGACAAGGCGGCGATGGAGATTCCGTCCAGCAGTGCCGGTGTGCTCAAAGAGCTCAAGGTCAAGGTTGGCGACAAGGTCAATATTGGCGATCTGCTGGCGATTCTGGAAGGCGTTGCGCCAGCGGCTGACACCGCACCAGCGCAGGCGCCCGCATCTGTGGCAGCGCCCGTTGCAGCAGCAGCGCCAGCGCCGGTTGCGCAGGCCGCTGTGTCTGCCGCGGCTGTCGTTGTACCAGCCGCCGTGCTGGCGGTGCCGGCCCACAATCCGACCAGTGCGCCGGTCGGTCTGCCGCACGCTTCACCCTCGGTCCGCAAATTTGCCCGCGAACTGGGCGTGCCCCTGAACGAGGTCAAAGGCAGCGGTCTGAAAGGCCGCATCACCGATGCGGACGTGCAAGCCTTCACTCGCTCGGTCATGAGCGGTGCGATTCAAACGCTGGCGGTTGAGGCCAAGGCCAAGAGCGCCGGAGCGGGTACTGACGGTGCCGGCTTGGGCCTGATTCCGTGGCCCAAGGTGGACTTCGCCAAGTTCGGCCCAATTGAGCGCAAAGAGATGTCGCGCATCAAGAAGATCAGCGGCGCCAACCTGTTGCGCAACGCCATCATGATTCCGGCTGTCACCAATCATGACGACTGCGACATCACCGATCTGGAAGCCTTCCGCGTCTCCACCAACAAGGAGAACGAAAAGTCGGGCGTGAAGGTCACCATGCTGGCGTTTCTGATCAAGGCCTGCGTCGCCGCGCTCAAGAAATTCCCCGAGTTCAACAGCTCGCTGGATGGCGACGCCCTGATCTACAAGCAGTATTACCACATCGGTTTTGCCGCCGATACGCCCAATGGACTGATGGTGCCGGTGATCAAGGATGCCGATAAAAAAGGCATCATGCAAATCTCGCAAGAGATGGGCGAGCTGGCCAAAAAGGCGCGTGACGGCAAGTTGAGTCCGGCCGAAATGTCGGGTGCCTCCTTCACCATTTCCAGCCTGGGTGGCATTGGCGGGCGTTACTTCACGCCGATCATCAATGCGCCGGAGGTGGCGATTCTGGGTGTCTGCAAGTCCACCATCCAGCCCATCTGGGATGGCAAAGCGTTCCAGCCACGCCTGATGTTGCCGCTCAGCCTGACCTGGGACCACCGGGTGATTGACGGTGCCGCGGCGGCCCGCTTCAACGTTTATCTGGGCCAGATCCTGGGCGATTTCCGCCGGGTCTTGTTGTGACGAACCCGGGCCGTTCGCTGTGACCACCGTGGTTGTCGTCAAAAAAGCCGGGCAGGTGGCCATTGCGGCGGACACGCTGGTGACTTTTGGCGATACCCGCCTGAGCCACCGCTACGAGCCCAACAGCAAGCTGTTCAAGGTGGACACGCCCACGGGCGTGAGCTATGTGGGCCTTGCGGGCACCGTGGCGCATTTTCCGGTGCTGCGCAAGGCCATGACGGCCTTGCCCAAAGACCAGCTCAAGCTCGGCAGCAAGGACGACGTGTTTGACACCTTCACCCGGCTGCACCCGCTGCTGAAGGAAACGTTTTTCCTGCAGACCAAAGAAGACGACAACGACCCGTATGAATCCAGCCAGTTCAGTGTGCTGATTGCCAATGCCTCCGGCATTTATGGCTTGTACAGCTACCGCGAAGTGTTTGAATTCAACGAGTTCTGGGGCATCGGCTCGGGGCGCGGCTTTGCGCTGGGCGCCATGCACGCCACCTGGGGCCGCACCAAGACCGCCCGTGAATTGGCCACCATTGGCGTCCAGGCCGGGTGCGAATTCGACAAAAATTCCGCTGAACCGATTGAAGTATTCACGGTCAAGCTCAAAAAGTAAAAAGAGAGAGACGACATGGCAATCATCGACATCAAAGTACCAGACATCGGCGACTTCGCTGAAGTGACCGTCATCGAACTCATGGTCAAAGTAGGCGACACCATCCAGCCGGATCAGAGCCTGATCACGGTGGAGAGCGACAAAGCCTCCATGGAAATCCCCTCCAGCCATGGCGGCGTGGTGAAGGAGCTCAAGGTCAAACTCGGCGATAAAGTGAAAGAAGGCTCTGTGCTGCTGCTGCTGGAGGCGGCCGGTGAAGTCGCTGCCCCAGTTGTAGAGCAAAAACAGGCTGCAGCCCCCGTCGTGCCTGCGCAAGCAGCTACACAAACTGTAGCAACTCCCGCTGCTGCCGTGGCTGCATCAGCCGCGCCTGCCGCCGCTTCCTTTGCCGGCAGCGTCGATCTGGACTGCGACCTGCTGGTGCTCGGCGCCGGCCCCGGCGGTTATTCGGCCGCCTTCCGTGCCGCCGACCTCGGCCTGAAAGTCATCCTGGTCGAGCGCTACGCCCAACTGGGTGGCGTCTGCCTGAACGTGGGTTGCATCCCCAGCAAGGCGCTGCTGCATGTCGCTGCCGTCATGGACGAAGTCAGCCACATGGCGGCGCTTGGCGTCGATTTTGGCGCGCCCACCGTCAACGTGGACATGCTGCGCGGCCATAAAGAAAAAGTCATCACCAAGCTGACCGGCGGGTTGGCGGCCATGGCCAAAATGCGCAAAGTGACCGTGGTGCGCGGTTACGGCGCCTTCGTTGGCGCCAACCATGTGACGGTGGAAGAAACCACCGGCACATCGCAAGAAAAAACCGGCAAGACCCAAACCATTGCCTTCAAGAAAGCCATCATCGCCGCCGGTAGCCAGGCCGTGCGCCTGCCCTTCATGCCGAACGACCCGCGCGTGGTGGACAGTACCGGCGCGCTGGCTTTGAAAGAAGTCCCCAAGCGCATGCTGATTCTGGGCGGCGGCATCATCGGCCTGGAAATGGGCACCGTGTACAGCGCACTGGGCGCCCGCCTGGACGTGGTGGAAATGATGGACGGTCTGATGCAGGGCGCCGACCGTGACCTGGTCAAGATCTGGCAAAAGATGAATGCACCGCGCTTTGACAACATCATGCTCAAGACCAAGACGGTGGGCGCCAAAGCGACCCCCGAAGGCATTGAAGTCACGTTTGCGCCAGCGGAAGAGGGCGGTAGCTCCCCGGCGCCACAGACCTACGACCTGGTGCTGCAAGCAGTGGGTCGCACGCCGAACGGCAAGAAGATCGCCGCCGACAAAGCCGGCGTGGCCGTGACGGACCGTGGCTTCATCAACGTCGACATCCAGATGCGCACCAATGTGCCGCACATCTTCGCCATTGGCGACATCGTCGGCCAGCCGATGCTGGCGCACAAAGCGGTGCATGAAGCCCATGTGGCAGCGGAAGTGATTGCCGGTGAACTGCAAGGCAACCAAGAGCTGGCCAGCGCCGCCTTCAACGCCCGCGTCATCCCGAGCGTGGCCTACACCGACCCCGAAGTGGCCTGGGTTGGCCTGACCGAAGACCAAGCGAAAGCGCAAGGCATCAAGGTCAAGAAGGGCCTGTTCCCCTGGACCGCCTCCGGCCGCGCCATTGCCAATGGCCGCGACGAAGGCGTCACCAAGCTGCTGTTTGACGATTCACCCGAGGCCCACGGCCACGGCAAGATCCTCGGCGGCGGCATGGTCGGCACCCACGCCGGCGACATGATCGGCGAGATTGCGCTGGCGATCGAGATGGGCGCCGATGCGGTGGACATCGGCAAAACGATTCACCCACACCCGACGTTGGGTGAGAGCATCGGCATGGCGGCGGAAGTGGCGCACGGCAGCTGCACGGATTTGCCGCCAGCCAGGAAGTAACTTCACCGTTAAACCTTAGTGCAAAGCCCGAACCCTCACCGGTTCGGGCTTTTTGCTGGCTTGTGGCGGTGGGCACCGCCATGCCCGAAGTCGCGACCTCGCTGAGGGCCGTGTTCACGGTTGTTTTTGCCTGCCTGCCCGTGTCCATTACCGGGCGTCAAATTTTGCGCTGGGACGGTGGCGTTTTCGTCGCTGATTCCGATCACTGCCGTGACGCCGATGGTGCTGCTCTTGCGGCGTGTAAAGTCTTCAAATTGATATAAATTAACGATTTAGATTGATTCAAGTCAAGTTTTTGATTCTGGAAAATGGGCTTTCAGCGCCGTACTTTCCTTACACTAACTTACAGACTTGGTGACCTCCCACGTCATTGATTCTTAAAACCCTTTTGTTGTCTTGGGCTGCACCGCAGCCTGGCTTGAGGTGAAAAACGCGATGAACAATCTCACACTCCCCAAACCCCTTCCCACCGCCGTTGCGGTCGCCTTGGCGCTCCTTATCTGGTTTGTCATTCCTGTTCCAGCCAAAGTCACGCCAGAAGCGTGGCATCTGCTGGCGATATTTATTGGCACCGTTGCCGCCATTATTGGCAAAGCCATGCCGATTGGCGCTTTGTCAATTGTGGGCATTTCTTTGGTCGCCGTGACCGAAGTCACCCGTCCGGGCAACCCGGATGGCGCGATTGCCGATGCGTTGAGTGGTTTTTCCAACCCGCTGATTTGGCTGATTGCCATTGCCGTGATGATGGCCGTGGCCCTGACCAAAACCGGATTGGGTACCCGAATTGGTTATTACTTTATTGCCCTGTTTGGTAAAAAAACCATTGGCGTGGCGTATGGTTTGGTTTTGTCCGAGTTGGTGATTGCCCCGGTGACGCCCAGCAACACGGCGCGCGGCGGGGCCATCATTCACCCGATCATGCGGTCGATTGCCGACAGCTTTGGCTCCAGCCCTGAGTTGGGCACTTCAAACAAGATCGGCAAGTATCTGGCGCTGGTGAACTACAACACCAACCCCATTACATCCGCCATGTTTATTACGGCTACCGCGCCCAATCCCTTGATCGTGGACTTGGTTGCCAAAGCCACCAACTCAGCCATCAGCATCACCTGGGCGCAATGGGCTTTGGCGGCGTTGCTGCCTGGCGCTTGCATGTTGCTGTTGATGCCCTTGGTGTTGTATTTCATGTTTCCGCCTGAAATCAAAAACACGCCGAACGCCAGAGCGTTTGCCAAAACCGAGCTGGTCAAACTGGGACCATTGAAGTTGTCCGAGTTCATCCTGCTGGCCGTTTCAGGGTTGATGCTGTTTATGTGGGCCGGTGTACCGAGCATGTTGTTTGGCCCCGCTTTTGACGTCAATCCCACCACCACGGCCATCATTGGTTTGGCGCTTTTAATCGTGACTGGCGTGCTGGCTTGGGACGACATTCTCAAAGCCAAGAGCGCCTGGGACACGTTGATCTGGTTTGCCGCGTTGGTCATGATGGCTTCTTTTCTGGGCAAACTGGGTTTGATTGGCTGGTTTTCGTTAAGCATTCAAAACGGCATTAGCTATCTCGGCTTGGGCTGGATCAGCGCCACGGCCATTTTGGTGTTGATCTATTTCTACTCCCACTACTTCTTTGCTAGCACCACGGCGCACATTACCGCCATGTTTGCCGCCTTCTTTACCGCCGGTGTGGCGCTGGGCGCGCCGCCAATGCTGCTGGCTTTTGTGCTGGCTTTTGCGTCTTCGCTGATGATGTCGTTGACCCACTACGCCACAGGCACGGCACCTATTATTTTTGGTTCGGGTTACACCACCTTGAATGAATGGTGGAAAGCTGGCGCGGTGATGAGCGTGATCAACCTGCTGATTCTGGTCGTGGTCGGCAGCATTTGGTGGCGCATTCTGGGCTACATCTGACCCACCTGTTTCCCGTTGCGTCGCTGTACCGATTTGCCTCGGACGCGGAAGTAAGCAGCGCTTCAAGCCTTTTTCATTTGCGCAACGCCGAAGCCACCCGCTTGCTGGCAGAGAACTACCGCTACATGGATCCTGGTCAATGACATGCCTAATGCAGTGCCGCATTGCCGCACTGCCGCGTTGTCATTGACTTGGGTTCAATTTTCTTCTGTCAGGAATCCACTTGTCAGCATACAGGTCACGTTGACGACCGTGGAGGAGGGCGGCAACCGCGAAAGCCGCCGCTCCCTACAAACCCCGCTGCCACTCCTCCCTTAAGCTGGCCGACTCCGGTCGGTTCATCGCGGTTTTGACTTCCAAGAGCAGCCGCTCCTTTTCCGCCCCCAACACGCCTTTGAGTACCAGCCAGTTCGAGGCATGGTCGCTGCGGAATACGGTGCGTTTGAGCTCCAGCGCCTGCAGTAATTGCGCCATCTCGGCAAACAGTTCCTGCTGATCCAAAGGCTCCCATTGCGCAAAAGCCTGGCGAAATCGCGCTTCGCCCTGGGGGAAACTGACCACCAGGGTGGCCAGAAATTCCGGCTGGGTCAGGTTGATCAGGCGTGCCGAGTTGGTGGCATGCTGCTGTGACAGCGCCCGGCCGCCCAGCCCGTTGAGCAGCATCACGGAGCGGCTGATGCCCGCCGCGCCCAGCTTGTCCAGCGCCTCGCGGGTGGACTCCAACGTTTCGCCCTTGTTCACCCTTTGCAGCACCTCATCGTCACCCGACTCGGCGCCGACGTAGACCAGTGACAAGCCCGCCTCGCGCAGTTCCTGAAGTTCCGCAACCGACTTGTTGCGCAGGTTGCGCGGCAAGCAGTAGCTGGAAATGCGTCGAACTTTGGGCAAGCCGTCTTTGATGGCGGCCAGCAAGGTCATGAGCCGACGGGTGGACAGCACCATGGCATCGCCATCGCCCAGAAAGACGCGCTGCACCTCGGCGGCAAACTGTTCCCCGCAGCCGCGGATGCTCGCCAGCATCTCGGCTTCGTCGCGCACCTGAAATTTCTTTTGTGGCGCGGTGTACATCTCGCAATAGGTGCACTTGTTCCACGAGCAACCGTTGGTCACCGGCAGGATCAGCGACTGCGCTTCGCTGGGCGGGCGAAAAACCGGGTTGACATAGTGGATGGGGAAAGCGGGGTTCATGTTCATCGTTGATTTTCAGGTCATGGGCTTGGATGGCGACTCAGCCGAAGAACCAGTAGCAAACACCGATGGAAGCCAGCACCCCGGACAAATCTGCCAACAGCGCGCAGCCCACGGCATGCCGCGCACGCTGGAGGCCGACCGAGCCGAAGTACACCGCCAGCACATAGAAGGTGGTTTCGGTGCTGCCTTGCATCGTCGCCGCCAGCAGCGCCGGGAAGCTGTCGACGCCATGACTCTGCATGGTTTCGATCAGCATCGCCCGGGCCGCACTGCCGGAAAAAGGTTTGACCAGCGCCGTTGGCAAGGCATCGACAAAGCGCGCGTCCCAACCGGTCCAGCCGATCAGGGTGCGAATGCCGTCCAGGCCCAAATCCAGGGCGCCGGAGGCGCGCAGCACGCCCACCGCACACAGCATGGCCACCAGATACGGCAGCAGATTTTTGGCCACCTCGAAACCTTCCTGGGCGCCCTCGATAAAGGCCTCGTACACCGGCACTTTTCTTAAAGCACCGACCAGCAGGAACAGCAGAATCAAGCCAAACAGCGTCAGGTTGCCCATGAGCGACGACAGCGCTGCCAGCGCGGTGGCCGACAAGCCAGCCAGTACCGCCATGCCGCCGCCCAGCAGCAGCGCACCGGGAATCAGGTAGCCCAGCACCACAGGGTCCCAGAGTTTCAGCCGCTGCATGAAAGCCACCGACAACAGCCCGGCCAGGGTGGAGGCGCTGGTGGCCAGCAGAATCGGCAAAAACACCAGGGTCGGATCAGCGGCACCTTGCTGGGCGCGGTACATGAAGATGCTCACCGGCAGCAGGGTCAGCGATGAGGCGTTCAACACGAGAAACAGAATTTGCGCGTTGCTGGCCGTGGTTGTGCTGGGGTTGAGCGTCTGCAGGGCCTTCATGGCCTTCAGGCCAATCGGGGTGGCGGCGTTGTCCAGCCCGAGGGCATTGGCGGCAAAGTTCAGTGTGATCAGGCCGAGTGCCGGGTGGCCGCGTGGCACCTCAGGCATGAGGCGGGCAAACAGCGGCCCGAGCAGCCGCGCTAGCCAGTCCACCAGCCCGGCGCGTTCGGCAATGCGCAAAAAGCCCAGCCACAACGTCAGGGTGCCGAACAGGATCACCATCACTTCGACCGACAACTTGGCCATGGCAAACAGGCTTTCGACCATCGCCGCAAACACGGTTGGGTCGCCCAGTAGCCAGCGCGAAAGCGCCGACACGGTGGCGACTAAAAAAAATCCAAACCATAGGCCATTCAGCATCCGTGATCCCCCTGATTAAGTGCTGGAGATGATAGCCGGGCAGGGAGCGGCGATCTTCTCGGGGCGAGGGCCGGAGTTTGCTAAAACGCTCCTTAATTGATAGCTATCTGCGCAATAGATACGAGGGGTGAAGCCGCCACGGCGCCCGTGTTGACTTGTATCACCTTAAACTCCAACATGATTCCTGCATTCCAACGCATCGCCGTTTCTGCCGCACAACAGTCGCGCCGTCTCCTCGGAGTCGCCAAGCGGTATCCCGTGCGGGCGGCTCTGGTGCTTCCGGCGCTCATGCTGCTTTACGTGCTGGCGCTGATTCCGTTCACCCCCGGTATTGGCGATTTGCGCAAGGCCAAGTCTGAAGCCCCCTCGGTGCTTTTGGCCTCTAACGGCACGGTGTTGGCCGAGTACCGGCGCATCAACCGGCAGTGGGTGAGCCTGGACAAGATTGCGCCGCATGTGGTGAATGCCTTGATCGCCACCGAGGACCGCCGCTTTTACGAGCACCACGGCATCGACTTTCGGCGCACGGCAGGCGCGGTACTCAGCACCTTGACAGGGGATTTGCAGGGGGGCTCGACCATCACCCAGCAGCTCGCGCGCAATCTCTATCCTGAAGAAATCGGGCGCGCCGCCAGCCTCAAGCGCAAAGTCAAAGAGGCCATCACCGCGCTGAAGATCGAGGCGGTGTATTCCAAACGCGAGATTCTGGAGACCTACCTCAATACCGTGCCTTTTCTCTACAACGCCTTCGGCATCGAGATGGCGGCGCGCACCTATTTCGACAAACCTGCCGACAAGCTGGACGTGCTGGAGAGCGCCACATTAATTGGCATGCTCAAGGGCACGAGTTACTACAACCCGGTGCAAAACCCGGAACGTGCGGTGCAGCGTCGCAACCTGGTGCTGGCGCAGATGGTCAAAAATGGTAGCTTGGACCCTACCCGGTTCGAGGGGCTGGCCAAGCGGCCCCTGCGGTTGACATTTGAGCGGCAAGTGGAGCCGTTGGGTCCGGCACCGCATGTGGCCCAGCACTTGCGCGCATGGCTGATCGGCTGGGCAGACCGCAATGGCTATGACATTCAAACTGACGGCCTGAGGGTTCGAACCACCCTGGACGCCCGGTTGCAGAAAGCCGCCAACCTGGCCGTGGCGCGGCAGCTGGCGCAACTGCAAAAGCTGGCAGACGGTCGGGGTCGGCGCAACGCGGGCCAGGAGCGCGCCGTGCTGCAGGCTGGTTTTCTGGCGCTGGACCCACGCAATGGCGAAGTGCGGGCGTGGGTGGGCAGCCGCGACTTTGCGCAGGAGCAGTTTGACCATGTGAGCCAGGCGCGGCGCCAGCCCGGCTCGACCTTCAAACCATTTGTTTATGGCGCGGCCTTCATGCAGGGGTTCGATCCGTCTTACACCTTGATGGATGAGCCCGTGGCCATCTCGTTGCCAGGCAGCGAGGTATGGACCCCCAGCGATGCCACGCCGTCCACTTACCAGCCCACCACATTGCACGACGGGCTGGTTTATTCCAAAAATACCATCACAGTCCAGCTCATGCAAAAAGTGGGCCCCGCCCGCGTGGGCCAGCTGGCGCAGGCCTTGGGGGTGCGCCAGAGCAAGCTGGACCTGGTGCCCTCACTGGCCTTGGGTACCAGCCCGGTCACGCTGATCGAGATGGTGGCGGCTTACGGCAGCATTGCCAATGGCGGCAACTACTTTCCACCCATGCTGGTGTTGCGAGTGGAAGACCGCAACGGTCAGTTGCTGGAGCAGTTCGCACAGGTCACAGAGAGCGAGCCCGCCATGCCTCGGGCACAGGCGCTGACCTTGGTGAACGCCATGCGCGGGGTGATCGACGAGGGCACGGGCTCGGCTATTCGCCAGCGTTACGGCATCACAGCCGACGTTGCCGGCAAGACCGGCACCACGCAAGACAACACGGACGGCTGGTTCATCATGATGAACCCGCAACTGGTGGCCGGGGCCCGGGTCGGCTTCAACGACAACAGTGTGACGATGGGATCGTGGGGGCAGGGCGCCCACAGCGCACTGCCCATGGTGGGGGAAGTTTTTCAGCAGGGCTTTCGCAACCACTGGCTTGACCAAAATATTGAATTCGAGATTCCGCGCTCACGGCCTTTGCGGCCCGAGCCGCCGCAAGCAGACAACCCGATCACGGAGATCGTGAACAGTGTGCTGGGTAATTTCTTGCGAAAGCTGCGGGCGAATTAAGTTGAATAAATCAAATTTAGGGCAATGATGCTGATGGCGCTGCTCGCTGCCAATACAAGCAGCACGATGGGCGTCTACTGGGTTCAGCTCTTCGGCCTGCCGATCTGATTTCAAATAGCGGCCCGTTACACCGCGTGCCTCAAGTGTCAATGATTCAATAAAAAATCCGGATCTAGCCCCCGTAGCGTCTGCGCAAGTAGCTCCTGAATTTATAGCGGTTACACATGTAACTCTGCCGCTGCGCCAAACCATTAGAATTTTCCTCCGCTTGCTCACTTCGGGCAGGGCGCTCTCAGCGACGTTTGAGTGCTTCTGCCAGCCCCTGTCAGCGCATGAATTCCCCCGCACCTTTGAGTTTTCACGAGCAACGCCTTCACCGACCATGTCTATATTCATAAAAGCCCATCTCCGGGATGGCCTTGCCCTGTGCTGACGATGCAAGACACACGCCCCCCCGCGTCCCTCCATTCGCCTGAATCTGAATCGACCCTGTCGGATTATTTTCGCGACCCCGAGGCCCTGATCGACTCCCCGGTAGCCTGGCAGGTTGAGAACAATGCCGATCTGGTCGACGCTTTGCGTTCGCTGTTTCAGGGGGCCTCCGGGCTGGTGCGCTTGCGGCTGTGGATGCTGTTTGCCTTGGTCGGCCAAGGCAAAGCGTTTCTGCTGCGCGAGGAATTGGACCAGCTGTTTTACGCTGTCCGCCCGGAAGCAGTGGACAGTGTGCTCAAGCGCTTTCGCGAGGCCGCCTTGCTGACCTGGGACGATTCGCAGCGCCAGTATGGGCTCACGCCGATGGCGCAACACATCGCGACCATGCTCAACCCGGTGGGTCAGCCGGTGGACGATGAACTGGCTGGTCTGCTGAGCCAAGTCGTCGGCGCCGACCAGTTGGGCACGCTGCAGGGTAGCCAGGTACACCTGTTGCAGGCGCAGCTGGTGCGCCTGCACCACGAATTTGCCGATGCGATTGCCAGCGGTTCGGAGTTTCGTTTGCGCGAAGCACGCAAACGCTACGACCGGGCCTCGCGCCTGATCGATAAGGCGTCCGACACCATCACCGCCATCATCAGCAATGCCCGGGGGCAGCGCGCGTTGGAACAGGCGGCACGCTCACTGGGCTTGGCGCAATCGCGTTTGTTGGCGATGGCCAGCCAATTCAACCGGGCCTTGCAGCAAGTGGATCGCCAGCGCGTGACCTTGGGCACCACCGGCATCACCAGCACCGACGTCAAGCGCTGGTTGCAAACCCAATTTCACTTGGCGCGCCTGGTGGACGGGGCACTGCACAGCCCCGTGGCCATCACGGTGCTGGCACCGCATGAGATGCTGGATGTGGCCGAGGCCGAGTTTGAGCGGGATCGCCCCGAGGCGTTACGGGCGGAGCCCTTGCCCCTGGCACAAATCGCGCCGGAGGGCGACCTCACGGCGGTGGCGTTGCCGCATGAGTTGACTGACTTGTCGGCGCTGTTGGCCCACTGGGCCGACGGCAACCACGACGCCACGCTGGCGGCCGACGGGGCGCTGGTGCGCACCGTGCAGGCCGCCTTGCTGGCGGATGCCAACGGCCTGGCGGCGCGCTATGCCCAGGTGGCCTACAAGGCGCAGTTGTTGCCTTTGCTCGGCGATGCCCAGGCCAAAGACCTGCCGGGCGCCACCGGTGACCTGGCGCGTCAACCCTGGCAACTGCAGTGGCATAACGTCCTGACGCCGTTGGATCACCCCGCCATTTCCCATTTGAGCAGCGGCCAGTTGGCCTACGTCAGCCCCCCCCCCTCGACCAAAAATCATGACTAATATTGCCGACCAAGCCGCGCAGCTGATTGCCGAACTGCTCTCGCGTAAATACCTGCCGCGCACCCATCCCCGGGTCAAAAAAGCCCTGTCCGATGCCGAGCTGTTTTTGGCCGTGGAGCAAAGACTGGCCCAGGTCGGACTGCGTTGGGTTGACAACGTGTATGCCGACCATGTCACCCTGACGCTGTTGCCCGCACCCTTGGCCAGTGTGCTGGGCGAAGCGGGGCTCAATGCCAACAACAACCTGGATTTGCCGCGTGATGCCGTGGCCTTGCTGGTGGTGGTGTGGGCGCTCATCGTGCTGCCCAAACGCGAGCGGCAAGCCAGCCGCATGGAGCCTGAAGTCCCGCAGAACGAGATGTTCGCCAGCAGCAAGCCGCTGCCTCCCGCACGCAGTGTCAGCCCGGTGCTGTCCTACAAGGCCTTGCTGGAAGACTACGGCAACCAGCTCGGCAAACGCATCCGGCTGGACGCCAACCTCAAGCTGCTGGAACGCCATGGCTTCATCGCGCGCTCGCAAGACGATATCAAGGAAGGTCCGTTGCTCGACGTGTTGTTGGACTATGACGTGCTGGCGCCCCGCATTCTCAATGGCGCGCTGGCGGATGTCTTGACCCGCGAACAAGCGCAGCAAGCCCAGCAGGACCCAACCGTCGCTGCCGTCGCCGCTCTCCCGACCCTTTGACCCGGACCCCGACCCCATGTTTCACCTGCAAAACCTTGAACTCGTGCATTGGGACTATTGCCAGCGCGTGAGTTTGCCGCTGGATGCCTCCATCATCACCATTGCCGGCCCCAATGGCTCGGGTAAAACCACCTTGCTCGACGCCATGCGCACCCTGCTCGGGTTGAAGTGCTCGCAGCCGCGCGACTTCAAGACCTACGCCCGCCACGCTGGGGCCAACGTGGCCTGGCTGCGCGCCGTCGTCGACAACCGGCCGCACACGCGGCAAACCTCCAGTCGCCCGTTTGCGCGCCGCCTGATGTACAGCGACCAGGTCACCCTGGCGTGCCGCATCGACCGCAACGGCGGTGACTGGCAGCGCCGTTACATGGTGGTGGAGGGCGATGTCAGCATCGAGCAACTCACCGAGCGGCCCGACAAAGAACTGCAAGTCATGGGCGTGGAGGCCTGGGGGCGCATGCTGGCCGATGCCGGTTTGTCGCCCGCCATTGCCAAAGTGCTCTCGCTGGAACAAGGCCAAACCGACCGCCTGTGCGAGTACAGCCCGCGCGAGTTGCTGCGCCTGGTGTTTGATGTGTTTGGCGACCAGGAGGTGCTCAACCACTACGACACTGCGCGTGAGCACCAGCAACAGCTCGGCCGCGAAATGGTGCAAGCTGAAAAAGAACTTGATCACAGCAAAGCCCAGCTGGCCGAACTGCAAAACAAGGTCACCAATTACCTCAATTGGCAGCACAAAGTGCAGGAGCGTGAGCGCCTGGCCACTGAAGTCCTGCCCGTGTTGGAGTGGCACGGCCAGCGGCAAAAATTGACCGAACGCAGCCGCGACCTGCGCCGACAACGCCAGCACGCCAGCCAGGCCAAGGCCGAGCGCGCGCAAAAGAACGCCGAGCTGCTCACCTTGCTGGAAGCCCGCAGCCACGCCGAAACCGAAGAAGCCCGCCTGCTGCAAGAGCGCGACGGCGCCGCGACCCAGCGCGATACCACCCGCGATGTCGAACGCCCGCTGGAAGACCTGGTCAAGCGCGAAACCGAGCTGCTGGCCCTGGTGGACAAGGAAAGCGATGCCGAAGCCCTGACTCGCCACCTGCAAACCCTGCAGGCGCAAGAGCAGGAGCTGAACGAGCGGCACAGCGAGTTGCTACAAAAAAAGAAGCGCATTACGCAGGATCTATCGGGGCTAGAGGGTCAAAAGGCTCCACCCCAACCAGAAGATGCGCGGCGCTTGCGCCAGCGCCTGCAGGCGCAAAAAATCGACCACCGCTTTCTGGCCGAGGTGGTGGAGGTGAAGGACGAGCACTGGCGCGCCGCCATCGAAGGCGTGCTGCGCCCCTTGCGCTGGATGGTGCTGCTGGAGAAGGCGGGCGACCTGGCCGCGGCCGACACCATCGCCTCCGCCGAGCGCTACCGTCATTACACCGTCGCACCCGGCGACGTGGTGCCTGCGGCCGACCCCCACGCCCTGCTGGCGCAAGTGCAGTTTGATGCCCGGCTACCGCGCTGGCTCATTCAACAATTGCAAAACCTGCGCTGCGTTGACATCCCCAGCGAGGGGCGGCAGACCACCGGATCGTGGATCACGCCGCAGGCCTACAGCTTTGACGGCCGGGGTGCGCGCTCGGTCTGGGTGGAGCCGCGCGACCACCAGTTTGGGGCGGCTGCCCTGCAGGCCCAGCGCGATGCGCTGGAGCGCGACCAGCGCCGCCTGGAAACCGAGCTGGGTCCGCTGACCCAGGCGTTTCTGGCGGTCAAACGCCAAATTGAAGACTGCAAGCAAGCCCTGGCCGGCCACAGCGCCGCCCAGGAACTGGCGCGGCGCTGCGACGAGTTTGCCGCCGCGCGCCAAGCGTGGCCCGGCGCCAAACAGGCGCGCATTGCCGCCGCCACGCGCTGGCAACAATTGGACACGGCCTATGGCGAGGCCAAAACCCAGCACCAGCGCGCCGATTCGCAGTACCGCAGCCTGGAGGCCGCACTGCGCCAGCGTTTTCAGGAGGCCGATCGACTGGCCGCCGAGCTGGTGCAACGCCGCACGCAACTCACCAGCGACGCGGATACGTCCCAACTCCGGCGCCGCCAAATCCCCCCGGCATGGCGCACACCCGCCGCCTTGCAGGCGCTGGTGGAGCACTACCGCAATGACATTCAGGCCCGGCTGCGGCTGGAGGCGGTGGAGATCGATCTGGCCCAGGACACCTGGGAGCAGGACAGCACAGTGCAAGAGCGCTACCGGCGCATGGAGCACACCGTGCGTGACCAAGGCTTTAACCTGGACGACCATAAGGTGAAAAATTTCCAGGCCGCCACCGCCGTGTTCAACGCGCGCGAGAGCTATATCGAAGTGCTGCGCAGTACCGTGCGCCGCTATCGCAACAACATCCAGGAACTGGGCGTGTTGGCGGGGGTGGAGGTGTCAGCCGACCTGCCCGCCCTGGAAAACGACGACACGGTGCTGGCGCAAGCGGGGCTCAAGGTTAACTTCAATTTTGATGGCAAAGGCAGTATCGGCCTCAACGACGGCGAGGCCTCAGGTGGGCAGCAGGTGATCAAGTCGCTGATTTTGCTGGTGGGTTTGCTGAAGGACGAAGACAGTGCCTCCGGCGGTTTTGTGTTCATTGACGAACCGTTTGCCCATCTGGACGTGCGCAACATCCAGCTGGTGGGGCACTTCCTGCGCTCGACCCAGGCGCAGTACGTTTTGACCACACCGATTACCCACAATCTGGAGGTGTTCGAGCCCGCTGAGATCACCCTGGTGACCAGTAAAAAACCCCGCGACAGCCGCTGGGCGCCCCCGATTGCGGTCGCCAAGCGGCGTGGCAACCCGGTGATTGCGGCGTTGTAGGAGCGCGCTAGGAGCACAACGGCGCCGGTGGTGCCGATAGCGCCTGGCAGCAAGGACATTGGTCAGTTTGAACCGCTGCTGTGGCTCAGTGGGGCCATCACGATACGTCAAACTGCCGAGGGTCAGCAGGGTGTGATGGCGCTGCAAGGTTTCGGGTTTGCCGGGCTGCCGTGTCGACAGTTCAGTGCATCACTTGAGGTCGCCACGGCTCCGCAGTCGTACTGGCAGATTGAAAACCGCGCCAGCGCCCGCCACCATCAGTTTCATCCCCAGTGTCGCCGACACCGACCCTGACGTGGCCTGGTCTTCGGTAGGGGCCGAGCTTTGCTCCCCATAGAGTCATTGGCTGCGGCCTTGCCCAATGCCTGATCTAGGCCATGGCCGAGGATCAAACGCAGTCCCTCAGCTGTCAATTTTTCTTACATGTAGCCTGCCGAAAAAACTGGCGAAATCAAAAATACCCTTTAAATTCATAACACTAGAGGCGCTGGCACGACAGTTGCGTAGTTTTGTTTTTGAGAGGGCACTAAAAGGGAAATCAAGTTCCGACGATTGCTCTCTTGTTTCTAAAACCTGTCGAACTTAACTTTTAGGAGTAAGAAAATGAAAAGCAAGATGCTACGCAAAGGATTGGCAGTCGGGGTGCTCGCAATAGCCTCGGGTTATGCCCTGCAGGCCAGTGCAGCCCCTATCTTTAGCTTCACTGAATATGGCGGTTTCGAGAATCAAGTGGCTGTGGCCACTTACTCCGTCCCGGTTGTCGGAGCCGCTAGTGTTATTCCTGCCGTAACACCAGTCTATAGCACGATGAGCTGGGTTACTGGTCTAAATCCTCAAAGTTCATTGAACCTCGCGACCGTAACGGGTCCTGCCGCTCTGCCGTTTGCCACATGGACGACCATTTCAACATTGACGCATAACAATATCATTATTCCTACGTCGACCAGCTGGGGTCCCCAGAATATTTGGGGACGGCTTGTCGTCACGGACAGTAGCGGGCCGGCGTCTGTGAGGCTGGACAGTGATGACGCCATCACCATCTCTTTCGTCGAAACACTAAATACGGCTCCATGTCCTGCGCCCAATCCCCAAGGCTCCACCTGTGATGACCATTTCACGTTTACAGCTGTCGGACTTCAGAGCCTGTTTTTTAACGCGAACGATGGCACTCACTGGGTGGCCGATTTCCGCCTTGCGAATTTAGTCGGTGCGACACAGATTGGAGACACTGTCTATACGGCTGAAAGCGCATCAAGCCACCTGGACGTGCAAGTTAGGGTCAGTCAGGTTCCCGAGCCTGCGACACTTAGCTTGTTCGGCCTTGGCTTGATCGGCCTCGGCTTCGCCAGACGGCGTCAGTTGAAAGGCTGAGCGACTGAGTCGTCTTCTGCTGTTGACGCAAAGGCGGCCTGCGGGCCGCCTTTTTCGTGGTTTGAAGTGGATGGGGGTCTAAGTCTGACCCAGCCGCAAGTCCAGCGCGTGAAACACTTGCATCGCGGCCCAGGCGTCGTTGGCCGAATAAATAATCTGGCTTTCCGTCAATTGCCTGTTCGACCAGTTGGACGTGGTGGCTTTCCGTGACTTCAAAAAACGCCGGTTGAATACCACCGCCACGGCGCCCCGGACGCCGAGTTCTTTGGCGTAACCTCGATCCCGAAAGACGTTATTGAGATCGAGTACTTTTTGGGGTCGAACACCCAAAGTACGCATGATTTGCACATGGTCACCCGCCAAGCCAAAGCCAACTTTGGTTATGCTTTCGGATAGCAGCAGGGCGGACACGGTCTCACAGCACCCCGCGTCATGCAACTGGAAAACATAGGCCGTGTGCAGGGTCGAGAATTGCACCACGTGCGGTCCTTCAGAGATTTCAGCCCTGACAAACGTCGGTTTTGACTCGGTGTCGAACCCCAACACGCTACTTTTTTCAAGTGCCTGAAATGCCTCAGAGGCTTGTCGCCGCGTGGAAACGACAATGATATTGTCCAGCCCGAGGCGGTTCAGGGGTTCAAGTCCGGCTATCTCCTCTTTGCTTGGCGACGGTAGATAGGGCATCAGTTTATTTTTTCTTGCCGAGGGCCACGCGAAATTCTTCCAGCTTGGCTTCGTAGTCAGCGGCATCGCCGTAGTCTAAAAAGCGGTTGTAGTGAGCGTGGGTTCCGAGAATCTTGTGCGCGTGTTTGATCGGACAAAAATACTCTTCGGTGCGGGCCAGAATCTCGCCCATATAGCCCATTAGTCCATTGCCATATTCGCAGTAGGTGCAGTGGAATTTCTCGATGAAATTGAGATAACCGAGGTGACGGCGGTCAAACACGATGTAGTCACCGCGTCGCACTTTGGTGATTCCGTAGATAGGAAAACAAGCCCACTGGTAGAAGCTGACAAAAAAGTCCAGCATCATCAGTGGGAACACCATGCCGTAGATGATGGGGCCGGTAATCAGGTTTTGCGGACGGTTGGTGACGAGCCAGCGAAAGAAATTGGTCTTGAGTTTGCGGTGCGCTGCTTTGACCGAACTTTCAAACTCGACCCGCTTGCCCTTGATCTGGAAGAACATCGTGCTCTCTTTTTCTTGCACCGCCGTGCGCAGATCATTTTCAAGCGCGGCCATTTGGGCCAGTATTTGGGAAATTCGATCGTTCATGGGTTTCCTGTACAGGCCATTGGCGCCAGTCTGATACTCGACAGCGGGCTAAAAATTACAGGTATTTTGGGCTTGTAGCCCTGATGGAGGCTGTGCACATTGCTATATAAAATATAGCAATGTGGATGGGGTTCAGCGTACCGCTGGTTCAATTGTCTGCACGGCCTGACGAGAGAGGGGCTCTGGCTGGGATGTTTGCACCCGACGCGCGCCGTCAAAGCGGTGGCTCCAATAAGCGATGCCCATGTCTTCTACCCGCACTTCAGAACCTGGTTTGGGGGAGTGAATGAATTTGCCTTCCCCGACATAAATACCAACATGGCTAAAGGCACGGCGCATGGTGTTGAAAAAAACCAAGTCACCGGGTTGCAGGTCGGCGCGGTCTATTTTTTCGGTGGCTGCTGCTTGTTGTTCGGCTTTACGGGGCAGGAGCAGTCCCACTGATTGCTGGTACATGGCCCGCACAAAACCGCTGCAATCAAAGCCGGATTCCGCCGTATTTCCGCCGCGCCGGTAAGGTACACCCAGAAAACCAATCGCCGTAACGACCAACTCAGAAGCTTTGTTGCCCACCGACTGCCGTACATGGTCAATCCGTGCCAACAGCCCTTTGTCGGTCAAGAGCTTGTCCATGTCATCATTCGCAGCGGGGGGGCTGGCATGCGCACTGGCAGCAAAAAAAAGGGCAAGAAGGGTGGCAGTAATACGCATCGCGCGTAGCATACTGGCAGTCCCGGCTCTCTGTCAAGGTGAAGTTTTTTCTAAATGACGCTTGCAACCTGTTGAGTTACATATGTTTTTAAGGCTTTTCTATGTTCAATGCATTGCTCCTGGAAAATACCGACGGGTTTACCGCTTCGGTTCGATCGTTGGAAGATTCACGCCTTCTTAATGGCGATGTGGAGGGCGATGTGACCGTTGCGGTTGCCTACTCGACCCTGAATTACAAGGACGGTCTTGCCATCACCAACAAGAGCCCGGTGGTACGAAGCTGGCCCATGGTGGCAGGTATCGACGGCGCGGGCACGGTGATTGAGTCCAGTCACCCTGCCTGGAAGACAGGCGATGTATTTGTCCACAATGGTTGGGGTGTCGGTGAAACACACTGGGGCTGTCTGGCCGAGAAAGCGCGCCTCAAGGGTGACTGGCTGGTCAAGTTGCCCACCGTCTTTACCCCGCGCCAGGCCATGGCGATTGGCACGGCGGGCTATACCGCCATGTTGTGCGTTTTGGCGCTGGAAGACCATGGCATCAAGCCGGACGCAGGCGAAGTGCTGGTCACCGGCGCCACCGGCGGTGTCGGCAGCGTAGCGATCGCCTTGCTGGGCAAACTGGGCTATACCGTGGTGGCGGCCACCGGCAAGGTAGGGGAGGCGGCGTATCTCAATTCGCTGGGTGCCGCCAGCGTCATCGACCGCGCACTCCTGTCCAATCCCGGCAAGCCGTTCCAGAAAGAGCGCTGGGCGGCGGTGGTCGATCCAGTTGGTTCCCACACCTTGGCCAATGCGCTGGCGCAAACTCGCTATGGCGGCGTGGTGGCCGCCTGTGGCTTGGCGCAGGGCATGGATTTGCCGACCACGGTCATGCCCTTTATTTTGCGGGGCGTGACACTGGCAGGCATTGATTCGGTCATGGCGCCGCTCGCCAAACGGCAGCGCGCCTGGGACCGCCTGGCGCGTGACCTGGACCCCACTTTGCTGGAGTCGATGATTGAAGAGATTCCACTTGAAGCCGCCATTGCCAAGGCGCATGATTTGATGAATGGCAAGGTGCGAGGCCGGGTGGTGGTCAAGACTCGCCGCTAAATTTGGTGCGGTTTGAATGAAGCAGCCAGCACTGCGGCCACGGGTGACAATCAGCCCATGAGCTACACCCTGACTCTCAGAACATTTGAAGAGACCTCTGACACAGCGCGCCGCGAAGTCGAGAAACGCTTTCGCAGCGCGCTGGACAGCGCCTTGGGCAGTGCCAGTCTGGTGGCGCCCACCTACAGGGCCTACTTGCAGATTGTGGGCGTCTACGGTGAGTCCCCTGACCTGGAGGCGCTGAGTTCCTCCGAGCGAGAAGTGTTTGACCAGTGGCAGGCCGCCGAGGCCGCTGCCATGACGGCCGCTTTCGGGCCGCACCGCTATATGGACGAGGCGCGATTCGAAATCGGGGTTTGAGTGGGTCGCCTGTCATGGGTAAAAGTAAACCCGTCACCTGCGGTTTAATCAGGGATTGCCAGAATTAGCTCAACCTCTCCAGAAAGTTTGCCATGTTGCTAGACGCCGCTGAATCCCAACTTGTCCTGGTGGATTATCAAATCCGCCTGTTACCCGCCATTTTTGAGGGCGCCCAGGTGGTCGCTAACGCTGTACGACTGGGGCAGTTGGCGCGTTTGATGGAAGTGCCTGTGTGGGGTACGGAGCAGAGTCCGTCCAAGCTGGGCGAGAACGTGGCCGAGGTCAAAGCGCTGTGTGCCCAGACCCTGAGCAAAATGCATTTCAGCGGCGTGGAGGAGGGCCTGGGTGAATGGTTGCGGCCACCAGCCAAACCGGTGGGCGGCAACGCGCGCAGCTTGCCCAAACACCTGCAAAAGCCTGCCACGAATGCGGACGAACGTAACACCGTGGTGATCGCTGGTTGTGAAACCCATATTTGCCTGCTGCAAACGGCCTTGGATTTACTGGAAGATGAATTCGATGTCTGGGTCGTGACCGATGCCTGCAGTTCGCGCACCGAGCGCAACCGGGACGCCGCGTTTGACCGGCTGGCCGGTGCCGGGGCGGAATTGGTGACAACCGAGATGGTGGCGTTTGAATGGCTGCGCACGGCCGAACACCCCGCGTTCAAGTCAGCGCAAGCCCTGATCAAGTAAGTTACCGCCGGCCTTGTTGGGTTGCGGGTGTGGGTGCAAGTCAGACTGTTGCAAGTTGATTGCTCATAATTATGAATGCAGTCTACTGATTAGACCGGAGATAAATTATGTCAACGTATGCAGATTTTCACAAGCGCTCACTCACCGAACGTGATTCATTCTGGGCCGAGCAGGCCCAACTCATCGAGTGGAAAACCCCGCCCCAACAAATTTGCGACTACAGCAATCCACCGTTTGCCAAATGGTTTGTGGGCGGCACCACCAACCTGTGTCATAACGCGGTAGACCGGCACCTCACAGAGCGAGCCGATCAGGCGGCGCTGATTTTCGTCTCAACGGAAACCAACGAGGAAACGGTGTATTCCTTTCGTGAGTTGCATGCCGAAGTGCAGCGCATGGCGGCCTCTCTCCAGGAGTTGGATGTACAAAAGGGCGATCGGGTCCTGATTTACATGCCCATGATTGCCGAAGCGGCATTTGCCATGCTGGCTTGCACCCGCATTGGTGCGATTCATTCGGTGGTGTTTGGCGGTTTTGCCTCCGGCTCACTGGCGTCGCGCATTGAAGATGCGGAGCCCAAACTGATTATTAGCGCTGACGCTGGTTCGCGCGGCGGCAAAGCGGTGGCGTACAAGCCCCTGCTGGACGAAGCCATTCGCCTGTCCAGCTACAAGCCCGACGCCGTGTTGCTTGTCGATCGTGGGTTGGTTGCGATGAATCTGGTTGCTGGCCGCGACCATTTGTGGGGAGCCTTGCGTGAAAAACACCTGAATACAGTGGTCGACTGCGAGTGGGTCGACGCCACCCACACCAGTTACACGCTCTACACCAGCGGCACGACCGGCAAGCCCAAAGGCGTGCAGCGCGACACCGGTGGTTATGCCGTGGCGCTGGCTGCCAGCATGAAGCACATTTACTGCTGCAATCCGGGTGAAACCTTTTTTTCCACCAGCGACATCGGCTGGGTGGTTGGCCACAGCTACATCATTTACGGACCGCTGATTGCCGGTATGGCGACCATCATGTACGAGGGCTTGCCCACGCGCCCGGATGGCGGTATCTGGTGGAGCTTGGTAGAGAAATACAAAGTGACCGTGATGTTCAGTGCGCCCACGGCGGTGCGGGTACTCAAAAAACAAGATCCGGCCTTGCTCACGAAATACGATCTGTCCACCCTGCGCGCCTTGTTTTTGGCCGGCGAGCCTTTGGACGAGCCGACGGCGCAGTGGATCAGTCAAGGTCTGGGTAAACCCATCATCGACAACTACTGGCAGACCGAAACCGGTTGGCCGATCCTCTCGCTTTGCAATGGTGTTGAGCCGACGTCCAGCAAGTTCGGTTCTCCGGGCAAGGCGGTCTATGGTTACGACGTCAAGCTGCTGGACGATCAGACGGGTGAAGAATTGACCGGCCCGAACCAGAAAGGCGTGGTTGCCATTGAAGGCCCGCTGCCTCCGGGCTGCTTGCAGACAATCTGGCGTGACGACGAACGGTTTGTCAAAACCTATTGGTCCAGCGTGCCAGGAAAAATGGTTTACAGCACGTTTGACTGGGGCATCCGCGATGCCGACGGCTACTTCTTCATTCTGGGTCGCACCGATGACGTGATCAACGTAGCGGGGCACCGCCTCGGTACCCGCGAGATTGAAGAGAGCATTTCTGCCCATCCCAATGTAGCTGAGGTGGCGGTGGTGGGCGTGGCCGACCAACTCAAGGGCCAAGTGGCGATGGCTTTTGCCGTGGTCAAGGATGCCAGTCTGCTCACGGATGAAGCTGCTCGCCTCAAACTTGAGGGTGAGATCATGAAGCTCGTGGACCGGGATCTGGGCGCCGTGGCGCGTCCAGCACGCGTTCGGTTCGTCAGCACACTGCCGAAAACCCGCAGCGGCAAGCTGTTGCGACGGGCGGTGCAGGCGGTTTGCGAAGGGCGTGATCCGGGCGATCTGACCACCATGGACGACCCGGCCGCACTGCAACAAATCAAGGATTTGGTAACAGCTTAGTTCGGCGCTGCTTGCCAGTGTCTCTATTGGGTGCTGCTTTTGGTGGCACAATCGCGTGAGTTACTCGGCCCTTCCATGCCACAGTCGCATCCGCCAAACGGTTCAGCCGTGACGCGGAAGGTTAATCAACAAACAGCTTTAACCAGCTAATGTTTCCTTCAGGGAAACGAAGGTCAGCGGAAAATGAGTGAGACAAACTCGGTTTTTAAAGCCTATCAGGCCAACACCTATCTTTTTGGTGGCAACGCACCGTATGTCGAAGAGATGTACGAAAACTACCTCGCCAATCCGGCGAGCGTGACAGACTCCTGGCGAGATTATTTCGATGCCTTGCAGCATGTGCCTGCCGTCGATGGCAGCAATGCCAAAGACGTTCCGCACCAGCCTGTCATCAATGCCTTTGCCGAGCGCGCCAAACGCGGCGGCACCAAAGTGGTGGTGGCAAACGTCGATGTGGAGATGGGACGCAAGCGCACTGCTGTTCAGCAGTTGATTGCGGCTTACCGTAATGTTGGCCAACGCTGGGCCGACCTCGATCCTCTCAAACGCACCGAACGCGCGAATATTCCTGAGCTTGATCCCTCTTTCTATGGTTTCGGCGACGCTGACCAGGAAACTGTTTTCAATACCAGCAACACCTTCTTCGGCAAAGAGACCATGTCTTTGCGCGAGCTGATGAATGCCCTGCGTGAGACTTACTGCGGCACCATTGGCGCCGAGTACATGTACACCAGCGACCAGAATCAAAAGCGCTGGTGGCAACAAAAGTTGGAGAGTATTCGCAGCAAACCCAGCTTCAACGGCGAGAAGAAGAAACATATTCTCGATCGTCTGACCGCTGCGGAAGGCTTGGAGCGCTTCCTGCATACCAAGTACGTGGGGCAAAAGCGCTTTTCCCTTGAAGGGGGCGAGAGTTTCATTGCCTCCATGGACGAGCTGATTCAATCGGCCGGTGCCAAAGGCGTGCAAGAAATCGTGATCGGCATGGCCCACCGCGGTCGTCTGAACGTATTGGTTAACACGCTGGGCAAGATGCCTAGCGACCTGTTTGCTGAGTTTGACCATACGGCACCTGAAGATTTGCCAAGTGGCGACGTGAAATACCACCAAGGCTTCAGCTCTGATGTGTCCACCGCTGGTGGCCCCGTGCATTTGAGCCTGGCGTTTAATCCGTCTCATCTTGAAATTGTGAACCCGGTGGTGGAAGGCTCCGTGCGCGCACGCATGGATCGCCGCGCTGACCCCTTGGGCAAGCAAGTTTTACCGGTGTTGGTGCATGGTGACTCCGCTTTTGGCGGTCAAGGCGTGAATCAGGAAACTCTGGCTCTGGCGCAGACGCGTGGTTACACCACGGGCGGCACGGTTCACATCATCATTAACAACCAGATCGGTTTCACCACCTCCGATCCGCGCGACATGCGCTCCTCGGTGTATTGCACCGACATCGTCAAGATGGTTGAGGCGCCGGTGTTGCACATCAACGGGGACGATCCTGAAGCCGTGGTGCTGGCAACGCAATTGGCGCTCGAATTCCGCATGGAGTTCCGTCAAGACGTGGTGCTGGACATCACCTGCTTCCGCAAGTTGGGCCACAACGAGCAAGATACCCCCGCGCTGACACAGCCGCTGATGTACAAAAAGATTGCTGCTCATCCCGGTACCCGCAAGATGTACGCCGACAAGTTGGCCGCGCAGGGCTTGGGCGAGACCTTGGGTGACGACATGCTGAAGGCCTACCGCGCAGCAATGGACTCGGGTAAGCACCCGATCGATCCGGTGCTGAGCAACTTCAAGAGCAAGTACGCGGTGGATTGGGCGCCATTCCTTGGCAATAAATGGACCGATGCGGGCGATACCGCCATTCCCATGTCCGAGTGGAAGCGCCTGGCTGAAAAAATCACCACCATTCCCGAGAGCGTGACACCGCACCAACTGGTTCGCAAGGTCTATGACGACCGTGCCGCCATGGGGCGGGGCGATGTTCCGGTGGACTGGGGCATGGGCGAGCACATGGCTCTCGCTTCCCTGGTGGCCAGCGGCTACCCGGTTCGTTTGTCGGGCGAAGACTCTGGTCGCGGCACCTTCACACACCGTCACGCGGTCATTCATGACCAAAAGCGTGAAAAGTGGGATACGGGCACCTACGTGCCCTTGCAAAATGTGGCAGAAGCACAAGCCCCGTTCGTCGTCATCGACTCCATCCTGTCGGAGGAGGCGGTGCTTGGCTTTGAGTACGGCTACGCCTCCACTGATCCGAACACCATGGTGATCTGGGAAGCCCAGTTCGGCGACTTCGCCAACGGCGCTCAAGTGGTGATTGACCAGTTCATCGCTTCGGGTGAAGTGAAGTGGGGTCGCGTTAATGGCATCACGATGATGTTGCCGCACGGTTATGAAGGCCAAGGCCCTGAGCACAGCTCGGCGCGTCTGGAGCGCTTCATGCAGTTGTCGGCCGACACCAACATGCAGATCGTGCAGCCCACCACGGCCAGCCAGATCTTCCACGTGTTGCGCCGCCAGATGGTGCGCAATCTGCGCAAGCCGCTCATCATCTTTACGCCCAAGTCACTGTTGCGTAACAAGGATGCCGCGTCTCCGTTGTCGGAGTTCACCAAAGGCTGCTTCCAGACCGTGATCCCCGAGAGCAAGGCGCTCAAGGCGGACAAGGTCAAGCGCGTGGTGGCCTGCTCTGGCAAAGTCTATTACGACCTGGTTAAAAAGCGTGAAGAAAAAGGTGCGGATGACGTCGCGATTCTGCGTGTCGAACAGCTGTACCCTTTTCCGCACAAAGCGTTTGCCACTGAGCTCAAAAAATACCCGAATGCGACTGACCTCGTTTGGTGTCAGGATGAGCCACAAAACCAGGGTGCCTGGTTCTTTGTCCAGCATTACATCCATGAAAACATGGTGGAAGGCCAAAAACTGGGTTACTCAGGGCGCGCGGCTTCTGCCTCTCCAGCCGTGGGTTATTCGCACCTGCACCAAGAGCAGCAAAAAGCGCTGGTTGAAGGTGCGTTTGCCAAGCTCAAAGGCTTTGTGCTGACCAAATAAGCTTCTTTTAAATCAGTTGGGGGCAGATTAAGCGTCTGCCCCGCAGACTTTGAAAAAACAAACACCGAAAGATTGATATGGCTATCGTAGAAGTTAAAGTTCCTCAGTTGTCAGAATCCGTGGCCGAAGCCACTTTGTTGCAATGGAAGAAAAAAGTCGGTGACGCGATTGCGATCGACGAAATTCTGATTGAAGTCGAAACTGACAAGGTCGTGATGGAAGTTCCCGCACCCGCAGCGGGTGTGTTGGTTGAGTTGGTGGTTGGCGACGGCGCCACCGTGGCTGCCGAGCAGTTGATTGCCCGCATTGACACGGAAGGCAAAGCTGGCGCGGTGACTACCGCCGCTGCTGTTGCAGCCCCTGCCGTCGCGGCAACTTCGGTGGCAGCTACACCTGCCACCGGTAACTCCATGGCGGGCGTGGCCATGCCTGCGGCTGCCAAATTGATGGCCGACAACCAACTCGCTGCTGGTTCTGTTGCCGGCACGGGCAAAGATGGCCGCGTGACCAAGGGTGATGTACTGGGTGCCGTGGCCGCTGGTTCTGCTCCTAAAGTTGCAGCGGTTGCCGCAATGCCTGCCAAGGCTGCCGTTGCTTCGTTGCCTCAAGTGGCGATCTCGGTGGCGTCCCTGGGGGACCGTCCTGAGCAGCGTGTGCCGATGAGCCGACTGCGTGCCCGCGTGGCCGAGCGTCTGCTGCAATCACAGTCCACCAATGCCATTCTGACCACTTTCAATGAAGTCAACATGGGCCCCCTGATGGAAATGCGCAAGCGCTTCCAGGACAAGTTCGAGAAAGAGCACGGCATCAAGATTGGCTTCATGAGCTTCTTCGTCAAGGCTGCAGTTCACGCCCTCAAGAAGTTTCCGGTGCTCAATGCTTCGGTGGACGGTACCGACATTGTTTATCACGGCTACTTTGACATCGGTATTGCCGTGGGTTCGCCCCGCGGTTTGGTGGTGCCCATCCTGCGCAATGCCGACCAGATGAGCTTTGCTGATATCGAGAAGAAGATTGCTGAATACGGTGCCAAAGCGCGTGATGGCAAGATGAGCCTGGAAGAAATGACCGGCGGTACCTTCTCCATCTCCAATGGTGGTACGTTCGGCTCCATGATGTCCACCCCCATCATCAACCCACCCCAGTCGGCTATTTTGGGCGTGCATGCGACCAAAGACCGTGCCATGGTGGTCAACGGGCAAGTGGTGGTGCAACCCATCAACTACCTCGCCATGAGCTACGACCACCGCATCATCGACGGCCGCGAAGCCGTGCTGGGCCTGGTGGCGATGAAGGAAGCGCTGGAAGACCCAGCTCGCTTGTTGTTCGAAATCTAAGTAGCACGCCTGACAGACCCACCCATGTGGACGGACACCAAGTCCCTCCCGTCGGTGGGTTTTTCTACAACAAAATTTAAGGAATTCTCATGAGCAAACAATTCGACGTGATCGTTATCGGCGGTGGTCCTGGCGGCTATATCGCAGCCATTCGTGCGGCGCAACTGGGTATGAACGTCGCCTGTGTCGACGAATGGAAAAACGCCAAAGGCGGCCCGGCTCTGGGTGGCACCTGCACCAATGTGGGCTGCATTCCCTCCAAGGCGCTGCTGCAGTCGTCGGAACACTTTGACCACGCCAATCATCACTTTACCGATCATGGTATTTCGGCTACGGGTGTGAGCATGGATGTGGCCAAAATGGTGGCGCGCAAAGACTCCGTGGTCAAGCAGAACAACGACGGCATTCAGTACCTGCTCAAGAAAAACAAGGTTGCCTTTTTTCACGGTCGTGCCTCCTTCGTGAAAGTGGTCGAGGGCGGTTACGAGCTCAAGGTGGCCGGTGCCGCTGAAGAAAGCATTGTTGGCAAGCAGATCATTGTGGCAACCGGCTCCAATGCACGGGCTCTGCCGGGCACGCCGTTTGACGAAGAAACCATTCTCTCCAACGACGGCGCATTGCGCATTGGTGCGTTGCCGAAACGACTGGGCCTGATTGGTTCCGGCGTCATCGGACTTGAGATGGGGTCAGTCTGGCGTCGTCTGGGTTCTGACGTCACCATTCTGGAGGGCCTGCCCACATTCTTGGGCGCGGTGGACGAGCAAATCGCCAAGGAAGCGCATAAAGCCTTCGTCAAGCAGGGACTCAAAGTCGAACTCGGCGTCAAAGTCGGCGAGATCAAGACGGGCAAGAAGGGCGTGAGCGTGGCCTGGACCAATGCCAAGGGTGAAGCCCAGACGCTGGAAGTTGACAAGCTGATCGTGTCGATTGGCCGCACACCCAACACCATCGGCCTGAACGCCGAAGCGGTGGGCTTGGCGCTTGATGAGCGTGGTGCGATTGTGGTGGACGAGCAGTGTCGTTCCAACTTGCCTGGTGTGTGGGCGGTGGGCGACGTGGTGCGTGGCCCGATGCTGGCGCACAAGGCCGAAGAAGAGGGCGTTGCCGTGGCTGAGCGCATTGCCGGTCAACATGGTCATGTCAATTTCAACACCATCCCCTGGGTGATTTACACCAGCCCCGAGATTGCCTGGGTCGGTCGCACCGAGCAACAGCTCAAGGCCGATGGCGTGGCTTACAAGGCCGGCACTTTCCCGTTCCTGGCCAATGGCCGTGCCCGGGCGCTGGGCGACACGACCGGCATGGTGAAAATGCTGGCCGATGCCACAACGGACGAAATTCTGGGCGTTCACATTGTCGGCCCCATGGCCAGCGAATTGATCGCCGAGTGCGTGGTGGCCATGGAATTCCGGGCCAGCAGTGAAGACCTCGCCCGCATCTGCCATGCGCATCCGTCCTTGAGTGAAGCCACCAAGGAAGCCGCGTTGGCGGTGGACAAGCGCACGCTGAACTTCTGATCTGGTTATTGATGAAAGTAGCTGTTAGCCCCCGTGCAGTCTGTGCAAGCAGCTATTTAATTGATAGCATTTCAAGGTTTTCTCTGTGAGCGTCAAAAAAGCCTATCAAGCCGAACTCGTCGCCCGGGGCTATACCGCGGATCCTGCGCAGTTGCGTGCCGTGGATGCCTTGGAGCGTTGTGCCCACGAGTGGGCGAGGTTCAAGGAAAAGCGCTCCAACACCCTCAAAAAGCTGATTAATCGGCCCGACATTCCACGCGGCGTCTATATGTACGGTGGGGTCGGGCGCGGTAAAAGCTTCTTGATGGATTGCTTTTTTGGCGCGGTCCCGTTGAGGCGCAAAACCCGGCTCCACTTTCATGAATTCATGCGTGAAGTTCATCGGGAACTGGCGGGACTGCAGGGAACCGTCAATCCCCTTGATGTGTTGGCCAAGCGGATTGCCAAAAAATACCGTCTGATTTGTTTTGACGAATTTCATATCGCCGACATCACGGACGCCATGATTCTTCATCGCTTGTTGGCGGCCTTGTTCGACAACGGTGTGGGATTCGTCACCACCTCCAATTTCAAGCCGCAAGACCTTTATCCCAACGGCTTGCACCGCGACCGCATTCTGCCCGCGATTGCCCTGCTCAACGAGCATCTGGAGGTCGTTAATGTCGATAACGGAACGGACTATCGTCGTCGCACCTTGGAGCAACTGAAGCTGTATCTCACGCCTCTCGGTGCCGAGGCCGACGCGGCCATGCGTGACGCATTTGACCGTTTGGCAGAAACGCAGGATGAAGATCCGGTTCTGCATATTGAGGCCCGGGAGATTCAGGCCCGCCGCAAAGCGGGTGGCTTGGTGTGGTTTGACTTTAAGACCCTCTGCGGCGGGCCACGATCACAAAATGATTATCTTGAAATTGCGACGCAATTCCATACGGTTTTGTTAAGTGATGTCCCGCATATGCCGGTGCGCATGGCCTCCGAAGCGCGCCGTTTTACCTGGCTGGTGGATGTCCTTTACGACCGTCGTGTCAAACTGATCATGTCAGCCGCCGTGCCGCCTGAAGGTTTGTACACCGAAGGTCCACTGGCCCATGAGTTTCCCCGGACGGTTTCCCGTTTGAATGAAATGCAATCCAGTGAGTTTTTAGCCTTGGAGCGTCGTGTTGTTGACACGCGGTTGACATGAAAAAATCCGTTTCTATTTTTGCATTGCTTCTCCTGGCGGTCGGCGCCTTTTCACAGCCCAAAGATACCGGTACCGACGCTTTGCAGCCGCTGGATATCGAGGGGGATCGAAATCGCATTCAGTCTGAACGGGCACGCATCGAGGTGCGTTACCAGCCGGACGTGGCCGCGTGTTATGCCCGTTTTGCCGTAACCGATTGCTTGCGCAAAGTTCGGGTGCGTCAGCGCGAAGCGCTTGACACGCTTCGTCGTCAGGAAATTGCGATCAACGATGCAGAGCGCAAACGAAAAGGGCTGGAGCAGCTGGAACGGATCAAGGAAAAATCTTCAGCCCAGCGGCTGGAGGAACAGGCTGCAAGCCGGGTCGAAGCCCAAAAGGCGCAGCAGGAACGCGAAGAACGTGCAAGTCAGAAAGCTTCTGCTGCCGGCGCTGTAAAGCCCGACCAGCCAGCTGGTGCGCGCGAGAAAAAGTCCGCTGAGCAGACCCGTACGGCGGATGATATTGCCAAAGAACAGCAGCAATTTAACGACAAACTGCGGCAAGCACAGGAGCGTCGAGAGAGTCGGGAAAAAATTAATAAAGAGAAAGCCGGTACAGGGTCAAAACCATTGCCCGTAGCGCCCTGAGCGCAACGTCAGGTCGTTGTGGAAATCACGAGCCCAGCGGTTCCAGTTTGACCACCACGAGGGACAGATTGTCTCCGCTGCCGTGACCGCGGGATCTGGCTTTTTCTATCAAAAATTCGGAGGCTTCACGGGCTGACAGATTGGAGAGAACGGAGCCAATTTCCGCCGTATTGAAGTAATGCCAGACGCCATCGCTGCAGGCCATCAGGATGTCGCCGGCACGCAGCTTGGGTATGAAGTGCGTCCCGACCGGCGGGTCGCTTTCCGTTCCCAGGCAGCCCATCAGAATATTGGACTGCGGATGCACGCTCGCCTGTTCCTCGGTGATCTCCCCACGGTCGACCAATGTCTGAACGTAGGAGTGATCCATGGTTCGCTTGATAAATTTGCTGCCGTGATAGTGATAAATCCGTGAGTCACCTGCGTGTGCCCAGTAGCAATCACCGCCCGGATTGATCAAAAATGCCGCCACCGTGCTGTGCGGCTCTTCTTCCGATGAAATGGCGGTTAGTTTGATTACCGTGTGGGCCTCCTGCACCAGTTGCATCAATGCCGCCGCTGCGTCATCGGTCTCGGGTGAGTAGCGCTCAAACAGTTGCTTGGCAGTCATCATGACCTGATCCGAGGCTTTGCGCCCGCCACTACGACCACCCATGCCATCTGCCAGCACGGCCAGCACGCAGCCACTGACGCGTGAATGGCTCAGGAAAATGACCTGATCTTGTTGGTAGTCACGGTCACCTTTGTGGATGCCCGTTGATGCGGTGAGTCGGTAACCTTTGGTCATGATGAACTGCTTTGAAGCGAAGACCCCAATAAATGCGTTTGAACGTCGTATTATCGAGCCATCTTATGACGCAATCCAGACCGCTAATTTTGGGTGTTTACCCTCGCTGATATTTTGGACTCCAACCTGCACTCTCCCGAACGCCGACTGATTGAACTGCGCATTGAGCACGGGGACTTGGACGCCATGATAGACCGTGCCAGTGATCAGAATCCGCTGGACGAGCTTCTGATGCGACGTTTGAAGAAGAGGCGATTGGGCTTGCGCGATGATATTGCGCGAATTGAGCGGCTATTGACACCTGATCTGCCTGCCTGATCAATGAGTTTTCAAGACCTTGTTGGCGATACCTTCGCGCCGGGTGGTTTGTTGTCGCGTACGGTGGAAGAGTTCACCCCCAGGGCTGGGCAAACAGAAATGGCAATCGCCATTGCACGGACCATCGACGAGGGCGGGGCGCTTGTCGTTGAGGCAGGGACTGGCACGGGAAAAACCTTTTCGTATCTGGTCCCGGCTTTGTTAAGTGGTAAACGTGTCCTGCTTTCTACCGCAACCAAAACTTTGCAGGATCAGTTGTTTGGTCGTGACCTTCCGCGGCTGATCAAGGCTTTGGGTCTGCCGGTACGAACCGCTCTGTTGAAAGGCCGCGGTAGTTATTTGTGTCTTCATCGTTTGGCGGAGGCGCGACAAAACGCAACTCTTCCTGATCGTGTGGCCGTGCGGGCTTTGGCCAAAATTGAGGAATGGGCTCAAGTCACCCGGACGGGTGATCTGGCCGAGTTGCCAGGACTTGATGAGCGTTCGCCGGTGATTCCCGTGGTCACGTCCTCCCGGGACAATTGTCTGGGGTCGCAGTGCCCCCAATTCCAAAGTTGTCATGTCAACCTGGCCAGACGCGAGGCGCTGGCGGCCGATGTTGTTGTCATTAATCATCATTTGTTTTTTGCTGATTTGGCCGTTCGCGAATCGGGTATGGCTGAGTTGCTCCCTTCTGTGCGCACGGTTATCTTTGATGAAGCGCATCAACTCAATGAAACGGGTGTGCAGTTCCTGGGTCAGCAATTGAGTACCGGGCAGCTCTTGGACTTTGCACGCGATATGTTGATGCAAGGCCTGTTGCATGCACGCGGACTGGTTGATTGGCAGACACTGGCGTCGGATGCCGAACACGCTGCGCGTGATTTGCGAATGCTCGTAGGCAAGACCTCAAGTGCCAAACTGCGTTGGACAGAGGTGGTCCCGGAACAGGTCAGTGCTGCTGACTGGACGGCGGCGCTGAATACGCTTCTGGCCGCATGTACTCGTTCCAGGGTAGCGCTTGATACCGTCAGTGAAATCGCGCCTGACCTGGTCCGTTTGAGCGAGCGTGTCAGCGTATTGATTGATCGCCTTGAAATTTTTTCAGGCGCTTGTGCGCTGGATTCGATGCGCTGGTTGGATGTTGGCGTACAACTCAGACTGGTTGAGTCGCCCCTTGATATTGCGGACACGATCCGTACGCGACTCATCAAGCCCTCGGAAGAGGATGAGACACCACGGTCGTGGATCTTTACTTCCGCAACCTTGGGGAATGACGCCCAGCTTAAGTGGTTTACCGAGCCCTGCGGACTTGGCGATGCTGAGATTCTAAAAGTGGGCAGTCCGTTTGACTATTCGACACAAGCGGCGGTGTATGTCCCACGACATTTACCGAAGCCGAGTGATCCCGGTCACAGTGCGCAGGTGGCCGAGTTTGTTGCCAAAAGCGCTGCGGTAATTGGCGGCCGAACCTTGGTCCTGACTACGACTCTGCGTGCTTTGCAAGCCATCAGTGAGGCATTGCAACGACATTTCATAGACTCAAAGACCATTGAAATTCTGGTGCAGGGTCAACAGCCCAAACGCGAGCTCATCGAACGATTTCGCCTGGGTGAGCAGGACGGTCGAGCCGGTTGTATCCTGGTGGCGTCCGCCTCGTTTTGGGAAGGAGTGGATGTCCCCGGAGACGCCTTGCAACTGGTGGTCATTGACAAGCTTCCATTTCCGCCGCCAAACGACCCACTGGTGGAGGCGCGATCCAAACGCCTGGAGGCTGCTGGGCGCAGCGTGTTCAACAGCTACTTTATTCCTGAAGCAGCGCTTGCCCTCAAGCAAGGCGCTGGTCGATTGATTCGGCGCGAATCCGATCAGGGGGTTCTGGTGGTGTGTGATACACGATTGGTTCTCATGGGCTATGGCCGACGACTGCTGGCCGCCTTGCCGCCCATGCGAAAGATCAACTCGGAAGATGAGTTGATCGAGGCGCTCAATGCACTTACCAGACCTTCCACCACGGATCCGATTTGGCTTTGAACCCGCGCGTCAGGTACTCAGTCTGGGGGTAAGTCTTTTCGAGCACCCGTTTCGCATCGTCTCGCAACTGCGTCATACCCAGCGCGTCATAGGACTTGACGATGATGAACAGCGCTTCTTCAAGGGCCGGCATGCCTTGGTAGTCGGACACAACGACTTGAGCCCTGTTGATGGCTGCCACATAGGCGCCTCTGCCAAAGTAATATCGAGCCACATGCACCTCGTACTGGGCCAGTGAATTGACAATGTAATTCATCCGCAGCTTGGCGTCGGGTGCATAGCGTGAATCCGGGAACCGGGTAACCAATTCCTTGAAGGATTCAAAAGACTCTTTGGCTGCCTTCTGATCCCGTTCAGACAAATCTTGACGGGTAACTGCAGAGAACATGCCCAAGTCGTCATTGAAGTTAATGATCCCCTTCAGGTACAAAGCGTAATCAAGTGCGGGACTGGCCGGGTGCAACTTCAGGAATCGATCGAGTGTGGCAATGGCTTGCGCCGCTTCCCCCGCCTTGTATTGTGCGTAAGCTTTGTCGAGTTGGGCTTGTTGCGCCAACGGGGTTCCGGCTGCCCGACCTTCCAGCTTTTCAAAAAGCGTTACGGCCTTGTCATACCCACCTGCATTCAATTCATCTTTGGCTTCTGCGTAAATCTTGTTGGGACTCCATGAGGCAGTCTTGTCCTCGGGAGTGGTTGAACACCCTGCCAGCAGCAGCAATGCTGCACCTGTTAGCGACCAGGCGTAGACAACCGATAATTTGGCTTGAAGCATGAGGGACATCTTTCTTGAAAAATACCAAATTGATTATATCGAGCGGGCTTGAAGCCGAAGATCCAGAAGACCGGGTGGATACTGGACCGGATGTCGAACTCCGTCACTTGGTTTTTGGCGAGGCCCAACATGGGCTGCGTCTTGACCAAGCGCTGGTTGAGTTGGTTCCAGAGTTCTCGCGCAGTTATTTACAGCAATTGATTGATTTGGAGGGTGTCTCAATCAATGAGAAAGTGGTCCGAAAACCGTCTACGCGTGTCAAGGCGGCTGACCGTGGGATCATTGAACTACGACCGACACCTCAAAGCCAGGCGTTCAAGCCCGAAGCTATGTCGCTGGAGATTGTGTATGAGGATGAGCACTTGCTCATCATTAATAAGCCGGCCGGTCTGGTGGTTCATCCTGCGCCTGGCAACTGGAGTGGCACTTTATTAAATGGGTTGCTGGCGCATGACATCAAGGCCATGAATTTACCGCGCGCCGGCATTGTTCATCGATTGGATAAAGATACCAGTGGTTTGATGGTGGTAGCCCGGACGCGCCCCGTGATGGATGCTTTAATCCGTTTAATCGCCGCGCGAGAAGTAAGTCGTCAGTACGTGGCGCTGGCCCATCGGCCCTGGGTTGGGGCGGCTACCCGCGAAATCAATGCGCCCATGGGGCGGGATCCACGTAATCGGCTACGGATGGCGGTGGTTGACCTGGAGAAGAACTCAGGGAAGTTGGCTAGAACAGATGTGAGTTTG
The DNA here is from genome assembly GCF_012927445.1 of Rhodoferax sp. Classification (GTDB taxonomy): domain Bacteria; phylum Pseudomonadota; class Gammaproteobacteria; order Burkholderiales; family Burkholderiaceae_C; genus Rhodoferax. Next base: position 164,438 of record NZ_JABBPD010000002.1, read on the forward strand.
CTACAAAATTGTGACCTGGGTTGCTTGGTTCGATGCACCCTGCATACGGGTCGAACCCATCAAATTCGCGTTCACATGGCTTCCATTGGCCATCCATTGGTGGCCGACGAACTCTATGGCGGTGCGGCAGCGGCAGGCATGCATCGACAAGCTCTGCATGCGTTTCGTCTCGCTTTTTCACATCCGGTAACGCAAGAATCGATGGTTTTCCAGGCTCCTTTGGCCGAAGATTTGACTCTGGCCTTGAGTCAGTGGGGTCTAAGTTACAATCCTATTCAATAGTATAAAAAACTAACGCCGCGGCTGTTCGCCGTGGTCCAGCGCTGCAGATTCATCAATTTGCATGCTGCTCTCCAGCGCACACGCTGACTTTTCACCTTGAGGGTGTTTTCCCGGAATCGCAACACCATGAATACGGCGGATGCCAAGCGCGTACTAGAGACTGCCTTGATTTGCTCGCAGCAACCTCTGCAGGTGCGCGATATGCGTGCACTGTTTGACGATGGACTGGGTTTGGATACGCTTAAAGTGCTGTTGCAGGAGCTTCAGCAGGATTGGTCGCAACGCGGGGTGGAGTTGGTCAGCGTCGCCACAGGATGGCGTTTTCAAAGTCGACCAGAAATGAGGGAATTTCTTGATCGTTTGCATCCTGAAAAACCGCCGCGTTACACCCGTGCCACCTTGGAAACCTTGGCCATCATTGCCTACCGGCAACCGGTAACACGTGGTGATATAGAAGACATACGGGGTGTGACGGTCAACTCTCTTTTGATCAAACAATTGGAAGATCGGGGTTGGATTGAAGTTATTGGGCATCGGGAGGCCATCGGGCGGCCGGCTCTTTTTGCAACGACCAAGCATTTTCTGGACGATTTGGGTCTTGAGTCTCTTGATCAGTTGCCATTGTTGGATACGCCCGAGCAGCGGACCAGCGCCATGGAGGCGCTCGGTGCCGGCGAGCCAGACTCGCAGGTGGAGCTGGATATTTCGTCCGCTATTGCCCCGCCTTCGAATGACGATGGCGTTGCAGCACAAACGGTCATAACTGGCGACACCGGTTCTGACAAAGATTTATTTTTCTTGATGGGGACTCAACCATGACCATAAACAATCCAGACGCTGCGGCCCAGTTGGCCGCGGATTCTTCTAGCCAGCCGGAAAAGCCGGTCGTTGAGGGGCGTGACGTGGTGACGGCAGAGTCCTTAACTGCTGTGGACTCAAGCTCTCAGGCTACACCGCCGCTCTCAGTTGCAGTCGAAAAGACGCAACAACCTATGGAACCTGATTCGGAAAATCGTTTTGATGACGTTGTATCCGGTCAGTTCGATGAGGATGAGGAAAGCGTCGACCTGGCACCAGTTAAACGCGTGCTGGCGCCGATGGCTGAAACTCCCAAGTTGCACAAAGTCCTTGCGCAGGCTGGCATGGGATCGCGACTGGAGATGGAACAGTTGATCATGGAGGGCCGTATCACGGTCAATAATGAACCTGCGCATATTGGTCAACGTGTCCAGTTTGGCGATCACGTCAAAGTGAATGGCAAGCCAATCAGGTTCCGGATTGACGCGCCACCCGCGCGGGTCATTGCTTATCACAAGCCTGTCGGTGAGGTTGTGACGCACGATGATCCGCAGAACCGTCCTACGGTGTTTCGCCGGCTTCCCAAGTTGTTTCAGGGGAAGTGGCAGTCGGTGGGGCGGCTGGATCTCAACACCGAAGGCTTGCTGCTGTTTACCAGTTCTGGGGAATTGGCAAACAACCTGATGCATCCTCGGTTCGGCTTGGAGCGTGAGTACGCGGTGCGCGTGCTCGGGGCTTTGAACAAGGAAGAAAAACAAAAATTGCTGGATGGCGTCAAGCTGGATGACGGTGTAGCCCAATTTGGTTCTATCGAGGCCGGTGGGGGTGAGGGCTCCAATTGTTGGTACCGAGTCACGATTTCCGAGGGCCGCAACCGGGAGGTTCGCCGCATGTTTGAGGCTGTCGGACATGCCGTCAGTCGGTTAATCAGAATCCGGTATGGTGCGATGGTGTTGCCACGTGGTCTCAAGCGCGGGGCATGGATGGAACTGGATGAAGGCGATATCAAGTCCTTGATGCAGGCCGCTGGAACTCGTAATTCCAGGGAGCAGGGCGATGAGACGGTTCAGGGTAGTGCGGACGGTCCCCTGCGCGGCGGCTCCAATCAAGATCCGGGTGGTCGCAATCGACGTCGCGGCGTCCGTGGCAGTGGACCGCGCAGCTCTGGAAGCGGTCAGCGCAATGCACCCAGTGGCCCCAAACCCAGGGATCAGAATTTTTCCTCGGGCTCAGGTCAAGGGCGTAAAAATCAGACGGAGCCAGGTGATCGGCAAGCTGGAGCGGGTCAGCCAGATCCGTTGAAAACAGCTTTTGGCTATATCGGAGCCGACAGTTTCACCCGTCAGCGGCAGGATCAGGGGCAGCAGCGCGGTGGCGGCGGTTCGGGTGGTGGTCAGCGTCGAGGTGGACGGGGGCGTTAATGTTCGTTTCGATCCACGTTTGAGAATTGACGCGGATGGGTTTTCATATGACGCTGTATTTGTCATTACGGATAAATTGCTGAAGTGACCGGGTTAAAATCGAACGCTTTGCCCAGTGGGTGAATATTTAAATATCAAGTTCAGGAAAAAATCATGACTATCGAACGTACTCTCTCCATCATCAAGCCTGATGCGGTTGCCAAAAACGTAATTGGCCAAATTTATGCTCGTTTTGAGGCTGCTGGCCTGAAAATTGTCGCCTCCAAAATGGTTCGTTTGTCGCGTGGTGAGGCTGAAGCTTTTTACGCCGCTCACAAAGAGCGCTCTTTCTTCAAGGACCTGGTTGATTTCATGGTCTCCGGCCCAGTCATGATTCAGGCGCTCGAAGGTGAGAATGCTGTGTTGAAAAATCGTGACCTCATGGGTGCGACTGATCCTAAAAAAGCAGCAGCTGGCACCATTCGTGCTGACTTTGCTGACAGCATTGATGCCAACGCTGTTCACGGTTCCGATGCTGTTGATGCTGCCGCCGTGGAAGTTGCCTTCTTCTTCCCTGGTATGAACATTTATTCACGATAAGTTAAGCAATGACGGCCAATTTGCTCGATTACGACCTCGAGGGTTTGGCCGTTTTTTGCGAGCGGCTGGGTGAAAAGCGCTTTCGCGCTGTCCAGTTGTTTCGTTGGATTCATCAAAAAGGTGCATCCAATTTTGATGAGATGAGTGATCTCGCAAAGTCCTTGCGCGAAAAACTCAAAGTTGTAGCGTATGTGAAGGCGCTGGACGTAATTTCACAGCACATTTCAGCAGACGGTACGATTAAATGGTTGTTTGATGTAGGTGCTGGTGATGCGGTCGAAGCTGTTTTTATTCCCGAAGATGATAGAGGAACTCTCTGTATTTCATCCCAAGCCGGTTGTGCTGTGGGCTGCCGGTTTTGTTCCACGGGGCACCAAGGGTTTAGTCGAAACCTGAAAACTGGTGAGATCGTCGCCCAATTGTGGTTTGCTGAGCATTTTTTGCGCAAGCATTTGCATCGTGATGAGCGTGTCATTTCGAATGTCGTGATGATGGGGATGGGCGAGCCCCTGCAGAACTATTCTGAATTGGTGCCAGCGTTGCGCGTCATGCTGGATGACCATGGGTATGGTTTGTCACGACGGCGTGTCACGGTTTCTACCTCGGGTGTTGTGCCTATGATGGATCGCTTGGCGCAAGATTGTCCAGTGGCATTGGCCGTTTCCTTGCATGCGCCGGATGACGCGTTGCGGGATAACCTGGTTCCGCTTAATAAAAAATATCCGATCGCAGAGTTGTTGGAAGCCTGTAACCGGTATTTGGCCTACGCGCCGCGGGATTTCATTACTTTTGAATATTGCATGCTTGATGGTGTTAATGACCAAGCAGAACATGCACATCAGTTGGTGAATTTGGTCCGTAAGTATTCAAGCGGCGGTGTTTGGTGCAAGTTTAATTTGATCCCTTTCAACCCTTTTCCTGCATCCGGGTTGCTTCGATCTGCCCCTGAGCAAGTCAAAGCTTTCGCCAAGATTTTGAGTGATGCCGGTATTGTTACAACCATTCGCAAGACCCGCGGTGATGATATTGACGCTGCCTGCGGCCAGCTTGCGGGTGACGTTAAAGATCGTACGGGTATCAACCAGCGAATCGCACGTCAGCGCACGGTGATGTTGAAGCCGGTTACGTCGTTTAACACGGATGTTAAGGAAGCATGAAGATGAACGGTGCAAGATGGTTTCAAATCAGGCACTGGTTGTTCGGTGCCTGCCTCCTTGTTGTTGTACTGACGGGGCTTTCTGGCTGTGCTTCAAAATCGAATGGGACCGGACCGAGCGGTACCGGACAAGAGATGGTGACTGAATCGGATGAGCCGGAGGCGCGCAAGCGCGCTCGTATTCGGCTTGAACTGGCTGTAGGTTATTTCGAGCAGGGGCAAACAACGATCGCCCTGGATGAGCTTAAGCAGTCGATTGCTGCGGATCCTGCCTACAGTGAAGCTTACAGTTTACGGGGGCTTATTTACATGCGCCTCAATGATTTCCGTTTTGCCGAAGAAAGCTTTAAAAAAGCTCTTTCTATGAATCCTAATGATTCAAATGTTCTCCACAATCTTGGCTGGTTATTCTGTCAACAGGCGCGCTATCCTGAGGCTCAGCAGTTGTTCACGCAGGCGCTTTTAAACCCGCAGTATGGTGAGCGAGCCAAGACATTCAGAGCGCAGGGCCTGTGTCAGGTCAGGGCCGGACTGCCAAGAGATGCCGAGCTTAGCCTTTTGAAATCTTATGAGTTTGATGCTGGGAACCCTGTTACGGCGTACAACCTTGCCACCTTGCTTTTTCAGCGAGGCGACTTTGTTCGGGCTCAGTTCTATGTACGACGATTGAACAACAGTGAACTGGCAAATGCGGAGTCTCTTTGGTTAGGTATCAAGGTTGAACGGCGAATGGAAAATCGCGATGCCATGCAACAGCTTGCTGCACAGTTGGAGAAGCGCTTCCCTCAGTCGCGTGAGGCTGGCGTCTATCAACGGGGTGCTTTTGATGAGTGAAAATAATTTGTCTACTTCTGACCTGAATGCGCCTGAGCAATCGATGAGTGAGCTGGTATCTGCAGGAACGATGCTAAAAAATGCACGCGAAGCCGAAGGGCTGAGCATTGCTGTCCTTGCTGTTTCACTGAAGGTACCCGTCAAAAAGCTGGAAGCGCTAGAAGCAGACCGATTTGATTTGTTGCCTGATAACGTTTTTGCTCGAGCACTTGCTGCCAGCGTTTGTCGAACCTTGAAAATTGATCCGGCGCCGATATTGGAACGCTTGCCACATCCGACAGCACCACGGTTGAAAACCGATGAATCGGGGATCAATACGCCATTTCGTACCTCCGGTGATAAATTTAATTTGTCGTTTTTGAATCAGCTTTCCAAACCTTTTGTGTTGGCTGTTTTGGTGCTTCTTGTTGGTGTGGTTGTACTTGTTTTTCTCCCCTTCACACAGCGAGCCGAAATTGCCAATATTCTGAGGTCTGATGTTGCCGCTATAAATTCCCCTTTACAGGCACCCATGTCATCGGACAATGATGCTGCCAACGAGGCAGCTGCACCGCCACAGGTAATCGACTCGACGGTTGCAACTTCGGCGGCTCCATTGGCAATGAGTCAGGCGTCTGTTGTGCCTTTGGCAATATTGCCGGGTGATGTGGCAACTGCATCGCCTGCGATGGTGGCTGGTTCGGGCGCAACGACCGGCACTGTAGTCTTGACCGCGCATCGATCATCCTGGGTCGAGGTTGTTGACGCTAGCGGGGTCGTTCAAGTACGTAAGACCATGAAGGATGGCGAGACCGTTGGTGCTTCCGGTGTCATGCCTCTTTCTGTTGTGGTTGGGCGGGCTGATACCACTGAGGTCCAAGTGCGCGGCAAACCATTTGATTTGTCACGTCTTGCAAAAGATAACGTTGCTCGCTTTGAGGTGAAATAGTGGAATCTTTTTTACCGATTGAATCGGCGACTCCCAAGACACGGCGGTCCGGTCAGGCCCGCGTAGTCTGGGGTGGACGAGTTGTTACCTTGGGTGGTGATGCGCCTGTGCGTATTCAGTCCATGACCAACACCGACACGGTCGATGTCATCGGCACCGCTATCCAAGTCAAGGAATTGGCCCTTGCCGGATCTGAACTGGTGCGTCTGACGGTAAATACGCCGGAGGCTGCGCAGGCTGTGCCGCATGTTCGGGAGCAACTAGACCGCATGGGAATTGATGTTCCTCTGATTGGTGACTTCCACTTCAACGGTCATCGTCTGCTCACAGATTTTCCGGCATGTGCGCAAGCTTTGTCCAAGTATCGAATTAATCCCGGCAATGTAGGCAAAGGGGACAAGCGCGACAAGCAGTTCGGCTTGATGATTGAAGCCGCCATGCGTTGGGATAAGCCGGTTCGGATCGGTGTAAATTGGGGTAGTCTGGACCAGGAGTTGCTGGCCAGTTTAATGGACGAAAACAGCCGCCGCTCCACGCCTTGGGATGCCAAACCGGTCATGTATGAGGCCTTGATTACGTCGGCCTTGGAGTCTGCACGCCGAGCCGCTGAGATGGGCATGGATGAAAACCAGATCATCTTGTCGTGCAAAGTCAGTGGCGTGCAAGATTTGGTTTCTGTTTATCGTGAACTGGCCAGACGCTGCAACTATCCACTTCATTTGGGTTTGACTGAAGCGGGTATGGGAACCAAAGGGGCCGTTGCCTCCGCGACAGCGCTTTCCATCTTGTTACAAGAGGGTATTGGTGACACGATACGCGTTTCTCTGACGCCGCAGCCGGGCGAATCCAGAACCCAGGAAGTTCTAATTGCGTGTGAAATTCTGCAAGCATTGGAGCTAAGGTCGTTCGTCCCCAGTGTGACGGCCTGCCCTGGTTGCGGTCGCACCACCAGTACAACTTTCCAAGAGCTCACCAAACAGATAGAAGACTTTTTGAGGGCGCAAATGCCCGTCTGGCGCGAGAAATACCCAGGCGTCGAAAAGTTGAAGGTCGCGGTGATGGGTTGTATTGTGAATGGCCCCGGTGAAAGCAAGCATGCTGATATCGGAATCAGTCTGCCGGGCAACGGGGAGGCACCAGCCGCCCCAGTCTTCATTGACGGTGAAAAGCGTTTAACCTTGCGCGGAGACACTATTGCGCAAGAGTTTCAGAAAATTGTCGAAAACTATGTTGAAAAACGTTTTGGTACTCCTGCGACTGCCGAGATGGTTTGATTGAATTCATGAGCGAAAAAATAATTAGTACAAAGTCTGAAAAACTAACCGCTGTTAAGGGTATGAACGATGTTCTGCCGCCGCAATCGGCGGCGGTTGAATGGCTTGAAGGTAAAGTCCGTTCGTTGATGGCCCGTTATGCCTACCGCAATATTCGTACGCCCATCGTTGAGCGGACACCATTGTTCGTCCGGGGTTTGGGCGAGGTCACGGATATTGTCGAAAAGGAAATGTATTCCTTTGAGGATCGTTTGAATGGGGACCCCCTGACACTGCGCCCTGAAGCCACGGCTGGTGTGGTGCGGGCGGTTGTGGAGCACTCCATGTTGTATGACGGTGGTAAGCGGCTGTACTACATGGGCCCCATGTTTCGCCACGAGCGGCCGCAACGCGGCCGTTATCGACAGTTTGACCAAATTGGCGCCGAAGCGCTTGGCTTCTCTGGTGCAGAGGTTGATGCGGAGTTGATTTTGCTGGCGGTGGCTTTATGGAAGGAAGTGGGCTTGACGGATGTTCGCCTTGAGCTCAACAGTTTGGGGCAACCCAATGAGCGAGCAGAGCACCGACAAGCTTTGATTGCTCATTTTGAGCTGCATATGGAGGTGTTGGATGAAGACGCCAAGCGGCGTCTGCACACCAATCCGCTACGGATTCTTGATACAAAAAACCCGGCGATGCAGGCGATTGTGGAGTCGGCACCAAGACCACTGGATTATTTAGGCGCGGCATCGCTGGAACATTTCACGACATTGAAATCTATCCTGGATGCGAATGGCGTGGCCTACACCGTTAATCCGCGGCTGGTTCGGGGTATGGATTATTACAACCTCACTGTATTTGAATTCACCACCGATCGTCTTGGTTCGCAGGGGACAGTTTGTGCTGGTGGTCGATATGATTACCTGGTCGAACAATTGGGTGGCAAACCCGCACCTGCCGTCGGATGGGCACTTGGGGTAGACCGGGTGCTGGAGCTCATCAGAGAACAAGGCTTGGGCGCCGTGGAGTCAACGCTAGATGCCTATGCGATTGTGTCCGAGGTCACCGCCTTGCCCTTGGTGCTGCAGACACTGCAAACGCTGAGAGCCGCCGGTGTCAGTGTTCAGATGCACGCCAGTTCAGGAGACGGTATGGGCAGCATGAAATCTCAATTCAAGCGAGCGGATAGCAGCGGCGCACACTATGCAATTATTTTTGGGACTGATGAAGTTTCCCAGAATTTGGTGACTATTAAATCACTTCGAGATGGTGGCGGCGCGCAAGCTAGCCAATCGCTCAATGAGATCGCTGACTGGGCGTCCACCCTACAATCGCGCACTTAATTAAAAAAACCTCATGGCAAATCATTTAGATCTAGAAGAACAAGAGCAACTCGACCAGCTTAAGCATTTTTGGAAGCAGTACGGCAACCTGATCACATGGTTTCTGATCGTTGTATTGGGTGCATTTGCAAGCTGGAATTTTTATCAGTATTGGCAGCGCAGTCAGGCAACGCAGGCTTCTGCCATGTACGATGAAGTCGAACGGGTCGTAAAGTCGGCTGATGCTGCAAAAATTGACCGTGTTTTCATTGATATGAAAGACCGGTTCTCGTCCACGACTTATGCCCAGCAAGCTGGGTTATTGGTGGCAAAACAGTATTACAACGCAGGTAATGTTGAAGCCTCCAAAGCCGCTTTGAGCTGGGTTGCTGATAAATCCTCTGATGCCGGGCACCAGGCCATTGCAAAGCTGCGTTTGGCTGGCATCTTGATGGAGTCCAAGTCTTTCGATGATGCGTTGAAGCAGTTGAGCGGTTCATTTCCCGCCAATTTTGATGCGCTGGTGGCCGATCGCCAAGGAGATATCTACCTTTTGCAAGGGAAAAAGGCAGAAGCAATTGCCGCATACGGAAAGGCATTCAAGACTTTCGATGAGCGCACGGAATACCGGCGTTTGGTCGAGGTTAAATTGAACTCCCTTGGGGTTGATCCTTTGAGCGCTGGTAACGCCGGCGGTGCCGTCGATGTGTCTAAAAATAGTGGCACAGTGCCTGTCGCAGAATTTCAAGCACCGGAAGGTAAAAAGTGAAGTTTAATTTTCTTTTAAAAGCGGCCACTCAGGCGGCGCTTATTGCTGGTGTTTTAGGTTTAATTTCTGCTTGTTCAAGTGGGCCGGAGAAGCTGAAGCCCGCCGAGTTGGGGCCCAATGTTGGCCTGCTAGGTGTGCGCTTGGCATGGACGTCGAAAGTCGGCGCTGTTGATTTTCCATTAGACGTTAAAGTTACTGGTAATACCGTTGCTGTAGCCAGTTCGGATGGTGTGGTAGGGGCGTTTGACGCACTCACCGGCGCTGAACTATGGCGAACCAATGTAGGTGCGCAAATTGCTGCCGGCGTAGGAAGTGATGGACGTTTTGCCGCTGTGGTGACGCGTGGCAATGAATTGGTTGCACTGGATGCCGGGCGCGAAATTTGGCGTCAAAAAATGGCAGCGCAGGGTTTTACCCCGCCGTTGGTTGCCGGTGGTCGTGTCTTTATCCTGGCGGCGGACCGGTCTGTTACCGCTTTCGACGGTCAGACAGGGCGCAAACTCTGGAATCAGCAACGGCCAGGTGAGTCCTTGGTGCTTCGTCAATCGGGTGTATTGCTTGCGGTGGGTGATACCTTGGTTGCCGGTCTGGCGGGTCGTCTTGCGGGTATCAATCCATCAAGCGGTGCCATCCGTTGGGAGTCCCCGATTGCCTCACCACGTGGTACCAACGATATCGAGCGGCTGGTGGATTTGGTCGGACGTGTCAGTCGTGATGGCGATGTGGTGTGCTCGCGTGCTTTTCAGGCGGCTGTAGGCTGTGTCGATACCGCTCGTGGAACGTTGCTTTGGAGCAAACCTGCCAGCGGGTCGGTTGGCGTCCATGGCGATGATAGGTATGTTTATGGCGCTGAGGGTGACGGGAAATTGGTGGCTTGGCGCCGGGCTGACGGGGAGCGTGCCTGGGTATCTGAGCGTTTGCGGTACCGCACACTGACCGCTCCGTTGGTCGTTGGGCGTTCAGTGGTTGTGGGCGATGACACCGGTCTGGTTCATTTATTGTCTCGTGAAGATGGGGCTGCGCTCACGCGAGTCGCAACCGATGGTTCGGCGATTGCCGCTGCACCTGTTTTGGCTGGCGGAACGCTGGTTGTTGTCACCCGAAATGGTGGAATTTTTGGCTTCAAGCCTGAGTAAGTGTTGGACTCTATTTCATGAAACCTGTATTGGCCCTTGTCGGTCGCCCCAATGTTGGAAAATCGACGCTTTTTAATCGGCTAACCAAGTCTCGTGATGCCATCGTTGCCGATTACGCCGGGCTTACCCGTGATCGTCACTACGGTAACGGAAAACAAGGCAAACATGAGTTCATTGCCATTGATACCGGTGGATTCGAACCCGATGCCGCGAATGGCATTTTCAAGGAAATGGCCAAACAGACGCGTCAGGCTGTTGCTGAAGCCGATGTTGTTATCTTTGTGGTTGATGCCCGGGAAGGAATTTCTGCGCAGGATCACGAGATAGCCAAATACCTTCGCCGTCTTGGTAAGCCCTGTGTGCTGGCAGCCAACAAGGCCGAAGGTATGTTGGCGGGCGCACAACTGGTTGAATTCTTTGAACTGGGTCTCGGTGAGGTTCATCCGGTCTCGGCCGCGCACGGTCAGGGTATCAACTCGTTGGTAGAGTTGGCGCTGGAGCCGCTTCACCTGGTAGAACCTGATGACGCTGAAGAGCAGCGCGAGCCAGGCATTATCAAGCTGGCAGTTGCCGGTCGCCCCAATGTTGGTAAATCAACGCTGATCAATACGTGGTTGGGTGAAGAACGTTTGGTCGCCTTTGATTTGCCGGGAACGACACGGGATGCGATTTCTGTTCCGTTTGAACGCAACGGTCAAAAATTTGAACTGGTTGACACGGCAGGCTTGCGTCGCAAGGGTAAAGTATTTGAGGCGATCGAAAAATTCTCAGTGGTCAAGACACTGCAGGCCATTGAATCGTCGAATGTCGTGTTACTACTGATTGATGCCACGCAAGGCGTCACGGATCAGGATGCGCACATTGCCGGCTATATTCTTGAAAATGGCCGCGCCGTGGTACTCGCTGTCAATAAATGGGATGCGGTAGATGAATACCAGCGTGAAATCGTTAAACGCTCTATCGAGACCCGTTTGCCTTTCTTGAAATTCGCCACCATGCACTTGATATCGGCGACAAAAAGGCAGGGGTTGGGGCCACTTTGGGCGTCTATTGCACAGGCTTACAAGGCCGCCAACTGCAAGATGTCAACGCCCGTCTTGACTCGTTTGCTGCTGGAGGCGGTTCAGTTTCAGAGTCCCAAACGATCGGGTATGTTCCGTCCGAAATTGCGCTATGCCCACCAAGGGGGCATGAATCCACCGGTGATTGTGATTCACGGTAACTCGCTGGAACATGTGACGGATGCCTACAAGCGATTTCTGGAAGGACGTTTCCGTAAAGAGTTTGATTTGACGGGCACTCCGATGCGCATCGAGTTTAAAACGTCCAGCAATCCTTTTGCCGACAAGTACGCAGGTTGAATTCCCGCGGGGCTGACGGTCGTCCGCAGAGGGTTGTCGTTGTCCAATTATTCAATGATACAGAGTGACGTTAACTTTAGTATGGGTTTGACGGTTGTCAGCTAGGCAACTCACTTTGCTGTGTTATCGTTAATGCTTCTTTAATTTTTGAACACGGAGAATATCGTGAGCAACAAAGGTCAGTTACTTCAAGACCCTTTCCTGAACGCTTTACGTCGGGAACATGTGCCGGTCTCCATTTATCTCGTCAATGGGATCAAGCTGCAAGGGCAGATCGAATCTTTTGATCAGTATGTCGTGCTGCTTCGCAATACGGTTACTCAAATGGTCTACAAACACGCCATCTCCACCATTGTGCCGGGGCGTGCTGTAACTTTTGCAACTGGTGAGGGTGACGAACCTGCAGCCGTCTAAACGCCAATCGGCTCCAACCATACTGGTTGGGGTTGATTTTGGACTCCCCAATTTCGATGGGCAACTTGAAGAGTTAGGTCTGCTGGCGCAAACAGCAGGCCTAAATCCTGTTGCCCGTATGACTTGCAAGCGCAAAGCCCCAGATGCGGCCTTATTTGTTGGCACTGGAAAAGCAGATGAGATCAAGTTGCTGGCAGCTCAACTGGGCGCCGTTGAGGTTCTGTTTGATCAAAGTCTCAGCCCGGCTCAGCAGCGTAATCTTGAACGTCATCTAGAGCTGCCAGTCAATGACCGCACGCTTTTGATACTGGAAATTTTCGGTCAAAGAGCGCGCAGTCATGAAGGCAAGCTGCAGGTCGAGCTTGCACGAATGCAGTACTTGAGTACGCGCTTGGTTCGCCGCTGGTCGCACTTGGAACGTCAAAGCGGTGGCATTGGCATGCGTGGTGGTCCCGGCGAGTCCCAGATCGAACTTGACCGCCGGATGATTGGCGATAACATCAAAAAAATCAAAGAGCGCCTGATAAAAGTCAAGCGTCAGCGGCAGACTCAACGTCGTCAGCGCGAACGACGCGATGCATTTAATATTTCCCTTGTCGGCTATACCAATGCAGGGAAGTCCACACTGTTCAACGCGCTGGTCAAAGCCCGTGCCTATGCCGCAGATCAGTTGTTTGCAACGCTTGACACCACAACGCGCCAGCTTTATCTGGGCGAGGCCGGGCGTTCAGTGTCTCTGTCTGACACTGTTGGTTTTATCCGAGACTTGCCACACGGGTTGATCGATGCATTTCAGGCGACCCTTCAAGAAGCTGTGGATGCAGACCTGCTTCTGCATGTGGTGGATGCTGCCAGTCCTAATTTTCGTGAACAGATTGCTGAGGTTCAGCGCGTGCTGGGTGAGATCGGTGCCGCTGACATTCCCCAGGTGCTGGTGTTTAACAAATTAGACGCCCTTGACGCGGAACACCGCCCCCTGCAACTGGAAGATACATTTGATCTGGATGGTGTTCAAATGCCACGGATATTTTTGAGTGCTAAAAGTGGCGAGGGCCTGCCGGCTTTGCGTCAGGAGTTGGCTCGTATTGTGAGTGGGGGCGTCTTGCCTGCGACGGCTGGGGATCAATTCCCTGATAGTCGTGAGGCTGGCCCCTGATTGGTCACAATCCTGTAACGATACACAAGAGAAGAAGAAATGAAACTTCATTTACGCAGCTTTCGCTGGGCTTATTTGCCGGAGCGGATCAGGGGAATGTTCAACCTGAATGATCCCCGTTGGGGTCGTAGCGACGACAAACCCGCCGAGGGTGAAAAAAGTGATCCTGCGCCTTCGGATGGCAATTCGCCGGCTACACCACCAAAGAATGGTAATGAGCGCGGTCAGAAGCGAGGCCCGAACCAAGGGCCTCCCGATCTCGATGAGTTGTGGCGCGATTTCAACAACAAACTGGGTGGTTTGTTTGGGGGGATTAAAAATGCAGGTCGCGGCATTTCTGGTGGTGGTTCAGGCGGTGGCAATGGTTCCGGCGGAGGCTTTCAGCCTGACATGAAGAGTGCCGGAATTGGTGTGGGTCTGATTGTTGGCGTTGTCCTCTTGATCTGGCTGGGAACGGGATTTTTCATCGTCCAGGAAGGCCAGCAAGCGGTTATTACCCAGTTTGGGAAATACAAGTCCTCAGTGGGGGCTGGTTTTAACTGGCGTCTGCCTTATCCCATTCAGCGGCATGAATTGATTTTTGTGACCCAAATCCGCTCGGTGGATGTGGGGCGTGATACGGTTGTCAAGGCAACCGGTTTACGCGAGTCGGCAATGCTGACTGAAGATGAGAATATCGTCGAAATCAAATTTGCCGTGCAGTACCGTCTGAACGACGCCCGCGCTTTTCTGTTTGAAAGCAAAGATCCGGGTGGGGCTGTCGTCCAGGCGGCCGAGACGGCGGTGCGTGAAGTGGTTGGCAAGATGCGCATGGATGGCGCCCTGTCAGAAGAACGCGACCAGATAGCACCTCGGGTACGTGCCATCATGCAAAGAATTCTGGACCAGTACAAAGTGGGTATTGATGTCGTCGGTATTAATTTGCAGCAGGGCGGTGTGCGTCCGCCAGAGCAGGTGCAGGCGGCTTTTGATGATGTGCTGAAGGCCGGTCAGGAGCGCGAGCGTGCCAAGAATGAAGGCCAAGCCTATGCCAATGACGTGGTGCCGCGCGCAGTGGGTTCCGCATCGCGCTTAAAAGAAGAATCGGATGCTTACAAATCAAGAATTGTGGCGCAGGCGCAAGGTGATGCGCAACGTTTTAAATCGGTGCTGGCGGAGTACCAGAAAGCACCCCAGGTAACGCGCGACCGCATGTACCTTGATTCAATGCAGCAGATTTACAGCAATGTCACCAAGGTGATGGTTGACTCCAAACAAGGTTCAAACCTGCTGTACCTCCCGCTTGACAAGATCATGCAAATGAGCGGACAGAGTCCGGACGCTGCGGGAACAGTTCCGGTCGTGCCTGCGACCACGCCTGCCAACCCGATACCAGACGCACGGACACGGGATGCTGCCCGTGTCCGCGATCGTGATATACGCTAGGAGCCCACAATGAACAGGCTAGGTTTTATTTTCTCTGCTCTTCTGGTGGCCTTGGCGCTCGCTAGTTCAATGCTGTTTGTGGTTGATCAACGGCAGTTTGGTGTGGTGTACGCCTTGGGGCAAATCAAGGAGGTCATTACCGAACCCGGTTTGAACTTCAAATTGCCGCCGCCATTTCAAAATGTGTCTTACATTGACAAGCGACTGTTGACGCTGGAAACCAGCGATACCGAACCCATGCTGACGGCTGAAAAGCAGCGCATGGTGATTGACTGGTACGTTCGCTGGCGCATCACTGATCCCACCCAATACATCCGAAACGTCGGTTTGACGGAGGCTGATGGTGCCAATCAACTTAATCGAGTGGTTCGTAATGCATTTCAGGAAGAAATCAACAAGCGCACGGTCAAGGAACTGCTGGCAACCAAACGAGAAGCCATCACGGCCGATGTGAAGGCTGAAGTGCTGGACAAAGTCAAGGGCAGCAAGCCCTGGGGCGTTGACATTGTGGACGTTCGGATCACCCGCGCGGATTACGTCGACGCGATCACCGAGTCGGTGTATCGACGCATGGAAGCCGAGCGTAAGCGGGTCGCCAATGAATTGCGCTCGACTGGTGCGGCCGAGGGTGAAAAGATTCGTGCCGATGCGGATCGTCAGCGGGAGGTCGCAGTGGCGAATGCCTACCGCGATGCGCAAAAGATCAAAGGCGAGGGCGACGCTGAAGCCGCCCGCATCTATGCCGAAGCCTTTGGTCGCGACCCTCAATTTGCCCAGTTTTACCGCAGTCTGGATGCCTACAAGGCCAGCTTCAACAAGAAGAGCGATGTCATGGTGGTCGACCCTGCCTCCTCGGAGTTCTTCAAGGTATTTCGCGGTAACGCTGCCGGCGCTCCTTCCAAGAAATAAACTTGGATAGCGACACGCTCTGGCTGGCGATGGCCCTCGTTCTGGTGATCGAGGGCCTTTACCCATTTGTATCCCCGGCCGGTTGGCGTCGGATGTTTGCTCAGATTCTTCAATTGACCGATGGACAGCTCCGTTTTTTCGGAATGTGCAGCATATCTGTCGGTGCGCTGCTGATTTGGTATCTGCTGTGAGAGATTCCGGCACCTAAGCCCGGTAAAATCACGGTTTTAACAGCTCCCCCAAAATCACATGTCTGCTTGGGTCCTGCCGGATCACATTGCCGATGTCTTGCCGTCCGAAGCACGGCACATCGAAGAACTACGTCGCGACTTGTTGGACATGGCGCGTTGCTATGGCTACGAGTTGGTCATGCCCCCCTTGCTGGAACATCTGGAGTCATTGCTCACGGGTGCTGGTGAGGCGCTTGACCTGCAAACTTTTAAACTGGTGGACCAACTCTCCGGGCGCATGATGGGCCTGCGGGCCGACAGCACGCCCCAAGTGGCCCGCATTGATGCGCACTTATTGAATCGTCCGGGTGTTACCCGCCTGTGCTACTGCGGCCCGGTGTTGCATACGCGGCCTGGTGCGCCCCATGCGACACGGGAGCCGCTGCAATTTGGTGCGGAAATCTACGGCCATGCCGGGTTGGAAGCTGATCTGGAAACGCTGTTGCTGGCACTGGATTGCCTCAAAGTGGCCAAGGTGCAAATGCCCAGTGTGGACATGGCCGATGCCCGCATCGTGAGTGCCCTGCTGGAAGGCGTGCCGCTGCAAGGCGACTTGCTGGCGCAGGTGCATGCTGCCCTGGCGGCCAAAGACAGCAGTGAGTTGTCGGCACTGACCAAGAATTTCCCATCTGCTGCACGTCAGGGCCTCCTGGCGCTGGTGCAACTCTATGGCGACGAACAGGTCTTGCTTGAGGCTGAAAAGGTCCTCCCGTCCATGCCTGCTGTGCATGAGGCGCTATCAAATTTGAAGTGGCTCGCCAGCCATCTGGGCGGGGCCAATGTAACCTTCGATCTGGCCGATTTGCGCGGTTATGCCTACTACACCGGGACGCGGTTTTCGATCTACGTCCAAGGCGCCAGTGATGCGCTGGTGCGGGGCGGACGTTACGACCAAGTGGGTGCCGTGTTTGGCCGTAACCGTCCTGCGGCTGGTTTTAGTCTTGATGTCAAAGCCTTGGTGGGCGTGCTGGCGGCGCTTCCGCTGCGCGCGGCCATACGTGCGTCGTGGCACGAAGCTACCGATTTGCGCGCCGCCATTGCGTCCTTACGGGCGCAGGGTGAGACCGTCGTGTGTGCCATGCCGGGGCATGAGCATGAAGTTGATGAGTTCCATTGCGACCGCGAGCTGATTCAGGTTGCGGGGCAGTGGGTCGTGAAATCCGTTTGAGAAATATTGAAATGAATGCAACCAAAGGTCGTAACGTTGTTGTCGTAGGCACCCAGTGGGGCGACGAGGGCAAGGGCAAGCTGGTCGACTGGCTGACAGAGAGCGCCCAGGGCGTAGTGCGTTTTCAGGGCGGTCACAATGCGGGCCACACCCTGGTGATCAATGGCGTCAAGACGGCGCTGCACCTGATTCCCAGCGGCATCATGCGTCCAGGCGTCAAGTGCTACATCGGCAACGGTGTCGTACTGTCGGCGGCCAAGTTGTTCGAGGAAATCGAGGGCCTGGAAAAAGTCGGTATCGAACTGCGTTCGCGTCTGCGCATCAGCGAGGCCTGCCCGCTGATTCTGCCGTTTCACGCCGCGCTGGACGTGGCACGTGAAGCAGCGCGTGAGAAGGGCGGCAACGCCAAAATCGGCACCACCGGGCGTGGTATCGGCCCCGCCTATGAAGACAAAATTGCGCGGCGGGCGCTGCGGGTGCAAGACCTCAAGTACCCCGAGCGCTTTGCCAGCAAACTGCGCGAATTGCTTGATTTACACAACCATGTGCTGACCACCTATCTCAATTCTGCCGCCTTTGATTTCGGCCCGACGCTCACCCCTTACCTGGTGGACGGCCAAGTGCAGTTCCAGGCCGTCTTTGATGAGGCCATGCGCCACGCCGAACTGCTCAAGCCCATGATGGCCGATGTGTCGCGCGAACTCAATGAGGCGCACCTCAAAGGCGCCAATTTGTTGTTCGAAGGCGCCCAGGGCACGCTGCTGGACGTGGACCACGGCACCTACCCGTATGTGACTTCCAGCAACTGCGTAGCCGGCAATGCCGCTGCCGGTTCCGGCGTCGGTCCGGGCATGCTGCATTACATCCTGGGCATTACCAAAGCCTATTGCACCCGGGTCGGTGGTGGTCCGTTTCCGACCGAACTGGACTGGGAAGAGCCGGGCACACCGGGCTACCACATGAGCACCATCGGCGCCGAAAAAGGCGTCACCACCGGCCGCAGCCGTCGCTGTGGCTGGTTCGATGCGGCCTTGCTCAAGCGTTCGGCGCAGGTCAACGGCTTGACCGGTTTGTGCATCACCAAGCTGGATGTGCTTGACGGCTTGAAAGAGTTGCTGTTGTGCACCGGCTATGAATTGGACGGTGAGTTGATTGACATCCTGCCGATGGGCGCCGATGACATCGAGCGCTGCAAGCCGGTCTATGAAACTATCGAAGGCTGGAGCGACAGCACGGTGGGCGTGACCCAGTACGACAAGCTGCCGACCAATGCGCGTCTGTATTTGCAGCGCATTGAGCAGGTCACCGGCGTTCCGATCCACATGGTGTCGACCAGCCCGGATCGGGATCACACCATCATGATGCGCCATCCCTATCTGGCCGATTAATTCGTCACGTAGTCAAAATTTCAAGTCAAATCAGCCTGTAGCCCCCGTGCTGCATGCGTACATAGCTATTAATTCAGGAGCAACACAATGTTGACGGAAGACGGCAAACACCTGTATGTGAGCTATGACGAGTACCACAACCAGATCGAAAAACTGGCGATCAAGATTCACCAGTCCGGCTGGGAATTTGACACCATTTTGTGTCTGGCCCGTGGTGGTTTGCGTCCAGGCGACATCTTGTCGCGTGTATTCAACAAGCCGTTGGCCATCATGTCCACCAGTTCCTATCGCTCGGATGCCGGCACGGTGCAGGGCAATCTGGACATTGCCCGCTTCATTACCACGCCCAAAGGCGAAATCGCCGGCAAAGTGTTGCTGGTGGATGACCTGGCCGATTCCGGCCAGACGCTCAACGCTGTGATCAAGCAGCTCAAGAGCAACTACGCCCCCATTACCGAATTGCGCAGCGCCGTGATCTGGACCAAGGCGCTGTCCACCTACACGCCGGACTATTCGGTTGAATTTTTGCCAACCAATCCCTGGATTCACCAGCCGTTTGAAGGCTACGACGTTTTGCGACCGGAGCAGTTGATTCAAAAGTGGAGTGTTTGAGGTCGGAGTTGAGTATGGTTGACCTCACCACCACGCTGATTCATCACCCCTACACGCCGCCTGAGGGCTTTGCGGCGCCGCAGCCGGGTGTGTTCAAGGCGTCTACGGTCATCTTCCCCAATGTTGCCGCCATGCGCAACTTTGAGTGGAAAGATAAAACCGCCTACACCTACGGTCTGCACGGCACACCCACCACCTACACACTGGAAGAGCGTCTGTGTACGCTGGAGGGTGGCCTGCAATGCCTGCTGCTTCCCAGCGGGCTGGCGGCCATTGCCAATGTGGCCCTGTCGCTCTTGCGCACGGGCGACGAGGTGCTCATCCCGGACAACGCCTACGGTCCCAACAAGGCGCTGGCCGAGGGTGAACTGAAGGCCTGGGGCATCACGCACCAGTTTTATGACCCCATGAATCCACAGGATCTGGCGGCCAGGATCAGCCCGCAGACGCGGCTGGTCTGGC
Source organism: Rhodoferax sp. (assembly GCF_012927445.1). Taxonomy (GTDB): domain Bacteria; phylum Pseudomonadota; class Gammaproteobacteria; order Burkholderiales; family Burkholderiaceae_C; genus Rhodoferax. The sequence goes on from NZ_JABBPD010000002.1 coordinate 184,041, forward strand.
TGGAAGCGGCAGGGTCCGTGACGCTGGAGTTCCCGGATCTGTGCGAGCTGGTGCGTGTCTGCAAGGCCCGCGGCGTGTTGACGGCGCTGGACAACACCTGGGGTGCGGGTCTGGCTTTTGCGCCGTTTGACCTGTTGCCCGGTGTCAGTCCTGCCCTCGGTGTTGATATATCGGTGCACGCGCTGACCAAATACCCCAGTGGCGGTGGCGATGTGCTGATGGGCAGCGTCATCACCCGCGACGCTTCGCTGCACATGAAGCTTCAGTTGACGCACATGCGGCTCGGATTGGGTGTGGGGGCCAATGATGTCGAGGCCGTGTTGCGGGCGTTGCCGAGCATGGCGTTGCGCTACCGGGCGCATGACGAGGCGACGCGCCAATTGGCTGCTTGGTGTCAAACCCGGGCTGAATTTGCACAGGTCTTGCACCCCGCGCTGCCGGATTCGCCGGGGCATAAGCATTGGCGCGATCTTTGTTCATCCGGCCTGGGCCGTGCGGCCGGGCTGTTCAGTGTGATTTTTCATCCGCGCTACAGCCAACACCAGATTGATGCATTTTGCGACTCGCTCAAGCTGTTCAAACTGGGTTACAGCTGGGGTGGCCCCATGAGCTTGGTCGTGCCTTATGACCTGGCGTCCATGCGCAGTGGCTGGCCAACCCATTTGAAGCCGGGCACGTTGGTGCGCTTTTCGGTGGGTCTGGAAGCCGTAGCCGATTTACAGATTGATTTATCGCAAGCGCTACAGACTTCTTTGATTTGAATCAGTGTTTACCTGAATAGGCATGGGGCGCAGACTTGGATAGTCTGGACCGCATGAACCTATCCACCGATTCGACTGCCAGTAACGGCAACAGCCCTGATCTTTCGACCGCATCATCGGTAACGCCAGCCTCTCCCGCAGGCCCTGCGCCGTACGTGCCACCGCCCTCTGAGGCTCCGCGGAAGGAAATTGTGGCCCTGCGCTTGAGTGACCCGTTTCACTGGCTGTTGCTCGGTTGGCGTGACCTGATGGGCGCCAAAGGCATCAGTCTCTTTTACGGCATTTGTTTCTGGCTGATGGCCCTGGTGCTGGGGGCCGTATTTCGCAGCAAACCCGAGTACGCCATGTCTATCGCCTCTGGTTGTTTGCTGCTGGGGCCATTCCTGGCGATGGGCCTGTATGAAGTGAGCCGACGGCGGGAGCAGGGGCTGCTGCCCGACTTGAGCTCCTCCCTGACCTGCTGGAAACCCCATTTGCGCAGCATGGGCATGCTGGTTTTGGTTCTGATTGTTCTGGAGCTGTTGTGGGGGCGGGCGTCACTGGTGGTTTTTGCGGTATTTTTTAATACCGGCATGCCCTCCACGACGGGCGTAATTAAAGCCATTTTCAATCCTGAAAATTGGGAATTTTTGGCCGTTTATGCGGTCGTTGGCGGTGTGTTTGCCAGTCTGGTCTTTGCTGTGGCCGTGGTGTCGATCCCCATGATTCTGGACCGTGATACCGACGCCATTTCAGCGGCTATTACCAGTTTTGAAGTGGTTTTTGAGAACACGGCCGTGCTCGTGCTGTGGGGAATGTTAATCACCGGGCTGGTGTTCGTTGCGCTCGTTCCCTGGTGTCTCGGGCTGTTGCTCATTGGTCCCTGGTTAGGGCATGCGAGCTGGCATGCTTACCGGGGTTCCGTGCGTTGGCCGGATGACGAAGGCACGGTTGTGACAACTTGATGTAATAAAAGTGCACCCAGCATGGCGGACACTGCTCATGAAATGTTAAAGTGCCTCTAACTACTTGAAAGCATACCTTGGCAACACCCAATTACGGATACGAGAAGCGTCAGAAAGAACTGGCAAAGAAGAAGAAAAAAGAAGAAAAGCTGAAGCACAAAGCCGACCGCAAGGTCGGTGATGGGCCTGAAGAGGGTGCGCCGGATGAAAATGACGCTACCGAACCGACAGAACCCGGCGCTGACACTCCCCAGCCCTGAGTTTTACAACGGCAATTGTCAGGAATCACCCCCCAACCTTGCCGTTCATCAAAGAGGCGTAGCGCGGGTCGTCTCCTGGACTAATTCCTCCGCTAACAGTCGCATAGCCCCCATCGTATGGTCGTCGGGGGCTATTATTTTTGCGTCTTCAAATTGCTGGAAGTTGCGCTTCATGGACTGCAGGTAAGTCGGATCGTAGTGCGTCGTGAGCAGCTCGCGCACGACCGGTTCGATGTTTCCCTCCCGCACCGAGGCTTTCCAGCCATCGACCACCACCTTGCCCCGAAACTCGGCCAAGACCTGCAGTCGATTGCAGAAATGCTCGACGTCGCGCACAAAGAACGCGTAGTCTTCCATCAGCAGGGCTACCCGTTCGGTATCCGGCAGCACCAGGTTCAGGCAAGTGCTTTTGCGCATGGCTTCGATCAGCGAAGTGGGCACGGCCACATTACCCACTTTTTTGCTTTCACTCTCGATGAACACCGGGCGAGTGGGGTCCAGGCTGCGCAACGCGTCCCACACCAGGGTGTCAAACCGCTTTTGCGTGGGTTGCGTCAGCCCCGGAATGGCGCCCAACACCGAACTGCGATGGCGCGCCAAACCTTCCAGATCGATCACCTGCGCCCCCTGCGCCGTTAACGCCTGCAGCAGCCGGGTTTTGCCCGAGCCGGTGGTGCCGCAGATCACGCGCCAGTCAATACTGCTCACCAGGCGGGGAATGTCCTGCACCACGGCGGCCCGAAAGGCTTTGTAACCGCCTTCGACCAGCGTGACGCGAAAACCGATCTGACTCAGGATCAGCGACAGTGCACCGCTGCGGTTGCCGCCGCGCCAGCAGTAGGCCAGTGGCTTCCAGTCTTTCGGCTTGTCGATGACCTCGCGATCGATGTGGCCGGCAATATTGCGCGCCGCAATGGCCGCACCGCGTTTTTTCGCCTCGAACGCATTGACCTGCTTGTACAGGGTGCCGATGTCGCGCCGTTCGTCGTTGTTGAGGGTTGGCCAGTTGACGGCGCTGGGCAGGTGGTCTTCGGCGTATTCGCCTTCGCTGCGGGCGTCGATCACGGTGTCAAATTCGTGCAGCCGCTGAATGACTTCGGTGGCGGATAGGGTGGTCAGGCTCATTTCAGGATTTTCTTTAGTTCGGGCCAGACATTGGCCAGCATGAGGGGGTGAGCCTCTTCTTTGGGGTGAATACGGTCAGCTTGGAACAGCCGGGTGCTGTCCGCGGCATTACCAGGTGCATCGGCAATGCCTTTGAGCAAGAACGGCACCAGCGCCGCCTTGTTGGTTTTGGCGACGGCTGCATAGAGGGCGGCAAAGCGCGCACCGTAGTCCTTGCCATAGTTGGGCGGCATCTGCATGCCAATCAGCAGCACTTTGGCGCCGGACTTTTGGGCTGCCTGTGTCATCTGGTTCAGGTTGTCTTCGGTGAGCTGCAGGGGCAGGCCGCGCAACGCGTCGTTGGCGCCCAGTTCAATAATCACATGGGTTGGCCGGTGCTGTGCCAGCAGCCCGGCCAGCCGCGAGCGGCCGCCTGCCGTGGTGTCGCCACTGATGCTGGCATTGACCACGGTGACGGACAGTTTCTCAGCTTGGAGTTTCTTCTCAAGCAACGCAACCCAGCCGCTGCCACGTTTGAGGCCATACTCGGCACTCAGGGAGTCGCCCAGCACCAAGATGGTTCGGGCCGGCCGTGCTGCCGTTGCCGCGCCTGCGGTGGAAACCCCCACAGCAGCAGCCAATACGCCTGCAGAGATAAAGTGTCGTCGATACAAAGAAAGCCTCATGTCTGATTCAATTATTTCCGTCGAGCATGTTTTCAAGTCGGTGACCGATTCGACCGGCACCCTCGACATTTTGCGCGATATTGATTTTGTGCTGAATGTCAGGGAGACGGTGGCCATCGTCGGGGCCTCCGGTTCCGGCAAAAGCACGCTGCTGTCCATCATTGCCGGTCTGGATACACCGACCCGCGGCACGGTGCGGCTGGCGGGGCAGGATCTGTTCGCCATGAACGAGGACCAGCGCGCCGCTTTAAGGGCCCAGAAAGTGGGTTTTGTGTTTCAGAGTTTCCAGTTGCTGGGCAATCTGACGGCGCTGGAGAACGTGATGTTGCCGCTGGAGCTGAGTGGCCGGCGCGATGCCCGGAAAGCGGCCACCGAGATGCTGGCCCGCGTTGGCCTGTCGGAGCGGCTTGGCCATTACCCCAAGGTGTTGAGTGGCGGCGAGCAGCAGCGGGTGGCGCTGGCGCGTGCGTTTGTGGTCAAACCGGCCGTGCTGCTGGCGGACGAACCGACCGGCAGCCTGGACTTTGCCACCGGTGAAAAAGTGATGGAGCTCATGTTTGACCTGAACCGCGAGCAAGGGACCACGCTGGTGCTGGTCACGCACGACCGCGCTATTGCCGCGCGCTGTGCCCGTTGCATCACGATTGAAGCCGGGCAGGTGCTGGATACTACGGCCGATGTTTAAGCCGTTTTGGCCTCTAGCCCCCGTTGCTTCTGCATAGGCAGCTATTGTTTTGGTAGTGAGTTGCAACCCGCGATAATTGGGGTATGTCTTCATCTAAAGTTTTATTCGGCTTTCATGCCGTCGGTGTGCGTCTCAAAACGGCGCCCAAATCCATCATCGAGATTTATTTCGAGCCTACGCGTCGCGATGCACGCATGCGTTTGTTCATTGACAAAGCCAAAGAGGTCGGTTGCCGCCTGATCGAGTCTGACGGCGATCGGCTCGCCAAGCTGTGCGGAGGCCACGGTCACCAGGGTGTTGCGGCCCGCGTGCAAGAACTGCCACAGGTGCATTCCCTGGACGAATTACTGGAACGCCTGGAGGCGGCACAGCTCGACAAGCCCCTGGCTGAGCGTGAGCAGCTCTTGATTTTGGTGCTGGATGGTGTGACCGATCCGCACAACCTCGGCGCCTGCCTGCGGGTGGCCGATGGCGCGGGTGTGCACGCCGTCATTGCGCCCAAAGACAACGCTGCCGGCATCAACGCCACGGTCGCCAAAGTGGCCAGTGGCGCGGCCGAAACAGTGCCTTACTTCATGGTGACCAATCTGGCGCGCACCCTGAATGAGCTCAAGGAGCGCAACATCTGGATCATCGGCACCAGCGACGTGGCCCCGCGAACGATTTACCAGGCCGACCTCAAAGGCCCGGTGGCGCTGGTGCTGGGCGCCGAAGGCGACGGCATGCGTCAGCTCACCGCCAAGACCTGCGATGAACTGGTCAGCATTCCAATGCGCGGCGCGGTCGAAAGTCTGAATGTGTCGGTGGCCAGCGGCGTCTGCCTGTATGAAGCCGTGCGCCAGCGCAGTTTAAATAACGGCTAGACGCCTTCTGGCTGCCAGCCCCTCACTGATATTGAGCCACCAGGAGTCACCATGATCCGTCTTGCTGCACTATTTATAGCTATATGCGCCGTATTGGCGGGGGCTGGCTGCACACAGGAGCAACAAAACAAGCTCAGCCGTGACATCCAGAACTGGACGGGCACCAATGGCGTGCTGGAGTTCTATGCGGGTGACAAACTGGTGCGCCGCTTCCTGAAAATTGACAAACTCAGCACCGCCATGGGGACCGAAGACGGCAAGCCACGTCCCTACCGCTTTGGCTATGGCGTGCTGGATGAGAATTTGAACTTCGTGGCCGATCCGGGAGAGAAAAAAGTCTATTTCGAGATCAGCGACTTTGGCTCGAATTACCTGTTCTTCGAGAGCCCGCGCTGAACGTCAAGCATCGTGTCCGCCTGTGAGTCGGCGGGCGTTATATCCAGCCCAGCCAGCCCAACAATCCGCCCGCAGCCAACAGCCACAACAAATGCAAGCGGGTGCGCCATACCAGCAGGGCCGTTATACCGGTGACTAGCCATAACGGCCCGTGTTGCAGCGGGCTGCCGTGGCTGGCGGCCAGAATCCAGCCGGTGGAAATGAGGAGTGCAATCACGATCGGCGCCATGCCTTGTTTGAAGGCGCGCACCGCCCGCAGTTCACGGTTCTGATGGCCCCAGCGGGCAGCGGCGAAGGTGAGGGTGGTGCTTGGCAGCATGATGCCGACCATGGCCAGGACCACGCCCAGCAAGGCAAAGGCCCACGCGGCAAGCCCGCCGCCCATGCCGCCGCCAGCGTTCATACCCACGTTCCAGCCCAGCAAGGCAATAAACAGCACATTGGGCCCCGGTGCGGCCTGCGCCAGCGCAATGGACGAGGTGAACTGGCCATCGCTCAGCCAGTGCCGTTCATCCACCAGATAGCGGTGCATGTCGGGTGCCGTGGTGATGGCGCCGCCGATCGCCAGCAAGGACAGTGACATGAAATGGGTGAACAGGGCCAGCCAGTCGGCGGCAGTCAGACTCATTTTTTTGTCCCCAGCACACGGACCTGGTCCAGTTGCCGGTAAGCCCAGGCACATGCCAGGCCTCCCACGCTCAGCAGTACCCACGCCAAAGGTACCCGCAGCAGTGCAATAGCTACAAAAGTAATAGCTGCTAGCACCCAGCAGACGGTGGCGCCCATGATATTTATCTTCAAGGAAGCGATGAGTTTGAAGCCGGTGGCCGCAATCAGACCCGCCGCGACCGCGCCCATGCCGCGCAGCGCGCCCTGAATGCCGGGTGAATCAGAAATGCCGGCGAACACGGCCGCCAGCACTAGCACGATCAGCATCGGAAAGGCCAGCATGCCGGCCAGCGCCACCAACGCGCCGCGCAGGCCAAAGTAGCGGTCGCCAATCATCAGTGACAGGTTGACCACATTGGGGCCGGGCAAAATTTGCGCCACGGCCCAGTCTTCCACGAACTCCGCGGGGGTCAGCCAGCGTTTTTTTTCGACCAGTTCGCGTTGCACCACGGCGAGCACACCACCAAAGCCCTGCAGCGCCAACCACGTAAACGACCAAAACAAGTCGCGCAAAGACGCCGGCTGCGCGTGAACTTTGTCCGCGGGGTGGGGCGGAACGTCGGGTGTTGGCGAGTCGGGATGTGTCATGGCCAGATTATCGGGGGCACCTGCGCCCCCCTAAATAACGTGCCACGTTCAGGCCGTTTCAGCGCTCACCTTGTCCTGGGTTTCAAACCCGCCGATGTTGGCCATGACCTTGTCGACACAGTCCAGCCACGCCTGCAAGGCGGCGGGATAGGTTTCGTCGAGTACGGCCCGCCAGCGAACCCGTAGCTGGCGCGCTGCCGTCCGCAACTGCCATCCGGCTTCTCGGGTAATGAGGGTCATCTCGTTGAGCAGGTTGTTGTCGAGCGTATCGCTGCCAAGGTAGGCGAGTTGGTCCGGTGCCGCCCCGACTTGGGCCAGCGCACGCTGGATTTTCTGAAGCTGAACCGTCAATAACTCAAGTCCCTCACGACGGGCCGCGCTTAACTCGGGGTTCTTGGAGAGTTCAGCAGACCATTGACCCAGCGCCTCGTCAATATTTAATAACAGCTGCATCGGGTTAGAGAGATGTTCAAGCTCGGTGGCCATGCTGTCTGTTGGTGACTGTAGCAAGCCAATGATTTGAAGGGCCAGTGTGTTGTCGTACCGGTGGGTATTCATTCGCAACAACACGGACAACCGCAACTCCGGGGCGTCGCGTTCTGTCGAAAACATGGCTGCGACCACTTTGGCAAGCGACAATAATTTGCCCAGTGGACTGATCGCGTCGCCGACCAGATGGCGGGGGTAGCCAGAGCCATCCATGTACTCATGGTGCTCCCGAACGGCACGGACGACTTCTTTGGGGTATTGGTGGTGTCGTTCGATCAACATGGTGGAGACCAGCGGGTGCGAATAAAGCTGGCGCTGTTGCGCACTGTTGAGCGCATGTTCTGGCGACAGCAACAGCGGGTCGACGTGCAGCATGCCAATGTCGCTCAGCAAGCCGGCCGCACAGGCAATATTCACGTCGAAGCGCGACAACAACGGGGTTTTCGTCAGCCAGCCAGCGGTCAATGCAGTCCGGATCAGTTGCAGATAAATTTCCGGATGCACATCACGCGCGATGGTCAGTTGAAACGCAATGGGCGCAGGCAAGGGGATGGTTTCAATGGCGTCGAGCAAGAGGTTGCGGGACTGGCTATCGGGGACCATGCGCGAAAAGAACGGGATGTCATTCAATATCGCTTCTGCACTGATCCTCAGGGTTTTGCCTGTCACCGTGTTACGGCTGCTCACGCAATTTTCAATGGGTGCCGACAACTTGTGCTGCATCAAACGCTCGTACAGCCCCAGATTGATCGTCGTCCCTTTGTCGACGATCTTCACGCCGTTGGCATTGAAAATCGCGCAATTGGCGATAACGGGTTCCTTTTCACCCAATTCGGCCACGGCTTGGGTGAAATACTGTTCGCTGTCGGTCGAGTCGGTCATGGTCTTTACAAATCTACGGCTATGTAGCTAGCTTATACGATGCCGACGAGACGCCGGCGAGCGGGTCACACACGGGTGGTTGAACGATGCGGCACGACACCGGCAATGGAACTGGCCGGGTCTTCGAGTTGCTGCAACACCCAGGCAATGACCCGGCTATCAAGGGCAAGTTGCAAGTGCCCCAGCCCTTCAAAGAGCGTGACCTGAGCCCCGTCAAGCACCTGTTCGCGCTGGGGGTAAACAAGGTTGTCCTGCGGTGTCAGGGCCAGGCGCATCAGACGGCGGGTCGATGCACTCTCGCTGGCCGCCAATTCTTGCAGCCAGGCACTGCGCCAGAGCATCTGTTGGCCGCTGGTCGTTTTGGGTTGGGCATCGATCTTTGTGCCGGCATGGGGCGTGCCCAGCGTGATGATGCGCGCCACACGCTGGGTCCCGTAGCGGCGCATCCAGGCCCGGATGACCAGCCCGCCCATGCTGTGACCGACGAGGGCGACTTGGGGTGCACCGGTCTGGCGGCATAACTCGGCGACCGCTTGCTCAATGAGGGGCGCATAGTGGTCGATGGAGGTGAATAAAGGCTCCAAATCTAACGCCAGGACCGGATGCCCGGCGGTGCGCAGATGGTGCGCCATGGCATCCCAAACCCGATGGTTGCACAGGTAGCCATGCACCAGAACCACCGGTAGGCGAGAGGCCGGCAGCAGCGCATCAGCCGTCGCCGGTTTTGCCGCCGGGGCGGCCCGTGCCCAAGGCAGCTGCAGCAGGCCAATCCGCAGCCATGCCCCACATTCCCCGAACAGCGAGCGCCACCACAGCGCAGTGGCGCCCGGCGGCCGTGACTTGATACTGCTGGTCAGGCTCAACAGCATGGGCGTCAGGAGCGGCAGCAGCAGCGCGGTAACGGCTATCAGCCAACTTGAGGTACCGGTTTGCCTCGCCAGCAGCCAGCCGAACAAGGTCCCCACCAGGATTTGGCCCCACAACAGGCGGCGAAGCAGTCGTGCCAACAAATAAGGCCCCTGGTCTGGACGGTCAGTAGACCGGTTGGTAGCGCATGACCGTGGCCTTGACCTCGTCCGTCAGCGCAAAGCCGTCCCCGAACCGGGCCGCCAGTTCATCCGCCCGTTTGACAAAGGCCGGCACGCCCATGCCATAGATGAACTGCATGGCGCCACCGGTCCAGGCCGGAAAACCAATGCCGAAGATGGAGCCAATGTTGGCGTCATGCACGCTGGTCAGCACGTTTTCGTTCAAACAGCGTGCCGTTTCCACCGCCTGCCGGTAGAGCAGACGATCTTTCAGGTCGGTGATGTCCCAGGCCATGTCGGGTTTTTCAAACAGCGGTTTGAGTTGTGGCCACAGGGATTTTTTGACGCCTTTCACGCTGGGATAGTCGTAGAAGCCACCGCCTCCGGCCCGGCCTGGCCGCTTGAACTCTTTCACCATGCGCTCGACCAGCAGTTCCCCCGGGCTGGCGGCATAAATTTTGCCCTCGGCCGCCAAGTCGGAACGGGTTTGCTCGGTCACATGCAGGCTCAAAGTCAGCGCCGTTTCGTCCAGTACCGCCAGCGGTCCGACCGGCATGCCGCACTGGAGGCCGGCGTTTTCAATCGCTGCCGCCGGGATGCCTTCGCCCAGCATGGCCGCACCTTCCATGACGAAGGTGCCAAACACGCGGCTGGTAAAGAAGCCGCGTGAATCGTTCACCACAATCGGGATCTTGCCGATGGCCTGCACGTAATCAAAGGCACGGGCCACGGTGTCGTCGCTGGTTTGCTGGCCGCGGATGATCTCCACCAGCTTCATCTTGTCCACCGGGCTGAAGAAATGAATGCCGATGAATTTATCTGCTGCGACGCTCGCTGCGGCCAGACCACTGATCGGCAAGGTGGAGGTGTTCGACGCAAAAAAACCACCCGGCGCCAGCATCGGCTCGGCCTCTTGCGTGACGCGGGCCTTGAGCTCGCGATTTTCAAACACCGCCTCAATGATCAGGTCACACCCGGCCAGGTCCGCCAGTTGGTCGGTGGCGTGGATGCGTGCCAGCACCTGCTGTTGCTCGACGGCACTGATGCGGCCCTTGTCCACGCGAGCCTGCGTGAGCTTGGCGCTGTAGGCTTTGCCGGCGTCGGCCTTGTCCTGGCTGACATCCTTGAGCACGGTGGCGATGCCTTTGCTGGCCTGCGCGAAGGCAATGCCGGCGCCCATCATGCCGGCACCCAGCAAACCCACTTTGGTGGGCTTGAAGCGCGCTGACTGGCCAGGGCGCGACTGACCGCTCTTGATGGCGTTCAGATTGAAGAAGAAGGTGTTGATCATGGCGCGGGCGTTGCGGCCGGTCATCAGCTTGGCGAGAGCGCGGCTTTCAATGCGCAGGGCGGTCGGCAAGTCCACCTGCAGTCCTTCCACCATGCAGGCCAGGATGGCCTCGGGGGCGGGAAACAGACCGCGTGTTTTTTGTCGGATCACGGCGGGTGCCAGCACCAGCAGGTTGGCCAGCTTGGGATTGGCCGGTGTACCGCCGGGCACCTTGTAGTCCTTCTCGTCCCACGGGTGCTGGGCGCTGGGGTTGCTGGCAATCCAGGCCAGGGCCCGGTTGCGCAGGTCGGTGGCCACCTGGTCAGACGGGGCGATCAGTTCATGCACCAGCCCCAGGACTTTCGCTTCTGTTGGCGAGAAGGTTTTGCCCTCCACCAAATAAGGCTGGGCACCGACCAGGCCGAGGTGGCGCGTCATTTTGGTGACGCCGCCGGCGCCGGGCAACAAGCCCAGCGTCACTTCGGGCAGGCCGAACTGGATCTTGCGGTCGTCCACCGCAATGCGGTAGTGGCCGACCAGCGCCACTTCCCAGCCTCCGCCCAAGGCCGTGCCGTTCAGGCAACTCACCACCGGCTTGCCCAATGACTCGAGGGTATGAAAGCTCTTTTTAACCCCTTCAATTTCAGTGAACAGGGCGCTGGCATCCGCGGCGCTCAGGCGCATCACCGACTTCAGGTCCGCCCCGGCAAAAAAGGTCGATTTGGCGGAAGCCAAAATAATGCCCTTGATGGTGTCCTTGTCGCGGGTCACCTGTGCCGCCAGCGCCGTCATGTCTTGCTGCCACTGCTGGCTCATGGTGTTGACGACCGAGCCCGGCTCGTCAAAGGTGATGGTGGCAATGCCGTCTTGCAGTTCGTATCGGATGGTTTTCATTAGATTCTTTCAACAATGGTGGCAATCCCCATGCCACCGCCAACGCACAACGTGGCCATGCCGTAGCGCAGCTTGCGGCGATGCAACTCGTCAATCAGGGTGCCCAAAATCATGGCGCCGGTGGCCCCCAGCGGGTGGCCCATGGCAATGGCGCCACCGTTGACGTTGACCTTTTCAAAGGGCACGTTCATTTCTTTCATGAAGCGCATCACCACCGCGGCAAAGGCTTCGTTCACTTCAAACAGGTCAATCTGCTCAATGGTCAACCCGGCCTTGGCCAGCGCCTTGCGGGCGGCGGGCATGGGGCCGGTCAGCATGATGGTGGGGTCGGCACCGCTGAGTGCGGCGGCCACAATGCGGGCGCGTGGCGCGAAGCCGTGGATCTTGCCGGCAGCCTCCGAGCCAATCAGCACCGCCGCGGCGCCATCGACCAGACCGGACGAATTGCCGGCGTGGTGCACATGGTGGATGCGCTCCACCTGCGGATAACGGGAGAGGGCGATTTGATCGAAACCCATGCCGCCCATCTGCTCAAACGACGGTTTCAGCGAACCCAGGCCTTCCAGCGTGGTGTTCGGCTTGATGAACTCGTCCTGCGCCAGAATGACCTGGCCCAGAACGTCTTTCACCGGAACGATCGAGCGCGTGAAATAGCCGCTTTCACGCGCCTGGGTGGCGCGCTTTTGCGATTCCAGCGCGAAGGCATCCACATCCTGGCGCGAAAAGCCGCCCAAGGTTGCAATCAAGTCGGCGCCAATGCCTTGCGGCACAAAGCCGGTGGCGATACTGGTTTCCGGGTCCATGGCCCAGGCGCCGCCGTCCGCGCCAATTGGCACGCGGCTCATGCTCTCCACACCGCCGGCCACCACCAGGTCTTCCCAGCCGGAGCGCACTTTTTGCGCTGCCAGGTTGACGGCTTCCAGGCCCGAGGCGCAAAAGCGGTTGATTTGCACCCCCGAGCAGGTGAAGTCCCACCCGGCCTTGAGCGCTGCCACTTTGGCAATCACGGCGCCCTGTTCGCCCACCGGCGACACCACGCCCATCACCACGTCGTCCACTTTCGAGGTGTCGAAGTCATTGCGGCGCTGCAGTTCGGTCAGCACACCGGCCAACAGATTGACGGGTTTGACTTCAAACAGGCTGCCGTCCTTCTTACCCTTGCCACGCGGGGTGCGGATGGCGTCATACACAAAAGCTTCGGTCATGGGTCGATCCTGATGAGTTGGGGACAGAATGTGCTCAGCAAGCGCGTTGCTGCGGACTGTCCCACAAGGTTTGACATTGAAAAATAGGGTGCAAAAAAATTATGTACTGCGAAATACTGGAATGCAGTATATTTCTTTTCACAAAGCAACTGCTTTGTATTATTAATATAACTTTCGTCAAGCAGGTGCCACCATGATTCAGCGAACCCTTTTTACGTCCGACCACGAGGCCTTTCGCGATAGCTTTCGCCGTTTTATGGACAAGGAAATTGCGCCTTTTCATGCGGATTGGGAAGAGCAGGGCTATGTGGACCGCGCGGTGTGGAACAAGGCCGGCGAGAACGGCTTTTTGTGCATGACGATGCCCGAGGAATACGGCGGTGCCGGCGCTGACAAACTGTTTTCGGTGGCGCAGATGGAGGAGCTCAGCCGCGGCGGCTTCTCCGGCATTGGCTACTTCTTGCACAGCGAGATCGTGGCGCCGTACCTTTTGCACTATGGCACCGAGGAGCAAAAGAAGAAGTACCTGCCCAAAATGGCCAGCGGCGAGATGATTGGCGCCATTGCCATGAGCGAGCCGGCGGCGGGGTCCGACCTGCAGGGCATCAAGACCACCGCCATCCAGCAGCCGGACGGCAGTTATCTGCTTAACGGCAGCAAAACCTTCATCACCAACGGCTGGCATGCCGACTTGGTGATTGTGGTGGCCAAAACCAACCCGGCCGCCGGTGCCAAGGGCACCAGCCTGCTGCTGGTGGAGCGCGGCATGGCTGGTTTTTCAGTCGGCAAGCGGCTGAAAAAACTGGGCATGAAAGCGCAGGACACCTCTGAACTCTTTTTTGACAATGTGCGCGTCCCGGCGGCCAATTTGCTGGGCGGGCCAGCGCAGGAAAACCGCGGTTTCATCTGCCTGATGGAGCAGCTGCCGTGGGAGCGCCTGCAAATTGCCATCAGCGCCGTCGCCGCCTCGCAGGCCGCGATCGACTGGACGGTGGACTATGTCAAAGAGCGCAAAGTGTTTGGCCAGCCGGTGGCCTCGTTCCAGAACACGCGCTTCACGCTGGCCGAACTGCAAACCGAGGTGCAGGTGGCACGCGTGTTTGTCGATAAATGCACCGAACTGCTGCTGGCCAACACCCTCGACACCGCCACCGCCAGCATGGCCAAGTACTGGTGCAGCGATTTGCAGTGCAAGGTGATGGACGAGTGCGTGCAGTTGTTTGGCGGCTACGGCTACATGTGGGAATACCCGATCACCCGCGCCTACGCCGACGCCCGCGTGCAGCGCATCTACGGCGGCACCAACGAGATCATGAAAGAGGTGATTACGCGGTCGATGGGCTTGGGAGGAAAATAACGCCTCTACCGCACAAAGTCTCCGGAACCATGCCCACACTTCTCAGCCTCCAGAGCGCGGCCGCGCGCCGCGTTCAAATCAACGGCCGCGCCATCCTGACGGCCATTCACAAACTGCCGGTGTCGGGCGCGGTGCCGGTCATGCGCCTGGGCCTGGCCGGCGACGAACAGGCTGATTTATCGGTGCATGGCGGGCTGGACAAAGCGGTGTATGCCTACCCCAGTGATCATTACCCGTTCTGGCGCGAGGCCCGCGCCCAAGCCGGGGTATCCGGCATTGACGATGCCCTGCCATTTGGCTCGGTCGGCGAGAACCTGACCTTGCAAGGCGTGCTGGAGACCGACGTGTGGGTGGGTGATGTGCTCAAGTTCGCCCAGTGTGAGTTGCGCGTCACTTTGCCGCGCGAGCCTTGCTACAAATTCAATGCCGCCATGGGTTTCAATGGCGCCGTTAAAGCCATGGCACAAAGCGGGTTCTGCGGCTTTTATCTGGCGGTGGACCAACCCGGCACCCTCAGCGCTGGCGAATTTTTTGAACTGGTCCCCGGCCCGCGGCGCTTGTCGATCACCGAGTCGTTCAACGCCAAGATGTTCAAACACATGCGATAACTCCCGGACGGGTAGACAGACCCAGCGAACGTCCGCTGACGTTTGGCAGAAATTGATGCTTTATTGTCATTTGAGACAGTGCAATCTTTGCGAGACTTTGTCGCTTCAACCATCACCAGGCAAGCGACATGAACCGCACTGCAATTCAATCCCCTCCCTCAGAGTCCACCATTGGCTGGCGCAATGCGCGCGTATTGGCGGTGTGCCAGGCCCTGTTTATTTCTGCCATGTCGATCAATCTGACCTTGACCGGTCTGGTCGGTTACACGCTGGCAGGCAACAAGGCTTACGCAACCTTGCCGTTTTCATTGATCACTGTGGCGGCCGCATTGACCACGGTTTTTGCTTCGCTGTGGATGCAGCGCATCGGTCGCCGTCTCGGCTTTGCGGCGGGGGCGCTGGTTTGTGCGGTCGGTGGTTTGGTCTCGATCGGGGCCATCATGCGAGGCGATTTCGTGCTGTTCTGTGTCGGTACGGCCTGCATGGGTGTGTTTCAGGCGTTTGCTCAGTACTACCGATTGGCAGCGGCTGATGGCGTGAGCCTTGACCGTAAAAGTAAAGCCATCTCATTGGTGATGACCGGCGGCGTGATTGCCGCCGTGCTGGGGCCGCTGGTTGCGCAATGGAGCCGCGGCGCCGTCCCCGGCAATGCGTTTGCCGGGGCCTATGCCGTGGTTACTTTGCTGGGCCTTTTGACCGTCATCGTGCTGATGTGGCAGTACCAGGACTTGCAACGGCCGCGCAGCACGCTTCGGGTATCTCCTGCTGAAAGTGAAACCACGCGGCAGGACCAGATACGGCCAATGCGTGTTATTTTGAGTCAGCCCATCTTCATCGCAGCATTGGCGAACAACCTGATCGGTTATGCGGTGATGATGTTCATCATGACGGCGACGCCCTTGGCCATGATCAACTGCAACTACGGCATCGACGACAGCGTGAGCGTGATTCAATGGCATCTGGTGGCGATGTATGCGCCTTCTTTTTTCACCGGCTGGTTGATTCAACGTTATGGCGTGACGATGGTTCTGTTGACGGGTACCGCGCTGTGCGGACTGTGCGTTGCGTTGGCCGGTATGGCCAACGATCTGGCCAATTTTTATCTGGCGCTGCTGTGCCTTGGTTTGGGCTGGAACTTTATGTTTGTCGGCGGCACCACCCTGCTGGCCAGAGCCTATCGTCCCGGTGAACAAGGCAAGGCGCAGGCGACCAGCGAATTCTCGACCTTTGCCGCAACGGCGCTGGCCTCGCTGGGCGCGGGGCAGTTGCTGATTCACATGGGGTGGGCGAACATGAACATGGCGGTTTTGCCTTTGCTGGCACTGTCCGCAGTGGCAACCCTGACGTGGGCTTGGCAGGAGCGCCGCGCGTCATTGCAATTGACCTGATTTTTTGAGAACTTGAACAATGTCCCACCCACGGCTTATCGTATTTTTGCTCTATGACAGTGTCAACGTGCTGGATGTCACGGGGCCGTTGGAAGTTTTTTCGCAACCCTGTCGCATGGTCGATGTCAGCCAGGCCCCGTATCGAATTAAGGTGATATCGCTGGCCGGTGGTGCGGTGCGCACGTCATCAGGTCTGTCCCTGATCACCGAGCCGATCAGCGCCTTGGACGCAGAAGTGGTCGATACGTTGATCATCCCGGGCGGGGGGCCTAATTTCCAACCTTTTGCGTCGCCACCCGTGGTGGATTGGATTGCCGGCATGGCCCCGCGCGTCAGGCGTTTGTGTTCGGTTTGCACCGGTGCCTTTGCATTGGCGCAAGCCGGACTGCTGGCGCATCGCCGTGCCACCACACACTGGCTGGCCATCGATGAATTGCGCCGGGTTGAACCTCTGGTTCGCCTGGAACAAGATGCGCTTTATGTCTGCGATGAAAATATATGGACGTCAGCCGGTGTGTCGGCCGGCATTGACCTGGCGTTGGCTTTGATGGAGGCGGACCTGGGTCATACCCTGGCGATGCAGGTGGCGCGTCGAATGGTCGTTTTTTTAAAGCGGCCCGGCGGGCAATCGCAGTTCAGCGTGCCGCTGTTCAAGCAAACGGCGGATGACAGTTTTTCAGACCTGCACGCCTGGATGGCCAGCCATTTGCGCGATGATTTATGTGTGGAAATTCTGGCGGAACAGGTGAACATGACGACCCGTACCTTTGCCCGTTTGTATGCCAGCAAAGTCAAACGAACACCGGCTCGAAGCGTAGAAGCCATGCGGCTGGAGGCTGCGTGCGGCATGCTGGAGATCAGCCATGTGCCGCTCAAGCGGATCGCAAGCGAGTGCGGTCTGGGCAATGAACAAAATCTGCGCAGGGCTTTTGTGCGGCAATTTGGCATCAACCCGCTGGACTACCGCGCACGTTTTTCGGCCTGACCAGCGCTCGTCGCAAGACGATTTCAAGTGACAATCTGATGCTATTGAATAAATAGCTTGATAGGCATGAAGGACGAGGGCTAGAGCCCTGTTTACCTCGTAAGAAGAGACTCGATCTGCACATCCTTCTCCCGCCACATTTGCTGTACCCATTGCTGGTACGCCTCGCGCACGGCGGGGTCTCCCGCGTAATCGCCTTGCACCAGGTGTTGGGGAATGGGCAGCGGCCGCACGCGAACAGTGACCCGTTTGAGTTTGCCTGTCAGAAATTGCCAAAAATCGACCGGACCGTCCGGATAAACAATCGTCACATCAAGAATGGCCTGGAATTTGTCGCCCATCGCGTTCAGCGCCAGCGCCATGCCGCCGGCCTTGGGCTTTAACAAATGCTTGTACGGTGATTTCTGCCGCAAATGTTTGGTAGGCGTAAAGCGCGTGCCCTCCAAAAAATTCATCACGCTGGTGGGAATCCGGGCAAATTTTTCGCAGGCCTTGCGGGTGGTGGCTTGGTCTTTGCCCCGCATTTCGGGGTGTTTTTTCAAAAATTCTTCACTGTGGCGTCGCATGAACGGAAAATCCAGCGCCCACCAGGCCAGGCCCATGATTGGCACCCAGATCAGTTGCTGCTTGAGAAAGAACTTGAGCAGCGGAATGCGCCGGTTGAACAAGTGCTGCAGCACCAGAATGTCCACCCAGGACTGGTGGTTGCAGTTCACCAGGTACCAACTGCGGTAGTTCAGGCCGTCAATACCTTGCACATCCCAAGTGATGCGCTGCGTCAGCGCCATCCAGCCGCTGTTGCCCGAAATCCAGGATTCAGCGATGCGCAAAATGAGCGGGTCAATCATCAGGCGCACCCTTTTGGCCGGAATGATCAGTTTGATGATGGCAAAAACCAGCAGTATCGGCACCCAAAACAGCACGTTGAGCACCATCAGCAAGGTCGCGATCAGGCCCACCAAGGGCGCAGGCAAAAAATTAAGCATGTGATTTCATTTCTGGATTCCAGGTGGATGAGTTGCGGGTGTCGCTCGGGCGGAAGCCGCCAACGCCGCTGAACTGCGCAATTTGCTGGGTCAACGCTAGCAAGGACCCTATTTTTGTGGCGGATGCACGCAACCGCCACAAAATTCCATTCCGACGCCCCTCTCTGAGCCGGGTGCTGTTGCTGCCACCGGCGATGTCATAACCACGGGCATTCGTCATGCCCGGCGCAGCGGCCTCAATTGCCCGCAAGTTTTCAACAAATTTCAAGGTAAAAGCTACGGCCTGCCTGGAGGGCCGCCATTCTTCGAGTTTTGAAATCCAGACCATGCTGATGGCGCACATACCCACGTCGCGCCCGTGGTACGACCGCTCGCAGCCAATCAGCAGCAGGGCACCCGCCAGATTCAGAAAAACAAGGAAGTTGACGGTAACGATGGGCTCGGACCAAAAGGCGAGAAGTGTTTCAAAAGTTGGCATTCTGTAACCATAACGCATTTTTGGCCATGAATGCCGTGACCCCAATGCCTGTCAAGTACCCCTTTAAAAGGCGCCGCCATGCGTAAAACCTTACACTGGTGGGTTGCCCCCTTATGTACTTTTTATGAACGCCCCCGTTGACGTCTCCTTTTTCGCGCGTGCCGCCAAGCCGCTGACCAGCTACCGCAAGTACTGGGCAGCCCGTTTCGGCACGTCCAAATTTCTGCCCATGAGCCGCGCCGAGATGGACAAGTTGGGCTGGGACAGCTGCGACATCATTCTGGTGACCGGTGACGCCTATGTGGATCATCCCAGTTTTGGCATGGCGGTGATTGGCCGCATGCTGGAGGTGCAGGGTTTTCGGGTTGGCATCATCGCCCAGCCCGACTGGCAAAGTGCCGACCCCTTCAAGGTGCTGGGCAAGCCTAATTTGTTCTGGGGTGTGACCGCGGGCAACATGGATTCCATGATCAACCGCTACACGGCTGACCGCAAAATCCGCAGTGACGATGCCTACACGCCGGGCGATGTCGGTGGCAAACGGCCGGACCGCGCCGCCATTGTCTACAGCCAGCGCTGCCGTGAAGCCTACAAAGACGTGCCGATTATTCTGGGTGGTATCGAAGGCTCGCTGCGCCGTATTGCGCACTATGACTACTGGTCCGACAAGGTGCGACGCTCAATCGTGGTCGACGCCAAGTGCGACTTGCTGCTCTACGGTAACGCCGAGCGGGCACTGGTCGAGATCGCCCACCGCCTGGCCGCCAAAGTGCCGGTGGAACAGATTACCGATGTGCGCGGCACCGCCTTTGTGCGCCGCACCGATGACGAAACCGGCAAAGGCTGGTTCGAGATTGATTCCACCAGCGTGGACGAGCCGGGCCGGGTCGAGGCGCAAATCAACCCGTACCAGACCACCAGTGAGCAGGCGGCCGGGCAGGGCAGCTCTTGTGCCAAAGAAGACGGCCAGCAAAATGCTATTAATAACGTAGCTGCTAGCGCAGGTTCGACGGGGGCTACCGGCCTGAATGACTCAAATAGTGAAGTCAATCCCGTGATCAAGCCGCTGACTTTTGTGCCGAATCCGGCCTTGTACGGCAAGGGCAGCGTCAAGGTGCCACCGCGCGATCGCTCGGTGATTCGTCTGCCCAGCTACGAGCAGGTCAAAAGCGATGCCGTGCTCTATGCCCACGCCAACCGCGTGCTGCATCTGGAAACCAACCCCGGCAACGCGAGAGCCCTGGTGCAGGCGCACGGCGAGGGCGTGACGGCGCGCGATGTCTGGATCACACCCCCGCCGATTCCGCTGACCACGGCGGAGATGGACTTCGTGTTTGATCTGCCCTACGCACGCAGCCCGCACCCCAGCTACGCGGATGAGGCGGGCAACCATGACGGTGCCACCAAAATCCCGGCGTGGGAGATGATCCGTTTCAGCATCAACATCATGCGCGGCTGTTTTGGTGGCTGCACCTTCTGCTCCATCACCGAACACGAAGGCCGCATCATCCAGAGCCGTTCGGAAGAATCGGTGATCCGTGAGATTGAAGACGTGCGCGACAAGGTCAAGGGCTTTACCGGCACCATCTCCGACTTGGGCGGCCCGACGGCCAATATGTACCGGCTGGGTTGCCGCAGCCCCGCGATTGAAGCGGCCTGCCGCAAACCGAGCTGCGTCTACCCCGGCATTTGCCAAAACCTGGGCACGGACCACGCGCCACTGATCAAAATTTACCGCCGTGGTCGGGCCCTCAAAGGCATCAAGAAAATCCTGATCGGCTCCGGCGTGCGCTATGACCTGGCGGTGCAAAGCCCTGAGTACGTCAAAGAACTGGTGACGCACCACGTCGGCGGCTACCTCAAGATTGCGCCCGAGCACACCGAGCAGGGCCCGCTGACCAAGATGATGAAGCCGGGCATCGGCACCTACGAAAAGTTCAAAACGCTGTTTGACAAGTTCACGCTGGAAGCGGGCAAAAAGCAGTTTTTGATCCCGTACTTCATCGCCGCCCACCCCGGCACCAGCGACGAAGACATGATGAACCTGGCGGTCTGGCTGAAGAAAAATGGCTTTCGCGCTGACCAGGTGCAGACGTTTTACCCCTCGCCCATGGCCACTGCCACGGCGATGTACCACACCAACAAAAACCCGTTGCGCAAGATCACGCGCGACAGCGAAACGGTGGACATCGTGCGCGGCGAGCGCCGCCGCCGCCTGCACAAAGCCTTTTTGCGCTACCACGATGCCAACAACTGGCCGCTGCTGCGTGAGGCGCTGAAAACGATGGGCCGCGCTGACCTGATCGGCAATGGCAAACACCATTTGATCCCGACCTTTCAGCCGCTGACCGATGGCAACTACACCAGCGCGCGGCGCAAAAATTCCACCGCCGTGGCAGCCAAACCGGCGACGGTCAACCCCGTCAAGGAAGGCCGTTTGCTGACGCAGCACACCGGTTTGCCACCGCGTCAAAACGGTGCCGGACGTGTCGCTGGCACGGCAGCCAAAAAGCTGCGCTAACGCTTGTTTTATAGCCAAATAGACCGCTAGCCCTTGCGGGCTATGCGTACTTAGCTATAAATCTAATAGCTGATTTGCGGTCAAGCCGCCGGGGCTCTTTGCAGCTTGATATTGGCGGCGAGGCCACCTGAGGTCGTATTGCTCAGGACAAAAGTCCCGCCCATGCTCGAAATGGTCTTTTCGACAATGGCCAGACCCAAGCCGGCGCCGTTGGCGGCAGTGCGGGCCGCTTCGCCGCGATAAAACGGCTTGGTCAAGTTGGCCAGCTGTTCGGTCGAGACGCCCATGCCGTGGTCGCGCACCCGGAGCATCACCCATTTGTCGCGCGCCTTGGCGGCAATGTCCACCACGGCAACGCCGGTGTCCAGGGACTTGCCATAACGGCGGGCATTTTCCAGCAGGTTGGTGATGACGCGGCCCAGTTCGACCTCGTCGGCGAGCACGATCAGGTCATCCGACAGGTCCAGGTTGAAGCGCATGTCGGTCCGGTTGCGCACACTGAAAAGACAGGCCTCAATGACTTCGCGCAGCGGGACGGACGTCAGGTTGACGTTGCCGGGCCGTGCGTAATCCAGAAACTTGCCAATGATGGCGTCGAGCTGTGCAATATCGGCGGCCATGTTGGCGCGTGCTTCGATGTCCGAGACGCTGAGTTCGGTCTCCAGCCGCAAGCGGGCCAGCGGAGTGCGCAGGTCGTGCGAGATGCCGGCCAGCATGATGGCCCGGTCCTGTTCAATTTTCGCCAACTTTTGGGTCATGCGATTAAAGCCAATATTCACGTCTCTTATCTCACTGGTTGCCACGGTTTCGTCCAGCGAGCTGGCGTGAAAATCGCCGTCGCGTACGCGGCCGGCCGCAAACGACAGCTGCTTGAGTGGCTGGTTGATCAGACGGGCAATCAGGGCCGCTCCGGCCAGCGACAGTGCGGCGGCCGTTGTTAACCAGATCATCCAGGTGCTGCCGGCCGCGCGGTTGAAGCGGGCGCGATCGGTGCGCATCCAGTAGTTGTCACCGTCGATGGTGAACCCGACCCACAGCCCTTCGGTATGGTTAACGCTGTTGGCCACCACCGTGCCGGGGCCAAGGCGGGCGGTGAGTTCCAGCGAAATGCGCTGGCCGAGCGCATCGGTGTCAAACGGCTCATACAAGTCACCGGGTTCGCGCGGAACAATGCGCACGCCTTCTTCCTCGGTCATGGTCTTGATCAGGGACACCCGGTTGATGGCGTCGGAGTGAATCAGGGCGGCGCGACTCAGGTTGACCAGTGACGCGATTTGTTGCGCGGTCTGGATGGCGCGCGGTTCAAACTCCAGCGCGCGCAGCGATTGCAGCCAGGCCAGAACGCTGCCAATCAACAGCAGGGCCAGTAGAAAAAAAGTACGCCAGAACAGACTCAAGCCCAGCCGTGTTATCGCCTTGAGGCCCCGGGGGGCGGGGGGCTCCAGCGGCATCGGGCTGGTGAGGTCGTGCTGCGTTGTTGTTTGCGTTGCTGTCAATGTGTTCAACCCGCGCCATCTGGAACAAATACATAGCCAACACCCCAAACGGTTTGAATGTAGCGGGGGGCGGCGGGGTCGACTTCGACCAGTTTGCGCAAGCGCGAGACCTGCACATCCAGACTGCGGTCAAAGGGTTCAAACTCGCGACCACGTGCCAGTTGGGCCAGTTTTTCGCGGGACAACGGCTGGCTCGGATGGCGTACCAGTGCCTTCAGCATGGCGAATTCGCCAGTTGTCAGAGGCAGGTCTTCGGTGTCTTTGCGCAGCGTGCGGGCACCCAGGTCAAAAGTGAATGGCCCGAACGCCACGACATGGTTATCGGTCGATGGCGAGCCTGGTGCTTCGGGCACGGGGCGCCGGCGCAGCACGGCATTGATACGGGCCAGCAGTTCACGCGGGTTGAAGGGCTTGGCCAGGTAGTCGTCGGCGCCGACCTCCAGGCCAACAATGCGGTCCACATCCTCGCCTTTGGCGGTCAGCATGATGATGGGTGTGCGGTCGTTGGCGGCGCGCAGGCGCCGGCAGATCGACAGGCCGTCTTCGCCGGGCATCATCAGGTCCAGCACGATCAGGTCAACCGGTTCACGCAGCAGGATGCGCGTGAGGGACTTGCCATCTTCGGCCTGCAGAACGTCAAAACCCTCCTGCGTCAGGTAACGGCGCAGCAGGTCGCGGATGCGCGCGTCATCGTCGACGACCATGATCTTGTCATTTCTAATAGAAGCTTGGCTCATGTGTGCATCACCTAATATGTAACAGAGGCCATTTTGCAGGGTTAACGGGGCGAATTCCCGAATTAGCGGCCGCTGCTGACATACTGTTACAGAAGTTGCCCCGGCACGCAAGCCCAAGCAATAGCAATGTGATCGCCAGCATGTGATTTGGCGTTATGTTCTGACTATGAAAAATATATTGTTTTTTCTCCTTATCTCTTTGTCCGTGGTGGGTGCCTGGGCTCAGCCGCCAGCCAGCCGCGACCCGACGACGGCCGAGCCGTCTGCGGCAGAGCAGCGGCGGGCGGAATTGCGGTCGGCGCTGAAAGCCCAGCGGGCACGAGATGCCCAGGAGCGCAAGGATCAATCGCTTGAAGTTGCCCCGGCCTTCCGCCATTTGTCCGATCAGGAGCGGGCCGACCTGCGCCAGCAATTGCGTCCGCCGCGGCGAGAAACCAGACCGGAGCGTCAATGAGGCGTTCTTGCGACTGTGAACCCGATTTTTCAAGGAGAAGTGATTTTGAATCTTGCTACTAAAATAATAGCTACTTGTGTACTGGTGACGGCGGCCAGTGTCAGTTTTGCTCAAAAAAATGTGAACCCGCCTCTGCAGAACGTCGTTCAACTCTCCGCCAATGGTTCGGTCGAGGTTCAGCAGGATTTGCTGTCGATTGTCATGAGCACCAGCTTCAATGGCCCCGACGCCGATGCAGTGCAAAGTCAACTCAAGACCGCAATGGATGCGGCACTGGCCGAAGCCAAAAAGGCGGCTAAACCGGGGCAGCTGGACGTGCGTACCGGTAACTTTAGCTTGTCTCCGCGCTATGGCCGCGATGGCAAACCCAGCGGCTGGCAGGGCTCGGCCGAGCTGATCCTCGAAGGGCGTGATTTCACCCGCATCAGCAGTACCGCCGGAAAGATTCAGACCTTGACGGTTGCCAACGTGAGTTTTGGCCTGAGTCGGGAGCAGCGTGCCAAGGTGGAAGGTGATGCGCAAGTGATTGCCATTGAAAGCTTCAAGACCCGCGCGACGGAGATTGCCCGTAGTTTTGGCTTTGCCGGCTATACCCTGCGGGAAGTCAATGTCAGTGCCAATGAGCAGGATTTTTCACCACGGCCGCGGATGATGGCGATGGAGGCCAGGGCGGCGACGGCTGATGCGCCGGTGCCGGTCGAGGCTGGCAAGGCTTCCGTCGTGATCATCGTGTCGGGGACTGTGCAACTGAAATAGAGCGCGCAAGTCGCAGGTTAACCCCCGTTCGGATTGGTGCCCCGGCGGTACATAATCCGACAAACGTCAATTCGGGGGAGATTGCGATTGGTCATTGAGCTCATCAAAGGAGTCGCACTGCTGCTGGCACTTAGTTTGCTGCAGAGTATCAATAGCCGCTTCTGGCATGACCGCCAAACAGCCGGCAAAGTGTCCTCCGGTGTTCTCTTTGGGGTGATTTGCATTGTGGGCATGATGACCCCCATCGTGCTCACACCGGGTGTGATTTTTGATGCCCGCTCGGTGGTTCTCAGCATGGCCGGCCTGTTTGGCGGGCCGCTGGTGGCTGGGGTGGCGGCGATCATCGCGGGGGGGTACCGGCTCTGGCTTGGTGGCCTCGGCGTTGATGTGGGGCTGCTCGTGGTGCTCAGTAGCGTCACGCTTGGCTTGCTTTTGCGCCATGCCGTTGCCCGGGGCTGGGCCAAAGTGGGGGTGTGGCAACTCCTGGTGTTTGGCTTTGTGGTCCATCTGTTTGTGGTTTTGCTTTTTACCCAGTTGCCGGCTGGGGTTGCCCCGCAAGTGCTGGCCAGTGTGTCGCTGCCGCTGCTGCTGACTTTCACCCCCGCCACGTTATTTTTGGGCTTGTTGCTGCGGGATGGTGTGCATCGTGCAGAAACCGAACAGGCCCTGCGCGAATCCGAGGCCCGGTTTCGCAGTCTGCTGCAAGATATTCCTGGCGTCGCGGTTCAGGGCTACGGGCCGGACGGCACGATTAACTTCTGGAACGCAGCCTCCGAACGGCTGTATGGTTTTAGCGCCGAGGAAGCGATCGGTCGAAAAAAGCTTGACCTCATTATTCCTGTCCGACTGCGCGAAAGTGTCCAGCAGGCGATGCGCCAGATGTTCGAAACCCATCAGGCCATTCCCGCCGCCGAACTGTTGCTGGTGCGCCAGGATGGTTCAGAAGTGCCCGTTTTTTCCAGTCATGGATTTGTGAGCCATTCGGGGGTTGATCCCGAAGTTTTTCGTTTTGATATTGATCTTTCTGAACGCAACCGGACGGAGTCCGAATTGCGTATTGCCGCCGTGGCGTTTGAGGCTCAGGAGGGCATCATCGTGACCGATGCGCAGCAGGTCATTTTGCGCGTCAATAAAGCTTTTACAGACAGTGTCGGTTACACCGAGGCCGAAGCGGTGGGACAGACGCTGGCCCTGATTTATTCGGAGCGGCATGATGACGCGTTTTATGCAGACATCCATCAGCAGTTGCAGCGCAGTGGTCAATGGGCGGGTGAAATCTGGAGTCGGCGCCAGAGTGGCGAGGTTTTTCCACAGTGGATCAACATCACGGCGGTGTGGAACGAGAAAATACAGGTGAGCCATTACGTGGCGACGTTGACGGACATTACGCAACGCAAGGCCGCTGAAGAACATATCCGGCAACTTGCGTTTTTCGACCCGCTGACCGGTCTGCCCAATCGTCGTTTGTTGCTGGACCGTCTGCAGCATGCACTCGCCGTGAGTGGTCGGAACAAGCGCAGTGGCGCTGTGCTGTTCATCGATCTGGACCACTTCAAGACGATTAACGACACGCTGGGCCACGAAAAAGGTGATCTGCTCTTGCAACAGGTTGCCATGCGTCTGTCCGGGTGTATTCGTGAAGGTGACACCGTGGCCCGTCTCGGCGGGGATGAGTTTGTGGTAATGCTGGAAGAGCTTGATGCGGTGCGTGAGATCGCGGCAGACGAGGCCAAAAGCGTGGGCGAAAAGATATTGGCGCTGCTCAACCAGCCCTACCACCTGGTTGATTTTGATTTCCACAGTACCTCCAGCATTGGCGTGGCTTTGTACAGCGGCCAGTCGGTGCCGATGGACGACTTGCTCAAGCAAGCCGATCTGGCGATGTACCAGGCCAAGTCGGACGGACGCAATAGCATGCGATTTTTTGATCCGACCATGCAGGCCTTGGTGAATGCGCGGGCAAAGCTGGAATCCGATTTGCGCGAAGGCATTTTGCAGGGGCAATTCTTGCTCTATTACCAGCCTCAGGTGGATGCGTTCAATCATGTCACGGGCGCGGAAGCACTGCTGCGCTGGCTTCATCCTGGGCGCGGCATGGTGTCGCCGGCCGACTTTATTCCGCTGGCGGAAGAAACCGGGCAAATACTGCCGCTGGGCAATTGGGTGCTGGAGACCGCCTGCGCCCAGTTGTTGGCGTGGGCACAGCAGCCGGCTTGCGCCCAGTTGACCTTGGCGGTCAATGTGAGCGCCCGCCAGTTTCGCGAGCCGGACTTTGCCCACTATTTGCTGGGTCTGCTCGATTACACCGGGGCCGACCCGAAAAAGCTCAAGCTCGAATTGACGGAGAGCGTGCTGGCCGCCAATCTGGAGGACATCGTCAGCAAAATGACGGCGCTGCGAGAGCGGGGCGTCAGTTTTTCACTGGATGATTTTGGGACCGGATATTCCTCGCTGTCCTACCTGAAAAGATTGCCGCTGGACCAGCTCAAGATTGACCAGTCCTTCGTGCGTGATGTCTTGATTGATCCGAACGATGCGGCCATTGCCAAAACCGTTGTTGCGCTGGCCCAGAGCCTGGGGCTGGCGGTGATTGCCGAAGGGGTCGAGACCGAAGCGCAACGAGATTTTCTGGCGCAGCATGGCTGCCACGCTTACCAGGGTTACCTGTTCAGCCGGCCCCTGCCGCTGAATGAATTTGAGCAGTTTTTGGGTTCGGTTTCTGCGTGTATTCCGCTGCCTGTCTGATGGGCCTGTTATCTGGCGGATGGCGCGTTGTGCCGGGAGGCAAAACCGAGGCAATGTCATACTCGGCCCGCTAAATAAACGGTATATTTCGATTTCCCTTGTACACATAGATTCATGGTTTCATTTTCCCCGCTCTCCACTATCAAGAGACTGGCAACCGGCCTGTCCGCGCAGCCGCAACCCGCCATGTTGGGGCGTTTCGAGTTGCGCCGCATCCTGGGTCGGGGTGCCCAGTCGATCGTCTGGCTGGCGTTTGACCCGCGCCTGGAACGCGAGGTGGCCATCAAGCTGATGAAGGTCGGCCATGGCTCCGATGCCTCCGTCATTGCGCAGTGGCTGCAGGAAGCCCGCAGTGTCAGCCGTTTGACACACCCGAACATCGTGCCTGTCTTTGAAGCCGATGTGCAGGAGCAGCAGCCCTACCTGGTGTTTGAATATGTGCCGGGCCAGACCCTGTCCACCTTGCTGGCCAAACGCGGTGCCTTGCCGCCCGCCGAGGCGGTCGCCCTGATGCTGGATGTGCTGGACGCGCTGGTGGTGGCTCATGCCGCCGGGGTGGTACATCGCGATCTGAAACCCTCCAATGTGATGGTTGACGAAGCGGGCCGGGCTCGGGTGATGGACTTCGGCATTGCGGCGCGCATGAATGATTCGAGAGCGGCCGGAGCCCCAGGATTGGCCACGCCAGATGGCGGTACGCCGGGCTATCTGTCACCCGAAGCCGCCCAGGGAAAGCCCGCGACGCCCTTGGTGGATGTTTTTTCAGCCGGGATTGTGTTGACCGAGATGCTCTCGGGCAAGCCGCTCATCGCTGAGGTGGATCCGATGCGGGCCATTTACCGCGTCATTCATGAGCAACTCATGTTGCCCAAGGATTTGAGCGACGCGGTTGACGACCGGTTGCGCGCCATTTTGATGCGCGCGCTGGCCCAAGATCCACAGCAACGGCACCCCAGTGCCAAGGTTTTTCGTGACGAGCTCGCCAACTGGTCGGGGGCCGCAGCCAAAGGCGGTGAAGCCGATAAGCCATCCAATGCCAGCGGGAATAACAGCACGCTTGAGTTTTTGTTGCGCCGTATGCGTCATAAAAGCGATTTTCCGGCCATGTCGGACTCGGTGGTGCGCATTCAGGGCATGGCCACGTCCGAGACCGAGAGCATCGGCAGTGTGACCAACGAAATCTTGAAGGATGTCGCGCTGACCAACAAGCTGTTGCGTCTGGTGAACAGCGTTCATTTCGCCCGCGGTGGCAGCATCAGCACCGTGTCGCGGGCCGTGAGCCTGGTGGGCTTTAACGGTATTCGCAACATGGCGCTCAGTCTGGTACTGCTGGAGCACATGCAGGACAAAGCGCACGCCAATGTGTTGAAGGAAGAGTTTTTGCGTTCCTTGATGGCCGCCTCGATTGCCGGTGAACTGTGTGCTTCGTTACAGGAAAGTGAGGAAGCTTTTATTGGTGCCATGTTCCATAATTTGGGGCGACTGCTGGCCGAGTTTTACTTTCCGGAAGAAGCGCGCACGGTGCGCAGCCTGACTTCATCCACCCGCCAGCCGGTGAGTGAGTCGACCGCTTCTGCCAATGTGCTGGGTTTGAGTTTTGAGGAGATGGGCATGGGCGTGGCCAAAGCCTGGGGCCTGCCTGAAGGTATCCAGCGCTGCATGCGCCGGCCCCTCGGGGAGCCGCCCATGCGCACACCCACGGACCCCGCTGAGCGTCTGCGCTGGATGGCGCTGGCCGCCAATGACATGGCCGACATTCTGTTGCTCACCGATCCCAAGGCCCTGGATGGGCGGCTGGCGCAGATGGCCAAACTCTATGCCCGAACCCTGGGGGTCAGTTCCGGCCAAGTGTTGGTGGCGACCAGCGTCGCCCGCAAAAAACTGATCGAGATGGCGTCGGCCATGGATGTTAATGTACGGCCCGATTCCGCGGCATCCAAGTTGTTGAAATCACCGCAAGAAGATGCCGGGTCGCTCCAGGAGCGCGAAGCGGAGCCACCGGACACCCTGTCGCCGCTTGAGTTGCATGCCACCCAGGCGGTGTTACCGCCGCAGATGAGCGAAGTAGCCGCGCACGATGCGCAACGTGTGGCGCAAATTCTGGCGGCGGGTATTCAGGACATCACCAATGCCATGGTGGAAGACGTCAAGCTGAGCGACCTGTTGCGCATGATTCTGGAAACCATGTTCCGGGCCATGGAATTTCAACGCATCATCTTTTGTATGCGCGACCCCAAAACTGACACTCTGACCGGCCGTTTTGGCTTGGGTCAAGATGTGGAGAGCCTGGTCAAAGTCTTTAACGTGACACTCAAGGCCGGTACGCCGGACTTGTTCACGGCGGTGTGCAGCAAGGGCGCCGACGCCATGATCAGCGATGCCACCGAGGCGCAGATTGCCGGGCGCCTGCCGGTTTGGTATCGCAAGGCGATCAACGCCCCCACTTTTTTGCTGCTGCCGGTGAATATCAAGGGCAAGCCCTTTGGCTTGATTTACGCGGATAAAGCAGCAAAGGGTGGGCTGGTTCTGGACGCCAAAGAACTGGCGTTGATGCAGACGTTGCGCAATCAGGCGGTGATGGCGTTCAAGCAATCGACCTGATTGTTGTGCATGTTTTAGGCTTCTAGCCCCCGTCTAGTCTGCGCAGGTAGCTATGCTATTGATAGCGTTACTGCGCCGTCCAACCGCCATCCATGTTCCACGTCACGCCACGCACATTGTTGGCTGCGGGTGAGCAGAAGAAGACGGCGAGGGCGCCCAACTCTTGCGGGGTGGTGAACTGCATGGACGGCTCTTTTTCGGCCAGCAACTGCTTGGTGGCTTCTTCCACCGAGATGCCCAGTGTCACTGCTTTGGCGTCCACCTGTTTTTGCACCAGCGGCGTGAGCACCCAGCCGGGGCAGATCGCGTTGCAGGTCACACCGCTGGTGGCGTTTTCCAGGGCCGTCACCTTGGTCAAACCCACCACGCCGTGCTTGGCGGCGACATAAGCCGATTTTTCGGCAGAGCCGACCAAGCCGTGGATCGAGGCGATGTTGATGATGCGGCCCCAGTCGGCGGCTTGCATGGCAGGCAGGGCCAGGCGGGTGGCGTGAAAGGCGCTGCTCAGGTTGATCGCCATGATGGCGTCCCAGCGCTCAATCGGGAAGTTCTCGATCCGGGCCACGTGCTGGATGCCGGCGTTGTTCACCAGAATATCGACGCGGCCAAACTGGGCGGCGGCGAACTTCATCATGTCTTCAATCTCGGCGGGTTTGCTCATGTCGGCCGCATGATAGGCGACTTTAACGCCCATAGCCGCCACTTCGGCCTTCGGGCCTTCGGTGTCGCCAAAGCCGTTGAGCACGATGTTGGCGCCCTGCTGGGCCAAGGCTTTGGCAATGCCAAGGCCAATGCCGCTGGTGGATCCGGTAACGAGAGCTGTTTTGCCTTTTAGCATGGGTTTTCTCCGTAAAGGGGCAGGGGGATGCTGCGATTGAATTAGGATGTGATGACCGTGACGGTGAGACCGCTTACCTGTTAACACCTTGCCATTATCAAACCATTAAGTTCACCATGATTGAACCGACACTGAATTACGTACATTGCCCTGATGCATCCGGCGGGCATCGCATGGCCTACTGGGAATGGGGCAATCCGCAAAGTGCCCATGTGGTTGTCTGTGTGCATGGCCTGTCGCGCCAGGGGCGTGACTTTGACGTGCTGGCGCGGGCTTTGTGTGACAAGGCGGGCAACGACCTTCGGGTGGTCTGTCCGGACGTCGTGGGTCGGGGGCAAAGCGACTGGTTGAAAGACCCGGCCGGCTACCAGGTGCCCAACTACGCCGCCGACATGCTGGCCCTGCTGGCGCAGCTCCAACCAACCACGCTGGACTGGGTCGGCACCAGCATGGGCGGGCTGATTGGTCTGGTGGTGTGCGGGCAAGCTGATCTGCCGCTGCCCGTGCCGGTGCGTCGCCTCGTGCTGAACGACGTCGGCCCCAGCATTCAGTGGGACGCCTTGCAGCGGATTGGTGAATATCTGGGCCGGGCCGTGCAGTTTGACTCGGTGCAGCAGGCCGCCGATGCCCTGTGGGCCATTTCCACCAGCTTTGGGCCGCACACGCCGGCACAGTGGCTGGCGTTTTCACGGCCGATGGTCAAGGCGGTGGCGGGCGTCCCAGGCCGCTGGACGCTGCATTACGATCCGGCCATTGCGGTGCCGTTTCGCGCCATGACCCCTGAGATGGCCGCGCAGAGCGAAGCCCTGCTGTGGCAGCTGTATGACAACATCAAGGCCACCACCCTGTTGCTGCGCGGCGCCCAGTCGGACTTGCTGTCGCTGGAAACCGCCCAGGCCATGACGGTCCGTGGCCCCAAGGCACGGCTGGTTGAATTTGCGGGGGTCGGTCACGCGCCGACCTTCATCGTCGATGGCCAGGTGCAAACGGTGACCTCCTTCCTGCTTGATTAGAAAATTGGTGAATTCCGGATGAAAAGTCTCTCAGTCGAATCCCATGGTTCGACCCCCTTGCCGCAACCGCTAACGCAATTGTTAGCGGCCACCACCGAGAGCCTGCCGGAGCAGGCCAATGCGCTGGCGCGCGCCCGCGCCTTTGCCGAGCCGCTGTTGGCCAGTGAGACGCTGGACACTGGCGAAAACATTCTGGCCCATGCCGATGCCGTCGCGGCCATCCTGAAGACCATTGGCGGCTCCGAGGCGATGCAGGCGGCCAGCTATCTGGTGTACGCCTGCGATCACCTGAACAAGCCGCAGGAGGTGATCGCCAAAGCCTTTGGCGACAACTTTGCCGCGCTGGCGATTGAGACCACCAAGCTGGTGCGGGTGCAGCGGCAAGCGCGCCAGGCGCAGGTTGCCAATGCACGGGCCTCAACGGCGATCCCGATGGCGCAAACCGTGGCGGCCCAGACCGAGAGCGTGCGCAAGATGCTGCTGGCGTTTTCGCGTGACTTGCGCGTTGTGATGCTGCGCCTGGCCTCGCGCCTGCAAACGCTGCGCTTTTTTGCCGCCAGCAAGCGGCCGGTCCCGGCGGGCTTGGCGCGCGAGGCGCAACAGGTGTTTGCGCCACTGGCCAATCGCTTGGGCATCTGGGAAATCAAGTGGGAGATGGAAGACCTGGCTTTCCGTTTTCTGGAGCCGGATACCTACCGGCAGGTGGCCCGCCTGTTGGACGAAAAACGCTCCGAACGCGAAGTCCATGTCGAGCAATTGCGGGCCCGGCTGGAGGCCGAATTGACGGCGCAGGGCATGGAGGCCAAGGTGCAGGGGCGACCCAAACACATCTACAGCATCGTCAAGAAGATGCGCGGCAAGTCGCTCAATTTTGACCAGGTGTACGACATCCGGGCGCTGCGCATTGTGGTGGCAACCGTGCCGGACTGTTATGCCGCCTTGAGCTGGGTGCACAGCGAGTTTTCTCCGATCACCGATGAATTTGACGACTACATTGCCCGGCCCAAAGCCAACGGCTACCAGTCATTGCACACGGTGGTGCGCGACCGCAGTGGGCAACCGATCGAGATCCAGATCCGGACCCAGGCCATGCACGACCATGCCGAGCACGGGGTGGCGGCGCATTGGGCCTACAAAGAGGCCGGGGTCAAGGGCTATTCGGGCGTGTCGGCCAGTGGTGTCTACGACGCCAAAATTGCCGTGTTGCGCCAGTTGCTGGCGTGGGAGCGTGATCTCTCGGGCGCGCAAGAGCATGCCGGCGTGTTTGACGACCGCATTTATGTCTTGACGCCGGAGGCGGCCATCGTTGAATTGCCGCAGGGCGCGACCGCGGTGGATTTTGCCTACAGCGTGCACACCACGCTGGGCCATCGTTGCCGCGGTGCGCGGGTGGACGGTGCCATGGTGCCCTTGAACACGCCGCTGAAAAACGGCCAGACGGTGGAAGTCACGGTGGTCAAAGAAGGCGGCCCCTCGC
Organism: Rhodoferax sp.; assembly: GCF_012927445.1. GTDB lineage: Bacteria > Pseudomonadota > Gammaproteobacteria > Burkholderiales > Burkholderiaceae_C > Rhodoferax. The sequence continues at coordinate 217,205 of NZ_JABBPD010000002.1, forward strand.
GCGACTGGCTCAATGCCGAGCTGGGTTATCTGGTCAGTCACCGGGCCAAGGCCAAGGTGCGGGCCTGGTTCAACGCGTTGGCGGTGGGCGAGACGGTGGCGAAAGGCCGCGAGGCGGTGGAAAAACTGATGCAACGGCTGGGCAAGACCGCTGTCAAACTGGAAGATCTGGCGTCGCAACTCGGTTTCAACTCGGCCGACGGACTGTTTGAAGTGGTCGGCAAAGACGAGTTTTCGCTGCGTAACATTGAGACCGTGTTGCGTCCGCCCGAGCCGGTGCAGACTGACGAGGACTACCTGCCACTCAAAAAACCGCGCAGTACGGCCAATTCAGCCAAGGGCGGGGTGCTGGTGGTGGGGGTTGATTCGCTCATGACGCAGTTGGCCAAATGCTGCAAGCCCGCACCGCCGGATGCGATTTGTGGCTTTGTCACGCGCGGCAAGGGGGTGAGCGTGCACCGTACCGATTGCTCCAACCTGCGTGAGATGGTGGCAAAAAATGGCGAGCGCGTCATTGAGGTGGAATGGGGGCAGCCCCAATCGGCCGGTGCTTCTGTCTATCCGGTGGATGTGGCGGTGGAAGCTGCGGACCGGCAGGGCCTGCTGCGCGATATTTCCGAAGTCTTTGCCAAAGAAAAAATGAACGTGATCGGGGTCCAGACCCAGTCCATGAAGGGCACCGCCTGGATGACCTTCACGGTCGAGGTGTCCGACTCCGGGCGGCTGGCCAAGGTGCTGGGGATCGTGGCGGAGTTGAACGGGGTGCGGGCGGCGCGGCGCCGCTAAGGCAGTAGCCGGCCACGTCCTCCGCGTGCGGCCGCGCTCTGGTTTAATGCTATAAAAAGCGTAGCTATCTACGCTGGTTACACGGGGGCTAGCGGTCGATTTGGCTTATAAAAATCATTGCGTGCCAAAAATCCGGTCACCGGCATCGCCCAAGCCCGGCAGGATGTAGCCGTGCGCATTGAGTTGGCGGTCAATCGCCGCGGTGTAGATCGGCACATCCGGGTGCGCTTTGCGCAGCGTGGCAATGCCTTCGGGGCAGGTCAGCAGGCAGACAAACTTGATGGATTTGGGTTGCAACGTCTTGATGCGTTCAATCGCGGCCACGGCTGAATTGCCGGTGGCGAGCATCGGGTCCACCACCACCACGTCGCGTTCCTGCATGTCTTGGGGCATCTTGAAGTAGTACTCCACCGGCTGCAGGGTTTTGGGGTCGCGGTACAGGCCAATGTGGCCGACCCGTGCCCCCGGCACCACCGTCAGCATGCCGTCCAGAATGCCGGTACCGGCGCGCAGGATCGACACCAACACCAGTTTCTTGCCGTCAATCACCTTGGCGGTCATGGTCTCCAGTGGTGTCTCGATTTCCACGTCCAGCATCGGCATGTCGCGCGTGACCTCAAACGCCATCAGCATGCTGATTTCATTGAGCAGGCTGCGAAAGCTGTTGGTGCTGGTGTCCTTTTTGCGCATCAGGGTCAGTTTGTGCTGAACCAAAGGGTGATTCACCAAGTGGACTTGGGGGGCAAGGTCGTTGGAGGTGCTCATCGGGGGACTTTCTCAAAATGGGGTGTGGCGGGAAGGCGTGTGCCGAGCGGAATGTTGTGTCGCAAGCCGGTTTGTCAGCGTTTGGCGCCGCCAAAGATGCCGCCGAGCACGCCGCGGATGATCTGGCGGCCGACTTCGCGGCCGACGGCGCTGGCGGCGCTGCGGATCATCTGTTCACCGGCCGAGGTGCGGGTTCGGCGTGCGCCACCGCCGAAAATGGAACCCAGGCTGTCGAGCAGGCCACCGCCGGCGGGCGCTGGTGTGGCTTGGTCATCGCCGGGTCGGTTTTGGCCGTTTCGCTGACCGTTTGCGGCATTCGAGGCGGGCGAGGCGGATGCGCGCTCCAGGCGCGACTCGGTGCGCCCCTTGATTTTCTCGAACGCGGATTCCCGGTCCAGGTGTTTTTCATAAACCCCGGTCACGATCGAGCCGGCCATCAGGGCTTGGCGCTGTTCGGGTGTGATCGGGCCAATCTGGCTCGCCGGCGGCAGCACAAACACACGTTCGGTGACACCGGGACGGCCTTTTTCGTCCAGAAAACTCACCAGCGCTTCGCCCACCGCCAGTTCGGTGATGGCGGCGCCGATGTCCAGCGCCGGATTGGGCCGCATGGTGTCCGCGGCCGATTTGACCGCCTTCTGGTCGCGTGGCGTGAAGGCGCGCAGGGCGTGTTGCACGCGGTTGCCCAGCTGGGCCAGCACCGAGTCCGGAATGTCGAGCGGGTTTTGCGTCACAAAATAGACGCCCACGCCTTTGGAGCGCACCAGCCGTACCACCAGTTCAATGCGCTCCAGCAGCACCTTGGGTGCGTCCGCAAACAGCAGGTGCGCTTCGTCAAAGAAGAATACGATTTTGGGTTTGTCCAGGTCGCCCACTTCGGGCAGGGTTTCGAACAGTTCACTCAGCAGCCACAGCAAAAACGTGGCGTACAGCCGGGGCGAGTTCATCAGCTTGTCGGCCGCCAGCACATTGACCACGCCGCGTCCGTCGGCGTCGGTTTGCATGAAGTCTTCGATGTTGAGCATCGGCTCGCCAAAGAATTCATTCCCGCCCTGGGCTTCAATCTGCATCAGCCCGCGCTGAATCGCGCCGATGCTGGCGGCGCTGACGTTGCCGTATTCGGTGGTGAAGTCGGACGCGTTGTCACCCACCAGCTGGCACATGGCGCGCAGGTCTTTCATGTCCAGCAGCAGCAGGCCGTCGTCGTCCGCGATTTTGAACACCAGTTGCAGCACGCCGGCCTGGGTCTCGTTCAGATTCAGCATGCGTGCCAATAACAGGGGCCCCAGATCGCTCACCGTGGCCCGCACCGGATGGCCTTGCTCGCCAAAGACGTCCCACAAGGTCGTTGGAAATGCTATAAATTCAGGCGCTGTTAGCGCTCTATCGGCGAGGACTTTGGCCAGTTTTGATCCCAAGGTGCCGGCCTGGGAGATGCCGGTGAGATCGCCTTTGACGTCGGCCATGAACACCGGCACGCCGATGCGCGAGAAGCCCTCGGCCATGGTTTGCAGCGTGATAGTTTTGCCGGTGCCGGTGGCGCCGGTGATGAGTCCGTGCCGGTTGGCCTTGTCAGGCCGCAGGAAGCACTGGGTGTCACCATGTTGGGCAATCAGGATCGGTTCAGACATGTGGCTCTCAAAAAGTACAATTGTTGGCGTAGCGTAACGAACTTTTGAAGGATTCCCCGTGGCAGGACACAGTAAATGGGCCAATATTCAGCACCGTAAAGGTCGCCAAGACGAAAAACGGGGCAAAGTGTGGACCCGCATCATCCGTGAAATCACGGTGGCGGCGCGCGCCGGTGGTGGCGATTTGGCCACCAATCCGCGCTTGCGGCTGGCGGTGGACCGCGCCAAGGCGGCCAACATGCCGGCGGACCGTGTCAAGTACAACATCGACAAGGCCACGGGTAACCAGGAAGGCGTGCATTACGAAGAAATTCGCTATGAAGGCTACGGCATTGGCGGCGCGGCCATCCTGGTCGATACCATGACCGACAACAAAGTGCGTACGGTGGCCGAAGTGCGCCACGCTTTCGCCAAATACGGTGGCAACATGGGCACCGAAGGCTCGGTGGCGTTCCAGTTCAAGCATTGTGGCCAGCTGATTTTTGCCCCCGGCACGAATGAAGACAAGGTCATGGAAGTGGCGCTGGAAGCCGGTGCAGAGGACGTGATTACCGACGACGACGGTGCGATTGAGGTGTTGACCGCCTATGTCGACTATGAGACCGTCAAAAATGCACTGGAAGCTGCGGGCTTGAAGCCCGAAGTGGCTGGGGTCACCATGCGTGCCGAAAACCCGATCGAACTCACCGGCGACGATGCGGTACGCATGCAAAAACTGTTGGATGTACTGGAAGAGTTGGATGATGTGCAAGACATTTATCACAATGCAGAAATAGACAGCGAGGCACTATGAACGTTCTTGTGATTGGCGGCGGTGGCCGCGAACATGCTTTGGCCTGGAAATTGGCGCAGTCGTCCAAGGTGCAAACGATTTACGTAGCACCGGGTAACGGCGGTACCGCCCTGGATGGACGTCTTGAGAATGTCAACATCACGGACGTCCACGAACTGCGGGCGTGGGCGATTGCTAACAAAATCGCGCTGACCGTGGTGGGGCCGGAAGCCCCCCTGGCGGCGGGCGTGGTGGATGAGTTTCGCAAACATGGCTTGCGCGTGTTTGGCCCAACCCAGGCTGCTGCCCAGTTGGAGAGCTCCAAGGCGTTTTCCAAGGCCTTCATGAAGCGCCACAGCATTCCCACCGCGGAATATGAGACCTTCACCGACCCGGTGGCGGCACACGCTTACCTTGATCTAAAAGGCGCTCCGATTGTGGTCAAGGCCGACGGCCTGGCAGCGGGCAAGGGCGTGGTGGTCGCCATGACGCTGGCTGAGGCGCACGAAGCGGTGGACTTCATGCTGGTGGACAACACGCTGGGCGTGACGCACAACGAAGGCGGCGCCCGTGTCGTCATCGAGGAGTTTTTGATCGGCGAAGAAGCTAGTTTCATTGTGATGTGCGACGGCAAAAATGTGTTGGCACTGGCCACCAGCCAGGACCACAAGCGACTGCTGGATGGGGATCTGGGGCCCAACACCGGCGGTATGGGCGCCTACTCGCCCGCACCCGTGGTGACACCCGATGTGCATGCGCGCGCCATGCGGGAAATCATTTTGCCGACAATTCGGGGCATGGAGAAAGACGGCATTCCGTACACCGGATTTTTGTACGCCGGTCTGATGATCGATGCCAACGGACACCCCAAAACCCTGGAGTTCAATTGCCGCATGGGCGACCCCGAGACCCAGCCGATCATGATGCGACTCAAGACCGATCTGGTCGATGTGATGCTGGCGGCCACCGAGCCCGGTCCGCATGGACGTCTGGATCAAATTGAGTTGCAGTGGGATCGCCGTACCGCCTTGGGTGTGGTGATGGCGGCGCATGGTTATCCGATGCATCCGCGCAAGGGTGACGTCGTCACCGGCCTGCCTATGGCAGAAGATGATGCCGTCGTGTTTCATGCCGGTACGGCCTTCAAAGACGGTGAGATTGTCACCTCTGGGGGACGTGTTTTGTGTGTCACGGTGCTGGCTGACAACGTCCGTCAGGCGCAACAACGCGCCTACGAAGTGGCCTTGGGTATCCGTTTTGATGGCATGCAGTACCGGACGGATATTGGCCATCGCGCCGCCAAAAACTAACGCGCATGACGCTGTCCAATCTGAACACGCCGCGAACGGAGGCTGTACGCGGCTATTTGCAAGACTTGCAGGCGCGCATCACTTCGGCCATCGCCACACTGGATGGCACGGAGTTTTTGACGGATGTCTGGCAAAAAGAGCCCGGTGAGAAGCTGCAGGGCAACGGCATCACCAAAATCCTGGAGGGTGGCCCGGTTTTTGAACGGGCCGGTTGTGGTTTTTCGCATGTGCGTGGGCCCAGCTTGCCGCCTTCGGCCACTCAACACCGACCCGAGTTGGCCGGCGCACCCTTCGAGGCGATGGGGGTATCGCTGGTGTTTCATCCGCGCAATCCCTATGTGCCAACCGTGCACATGAACGTGCGCATGTTGGCGGCCAAAGGTCGGGATGGGCAAGAGGTGTGCTGGTTTGGTGGCGGCATGGATTTGACGCCTTACTACGGTTTTGAGGAAGATGCGGTGCATTTCCACGCCAGCTGCAAAGCTGCGCTGGCGCTCTATGGCAGCGATAAATACCCGCGCTTTAAAACTTGGTGTGATGAGTACTTCTATTTGAAGCACCGCTCAGAACAGCGCGGTGTGGGCGGCATCTTTTTTGACGATTTTTCCGAACTGGGCTTTGAAGGCAGTCTGGCCATGATGAAGTCGGTAGGCGATTCATTCTTGACCTCCTATCTGCCGATTGTGGCGCGGCGCCAGGACATGGCCTACGGTGAGCGGGAACGCGCGTTTCAGCTTTACCGGCGCGGCCGCTATGTTGAGTTCAATCTGGTCTGGGATCGCGGCACGCATTTTGGCTTGCAGTCAGGCGGGCGCACTGAATCAATTTTGCTGTCCATGCCACCGCTGGCCAGTTGGTCGTATCAAAACGTGTCTGAAGCCGGCTCGCCCGAAGCCGATTTGTACGTAAAATTCCTGGTCCGCAAGGAATGGGTTTGACATGGGCTTAATGCCCGATCAGTCCGTGCACAGGCGAATCGGCGTGTTTGGAGGCGCGTTTGACCCGCCGCATGCTGCGCACGTGGCGCTGGTGCAGGCGGCGTTGGCCGATTTGCAGCTTGATCAACTCATCGTTGTTCCCACCGGGCAAGCCTGGCACAAGGCCCGGGCCTTGAGTCCCGCCCATCACCGTCTGGCCATGGCACAGCTGGCGTTTGCCGATTTACCCCGCGTGGTCATCGATCCCCGTGAAACCCAGCGCTCCGGCCCAAGCTATACCGTGGATACGTTGCGTGAGTTGAAGGCGCAATGGCCTGACGCCGAGTTGTTTTTGATCATGGGTGAAGACCAGGCCCGGGCGCTGTCAACTTGGCATGAATGGCAAGAGGTTTTGCGACTCGCTATAATTTGTGTAGCTGAGCGCGAAGATTTGACGGGGGCCAGCCCCCAGTTTATTGCACAGAAGTCGCATGAATCGCGTTTCAGGCGGCTGCAAATGCCAGCCATGCCTGTCAGCGCAACCGATATTCGGACCCGAATTGCAGCGCATCAATGCGTTGTCCCACTGGTTTTTGAGCCAGTTGCGCGTTATATTGACGACCACCACCTTTATCAGACTATTTGATGACTAACTCTACCGTTGCAAAAAAAGACATCCAGAAACTTCAGCGTGCCATCGTCGATGGTCTGGAGGACGTCAAAGCCCAGGACATTCAGGTGTTCGATACAGAACATCTTTCGGCCTTGTTTGAACGGGTGATCATTGCTTCAGGCACATCCAACCGGCAGACCAAGGCGCTGGCTGGCAGTGTGCGCGATTCGGTCCGTGATGCTGGTTTTCCAAAACCCCGGGTTGAAGGCGAAGCGAACGGTGAGTGGATTATTGTGGATTGCGGCGCCGCCGTGGTGCATGTCATGCAACCTAGTTTTCGTCAGTACTACAACCTGGAAGAACTCTGGGGCGAAAAGCCGGTGCGTCTCAAATTTGGTGCCGCCAAGCCGGAAGAGAAAGAGCTGGTTGAGCCAGTCAAAGCGACGAAAAAAGTCGTAGAGCTGGAAGGTAATCTGCGTCGGTCCAATGCCGCTAAAAAAGGGGTGGCCGAAGCCTTCCCTTCCAAAGCCCAGGTGAAGAAAGATATGGCAGTCAAGTCGGCTGCAAAAAAAGCCCCAGCCAGAAAAACTGCTGTGAAGAAAGCGCCGGCAGAGGCGGTCTCCGCGGTTGCTGAGCGCAAGACTGCCCCGAAGTCTGCCGTTAAAGTTGCGGCCAAGAAAGTCGCAATTAAAAAGGTAACCATCAACGATCCGGCCAAGGCTTCAGCCAAGAAATCGTCGCCCAAGTTGGCCGCCAAGAAAGCACCTGCCAAGAAAACGGCCGTCCGCAAGGCCTGACCGGATACTTTTTGTGAGGCTGGTGATTGTCGCCGTGGGGCAGCGGGTGCCCGATTGGGCGCAAACTGCTTGGGACGATTACGCCAAGCGCTTTCCCTACGAACTCAAAGTTGAACTCAAAACCGTCAAGACCGAACCACGTGGTTCCAAGACGGTAGAAACTTTGTATGCGGCTGAGCGTGCCCGCATTGAAGCAGTCATACCCAAAGGCTGTCGCATTGTGGTCCTGGACGAGCGGGGCACCACGCTAACGACGGCAGCCCTTGCAAAAAAGCTCACACACTGGCAGTTGGAAAGCGACGATGTGGCCTTGGTCATCGGCGGACCCGATGGACTTGACCCCGCATTCAAACAAGCGGCGCATGAACGCATTCGTTTGTCGGATTTGACCCTGCCCCATGCCATGGTTAGGGTGTTGCTGATTGAACAGCTGTACCGGGCCTGGTCAATCAATGCCAATCATCCTTACCACCGCGAGTGATATTTTTATGTTTTCATCGTGACTAAGTTTATTTATCTTGCCTCGCAAAGTCCGCGGCGTAGCCAGTTGCTGGAACAGTTGGGCGTGCGTCATGAATTGCTGTTGCCCGGCGCGGATGAAGATGCGGAAGCACTTGAAGTAGCTTTGCATAACGAGGCCCCGGCGGCTTATGTCAGACGGGTGACGCAACTCAAGCTGGACGCCGCATTGAAGCGGCTCAAGCTGAGAGGTTTGCCAGCGGCACCCGTGCTGTGCTCGGACACGACCGTGGCATTGGGTCGCATCATTTATGGCAAGCCAGCCGATGCCGTTGATGCTGCCCGGATTCTGGCAGAACTCTCCGGCAAGACACATCGTGTTTTGACGGCTGTGGCGCTTGGGACCGGGCGTAAACGCGAGCAAACATTGTGTGAGTCGCGTGTCACTTTTGCTGAAATGAGCCTGCGTCAGATGCAAACTTACATCGCCTCCAATGAGCCGATGGGCAAGGCTGGCGCCTACGGCGTGCAGGGCAGGGCGGCCGCGTTTATTTCACACATGTCCGGAAGTTATTCTGGCATTATGGGATTGCCCGTGTTCGAGACTGCGCAGTTGCTTCGGTCTTTTGGATTCAAGGTTTAATTGGGTTTTTGCCCGCCACCACCCATGCAAGAAGACATTTTGATCAACTGGTCTCCGCAGGAAACCCGTGTTGCCATTGTTGAAAATGGTGTGTTGCAGGAGTTGCACGTCGAACGCACGCTGGAACGCGGCCTGGTTGGCAATGTTTATCTGGGCAAGGTGGCCCGCGTGCTGCCGGGCATGCAGTCCGCGTTTATTGACATTGGACTTGAGCGTGCCGCGTTTTTACATGTGGCCGATGTCTGGCATCGCCAGCCCGATGGCGAGCCGCCCAGCATGGTGCGCAACACGCAGCCGCAGATTCCGATAGAAAAGCAGGTGTTTGAAGGCCAGGCACTGATGGTGCAGGTCATCAAGGATCCGATCGGGACCAAAGGGGCTCGGCTGTCGACGCAGATCAGTATCGCGGGGCGGATGCTGGTGTTTTTGCCGCAGGATGACCATGTTGGGGTGTCACAAAAAATCTCGCAACACCAGCGTGATGAACTTCGAGCGCGGCTGCAGCGCCTGACGGGCACCGAGGGCGGCGGCTTCATTCTGCGAACCAATGGAGAGGATGCTTCTGATCTGGAGTTGTCTGAAGATATTGGCTATCTGCGCAAGGCCTGGGCCCGTATCAAGAGCGCCTCAATGCGACTGCCACCTTTGTCACTGTTACACCAGGATTTGAACCTGTTGCAGCGTGTCTTGCGCGATCTGGTTGGTGAAAGCACGCAAACCATCAAGGTAGATTCACGGGAGCAGTTTGACTCCCTCAAGACGTTTGGTCTCGAATTCATGCCGGCAGCCTCTGCAAAATTGCAGCATTACAAGGGTGAACGTCCCATCTTTGACCTGTACGCCATTGACGAGGAAATCGCCAAGGCGCTGGGACGCCGGGTTGATTTGAAGTCAGGTGGCTATCTGATCGTGGACCAGACGGAAGCCTTGACCACGGTCGATGTGAATACCGGTGGTTTTGTCGGTGCCCGCAATTTTGACGACACTATTTTCAAAACCAACCTGGAAGCCGCCCAGGCGATTGCGCGGCAACTGCGTCTTCGCAATCTCGGTGGCATCATCATTGTCGATTTCATTGACATGGTGCGAGACGATCACCGTGAGTCGGTTTTGGCTGAATTCAAAAAACAACTGGTGCGGGACCGCGTCAAAACAACGGCAGGCGGGTTTTCGCAACTCGGTCTGGTCGAGATGACCCGCAAGCGCACCCGTGAGTCGCTGGCGCACATGTTGTGTGAACCTTGCCCGACCTGTGCCGGCAAAGGTATTGTCAAGACCGCGCGCAGTGTGGCATACGACATTTGCCGCGAGATTCTGCGCGAAGCACGCCAGTTCAATCCACGTGAGTTTCGCGTGATCGCCTCGCCCAAAGTGATTGAACTGTTTCTGGATGAAGAAAGCCAGCATTTGGCGGGTTTGAGCGAGTTCATAGGAAAACCAGTGTCATTGCAGAGCGAAGGTGCCATGGGGCAAGAGCAGTACGATATTGTTCTTCTGTAGGTTGTTTGGTCCAGTTTTTGTATGTCAACTTTTCGCACTGCCAATCCGTCCCCAATTCCCATTCTGATGTACCACCAGATTGAAGTTGCACCGCCTAAGGGTGCTGCTTTTCGAAGTTTGTACGTCTCACCTCGAGACTTTTCCCGTCAAATGGCTTTATTGAGCCTGATGGGCTATCGCGGGCTTTCCATGTCGGCATTAATGCCCTATTTGAAGGGCGAGCGAACAGGCAAAGTGGTGGGCATCACGTTTGATGATGGATACCTGAATAATTTGACGAATGCGTTACCTGTTTTGAAACGGCATGGTTTTTCGTCTACCTGTTACGCGGTCAGTCAGCAACTCGGCAAGACCAACGCGTGGGACATTGAGGCTGGTATCGTGCAAACAACGCTGATGAATGCATCACATCTTCGGTTGTGGCTTGCAGGTGGGCAGGAGGTGGGTGCGCACACTCGGCATCATGTGAGGCTTACACAAGCGGATCTCTCGACTTGCACGAAAGAAATTTCGTTATGCAAATCAGAGCTGGAAGAGATGACCGATTCCTCAGTCCGACATTTTTGTTACCCCTATGGGGACTACACAGCAGATCATGTTGCGATGGCTCGGGCAGCGGGGTATGAGTCGGTGACTACAACACAACGCAGTCGATGTCAGACTAGTGAGGACATGATGCTGCTGCCGCGCGTGCCCGTAGTTCGTTCGACCAGCTTGCCGTTACTGTGGCTCAAAGTAGCCACAGGTTATGAAGATCGGCGTCGCACATGACGACCGACGCACAATCTGGTGACGGCGAAAAGCAATGCCAGCCAGCGTCTGAAGTAGCCATAAAGCCTGGACCTGAAAAGCGTTTGCGCATTGCCGTGTTGAACCGTGTTTTTTCACCTACCGGCGGCGGGGCAGAGCGGTACTCCATCGCGCTGGTGGAGCAATTGGCGCAACGCCACGAAATCCATGTGTTTGCCCAGCAAATCGATCATCATTGGCCGGGGGTTACTTATCACCGGGTGTCCGCCCCACTGGTCAAGCCGCGTTGGATCAACCAGCTTTGGTACGCGACCGCCACATGGTGGGCCACGCGTCGCGGTTTTGATATCGTGCATTCGCATGAGAATACGTGGCATGGGCAGGTTCAGACCGTGCATGTGCTGCCAGTTAAATACAACCTTTTTAACGGCCGAACAGGCCTTCGTTTAGCAATACGGTGGTTAAAAGTGCTGAGCAGTCCACGCCTTCTGGCTTATCTGGCCATGGAGAAATTTCGTTTTAGTCAGCAATTAATGCACCGTGTAGTCGTGACTTCACCAGCATTGAAAGCGGTGATGAACCAGACCTATCCTGCGTGTGATGTATCCGTCATTCCTCCAGGGGTAGCGCTACCGGCAGTAGCATTGAATCGCCAAGCTGCCAGACTCGGTTTGGGTTTGACCGAGCAGGGGCGTCTACTAGCCTTTGTGGCCAACGATTATGAGAAAAAAGGACTCACAACATTGCTGGAGGCAATGATCCGTTTGCCATCTGATGTGGAGTTGGCGGTTGTTGGCAACCCTTCACACATTGAGCGATTTCAAAAAAAAGCTGTGACCCTGGGTCTTGGTGAGAGGGTGCATTTTCTGGGGCACCTCAAAGATGTATCTCCGCTTTATGAAGCTGCAGACGTCTTGGCACATCCCACCACGGAAGATACATTCGCGATGGTGGTTTTGGAGGCTATGGCGCACGGACTGCCAGTTGTGGTGAGCGACTCCCGATATTGCGGCATCGCGGGTTTTCTTAAAAATGGCGTGAACGCTGTGATTTTGTCATCCCCGACGGACGTCCCACAACTTGCCGTTGCGCTTGAGCGAATTCTGAGCGAGCCGGTTCTTCGCGAAGGACTTGCAAGGGAATCACTTCACTTCGCTCTGCAGTGGTCGTGGGCCAGAATCTCCCAGTTGCAGGCGTTGATGTATGAAGAGATAGCCGCTGAGGCATCGTAAAAATTCCATCCCATCTAGACTACAGGACATGAACTTAAATCCGCAACCCATTTCTCACTTAAGTCTGTTCTCGATTGTTATTCCAAGCTGGAACAACTTGGCATTACTTAAACTATGTGTTAGTAGTGTGAAGGCCAACAGTGCATATGCTCATCAAATCATCATTCATGTAAATGATGGGAGTGACGGCACCCTTGATTGGGTTCGGTCGCAAGGATTGACACACACCCACTCGACAGAGAATATGGGTATTTGCCTGACCGTCAACCAGGCTGCCACGTTGGCCCAACATGATTTGATTCTCTATCTTAATGACGACATGTACTGTTGTCCGCAATGGGACACCAAGCTTTTAGAGAAAGTGCATGAGATTGGGCACGATGCATTCATGCTGTCCAGCACCATGATTGAACCGGTTGATTCAGGCAACCCTTGCGTAAGTGTGTGTGATTTCGGACGCGATGCGGACAAGTTTCAGCAAGATGAAATTCTGAAGAAATATATGTCACTGGCCAAGGCCGACTGGTATGGATCAACTTGGCCTCCTACACTGGTGCACAAACGCTGGTGGCAGGCAGTAGGTGGTTACAGCTTGGAGTTCAGCCCGGGAATGAGCAGTGACAACGACTTTTCCATGAAAATGTGGGCTGCCGGCTGCAGAATTTTTCTGGGAGTGGGGGATAGTTTGGTTTACCACTTTATGTGCAAAAGCACGGGGCGGATTGTCAAGAACAATGGACGAAAGCAGTTCATGCGGAAATGGGGTATCACGTCTTCGCTGTTTGATCGTTATTACCTTCGCCGGGGAGACGCTGCAACGCAGATGGCTCTGACTGAGCCAGAGGAGAGTCCTGAGTTTCGTCGCAAGCGCCGCTTTAGCGAAATAAAGGCTTGGCTAGCCTAACTTCAAAGATCGGGTCGGTGATCTTCGTTAGTTTTTGATGGTGCCGGTGAGAAGCCCATCCGGTATAACTGCGCATAAACGCCTTGGGCAGACAGCAGTTGAGAATGCGTGCCTGATTCCACCATCCTACCCGCCTCCATCACGATAATTCGATCTGCATGCTGAATTGTCGAGAGTCGATGCGCGATGACCAGTGTTGTTCTCTGGTGCATAAGTCGCTGCAACGCTTCTTGAACGGCTCGCTCCGATTCTGCGTCCAAAGCCGAGGTGGCCTCGTCAAGGATTAAAATGGGTGCGTCTTTATAAAGTGCTCTTGCAATCGCCAGGCGCTGACGCTGCCCACCTGAAAGCTGCATCGCGTTGTGGCCGACTATCGTATCGATGCCCATTGGAAGGTCCGTGATAAATCCGGTGAGGTTTGCAGCCTGCAGGCAATGGGATACCCGATTCCGATCCATTGCTTGCCCCAATGCAACATTGGTCGCAATGCTGTCGTTGAGCATCAGCACGTGCTGACTGACTAATGCAAACTGACAGCGCAGTGACTTTAGATTCCAATCCTCAAGTGTGTGGCCATCAAGCTCTATGCGGCCAGTACTTAACTCAACAAACCGTGGCAGCAAACTGACCAGCGTCGTCTTCCCTGAACCCGACGCGCCCACCAAAGCGACGATCTCACCTGGTTGTATGTCAAGGCTGAACTGATCCAGCGCAGGGGTATTGCTGTCGGGGTAGGTTACGCCAACTTGCATGAAGCTCAGACTGCCTTGAGCCCTAGGCTTGGAAAATGTTCCTCCTGACTCACTGGGGGTCAATGCGATCAGGTCCAGACCTCGTTCCATTGCCGCTAGGCCACGCGTGATGGGGCTTGCCACCTCAGACAAGTGTTTGATGGGGGCAATCAGCATCAACATGGCGGTTACAAATGCTGCGAAACTGCCAACGGATGTGGTCTGCCCCGCGCTTTGTATCAGTGCAACCGAAATTACTGCAGACAGCGCAATTGCTGCCAGTATCTGGGTAAGGGGCGTCATTGCAGCAGATGCGGACGTCGACTTCATGGACAGCCGTTGTAGCGCTTCGCCCAACTGGCTGAACCTGATTGTCTGAGATTCCTGGGCTGCCTGTAACCGGATATCACGGTGCGCCAGCACATTTTCTTCGACAACATAAGCCAGTTGATCCGTGGCGTCCTGGCTGTCCTTGGTAAGCCTGTACAAACGCTTGGAAAGGGTGCGCATCACGATGGCAACCGCTGGAAAAAGACACGCCACGATCAACGTGAGCTTCCAGTTCAGGTACATCAGATAACTTACCAGCGCCAGCAAGGACAGGCTGTCACGTGTCAGAGTCATCAATGCATTGACCAATAGAACGGAGCCCGTTTGAACTTCATAGACCAAGGTGTTAGCTAATGCGCTAGAAGACTTATGACTAAATAGGGAGAGCCTCGCGGTAAGAAGTTTTTCAAACATTGCTTTACGCAAAGTTAATAGGCCAAAGTTGGTCACTTTAGCCAAAGCTAGTTGCGCTACAAAACCTGACAGTCCACGCACACCGAACAGCAAGATGAGCGTGACAGGCACGACCCAGATTTTCAGATTGCCCTGTTGGAAACCTTTGTCCAGTAAAGGTTGCAGCAGTGCTGGAATCAAGGGTTCTGTCATAGATAGCACAATCGTGGAACCTAATGCCACCAGCCAGGCTGCATAAGGTTTTCCAAAATATGGCCACAGCCGTCCTACTCTCTTAATTAGGTTGGACGGAGCTTGTGATGTTTGTATGGACACGGTGTCAACCCTTTAAGTGCTGGGCGTAGGAGACACAGTGGAGTGCTCGGGCGGCGCGGAGTGAATGCTGAAAGCAAGTAGAAGAGCGAGTGCGACGCAGAAAAAATCACCAATTAATGCGTCATACAAAGAGCAATTGAACATACATGACAAGGCCAGCGCAGTCAGAATAGACTGCAAAGCCCTGCGTTCCGGGGGCTCCAGCCGCAGGCTGTCTCTGAACAGCGCCAGCAACATTGCACAGAATAACGTCAATCCCAGTATGCCAAGTTCGACGCCCCATAAAAGGTACTCTTGGTGTGGGTTGCCCGTAATTTCGACGAATGTTTTTGGGGCGTGAAGAGCCTCTTGTCGATTGAATTCCCGATTCCAGCTTCCGACGCCAGTACCAAGCCATGGATTTTCGCCGATGGACTGCAGGGATCGGTGCCAAAGGTTAAGCCGTGTCCCCGATGATGTGGAAATATCGCCTGTTTTATTGAAGTATTCGATGCTGCTGCTTATTTCCACAAAGCCATGGCGGACTTTGTCGGAGATCGATACAAGCAGCAGTGCCATCACGAAGGGTATGGCGAACACCAGACCTCGAAATTTTCTGGGCATCTCCCAAAAAATGGCTAAAGAAATCAGGGCGATAGCAACCACATGACCGGTGCGCCCTTGGAAAATGAAGAAGACGCATATCAAAGCCAGTCCGACAAAAATTAATGCGATTGGGTTTCGATAGCGAACTGGTGCATAGCACCTCATGTGCCAGCATAAAGCAGCCAAGACAGCCGTCATGATCGACTGGTCCAGGTAGCTTGAGAAAACAGCATATGAAACGCCTGCTTCTTTAGAAATTGCCCACGGCAAAGAAATTCCTATGTACATCATCCATGTACTAACTAGTAAAAAAGCCTGTCCCCCCATAAAGAAAGCAAGAGCGATCAGGGCTTCACGACGTGACCGTATCAGACATAAAAAAATGGGGATTAGCAACAATTTTCCGTGTTTTGTAAGTGAAGTTAAAGCCTCATCTGTAGTTCCAGTGCTCCAAAGAGCGCTGGCAGCTAAAATTACAAACGTAAGCAGAATCAAGGGGGATGTAGCGCCAGGTAAGATCGCCGCGGAACTGCGGTGATGCCGCCATCTGTTTGCTATGACAGCCAAGGCACATAAAAACAACAGGATTTTGGAGATGCTGATAACAGCAATCGGTAAAGCCACCGAAACAGCCGAAAAATAGATTAAAAAAGTTCGAAAATTTATTGGTGTCATGGTCGTAGGCTGTGAAAACATATTATCTACGCTCTAATTACCTGGGCGCTCGCGATGTTGGACTATGCTCAGTGCAATTCAAAAAAATCTAAAGTAGTGTCCTTGACTCAACTCAGTGTGATCATCATCACTTTCAACGAGGCCGCTAACATTGAGGCCTGTTTGAAGTCGGTATCTTTTGCAGACGAGATCGTCGTGCTGGACTCCGGGAGTACAGATGGGACACCGGATTTAGCACGTGGCATGGGTGCAAGTGTGCATGTCACAACCGACTGGCCAGGGTTTGGTCCTCAAAAAAATCGCGCACTTGACCTTGCGCAATATTCTTGGGTGTTGTCACTCGACGCTGACGAGCGTGTGCCACCGGAACTCGCAAATATGATTCGACAAGTGGTTGATCAAGACGTCGGTAGTGCCTATGAAATTCCTCGATTAACCCAATTCTGTGGAAAATGGATACGTCATTGCGGCTGGACGCCAGATTATGTCTTGCGTTTGTTCAAGCGAGGTTCGGCCCACTTCAGTGACGATCTTGTTCATGAGCGTGTTGTACTACTGCGTGGTGTGCCGAGTCGTTTGACTTCCTCACTGCTGCATTACAGTTATCCCACACCTTCCCACTACTGGCGTAAGCTGGAACAATATAGTCAAGCTTGGGCTCGACAGCGTTTTGCATGTGGTCAAAAAACTTCTATGTTACGGGCCGCTTTGGCTGGAGTGGTAGCATTCTTGCGAAGCTACTTCTTCCGTTTAGGTTTTCTTGATGGGGCAATGGGTTTTGCAGTGTGCAGCATGCAAGCCCAAGCAGCATTTGGAAAATATTTTGCTTTGTATTGCTTGAATCAGAAAAATGTCATTTCACCCGTTCCGCCATCTGTCTGACCTGTTTCGTTATTTGGGACTAGGTCTCATGCTAATTGCAGGTTTTCCTGTGCAAGCTCAATTTCGTGTCGATGTTTCCGGTGTTGGCATGAATCAATTGCCGATTGCAGTGGCCGCCTTTCGTGGAGAAGATGGTTCTCCGCAAAAAATAGCAGCCATTGTGCAGGCGGATCTGGAACGCAGTGGACAATTTCGCGGTGTGGATACTGCGGGTATTGCCCTTGACGAGGCTAGCCGGCCTGATGTCGTTGTATGGCGGCAAAAAGGTGCTGATTCTTTGGTTTCGGGTCGTGTCACACGCCTTGCAGATGGTCGGTATGACGTACGGTTTCGTTTATGGGATGTGGTTCGCGGGCAGGATTTGGGTGGCCAGAGTTATGCTGTGACGCAGGCAGACTTGCGGTTGGCAGCACATCGAATTTCCGATTTTGTGTACGAAAAATTGACGGGTGAAAAAGGCGCTTTTTCAACGCGTATTGCATACGTCACCAAGGCGGCACAGCGGTACCAGCTATGGATCGCCGACGCAGATGGTGAAAATGCACAGTCGGCGCTGGCAAGTCCTGAACCCATTATTTCGCCAGCCTGGTCGCCGAACGGCAGCCAGTTGGCTTATGTTTCGTTTGAGTCTCGAAAACCCGTTGTCTACACCCACGATGTCGCTAGTGGCAAACGCCGTCTTATTGCAAACTTCAGGGGTTCCAACAGTGCACCAGCTTGGTCTCCTGATGGGAACACGATAGCAGTGACACTCAGCCGTGACGGGGGGTCGCAACTGTATGCCATAAGCTCAGGCGGCGGAGATCCGCGCAGGCTGGCGCAGTCCAGTAGCATTGATACCGAACCTGTCTATACACCGGATGGTAAAAACATCTATTTCGTGAGTGACCGTGGTGGTGCACCGCAGATTTACAAAATGCCTTCGTCGGGAGGTAATGCTGAGCGGGTAACGTTTACCGGTAGTTACAACATTTCTCCTGCCATCAGTGCTGATGGGCGATGGCTAGCTTACATTTCGCGAGTGAGTGGTGCTTTTAAATTACATGTTATGGAACTTGCCGGTGGAGCCGTCAGCGCAATTACAGATACATCCGCAGACGAAAGTCCCAGTTTTTCACCCAATAGCCGTTTGATTGTTTACGCGACCCAGCAACAGGGGCGGGAAGCACTAATGACAACAACACTCGACGGTAAAATCAAAGCACGTCTTGCTGGTAAAAACGGCAATATCCGTGAACCGGACTGGGGTCCGTTCCAGAAACAATGAATTTTTTAAGGAGTTATTCAATGAAACATCTTTTGCTCGCTATTGCCGCTGCGGTCCTGATGGCTGGGTGTAGTTCTGCTGTCAAGCTTGACAACGTACCTGTTGAGGACAAGGCCGGAACGACTATTTCGCAGGAAGGCGCTGATGGTCTTGGTAGTGGCGTCGGCAAAGGTGGCGTGACATCTGTCGATTTGGATAAAGCGGCTCAACATGCTGCAATTCTTGCTGGACCGCGGACTGTGTATTTTGACTACGACAGCTTTGTTATTAAACATGAGTTTCAGCCCATCATTGAAACGCACGCACGCTACATCAAAGCAGATAAGAGTCGGAAAGTTGCAATCGAGGGACATACCGATGAGCGCGGAGGTCGCGAATATAACTTGGCACTTGGGCAAAAACGAGCTGAAGCTGTACGCAGTGCATTGGGCCTTCTTGGCGTAGCGGATAGTCAAGTGGAAGCAGTCAGTTTTGGTAAGGAAAAGCCTGCAGTTCAAGGAACTGACGAGGATGCAATGGCTAAAAATCGTCGGGCTGAAATTAGCTATCGCTGATTGATGTGAGAATTGTTAAAGTGAAAAAAATTCACCTGGCTGTTTTATCCGCTTTACTTTTTTTTGGGGCGACAACGGCTGGTGCTGGATTGTTCGATGACGAGGAAGCGCGTAAGGCGATACTCGATCTTCGTCAACGTATTGACAACGTTCGGGTGGAATCTGAGCAAGCAGCAATGCGTTCCAGTGAAGATGGCTCTGCGCTGCGGCGAAGTTTGCTTGAGCTGCAAAATCAGATCGAAACGTTGCGTTCCGAAATGGCAAATCTCAGAGGTTTGAATGAACAGTTGTCACGTGACGTTGCGGATGTTCAACGACGGCAGAAAGACAGCGCTCAAGGTGTTGATGATCGTCTTCGTCAGTTTGAACCCACGAAAGTTGCGGTTGATGGTCGCGAGTTCATGGCTGATCCTGCAGAAAAGCGAGACTATGAAGCGGCGTTAGCTATTTTCAGAAAAGGCGATTTCCCAGCCGCACAAACAAGCTTCCTTGATTTCCTTAAGCGTTACGTACAGAGCGGCTATAAGCCGTCAGCGCTGTTTTGGCTTGCCAACGCGCAATATGCAACGAGAGATTACAAAGAGGCGATGACTAATTTTCGAACTCTGATTTCAAGAACACCGGAGCATCTACGCGCACCTGAGGCCGTGTTGTCTATAGCCAATTGTCAAATTGAAATCAAGGACGCGCGCGGGGCCCGCAAGACACTGGATGATCTGATCAAAGCTTATCCCCAGTCAGAAGCCGCTGTGGCTGCAAAAGAGAGACTGGCTCGCCTTAAATAGTGTCCAATGACCTAATTAATTTGGTTACGCCAACCATTGAACTATCAATACCTAAAATTGATGTGCCTGAGGATTCGTCAAGCATAGATAGGGATCGACGGTTTGGAGGGTTGGCTCGTCTGTACGGTGTTTTAGGGGCGCAGCGCATCTGCGCCTCGCATGTGGCTGTCATTGGTATTGGGGGCGTTGGATCCTGGGCTGTTGAGGCTCTGGCGCGTAGCGGGGTAGGGCATCTGACTCTAGTTGATCTGGATCACGTGGCTGAGTCTAATATCAATCGCCAAATTCACGCAGTGGAGGCAACCTTAGGGCAAGCGAAGGTATTGGCCATGCGGGACCGTATCCTTTCATTCAATCCGAACTGTGAAGTGACGTGCATTGAAGAATTTGTCGATCCAGTCAACTGGCCAACGCTTTTGCCAGAGGGTGTAGACGCCGTTATCGATGCTTGCGATCAGGTTAAAGCAAAGACAGCGATGGCGGCTTGGGCGTTAAAAACCGGAACACTCTTCATTTCTGTTGGTGCTGCTGGCGGTAAACGCCATGCTCATTTGGTTGATATTGATGATCTCGCCTTGACAACCCACGATCCCTTACTGGCACAGTTACGCTATCGTCTTCGTAAAGAGCATAGTGCGGCACGTGAAGGAAAGAAAATTGGAGTAACTTGTGTTTTTAGTCGCGAGTCGGTTAAAGCACCCGATGCTTCCTGTCTCGTTGAAGGCGACGGGACACTTAATTGTCATGGTTATGGTTCAGTCGTTAGCGTGACCGCTACATTTGGGCAATGTGCAGCCGGTTGGCTTCTTGATAGAATTTCTAGCGAAGGCGGAAAGTCATCAAAATGACGTTATAATTTGAGGCTTGGCTAGGTAAGTTAATTAATAACTTGCTGTCATATTGGGATGTTAGCTCAGTTGGTAGAGCAGCGGACTTTTAATCCGTTTGTCGTGGGTTCGACCCCCGCACATCCCACCAAATTTCCTTAACGGGTTCTGAAAAGCCTGCTATTAGTTAAATAGCAGGCTTTTTTGTTTTGGTGATTTAAATCGCGCGCGATTGGGTTGGCCGGACATATTCGGTATTGCCCCGTCGTGCGGCAGGGCTTCCTTAATCAAAGACCGTAAAAAGTTCGAATGACATCCCATGCGGATTGGGGATCGTCCACGTAACTAAACAGATCCATGTCCTGTGGTGATATCACGCCTTCTTCCAGCATCACCTCAGTGTTGAATAGCCGCTTCCAGTAGTCGCTGCCATATAGAACAATCGGCACCGGCTTGGCTTTGCGTGTCTGCACCAGGGTGATGACCTCGAACAATTCATCGAGTGTGCCAAAACCACCCGGAAAGGCAACCAATGCCTTGGCGCGCATCATGAAATGCATTTTGCGCAGGGCAAAATAATGAAACTTGAAGCTTAGAGTAGGCGTGACATAGGGGTTTGCGTTTTGTTCATGTGGCAAGGCAATATTCAAGCCCACACTGGGTGCGCCCATTTCATGTGCGCCGCGGTTGGCGGCCTCCATGATGCCGGGGCCGCCTCCTGTTGAAATGAACAATCGCTCTTCGGGTCGTCGGTGTGCACTGTAGCCAGCGACAAGTCGAGAAAACAGGCGAGCTTGATCGTAAAAGTGGGCGTTTCGTAACTGTCGTTGTGCCAAGGCCAAAGCGCTGGCATCGCCGCCACGCTGTGCATTTTGAAGATTTTTTTGAGCCTCCTCGGGCGAGGGAAACCGAGCGCTGCCAAAAACGACGATAGTGTTCTCGATGCCCTGTTCAGTCTGGTCCAGATCGGGTTTGAGCATTTCAAGCTGAAATCGAATACCGCGCGTTTCACGCCGTAATAAGAACTCAGGATCGGCAAAGGCCAGTCGGTAGGCATCAGCCTCCAGTGGGTTGCCTAAGTCGGAGTGGCTTTGTAGTTCAGCCCAAGCATCGGCCAGACGGCGCTCGGTAAGGTGTTGGGGTTTTTCCATGAAGGCCATTGTGTGCGAAAAATCTGACCCATCTTCCCAAATTGAGTGGACAGATCAATTAAGGACTAGAGCGTTTGCATGGGCAGTTTTGAAATCCAGTTTCGGACCCGTTTGAAACTTCTCCATGCCAGCAAAAAACGGCTGCTCCAAATAATGGCACGTTGTGGTTTGAGCACCGCTACTACCACCAAGGCACCAATTGGCCACTGAGGGTTGCGATAAAGCCATTGCAGAGCCGCACGAGCTTGGTCGGCCACTGCAAGAGGTCGTTTGAAAACTTGTGCTTGATCCGTTAGATTATTTCTTAATGCAACACTGCGCATCAATAAACGCTGCTGCTGCTGAACTAGATCATCGTTGCTCATGTTGACCTGCCGCTTGAAGTCCTGCTCGATCTTGTTTTAGTTCAGCCAAGCTGGCGTGAAATATTCCTGTTGGGTTGCGTAGACGCTGTCGAGCCTCGCGGATCAACAAAATCCCACCGGTAAGAAACAGCAGCGCCATTACCCCCACTGCTGCCAACCGATATCCCTCCCAAAACAGAAGGATGACGAAGCCACAAAACAACACAAACCCTATACCCAGAATTAGCAGGGCGATAGCACCCCAAAGCAGCCCGTCAAATAAACGGCGTTTCTCAAATTCAACCTCGGTGCCGAATAGATCCAAGCGTACTTGCGCCATTTCAAGCGCAGTGTCCAGAAAACGACGTAACGAGACAAAGAGGCCGCTCTCATTGTTAGGGCTGCTCATAACCTGCGATGAACTAGCGACGGCTTACCAGCAAGCCCATGACGAGTCCAATACCAGCAGCGATGCCAATCGATTTCCAAGGGTTTTCATGCACAAATTCATCGGTGGCGTGACCGGCCGCTTTGGCCTTTGCGACAGCAGCTTCCTGCAAGTGTAGTAAATCGGCCTTGGCCTGATTCATTCGGGTCTGAACCCGGCTGCGAATGTCGGCTGCACTTTCACCTGCTTGGTCGGCAGTCATGCGCAGCAATTCCTCGGCGTCAGTAATAACCACGCGCAAATCGCCCATTAATTTGTCTTTTTGAACAGAAGTCATATCAGTCATATCAACCCTCCAATGTTTGAAAAAATCAAGTTTAATAGTATTCTTTATCCTGTTTTATATCCTGACAAAAATCAAGGGATGGCAGATGAATTTGAGTTGACACTCGTGCCTCATTCTTGCAGCAAGGCGCACAATTTGTTATGTGCGGGGTTGATGAGTCACTTGATCAAACTCAAATACAGGTGGGATGGCTGGCCTACTATTCAAAAAATAATAGAAGAGCGCAAACACGTTCGCCTTGATTTTTTCATTTTGATTGCACGATGCAATTCTCGACAGGTTTCCTGTCCAAGATCATGTCCATCCGATGATGTCAGTTTTTGATCCTCTGCGTTTGGCTGCTGTGGCGCTGGATATCCTGGTTTGTGGACATGCCACCCCGGAAGCTCTTGCCGTTCGCCAAAATGCCCGACTTGCCAAGCTGCTTGCCGTTGCAGTACAGGGTTCGAAGGTATACCGCGAACGCCTGCGTGGCATTCAGCTCGATTCAGCGGAGTTGAGCACATTGCCCTCGGTGTCCCGGTGCGAGCTGATGGCGCGGTTCGATGATTGGGTGACTGACCCGCAGCTCAAACTGGCGCAACTTCAGTTGTTTATCGCCGACCCTCATCGCATTGGAGAGTCCTACCTTGACAAGTACCTGATTTGGGAAAGTTCCGGTACCAGTCATGAGCCCGGTGTGTTCGTACAGGATGCGCAAGCGTTAGCAGTCTACGACGCCTTGGAGGCGCTAAGGCGAAGTACGCCGCGTCCACTGCAATACTGGTTTGACGCCGTGATGCTGAATGAACGCATCGCTTTTGTTGGTGCAATTGGTGGTCATTTTTCCAGCGTTGTGTCTTTGCAAAGGTTGCGACAACTTAACCCATGGATGGCGCAATCCTTGCAATGCTTCTCCATTTTGCAGTCCACCAGCACATTGGTCGGCGAGCTCAATGCGTTCGCGCCCACCGTGATTGCCACCTATCCGACTGTGGCCGCATTGCTGGCTGAAGAGGCCTACCGCGGGTCGCTGGCCTTCAGGCCGAAGGAGGTCTGGACCGGCGGTGAAACCTTGAGCGTTGCCGTGCGGCAGCGGGTTGAGCTGGCGCTGGGATGCCCTGTACGCAATAGCTATGGCGCCTCTGAGTTCATGTCGATTGGATGGGAGTGCAATCACGGTCAACTGCACGCCAATACCGACTGGGTTATTCTTGAACCGATTGATGAGCGGGGCCGATTGGTGCCAGCCGGTCAGCCTTCAAATTCGACCTTGTTGACCAACTTGGCCAATCACGTGCAACCGCTTATTCGCTATGACCTGGGCGATCAAGTAACAGTGCACCAGGAGCGCTGTGAATGCGGTTCTTCATTGCCGGTGATTGAGGTGCGGGGGCGGCGTGATGATCCACTGCTAATGGCCGGACGGGATGGGCAGTCTGTCACACTGCTGCCGCTGGCGCTGACCACGGTTCTCGAAGACGAAGCCGGCGTATTCGATTTTCAGTTGCGCCAACAGGATGATCACACTTTGGTGCTGCGGCTTGAACTAAATGGAGAACCGGCCGAAACCGTTGTGACGCGTTGCCGTGCTGCATTGGCGCATTTTGCAGAGGTTCAAGGTTTGGCGCCGCTGGATGTGATTGCGGAACTGGGGCAAGCCGTACCGAGGGGGCGCAGTGGCAAGGCCCAACGGATCGTGGCGCGTCCAGACGTTAAGTGACGGCTGCCGGTTATTGACGCTTTTTTAAAGCGTGCCTGTGGGCCGTTACGCTGCTGGCTGCACAAGCGTTAAAGCGGCTGCGATGGTTTTGGCCATGCTGACCGCATTGCTTGGATGGTTGATGCAGTCGGTGCTCCAGACTTCACGGATACCAGCCTCCTGCATGACCTGCAAGGCGTCGCCAGCGAAAAGTGCGTGGGTTACCGCGACATCAACTGAAGCCGCTCCAGCGGTCAGCAGCAGGCGTGCCGCCTGCGCGACGGTGTGGCCGGTGCTGGCCACATCATCCAGCAGAACCACTTGTCGACCGGAAAGCGCCACGTCGGGCAGTGTCACTTCCACCGCCCGGTCGCCATGACGGACCTTGCGGCATACCGCGTGATCGAACCCATGGCGTGCTGCGGCCTGCGCGACCCACTGAGCCGACTCTTCGTCCGGGCCCAGTAACAACGGATTCTGTCGCTGCGCCGCAATCAGATCAGCCAGTAGCGGGGCGCCGCTGAGCATAATGGCGTTGGCGACGGGCACGGCTTCCTGCAGCGTGGCCACCCGGTGCAGGTGCGGATCGACGGTGATTACGGCGTTAAAGAGGCCTGCCAGAAACCGTCCGACAATGCGCTGACTGATGGCTTCGCCCGGATGAAAAGCGACATCCTGGCGCATGTAGGATAAATAAGGCGCCACCAGCGTCAAGTTCCTGGCGCCCAGGTCGCGTGCGGTTTGAGCGGCTAGCAACAGTTCAATCAATTTTTCATTCGGGTTGTTCAGCGTGCGCAGAATAACAACTTGCGCAGATAAGGACTCAGGCAGACGCAACTTGATTTCGCCATCAGGAAAGCGATGGCTCTGAATTTTTCCGAGATTCAGGTGGCCGGCCAGAGCGATGCGAGCCGCACTCTCTTGCTCATCAGCGAAGTACAGTAAAACTGGTTTTGATTTCATCAGAATTCCACAAAGACATGAGGCACTTCATCGGCGCGGCCAATCGTGTAACCGGTTGACTTGGCGCAGGTCTGACGTGCAAATTCAAGGTCACTCTGAAACCCGGCGTGCACGCGGTAAAGAACGTCTCCGCTGGACACGGCATCCCCCAGCTTGCGAAACAGATCAACGCCCGCACCAATAACCTTGGGCGCACCGGCTAAACGGGCCATGCGCGCGACCTGAAGATTGTCAATGCCGGTCACCACGCCTGATTCGGCCGCGCAAATATCAAACGTTAACGCGCCAAGTTGAAGATTGTTGTGATCAAACGTTTTTTGC
The DNA here is from genome assembly GCF_012927445.1 of Rhodoferax sp. Lineage (GTDB taxonomy): Bacteria > Pseudomonadota > Gammaproteobacteria > Burkholderiales > Burkholderiaceae_C > Rhodoferax. Next base: position 242,842 of record NZ_JABBPD010000002.1, read on the forward strand.
CCCTGGGCCGCAATGATGGCGTTCATTTTGGTCAACGCGCGGCCGGAGTCCAGGATGTCCCGTGCAATTGCGAAACCATCACCGCCCCGGACGTCCGGATTGCATTCGATTAATCGGCCAGCCAGCCGCAAAGATTTCTGCCGCAAGTCGTTGGGCGCTCTGGGGTCATTTTCCAGCACCCGCATGACATCGCGGGCTTCGAGCACAGGGCCAATGCCATTGCCGATGGGCTGGCGACCGTCGGTAATGATGACATCCAGCGATAGATGCATGCGTCCGGCCACATACTCGAACAGTCGACGCAGGCGTTGCGCCTCGGGCATCGAGCGCACTTTGGCGGTGGGGCCGATGGGAATGTCAAGCACCAGATGGGTCGACCCGGCCGCAATTTTTTTGGAGAGAATAGAGGCCACCATTTGTCCCGCCGAATCGACGCCCAAGGGCCGCTCCACAGAAATCAATACATCGTCAGCCGGTGACAGATTGGCGGTCCCGCCCCAAGCCAGGCAAGCCCGGTGTTCGCGCACGATGGCAGCCAGTTGCTCAAAGGGAAGTTCAACATTGGCCAGCACCTCCATGGTGTCGGCGGTGCCGGCGGGTGAGGTGATGGCACGGGAGGATGTTTTGGGGCAGAGCAGGCCATGCGCCGCCACAATCGGCACCACCAGCATGGAGGTGCGGTTGCCGGGGATGCCGCCAATGCAATGTTTGTCAACCACCAGGTGTTCGTGCCAGTCGAGTGTTCGTCCACTGGCCACCATTGCCTCAGTCAGAAAATAGACTTCTTCCCGGTCCAGTTCATCCCGGTTGGTGGCAACAACAAAGGCGGTCAGCTCGATCTTGGAGTAGTGCAACTCGGCAATGTCGCGCACGATGTCCCGAAAATCGTCCCGGCTCAGTCGTTCACCGGCAATTTTTCGGTACAGCGCACCAATGGATTTGGGTGGCTCGGCCTGAGATACCGAGGCTGTATGTCCATCCTTGACCGCCAGTTGCAGAAAAGCGTCTTCGGACAGTCCAAGCTCATGACAACCCACGATGGCCAGATCATCGACCACGTTCAGGGTTGCCAGAATGTGCCGCCCATTGGCCCGAACCTCAACTTTGGACAGGGCCTGAAAGCCCTCGGCCCGGTAGACCGCGCAATCCCGGTGCAGATAAACCACATTTTCGCGGTAAGTATCGATTGCAACCCGGCGAACCGCCAGGTTGGAGGTCACCAGATTTTCACCTTGCGGCGCATCGGGCGCTAGCCGGTCATCGGAGATATTGCTCATGGCTGTAGCCTACACCCGTTTCATGGACTGGAATCGGTCAGGGCGCTCAATGCTCATTGGGGGAAACCCAATAAAAAAGGCTTCCGAAGAAGCCTTTTTGCAGCGAACTAAAGTTAGACGCGTTTTCTGTATTCGCCAGTGCGGGTGTCGATTTCGACCTTGTCGCCTTGGGCTACAAAAATTGGCACACCCAAGTCAAATCCGGTGGAGATTTTGGCAGGCTTGAGCACTTTGCCAGACGTGTCGCCTTTGACGGCAGGTTCGGTCCAGGTGATTTCGCGCACGACACTGGTGGGCATTTCAACTGAAATGGCCTTGTCGTCATAGAACACGACTTCGAGTTCCATGCCGTCTTCGAGGTAGTTCAGCGAGTCGCCCATGTTTTCGGCTTCGACTTCATACTGGTTGAACTCGGTGTCCATGCAGATGTACATCGGTTCGGCAAAGTAAGAGTAGGTGCACTCTTTTTTGTCCAGAACGACTTGGTCGAGCTTGTCGTCGGCCTTGAACACGACTTCGGTACCGAAGTTGGCGATCAGGCTTTTCAGCTTCATGCGCACGGTGGCGGAGTTGCGGCCGCCGCGGCTGTATTCAGCCTTGAGCACGACCATAGGGTCTTTACCGTGCATGATGACATTGCCGGCGCGAATTTCTTGAGCGGTTTTCATAGCGATTATGTGAAGGTTGGCCGCTTGCTTAGCGGCGAGGGCGGCATGGACTGGACTAATCCGGTCAAATTTCGCAAGTCTTCGATTTTAATGGTTTTTTACGCTAACCGCATGATCTGTGTCACAAGATCAGCGTGCTGCAGTTGTTGGGCCCGTGCTGCCGTCACGGTTTGCTGCCATTCAGCGAGGGAGAGCGCGGGCAAAGCCGCCTGGCTCACACCATTCCAGACATGATGAAAATCCCGCAATGAGGGCGTGGCGTGCAGCAGGTCCAGAAAAGCGTCAAGCTTGCTGTGGTGGGCGTCGTCATGCTGCAGGTAAATCTGCCAGACAAAAGGTTTGCCGGCCCACAAGGCCCGGACCAGGGAGTCTTCTCCCCGCACAAAATTCAGATCGCAGGCCCACAGCAGGTGATCAAAATCGTGTTGGGTCAGTGCGGGGAGGTAAGAAAATGATAGCGACTTGCGCATGTTCCATGCGGGCTGGGAGCTATTTTTATCCTTAATCCAGGCTGCAACGGCCGCCGTGGCCCGTCCGGCGGTGACCAGGAGCCGGGTCGGTTGTGGGTCGCTGGCCAGTTTGTCCAGCAATTCCCCCAAGGCGGGTGGCTCGTAACAAAATAATGACACCAGCCGTTCGCCCTGAAATTCAATGCCCAATTGCTGCAGCCAGGCGGTGCGGTCAAAGCGGGCCTGGCGTTCCAGCAGATCGGCTTCGCGCAGCAGCCCCCCGGTGCCCGCGGTGAAGCCGGGGTAAAAAAAGTGTTTGGTCAGACCTTTGCCCGGCCCGGACATCACGGGGGAGAGCAGGCCATGGCTTCGTTCTGCGTAGCCTTCGGCGCTCAGGTACTCCAGATTAACCCAAGTGCTTTTTAGGCCTCTAGCCCTCGTACTCATTGCGTAAGCAGCTATAAATTCAGGAGCGATCTCGCAGCCGAAGGTTTCCACCAAAATATCGCCCATCACCAAGTCATTGGTTGGGATCGGCTGTGTCCAGACCCGGACCTCGACACCGGCGGCACCCCCGGGGGCCATCCAGTCCAGGGCGCTGGTATCGTCCACCCATAAACGCACCCGCTCGCCCCGCGCGGCCAAGCCGACCGCCAAACGCCAGCACACACCAATGTCACCGTAGTTATCGATGACCTTGCAAAAAATGTCCCAAAGCTTGCTGTTTTCTGTATTCACGCTAGAGATTGTCCACAATACGCACCTATGCCCGTTTTGCCTGATTCCAACCCGCCCGAGCCCTCCGTGTCCTCTGAATTGACTTCACTGCCGGCTCACCCCGAACAGTTATTAAGTGACGTGGCGAGCCTGCCCGCGCTGCCCGGTGTGTACCGCTATTTCGATGCCGAAGGCATGGTGCTCTATGTGGGCAAAGCCATCAACCTGAAAAAGCGGGTGTCCAGCTATTTTCAGAAAAATCATGGCGGCACGCGCATCGGGCACATGGTCAGCAAGATTGTGCGCATGGAAACCACGGTGGTGCGTTCAGAAGCCGAGGCGCTGCTGCTGGAAAACAACCTGATCAAGACGCTCAATCCCAAGTACAACATTCTGTTCCGGGATGACAAGAGTTATCCGTACTTGAAGATGACGGGGGTGAGTCCTTCTGCGAATCCGAGTTCGAGCTTTTCCAGGGTGTCCTATTACCGGGGTGCGGTTGAAAAGAAGCACCATTATTTTGGGCCGTACCCCAGCGCCTGGGCGGTCAAAGAGGCCATTTTGCTGATGCAGAAGGTGTTTCGCCTGCGCACCTGTGAAGACCCAGTATTTAACAACCGCACGCGGCCTTGCCTGCTGTACCAGATCAAGCGCTGTTCCGCGCCGTGCGTGGGGCATATTTCAGCGGCGGACTATGCGCAGGATGTGGCCAATGCCGAGCGCTTTTTGCGCGGCGATGCCCGCCAGCTGATGGACGTGCTGGAGGCCCGCATGATGGCGCATGCGGAACGGCTGGAGTTTGAGCAGGCGGCCGAACTGCGCAATCAGGTGGCGGCGCTGTCCAATGTGCTGCACCAGCAGTCGGTCGACAATGTGTCGGACCGCGATGTGGATATTCTGGCGGTGAAGGTGCAGGGCGGTCGTGCCTGCGTCAATCTGGCGATGGTGCGCGGTGGGCGCCACCTCGGTGACCGACCTTATTTTCCGGTGCATGTGGAAGATGCGGCGGGGGTCTACACCGAAGACGACGAGGGCGCGGCAGCGGCGCCGTCCGTTGAGGCCCAGGTGCTGGAGGCCTTTGTGGCGCAGCATTACCTGAATGTGCCGATCCCACCCTCGTTGGTGGTGAGTGAGCCGGTGAATAAAAACCTGATCAAAGCGCTGTCGATCCAGTCCGGCGTCAAGGTGACGGCCGTGCACCAGCCGCGCGAACAGCGCCGCCAATGGCTGGAAATGGCGCAAACCAATGCCAGTCTGCAGTTGGCCCGGTTGCTGTCGGAAGAGGGCTCGCAGCAGGCGCGCACGCGGGCGTTGGCCGATGCGCTGGATCTGGCGCTCGACAATCTGGATGAGCTGCGTGTGGAGTGTTTCGACATTTCGCACACCGCCGGCGAAGCGACCCAGGCTTCGTGCGTGGTGTTTCATCACCACAAAATGCAAAACGCCGAGTACCGCCGCTATAGCATTGACGGCATCACCCCGGGTGATGACTATGCGGCCATGCGCCAGGTACTGCTGCGGCGCTACGGCAAATTGGCCGAGACTTTGCGGGAAGCGCAAAAGACCGGGCAAACGCCCGCTGGTACTGGCCGGCTGCCCGATCTGGTGCTGGTGGACGGCGGCAAGGGCCAGGTGTCCATGGCGCGTGAGGTGTTTGAGCAGTTGGGGCTGGACCTGTCACTGATCGTGGGGGTCGAGAAAGGGGAAGGGCGCAAGGTTGGGCTGGAAGAGTTGGTGTTTGCCGATGGCCGCGAGAAGGTCTATCTGGGCAAGGACTCGGCGGCCTTGATGCTGGTAGCCCAGATTCGGGACGAAGCGCACCGTTTTGCCATCACCGGCATGCGCGCGAAACGGGCCAAAGTGCGGGTGGATGGCGGCAAACTGGAGGAAATTCCCGGTATCGGGCCGAAACGGCGCGCCAGGTTGTTGCAGCGTTTTGGCGGGGTGCGTGGCGTGGGGTTGGCGGGTGTCGAAGATATTGCGACCGTGGAGGGTATCTCCCGGGAACTGGCCGAGGAAATATACCGGGCCCTGCACTGACCGGACCCGGCCAGATTGCCGTCGGGTCGTGCCACAATCACGCTATGTTTTTTACTATTCCGACGATCATGACTTGGGCGCGCATTGCTGCGATCCCGTTGATAGTCGGAGTGTTCTACCTGCCGATTGAGCCGGCCAGCCGTAATTTGGTTGCAACAGTCCTGTTTGTGGTGTCGGCAGCCACCGACTGGCTGGATGGCTACCTTGCCCGCAAGCTCAATCAGGTATCTTCTTTTGGTGCGTTCCTGGACCCGGTGGCCGACAAGATTCTGGTGTGTGCCAGCGTGCTGGTGTTGGTGCATCTCGGCCGTGCCGACGTCTTCGTCGCCCTCATCATCATCGGTCGCGAAATTGCAATTTCCGCGCTGCGTGAATGGATGGCCCAGATCGGGGCCTCCAAGAGCGTGGCGGTGCACATGGTTGGCAAACTCAAAACGGTGGTGCAAATGGTGGCGATTCCGTTTTTGTTGTTTGACGGTCTGTTGCTCGGTGTCATCGATACCCATGAATGGGGTGTCTGGCTCATCTGGATTGCCGCCGTCATGACGGTCTGGTCCATGGTGTACTACCTGCAGAAGGCGCTGCCTGAAATTCGGGCAAGGGTAAAGTGACTGTGCGCGACGATCGCGCTTTGATCCGGGCCATGCCAGCCTTGTTTGTGCTGATTTGGAGTACAGGTTTTATTGTCGCCCGGTATGGCATGCCCTACGCACCGCCCATGAAGTTTCTGGTCGTGCGCTACGCCTTGTCCATTCTGTGCTTTTTGCCGTGGATCATGTTGGCCCATGTGGCTTGGCCACGTACCCGCGCCCAGTGGCTGCATCTCGCAGTGACCGGGGTGTTCATGCACGCCTTTTACCTGGGCGGTGTGTGGTCGGCTGTAAAGGCAGGGATGGGTTCCGGACTTTCCGCACTGATTGTTGGCTTGCAGCCTGTGTTGACCGCGCTGTGGCTGTCCGCCACGGGCGGCAAAATTGCGGCCCGGCAGTGGGTTGGGTTGGTGCTGGGTTTTGTGGGGCTGGTGCTGGTGGTGTCGCGCAAGTTTGGGCAGGGAGGTGAGGCCGACTGGCTGAACATGTCATTGGCGGTTGGCGCCTTGTTCAGCATCACCATCGGGACCCTGTACCAAAAACGTTTTGTGTCAGCCTGCGATGTTCGATCGGCCAACGCCATTCAACTGGGGGCCGCTTTGCTTGTGACGTTGCCTTTTATATTTCTTGAAACTGAGTCCATGCGCTGGAACGCTGAACTGGTCGGCGCCATGACCTGGTCTGTAATGGTAACGCTGGGCGGCAGTTCACTGTTGTATCTGCTGATTCAGCGTGGCGCTGCAACGTCTGTGGCCAGTTTGATGTACCTGGTTCCACCTACAACGGCGCTCCTGGCGTGGCTGTTGTTTGCAGAGCCGATTACCGCGATCACCATCGGAGGCACTGCACTCACTGCTTTTGGTGTGAGCCTCGTGGTGCGTTCACCCCGCATGGCCTCTTGATGGTCTGGTGCTTTCAGTTTTATGCCCGTTAAGCAAGGAATGAATCGACATGAGCAAGAAAAGAATCGCAGTCATCGCCGGTGATGGAGTCGGCAAGGAAGTGATGCCCGAAGGCATTCGGGTGATGAATGCTGTTGCCAGCAAATTCGGCATCGACTTGCAGTTTGATTATTTCGATTTTTCCAGTTGGGACTACTGTGAGAAACACGGAAAAATGTTGCCCGACAACTGGAAGGATTTGATAGGAGGTCATGACGCCATCTACTTTGGCGCGGTGGGCTGGCCTGAAAAAATTCCGGATCATGTCTCGCTGTGGGGCTCTCTGTTGCTGTTTCGCCGCGAGTTTGACCAGTATGTGAACCTGCGCCCTGCACGCTTGATGCCGGGCATCATTGCGCCTGTGGTGCGACGAGATGGCAGTCGGCGTGAGCCCGGCGAAATCGATATGTACATCGTGCGTGAAAACACCGAAGGTGAATACTCCAGTATTGGTGGGCGCATGTACCAGGGCACTGAGCGCGAAATCGTGATGCAGGAAACCGTGATGTCCCGTATTGGCGTTGATCGTGTGTTGAAGTTCGCTTTCGAGTTGGCCCAGTCGCGTCCCAAAAAGCATCTGACCAGCGCCACTAAATCCAATGGCATTGCCATCACGATGCCGTATTGGGATGAACGTGTGATTGAAATGGCGAAAGGCTACCCCGGCATCACGCTGGATAAATTTCACATTGACATCCTCACTGCACACTTTGTACAGCGTCCCGATTTTTTTGATGTAGTCGTCGCTAGTAATCTCTTTGGCGACATCCTGAGTGACTTGGGGCCAGCCTGCACGGGGACTATTGGGATAGCGCCCAGTGCCAACTTGAACCCTGAACGCAAATTTCCTTCACTCTTTGAGCCAGTTCATGGCTCGGCCCCCGACATTGCCGGCAAGGGCATCGCAAATCCTATCGGTCAGATCTGGTGTGGCGCCATGATGCTGGACTATCTGGGATACAAGAACGCACATGATGCTGTCTTGGCTGCCATTGAAAAAGTTCTCGATCCCCAAAGTGGGGCACCTCTCACGCCTGATATGGGCGGAACAGCCAGTACGAAAGATGTAGGGCTCGCCATTGCAGGTGCGCTTTAACGAGTTGGTCGAGATTTTTTAAATCACAACTTTATTCAAAAATCGAAAAAATCAGCTTGGATAGAACAGGTGGGCGTCTGAAAACCGACTAGAATTTACCACCGCATTGTTGTAAAGCTGCAGGTAGTATTGACACAGTCAAGGCCCTTGCGTCAATCGCATGCATCATCAGTAATTGCAAGAATTTTTAAAGAGTTAATTTGATTAACTCTGTTTTTATACTAGGGGTTGTTTGTGAATAAAACAGAACTGATTGAGCACATTGCAGTGCATGCAGATATTTCCAAAGCAGCCGCTGCCCGGGCTCTGGAAGCAACGATTGGTGCTGTCAAGACCACACTGAAAAAAGGCGGCTCTGTATCGCTGGTTGGTTTTGGTACATTTGCTGTCGGCAAACGTGCAGCACGCGTGGGTCGCAATCCCCGAACTGGTGATGCGATTAAAATCAAAGCGGCCAAAGTGCCAAAATTCCGTCCGGGCAAAGCGTTGAAGGATGCTTTGAACTGATAGCAGGTTTAGGTGGGGTGATTAGCTCAGTTGGTAGAGCGGCGCCCTTACAAGGCGTAGGTCGGCGGTTCGAGCCCGTCATCACCCACCACCCACCCAAGCAAAGGCGAACAAAATGTTCGCCTTTTTTGTTTATATTCTGGAGAGTTCGCGCATGTTTGATTTTGTCCGCAAGCACACGAAGATCATGATGTTCGTGATGTTTCTGCTGATCATCCCTTCCTTTGTGTTGTTTGGTATTGATGGCTATAACCGATCTCGAGAAAATGGCTTGGCTGTAGCTCGGGTAGGTGGGCATGAGATTACCCAGGGCGAATGGGATGCGGCACACAAATCGGAAGCTGACCGTTTGCGCGCTTCAATGCCCAATCTGGATGCCAAACTGCTGGATTCTCCGGAAGCCCGTTATGCCACCCTGGAGCGACTGGTGCGCGAACGGGTTCTGGCCCAAGCTGCTGACAAATTCAAACTGACGACCAGCGATGCACGACTTGCCCGCGAGTTGCAGGAGAACCCCACCATTGCATCGCTGCGTTTGCCTGATGGCAAACTGGACATGGAGCGCTATCGACAATTGGCCGCCAGTCAGGGCTTGACGCCTGAAGGCTTTGAAGCCCGTGTACGCCAAGATTTATCGGTCCGTCAGGTGGAAGCCGGCGTGATCAGCACAGGTTTTTCTGCGGCAAGCGTCGCCGATGTGTCATTGAATGCATTTTTCGAAAAACGTGAAGTGCAGATCGCCAGCTTCACGACTTCCGAGTTTGCGTCAAAAGTCGCACCAACCGAGGCCGAACTGGATGCGTTTTACAAAGCCAATCAGGCGTTGTTCCAGGCGCCCGAGCAGGCCAGTATTGAATATGTTGTGCTGGACCTGGAAGCGGTAAAAAAGAGCATCTCTATCAATGAGGCTGACCTCAAGTCGTATTACGACCAAAATGCGCTTCGTCTCAGTGGAAATGAAGAGCGGCGTGCGAGTCACATCTTGATCAATGCGGGCAAGGACGCCTCTGCTGCCGATCGTCAAAAAGCCAAAGCACGTGCTGAGGAATTATTGCAAGTAGTGCGTAAATCGCCTGACAGTTTTGCTGAAGTTGCCAAGAAGAACTCGCAAGATACCGGATCCGCCGCGAATGGTGGGGATCTTGATTTTTTTGCGCGTGGCGCGATGGTCAAACCGTTTGAAGCTGCAGCATTTGCCATGAAAAAAGGGGATATTAGTGAAGTGGTTGAGTCTGATTTTGGCTACCACATCATCAAGCTCACCGAGGTCAAAACACCCAAGCAGCGCAGCTTTGAGGAGTTGCGTGCCAGTATTGAGGCGGACCTGAAGGCGCAGCAAGCCCAACGCAAGTTTGCCGAAACAGCCGAGGCTTTCACTAACGGTGTTTATGAACAGTCTGATAGCCTGAAGCCAGTTGCTGAGAAGCTCAAGCTGGAAATCAAGTCAGCTGCCAATTTGACCCGCAATCCTGTGCCTGGCGCGACAGGTGTATTGGCGAATGCAAAATTTCTGGCTGCGATTTTCGGACCTGACTCAATTGAGAAAAAACGGAATACGGAAGCAATTGAAACAGCGCCGAATCAGTTAACGGCTGCTCGAATCACCCAATACACTCCGGCGCGGACCATCCCGTTTACTGATGTGCGCAGTGTTGTACGTGACCGTGTCGTTGCTGCGCATGCTGCCGAGCTTGCTAAGAAACAAGGTTTGGAAAAACTGCTGGCCTGGAAGGCCGCGCCTGCCTCAGCGCTTATGCCGACGGCACTGGTCGTGTCGCGCGATCAGTCTCAAAATATTCCACCGCAGGTTTTGAGTGCTGCTTTGCGGGCGGATGTTTCAGCTTTGCCTGCTTTTGTTGGTGTTGATTTAGGCGCCCAGGGTTACGCTATCGTCAAGATCAATAAGATTGTGCCGCGTCCGACGCCCACGGAGTCCGCCGCCAAGCAAGATCGCGCCCAATATGCCCAGTGGTGGATCGGTGCCGAAAATCAAGCTTATTACAATCTTCTTAAAGAAACTTTCAAAGTTGAGATCATGGCTGCACGTCCGGCGCGGACTTCAATAGATTTATCAGTAGCTGCTTCAAAGTAAACTCTAGCGCGCTATAATATAAAGCTTACGGTGGCTGTAGCTCAGTTGGTAGAGTCCAGGATTGTGATTCCTGTTGTCGTGGGTTCGAGCCCCATCAGCCACCCCAAAATTTCGTTTTAACGTGCTAAGAGCTTGATTTCCTAGGGAATCAAGCTCTTTTGCTTTTGGCGACTGCTCAGTTGTCACACAGCCTGTAACACAAACCTGTGGAGCAGCCCCTGTGAAAGCAATTGACAAATACCTTCCCCATACCCAAGCGCCCAAGAGGGAATCGAAGCTGCCAGCACCGAAACCCAGCGACCCGACGGATGACTTGTTCTGATGTCAAACGGAGCTTGCTGAGCATAAAGTTTTGATTACTTGGTGGATTTGGATATACTGTTGTTTTATACAGCAATAGCCAGGACCTCAATGTCTACAGCACGTCAATGGACAGTGAGCGCCGCACCACCTCTTGGTGCTGTGTCGTCGCCGCCGTTTGAAGTCGGACAACTTCCTGGCAATGTTGCGCAGGCCATTTGGCGCGGTACAGACATTGGTCAGGCTAATCAAACCGTCGTTGCAACCGGATTCGACAGCCTTGATGCGCAGTTGCCTGGCGGTGGCTGGCCATGTAATTCGCTAACCGAACTGCTGCAGCCGCAACCGTCTCTTTGCGAGTGGCGCCTGCTCTCGCCCGCATTGGCGCGACTCGTAGCTTCCGGCGGTCAAATTTTGCTGGTAGGCCCACCCAAACGCCCGCATGCACCTGGACTGGTGAAGTTGGGTATTTCAGAAAAGAACCTGGTCTGGATTGCTGCCGACACCCCGGCCGAACGCTTGTGGTGCACCGAGCAGCTTGTGAAGGCCAATCCACGTGGTGGTGCCATTCTGGCCTGGCTGCCCCAAGTGCGCGCTGAGCAACTTCGCCGGTTGCAGGTGCATGCCCAATCCTGTGACTGCCCGGTTTTTCTTTTTCGACCAGCGGCGGCACAGCTTGATGCGTCACCGGCGCCGTTACGTGTGCTGACGACTCTCGGCCATGACTGGGCGCTTCACGTCCACATTCTGAAACGCAAAGGTGCTTTGTTGGACGGCACCATCGTGCTGTCTTCCATACCGGGAACGCTGGCAAGCGTGCTCACACCGCGGTTGATGCACCCGAGCCAGTTAATTGCAAAGACGGAGGCCTCCCATGTCCATGTATTGGGCAGCGCTGTTACTCGACAACGCCGGCGACAGCTCGCTGCGCATTGACCCCTGCGGCGTTGCTGTTTGGGCCCTTCAGTTCACCCCTCGTGTGGCACAGAAGGACCAAACGGTATTGCTGGAGGTCGAGCAGAGCCTGCGCCTGTTTGGCGGTGAAGACCACATGCATCAGCTCGTGGAGGAAGGTGCCTCGGAACTCGGGGTCTCACGGCTAGCCTGGGCCCCAACCAGCCTGGCTGCACTGGCCTGCGCACGCGTAGGCATCCGCGACGGTTTTGCCGGACCGCTTGCAAAGGTGCTGGACCCCTTGCCGTTTGAGTGCATCGATGCCGTCAATGTCCATGGCGCCACTTTGGCCCGATTGGGATGCAGAACACTGGCCGATGTACGCAAGTTGCCCCGAGGCGGTATCAGTCGGCGCTTCGATAGCCAATTGCTTTTGGCGCTGGACCAAGCCTACGGATTGCGCTCCGAGGGGTACCCCTGGGTGACATTGCCTGAGACGTTTTCTGCGAAGTTAGAGCTGCCTGGTCGCGTCGACACGGCACCCGGCCTGATGTTCGGTGCCCGTCGCCTGCTGGTGCAGCTGGGTGGATGGCTTGCGGCACGCCATTGTGGTGTTACCGCTTTCACTCTGCACTGGTGCCATGACACGATGCGCACCCGGGACGCTGGCGACGGCGGCGAAATCACCGTTCGCACCGCGCAGTCAACCCAGAGCGTGGAGCACCTGTGCCGCCTCTTGACCGAAAACCTGGCGAAGGTGCAATTGTTGGCACCCGCCAGTGACCTCGTCCTGAGCGCCACTGAGGTCACTTCCATCATTGAAGAGAGCCGCTCCCTGTTGCCCGATGCCCGAGCCACTGGGGAAGCGGTTGAACTGGTGCTGGAGCGCATCGAGGCGCGCCTCGGCAAGAAACGCGTGCTGCGGCCCGTGCTGACTGAAGACACCCGCATGGAATGGATGAACCGTTGGCAACCGATGGACGCCAAAAGGCCGACCACGAAAGTACGCCAGGTGCCGGGACCGCAGCCGACCTGGATTCTCAAAACACCGCTGAGGTTGGACGTCATGGACGAGCGACCCTTGTATCAGGGGCCGCTGCAATTGCTGTTGGGCCCGGAGCGCGTCGAGGGCGGCTGGTGGCATCGCGTCAAGGACACCGAGGGCAGTGGCCAACGCAGCCTGAATGTCGCGCGCGACTACTGGGTGGCGCTGAGCCAGCATGCGGGGACTCTTTGGATATTCCAGCAGCGCCTGCCAAAAGACGAAATTGCGTCCTGGTATTTGCATGGGCTTTTTGCGTGAGTCAGCACAATGTCCGTACTGCCCCATTACGCCGAGCTTCGGTGCCTCTCCAACTTTTCCTTCCTCAAGGGTGCCAGTAAGCCTGAGGAGCTTGTTCAGCGCGCTAACGCTCTGGGCTACTCGGCGCTGGCCGTGACAGATGAATGCAGCATGGCCGGCATCGTGCGCGCGCATGTCGAGGCCAAGGCAGTTGGACTCAACCTGCTGATTGGCTCACAGTTTCAAGTCGAGTGTGACAAGCCCTTCAATCTGGTCATCCTGGCCTGCAACCTGAACGGCTACGGCAATCTGTGCGAGTTCATCACTCGCTTGAGGCGAACATCCGAGAAAAAGGGCACGTACCGCTTGCGGCAAGACGAGCTGCAGGGGAAGGAGTTGGCCGATTGCCTGGTGGTCGTGTCACCCGACCGCGGCAGTACCCCTGAACAACTCCTGGCCATTGGCCAATGGACCCTGCAGCACTTCATCGGCCGATGCTGGCTTGGTGTTGAACAGCTGCGCACGCTGGATGATGAAATCTGGCTGTACAAGCTCAGGCAAGTCAGCAACGCAACTGCCATTTCGCTCGTGGCGGTCGGCGATGTGCACATGCACGTTCGTTCGCGCAAGCCGCTGCAGGATGTCATGACGGCCATACGAATTTGCAAGCCTCTCACGGAATGCGGCCTGGACTTGCAACAAAACGCGGAGCGGCACCTGCGCACCCGTTTGCGGCTGGCGCAGGCGTTCCCGCAAGACCTGCTGACAGAGACACTCAAGGTGGCTGACCGGTGTCATTTCTCTCTGGATGAGTTGAAATACCAGTACCCGCAGGAGGTTGTGCCGGCCGGTCAGACCCCTGCGTCGTATCTGCGCCGGGTGACCTATGAAGGCGCTGGCCGTCGTTGGCCCGGTGGCATGACCGCCAAAGTACAGTATCAGATTGAGCACGAACTGACGCTGATTTGTGAGCTGCATTACGAGCAATATTTTTTGACTGTCTACGACATCGTCGCCTTCGCGCGGTCTCGCCACATTCTTTGTCAGGGGCGAGGGTCCGCCGCCAACAGCGCTGTCTGCTATTGCCTGGGGGTGACGGAAGTGGACCCGGCCCGCATGAGTGTGTTGTTTGAGCGGTTTATCAGCAAAGAGCGCAATGAGCCGCCCGATATCGACATCGACTTTGAGCACGAGCGCCGGGAAGAAGTCATTCAGTACCTGTACCAGAAATATGGACGAGACCGAGCTGCCTTGACTGGCGTGGTGATTTCGTATCGACCCAAGTCAGCAATCCGGGACGTCGGAAAGGCACTGGGCTTTGACTTGGAGCTACTGGAAAAGCTGGGCAAATCCCATCGTCATTGGGATGGACGAGAGATACACGCTGACCGGCTAAACGAGTTGGGACTTTCGCTTGATGACCTGGACGTCCGGCAGCTGATGTCACTCACCCGGCAATTGATGGGGTTCCCGCGGCATCTTTCACAGCACCCTGGCGGTTTTGTGCTCACCAAGGGGCCACTTTCCAGAATGGTTCCCATAGAAGCTGCGTCCATGGAAGACCGAACGGTCATCGAATGGGATAAGGATGACCTGGATGCGATGGGCCTGCTCAAGGTGGATGTGCTGGCTTTGGGCATGCTCACGGCGATTCGCAAGTCACTTGAACTCGTCAGCATGCGCCGCGGCTTTCAGTTCCAGATGCAAGACATTCCGGTGGAAGACCCGGACACCTACGACATGATTTGCAAAGCCGACACGGTGGGGGTGTTTCAAATCGAATCACGGGCGCAGATGAGCATGCTGCCCCGGTTGCAGCCGCGGTGCTTTTACGACCTGGTGATTGAGGTCGCGCTAGTCCGACCAGGCCCGATTCAGGGCGGCATGGTGAGCCCGTATCTGAACCGAAGGCAAGGTAAGGAAACAGTGTCGTACCCCAGTGCAGCCCTGGAGGAAGCGCTGGGCAGAACCCTTGGGGTACCGGTCTTTCAGGAACAGGTCATGCAAGTCAGTATCCTGGCCGCCGGCTTCACCCCAGGCGAAGCGGATGGTTTGCGCCGGGCGATGGCGGCCTGGAAGCGTAAAGGCGGGCTCGAAAAATACTATGACCGCATCGTGGATGGGATGACGGCGCGCGGTTACAAAAAGGAGTTCGCGCTCCAGATTTTTGAACAAATTAAGGGCTTTTCAGAATACGGCTTTCCCGAGTCGCATGCCGCATCGTTTGCCTTGCTGGTGTACGCCAGCTGCTGGCTCAAACACGCCGAGCCCGCGGCGTTCCTGGCCGCGATGCTGAACTCGCAGCCCTTGGGCTTTTATTCCCCCAATCAACTGGTGCAAGATGCAAGGCGGCATGGGGTGGACGTGCGGGCTGTGGACGTGATGTTCAGTGATGTTGACACCACCCTCGAAGACTTGCCACACGAGCCGGCGGTGCGCCTGGGCTTGCGGCTGATTTCCGGGCTCAAGAGCGCATCCGCACAGCGCATCGTTGCCGCTCGCGCGCAGCATCCCTTTGAAAGTGCCGAGGACTTGTCACGGCGCGCGAACCTGGAGCAGCATGAAATGAAAATTTTGGCCGGAGCTGATGCTCTGGCAAGTCTGTCCGGCCATCGAAGACAGCAGGTCTGGGATGCTGCAGCACTGCATGCGCCACCCGAGTTGCTGCGTGATGCCCCTGTGGAAGAAAATATTCTTGAACTGCCCGAGGCTCCCGAAGGGGAAGAAATCGTCTTTGACTACGCCGCGTTGGGCCTCTCGCTTAGGCGGCATCCGCTTGCGCTGCTCAGAGGTCGATTGACTGCCATGCGGTTCAAGTCATCGCGCGAATTGCATGACTTTTCGAATGGAAGACTGGTGCGGGCCTGCGGCATCGTGACGCTTCGGCAGCAGCCTGAAACGGCCAAAGGGGTGATTTTCGTATCGCTTGAGGACGAAGATGGCGCCGTGCAAGTCATCGTCTGGAAAGGGGTGCGGGAACAGCAGCGCAAAGAATTGATGAATGCAAAACTGCTGGGCGTTTACGGGACTTGGCAGCGCGAAGGCGAAGTGCGCAATCTGATTGCCAAGCACTTCATTGATTTAACGCACTTGCTGGGGCGGCTCACTGCACCGAGTCGGGACTTTCATTGAAATTTCTTGGCTTCGATCACCTTTAACACTTGCTGTCAGTCACCAGTACAAACCGAATGCCTAGTTTGCGGCTTGGATTCAACCGCTCAATGGTGGCCGACGCTCACCAGTGACAGTTTCACGACACGCCAATTGAGAGAGTCAGGGGACCAGTCTGTCGCCGCACATGACGTTAAACAACGTGCCCAATACTCAATCCGGGCCTTGAAAGTAGTTGGGGCGATGGCGGCGATTCAGAAGCGGAAAGTAACTTCCAGACTCAACGTGAACAAACGTTATCGGCGACGACTGGTGGCCTTTTGCCCAGCCGACTCCGCAGAGGCGAGTTCCTTGGCCGTTAGCACGAAGGCCCCTTCACCTGACAGGCGCGCCACCACCAGATCGATAAACGCCCGCACACGCGCAGGCTGCGATGCCCGGCTTCAAGCCGGCACCTGTGACAACGCAGTCTGCAGCATGTCAATGAAGACCCGTGTCTTGACCGGCATCAGCTTGCGCTCCGGGAACACCGCCCAGGCGGTATGGCTGGGCAGGCACCAGTTCGGCAACACCCGTCGCAACGCGCCGCGGCGCACGTCAGGTGCGGCAAAGTAATCTGGCACGGCCGCAATCCCGGCACCGGCGCACGCCAATCTGATCAGTAACTCGGGCGCATTGGCGCTGGCCCTGCCGGGCGGTATGCCCTGCCAACGCTGCTCACCTTGTTCCAGTGTCCAGGCCGCCGCCTCACCATTGGCTTGCAGCATCCTGATGGCCGCATGCCGGACCAGATCATCGGGGTCAGCGGGCTCCCCGTGCTCGGCCAGATAGCTGGGGGCAGCGTACAAGCCGAAAGAAAATACGGCCAGGCGCCGTGCTGCCAGCGAGGCATCGTCCGGCAGTTTCCCAATGCGCAGGACCACATCAAAGCCTTCGCCCAGCAGGTCAACCCGACGCGGTGACAAATCAAGCTCCAGCTGGATAGACGGATACAACGCAATGAACGCGGCCAAGGTGTCGGCCAACAGCAGGTTGGCAAAGTCACTGGGCATGGAAACACGCAAGCGTCCGCTTGGTGTGGCCTGGCGACGCTCGCTCAGCGCCGCCACTGCCGCTACCTCAGACACCACCTGACGCGCATGCTCAAGCAGTTGCAGGCCGAACTCGGTCAATGACTGGCGCCGGGTGGTGCGCAAGAGCAAGCGCTCGCCCAAGCGGTGTTCCAGTGCGGCCAGCCGGCGCGACACGGTGGATTTAGGCAACCCCATGCGCTCGGCAGCGCGGCTGAAGCTGCCAAACTCGGCCACGCTGGCAAAGATAAGCAGGTCGTTGGGGTCGATCGCTGCGTTCGATTGTTCCATCATGGGATCAATCATATCCATCCAAGGGGATTCTCAAAGTGATTGATGACAAATAAACTACATCCACCGTAAAACACAGTGTTTGTCTCATTTTTTAAAGGAAACCCATCATGTCAAACTCAATGCAAAACCCCCTCAATCTGGCTGCCCGCTTGCTCATGGTCGCTTTGTTCCTGCCCGCCGGCATCGGCAAGCTCACCGGCTTTGCCGGCACCGTGGGCTACATCTCGTCGGTAGGCTTGCCGCTGCCCACCATGGCGGCCGCCATGGCCCTGATCGTTGAAATCGTCGGTAGCCTGGCACTGTTGGCCGGTTTTGGGACCCGCATCGCTGCTTTGGTTCTGGCTGCGTTCACGCTGGTCGCCAGCTTCTTTTTCCACGCCTACTGGGCCGTCCCGGCTGACCAGGCATTCGTGACGCAACTGCTGTTTTTCAAGAACATCGCTGTGGTCGGTGGCTTGCTGGCGATTGCTGCCAACGGCGCTGGCGCATGGAGTCTTGATTCACGTCGCGCTTGAACCTACCCTCGAATAACTGATGAACCCTGCAGGGTGTTGCCAAGCACCCTGCTTCAAGAAGGAACTGCAAATGAACACCACCATCAACAAGCACAATGTTCAAGTATCACGCACTGTGGAGCGGCTGGTTGCCGGCCAGGCAACTTCCGACGGCGCTGGTGTCAAACTGACCCGCGTGCTGACACAGAACCTGCAGCATCGGCTCGACCCTTTCCTGATGCTCGATGCCTTTGGCAGCGACCAGCCTGACGACTACATCGCCGGCTTTCCCGACCACCCGCACCGCGGTTTCGAGACCGTGACCTACATGATTGCCGGGCGCATGTTGCACCGTGACAGTGCCGGCCACGAGGGTCTGCTGGAAAACGGCGGCGTGCAGTGGATGACAGCCGGCAAAGGTGTGATCCATTCCGAGATTCCGCAGCAGGAAGAAGGCGTGATGGAGGGCTTTCAGCTCTGGTTGAATCTGCCCCAACGCGACAAGATGAACACCCCTTGGTACCGCGACTTCAAGAACGCTGACCTGCCAAAATTTGTGACTGAAGAAGGCGTGGCCGTGACGGTGATTGCGGGTGAAAGTCACGGCATCAGTGGTGCCGTGACACGCGACACCACGCAGCCGAACTACCTCGACTTGCACCTGCCCGCTGGCGCACGGTTCGCGCAGCAACTGCCCGCTGGCCACAACGCCTTTATCTATGTCTACCGCGGTGAGGTCAACGTTGCTGGCAAGGCCGTACCGGTGCAGCGCATGGCCATCCTGGTTAATGACGTCCAGGCCGATGGTGTTGTGATCGAGGCCAGCGTTGACGCCAGGGTGCTGCTCATTTCAGGCCAGCCTTTGGGAGAGCCTATTGTTCAGTATGGCCCATTTGTGATGAACTCGCAGGACGAGATTTACCAGGCACTGAGCGACTTCCGCGACGGACGGCTGGGGGAAATCGCCTAATGGCCACCATGCCTGGAACACTGAGGTTGATCAAGCGCTCGTTTCTAGCGACTTGGCCTCAATGGTTTGGGCGGTCCAGCTAGTCTTTCCCTGCAAATAGCGTAAATAACGGGTTCCTTTTCGTTTCTGACCACGAATTGGAATATCTGGTCTCGCAGGTTGAATGACTCTGGCTTGTCTGGTCGAGAACACGGATGACTGTTGGCCGACAAGCCAATCATTGAATTTGAGTTTCTCGAAAGCTCAAGTTGGCCTGATCCCAGTCGCTATCGTCATCAATGGGTTCAGTCACGCGGCACAATTCCCACATGACGCACCTTCGCAACAACCCCCTGAATCTGCCATCCGGTGCTGACGCGCGTGCTCGCACGGTTGCGATGTGGGTTGAGGCGCTGCGGCGCAAGGCTGATGCAGCCACCTTAAAAAACCTGCCCATCCTGGCCGATGCAGATGCAAGTCGGGTGATGACCATGCTGCGATTGGACAAACCACCTGCTGCTGATCCACTACCTTTCGTTGAAGTGTCTGGCAACAGTGTCATCGGCCACTTCCGCCCCCGCATCACCCTTCAAACCCTGGACCGTGGCCATGGACTGCTGGGCCTTAAGCCCCAAGGCAAGCTCGGCCCCCGCGGGGACAGCGTGACCCTGGCCCAGTTCGACTGGACCTATCAGACAGAGGCGGGAGATCGCTGGCAAACGTCCGCCCCCACCTCCATCCTGAACAATCGTCAGCCTTTTATTCAGGAACTGTTCCACACCGGTGGCCCCGTGGTGCGGATGCAGCGCGACCTGGCCGCCGAAGCCGCTGCCATGGAGCTTGTGTGGGGTATGAGCTTTGTACCTTTGGCAGAAAGCTCCTTCCAATGGCGCAGTCGTGACCGCAGCCCGGTGCTGGGCTCGGTGTGGACACTGGCGCAAGAAGAGTTTTTTGGCGACTTTTGGGCAGACCAGGTGCCTCATCTGCAAGCCCAAGGCTGGTTGGTTACCGTACTACCGGGCTTTGCCCACGAGAGTGTCACGGTGCAACGCTGGCGGCTGGTGGTGAGCCCGGACACCGGTGAGGTGCTGGGCAAGGAGCTTGACAGTCCGCTGGTCAAACCCGCGCGCGGCGTCGAAAAGCTGCAACTCCCTGAACGTGAAGGGGCCTGGTTGCTGAGCCTGGGCATCGAGATTGATGGCCAAACACTCGACTTGGCACCCATGCTGGCCGACCTGCTGCGCCGCGACGTCCGCTGGCTCAACGCGGCGCAAATCGCCGCCATTGACGATCTGGCCATCGTGTCCTTGCGCGCGCCGGGTGGCAAGCGCATCGATGCGCCGGTCGCCCCACTGAAGGCCATCATCGGCGCGATGCTGGACCTGCTGACCGACCCGCTTCGCCATCAAAATCAGGGTTTGCTGCGCCTGGGCGCATGGGAAGCGCGTCGACTCGACGCCTTGCGTGCCAGCCTGCTGGATACCCACCGCGTGGGTTCGCACAACGCCTGGCAACTGGAGGGCGATCTGGGCCTGGCCAGCTTGGCAAAACGCTTGAAGGTCTTGGGCGCGCCGCAAGCGGTGGCTGCGCCCGAAGGCCTGCAAGTGCAACTGCGCCCCTACCAGCTGGAGGGACTGGCCTGGCTGCAATACCTGCGCGCACGCAGCCTGGGCGGCATACTGGCCGACGACATGGGCCTGGGCAAAACTGCGCAGGCGCTGGCCCATGTGCTCCTTGAGAAACAAGCTGGTCGCTTGAATCTGCCGGTGCTGGTGGTGCTGCCCACATCCCTTATCTTCAACTGGCAGGCAGAAGCAAAACGCATGGCCCCCAGCCTGCGCCTGTTGACCTTACAAGGGCCGCAGCGTGAAGCGCTGTTTGTGCAGATGCCCACCCACGATTTGGTGCTGACCACGTACCCTCTGCTGTGGCGCGACATGGATGCGCTGGCCGCGCAGCACTTTCACTTGGTGATCCTGGACGAAGCGCAGATGGTGAAGAACGCTGGCAGCCGCAGCGCCCGCGCCCTGCGGCGCCTGCAGACCCGGCACAGCTTGTGCCTGACCGGTACGCCGATGGAAAACCATCTGGGCGAGCTGTGGGCACAGTTTGACTGGCTGATGCCCGGTTTTCTGGGCGATTCCCGCCACTTTGCCGCCCACTGGCGCAAGCCGATCGAGGAGAACGGCGAAACCCTGCGCGCTGCGCTGCTGGCCCAACGCGTGCGCCCCTTTATCCTGCGCCGACGCAAACAGGACGTGGCCAGCGAACTGCCACCGCGCACCGAGGTCATCAAACGCGTGCAGTTGCAAGGTCGGCAGCGCGAGCTGTACGAGAGTGTGCGCGTAGCGGCTGATGTTCAGGTGCGCCGCGTGCTGCAACGCCAAAGCTTTAACGGCGCACAGATCAGCATCCTGGACGCGCTGCTCAAGCTGCGCCAGGTCTGCTGCGACCCGCACTTGGTCAAGGGCAGCAAGCCTGGCCCCACAATGGAGCGCGCCAAGCTGGAGCTGCTGACCGACATGCTGCCGGCGCTGGTGGAACAAGGCCGCCGCGTGCTGGTGTTCTCGCAGTTCACCGAGCTGCTGGAACTGATTGCAGAACAACTGCTGACACTGAAGTTGCCGTTTCTCAGCCTGACCGGCAAGACCCTGACCAAGGAGCGCGGCAGCTTGGTGCAGCGGTTTCAGGCGCAAGAAGTACCTGTACTTTTGCTCAGCCTGAAAGCTGGCGGCATAGGCCTGAACCTGACCGCCGCCGACACGGTGATTCACATGGACCCGTGGTGGAACCCAGCCGTGGAAGAGCAGGCGACCGCGCGCGCCCACCGCATCGGTCAGGACCGGCCTGTGTTCGTCTACAAGCTTGTGGTGGAAGGCAGTATCGAGGAGCGCATGCTGGAATTGCAGGCGCGAAAACTGGCGCTGGCCAACAGCGTGCTAGGGCACGATGCGGTGGGCGCACTGAAGTTTGGCGAAGCCGATCTGGATGCTTTACTGGCACCTCTCGGTGTCTTGACTGAAAAGAAAGCAGGCATCGTTACTACACTTCACGGCATGAAAACTTTCAAATAGGCGTGATCACAAGATGTCTCTACTGATTATTGATGCGATGAACATCATCAGGCGCATCCATGAGGCCGTTCCCGGGCCAGAAAGTGAAGAGAAGGTCACGGACACCATCAAATCAAGCTTGGCCTCATTCAAGCGCGCGCTCAAGACTCACCGTCCGACACACGCCGTTGCGGTTTTTGACCATGGTGGTCGTACGTGGAAGCATGATCTCTATGCGTACTACCAATCCAACCGAAAACCCATGCCGGTACTCTTGCGAGACGGCTTGCTGACCATCAAGCAAGAGTTGCAGCACATCGGTTTGCACTGGATTGCCATTGAGGCCGACGATGCTATTGCCGCTCTGGCTGAGAAATGGTGCATGGCGTGCCCAGATCGGGCCATCATTTTGTCGACCGACAAGGACTTTTTGCAGCTGCCGAGTGACCAGATCTGCATCTATGATCACTTCAAAGGCATTTGGCGCAATCCGGCCTATGTTCTGGAGAAATTTGGTGTCAATCCATCTCAGATGGGCGATCTGCTGGCCCTCATGGGTGATGCTGTGGACGGCATTCCTGGTGTGGACAAGGTCGGTAGCAAAACCGCAGCCGGACTGCTTCGCATCAATGGCAATCTGGACCGGGTGATATCAAACGCCGACAAGGTCGCGGGGCAAGTTGGCGCCAATCTGCGCAAAGGGGTTGAGATGGCGCGGCTTTCCAGAAAACTGGTGTCATTCAAGACCGATATGCCGCTTGGGTTGACCTGGAGGATGTTGTCGCAGAATCAGAGAGTGGACTCAAATGACTAGTGGTAGGTTAGTTCACCATGACCAGTTTTCCCATGACGCCTCTTGATCCCATGTGGGCATAGGCGGCCTTGAGTTCGGCCATGGGCAGGGTGCGATCAATGACGGGCTTTATTTTTCCCTGACCGTACCATTGGGACAATTCCATCATCATGGCCGCATTGGCTTGGGGTTCGCGTTTCGCGAAGTCGCCCCAGAATACGCCCACAATAGAGGCGCCCTTGAGTAGCACCAGGTTGAGAGGCATTGTCGGAATGGGGCCAGAGGCAAACCCGACCACCAGATAGCGCCCGCGCCAGGCAATGGAGCGGAAGGCGGGCTCAGTGAAGTCGCCGCCAACCGGGTCATAGATGACATCGGGGCCATGGCCCTCGGTGAGGGTCTTGATGGCTTCGCGCAGGTTCTCGGTCGCGTAGTTGATGGTGGCGTCGGCTCCGATTGACTTGCACAAGGCGCATTTTTCGTCGCTTGAGGCTGCTGCAATCACCCGGGCCCCACAAGCTTTGGCGATTTGTATAGCTGCAGTACCCACGCCGCCCGCCGCGCCCAGTACCAGCACGGTTTCACCTGGTTTGAGTTGCGCCCGGTCCACCAGCGCGTGGTACGACGTGGCGTAAATCATGATGAAGGCGGCGGCATCGACAAAAGGGAAACCTGCTGGCAATGGCATGCACAGTGCCGCTGGTGCCAGGGTGTGCGTGCCAAAGCCGCCCGTGCCTGACAGGCAGGCCACGTGTTGACCTACTTGCAGGTGGCTGACGCCGTCGCCCACGGCCTGAATAACGCCCGCATACTCCGAGCCGGGCACAAAAGGCAAGGCTGGCTTCATCTGGTACTTGTTCTGCACGATCAGCAAATCAGGAAAATTCAGGCTGGCCGCCTTGATTTCAATCAGCACTTCGCCCGCCTTCGGCTGCGGCGTGGGCATTTCTGTCCAAGTCAGGGCGTCAACGCCCACGGGGTTTTCACAAAGCCAGGCATGCATGGGGGGAATCTCCAAATTAGTTGGGCAAATGATAGAGGTTAGTCGCGGTGAAAAATGTCCCACTTGTGACGCTGCAGGCAGGAGCGGATCAGCCACCTACAATCCACACGAACTCTGGTTGAATATGAAAATTCTTATTTGCAATGACGACGGTTATCAGGCGCCAGGCATCGTAGCGCTGTATGAAGCCCTGAAAGACGTGGCCGATGTCGAAGTGATCGCGCCGGAACAAAACAACAGTGCTAAATCGAACGCTTTGACCCTGCATTCCCCGCTGTATGTCACCCGCGCCAGCAATGGGTTTCGCTATGTCAATGGCACGCCGGCTGACTGTGTGCATATTGCCTTGACCGGACTGCTGGGCTATCGGCCTGACCTGGTGGTCTCGGGTATCAACAACGGTGCCAACATGGGCGATGACACGATTTACTCCGGCACCGTGGGCGCGGCCATGGAAGGGTTCCTGTTTGGCATCCCGGCCATTGCATTTTCTCAGGTTGAAAGAAATTGGGGACATCTGGAGTCGGCCGCGCTGAAGGCGCGTGATCTGGTTTTGCAGATGGCGCGTCAAAACCTGATCGGCACCAGTCCTTGGCTGCTCAATGTCAATATTCCCAACTTGCCCTTTGACGAGGTCGGTCATGTGAAGCTGTGTCGGCTCGGGCGGCGTCATGCGGCCGAAGCCGTGATTACCCAAGTCAGTCCGCGTGGTGACACGATGTATTGGATTGGCGCGGCGGGGCCGGTCATGGACGAGGCCGAAGGGACCGACTTTCATGCCACCGCGCAGGGCCACATGTCGATCACACCGTTGAAGGTGGATTTGACGGACCATGATCACTTGGGTTATTGGGCCCAGACGGCGGCCCGGCTGGCGGCGTCTTCGCCACAGACGATTGAGCCGACTGAGTCTTCCGCCCCGCATTCGAGCACCCCTACATGACCACCGCATGAAAGAACGCCCCACATTTCCTGCCCGGCTGGATTTCACGGTCGGAAAACCCAAGGCGAGCCGGCCGGCAACCGGGCATGCTCACAGTGTGCTGAGTCAAGGGGGCCGGCCGCCAGTCGGCGTGTTATCGCAAGGGGTCGGTCTGGATTCCAGCGCCGTGCGCATGAACATGGTGCATAAACTGGCCGGCCAAGGGATTACGGACCCGCTGGTGTTGGCCGCCATGCGGACCATCGAGCGTCACCGGTTTGTAGACAGCGCCTTGGTCAATCAGGCTTACGAAGACACAAGTTTGCCGATTGGCTTGGGGCAAACCATTTCCAAACCCGGTGTGGTGTCTCGCATGGCTGAACTTTTGCGCAACGGCGCGTCTGGCCGGCTGGGGCGCGTGCTTGAGATTGGGACCGGCTGTGGTTATCAGGCCGCTGTGTTGAGTTTGCTGGCGCAAGAGGTCTACAGTATCGAGCGCCTTCGCGGTCTGCATGACAAGGCCCGGGAAAATCTGCGCCATTTACGCTTGGCCAACCTGCATCTTCTGTTTGGTGATGGCATGGCGGGCTATGCCAAGGGCGCGCCCTATGCCGCCATCATTGCGGCCGCTGGTGGCGAGTCAGTGCCCCAGGCCTGGGTCGATCAACTGGCCATGGGAGGGCGACTCGTGGCCCCCGTTTCCGCTGGCGCGACCGCTGCGGGACAGCAAGCGCTTGTGGTGATTGATAAAACCCCTCAGGGCATACGGCAAACTGTTCTTGAGGCAGTTCACTTTGTCCCTTTAAAATCGGGGATCGCATGAAGGGATGTCGTATGTTTGGTTTGAGTGCCCGCTTGGGTTCAGTTTTGGCGGTGGTGTCTGTTGTCTTGGTGCTGGGAGGGTGTGGTTCCAAAACACTCAATCGGGCGCCGGTGGAAGATCGCGGGACTGGTGGCGGTCGATCGGGGTCCGCCGTGGTGGATCCGATCGTCAAGCAGTTGCCTGGTTTTGAGAATGCAGGCAAGCCGGGTTATTACACGGTCAAACCCGGTGACACACTGATCCGGATTGGTCTGGAACACGGACAAGCAGCCAAGGATATCGCTCGCTGGAGCAACTTGGAAAACCCCAATCTCATCGAAGTGGGTCAGGTGGTGCGTGTCGTGCCGCCGACCGCCACAGTGTCGAACGGGGTGGTTGCAAAGCCGGTGGCCTCATCAAGCGTCACGCCGGTGGCCACTGCGCCAGCCTCGGCGGCCAGTGCTGACAAGCGTGCCGTATCGGCCGCCAGTACGGCCAGTGCGACGCCGGCTGCGGCTGCGTCGTCGAATGAAGATGAAATCGGCTGGATCTGGCCAACCACCAACGGCACCGTGCTGGCCGGATTTGATGAAGTCAAGAACAAGGGGCTGGATATTGGCGGCAATGCGGGCGACCCCGTGCTGGCCGCGGCGGACGGTCGGGTTGTGTACGTCGGGGCTGGTTTGCGCGGCTATGGCAACCTGATCATCCTGAAGCACAACAATACTTACCTGACGGCTTATGCCCACAATAAGACCTTGCTGATCAAGGAAGATCAATCGGTGCGCAAGGGCCAGAAGATTGCCGAGATGGGCAACAGCGATGCAGACCGCGTCAAGCTGCATTTTGAAGTTCGCCGTCAAGGCAAACCCGTTGATCCGGCCAAGTACCTGCCAGCCAGGTGACGGGAACATGCCGTGAAAAAACGCCCCGTGAATGGCAATGGCCTGTCAGCCAGACCCCAGACACGTGGCGCGTCGAATTATGAGGTAAATCCACTCCTAGCCCCCGTTGATAGTACGCAGATAGCTATTGATTTAATAGCAGATACTTCATTCTCCGAACTTCCTCTCACGGTCGATGTGACCGGTGAACCAGGTGATGCCCTGACCGTTTATCTGCGCAACGTGCGCCGCACCGAGCTGTTCACGGCGCAAGAAGAGTTCGAGTTTGCAACCAAGGCCCGCGCTGGCGACTTTGCCGCCCGCCAAAGCATGATTGAGCACAATCTGCGGCTGGTAGTGAGCATCGCCAAGGCCTATCTGGGGCGCGGCGTGCCCTTGTCTGACCTGATTGAGGAAGGCAACCTGGGTTTGATGCATGCCATTGACAAGTTCGAGCCCGAGCGCGGGTTTCGGTTCTCGACCTATGCCACCTGGTGGATTCGTCAATCGGTAGACCGTGCCTTGATGTACCAGGGACGGGCGGTGCGGCTACCCGTGAACGTGGTCCGTGAGCTGCAGCAGGTGTTGCGCGCACGCCGGGCGCTGGAAAATGATGCAACGCTGGTGACCAATCGCCCTGAGGGCATTCGTGTCGACGATATCGCCGCCTTGTTGGGGCGTGATGCCGCTGACATTGCCGATTTACTGGCCCTGGCAGAAGCGCCCAGATCGCTGGACGCCTCGCTGGATCGCTCCGGTGATGATCAGACCTTGGGTGACTCACTGGTGGATGAGATCACCGTGGATCCACTGGGCGTGACGCAGGCCCACGAAGTGGAGCGTTTGCTGGAAGACTGGATTGGCACCTTATCGGAACGCGAAAAAGAGATTCTCGAAGGTCGCTTTGGTTTGCATGACCGCGACCCCGAGACGCTGGATGTGCTCAGCCTGCGCTTGGGGCTGACCCGCGAGCGCGTGCGGCAGGTCCAGAACGAGGCGCTGTGCAAGCTCAAGCGCTATCTGGCGCGGCGCGGTATCACGCAACAAGCGCTGCTTTGACGGGCAACGGATGAGTTCGCCGGTTCTTGTCTTCGATATTGAAACCATTCCCGACATTGCGGGCCTGCGCGCCTTGCGCGGTGAATCTTCTGGTGTGAGTGATGCCGATGTCTACGGCGCCTGGCTAGAAGAGCGCAAGGCCAAAGGACAGAGCGATTTCATGCCCTTGTATCTGCAACGCATCGTGGTCATCAGCCTGGTGTTTCGCAATGCCGAGGGCTTGCGCGTGCATTCGTTTGTGGACAAAGACGATCACAGCGAAGGCAAGGTGATCCAGACTTTCTTCAACACGCTGGAAAAGCATACGCCGCAGCTGGTGAGCTGGAATGGCGGCGGTTTTGACTTACCGGTGCTGCACTACCGCGGGCTGAAACACGGCGTGGTGGCCGATAAATATTGGGACATGGGTGAGGATGATCGTGAGTTCAAGTGGAACAACTACATCAGCCGCTACCACATGCGGCACCTTGACTTGATGGATCTGCTGGCCATGTACCAGCCCAAAAACAATGCGCCAATGGACGCGCTGGCCAAGCTCTGTGGATTTCCGGGCAAGCTGGGCATGGACGGCTCAGCCGTGTATCCGGCGTACCTGGAAGGCAAGCTTGACGACATCCGTCGCTACTGCGAAACCGATGTCATGAACACTTACCTGTTGTACTGTCGTTTCCAGAAAATGCGCGGCGGCCTGCTGGCGAGCGAGTACGAGCAGGAGATCGCCATGGTCAAGGACACACTGGGTCAGCTGGCACCGTTGGAATCGCATTGGGCTGAATATCTGAAGGCGTGGGCCTGAGACAATAGCCCCATGACTGACGAAATTCAAAAAACTGACACTCTTCCGCCTGACTGGCTATTGATCGAGTCGCTGGACCTCGAAGCACAGGGTGTGGCGCACCGGGCCGATGGCAAGGTGGTGTTCATCAAGGGCGCGTTGCCGTTCGAGTTGGTGAGCGCCACGGTGCACCGCAAGAAAAACAATTGGGAGCAGGGCGTGGTGACCGCGATTCACCGCGAGTCCTCGCAACGCGTGCAACCGGGTTGCCCGCATTTTGGTTTGCATGAAGGTGCTTGTGGTGGCTGCAAAATGCAGCATCTGCACATCGGCGCCCAGGTGGCGGTCAAGCAGCGGGTGCTGGAAGACAACTTGTGGCATCTGGGCAAGGTCAAGGCCGACAATATTTTGCGGCCGATCGAAGGCCCGGCTTGGGGTTACCGCTACCGGGCCCGGATTTCGGTCCGTCATGTGCGTAAAAAGGCCGCGGTGCTGGTGGGTTTTCATGAGCGCAAGAGCGGCTATGTGGCCGACATGAAAGAGTGCCACGTGTTGCCGCCGCATGTGAGCGACTTGCTGCTGCCACTGCGGGCACTGATTACGTCGATGGACGCGATTGAGGATTGTCCCCAGATCGAACTGGCGTGTGGTGATTCCGTGACTGCGCTGGTGCTGCGCCATATGCAGCCCTTGAGTGAGGGCGATCTGGCCCTGCTGCGTGACTTTGCGCAACGGCATGCCGGGGTGCAATGGTGGTTGCAGCCCAAAGGCCCGGAGACGGTGCATCTGCTGGACGAAGGCGGGGATGAGTTGAGTTACGACTTGCCGGAGTTCGGCATCCACATGCCGTTCAAGCCGACCGACTTCACGCAGGTCAACCCGCACATCAACCGGGTGCTGGTGTCACGGTCCTTGCGCCTGTTGGGCGCCACAAAAAATGAACGGGTGATCGACTGGTTTTGTGGCCTGGGCAATTTCACGCTGCCGATTGCAACGCAGGCGCGGGAGGTTTTGGGTGTCGAGGGCAGCGAGGCATTGGTGGCGCGGTCGCGCGAAAATTACAAGATAAACGTGGCTCTAGCCCCCGTCCATAGTGCGCTAGCAGCTACTAATTTTGTAGCAAGAAACCTCTTTGAAATGACACCGGCGGTGTTGATTCAAGACGGCGTGGCTGACAAATGGTTGATTGACCCACCGCGTGAGGGCGCGGTTGCCTTGGTGCAGGCGCTGGCTGACTTGCACCAGCAAAAGCTGGACCCTCTCAATCACCCGCTAACGCCGGGTGCCGAGGCCTGGACGCCGCCCAAACGAATTGTCTATGTGAGTTGCAATCCATCTACGCTGGCGCGCGATGCCGAATTGCTGGTGCATCAGGCTGGTTATCGCTGTTCTTTAGCCGGGGTGGTGAACATGTTCCCGCACACAGCCCATGTGGAGAGCATGGCGGTGTTCGACCTGGAGGCCTGACCGGGAAGCGGCCGCTTGAGGAAGTAACTTCTCAGTGCGCGGCTGCTTTTGCGGCCTGCTTGGTGGTCGATTTAGCGCTCGCCCGGGTGTCGGCTTTGGACGGCTTTTCTTCGGTGACTACTTCTTCAGCTGGCTCGGTCTTGCCCACCGACGCACGAACGCCCTCAATCTTGTTCTCACGCATGTATTGATCCATGTCTTTCCAGCCGCTAAAGATGTCCGCTTTGGAGGCGTCCTCATTGAGGCTGTAACAGTCTTCAATGCTGCGCAACCCGTGCCGGCAGGCACTGCCAATGGCTTTGGCATCGGCTTCGCGCTTGGCAATTCTCGGGTCAGGCTCCATGCCGGGGATTTCGCAACCTGCCAGTAGCAGGGCGATCGCCGTGATGATCAGGCGTTGAGTCATGGGATGGAGCAGAGGCATAACTTCTTTATCGGCATATTGCGCGCTGCATTGAGCACGGCCATGTTTTTACCAACAAAAAAGACCCCGAAGGGTCTTTTTCCAGTGAGCGAATGGCGTTCAATCGCGCTCACCGCCCGCAATGCCCAGCAGGGCCAACAGGGCCTGGAATACATTGATGATGTCCAGATACAGCGCCAGCGTGGCGCTGATGTAGTTGGTTTCGCCACCGTCCACGATGCGTTTCAGGTCATACAGCATGTAGGCACTGAAAATACCAATCACCGCGACCGAAATGGCCATCATGGCTGCCGTCGATCCGACGAACACATTGATGATGCCGCCAACCATGACCGCCATGGCGCCCACAAACAGCCACTTGCCCATGCCGGAGAGGTCGCGCTTGATCACGCTGGACAGACTGGCCATCACAAAAAACACGCCCGCCGTGCCGCCAAAGGCGGTCATGATCAGTTCCGGGCCATTTTTGAAGCCCAGCACCATGGCAATCATGCGTGACAGCATCAAGCCCATGAAGAAAGTGAAGCCCAGCAGCACGGGCACACCCGCCGCTGAATTCTTGGTTTTTTCAATGGCGTACATGAAGCCGAACGCCCCACCCAAAAACACAACCAGGCCCAAGCCCCCCCCCAGAGAGCGGGTGATACCGGTGGCCACACCCAGCCAGGCACCCAGCACGGTAGGCACCAGGCTTAACGCCAGCAGCCAATAAGTATTGCGCAGCACTTTATTGCGCTGTTCGGCCGATGCCACGTAGCCGTAGCCGATCGATTGAACGTTGTCATTCATAGTCAAACTCCTTCAGTGTCTGCATCATGCAGTTACAGATTATTTTAGGGCGAATCGGGATGGTGGCGAAAATCTATCATGACCGACGCCTATATTTTGTAAGGATACCTTCACCCACAATGCGGTCAAAGCCGGGCCAAGTTGCCGTTATCCTCAATACTTCTTCAAATCAAGTGATTTCACCCATGCAAACCAAATTTACCCTCGAATTGACAGACGTCAAAGCCATTGTGGCCGCCGCCGAAGCGGAAGCCCTGAAAAACAACTGGGCCGTGACCATTGCGGTTGTGGATGACGGTGGCCATTTGCTGTGCTTGCAGCGCCTGGACGGCGCCGCCGCCATCTCTGCCCACATTGCACCCGCCAAGGCCCATACGGCCGCGCTGGGTCGCCGTGAAACCAAGCTGTACGAAGATGTCGTCAACGGCGGCCGCACCTCGTTTTTGAGCGCGCCTGATATCAAAGGCCTGCTTGAAGGCGGTGTCCCAATCATGAAAGACGGCCAATGTCTGGGCGCCGTGGGTGTCAGCGGCGTGAAGTCCAATGAAGATGCCCAGATCGCCAAGGCGGGCATTGCGGCAATCGGCCTTTAAAACTGACCTTGCATTCAGGCAAACGCTATTTGGTCAAAATAAGTTTGCCTAATTTGGTCATTTGCAGGCGGTAGATCGCGCCGTTGTGTTCTATCGCAACTGATTTTTTCCCTTGGAATAGTTCCGTACTTTGCACCGTTCCGGACGAATCATCCGAAGATGGGTGGAGTACGGCCCCCGTGGCGACGGAGCCTTGCTTCTGGATATGCGTGGTGGCCTGCATCATCAAGTCCCGATTTCAGCGTTTAGGTTCGGTAATAAAACCGATTTTTTTGACGCCGGCTTGTTGTGCGGCCGCCATGGCTTGCGCCACCCGCTCATAACGCACATCCTTGTCGCCGCGGATGTGTAAATCGGGCTGTGGAGTTTTGGCCGCCTCGGCCTGCAGCAGCGCGGGCAGGGCGTCGTCTTCCACGCGTGTCTCGTTCCAGTAATAGTTGCCCTGCGCATTCACGCTCAGCAAAATGGTTTGCGGCTTGACCACCTGCGCCTGGTTGGTCGCACGCGGCAAATCCACGTTGACGGCATGTTTCATGACCGGCACGGTGATGATGAAAATGATCAATAACACCAGCATCACGTCCACCAGGGGCGTCATGTTGATCTCGTTCATCACTTCATCGGGTTCGTCTTGGGTTCCAAAAGCCATGATGTACCTCTTAAGCCTTTTTCATGGCCACGACTTTGCCGTCACCAGTGCCAACCCGGGCCCCGGTCAAAAAGTAAGCATGTAAATCGTGGGCGAAGCGGTTGAGTTTGATCAGTATGGACTTGTTGCCCCGCACCAGCGCGTTGTAGCCCAACACAGCCGGAATGGCTACCGCCAGTCCCAGTGCCGTCATGATGAGCGACTCACCAATCGGGCCGGCGACCTTGTCAATGGTGGCTTGTCCGGCGGCGCCAATGCCTAACAGCGCGTGGTAAATGCCCCAGACCGTGCCAAACAGGCCGACAAACGGGGCCGTTGAGCCGACCGAGGCCAGCACAGCCAGACCTGATTGCAGGCGGGCGGTACTGTCATCGATAGCGTTGCGCAAACAGCGTGTGATCCAG
The DNA here is from genome assembly GCF_012927445.1 of Rhodoferax sp. Classification (GTDB taxonomy): domain Bacteria; phylum Pseudomonadota; class Gammaproteobacteria; order Burkholderiales; family Burkholderiaceae_C; genus Rhodoferax. The sequence continues at coordinate 275,230 of NZ_JABBPD010000002.1, forward strand.
TCGCTGGCATCCAGCGTGTCGTGCAGCTGGACCTTGGTGTTGCGGTGGTGGGCTGTGGCTTCACGCCCGGCCAGTGCCAACTGGCGAAACGGGTTGCTGTCGTCACCGCCCAGGCGGGCCAGCCCGGCGGCCAAGTCTTCGCTGTGCCAGAAGTTCTCAGCGCTGGCGGCCAGTTTCTTGTATTTCAGGATGTCCAGTGCCTTGATGATGATGACCATCCACGAGGCCAGCGACATGGTGAGCAAGATCAGGGCGACGGTTTTAGTGACCCAGTCACCTTGGGTCCAGACGTTGACCAGGCCGAGTTGTGATTCCATAAATTCTCCAGAGAAAAAAGATTATTCGAGTACGAAGTTAATTGGCACGTTGAACCACATGGCCTCGGCCACGCCAGCCCGCTTGCCGGGAACGTAACGCCAGCGCAGGACCGTGTTCAGGGCGGACTGGTCCAGTCGGTCAAAACCGCTGGATTGTTTGATTTCGGCTTTTTGCGCCATGCCGTCCACCCCGATCAGGACACGCACCATGACCTTGCCCTGCTCGCCCAGCCGTTTGCTTAAAGCGGGATAGGGCGGTTTGGGGTTTTGCAGGTAGTCGGCGTTGCTAGACGGTAACTCCACGCGGGCTGGCGCGGGTGCCGCCATGGCCACCGGGGCCGCAATCGTCTGGGCGACGGGCGCCGGGGCGATGACGCTAACCGGGGCATTGGGTGACGGCGTAAGGTCTGCAATGGCCAGCGGTTGGGGTGCCGCGGTCTGGGTCGGCGCGGGTGCTTTGGCCGCCAGGTGTTTGACGGGTGTCGGTGGTGCCGGCGGTGGCGGCACTACTTTAGGCGACGGTGCTTCAATGAACTCGCTCAGGATTTCGGCGGGCACGATGACCTCGACGGCGCGACGCAGCAGACCGGTTTGCAAAGCCCATAGCATGGCGATGTGGAAGACGACAACGCTGATAGCGATGGTGACAGTGCGGTTCATGACGGGAAAATGCTTGGGGCGTTCAGATAAAACCATAGTTTAGAAGCTAACAGCTTTGGTAGTGAGCCATGGTTATTTACGAAAAACCCACCAAGCTGAGCCAATAACCAAAGTCAGGCTGGCGCCAAGGGTTGAGATAAATTGCATCGTTTGCTCCCGGTTCAGGTGTCTGCCCACATGCGCAGCAGGTTGTGATAAGTGCCGGTCAATCCGGTGGTTTCGGTTGTTTCGCCATGGCGCTCGCGCAGACGCAGCAGGTTCATGTCCAGCTCATACAGCAGGCGGCGTTGTTCATCACTGCGCACCATGCTTTCGATCCAGAAGAAGCAGGCAAGGCGGTAGCCACGCGTCACGGGTTTCACCTGGTGCAGGCTGGTGCCGGGGTACAGCACCATGTGACCGGCGGGTAATTTAACGGCTTGTTCGCCGTAGGTGTCTGAAATGCACAGTTCGCCACCGTCGTAGTCTGCGGGGTCGGAGAGAAACACGGTGCACGAGACGTCTGAGCGAACGCGCTGACCGGTTTCCGGCATATACCGCACGGAGCCATCAATATGGTTGCCGTAGTAATTGCTGTCGCCGCCGTAGCGGTTCAGCCGGGGCGGGAACACCCGTTTGGGCAAGGCCGCCGAAAAAAACAGGGGTTGGCGGTCCAGCCCGCGCAGCACCAGGGCGCGGATTTCCCGGGCAGCGTCGCAATCGTGCGGCAACTGCTCGTTGTTTTTGACCTGAGCCGCCTGCACGCCAGCGCCGGGACGACCGTCACCCCAAGGTGCGCTAGCCAGAAGGTCCTGGGCGCGGCGTACTTCATCGGTGGTCAAGATATGGGGGATATGGAGCAGCATGGCGTTGACTTTCGGTAGCTTAAAACTTGACGTTCAGTGTGACCTGCGCCATGCGACCGGCGCCGGGTACGTAATGCCCCGTGTACAGGGAGTCGGCATAGAGCTTGTTGGCGACGTTGGTCAGGTTGGCTTTCACGGTGTAGCGCTCGTCAAACTTGTATTCGCTCATCAAGTCGAGGGTGGCGAAGCCGGGTGCCAGCCAGCCTGGGTTTCGGTTGGGGGCCTGTTCGCTGCGAAAGTTGATACCGGTGCCCACGCGCCATTGCGGGGTGACTTGGTAAGTCGTCCATACGGTGCCGCTGTGTTCCGGGGTTAGCGAGGGACGCTCGCCCTGTCTTTCACCCGCTTGGGCCGTAGGGGCAGCGATGTCAATGACCGCCGTGGGCATCCACATGTAAGAGCCATAAACCTCCCATTTGTCGGTCAGGCGGCCGGTGGTGTCGATTTCAAAACCGGCGGTGTGGCGTTGGCCGGATAACAGCAGCGCCGTGGCGGCCGAGTCCGGGTCGGTGTTGCGCTCGTTGTACTTGGTCGAGTAAAAAAGTGCCAGGCGGGTGGTGAAGCGCTTGTCGGCGGTGTCGAGTTTGGCGCCGATTTCGATGTTGCGGCTTTGTTCCGGGTCGGTATTGGCGCTGAGTGCGCTGTAGGAGTAAGTGTCGGCCGAGGTGTTGAACGACGTGCCGAACGAAAAGTGGTACGAACTCAGCTCATTGGGCTGGTACAGCACACCAACGCGCTTGCTCCAGTCCGCGATGCTTTGCTGGTAACTGGAGGTGATGACGCCTGCGGTCGACACATTGTCAAACCTGCCTTCCATGCTGTCGTAGCGCAGGCCCGCCAGCACTTTCCAGTGCGGTGCAACTTGAATCATGTCCTGGGCATACACCCCCATGTTCTTAGCCTGAAAAGCACTTGACACGCTGACGACGCGCTGGCTTTCATTGACCCAGACGCCGTCGTCTGGCGTGCCCACGGTGGTTCCCAAATTTGCCGTGCTGCCCGAAGCGCGGTAGACATTTTTGGCTTCGTCGGCAAAGTCCACGCCCGCCAGTACCTCGTGTTTGAAGCCGAGGGCCACGAATTTGTGGCTGTAATCACTTTGCAGATACAAAGCGTCCAGGTCCTGGATTTTGAGCTTGGCACTGCGGGTCAGTACGGTGGCGTCAGTTAGGTTGTTCAAGCCTGTTGTATTGGGCAGACGGATGGTGTTGGCCCGTTGATCACGCTCAAAGCGGCCTTTGCGAATGCTGGTTTTCAGCTCGCTGTCATCTTGAAAGCGGTGGGTGTGACTGGCGGTCAAGTACTGGGCGCTGCCCGCGTTGTAGTCGCTGGCCAAGCCGTAATAGGCGCTGGGGTCGAGCTGGTTGATGAGGGTGGTGGTTGATGCCGCAGAGGCTGAGGTGGGCTTGATCCAGGGGATGCCGTAATTCATGCCGTTGTTGTTGTCCAGGTCATACGCCCCCACCGAAAATTCGTCGGCGGTGCCGATGCCAAAGCGGTAGGTCGCTGCAATCCCTTTCTTGTCAATGCTGCTGCCAGCGCCGTTGTTGTCGGCTTTGGTGGCCATGGCATTGATGCGCAAGGCGGCGTTTTCACCGGTCTGGATGTTGAAGTCGCCCGTGATGCGTCGGTAGTTGTAATTGCCCAGGGTGGTGGAAATTTCGCTCTCATCCATGGCATGCGGTTGCTTGCTGACCTGATTGACCGCGCCGCCGGTGGAGCCACGGCCAAACAGCATGGAGGCCGAGCCGCGCAGCAACTCAATGCGGTCGCTGTTGAAGGTGTCGCGCTCATAAAACGCGGGGTCACGCAGGCCGTCTACAAAAATGTCACCGGTGGTTGCCAGTGAAAAGCCGCGCAACCGAATATCTTCTTCGCCCCCCTCAGCCGCCTGAAAAGTGACGCCCGCGGTGTTGTGCAGCACGTCTTTCAGGGTGTCCAGATTGCGGTCATCCACCAGTTTCTCGGTCACCACCGTGACTGATTGTGGAATGTCACGCAATGCCTGTTTGCCCTTGCCGATGCTGGTCGTGGTGGCACGCAGGGCGTCTTTGCCCTCGGGCGCTTCCGCCCGTTCCTTGACGACCACAGGCGTCAGTGTTTTTTCCGAGTCAATGGCGGTTTGCTGGGCCGTGGCGCTCATGGAGCCGGCCAGCAGCAGGGCGCCAAGTGGGAGTAGTGTCGAAGTATTTGCTATTGAATTAATAGCTGATTGCGCAATAAATACGGGGGCTATAGCCTGTTTTATCTCTATTTTTGTGCGGGTGGTCATGCTTGCGGCCTTGGTCAAAGTGTGATTGGCTGGCTGAATCCGCAAGCAGCAAAAATGCGCGGTGTGGCTGGCTTTAAAGTTACCTTTATTCTAAATGAGAATTATTACTATTTGAAACTCAATTTAAAAAGATATTTCCGCGGCCGCTTCGTACCGGGTCTGGATTGTTTGTGGGTGCTGCTGACACAAGCCCGTTGCGATGCACCGCTACTGTCGACGTGCGAACGGGGTGTCCATTAGCCGCTGCTGAAATTCCTGGCTTTACCGCTTGCGTGGATGCCACTTCACGGTTTGTGGCGCACTTGGGCTGGGTGAGCAAGCGCCACAGCTCGAGCTACAGGCGCCGGTGGCCGTGGTCTGCCGCAGCTTGGCCGAGACAAAAGCAGGTAGCGGGCAGCGCAGCAAAGCCAGTTTCAAAGGTTGCTTGATGACGTTCGGGGCCAGCGTCAGCAGGCAGTACACGGTGCAACCAGCGACCAGAATAAAGATCACCAGAAACTGGAAAACATCGAATAAAAAATGGGTGTTCATGGTGGTCAATTCAGCGCAAGTGCACTGACAACGCGAAATGTGACGAACGAAGCCAGGTAGGCCAAAGCAAACAAATAGGCCGCCATCAAAACCGGGTAACGCCACGAATTGGTTTCGCGTTTGACGACAGCCAAGGTCGAGATGCATTGCGGTGCAAAAACGTACCAGGCCAGCAGGGAGTAGGCCGTGGCAATCGACCAGCCCTGGGCAATGATGGGACTGAGGGCTTGGGCGGTTTCTTCGCCTGTGGCCGACAGCGAGTAAACGGTCGCCAGTGCGCCGACCGCCACTTCACGGGCGGCCATACCGGGCACCAGGGCGAGAGAAATTTGCCAATTAAAACCAATCGGAGCAAAAATATACTCCAACGCGTGGCCCAGCATGCCGGCAAAACTGTACTGAATGGCGGCACCGGTGGCGCCATCCGGTGGGCCGGGAAATGTGGACAGGAACCACAGCAGCACCATAACGGTAAAAATGATCGTGCCAACCCGGCGCATAAAAATGGCGGCTCGCTGCCACAGCCCCAGCATCAAATTGCGAAGATTGGGCATGCGGTAGGGTGGCAACTCCAGCATCAGTGGCTGGTACCCACTTTTCATCCAGGTGCGTTTGAATACCCAGGCAACCGCCATGGCCGACAGAATGCCAGCGGCGTAGAGGCCAAACAGGGTCAGGCCTTGCAGGTTGAACATGCCGACATCACGCGCCGGAATGAACGCTCCAATCAACAAGGCATAAAGAGGCAGTCGGGCTGAACAGGTCATCAGCGGCGCAATCATGATGGTGGCCAGTCGGTCCCGCCAGTTCGGGATGGTGCGGGTGGCCATGATGCCTGGAATGGCACAGGCAAAGCTGGATAAAAGTGGAATAAAGGCCCGGCCTGACAAGCCGACCTTGCCCATCACGTTGTCCAGCAAGAAAGCAGCGCGTGGCAGGTAGCCCGAATCCTCCAGCAGCAGGATGAAGAAAAACAGGATCAGGATTTGCGGCAAAAAAACCACCACACCGCCCAAGCCTGCCACCACGCCGTCCACCAGCAGGCTTTGCAGCAGGCCTGCCGGCATGTTCGCCCGGATGAAGTCAGCGACGGCCGCCATCACTTCCTTGATGATGTCCATCGGCACATTGGCCCATGAAAAAACGGCTTGGAAAATCATCATCAACAGAGCCGACAGCAGTACCAGCCCCCAAACCGGGTGCATCACCACGGCATCGACACGGTGGTTAAAGCGTTTGATGCGCGGCGCGCTCGGGACTGCCACTGAAAGGATGCGGTTAACCTGCTTTTGTAATACCACCTGATCAAGCGGAACTTGGTTTAACAGATCAAGGCGCTTGACGTTGATGGACTGCGTTGCCAGCGCCTGTTGGGCAGCCGCAAGCAGGGCGTCGCGGCCATTTTCCGCAGCGTGGCCCGTCCAGCGCGACAGCCAGTTGCCAAGCAGGCTGTTGTCAACGGCGACAGTTTCCACCACCGGCAAACCCAACTCGGAGCTGAGTTTTTGCACATCGATTTGCAGGCCGTGCGCGCGCGCAATGTCCATCATGTTCAGTGCCACGACCATGGGCTGTCCCAGTGCGCGCAACTGCAGAACCAATCGCAAATTCATGCGCAGATTGGTGGCATCCACCACCGCCACGATGGCGTCCGGGGGTGTTTCTCCAGAACGAAGCCCCATCAGCACATCATGCGTCACCGATTCGTCGGCGGTAGAGGGGTTCAGGCTGTAGGTTCCCGGCAAATCGACGATGGAGAGCGTGCGTCCATCGGCCAGCTGGGCATGACCTTGCTTGCGCTCAACCGTGACGCCAGCGTAGTTGGCCACCTTTTGCTGGGCTCCTGTAAGCAGGTTAAACAGCGCGGTTTTGCCGCAGTTGGGGTTACCCACCAGCGCAACGCAAGGTTGCTGCAGACTCATGGCCATCGGGTTCATGCCGGCTCCGTCATCAGTTGCCGGTCAATTTCAATGCACGAGGCTTCAATGCTTCGCAGTGCAAAAACGGTCTCCCCAATCTGCACTGCGATGGGCTCGCGGCCTCCTGGTCCACGCCGTAAAACAGTCACGCTTTCACCAGGTAAAAAACCCAACTCGGACAAGCGTCGAACCAGACCCAATTCGCCTGCTACACCTGGTGGCTCAATTAAGCCGATGACGGTTCCGCTGCTGTTGGCTGCCATCTGATCAACGGAACATTGAAAAGGTTGGCTGGAGGTATTCAGTTGCTTAGATCGCATGAGCGTTTGGTTTTTAGTTGGGAGGATGCGCTGCCGATACAAATGCTGAAGGGTTAGCGCCTTGCCGCCCAGTATACTAAAAACTCACGCTAATGACATTGATTCTCAATTAGATTCAAGTGATACTGAAAACCCGCTTGACGGAGATCAATAAGCCAGCCGTTCCGGTCTGATTTCTTGCAGGATGGTCGTTGCGATTTCTTCGATGGACTTGGTTGTGGTCGACAGCCAGCGAATACCGGAACGACGCATCATGGCCTCGGCTTCCTTCACCTCCTGGCGACAGTTTTCCAGCGATGCGTAATGGGAGTTGGGTCGTCGCTCGTTGCGGATTTCACTCAAACGTTCAGGTTGGATCGTCAGGCCGAAGAGCTTGTTCTTGTGCGTTGTCAGCGCAGGCGGCAAATGGCGGCGTTCAAAGTCTTCTGGAATCAGCGGGTAGTTGGAGGCTTTGAGTCCATATTGCATGGCCAGATAGAGGGAGGTCGGTGTCTTTCCGCTCCGGCTGACGCCTACCAAAATAACATCCGAGTGTTCAAGGTCAAGGTGGGACTGCCCGTCGTCATGGGCCAGCGAAAAGTTGATGGCTTCAATGCGTAATTGGTATTCCTTGCTTTTGCTGGCATCGGTAAAGCGGCCAATTCGATGATTGGACTTGAGTTGAAGTTCGGTTTCAAGCGGATGGACGAAGGTGCCAAACATGTCCAGGAGCATGCCCTGGCAGCCGTTGGTGATGACTTTAAGAACCTCCATGTTGACCAAGGTTGTAAAAACTATGGGTCTTTTACCGTCCACTATCCCGGCATGATTGATCTGTCGGACTGCCTTGTTCGCCTTTTCGACCGTGTCCACAAACGGCAAACGTATGTGAAGACAATCCGTCTCAAACTGGGCAAGAATGGCCTTGCCGAAGGTTTCTGCCGTGATGGCCGTACCGTCGGAAATAAAAAACACAGTTCTGTTGGGCATGATCTTTTGAAAATTAGGGGGTCGATTAGTTTTCAGCCTTTCGACAGGAACGGCTTTTATTGTCGTTTTGGTTGGCAACCTACAATAATGCCAATCTAACCCATTTCTTCCATGCGCAGCACTGACCAACTAGAACAACAACAAAGTCAGACTGTTTGCATGGGCATTGCCAGCGCACCAGAACGCTCGGCTTCATGCATCGCACCGTTTTTAACTTCTGGAGCTTTCCCATGTCTGCACTTTTCAATCCGACCGATTTGGTCGTACCGTTTGAAAACCTGAGAATGACCGACGTCGAGTCGGTTGGCGGTAAAAACGCCAGTCTCGGCGAAATGATTTCTAACTTGCCGACAGGCGTCAAGGTACCAACCGGATTTGCGACAACGGCTCATGCCTTTCGCGAGTTTCTGGCCTATGAAGACCTCGCTGGCCGGATCAATGCTCGGCTGAGTGCCTTGGATACCGAAGACGTGAGGGCACTGGCTCAGGTTGGCGCCGAGATTCGTGCCATGGTGGAATCTCAGCCGTTTCCAGCAGATCTGGAGCAGGCAATTCGCGATTCCTTTATCACTCTGAGTTCAGGAAACCCAGAAGCGTCATTTGCCGTCCGCTCGTCCGCCACCGCAGAAGATTTGCCGGATGCGTCATTTGCTGGCCAACAAGAAACTTTTTTGAACGTGATTGGTATCGACGAGATCCTTCACAAAATCAGGGAGGTGTTCGCCTCCTTGTACAACGACCGGGCAATCAGTTACCGGGTGCATAAAGGCTTTGCGCACGAGCATGTGGCCTTGAGTGCAGGCATTCAGCGCATGGTGCGTTCTGACTTGGGCGCGGCAGGCGTCATGTTCACCATTGATACCGAGTCCGGTTTTCAAGACGTAGTTTTCATTACCTCCAGCTACGGACTGGGTGAGACGGTGGTGCAGGGCGCGGTGAATCCTGATGAGTTCTACGTGCACAAGCCAATGCTCAAGGCGGGCAAGCGCGCTGTCATTCGTCGCAGTCTGGGCTCCAAATTGATCCAGATGCAGTTCACAACGGCTGAGGAAAAAGCTGCCAGTGGCAAACTGGTCAAAACGACAGATGTTCCCACCGAACTGCGTAATCGTTACTCGTTAACCGATGCTGATGTCGAAAAGCTGGCCGCTTATGCGTTGGTGATTGAACAGCACTACGGTCGCGCCATGGACATTGAATGGGGCAAAGACGGGCTGGACGGCGAACTCTATATTTTGCAGGCGCGTCCTGAGACGGTGAAGAGCCAGGCGGCAGGCAAGGCTGAATACCGTTACAAGCTCAAGGGTAAAAGCGCGGTGATCGTCGAAGGACGGGCCATTGGCCAGAAGATTGGTACCGGCCCGGTTCGCATCGTGCACAACATCAGCGAGATGGACAAAGTGCAGCCCGGCGATGTTCTGGTAACTGACATGACGGACCCCAACTGGGAGCCGGTGATGAAGCGGGCGGCAGCCATTGTGACGAACCGTGGCGGGCGTACCTGTCACGCTGCCATCATCGCACGTGAGTTGGGAATCCCAGCGGTGGTCGGTTGTGGTGATGCGAGCGAAGTGCTTAAGGACGGCATGCTGGTGACTGTCAGTTGCTCCGAGGGTGATACAGGATTCATTTACGACGGATTACTGGAAACAGAAATCACCGAAGTTCAGCGCGGCGAAATGCCCGAAATTTCATTGAAGATCATGATGAACGTTGGCAATCCACAGCTTGCGTTTGACTTTTGCCAGTTACCCAATGAGGGCGTCGGTTTGGCGCGCCTTGAGTTCATCATCAACAACAACATTGGTGTGCATCCCAAGGCGATTCTGGATTACCCAAATATTGATGCTGATTTGAAGAAGGCAGTCGAGTCCGTCGCCCGTGGCCATGCGTCGCCGCGTGCTTTTTATGTGGACCGGGTCGCTGAAGGTGTTGCCACGATTGGCGCTGCCTTCTGGCCTAAACCAGTGATCGTGCGTTTGTCCGATTTCAAGAGCAATGAATACCGCAAACTGATTGGTGGCAGCCGCTACGAGCCAGAAGAAGAGAACCCAATGCTCGGTTTTCGTGGCGCAGCGCGTTATCTCAGCGCTGATTTCAGCGAGGCATTCGCGATGGAGTGCGAAGCGCTCAAGCGTGTTCGCCAGGATATGGGCTTGAGTAACGTGCAAGTGATGGTTCCTTTTGTACGAACCTTGGGACAAGCCAAAAAAGTGACCGAGCTATTAGCGGTTCACGGCCTCAAACGCGGTGAGAATGGTCTGAAGATCATCATGATGTGCGAGATTCCCAGTAACGCCATCTTGGCGAATGAGTTTTTGCAGTACTTTGATGGTTTCTCGATTGGCTCAAACGATCTGACCCAACTCACACTGGGACTCGATCGTGATTCCGGGCTGGAACTGCTGGCCGCCGATTTTGATGAGCGTGACCCCGCCGTGACCACCTTGATTAGCCTTGCTATTAAAGCTTGCAAAGAGCAAGGCAAGTACATCGGCATTTGTGGTCAGGGACCTAGTGATCACCCTGACTTTGCCGAGTGGCTGAAAAAGGAGGGGATTTCATCCATTTCCCTGAATCCGGATTCTGTCATTGCCACCTGGAAGCAACTGGCTGGGCAATAGCAAACACCTATAGCCGGCGGCATCACTGGATGCCATGATGAAGCGATGATGCCACCCGTAGTTGAGACGAGCGTATTTAAACCTGTTCCGGGTGGCTTGCGCTTGCACGGGTGGCTTCTTGCAACTTGGTTCGCAGCCTCGTTTGGTGTGGTTTTCTTTGCACGTGATCTGCAAATGATTGTGGGCAGCTGGCCTTTAGGCTACTGGTTTGCTGCGCAGGGGAGCGTATTCGTATTTATCGCCATCGTCGCGGTATTCGCTTGGGTAGCCAATAGACGGGATGGCGAGATGCCAACGGGCGATGCTGCGTATGGCGCCTACAAGCAACGGCTACATCGTAAATTTGCAACTTATGTTGTCTGCTTGCTGTTGTTCTTGCTTGCTCTGGCCCTGGCTGAGCAGTGGGGTCTGAAAAAAACATGGGTGGGCGCCATTTTCCTGTTCGCGACGGTTGGTTTGTACGCTGTGATCGGCATCTATGGCCGAACGTCGGATGCCGCCGAGTATTACGTTGCCGGCCGCAGCATCCCTGCGGTTTATAACGGCATGGCGACCGCCGCTGACTGGATGAGTGCGGCGTCGTTCATCAGTATGGCCGGCGGCCTCTATCTTCAAGGCTTTTCTGGCACCCAGTCGCAGCCCGGAGGGTTGGTCTATGTGCTGGGATGGACAGGGGGCTTCTGTTTGGTTGCTCTGCTGGTGGCGCCCTACCTGAGAAGACTGGGTCTGTACACAATCCCCGATTATTTTGGCGCTCGTTTCGGAGGCCGTTGGCCACGAATGATTGCGGCTTTTGCCGCCGTCCTGTGTTCTTTTACCTATGTGGTGGCACAGATTTACGGTGTCGGGCTGATAACTTCTCGACTTACAGGTGTCCAGTTCGAAATTGGCATTTTGCTGGGGCTTGGTGGCGTATTGGTATGTTCGTTTTTGGGTGGTATGCGGGCTGTGACCTGGACTCAAGTAACTCAGTATGTCGTCCTGATCCTGGCTTTTTTGATCCCGGTTTCATGGCTTGCCTACAAGCAGCTTGGCAATCCACTGGCCCCATTCGTATACGGTCAGCAACTACAAAAAATCACCGCTCTGGAGCAGCAACTTGTAAATTCACCCGCAGAGTTGCAGGTGATCAATGAATACGCTCGTCGTGCGCGGGACTATCAGCTGAAGTTGCAAAACGTGGATGCCTCACTGGAGAGTGAACGTCATGCGATGAGGGAAAAAATTCGTTCATTGAACGAACGCCATGCTGATGAATCGGTCATAGTCGCCGCAAGACGAGAGCTTGCGGCGCTGCCCAGGGATTCAGTATCTGCTCGCGAGCATTGGACGCATGCCATGCAGGATAACCTTGACAGAGCCCAACCTTTGGGCGGCATGCCCCCGCATGCCAAACCCTTCGCTGGCGACCCGCAGGGAAGCATTAGCGAGCAACAGACGTTTGAAGTTTCCCGACGCAACTTTTTGGCACTGATGTTTTGTTTGATGGTCGGCACGGCGGGTTTGCCGCACCTGCTGACTCGTTTTTACACAACCCGGACCGTGGCAGAGGCGAGAACTTCGGTGGCATGGTCCTTGTTTTTCATTGCGCTGCTGTACTTGGCGGCACCTGCGTTGGCTGTTCTGGTGAAATTCGAGGTTATGAGTCATCTGGTGGGACAAAATTTTGACTCCTTGCCTCCATGGATTGCGCAGTGGGCTAAGGTAGATCCAACGCTGATTTCGGTCAGCGATGTCAATGGCGACCACATTCTCCAGTTCGCAGAGCTGAAAATGGGAGCCGATATTGTGATGCTGGCAACGCCTGAACTTGGCGGTATGCCTTATGTTGTCTCCGGTTTAGTGGCAGCGGGCGGGCTGGCTGCTGCGCTCTCAACGGCGGATGGCCTGTTGTTGACGATTGGTAATGCGTTAGGGCACGATTTGTTTTTTCAGGGAGAAAGCAACCAGGCGGGGGCCGTGCGAAAGGTGATGTTGTCCAAGTTTGCTCTGTTGGTCGTAGCGCTTGCTGCGGCCTATGTGGCAGCTCAGCGACCCGCTGATATTCTTTATCTTGTTTCCGCTTCGTTTTCGCTGGCGGGCGCTGCATTTGTACCTGTCATGGTGCTGGGAATATTTTGGACCAGGACCACGCGGAAGGCGGCTGTCGCAGGAATGCTTTCTGGTCTTGGTTTGACCATTTACTATATGTTGGTCAATGCCACACAGGTCAGAGCTGCATTAGGCTTAAGCGGCACGGGTTTGTGGTTTGGCATTCAGCCTGTATCTTCCGGTGTATTTGGCGTTTTTGCTGGCGTTTTGGTCACGGTTTTAGTTACCCTGTTGTCGCGCCCCCAAGCCTTGCCAACTGATTTAGTGCGACGCCCGGTTTACGATGGCATATAATATTGGGCTTCCCCTTGCCATACCTCAATTAGACGCTGAGGGTGGTTTTTTCTGCCTGAATTTGGGCCATCCATAAGGAGTATCAATGCGTCATTACGAAATTATTCTCATGATCCACCCGGATCAGAGCGAGCAAGTTCCCGCTATGCTGGAACGCTACAAAGGCATGATCACAGCTGGCGGTGGAAAAGTGCATCGTGTTGAAGACTGGGGCCGTCGCCAGTTGATCTATATGATCAACAAGCTTGCCAAGGCTCATTATCTTTGTGTCAACATCGAGGCTGATCAAGCTGTGATGGCTGAACTTGAACACGCATTCAAGTTCAATGATGCTGTTTTGCGTCACCTGACAGTGCTGAAGAAAAAAGCCGATACCGGCCCTTCTTCGATGATGAAAACTGTCGAGCGTGAAGATGCTCGCAAGACACAACAAGCTGAATACCAAGCTTAACGTCATTATTTTCCAGCTAGGAATGTGAACCACGTTGCCAACCAGCTTGTTCTGACTGCCTGTATCGCCGAGATTGAAGCTCTGCGTTACACACCAGCCGGATTACCCGCACTGAACATCCGGCTCGATCATGAGTCTGACATTCAGGAAGCAGGGCAGACAAGACAGGTTAAGGCAGCAATGAAAGCAGTGGCTTTTGGTGCATTGGCTGAACGGCTTGTTAAACAAGCCATAGGCAGTGCTTGGAAGTTCAGTGGTTTTCTGGCGACACCGCGCAATGGAAAATATGTCGTGTTTCATATTCAAGAATTTCAGCAAGATTAGCTAATTCGTAAAAATTTAAGGAGTCCATCATGGCCGGACCAAAACGTTTCAATAACAAAGACAAGCGCCCTAAGCGCCCAGCCCAGAACCTGCTGTTCAAGCGTAAGCGCTTTTGCCGCTTTACCGTGACTGGCGTTGAAGAGATCGATTACAAAGACATCGACACGCTTCGCGATTTCATCGCTGAGAACGGCAAGATTATTCCTGCCCGCCTGACTGGCACCCGTGCCATTTTCCAGCGTCAACTCAACACCGCTATCAAGCGTGCGCGTTTTCTCGCGATGCTGCCATACAGCGATCAGCACAAGATCTAAGGAATACGACCATGCAAATTATTCTGCTCGACAAGGTCGTGAACCTTGGCAATCTCGGCGAAATCGTTCGCGTTAAAGATGGCTACGCCCGCAACTTTCTGATTCCTTCTGGCCGCGCCCGTCGCGCCACGGAGTCAGCAAAACAGCAGTTTGAAGTCAAACGTGCTGAACTTGAAAAAGCTGCTGCCGTCAAGTTGGCCGAATGCCAAGCATTGGGTGAAAAACTGGCTGGTACGACCTGCAAGTTGACCCAAAAGGCCGGTGTTGACGGTCGTCTGTTTGGTTCCGTGACCAATGCGGATATCGCTGAAGAACTGACCAAAAATGGTTACAAGGTAACCAAGTCGCAGATTCGGATGCCTAACGGTCCGATCAAGATTGTTAGTGACAGCACGGTCAGTGTGTCATTGCACACCGACGTAGTTGTTGACATCACCGTCTCGGTATACGGCGAAACGGCTTAATCCGCTACGCTCAGTTCAAAAGCCGCCAGGGTGCAAGCCTAGGCGGCTTTTGTATTTTCGGGGAAACTTGTCCCGAAATTTCCACAGTTTGTGCACAGCTTATAAATGGCTTGTGCCCAGCCTTTCACTCGACGTCGATCAAGCGTCGTCGTAGCATCCAAGCTTAAAGGAAACCTCAATGTCTGCCGTACTTTCTGCCGTGGGTGACGACTTCAGTCAAGATCGACAAGTAGCGCAACTGCGCATACCTCCGCATTCCATCGAGGCCGAGTCCAGTGTGCTGGGGGGGCTGCTGTTGGATAACGGCGCTTGGGATCGTGTGGGTGACTTGTTGACGGATCGTGATTTTTACCGATATGAACACCGAATGGTTTTTGCCGCCATTGGTGCCCTGATCAATGCCTCCAAACCCGCTGACGTGATCACGGTGTTTGAGCAATTGCAAAACCAGGGCAAGGCAGAAGAAGTCGGTGGACTGGCCTACCTCAACTCGTTAGCCCAGTATGTGCCAAGCGCAGGCAATATTCGACGCTACGCCGAGATCGTGCGTGAGCGGTCGGTCCTGCGTAAGTTGGTAACTGCCAGTGATGAAATATCGACCAACGCTTTCAATCCCAAAGGACGGCCAGTGGCCGCCATACTGGACGAGGCGGAGCAAAAGATATTCAATATTGGGGAAGAGGGTGCACGGACGAAGCAGGGCTTTCAGTCCATGGACACGCTGGTGGTTGATCTGCTCGACCGGGTTCAGGAAATGGCTGACAACCCCAATGATGTCACGGGGGTGCCGACCGGATTTTATGATCTTGACCGCATGACAGCTGGCTTTCAAGCTGGGGATTTGATTGTGCTTGCGGCCCGTCCTTCGATGGGTAAAACAGCGCTGGCGATCAATATTGCCGAGCATGTGGCGCTCAACGAAGGCTTGCCGGTGGCTGTGTTTTCGATGGAAATGGGTGCCGCACAGCTTGCTGTGCGTATTGTGGGTTCGATTGGACGCATTGACCAGGGCCATTTGCGCACCGGTAAACTGACAGACGAAGAATGGCCACGTCTAACCGAGGCCATCGAGAAGTTGCGGACTATTTCCTTGCACATCGATGAATCTGCAGGTTTGACCTCCAGCGAACTCCGCGCCAACGCCCGTCGTTTGTCGCGCCAATGCGGAAAATTGGGCTTAATTGTTGTCGATTACTTGCAGCTGATGAGTGGTTCCTCCAGCGATGGAGAAAATCGCGCGACGGAATTGGGTGAAATTTCACGCGGACTGAAAATGTTGGCCCGGGAGTTGCAATGTCCTGTGATTGCGCTATCTCAGCTCAACCGAAGTGTGGAGCAGCGCCCAGACAAGCGCCCCATGATGAGTGACTTGCGTGAGTCCGGCGCGATTGAGCAGGATGCGGACATCATCATGTTTATTTACCGCGACGAGTACTACACCAAGGATGCTTGCAAGGAGCCGGGGGTGGCCGAAGTCATCATCGCCAAACAGCGAAATGGTCCAACGGGTGTGGTGAAGCTGGCCTTCATTAACCGGATTACCAAGTTTGAGTCCCTGGCATCAGGCGGAAGCGGCGATTTTTAAGCTCTAAAAGACAAAAGGGCGTTGGCTTAGCTAACGCCCTTTTGTCCCCTAACTTTTCAAATTACAAAACTTCACTCGCAAAGTCAGCCAGCCGCGAACGTTCACCCCGTGCCAGGGTGATATGCCCGCCGTGCGGCCAGCCCTTGAATTTATCAACGGCAAAGGTTAAGCCGGAAGAGCCCTCGGTGAGGTAAGGGGTGTCGATCTGGGCGATGTTGCCCATGCAAATAATTTTGGTACCTGGACCGGCTCGGGTGATCAAGGTCTTCATCTGCTTGGGGGTCAGATTTTGTGCTTCATCGATGATGACGTACTTGTTCAGGAAAGTGCGTCCCCGCATGAAGTTCATGCTCTTGATCTTGATGCGACTGCGGATGAGTTCACTGGTAGCGGAGCGGCCCCATTCGCCTGCACTGGTATCCGTTTTGCCCAATACTTCGAGGTTGTCGTCCAATGCCCCCATCCAGGGTCCCATTTTCTCTTCTTCGGTACCCGGCAGAAAGCCGATGTCTTCACCGACGCTCACTGTAGCGCGCGTCACGATGATCTCGGTATAGCGCCGATCGTCCAGCACCTGGGTCAGGCCGGAGGCCAGTGCCATTAATGTTTTGCCAGTGCCCGCTGTCCCCGTCAAAGTGACAAAGTCGACCTCGGGATCCATCAGCAGGTTCATGGCAAAGTTTTGCTCACGGTTTCGCGTGGTGATGCCCCAAACCGAGTTTTTGAGGTGGGTGTAATCCTTTAGTGTTTTGAATACGGCGGTCTTGCCACGAATTTCTGTGACCCTGGCGTACAGGCTGGGCTCACCGGGAGACTCGAAGTAGACGAACTGATTGATCAGCAAGTTGGGGACGATAGGACCAGTGATGCGGTAAAAGGTGTGCGCACCTTGCTGCCAACTCTCTATCGTTTTGCCGTGAGAAGTCCAAAAATTGGCGGGCAGGGCATAGGATCCGGCGTACAGCAAGTCGCCGTCATCCAGCGTTTTGTCATTCTGGTAATCATCGGTCGCCAAGCCCAGTGCACGCGATTTGACGCGCATGTTGATGTCTTTGGACACCAACACCACTTCACGTGGGGCATGTTGTTGACGCAGCGCTTCCACCACGCCCAGAATTTGGTTATCCGCCTTGCCTTGGGGCAGGCTGGTGGGCAGGGTGTAGTTCAGCAGTTGGGTCTGGAAGAACAACTTGCCGCCCGCTTCCCGGTGACCCGTGGTGCTCAGTGGCAAGCCCATGGTGATGTCTGCGCCTTGATGGCCGGCTAACGCGTCGAGGGTACGGCTGGTTTGACGGGCATTGCGGGCGACCTCGGTCATGCCTTTTTTATGGGCATCCAGTTCTTCCAGAACGATCATGGGAAGAAAGATGTCATGTTCCTCAAAGCGAAAGAGGCACATGGGATCGTGCAGCAGCACGTTGGTGTCCAGCACAAACAGTTTGCTTGGGCCGGTGTGCTTGACTTTCTTGGTGCGGACTTCGGTTGGTGCTTCAGCTTCGGGACGAGTTTTCCGGGTTGGTGCGTCCGCGCGGGGCGTTTTGCTGCGGCTCTCAGTCACGCTTTTCTCTGTCGTGGTGAGGGGTTGCAATTTGCTGTCTGTTCGTTCAAGCGTGTCCCGGGCTTGCGGTTTTTCTGCAACAGGACGTTCGCTCAATGAAGATTCAGTCGTGCGTGCCTTGGGTGCTGTTCTGGCCTGTACTTCGTAGTCTTTCTCAGACAGCAGCGCGGCACGTTTGGCGGGGGCAGTTGGCAATGGCATAGGGTGGTTTGCTCGCAAAAAGTGGATTGGATTCAGGCTTTAGAAGCGAAAAAGCCGCCTTGAGACCAAGGCGGCTTTTTCGGGGAGCACGGTTGTGAATTTCAACGGCATGTGCCCATTATGCATAAACTTTGCATACGTCAACACATGCGTGCTGACTCACCCCAGTCGTTGTTAGACGAGTGCAGCCGTTTTATTGAGCGCTTTCACGGCTTTCAGAACATCATCCACATGGCCTGGAACCTTGAGTCCACGCCATTCTTCCTTGACCAAACCATCAGCACCAATCAGGAAAGTGCTGCGCTCAATGCCCTTAACTTTTTTGCCGTACATAATCTTGTTTTTGACGACGCCAAACATGTGACACATTTTTTCTTCTGTGTCGGCAATCAATTCGAAGGGGAGTTCCAGTTTGGCTTTGAACTCATCGTGGGATTTCATGTTGTCACGCGACACCCCGAACACAGTAGCGCCAGCTTTTACAAAGTCTTTGTACTTGTCCCGGAACTGCATGGCTTCCGTGGTGCAGCCAGGCGTGTTATCTTTCGGGTAGAAGTACAGAATGACAACTTTCCCGAGGTGAGACGTGTTGGAGACTCTGATGCCACTGGTGGCATTCGATTCAAATTCAGGGATGGGTTTATTGACAACAATCGCCATAGTTCTTAAATCTCGTGTGACAGGATGCGTCGTTCTCTCAAGTCATTGGCGCTATCCTGTGACAGCGTGTGGCGCCTCCGACTGCAACCTAATATTTTACCCCGAAAACTACTGCGACCCCTTTGGGTCGCTGTCAGTGTTATCCCGGGGCTGTTTCAATGAGCAGCGCAACGGCGACGCGTCGTCCTTCTCCCGCCAGAATGTTGTAGGTGCGACAGGCCGCCTGCGTGTCCATGGTTTCGATGCCGGTTTGTTTGTCAATCAGTGATTTGATCCAGGCGGGCTGGGGAAACCGGAGGCGGTTGCCACTGCCGAATATGATCAGTTCCGTGTTCATGGCCGCCAGTTGGGCAAAGTGATCCGTGGTCAGATCCTCGAAGCGGTTGCAATTCCAAATGAAACGTTCCCCGCTCGATCCAATAACCACACTGGTGCTGATTTTCTCGTTCCCGACGCTGATCCAGTCGGGGCCATAACCGCTGATGGATTGCACACTGATGTTGTCTGGCTGGATCTTCATGTTGTTTGCGCTTGAGTCTGGTTGCCCTTGAGTACGTTTCACAGGAAACTGTACGGAAATGTGGTCAAATTATAGATTTCGCCTTACGTCACCCACTTCCGGAGGGACTTTGAAGACTATTCGAAAATCAGCCAAACTGGCCAACGTCTGCTACGACATTCGCGGTCCGATCATGGACGCGGCCCGCCAAATGGAGGAAGAGGGTCATAAGATCATCAAACTCAATATCGGCAATCTGGCCGTGTTCGGTTTTGATGCGCCCGAGGAAATCCAGCAGGACATGATCCGCAACCTGCCCAATTCGGCCGGTTATTCGGACAGCAAGGGCATTTTTGCGGCACGTAAAGCGGTCATGCACTACACCCAGCAGCAAGGCACCAAGGGGGTGACGCTGGACGACATTTACCTGGGTAACGGCGCCAGCGAGCTGATCGTGATGGCAACCAACGCGCTGCTCGATACGGGCGATGAGTTGCTGCTGCCTTCGCCGGACTACCCGCTGTGGACGGCGGCGGCCAGCCTGTCGGGCGGCACCCCTGTGCACTATGCGTGCGACGAAGCCAACGGCTGGATGCCCGACCTGAACGACATTCGCGCCAAGATCACGCCGAATACCAAGGGCATTGTGGTCATCAATCCCAATAATCCCACCGGTGCGCTGTATTCCGATGAGTTGCTGAAGGGCATCGTGCAGATCGCGCGCGAGCATGGCTTGGTGATCTTTGCCGACGAGGTGTACGACAAGGTGCTGTACGACGATGCCAAGCACACCGCCATCGGCAGCCTCTCGCAGGACGTGCTGACGCTCACGTTCAATTCGCTGTCCAAAAGTTACCGCTCCTGTGGTTATCGGGCCGGCTGGATGGTGGTGTCCGGCGACAAGAAGCCGGCAAAGGATTACATCGAGGGACTGAACATGCTCTCTAACATGCGTCTATGCTCCAACGTGCCCGGCCAGTGGGCCATCCAGACGGCACTCGGTGGCCACCAGAGCATCAATGAACTGGTCGGTGAAGGTGGACGTCTGCGCCGCCAGCGCGACTTGGCGTATGAGTTGATCACCGCGATCCCGGGGGTGACTTGCGTCAAGCCGTCGGCCGCGCTGTACATGTTTCCGCGCCTGGACCCCACCATGTACCCGATCGCCAATGACCAGCAGTTTTTTCTGGAGCTGCTGCAGGAAACCAAGGTGATGCTGGTGCAGGGCACGGGCTTCAACTGGCCGACGCCCGACCATTTCCGCATTGTGTTTTTACCGCACGAAAACGACTTGCGCGAGGCGATTGGCCGTGTGGCGAAGTTTCTTGAAAATTACCGCAAACGGCATAGCAACTGATTTGCTATTTATTTAATAGCTACTCGCGCTTACTGCACGAGGGCTACAGGCTGATTTAACTAAAAAACTTTATGAAACCGATTCAAGTAGGCCTGCTGGGCATGGGTGTTGTGGGAACGGGAACGTTCAACGTGTTGCAGCGCAATCAGGAAGAAATTAAACGGCGTGCCGGCCGTGGCATCGAGATCACCATGGTGGCGGATCTCGACATGGCACGGGCGCAAAGCCTTGTCGGTGCGGGCGTTCAAGTGGTCAACGACGCCCGGGCTGTGATTGCCAACCCGGATATTGACATCGTGATCGAGCTGATCGGCGGCTACGGCATTGCCAGGACGCTGGTGCTGGAAGCGATTGCGGCAGGCAAGCACGTAGTGACGGCCAACAAGGCGCTGCTGGCGGTGCACGGCACCGAGATTTTCGCGGCCGCTTCCGCCAAAGGCGTGATGGTGGCATTTGAAGCCGCCGTGGCCGGTGGCATTCCGATCATCAAGGCGCTGCGCGAAGGCCTGACCGCCAACAGCATCCAGTGGATCGCCGGCATCATCAACGGCACCACCAACTTCATCCTGTCTGAAATGCGCGACAAGGGCCTGGACTTTGGCGTGGTGCTCAAGCAAGCGCAAGCGCTGGGCTACGCCGAAGCCGACCCGACCTTCGACATCGAGGGGGTGGACGCCGCGCACAAAGCCACCATCATGTCGGCCATCGCGTTTGGTATTCCGGTGCAGTTCGACAAGGCCTATGTGGAAGGCATCACCAAACTCGGTGCCGCCGACATCAAATACGCTGAACAACTGGGCTACCGCATTAAATTGCTGGGCATCACCAAGCGCACACCCGCAGGCATCGAATTGCGCGTGCACCCCAGCCTGGTCCCGACCAAGCGGCTGATTGCCAATGTCGAAGGCGCCATGAACGCTGTCATGGTGCAAGCCGATGCCGTCGGCACCACGCTTTACTACGGCAAGGGCGCCGGCGCCGAGCCCACCGCCAGCGCTGTCATTGCCGACCTGGTCGACATCACGCGCCTGCACACGGCGGACCCGGCGCAGCGCGTGCCCCATCTGGCTTTCCAGCCGAACGCCATGAGTGATTTGCATGTGCTGCCCATGAGCGAAGTGGTAACGAGCTACTACCTGCGGTTGCGGGTGGCCGACGAGACCGGCGTATTGGCCAAGGTGACCGGCATCTTGGCCGAGGCCGGCATCAGCATTGATGCGGTGCTGCAGCGCGAAGCCGACGAGGTGGGCGGCGAGGGTTCCACGCAAACCGACCTCATCATCCTGACCCACGATTGCGTCGAAGCCAAAATGAACGCCGCCATCGCCCTGATGCAGGCCCAGCCGACGGTGCTGGAACCCATCACCCGTATCCGCAAGGAAGAGTTGGCCTGATGAAATACCTCTCCACCCGCGCGGCCGCCACTGATTCGACTGAGCGCAAACGGTTTTGTGAAATCCTGCTGGAAGGCTTGGCACCGGATGGCGGCCTGTATTTGCCCGAGTCCTACCCGCAGGTCAACGATGCCACGCTGTTGAAGTGGCGCACCGTCTACCACGAGCAGGGCTATGCCGAGCTGGCGTTCGAGGTGCTGTCGCTCTACATCGACGACATTCCCGCCGCCGACCTGCGCGCGCTGTGTGAAAAAACCTACACCGCTGCCGTGTTTGGCACCGGTGAAATCGTGCCGCTGCGCCATCTGGAAAACGCGCTGTACCTGGAAGCCCTGTCCAACGGCCCGACGCTGGCCTTCAAGGACATGGCGATGCAGTTGCTGGGCAACCTGTTCGAGTACGAGTTGGCGCGGCGCGGCGAAGAGCTCAACATTCTGGGCGCCACCAGCGGCGACACCGGCAGCGCGGCCGAATACGCGATGCGCGGCAAAAAAGGTGTGCGCGTCTTCATGACCAGCCCGTATGGCCGCATGAGCCCGTTCCAGCAAGCGCAGATGTTCAGCCTGATGGACGAGAACATCCACAACATCGCCGTGGACGGTGTGTTTGACGACTGCCAGGACATGGTCAAGGCCGTGTCCAACGACCTCGATTTCAAGCGCAAGTACAAAATCGGCACCGTCAACTCCATCAACTGGGCGCGCCTGATGGCGCAGGTGGTGTATTACTTTGCCGGCTACTTCCAGGCCACCCAAGCCAACACCGAGAAGGTCAGCTTTGCCGTGCCGTCCGGCAATTTTGGCAATGTCTGTGCCGGCCACGTCGCCCGCATGATGGGCCTGCCGATTGACAAACTGATCGTCGCCACCAACGAGAACGACGTGCTGGACGAGTTTTTCCGTACCGGCGTGTACCGTGTGCGCGGCAGCGCCGACACGCATGAGACTTCCAGTCCGTCGATGGACATTTCCAAGGCCTCCAACTTCGAGCGCTTTGTGTTCGATCTGCTGGGCCGTGATGGCGAGCGTGTCAAAGCCTTGTTTGGCGAGACCCTGGCCAAAGACGGCCGCTTTGATCTGGGCAACGACCCAGCTTTCAAGCAAGCCGCGACGCGCTATGGTTTTGAGAGTGGCAAGAGCACGCATGCTGACCGCCTGGCCACCATCAAGGATACTTTTGAGCGCTTTGGCGTGATGATCGACACCCACACCGCAGACGGCGTCAAGGTGGCGCGGGAGCATCTGCAAGCGGGGGGGCCGATGATCGTGCTGGAAACCGCCTTGCCCATCAAGTTTGCCGCCACCATTGTGGAAGCGCTCGGGCGTGAGCCGGACCGACCGGTCCGGTTTGACGGCATTGAAGTGCTGCCCAAACGCGTGACCCGCATGGCGGCGGACGCCGAGGCCGTCAAGGCTTATATCGTGCAGCATTGCCCATGAAGGTCGTGGGTTTTGCGGGGTATTCCGGCTCCGGCAAGACCACGCTGGTGGAGCGCCTGATTCCGGAATTTCGGCTCAAGGGTTTGCGCGTGTCGGTCGTGAAACACGCCCATCACCGTTTTGACATTGACCACGTCGGCAAAGACACCTACCGGCACCGTGAGGCCGGTGCCTTTGAAGTGGTGGTGGCGTCAGACCGGCGCCTGGCGCTGATGCGCGAGTTTGAGCAACCGATGCAGCTCTCGGTGCACCAGTTGATTGCCGAACTGGACGATGGTGTGGACTGGGTGCTGGTGGAAGGCTTCAAGGACTCTGATTTGCGCAAGATCGAAGTCTGGCGGGCGCAATCAGGCAAACCCACCCGCTACCTGGACGATGATTTCATCGTCGCGATTGCCACCGATTCGCCGGAACAACTGCCCCATGTCACCCAGCTCCCCGTGCTGGACCTCAATGATGCTGCGGCGCTTGGGAACTGGCTGACCGCTAACGCAACCCGGTTTGACTACCGCCTGGAGACTTTTGCATGACTGCATCACGGCCCCCCCTGAAATCGCTCGATGACGCCCTGGTTGAACTGCTGGGATTTGCCGCGGTGCTGCAAGGTGTCGAGTCAGTCTCGACTTTTGAGGCCGATGGCCGCGTCCTGGCGCAAGACATTGTGTCGGCCCTGCATGTACCACCGCAGGACAACAGTTCCATGGATGGCTACGCCGTGCGCTGTGCTGACGTGTTGCAGGCGCAGGGCGTTGTGCAGGTGACGCAGCGCATTGCCGCTGGCGCGTCTGGCGCGCCGCTGGCGCCCCTGAGCGCGGCCCGGATTTTTACCGGCGCCCCCATTCCACCGGGGGCCGATGCAGTGGTGATGCAGGAAGACTGCGAGGTCCTGGAGGGCGGCGCGGTGCGCATCAAGGCGGTGCCGGTGCCGGGGCAGTGGATTCGCCGCGCTGGCGAGGATGTCACGCTCGGCTCGATCGTGCTCTCAAAAGGAGAGCGCCTTACGCCCGCTTCACTTGGGCTGGTGGCCAGTATTGGCCTCAACCTGTTGCCGGTAGTGCGGCGTCCGCGGGTGGCTTTGTTTTCGACCGGCGACGAGCTGGTGATGCCCGGCGACGTGGCGCCGGCGCAGATGAAGCCCGGCACCATCTACAACTCCAACCGTTTTTTCTTACGGGCGCTGCTGGTGCGCTTGGGCTGCGACGTGACGGACCTCGGCATCGTGCCGGATCGGCTGGAGGCCACCGTGCAAGCCCTGCAACAGGCGGCGCAACAGCATGACCTGATTTTGACCAGTGGTGGTGTCTCGGTCGGTGAAGAAGACCACATCAAACCCGCCGTGCAGTCGCTCGGCTCGCTGGACCTCTGGCAGATTGCCATCAAGCCCGGCAAGCCGTTTGCCTACGGCCAGGTGCAGGACACTCATTTCATTGGTTTGCCGGGTAACCCGGTGTCGAGCTTCATCACCTTCTTGCTGCTGGTGCGCCCGTTCTTGCTTCAATTACAGGGCGTCACCCAGGTTGCTCCTAAATCAATAGCTGTCCCCGCCCATTTCACCTGGGCTAGAGCCGATAAACGCCGTGAATTCTTGCGGGTGCAACGCAATGCCGCGGGTGGGCTCGATCTGTTTGCCAATCAAAGTTCCGGGGTGTTAACCTCCGCCGTCTGGGGCGATGGCGTGGTCGACAACCCGCCCGGTCAGACCATCGCGCAGGGTGACGTGGTCCGGTTTATTCCCTTTACGGAGTTGTTGGGATGAATGTCATAGTGAAATATTTCGCCTCGATCCGCGAGGACATTGGCGTGTCCAGTGAGTCGGTCGCCACCACGGCGTCCTCCCTGGCGGCGCTGCGGGATGAGTTGATCGCCTTGGGCGGCGCCCACGCCGAGAGCCTGGCGCGTGGCCGGGCCGTGCGCATGGCTGTTAACCAGGTGATGAGTGACGAAGCCGCCGTGCTGCTGGACGGGGCCGAAGTGGCCTTCTTCCCGCCGGTCACCGGCGGCTAAGGGCTGGTATGACCGCCTCTCAAATTTCCGCGCCACGCGTTGTCATTCAGACCGCTGATTTCGATCTGAGTAGCGAGATCAAGGCCCTGCGTGCCAATGATCCGCGCGTCGGTGCCGTCTGCAGTTTTGTCGGCACCGTGCGTGACCGAACCGCGGGCACCCCGGGCAGCATCAGCAGCATGGAGCTGGAGCACTACCCCGGCATGACCGAAAAAGCCATCGAAGCCATGATTGACGAGGCGCATAAGCGGTTTGATATTTGGGGGGCCCGCGTCATTCACCGCATCGGCCTGTTGCAGCCGCTGGACCAGATCGTGCTGGTGGCGGTGACTTCGGCCCATCGCGGTGAGAGCTTTCAGGCCTGTGAGTTCTTGATGGACTACCTGAAGACCCAGGCCCCGTTCTGGAAAAAAGAGCAGACGCCGGAGGGCGCGCGCTGGGTCGATGCGCGGGTCACGGATGATGCCGCCTTGGCCAAATGGGGCATCGAGTCGCGCAACGGTTGACGGCTGGGGTAGGGCGCAGAGTGCGCTTGCCTTGATGAATGTCTAACAACTAGCCGGGTCGAAGCCTTGAAAATCCTGGATTAAGCGCAAGCTGCGAGCAAACTCAAAGGACAGATATGCGAATCGAAAAACTCACCACCAAGTTTCAGGAAGCCTTGAGCGAGGCGCAGACGCTGGCACTCGGCAATGACCACGCTTATATCGAGCCCGCGCACGTCCTGGTGGCGATGCTGCGCCAGGAAGACGGCCCGAAAGCCTTGCTGCAGCGGGCTGGCGTGAATGTGCCAGGTTTGCTGGCGGCAGCCGAGACGGTCATGAAAAAGCTGCCCCAGGTGCAGGGCCACGAGCAGGTGCAGGTGGGACGCGACATGGTGTCGCTGTTGCAGGCCGCCGAAAAAGAATCCATCAAACGCGGTGACCAGTTTGTTGCTGGTGAGTTGTTTCTGCTGGCGCTGACCGACAGCAAGCAGGACATCGGAAGAATCGTCAAAGAAAACGGCCTGACCCGCAAGTCGCTGGAGTCGGCCATTGACGCCGTGCGCGGCGGCCAGAACGTGGACAGCGCGGATGCCGAAGACCAGCGTGAGTCGCTCAAAAAATACTGTGTCGACCTGACCGAGCGCGCCCGCATGGGCAAGCTGGACCCGGTGATTGGCCGCGACGATGAAATCCGGCGCGCCATCCAGGTGCTGCAGCGCCGTACCAAAAACAACCCGGTCCTGATTGGCGAACCCGGCGTTGGCAAGACCGCGATTGTGGAAGGCTTGGCGCAGCGCATCGTTGCCGGTGAGGTGCCGGATTCCCTCAAGGGCAAACGCGTGCTGTCACTGGACATGGCCTCGCTGCTGGCCGGTGCCAAGTTCCGCGGCGAGTTTGAAGAGCGCCTGAAAAACGTGCTGAAAGACTTGGCCAAGGACGAAGGCCAGACCATTGTGTTCATTGACGAGTTGCACACCATGGTGGGCGCCGGCAAGGCCGAAGGGGCGATGGACGCTGGCAACATGCTCAAGCCGGCACTGGCGCGCGGCGAGTTGCACTGCGTCGGTGCCACCACGCTGGACGAGTACCGCAAATACATCGAGAAAGATGCCGCACTGGAGCGTCGCTTTCAGAAGATCCTGGTCGGTGAGCCCTCGGTGGAGGCCACCATTGCCATTCTGCGCGGCCTGAAAGAGCGCTACGAGTTGCACCATGGCGTGGACATCACCGACCCGGCCATTGTGGCGGCCGCCGAGCTCAGCAACCGCTACATCACGGACCGTTTCTTGCCCGACAAGGCGATTGACCTGATTGACGAGGCCGCCTCCAAGATCAAGATCGAGATGGACTCCAAGCCCGAAGTGATGGACAAGCTGGACCGTCGATTGATCCAGTTGCAGATCGAACGCGAAGCCGTCAAGAAGGAAAAAGACGAAGCGTCGCAAAAGCGTTTCGGGTTGATCAACGAAGAGATCGGCAAACTGCAAAAAGAAATTGCCGACCTCGATGAAGTCTGGAAAACCGAGAAAGCCAGCGCCCAGGGCAGTGCCCAGGTGCGCGAGGAGATCGACAAACTCAAGTTCCAGATCGAAGAATTCACCCGCAAGGGCGACTTCAACAAGGTGGCCGAGTTGCAATATGGCAAGCTGCCCGAGTTGGAAAAGCGCCTGCAAGAAGTGCAGGCCAAGGAAGCTACCCGCGGCGAAGGCGCTGCGCCGCGCCTGTTGCGCACCCAGGTTGGTGCCGAAGAAATCGCCGAGGTGGTGAGCCGTGCCACCGGCATTCCGGTCAGCAAAATGATGCAGGGTGAACGCGACAAACTGCTGCAAATGGAAACCAAATTGCACCAACGCGTGGTGGGGCAAGACGAAGCCATCACCGCCGTGTCGAACGCCATTCGCCGTTCCCGCGCTGGTTTGTCAGACCCGAATCGTCCGACCGGTTCGTTCCTGTTCCTCGGCCCCACCGGTGTTGGTAAAACCGAGTTGTGCAAGGCCCTGGCCGGTTTCCTGTTCGACTCGGAAGACCATCTGGTGCGCATCGACATGAGCGAGTTCATGGAGAAACATTCGGTGGCGCGCCTGATTGGGGCGCCTCCGGGCTACGTCGGCTACGAGGAAGGCGGCTATTTAACGGAAGCCGTGCGCCGCAAACCCTACAGCGTGCTGCTGCTCGACGAAGTCGAAAAAGCCCATCCCGATGTGTTCAACGTGCTGTTGCAGGTGCTGGACGATGGCCGCCTGACCGATGGCCAGGGCCGCACCGTGGACTTCAAAAACACCGTGATCGTGATGACCAGCAATATTGGCTCGCACCTGATCCAGTCGATGGTGGGGCAGGACAGTGAGGACATCAAGGACGCGGTGACCGGCGAGCTGAAAAACCATTTCCGGCCGGAATTTTTGAACCGAATTGATGAAACCGTGGTGTTCCACGCGCTGGATGCGACGCATATTGCTGAGATTGCCGGTATCCAGATCCAGGTGCTGCAAGCCCGGCTGGCCAAGATGGACCTGACGCTGGAGGTGTCGCCGGCGGCGCTGGCCGAGTTGGCCAAGGTCGGTTTCGACCCGGTGTTTGGCGCCCGCCCCTTGAAGCGTGCGATTCAGCAGCGGATTGAAAACCCGTTGTCCAAGCTGCTGCTGGAAGGCAAGTTCCTGCCCAAAGACGTGATCCCGGTCGATGTGGATCCGATCCGTTCGCCCGGGCAGTTCAGCTTCGAGCGAACCGCACACTGAGCGACTGACCGCATCAACTGGCATTCATCCTAGGGATGGTCATGCCGGTGGTGACTGTCCGGAAAGTGCCGGTGGCTGTGGGCGAGCGGGACATGGGTGTGCGCATGGTTATGTGGCTCCTGCTCATCCAACGCCTCGGCATGGTGGTGTTGATGGTGCGCGTCATGCGTGTGCCAGTGGCCGTGTTGCAGGGCCTCGTGCTGGTGCGTGTGCTCATGCCGTTCGGTCAGGTGCAGCCAGATGCCGAGAGCCATGAGCAGCCCGGCGCCCCAGAACAAGGGTGACGTGCTTTCATGGAACACGCCAATGGCGATCGCCGCGCCCATGAACGGCGCGGCGCCGAAGTAAGCCCCGGTGCGCGCCGCACCCAAGTCGCGCAGCGCCACAACGAACAGCGTCAGACTGACGCCGTAACCGAGAAAACCGATCAGCAGGACCGGACTTGCCACGTGCAGTGGCGGCAGTGATTGGCCCATCACTAAAGCCAGCCCGATGTTGACCACGGCAGCGCTCAGTCCTTTCAGGCCGGCAATAAACAGCGCATCCGAGTTGGCCACCTGGCGCGTCAGGTTGTTGTCAAGCGCCCAGCACAGGCAAGCGCCCACAATCAAGGCCGCGCCCAGCCCCCCATCGCCCGCGCTAACCTGGGTCGCGGGCCAGGACAACACCAGCCCACCCAGCACGATCAGCAACATGCCCAGCACCACGCGCCGGTCGGCGTTTTCCTTGAATACGAGCCAGGCCAGCACGGCCGTCAAGACGCCTTCAAAGTTGAGGAGCAGGGACGCAGAAGCGGCGCTCACGCGTGCCAGGCCCAGCATCAGCAAGGTAGGACCGGCAACGCCGCCGCAGGCAATCGCGGCCAGCAGCCAGGGCCATTCGCTTCGCATCAGCCCGGGGTTGCGCCAGCCACGGTCACGCATGAGGCGCCAGCTCATTAGCCCGACACCACTGCCCAGATACAGCAAGCCCGCCAGCAGCATGGCAGACAATTCACCAACGAACTGCTTGGCAAAAGGCGTGCTGGCCCCAAACAAGGCAGCCGCGCCCAGTGCCGCGAAGACGGCGATCGGTGTATGGAATTTATTCATGCGGTGCGTGATCTTGGATGCTTCATAAACTGAAGCTGATATGTCTGTGTTTCGTTGTTCGTGATGGCCGCCAACAGCCGGCTCTTCCATTCGCTGTGTTTGGCAATGGCGAGGTCCAGATTCATGGGTATCCCGGGTTGAATTTCAAAAGGTGCGCCATTATCCTATCGTCTCTGCGCGCGTTATCCACTATGGAAATAATAGCTGCTTGCGTATATTCGACGGGGGCTAGAGGCTATTTTTTTCTAAATGTCGCGGAGGTGACCACCTGCGAATATGGCGGCGCTGCCTGACTTACCATTGCGCCATGACCAGCACGACAAGCCATTTCCCTCTTCCTGTTCCTCTCAAGCAGGACGCCACCATCATTGGCCTGGTCGGGCTGGCCCATGCCAGCTCGCACTTTGCCCACCTGCTGCTGCCGCTGATGTTTCCGGTATTCATGCAAGAGTTCGGTTTGAGCTACTCTGAACTGGGCCTGCTGATGACCACGTTTTTTGTCGTCTCGGGTCTGGGACAGGCGTCCGCCGGTTTTGTGGTGGACCGGCTGGGTGCGCGGCCTTTGCTGTTTGTGGCGCTCGGCATTTTTGTGCTGGCGTGCAGCGCGGCGTCCATGGTGACTGGCTACACCGGCTTGCTGGTGGTGGCGGCGCTGGCGGGTCTGGGCAATGCCACTTTTCACCCGGTTGATTTCACCATCTTGAATCAGCGGGTTTCTGGTCCGCGGCTGGGTTATGCCTTCAGTGCCCATGGCTTGACGGGCAACCTGGGCTGGGCCGCCGCGCCTGTCTTTTTCGCGTCAATCAGCAGCCTGTACAGCTGGCGCACCGCTTACCTGGCTGCCGCTGCCATGTATGTGGTCATTTTGGGCTTGCTGGTCCTGCAGCGCGACAAACTGAGCACCCAGGTTGCGGTGCGCCATGCGGACACCCCTGCGTAGCATGACCTGGCCTTCATGAAGCTGCCGGTGGTCTGGTGGTGCTTTGGCTTCTTTATGTTGTCGACCATGACGCTGGCAGTGGTGCAAAGTTTTTCCGTCTCCATTCTGAAGGCCATGCACGGCGTGAGCTTTGAGGCGGCCACCCTGACACTGACCGCTTACATGCTGTGTGGTGCCGTGGGTATGTTCGTGGGCGGTTTCATCGCCGCACGCACAGACAACAGTGACCGCGTGGTCGCTATCGCCATGAGCGTGGCGGCGGTCTTGTTGGCGCTGTGTGGCACCGGTCTATTCGGGGCTTTGGGCACGATGGTGGTGCTGGCCGGCACCGGCTTCGCGGTGGGTATCGGCGGGCCGTCGCGCGACATGATGATCAAGAAAGCTACACCCCAAGGGGCCACTGGCCGGGTGTATGGCATGGTGTATTCCGGGCTGGATGTGGGCTTTGCAATTTCCCCGATCCTGTTTGGCGGCTTCATGGATCGGGGCTGGTACGGCGCGACCTTGTTCGGCGCGGCCGCGGTGTTGCTACTCAGCGTGGTGGCGGCGGTGGGGGTTGGTCAGCGCACTTCCAGACGCACGGCGCCTAACTGATCAGACAAAGCGTCGAGTTGGTTTGACGGTTTTGAGAACAAAAAAAGGCCGACTTTCGTCGGCCTTTTTTGGAGCAAACAGCCGGGGCTGATTACTTGAGGTGCTTGCCGATCAGGCCAGCCATCTCGAACATGGACACCTGCACCTTGCCGAAGACTTCCTTCAGCTTGGCATCGGCATTGATCATGCGCTTGTTGATGGCGTCTTGCAGCTTGTTCTTTTTGATGTAAACCCACAACTGCTTCACCACCTCGGTGCGTGGCAGTGGGCTTGCACCCACGACAGCAGCCAGTGCGGCGCTAGGTGTCAGGGCTTTCATGAAGGCTGCATTGGCAGTCCGCTTTTTAGCCGGTACGGCCTTTTTGGCAGCGACTACTTTTTTAGCGGGTGCTGCTTTTTTGGCTGGTGCCTTGGCGGCGACCGTCTTGGCGGGGGCTACTTTCTTAGCCGGGGCCGCGCTCTTGGCCGGCGCTGCTTTTTTTGCGGGAGCAGCTTTTTTTGCCGGAGCTTTCGTTGCAGTTGCCATGATTTATTGTCCTTCTAGAAGTTGATTAATCACCAGCAAAAAACTGCTTCTTCACTGGCAAACTGAATGCTACTGGAGAATATGCGTGTTTCCTAGGGAAAAAGGGTTTATTTCATTGGAGAACGTTGTTTTTTCATAGGCGATTCAATGGTTTTTGAGTGGGAAGCAAAATGTATCCGTGTGTGTCGCTGAAAAGTACGCGCAAAGGTCTGACGATGTCGGTATCAACGCACGGTCTTGAAACGCTATTTCATGCGCCAACGTCTGGTGATATCCCGATGGGAAGCCCTACAATTTTGTGAACTAAAGGAACCCACCATGACCCCTTCATTTGCCACTTGTGACCTGTGCGACGTCCATAAAAATGATGCAGCCGGCGACTTCCGAGTCTTGCCTCCTGTGTTTCATGACTTTGGTGCTGTGCGCAAGTTTTGCGGACCGGTCGTGACCATCAAGTGCTTTGAGGACAACTCGCTGGTTAAAGCGGCGGTTGATTCTGTGGGCTTTGAAGAGACTGCTTTCGGCCGGGTCGGCAAGGTATTGGTGGTTGACGGTGGAGGGTCCTTGCGCCGGGCCTTGTTGGGCGGCAACCTTGGCGCTGCGGCGGCCAGAAACGGTTGGGCTGGCGTTGTGGTTGATGGTTGTGTGCGCGACGTGGCTGAGTTGGCCGCGCTGGACGTCGGCATTCGCGCCTTGGCCAGCATGCCGCTGCCAACGGAGAAGCGCAATGAAGGACAAAAAGACGTCGCGGTTCAATTACAGGCGGTCTGGGTGCGTCCCGGCGATTGGCTTTATGCCGATGAAGATGGCATGGTGATTGGCGCCGGCCGTTTGATTTGATTCGGGTTTAAACCTTGTCGACGCTGACGGGCAGGGCAGCCAATACCACGGCAGGTAAGAAAAAGAGTCGGTACGGTGATGCAATTCCGACGCCGGCGTGCAGATGATGCGTATATTTCACATTGTGGTATCAATGTTTGTTTTATAAAAAATTCAATAGTTGCATGACGTGAAATACAAAATAGACAAGAGAATATTTTTCATATCGCAAATTCACTCTCTCAAGTCATTGATTTTATTGGGTTAAATTTATGTCTTATATAAGACATAAGATTAAAAATAAGTCTTATATAAGACTAGAATAGATCTCATGAACACCGGATTGCATCATTGCCGGTACAGACTGTTTTAATCAACCCTTGGAGTGATCTCATGCCGAAATACACAACAGAAACTTTGAGCCGCGAAGAACAAATCGCCGCTTTGGAAAAAGACTGGGCGACCAACCCCCGTTGGAAGGGTATCAAACGCGGCTACAGCGCTGCTGACGTTGTCCGTCTGCGTGGTTCATTCCCCATCGAGCACACCTTGGCCCGTCGCGGTGCTGAAAAGCTCTGGAATCTGGTCACGACCGAACCCTATGTCAATTGCCTGGGCGCATTGACCGGCGGCCAAGCCATGCAGCAAGTCAAGGCTGGCGTGAAAGCCATCTACCTGTCCGGCTGGCAAGTTGCTGCGGACAACAACTCGTATGCCTCCATGTACCCGGACCAGTCCTTGTACCCCGTGGACTCGGTGCCGACCGTGGTTGAACGCATCAACAACACTTTCCGTCGCGCTGACGAGATTCAACACTCCAGAGGTGTTGACGCCGGTGACAAGGGCTATATTGATAATTTCGCCCCGATCGTGGCGGACGCTGAAGCCGGTTTCGGCGGTGTCCTGAACGCGTTTGAGCTGATGAAGGCCATGATCAAGGCCGGCGCAGCTGGTGTGCATTGGGAAGATCAATTGGCTTCGGTCAAGAAATGCGGCCACATGGGCGGCAAAGTGCTGGTGCCAACCGCCGAAGCCATCCAGAAGCTGGTGGCTGCCCGTATGGCGGCTGACGTCTGCGGCGTGCCAACACTGGTGATCGCCCGTACCGATGCAGAAGCGGCTGATTTGCTGACCAGCGACTATGACGAAAACGACAAGCCATTCCTGACCGGTGAGCGCACTGCAGAAGGCTTCTACAAGACCAACAAGGGTATGGACCAGGCGATCAGCCGTGCCGTTGCCTACGCTGAATACGCTGACTTGGTGTGGTGCGAAACCGGTACGCCTGATCTGGCCTTCGCCAAGAAGTTTGCTGATGCTGTGCATGCCAAACATCCTGGCAAGATGCTGGCGTACAACTGCTCGCCATCGTTCAACTGGAAGAAAAACCTGGACGATGCCACCATCGCCAAGTTCCAGAAAGAACTGGGCGCCATGGGCTACAAGTACCAGTTCATCACCTTGGCTGGCATTCACTCCATGTGGTACAACATGTTCGATCTGGCACAAGACTATGTCAAACGCGGCATGTCGGCTTACGTCGAGAAGGTGCAAGAGCCTGAATTTGCTGCCCGTGACCGTGGTTACACCTTCGTGTCGCACCAGCAAGAAGTGGGCACCGGCTACTTCGATGAAGTCACCACCGTGATTCAGGGCGGCAAGTCCAGTGTCACTGCGCTGACCGGCTCCACCGAAGAAGAGCAGTTCCACTAAGCAGAATTGCTGATTCAATAAGGGCCTGTGTCATCCTGAAGTGGGTGGCACAGGCCCTTTTTTTGTTAGACTTAAAGCCTAATTTCATAAAAAGCGCGAGAAAGGCAGTCTGGTTATGACACCGCGAACGACCACCGAAAAGTTAAATAGCTTATAGGCCGTTAGCCCCCGCGCCTATTGCGCACGTAGCTATAGAATTCATAGTAAAGCGCGGCTGGTTCCGCGCTTTTTGTTTTGCTCTCCCTCATTCTGGTTTTTCATCATGATTCAAATCACACTTCCTGACGGCTCCCAACGTGACTACTCCGGTCCGGTGACGGTGGCCGAAGTGGCTGCTTCCATCGGTGCAGGTCTGGCCAAAGCGGCGCTGGCAGGCAAGGTTGACGGCAAGGTGGTCGACACCAGTTATCTGATCGAGGCAAACAGTCCTTTGTCCATCATCACGGCCAAAGATGCCGATGGTTTGGAAGTCATTCGCCACTCCACGGCGCACTTGCTGGCTTATGCCGTCAAAGAGTTGTTTCCGGATGCGCAGGTCACGATTGGTCCGGTGATTGAGCACGGTTTTTTCTACGACTTCTCGTACAAGCGGCCCTTCACACCGGACGACTTGATCGTTATTGAGAAAAAAATGCTCTCACTGGCGGCCAAAGACGAGCCCATTACCCGTCGCGTGCTGCCCCGTGATGAAGCGGTGGCCTATTTCAAGGGTTTGGGCGAGCATTACAAGGCGGAGATCATCGCCAGCATTCCCGCCAACGAGGATGTATCGCTCTATCGCGAAGGTAACTTCGAAGACTTGTGTCGTGGGCCGCACGTGCCCAGTACCGGTAAGCTCAAGCACTTCAAGCTGATGAAGCTGGCGGGCGCCTACTGGCGCGGCGATCATCACAACGAAATGCTGCAGCGCATCTACGGCACAGCCTGGGCCACCAAGGATGAATTGCAGCAGCATTTGACAATGCTCGAAGAGGCCGAAAAACGCGATCACCGCAAACTCGGGCGTGAACTCGACCTGTTTCATATTGATGACCATGCGCCGGGACTGGTGTTTTGGCACCCCAAGGGCTGGACGCTATGGCAGGGCGTTGAGCAATACATGCGCCAGGTGTACCGCGACAACGGCTATCAGGAGGTCAAGGGCCCGCAGATCATCGACAAAACGCTGTGGGAGAAAACGGGTCACTGGGAAAAGTACCGCGAAAACATGTTCACGACCGAGTCGGAAAAACGCGAGTACGCCCTGAAACCAATGAACTGCCCGGGTCATATTCTGATTTTCAAGCAGGGCATCAAGAGCTATCGTGATCTGCCGTTGCGTTACGGCGAGTTTGGCCAATGCCACCGCAACGAGCCATCGGGTGGTCTGCACGGCATCATGCGGGTGCGTGGCTTTACGCAGGATGACGGCCATATTTTTTGCACCGAAGACCAGATCCTGCAAGAGTGCGTTGATTACACGGCCTTGTTGCAAAAAGTCTATACCGACTTTGGTTTCAAAAACATCATTTACAAGATCGCCACTCGTCCAGAGCAGCGCATTGGCTGTGATGAAGTCTGGGACAAGGCAGAAGCTGCTTTGATTGAAAGCCTGAGTGCCTCTGGTTGCGAGTATGAAATCTCCCCGGGGGAGGGTGCCTTTTATGGTCCCAAGATCGAATACACACTCAAGGATGCGATTGGGCGTCATTGGCAATGTGGAACCATTCAGGTTGACTTTTCGATGCCTGAGCGCCTGGATGCTGAATATGTAGGTGAGGACGGCGCTCGTCACCGACCTGTGATGCTGCACCGTGCCATCGTGGGCAGTCTGGAGCGTTTCATCGGAATTTTGATTGAAGAAAGTGCAGGCGCATTGCCTGTCTGGCTGGCGCCGGTGCAAGTTGCGGTGCTCAATATTACCGATGCACAAGCTGATTACTGTCGCGAAATTGTTGAAAAATTAAAGAAGTCATTGCCCAATCAAGAGCTTAGGGTGATTACGGATCTGCGTAACGAGAAAATAACGTATAAAATACGAGAGCATTCAATGCAAAAGCTGCCCTACATCCTTGTCGTGGGCGATAAGGAAAAGGCAGCGGGTACCGTTGCAGTGCGCGCCCGGGGTGGTCAAGATCTCGGTGTGATGTCTCTCGATGCATTCGTGCAGAAAATAGCAGAAGACATCACTGGCAAGTCTGTTGTCTAAGCTGATATCAAGCAAGATTGCAGTTTTCCCGCGTACATGTACTGGTTTTCGCTACGTTTTATGTAGCAGAATATGTGAAGGATTAAGCCATCGCTACTGAATTTCGTGACCGCCGTCACCGCGAAGAACGCAAACACCGTCTGAACCGTGAAATCATGGCTCCTGAAGTTCGACTCTCCGGGGTTGAAAATGAGCCGCTTGGAGTGGTTAGCCTCATGGAGGCGCTGCGTATGGCTGGTGATTTGGATGTTGACTTGGTTGAGATTTCTGCCACGGCGGTTCCGCCGGTCTGTCGTTTGATGGATTACGGTAAATTCAAATACCAAGAGCAGAAAAAAGCGGCGGAAGCGAAAGCAAAGCAGACGGTTATTGAGATCAAAGAGATCAAGTTCCGTCCTGGTACTGATGATGGCGACTACAACATCAAGATGCGCAACATCAAGCGCTTTTTGTCCGAAGGTGATAAGTGCAAGATTACGTTGCGTTTCCGTGGTCGCGAGATTACGCACCAGGAAATCGGCATGGCCTTGTTGAATCGTATTCGCAGTGAATTGGGCGATTTGATCTTGATTGAGCAATTTCCCAAGCTTGAAGGTCGTCAGATGATTATGATGATCGCGCCTGGCAAGAAGAAGATTGCGGCCAAGCCCGTCGCAGACTCATCATCTGCGGCATCATAAATTTTTGTTTGGACATTGGTTTTAACTGGTGTTCTGCGAAAGTGGTGGTTTAACTACTGCCACGCAAGTGACGCATTAAATGTGTGTCACTTAAAAGTGGCTCGGGGCCAACAAGGCTGTAAATAGTTTACAGACGCCTCACGAGCACAATGAAGAAGGAGCATGAATATGCCCAAAATGAAGACCAAGAGCGCGGCTAAAAAACGCTTCCGAGTCCGTCCAGGTGGTACCGTTAAACGCGGCCAAGCCTTCAAACGTCACATCTTGACCAAGAAGACCACTAAAAATAAACGCCAATTGCGCGGTACGACCGCTGTACATGAGACCAATATGGGTCACATGGCACAGATGTTGCCCGGCCGTGGTATTTAATTAACGACGAATAAGGAGTAATCACATGCCTCGCGTCAAACGTGGTGTAACGGCTCGCGCCCGCCATAAAAAAGTTTTAGCCCTTGCAAAAGGTTTTCGCGGTCGCCGCGGTAATGTATATCGCGTAGCCAAAGAAGCGGTGATGAAGGCTGGGCAATATGCCTACCGTGACCGCCGTACTAAAAAGCGCGTCTTCCGTCAGTTGTGGATTGCCCGTATTAATGCAGCTGCGCGTCAGTGTGGCATGACTTACAGTCAATTTGCCAACGGTCTGAAGAAAGCAAACATCGAGATTGACCGTAAGGTGTTGTCCGATATTGCTATTCATGACATGGCCGCATTTGCCGGCATCGTGGAACAAGTCAAGGCCAAGCTGGCTGCTTGAGTTCACGGTGGTTCGCTATTCTTTGAATAGCGTTCTATGCACTAGAAACAAGGGCTAGAGCTTGAAAAAGCACTAGCCCTTTTTCATTGACAATGAGAATTTATGAACGAGTTGAACGTCGTCGTTGACAGCGCAAAAGTGGCTTTTGAGAAAGCTCTTACACCCGCAGACCTGGAAAACGCGAAAGCGCTGTTTCTCGGCAAGTCTGGCCGTATCACGGAGTTGATGAAGGGTTTGGCCGCCCTCCCGGTGGATGAGAAAAAGTCACGCGGCGCTGCTATCAATCTCGCGAAGCAGGCCATTGAAACTGCTTTGAACAACCGTCGTCAGGCGCTGGCCGACGCCGAATTACAGATTCAGCTGCAAGCAGAGGCGTTGGATGTTACCTTGCCAGGTCGCCAGCGCGGGCAGGGCGGTTTGCATCCGGTATCGATCACACTGGAACGTATTGAGGCCATTTTCGGTTCAATGGGTTTTGAGGTGGCGCAAGGGCCCGAGATCGAGACTGATTGGTTCAACTTTACCGCCCTGAATACGCCTGAGGACCATCCTGCGCGTTCGATGCACGACACCTTCTACGTCGAGGGGGGCTCCGCTGCTGCGCCCAATCTATTGCGGACTCACACCAGTCCCATGCAGATTCGCCATGCCGTGCAGCACGTCAAACGGCACCGTGCTGATGCTGAACAGGCTGGCGAGGGACTCTTTTCAGGTTCCATGCCCGAGATTCGCGTTATCGCGCCCGGCCGAACCTACCGCGTTGACAGTGATGCCACCCATTCGCCCATGTTTCACCAGTGTGAAGGCTTGTGGGTAGGTGAGAATATAAGCTTCAAAGATCTCAAGTTTGTTTTTACTGATTTTTGTCGGACTTTCTTTGAGTCAGACGACTTGGTGCTGCGATTTCGCCCCAGTTTCTTTCCCTTCACCGAACCCAGTGCCGAGATTGACATTCAATTCCAGAGCGGGCCGCTTTCTGGTCGCTGGCTTGAGGTGGCGGGTTCGGGGCAAGTGCATCCCAATGTGATTCGTAACATGGGACTCGACCCTGAAAAATACATTGGATTCGCCTTTGGAATGGGGCCAGATCGTCTCACCATGTTGCGCTACGGCGTGAATGATTTACGCCTGTTTTTTGACGGCGATATCCGCTTTTTGTCGCAGTTTCAATGAGAAGACTTTGCAACGCAGCCTGTAGTGCTGCCCGTGCAAGCTCTGTCCGCAACTAATTAGAAAAGCTGACTATGCAATTTCCTGAATCTTGGTTGCGCGAATTTTGCAACCCGCCACTGACTACCGCCCAACTTTCCGAGACGCTTACCATGGCCGGTCTTGAAGTTGAAGAACTCAAGCCTGTCGCGCCACCATTCACAAAAATTGTTGTGGGTGAAATTAAAGAAGCAGTCCAGCACCCTAATGCGGATCGACTGCGCGTGTGCAAGGTCGATGTTGGTCAGGCAACTTTGCTTGACATTGTGTGCGGCGCACCCAACGCCCGGGTGGGTATCCGGGTACCAGTTGCCTTAGTCGGTGCCGAGTTGCCTCCAGGTGATGACGGAAAACCATTCTTCATCAAGGTGGGCAAGCTCCGTGGCGTCGAGAGTCAGGGTATGCTGTGTTCTGCTCGTGAGTTAAAGCTTGCGGATGATCACGGTGGTCTGCTGGAACTTGCCAGTGATGCACCGCTGGGTCAAAGCATTCGCGAACATTTGAATCTCGACGATACCTTATTCACCCTCAAACTCACACCCAATTTGGCACATTGCCTGAGCGTCTATGGTGTGGCGCGTGAAGTGGCCGCCCTGACCGGCGCACCTTTGAAGTCTCCTGACTTTCCCGTTGTGACGGTCGGTTGTTCTGATAAGTTACCCGTGAAGGTTAGCGCGCCTGATCTGTGTGGGCGTTTTTCTGGTCGCATTGTGCGCAACGTCAATCCCCGTGCCAGTACACCGCAATGGATGGTGGATCGGCTGGCGCGCTGCGGGCAGCGCAGTGTTACCGCGTTGGTGGACATCTCCAACTACGTGATGTTTGAATTGGGTCGTCCATCGCATATTTTCGATCTGGAAAAAATTCATGGCAGCCTGGACGTGCGCTGGGGCAAGCAGGGTGAACAACTCAAGCTTCTGAATGGCAGCACCGTCACGGTGGATGACAAGGTCGGTGTGATTGCAGACGACCAACAAGTGGAGTCGCTCGCTGGCATCATGGGCGGCGATGCGACGGCGGTGTCTGATGACACGCAGCATGTCTATGTAGAAGCAGCCTTCTGGTGGCCCAAAGCCATTGCAGGCCGGTCACGGCGCTTTAATTTTTCCACCGATGCCGGCCACCGCTTTGAACGCGGTGTAGATCCATGCCAGACCGTCGAGCACATCGAACGCATCTCGCAATTGATCATAGATATTTGTGGCACTGCAGATACGGTATGTAGCCCTATCGACGATCTGCAGGTGAATCTGCCGGCTGCCGGTACGGTCAATCTGCGTGTGGCGCGTGCCAGCAAGGTCATTGGCATGCCACTCACACAGGCTCAATGTGTTGACGCGCTGACGCGACTGGGGCTGCCTGTGACCCAGAGCGATGGCCTCATCACTGTAGTGCCTCCGTCGTATCGTTTTGATCTTCAAATTGAAGAAGACCTGATTGAAGAAGTAGCCCGTATGGTGGGCTACAACAATCTTCCGCATACGCCCCCGTTGGCTCCTATTACTGCCAAAATTCTGACCGAGGCGCAGCGCAGTCCATTTGCCGTCCGTCGTGCTATTGCCGCGTTGGGTTATCAGGAAACTATCAACTTTAGTTTTGTTGAGGAGCGCTGGGAGCATGAACTCGCCGGTAACCTGAATCCCATCAAACTGCTCAATCCAATTGCCAGCCAGATGAGCGTGATGCGCTCGTCTTTGTTGGGATCGTTGCTTCAAGTTTTAAAGTTCAACCTTGATCGCAAGGCCCAGCGCGTGCGCGTATTTGAGTTAGGTCGCGTATTCTTGCGTGATTCCTCGGTTAAAAATACCGACACCACGGTAGAAGGATTTCATCAACCCATGCGGGTAGCGGGCATGGTGTATGGCCGTACCGACGAGCTGCAATGGGATGTCAAAGAAAAGGGCGTTGATTTCTTTGACGTTAAGGGCGACGTGGACGCCATGCTTGCGCCACGCAAGCCCACTTTTTCGCCAGCTGCTCATCCCGCTATGCACC
Organism: Rhodoferax sp.; assembly: GCF_012927445.1. GTDB lineage: Bacteria > Pseudomonadota > Gammaproteobacteria > Burkholderiales > Burkholderiaceae_C > Rhodoferax. Next base: position 316,057 of record NZ_JABBPD010000002.1, read on the forward strand.
CAGGACGCTGTGCCAGCGTCTTGCTGGACGGTGTAGTGATTGGTTTTGTGGGTGAATTGCATCCCAAATGGCGTCAGGCTTACGATCTGGCCCAAGCGCCTATCATGTTTGAACTGGAGCTTGATGCCGTCCTCCAGCGTGAAGTGCCTGTGTACAAAGCGGTAACCAAACACCAGGGTGTTGAGCGCGATATTGCCATTCTTGTGGATGAAAAGGTGACGTATGCTGCTTTGATGGAGGCTGTTTGGGCCGCACCTACCGCTGGACTGCTTCGCGGTGCCGTGCTGTTTGATGTCTATCGCCCAAAACCTGCCAAAGATCCAGATGGGGTTGCTGTGGCAAGTGTTGAAAAAAGTATGGCCGTGCGCATGACACTCAACAGCCAAGAGACTACGTTGACCGAAGATCAAATTGATACCACGGTACAAGCGGTCTTGATTTCACTGATAAGCACTCTGGGTGCTCGTCAGCGTGGCTAAATTGTCACTATCAGCTTCATTTAGATACAAGGATTGAATGGATACCTCGGTTGAAAGTCTGGAAACCCCTGCACTGACCAAAGCTCAGCTGTCAGAACTATTGTTTGAGCAAATTGGCCTGAACAAACGAGAATCCAAGGACATGATTGACGCATTTTTCGACCTGATCTCTGACAGTCTTGTTGAAGGTGATGACGTCAAGATATCAGGTTTTGGCAACTTTCAAATTCGTACCAAAGCGCCGCGCCCGGGGCGCAACCCCCGAACGGGAGAGTCCATCCCCATTCAGGCTCGCAGGGTTGTGACTTTTCATGCCAGCCACAAACTCAAGGAACAAATTCAGGGCGAAGGTCGTGCTGCTTCAGTAATTTAGTACCTGATTTGAATATTTAGTGTTTAAGGGCAAAATGTGACTTTACATACCGTAGTGGCTTAGGGTAATCTCTACGATTTCTCTCGTAAAGCATTGATTTCTATGGAGAAAGTTCTTCCGCCCATTCCTGCTAAACGCTATTTCACCATTGGTGAGGTCGGTGATTTATGTGGTGTTAAACCTCACGTGCTACGTTATTGGGAGCAGGAGTTCACGCAGCTGCGCCCCATGAAGCGTCGTGGGAATCGCCGCTACTATCAGCATCATGAGGTGCTGATGATCCGGCGCATCCGTGATTTGCTCTACGAGCAAGGTTTCACCATCAGTGGTGCCCGGAATAAAATGCAGGAAATACTGCATTCCGAGCGAGAGAGAAAGAATACGGGTGAAATACAGTTGGATGGCGTCGAAGTCATCGAGATGGGTGATGCCGGACTAAATGATTTTAAAGATAGTCAGCTGGACAGGCCCTACGAGAGTATTTCCGACCACTTGCAATTCGTACGACGTGAACTGTTTGAAATTCGTGACTTACTGTCGCTTTCACTCTAAAGTTTTTGATTTTCAACGGTTATAATTAAAGCTTAGTTCGGTGTGTGGCGCAGCCTGGTAGCGCACTTGCATGGGGTGCAAGGGGTCGAAGGTTCGAATCCTTTCACACCGACCAAATTTGACAGGGATTAGCAGGATAGCTCTTGCTAATCCCTTTGTCGTTGTGTCTCCTGTTGGGTTTACCCTCGCCATTACGCCTGCCTCTGAGCTCTTTTTGAGACGTTGAGTTGATGTTATCCAGTTGAGGCCCCGACTGAGTTTAAAGACGTGGTTAAACGTACGACATGTTCCAGTCGATGTTTTTCAAACCATTTTCGAACGTTCATTTTTCTCTCATGAAAATCGACAAACCCATCGACATAGTTTACCTTTGGGTCAATGGAAATGATCCCGTCTGGCAAAGAAAACGTCACCATGCTGTTGACAAATTAAGCCCTGGAAATCTCAACGCCATTGCCATGTATGGCAACGTTGAAGGACGTTTTCGGGACAATGATGAATTGCGTTACAGCCTTCGAGCGCTTGAGTGCTATTTTCCCGAGCACGGACACGTCTACGTCGTGACCGATGACCAAGCGCCAGCATGGCTGTGCCCCTCAGACCGGCTCACGGTTGTTGATCACAAGGAATTGATACCAGCAGAGTCGCTGCCAACTTTTGATTCTGGGAATATTGAATCCTACATTCACCGCATTCCTAATCTTTCTGAGCGCTACTTTTACCTCAATGACGATGTGTTTTTTAGTGCCCCGGTTAACTTGAGTGACTGGTTCTGGGATGGCGGAATCTATGTCACTTGGTCTGATGAGCCCCTTCGGGAAGACGCGACCTCTTTGGAAAATGCTTGCAGGCTGTCCAATCAGTGTGGACTTCACCCGCTTCAATAGACACTTGTTAAGGTCGAAATTGAACTGGAGAGTTAGTCATGAAGAGAGTCAGATACCCGGCGGAATTTAAAGCTGAGGCGGTGAAGCAAGTGACCGAGC
>NZ_JABBPD010000003.1 GCF_012927445.1 Rhodoferax sp.
ACATTGAGGGTTTTTACAATCGAGTCCGCAGGCACAGTCATCTAGACCAACTGAGCCCGCTGGCATTCGAGCAGCTTCGAACTGGAAGCTGAAATTTGTCTACGAAAGCGGGTGAAGTCCATACAGCCAACCAGCAGTAAGACTAGCCATAGTTTCCTGCGGGATAAAAAACTTATCGATGGGGCATTGGTCGAGAATGCTGCCTAATCTTAAGGATTTTTAGTTGCATGCAGTCATGCTATTCTTGAATAGTTATGACCGACATCCTCACTGTCACCATGAATCCTGCTGTCGATATTGCCACATCGACCGGCACCGTTACGCCAACGCACAAACTCAGGTGCGACATCCCTCGGCGTCACCCTGGTGGCGGTGGTATCAACGTGGCACGAGTCGTCCACCGCTTGGCAGGCGACTGCGCCGCGTTATATCCCGCAGGTGGTGTTAACGGCGAGTTGATTCAGCACTTGCTCGATGAGGAAGGTGTTAACAGTATTTGCATTGACATTGCAGGTGAGACCCGCGAAAGCTTTTCTGTCAGTGAGAGTTCGACCGGGCTGGAATATCGATTTGTCTTGCCGGGACCAGAATTGATGCCGCATGAGTGGCAGGCGTGTCTCGATCATTTTTCGGCGCTTGCCGTGCCACCTAGATACCTGGTGGCAAGCGGGAGCCTGCCACCCGGTGTTCCAGTTGATTTTTATGCCCGATTGACGCGCCTGGCGAAACCGCTTGGTGTCAAAGTAGTTCTTGATACGTCTGGCCCGGCACTGGCTGCTGCGCTTGAGGCGGGGGTTTACTTAGTCAAACCTAGTCTTCGTGAGTTGCGTGATCTGTTCAGCCAAACTTTGGAAACTGAATCGCAATGGCGACGTGCTGCCGAGCAGTTGGTTGTGCAGGGTAAGGCTGAAGTCGTTGTGCTGTCTTTGGGTGAAGGGGGCGCATGGCTGTTCACGAATGAAGGCGCGTGCTTTGCGCCCAGTTTGCCAATCAAGGTGGTCAGTGCCATCGGTGCGGGCGACAGTTTTGTGGGCGCCATGGTTTGGGCGCTCGCGCGGGGTCTGGAGTTGAAGGCCGCTTTTCGGTATGGTGTCGCGGCAGGTTCTGCTGCTTTGCTGTCCAAAGGTACAGGGCTTTCCCTATCTGAAGATGTCGCCCGTTTGTACGGCGACGTCAGATTAATATGATAAGGTCAAAACAAATATTTCTGAGACTCGTATTACTTATCGCCATGCTTGGCCGAAGTTTTGTATTGAACTGCACATGAACGAAGCTCAGACCGAATTCATTGAAATCCATCAACTGCAAGTAGGCATGTACATCGAGCTTGAACTGGGCTGGATGTCTCACCCGTTTCCCAAGGGTAGTTTCACAATTACCTCCAAGAAGCAGATCGCGGTCATTCAAGGACTTGGTTTAAAGCGTGTTCGCTACCTACCTGAAAAAAGTAATTTGACCGATGATTTGTCAGGTGCCGAGGTGTACGAGTCCGTTCCGTTCAGTAACGAGAACGGGGGGGCTGAGTCGGAATTGACCACTGCAGAAGCAGACGAACGTCGTGCTGTAAAAAAACGTCGTGAACTGCTTGCCGCACAGCAAAGAGAGATGGCGGTATGTGAACGCCGTTTTGGTGAGGCCATTCGTCAATATAAGCTGGTTGTTGAGCATGTCAATTCCAAACCGCTCGCTGTCATGGCGCAGTGTCTTGGCTTGGTCAACACGTTTGTTGATGAAATGTTGGGGGAGGGTGAATCGGCCATTCGCCTGTTGTCTGATGGCATGGGTGACAAGGCGTCCATGCATCCTGTCAATGTGACAATTATTTCGCTGCTTTTGGGTAAGTCCCTGGGTTTGACGAAGTCAGACATGGTTGATCTGGGCATGGCAGCTTTCCTGCATGACATAGGCAAATCACAGTTGCCCGGTCGGGTTCGCTGGCTGGAAGATAATTTTTCATCGGCTGAATACAAGCTGTACCAGGAGCATGTGGGGCAGAGTGTTGCGCTTGGCAAAGGCATGGCGCTGACTGCCGGAGCGTTGCAGGCCATCGCCCAGCATCATGAGTTGATTGACGGTAGTGGTTTCCCCACCCGACTCAAGGGTGGCAGTCTGTCCATGCCGGCCAAAATTTTGTCTTTGGTGAACCGGTATGAAAATCTGTGCAACCCGAGTCGCCCCGCTGCCGCGATCACACCACATGAAGCACTGTCACTAATTTTTGCGCAGTTGAAAACTCGTTTTGACGGGGGCGCTCTCAGCGCATTTATTCGGATGATGGGCGTATATCCGCCAGGTTCTGTGGTTCAACTGGTTGAGGAGCGGTATGCCATTGTGGTTTCGGTTAATTCCTCGCGGCCGTTAAAGCCCCGAGTCGTTGTGTACGATCCCAGTGTTTCAAGGCACGAGGCCTTGATTCTTGATCTGGAAAAAATGTCCAACATCGGGATTCGGCGTAGTCTAAAACCGGCGGGTTTGCCCAAGGACGCCATGGACTATTTGTCGCCCCGTCTTCGGGTTTGTTATTTTTTCGAGAGCATTATTGAGCCCCCATTCTCTGGGGGGAATCAGTGAACCTCAACGCCTGTGGCTCCATGATCGAAGGCTTGCTCGAAGCGGTCTGGCTGGTGGATCCGATCACCCTTCGCATTCTGGCCGTCAACCATGCGGCTGCTGATTTGCTCGGTCTTGCGTCCGAAGATCTGGTTGGCAAGCCCGCCATTGAATTAACCGCCACGCCGGAAGACCAGTTTTTTTGGGAAGATGTTGCTTCCGGTTTGATCGATAGCATCCACTCCGAGACCTTGCTACGTGGTGCCGATGGCATCGCGGTGCCGGTAGAGCGCCGTGTCAGCCGGGTTTGGCCGAAAGTGGATCGCGCCTTGTATGTGGTAGGACTACGTGATTTGCGCTTGCAGCGTCGCGCTGAAGATGAGCTTGAGAGACTGGTGGCCGAACTTCGAGCCACCCTGGAATCTACAGCCGATGGCATTTTGGTTAGCGATCTCAATGGCGACATCCGAAACTACAACCGGCATTTTGCTGCACTGTGGGATGTGCCTGAATCCCTGTTGTTAAAGCGTAATGACTCGGCCTTGTACGGGCATCTTGCCAGTCGTGTTCTGGATCGTGCCGGCTATGAGAAGCGGCTTCATGAAATAGCTGAGAGCCCTTTGCTGGAAACCTCCGATACATTGGTCTTGATCTCTGGTCATGTGCTGGAGCGAGTATCGCGGCCGCAATTCAGTCGAGGTCAGCCTGTTGGGCGGGTGTTTTCCTTTCGCGATATTACGCAACGCAACGATGCTGAGTCCCGCCTTCGTCTGGCCGCTAAAGTTTTTGAATCGAGTCAGGACGCTATTTTCATTACGGGTCCTGACTTTGTCATTCTTGCGGTCAATCCTGTGTGTGAACAGTTGACAGACAATTCTCAAGCTAAATTGATAGGTGCTTCGCTCCAAGAGCTTTTTCATGACCCGCATGACCTCGAATTAATTTCACGTGTGCAGCAGACGCTCACCGACGAAGGATGCTGGCGGGGCCAGGTTTCACTTAAAAGAAAAAGCTGTACCGACTGCGCTGTTCAGGTTTCCTGGGCTATGTTGCGCGATGAGCAGGGTGAGATTACGCACACCATAGGTTTTTTCAAGGATTTGACAGAAGAACTGGCGGCTCGAAAACGTATTGAGCAACTGGCTTACAGCGACGCATTGACCGGTTTGCCCAACAGGTTGCTGCTGTCGCAGCGGGTTGATTTTGCCCTGCGCATGGCCGAGCGAAACGGCGCGGAGTTTGGGGTTTTCTTTATTGACCTTGATCGTTTCAAGAATATCAACGATTCGATGGGACACACGTTCGGTGATCGCGTGTTGATCGAGGTGGCCGAGCGTATCAAACGGTGTTTGCGTGATGTTGACACCTTGTGCCGACTCGGCGGCGATGAGTTTGTCATCTTTTTGCAGGAGATTGATGCCCATGGCGCTGAAGTGTTGGCGCGCCGAATCCTTGACATCATGGGACGCCCCTTCCAAATTGATGAACTGAGTTTTTCAGTCGGTTGCAGTATCGGTGTCGCGTTGTATCCCGAAGATGGCCGCTCGTTGGATGAATTGATCAAATGCGCTGATACCGCGATGTATCTGGTCAAGGAGCGTGGGCGTGGCAGTTTCCGTTTCTACCAGCCGCAGATGAATGTCGATTTGCTATCGCGCATGAAAATGGACCATGCCATGCGCCAAGCCATGGAACGAGGTTTGTTTCGGCTGCACTACCAGCCGCAGATTTCGCTGGCCAACGGACAGTTGCTGGGTGCCGAAGCCTTGATTCGCTGGTCGGATGCTGAACTAGGAAATGTGTCGCCGGCGCTGTTTATTCCCTTGGCAGAAGAGTCTGGTTTCATCATCACAATTGGCAATTGGGTGCTGGAGGAGGCCGTGCGGCAAGCGGTGCTCTGGCAAAACGGCGGCACGCCTGTGACGGTGTCGATCAACGTCTCGGCACTGCAGTTTCAGCAGTCTGATTTTGTGGAGATCGTTGCCGGCGTGCTTAAAGCTTCTGGACTGGCACCGCAACTTCTGGAGCTGGAGTTGACCGAGTCCATTCTGGTCAAAGATGCTCACGAGGCCTTGGGACGATTGCACGCCTTGGCGGCACTCGGTGTCGTCATGTCCATCGACGACTTTGGAACGGGTTATTCCAGTCTGGCCTACCTGAAGAAATTCCCCATCTCCAAGCTCAAGATTGATCGCTCGTTTGTGATGGGGTTACCTGAAGATGAGAGCGACCGCGCGATTGTGAGCGCAACCATCGGCATGGCGCGGGGTCTTAAATTAAAAGTCGTCGCGGAGGGGGTCGAAACCATCGCGCAAAGAGACTACCTGGCGGGGCTGGATTGCGAGTCATTTCAGGGCTATTTATGCTCGCCGGGATTGCCTGCGGATGAATTTGAAGTGCTGATGGCGTCCTTGCCGCACGCTTTATCAGACCGTCGTGAGGCCTTTGTAGAGCATGTAGGCAGCCAGTAGGTAAAGGATGCTGGCAAATACGCGCTTGAGTTGCTTGACCGGCAGCTTGTGTGCCGCCCGGGCGCCCAGCGGGGCGGTCAGCACGCTGCAGGCGGCAATGACGCCCAGTGCTGGCAACCAGATATAGCCGATCGAATGGGGCGGCAAGTTTTGTAAACCCTGGCCGCTGATGATGTAGCCCACTACGTTGGCCAGCGCAATGGGAAAACCAAGGGCCGCAGAGGTCGCCACCGCGTTATGAATGGCGACGTTGCACCAAGTCATGAAGGGCACGCTGACGAAGCCGCCACCGGCACCCACCAGCCCTGACAAAAAGCCAATCACCCCACCTGCACCAATGAGTCCGCCCGTGCCTGGCACCTGCCGGGTTGGGGCCGGCTTCTTGTTTAAAAACATTTGGGTGGCAGAAAAACTCACGAAGGCGGCAAAAAAAAGGGCCAACCACGCGCCTTTGAGCAGGGCAAAGACCCCCATGCTGGCCACCGCACCACCCAGAATGATGCCAGGCGCCAAGCCCTTGACCAAATCCCAGCGCACCAAGCCGCGTTGATGATGGGCACGCACGCTGGACATTGACGTGAACATGATAGTGGCCATGGAGGTGGCAATCGCCATTTTGACGGCGAGGTCTGGCGCTACACCGCGGCCTGACAGGATGATCGTGATGAACGGTACCATCATCATGCCGCCACCAATGCCCAATAAACCCGCCAGAAAACCAGAACTTAAGCCCAATAAGGCCAGTTGAATGATCAGCAGGGGTTCTAAATTCATGAGGGGCTAAAGAAAAGGTGTCTGCAAATGCCACCGGACCGGCATCCTGAACCGGGGTTCAGGTGGGCGAGGTCAGCGCAAGCCTTGGGTTCATCTAACGCGAGATGATCACGCTGGCTAGGCAATGTTCCAAGCCCTGCTCTAGGAGCATTGGTTCAAGGAAATATAAAGCCCGGCGAGCACTGCAGACAGTAACGATTGTAGAGCTTGCCGGACATCCCGGTGTTGGGAGCGTCGATTATCTAGATCAGACGACTGTCATCACCCAGAGCTACATCAAGTCGCTCCAGCAAGGAGGTCAGTAGCAACTCGCGGCTTTCCGACTGCGGGCCATGCGATGCATCCGAATTCAGGTTTTCCGTGGAAGGATTGCCCTGTGCTTGCGGTGTGGCGCTACCCTGGTCAGCCAGATCAAATGCCAGGTTCAGGGCCGCCAGCACGGCAATGCGGTCGCGCGCCCGGACCTTGCCGCCATCACGGATTTTGCACATGGCGGTGTCAACACGTTCAACCGCTTCCAGTAAGCGGAAGTCTCCACCTTCCGGGCAGCCTAGCAGGTAGCTCTGCCCCATGATCTGTACTTCGAGTTGTTTCATGTAGCACCTTGTTGCGTACCACTGGCCACTGCTTCCGGCAGGCGTTCCAGAAGCGCATCTACCCGTGCGCGGGCGGCACCGAGTCTTGATTTCAGGGAGTCGCGTTCTTGCGAAAGGGCGTCAACTTGCGCGCAGAGCAGCGCATTGGTACGCTGCAACTCATCGTAACGGACGAGCAAAAGCTCCACACGCGCGGCAATTTGGTCGATTTTGGACGGGTTCGTCATAGCCTCTATTGTAAGGTTCGCAAAATGTAATCGGCTGTAAAATCGCAAGGTCGGTGCTCGCGGCGTGGTTCACATGCCGCAGTTCAACGGGAAGCAGGAGGGAGACGCTGGCAACAGCTAACCTAACCTGCGCTGCCCCCGCAACGGTAAGTGGACGAATCCTTTGATTCCGCTTCCATCACGGCCACTGAGCGTTCTGAACATGCGCTTGGGAAGGCGATGGAGGTTGCTTCCACCAGCCCGGATACCGGCCAACAAGGTGGTTGCACGCCCTGGCGGGCAGCCGTGACGCTCATGCACTGTCGGGGACGACGGTGAGGGCATTTGTTGAAATTTTCCTTCATGACAACTTGTATTTTTCACGCACGCCTGGCCGTGCTTCCTCTGGCTTTGGCTGGCGCTTTTCCCTTGTTTGCGCAATCTCAGTCAAATTCCTTATTAAGCGAAACCGTGGTGACTGCCACCCGCGTCGCCCAGCCTTTAAGCGACCTGGTGGCTGACGTCACCGTTGTGGATCGTGCACGCATTGAGCGGAGTGGCGCCACCGGCGTGGCTGATGTGTTGGCGCGTTTGCCTGGCGTGGAGATCAGCCGCAATGGGGGTATCGGAGGCACCACCAGTGTGTTTCTGCGTGGCGGTAACTCGCAACACACGGCGGTGTACCTTGATGGCGTGCGCTTGGATGCTCAGTCTGGTAGCGGCGGTGTGGCGTGGGAGAGTATTCCGCTGGCTCAGATTGATCGCATTGAAGTCCTGCGCGGTCCAGCCGCCGCAGTCTATGGCTCCGACGCCATCAATGGCGTTATCCAGCTTTTTACCCGCCGGGGAGAAGGCCCGGCTGCGCCCTATGTAGGCGTGGGCGCAGGCAGTCATGGCTTGAGCAAGGTGGAGGCCGGTGTTAGCGGATCTGTCGGCGTCGATAGCGCTGTTGACTATTCATTCGGCCTAGCAAATGAATCCAGCGATGGCTTTAATTCGCAGCCGCTGTATTTGCGCAAACCCGCTGATGGCGTACGTAACCCCGATCAGGATGGCTATCGCAGCACGTCGGCCAGCGCCCGGATGGGAATCCAGGTGAATCGCTCCCATCGCCTGGACGCCACGGTGCTCGCCAGCGACATGGAGTCCCAGTATGACGCTTTTACCTACAAACCTGCCAGCCCGGTGGATGACACTAGCCGACATGAGTTGCGTACCGTCGGCCTGAACTGGCATGCCCAGTGGACCGATGCCTACAGCACTCGCCTGAGCGTGACTAACAGCCGAAGCCGCTATGAAACCACGCCTTCCATCTACCTGACCACGACAGATTTGCGCGGTTATCTGCTTCAAAACGAACTGCGTTTTGGTCCGCATCTGGTAACAGCCACGCTGGAGCGCCGGGAAGATGAACTTGAAAACACGGCGGTCGGCCCCAACCGCAGCCGCACCCAAGACGCGGTTGCCTTGGGCTATGGTTTTGCGCAGGCCAGCCATACCGTTCAACTCAATGTGCGACACGATGACGACAGCGGCTTTGGCGGCAAGACCACCGGCAGTGCCGCTTATGGCTATGCCATTACGCCGAAACTGCGTATGACCGGTTCTGCCGGGACCGCGTTTCGTGCGCCTACGTTGTATCAGCGTTTCAGTGACTATGGCGTCAGCAGCCTGCAACCTGAAACCAGCAGCAACCTCGAAGCAGGGCTACGTTATACCGACGGCGCCAGCAGTCTGGGCGTGGTGGCCTACCGCAACACAGTGCGCAACCTGATCACCTATGTCAATGGCCCCGGTGCCTGTGCATCGCCCTATGGCTGCTACGACAGTGTGGCGCGTGCCGGGTACGAAGGGGTGACCTTGTCTGCCAGCTATTTGCTGGGACACGTAAATCTGACCGCTTCGGTTGACTTCCAGAATCCTGAGGATTTGGACACGGGCAAACAGCTCGCGCGCCGCTCGCGCCGCCATGCAACATTGGGTGCTGATTTCCATGTCGGTGACTGGAGCCTGGGCGCTGAAATGCAGGCGTCGGACAAGCGCTTTGATACAGCGGACAACACCACCGAACTGCCGGGTTATACCTTGGTTAACCTGTCGGCCAGCACTCACCTTAGTCGCGATGTTACGTTTCTAGCGCGGATAAACAACCTGACTGACAAGGACTATCAGACCGCCCGTACTTATGCCAACGAAGGTCGCACGATTTACATCGGCCTGAAATGGGCGCCTCAGTAATTTTGATGCTCTGAAAGATATATGCATGTCTGAAATCGTTTGCCCCGCCATCCTCATCGCCGCCCCCGCCTCCGGTCAGGGCAAGACCACCGTTGCTGCCGCCCTGGCGCGTTTGCACACGCGTCAAGGTAAAAAAGTGCGGGTCTTCAAATGTGGTCCGGATTTTCTGGACCCCTATTGGCACACCCTGGCCAGCGGTGCGCCGGTGCATCAGATGGACTTGTGGATGACGGGCGAGGCCGATTGCCGGGCGCGGCTGGCCGCAGCCGCGCGGGAGGCGGACTTGATCATCGTGGAAGGCGTGATGGGGCTGTTTGACGGCGAGCCCAGCGCCGCCGATCTGGCGCAACGCTTTGGCTTGCGGGTGCTGGCGGTCATCGATGCCTCCGCCATGGCGGGCACGTTCGGCGCGCTGGCGTTTGGCTTGCAACATTACCGGCCGGGCTTGACTTGGGCCGGGGTGCTGGCTAATCGGGTGGCGAGTGAGCGCCATGCGGAGATGTTGAAAAACAGTGTGCGCGAGCCCGAGCAGTGGCTGGGCGCCCTGATGCGCAACCCGGCCATGAACCTGCCGGAGCGGCACCTGGGGCTGACGGTGGCCAGCGAGGTCACCGATGCACTGGAACGGCTGGACGCTGCGGCCGATGCGCTGGCCGTGACGCCGCTGGGGCAGATGTCGCTGGCTGATTTGAAGCGCTGGGACGTCGAGTTTCAGGTGGTGGATGATGCCAGTGCCGAACTGCCAATCAGCCAACCGCTGGCCGGTCGCACCGTGGCCATCGCCCGCGATGCTGCGTTTTGTTTCATCTACGCCGCGAATCTGGACTGCTTGCAGGCCTTGGGGGCGCGGCTGGTGTTTTTTTCACCGCTGGCGGACAGCACGCTGCCTGAATGCGATGCGGTCTGGCTGCCGGGCGGTTACCCCGAGTTGCACGCGGCGCGGCTGGCGGGCAACACCTCCTTGCGCGACAGCCTGGCTGCGCATGTGGCGCTGCACAAACCGGTCTGGGCCGAGTGCGGCGGCATGATGCTGCTGTTTGATGAACTCGTCACCGTCGATGGCCAGACCCACGTCCAGTGGGGCTTGCTGCCGGGGACCGTCACCATGCAAAAGCGGCTGGCGGGACTGGGGCCGCAGCAATTGCTGATGAACGATGGCCTGCTGCGCGGCCACACTTTTCACTATTCCACCTGTGCCACGGCGCTGGCCGCGCCCTTGCGTGCCGCACGTCCCGATGGTGAGCCGCAGCCTGACGCCGGCGAAGCGCTGTACCAGGTCGGCTCGATCCAGGCCAGCTACTTCCATGCCTGGTTCCCGTCCAGTCCGTCCGCCACGGCGGCGCTGTTCGCCAGCAGCGCTCAACCCGTTAAGGTGCCCGCCGGAGTCATGCATGACTGAGCGTTTTGCGTTCTCCCCAGCTCCGCAGCGCATCGTCTGCATGACGGAGGAAACCACCGAGTGGTTGTACCTGCTGGGGGAAGAGCAGCGCATCGTTGGCATCTCGGGCTACACGGTGCGGCCACGGCGGGCGCGCGACGAGAAGCCGCGTGTCAGTGCCTTTACCAGCGCCAAAATCGACAAGATTCTGGAATTGAAGCCTGATTGTGTCTTCGGCTTTTCCGACATGCAGGCCGACATTGCCGCCGCCTTGATTCGCCAGGGCGTGCAGGTCACGGTGTTCAACCAGCGTAGCGTGGCCGAGATTTTTTCCATGATGGCGCAGGTCGCTGCCATGGTGGGGCAGGGCGCGCAAGGTCTGGCCCAGATTGAAACCATGCAGCAGCAACTGGCGGCGATTCAGGACGCCGCTGCCCGCCTGCCGCGCCGACCCAGAATTTTCTTCGAGGAATGGGACGAACCCCACATTAGCGCCATCCGCTGGGTGTCCGAGCTGATGGGGATTGCCGGCGGCGACGACATTTTTCCCGAACTGGCCCTCCAATCCCTGGGCAAGAACCGCATCATTGCCGACGGTGATGAGATCGTTCGCCGCAACCCCGACATCATCATCGGCTCCTGGTGCGGCAAGAAATTCCGGCCCGAGAAAGTGGCGGCGCGCCCGGGTTGGGAGAATGTGAACGCGGTTAAAAATCAACAGTTGTTTGAAATCAAGTCCGCCGACATCCTGCAGCCCGGCCCCGCCGCACTGACCGACGGCGTGGCGCAACTGCACCGTATCGTGCTGGATTGGAGCCGAAACGTGGCCCCCACGCTTGCCACTTCGTGTGCTGCGCTGCCCCCCGAGTGGGCTGTCCACGCCTTGGGGCGGCCCGGCGGCGCGGAGGATGAAAAATGACAAGTCTGACCGTGGCATGCAGCGAGTTGATCCTGGGCGGGCAAAAAAGTGGCAAGTCGCGCCGGGCCGAGACGCTGGCGCGGGACTGGTTGGCGCAATCCGCCAGCCACCACGCCGTGCTGATTGCCACCGCCCAGCCCTGGGATGAGGAGATGCGCGAGCGCATTGCCCGTCATCAAGTGGATCGGGCCGCGCGGGTGCCGGGTATGACGACGGTGGAGGAGCCGCTGGCACTCGCCGCAGCCATCGCGCAACACAGCCGCCCGGACACGCTGGTGGTGGTGGACTGCCTCACCCTGTGGCTCACCAACTGGTTGATGCCAGCTGAGCCTGTATTAGAGGTAAATCAGCCTCTAGCCCCCGTCGGTAGTGCGCAAGTAGCTATTCTTTTAAGAGCGATTGAGAAGGCGCCTGGCCCCGTCGTGCTGGTGGGCAATGAGATCGGTATGGGCGTGATTCCCATGGGCTCGGAGGTGCGCGCCTTTGTGGATGCGCTGGGTCGGCTCAACCAGGACGTGGCCGCGGTGTGCCAGCGCGTCACCCTGATGGCGGCCGGTTTGCCGCTGACTTTGAAAGATGCAGGATGAAAAAGATGTGGTTTCTGCTCGCTGTCGCTGCCCTGAGCGTGACGGGCGCGGCGCAGGCTTTCCAGGTCATCGACGACCGGGGCGTCACCGTGACCTTTGCCCAGCCGCCGCAGCGCATCGTCAGCTTGCTGCCCTCGCTGACCGAAACCGTGTGTGAACTGGGGCAGTGCCAGCGGCTGGTGGGAGTGGATCGTTATTCCGACTATCCCCTCAGTGTGCGGGCCTTGCCGCAGGTAGGCGGCGGGTTGGACCCCAATATCGAGGCCATCGTGGCGCTGAAACCCGATGTGGTGCTGATGGCGACCTCGTCGCGCGCCGGCGAGCGTTTGCAGTCGCTGGGCATCAAGGTGGTTGCGCTGGAGCCGAAAAGCCACGCCGATGTCCGCCGCGTGCTGGAGAAGATCGGACAAGTGCTGGACGTGCCGAATGCGCAGCGCGTCTGGCGCGTGATCGATGCCGCCATGTCGGCGGCGGCGCAGTCGTTGCCAGCCAGTGTCAAGCAAACACGGGTGTATTTTGAAGTCAACCGTGCGCCCTATGCCGCCGGTGAAACGTCTTTCATCGGTGAAACCCTGAGCCGGCTGGGCGCCCAAAACATTGTGCCGGCCAAGCTCGGCCCGTTCCCCAAGCTCAACCCCGAGTACGTGGTGCGCGCCAACCCGGACGTGATCATGGTCGGTGACCGCAACTACGCTGGCATGGAAGGCCGCCCGGGCTGGGCCGGTATCCGCGCCATCAAGGAACACCGGGTGTGTGTCTTTCCCGTGGCGCAGTCCGATGTGGTGGTGCGGCCTGGCCCACGGATGGCGGAGGGCGCACGCATTCTGGCGCAGTGCCTGCAAAAGATGTCGGGACGGGCACCGTGACCGATATTTTTCGGCAGCAGCGCGTGGCGTATTTGCTTGGCGTGAGCCTGTTGCTGGCCAGCGTAACCTTGCTGCTGCTGGGCGCCAGCGTCGGCAGTACCGGGTTTGAGAGCGTGCTCAACGCCTGGAACGATCCGGTGGCGCTGCAAATTGTGTGGGACATCCGCTTGCCGCGCACCCTGGGCGCCTGGACCGCCGGCGCCTTGCTGGGTCTAGCCGGTGCCGTGGCGCAGGGGCTGTTTCGCAATCCGCTGGCGGACCCTTATTTGCTGGGCAGCGCGTCGGGCGCCTCGCTCGGCGTGTCGCTGGCGCTGGTGTTTTTTGGCGTGTCGCCGTTCGCCACCCAGTGGCTGGTGCGCCTGGGTCTGACCGGGGCGGCGTTTGCCGGGGCCGTTGGCGCCGTGCTGCTGACCCTGATGCTGGCCAAAGGCGTGCAACACACGCTGCGCCTGCTGCTGGCCGGGGTGATTGTGGGTGTGGTGCTGGGCGCCTTTGCCTCACTCACCATGCTGATGGTGCCCGAGGTAACGCAGGCGATGCAGGCCTTCATGCTCGGCAGCACCGGCTTTGTCGGTTGGACCGCGTGCGCCTTGATGGCCGCGGTCTGGCTGGGTTGCATGGTGGTGGCCTGGATGCTCAGCCAGGTGCTCGACGGCCTGTCGCTGGGCGAAGCCACCGCCGCCAGTTTGGGTTTGCCCTTGCCCAAAATGCGCGCCGCACTGGTGGCGGTGCTGGCGCTGGCCACCGGGACGGCGGTGGCGCAGACCGGACTGATTGCCTTTGTCGGCCTGGCGGCGCCGCACCTGGTGCGCTCGGTCGCCAAGACCACGCATGGCCGTCTGATTTTTCTGTCCAGCCTGATGGGCGGCGTCTTGCTGATGGCGGCTGACACGCTGGCGCGCTGGTTGATTGCGCCGCAAGAGTTGCCGGTCGGCGTGCTGACCGCCGTGCTGGGCGGCGGCTACTTGCTGTGGCTGATGCACCGCAGCACCCGCGCTTCCTCAGGAGCCAGTCTGTGAATAATGCTATGGATTTAATAGCTATCAAGGCAGGCGCCATCAGCGCCAGCCTCGGAAACATGCAAGTCTTGCATGGCATTGACCTGGCTTTGAAACGCGGCCGCTGGACCAGCATTGTCGGGCCGAACGGCGCCGGCAAATCAACGCTGCTCAAAGTCTTGGCCGGGCTGCTGCCGCACACCGGCACGGTGACGCTGCTGGGCCAGCCGCTCGCCAGTTTGCCGGGCCGCGTGCGGGCGCAACAACTGGCGTGGCTGGGGCAAAACGAAACCACCGGCGATGATTTAACCGTGTGGGATGTCGCCATGCTGGGCCGCTTGCCTCACCAGGCTTGGCTGGCGCCGCCCAGTGCCGCCGATCATGCCGCCGTCGAACAAGCTTTGCGCGCCACCCAGGCCTGGGACTGGCGCGGCCGGACGCTGGGCCAACTCTCGGGCGGCGAGCGCCAGCGCGTGCTGCTGGCCCGCGCGCTGGCGGTGCAAGCGCAGGTGCTGCTGATGGACGAGCCGCTCGCCAACCTCGACCCGCCGCACCAGGCCGACTGGCTGGACGTGGTGCGGGCGCTGATCGAGCAGGGCAAAACGGTCATTAGCGTGTTGCACGAAATCTCCTTTGCCCTGCACGCCGACCAGCTGGTCATCATGGCCCGAGGCCGCGTCACCCACCAAGGCCCGTGTGCCGACCCCGTGACCCACCGCGCACTGGAAGCAGTGTTCGACAAACGAATCGCCATTCATGCCCTGGGTGACCAGTGGGTGGCGTTGCCCAAAAAATAATTGGCATTCACCCCCAATTAAAGAAAATGACTCCCATGCAAATCGAAACCCCGCCTACCGAGAAACCCTACGAAAAATCCGAAGGCGAACGCCGCGGCATTGTCATCGTCAACACCGGCGACGGCAAAGGCAAAAGCACGGCGGCCTTCGGACTGGCACTGCGGGCCCATGGCCGCGGCAAAGCCGTCAAGATTTTTCAGTTCATGAAAGTGCCGAGCGCCCGTTTTGGCGAGCACCGCATGTTCGAGCAGATCGGCATTCCGATCGAGGGCCTGGGCGACGGCTTCAGCTGGAAGAGCCAGGACTTGGAACACTCCGCCCAACTGGCGCGCGACGGCTGGAAAAAGGCCAAGGCCGCCATCATGAGCGGCGACTACTTCATGGTGACGCTGGATGAAATCACTTACCCGCTGATCTACGGCTGGATGCCGCTGGATGACGTGACGCAAACCCTGCGCGAGCGTCCCAGCCATGTGCATGTGGTGCTGACCGGCCGGCGCTGCCCGCCGGAAATCATTGAACTGGCCGACACCGTGACCGAGATGCAAATGGTCAAGCACGCGTTCAAGGCCGGCATTCCGGCCCAGCGCGGCATTGAGGACTGAGACCAGCATGACTGCCTCGCCATTGGCCAACACCCCACTTGCTGGCCCGGACGCCGCCCCGGATCTGGCCGCCGACATGGCTTTTGCGCCAGGCGAGCGTGATGCGGTGTACCGCGCCATCTTCGAGCGGCGCGACATGCGCCACTTCTGTGGCGGCACGGTCGCGCCGGAGGTGATGCGGCGCCTGCTTACCGCCGCGCACCACGCGCCCAGCGTGGGTTTCATGCAGCCGTGGCGCTTTATCCGCATCTCCAGCATGGCGATGCGCCAGCAGCTGCACACGCTGGTGGAGCAAGAGCGCGTGATCACGGCCCAGGCGCTGGGCCAGCGCGAAGATGAATTCATGCGCCTGAAGGTCGAGGGCCTGCTGGAAGCGGCCGAAGTCTGGGCTGTGGCGCTGGCCGAGGGGCGCGAAAAGCACATCTTTGGCCGCCGCACCTTGCCGCACATGGACCTGGCCTCGGCTGCCTGTGCCCTCCAGAACCTGTGGCTGGCCGCCCGCGCCGAGGGGCTGGGCATGGGCTGGGTGTCGCTGTTTGACCCGGTCGCCGTGGCCGAGTTGCTGCACATGCCTGCCGGCGCCGAGCCGATTGCGTTGCTGTGCATCGGGCCGGTGCCGGCTTTTTACGAAGAGCCGATGCTGCAACAAGCGCGCTGGGCCAAGCGCCAGCCGCTGGCCTCGCTGGTGTTTGAAAATGACTGGAACCAGGCCTGTGATTTATTTGAGCCGCTGGCCGCGCCCTCGAACGTGAACCCCTGACCGACCCCCGTATGCCCTTCACTTTTTCGCCGCTCATGAGTCTGGGCTTGGGTACCCTGATGTTTGCCACGGCACTGTTGCTGGCGCTGGCCATCGACCACTGTCTGGGCGAGCCCGCTGCGCGCTGGCATCCGGTGGTGTGGATGGGCAACTACCTGGGCTGGACCGGGCGGCGGCTGGCGCCCTTGGCGCATGCAACGCCAGCGGCAGCGGCAAAAGAGGCGCAAACAAGCCCGGATTTAAAGCGTTTTTGGCTTGGAGCCCTTATGTGGTGTTCGGGAGCAGCTATCGTTTGTGTAGCGGCTTGGGCGCTGCAAGAAGGATTGCTGACTTTGCCCGCCGTGCTGGGGCCTCTGTGGGGCGGCGTACTCGCGGCGCTGGGCTTGGGGCTGGCGCTCAAACCCTTGCTGGCTTGGGCCATGTTGCGCAGCGAAGTGCTGGCAGTCGAGGCCGCCTTGAATCCCACGCAAGGCGGGTCGCTGGCCGCTGGCCGTGAACGCTTGAGCTGGCTGGTCAGCCGCGATGTCACCCATTTGACCGAGGCTCAGGTGCGCGAAAGCGCGATTGAGACGCTGGCTGAAAACCTGAACGACTCCGTGGTGGCGCCCATTTTCTGGTTCGTGCTGCTCGGCCTGCCGGGCGCCGCGCTCTATCGTTTTGCCAACACCGCCGATGCCATGTGGGGCTACCCTGGCGTCTACCAAGGCCGCAACTGGCAATGGGCCGGCAAGTGGGCGGCGCGGGCTGATGACGTGTTGTCGTGGATTCCGGCACGCATCACCGCCTGTTTGCTGGTCGCGGTGTGCTGGCTGCAAACGCTGGCCAGCACGCAGCCGCAACCCATTGACGCCGTTAGCACGCAGCATGCGGGGCCGGAGGCCGCCTTCGTCATGGCCCGCCTGCCCGAAGAGGCGCGCCGCACACCGTCCCCCAACAGCGGCTGGCCGATGGCGGCGATGGCGCTGGCCTTGGATGTCAGTCTGCACAAACCAGGCGTCTATGTGCTCAACGCGGCGGGTCGGGCACCCCAGCCACAGGACACACGGCGTGCCATCGTTTATGCATCAAAAGTGCTGCTAGCCCTCGTATTCATTGCGCAAGCAGCTATTATTTTTGTGGCGGTTTGGAGGGTGGCATGACCCACCGCATTCACGGCGGCCCCGATGCTTTGGGCGTGCCGCGTTTTGATTTTTCGACCAACAGCAATGCCTGCGGCCCGTGCCCCATCGCCTTGGACGCAGTGCAACAAGCCGACGCCCGCCATTACCCCGACGCCAGTTACGCCGCACTGCGCTACCAGTTGGCCGCTTTTCATGGCGTCGACACACAGCGTGTGCTGCTGGCAGGCAGCGCCAGCGAGTTCATTTTTCGCATCACCGCTTGTGTGGCGCAGCAAGGCGCGAGCGATGGCCAACGATTCGGCAAACCCCGTGTTTCCCTGCCACCGCACAGCTACGGCGACTATGCGCAAGCCGCGCAGGCCTGGGGCTTGGAAGTGGCGACAACGCCGGAAACTGCCCAACTGGTGTGGGCGTGTGAGCCGTCCAGTCCCCTGGGCGGCGCGCATGCACAGTGGCCGGACAGGTTTTTGGCGCCACTCGTGTTGGACCGCGCCTACGAACCCCTGCGTTTGACGGGCGCGTCGACTTTGACGGCCACACAACTGGCGCAGGTCTGGCAGCTGTGGACGCCCAACAAGGCGCTGGGCCTGACCGGCGTGCGCGCCGCCTACGCCATTGCGCCGCTGGGCGCGCATACCATGGTGGCCGTGCTGGAGCGCCTGAGCGCGTCGTGGCCGGTGGGCGCCCATGGCGTGGCCTTGCTGCAGGCCTGGGTGCAGCCCGAGGTGCAACGCTGGCTGAGTGAGAGCCTGCAAACGCTGACGGTCTGGAAGGCCCGCCAACTTGCGCTGCTGCAAACCCTGGGCTGGCGTTGTCTGCCCAGCGACACGCCATTTTTCTGTGCGCGTCCCTATGGCGCAGACGGGGCGATGACCCCTGCTGAGCAAGAGAACAACCTGCTTCGGCTGTCTGCTGACCTGAAACACTTGCGCGCAGCGGGCATCAAGCTGCGCGATGCCACTTCTTTTGGTCTGCCGGGCCATGTGCGCGTCAGCGTGCAGCCACCCGCCGCGCAAGATGCGCTGAAAATGGCCTGGCAAGCCATCGTTGCCGGGTCCGGTATGACCGCTATTAATTTCGGAGAATGACATGACCGCCAAATGTGTGATGGTGCTCGGCACCACCAGCGGCGCCGGCAAAAGCTGGCTGACCACCGCCCTGTGCCGCTATTACGCCCGCCAAGGCCTGAAGGTGGCGCCGTTCAAAGCGCAAAACATGAGCAACAACGCCCGGGTGGTCGCGGCCGCAGCGGGGGCCTCCGGCGCGGCAGGCGCTGGCGGCGAGATTGGCAGCGCGCAATACTTTCAGTCACTCGCCGCCCGCGCCGTGCCCGAGGTCCGCATGAACCCGCTCTTGCTGAAACCCGAACGCGACACCCACAGCCAGGTGGTGCTGATGGGGCAGGTCGATGCCGAACTCACGGCCATGCCGTGGCGCGGGCGCAGCCTGAAGGTTTGGCCGCAAATTGCAGCGGCGCTGGACGAACTGCGCGCCGAGAACGACGTGGTGGTGATTGAAGGCGCCGGCTCCCCGGCCGAAATCAATTTACATGACAGCGATATCGTCAACATGCGCGTGGCGCTGCACAGCCAGGCCGCCTGCCTGCTGGTGACCGACATCGACCGGGGCGGTGCCTTTGCCCACCTGTACGGCACTTGGGCGCTGCTGCCCGAGGACGAGCGCGCCCTGATCAAGGGCTTCGTGTTGAATAAATTTCGTGGCGATGCCAGCCTGCTGGCGCCGGCGCCGCAGATGCTTGAGAGCCTTACCGCCATCCCCACGGTAGCCACGCTGCCGATGTGGTGGCAGCACGGTTTGCCGGAAGAAGACGGCGTGTTCGACGACCGCAGCACCACCCAGGGGGCGGTCACCCAGACCGTGGCCGTCATTGCCTACCCGCGCATCAGTAACCTCGACGAGTTTCAGCCGCTTAAAAACATTCCCGGCATTCGCCTGCAATGGGTGCGCTCCCCCGGCGAACTCGCAGGCCTCATGCCGACCGACTGGATCATACTGCCCGGCTCCAAGAACACCAGCGGCGACCTGGCCTGGCTGCGCCAGCAGGGGCTGGACCGCGCCATTGCCGACCATGCCGGGCAGGGCGGCGCAGTGCTGGGGATTTGCGGTGGCCTGCAAATGCTGGGCGAGGCGTTGATTGACCCGCACGGCATTGACGGCAACGCGCCCGGCTTGGGGCTGCTGCCGCTGGTGACGGTGTTCGAAGCGGATAAAACCGTGCAGCACACGCAAGCTATTTTTGATGCCAGCATCGCCGGACCCTGGGCTGGACTGGCGGGCGTGCAAGTGGCCGGCTATGAAATCCACCACGGCCAAACGGCGCAGCACCCGGCGATGGCCAAAGCGGGCGATGTGGCACGCGTCATCATGCCCAATGGCTTGGGCTGGCAGAACGCAGCCGGCAATGTGCTCGGGCTGTATTTGCATGGCCTGTTTGAAGACCCCGCCGCCCTGCAAGCCTTGTTTGGCGCCCGTCTGGCAGGCCCGGTGCCGACGCTGGAGTCCGTCTTTGACGGCCTCGCCGATTACATTGAACAGCATTTCGAGCCGGGCGTTTTGGCAAGCTTGATTGCCTGATGAATGACCGCGATGCGTTTTTTCAAAATTATTGACCTCGTTCGTTTTCCTTTTTTGGTTTAACTTTTAAAGTTCACACCCTTTAACACCACCACGCACCATGAACACAACTTTGCCCACGCTCGCCGACATCCACACGCCTGCTCTCACACAGGCCCTGCAGCACAAGCTGAACAACAAAACCAAACCGCTGGGCTCGCTGGGTCGGCTGGAGGCGTTGGCGTTGCAATTGGGCGAGATTTTGGGCACCGAGTCGCCCGCTTTAGTGCAGCCGCAAATGGTGGTATTTGCCGGTGACCACGGCCTCACCGCCCGTGGCATTTCGGCCTTTCCCAGCGATGTGAGCTGGCAAATGGTCGAGAATTTTCTGGCCGGCGGCGCCGCAGTGAGCGTGCTGGCGCGCCAAAACGGCATCAGCCTGACGGTGGTCGATTGCGGCGTGAACCACGACTTTTTGGCCGGTCTGCCCGCCGGCACACAACGCCCCGGCTTGCTGGTGCGCAAGGTGGCGAACGGCACGGCCGACTCTTCGGTGCAAGCGGCCATGACCGCCGCCCAATGCCAGCAAGCGCTGCACAACGGGCAAGAGTTGGTGAAAAGTTTGCCCGGCAACGCGCTGCTGCTGGGTGAAATGGGCATTGGCAACACCTCGGCCGCGTCGCTCTTGCTGGCCCGCCTGACCGGGCTCGACGTTGAAGTCTGCACTGGCGCCGGCACCGGGCTGGATGCGCCCGCCGTGCAACGCAAAACAGCGGTGCTGCGTGAAGTGCTGGCCCGCCACCCCGAGGCCAAAGCGCCGCTGGATGCGCTCGCCGCTTTAGGCGGCTTTGAGATTGCCACCATGGTCGGCGCCGTACTGCAAGCCGCGACCGAGCGTCGCGTGGTGGTGGTGGACGGCTTTATTGCCACGTCCGCCGTGCTGGTGGCGCACGCCCTGCAGCCGCTGGTGCTGCAGCGTTGTGTTTTTGCCCACCGTTCCGGTGAACGCGGCCATGAATTCATGCTGCAGCATCTGGGCGCTCAGGCCTTGCTCGATTTGGGCTTGCGGTTGGGCGAAGGCTCGGGCGCGGCGCTGGCCTGGCCGCTGTTGCAGTCGGCCTGCACCATCTTGCGCGACATGGCCAGCTTTGAAGCCGCGGGCGTGTCCGAAAAATCTGCCGCTGAAACCAGCGCCGTTTAACCTCGCAGCCTATCGACACTCTCACCCTCGCTCCTCAACGGACGAGGGGGCCAACGCTTTGACACCATGACCCAGTTCTTTCGCCATTACCTGCTGGCCCTGCAGTTTTTTACCCGCATCCCGGTCACCGGGCGCTTGGCCGACTGGGTCGGCTTCAGCCCGGCCATGCTGCGCGCCAGCGCCGCGCATTTTCCGGGGGTGGGCTGGCTGGTGGGCGCGTTGGTTGCAGCCGTCACCGCCTTGTTGTTGGCGGGGCTGCCCGAGGGCGGATTTGCACCGCTGGTGGCGGCGGTGTGGGGGACGGCTTTTGGCGTCGTGATCACCGGCGCGTTCCATGAAGACGGGCTGGCCGATGTGGCGGATGGCTTGGGCGGCAGCCCGGACCGGGATCGCGCCTTGATCATCATGAAAGATTCGCGCGTCGGGGCTTTTGGCGCCATCGCCATGATGCTGGTACTGCTGGCCAAGGTGTCACTGCTGGCCCTGTTGGGCTCGGTGAGCAGTCTGGTGCTGTGCACGGCGCTGTTTCTGGCGCATGTGGTGTCGCGCACTTGGCCGCTGCTGTTGATCCGCCTCATGCCGCATGTGGGGGATGCGGCGGGCTCCAAGTCAAAACCACTGGCGGATCAGATCAGTGGCGCCAGCCTGATGACCGCTTTTTTATGGTGTTTTATGGCCTTGGCCCTTGTCGTCTATGCGCAAGTAGCTACTGATTTCATAGCGTTAGACGTGGATTTGATCGCGCTGTTGTGGGCGCTTGGTCTGGCGCTGGCCGCCTCGGGCATCGCCTTTTTGGTGATGTGGCGCTGGTTTTGGCGGCGCTTGGGCGGCTTTACCGGCGACTGCCTCGGCGCCACGCAGCAGGTGTGTGAACTGGCGTTTTACCTTGGTCTGGCCTTGTGCCTGTGAAGGTGGTGCGCTTGAAGCCCGTGCGGCAGCTGCATCCCTGCGCGGTGAGGGCGTTGCATTCATGAAGCTGTGGCTGGTGCGCCATGCGCAACCCCTGATCGCCCCGGCGGTTTGTTACGGCGCCAGCGATGTCGCCGCCGACACCCAGGCCACGCTGCAAACAGCGCAAGCCTTGGCGCTGACCTTGCCCGCCGGTGTTGCCCTGGTGTCGTCGCCGCTACAAAGATGTGAGCGTCTTGTGCACTGTTTACGGGGGCTGCGGCCCGATTTGGCCTATAAAACCGATGCACGGCTGGCCGAGATGAACTTTGGTTGCTGGGAGGGGCAGCGCTGGGACGCCATTCCCCAAGCCGACTATGACGCTTGGGTGGCTGACTTTGGTGCGCACCGTTTTGGCGGCCAGGAAAGCGTGTCTGAATTCATGCAACGTGTCGCCGCTGTCTGGGACGAAACCCAGCGCCAGCGGCTTGATGCCGTCTGGATCACCCATGCCGGTGTCATTCGTGCCGCCAGTCTGTTGGCGCAGGGGGTGCGCCAGGTGACGCAGGCTGCGCAGTGGCCCAGCGATGCGCCGACCTTTGGCGGCTGGCGGGAACTTCAGGTCTGAGCCGACCGGATCAAGCCGTTTCGACCCGGTTGCGGCCGTTGGCCTTGGCCCGGTACAGGGCGGCGTCGGCCCGTGCCAGCAGCGTGTCCACGGTGTCCGTGTCTTGTTGGTGGGTGGTGATGCCAATGCTCACGGTGCAGCTGGGTCCGCTGTCGGCCAAGGCACAGGCGGCGCGAATTCGCTCGGCCACCAAAACCGCTTCTTCCAGCGAGGTTTCTGGCAACAGCGCCATGAACTCTTCGCCGCCAAAGCGCCCCAGTTGGTCGGGCTGACGCAACATGGTTTTGACTTTGGCCACAAAATTGACCAGCACCCGGTCACCCGTTTGATGGCCATGGCTGTCGTTGATGGACTTGAAATGGTCCAGGTCCATGATCAGCAGGGCCATGTTGCGGCCGTGGCGCTTGCAACGCGCCAGTTCTCTCTGGCAGGCGTCGTCCATGTTCCGCCGTGTCAGGGCATTGGTGAGTGAGTCGTGGTTGGCTAAATGTTGCAGTTCGGCATGCAGGCTCTCGGTGGCCAGCAGCACGGTGCTGATGGAGAACAGCAGAATGCAAAACACGAAGCTGCCGACATAAACCAGATGGTAGGACGCTGTTTCGAAAAGATCCTGGCCCACGGGCCAGATGAACGAAGTCACCAACCGCATGAACTGGATGGCCGACATGGCCACCAGCACGGTGATGCTCATCACTCTGGCAAAGGTGGGTGAACCCTGCTTGATCACCAGATAGGCATGCACCGCGAACAGGTAAGTTGCCAGCGCATTGGAGAGACCCAGGCGTATGCGGTAACTGGGTTCGATAAATGTGAACCACCACTGAACCACCATCAACGTCGCGATCAAGGCGATCCAGGGCTTTAAGCGCGGCGTGACGCCAAAGAAGCGTTGGGTGCCAACGTAAGTGAGGTAGAGGCCTGCGGCAAGCAGCAACCGGGCGAGGGAGATGGTGAAAATGACGGGCAGCTTGCCGGTTGCGGCACCCAGCAAGGAGCCGATAAATACAAGCAGCAGTGCCGCAGACCATTCGCCCAATCCTTTAATGGAAGCGGGGTAGCTGCGCTTGAGCGAAAACAGCACCAAGGACATCAAACCGCTCATAACGCCGCCCAGCAGAATGACAGTTCGGGGGTCGATGAGGCTCATTTGAAATCTGCTGCAATGTAAAAAAAGGGACAATTATTACATTGTGATTTATCGGTGGTTACGCCACCCGTGACTGACTTACCCTGGTGGCGGCGTTTTGGCTTTGAAGTCGCAGAACTGGCTCACCCCGCATTGCCAGCACAAGGGCTTGCGTGCCTGGCAGATGTAGCGGCCATGCAGGATCAGCCAGTGGTGAGCGTCCACCAGATAGGCGGGAGGAATGCGTTTAAGCAGCTTCATCTCCACTTCATACGGCGTTTTTCCCGGCGCCAGGCCGGTGCGATTGCCGAGTCGAAAGAGGTGGGTATCCACCGCCATGGTGGCTTCACCAAAGGCCACGTTCAACACCACATTCGCTGTTTTGCGTCCCACACCGGGCAGCGCCTCCAGCGCTTCGCGCGTGCGCGGCACCACGCCACCGTGCTGCGCCACCAGAATCTGGCAGGTTTGCATCAGGTGTTTGGCTTTGGAGTGATACAGACCAATGGTCTTGATGTAGCCCTCCAGGCCTTCAAGGCCGAGATCCAGTATTTTTTGCGGCGTGTTGGCCACCGGGAACAGGCGACGCGTGGCTTTGTTCACGCCGACATCGGTGGCCTGGGCGGACAGCAACACCGCGGTGAGCAACTCAAACACCGAGGTGTATTCCAGCTCGGTCACAGGCATCGGGTTGGCGGCTTTGAGGGTGGCAAAAAAGCCTTCGATAGCGTCTGGTTTCATGCGTTCTATGTGTATTTTCTGTCTGAATAATAATAGCAAGCTAACCGTCATCGATCCCTTGTTATTCGGATCGGGGAAAGAAATGAAAGACTTCCATGCAATTTGCTGACCGCCTGAAAAACGTTGAAACCTCTGCCATCCGTGAACTCTTCAAACTGCTGGGCAAGCCCGGCATCATCAGCTTTGCCGGCGGCTTTCCTGATCCGGCGTTGTTTGATGCGGAAGGCATCAAGGAATCCAGCAATGCCGTGCTGACCAACAACCCCGGACCGGTGCTGCAATATGGCGCCACCGAAGGCTACCAGCCCTTGCGCGAAGGCCTCAGCACTTTCATGGCGCAAAAGGGCGCCACGGTGACGCCTGACGGCCTGATTGTGACCACCGGCAGCCAGCAGGCGCTGGATTTGATTGGCAAGTGCATGATCTCGCCCGGCGACAAAGTCATTGTGGAAGCGCCCACCTTTTTGGCCACCATCCAGTGTTTTCGCCTGTATGGTGCAGAAATCATCGGCGCCCCGATTGATGCGGACGGCGTGGATGTGGATCAACTTGAAAAACTCATTCTTGAACACAAGCCTAAGCTGGTCTACCTCATTCCTACCTTCGGCAACCCCAGCGGCGCCACCTTGAGCCTGGCGCGGCGCAAGCGAATTCTGGAAATCGCAGCCCGCACCAAAACGCTGGTGGTAGAAGACGATCCTTATGGCGAACTGTATTTCGACAAGCCGCCACCGCCAAGTTTGCTGGCCCTGAGCGACGACATTCCCGGTAGCCGCGACTGGTTGGCTCATTGCGGATCTTTCAGCAAAATCTTGTCGCCGGGCCTGCGTTTGGGCTGGATGATTGCGCCGCCTGCACTGCTGGCCAACGCCACCATGTGCAAACAGTTCAGTGATGCCCACACCAGCAACCTGACCCAGGCCATCGCCGCGCATTACCTCACACTCAATCGGCTGGACGGTGCGCTGACCGTGGTGCGCCGCACCTACGCCGAGCGTGCCCGCGTCATGGCCGCATCCTTGCGCCGCGAGTTGGGTAGTGCAATTGAATTCAATGCACCCCAGGGCGGCATGTTTTTCTGGGCCAAGCTCACCGGCACTGACGGCCGGGGCAGCAATGCCAATGACTTTGCCAAACGGGCCATTGAACAAGGCGTGGCCTTTGTCCCCGGCGCACCATTCTTTGCGCATGACCCCGATCTGTCCACCCTGCGTCTGAGCTTTGCGACGGCAGGGGTGGAGAAGATTGAAGAGGGCATGGCGCGGTTGAGGCTGGCGCTTTAGTCTGGCGCGTCAGTCGCTAATTGCACGCAGTTACGCCCTGCTTCTTTGGCGCGGTAGAGTGCCAAGTCGGCTTGCTGTATCAGATATTCAGGGGAGTGCTGACTGGACGGCACCAGACTGGCCACGCCAAGGCTGAAGGTGACAATGCCGGGCACGGTTTCGGTGTGCGGCAGTGCCAGCGACCAGACCTCGTGCTGCATGTTTCGGGCTGCTTCCAAGGCGTCATGCCCGTTGGTATCCGGTAACAGCACGACGAATTCCTCGCCGCCGTAGCGAGCCACCAGTTCTCCGGCTCGCCGTCCTGCCTTGACCAGCGCCCCGGCAAGCGCCTGCAGGCAACTGTCACCGGCTACATGACCGTAGTGGTCGTTGTAGTGTTTGAAGAGGTCAACGTCGAGCATGACCAGCGCCAAGGGTGTGCCCGTGCGTTGTGCACGGTTCCATTCCTGCGCAAACAGATTGTCAAACTTGCGTCGGTTGGCGATACCGGTCAGCCCGTCCGTGTTGCTGAGTGCCTGCAGCTTCATGTTCGCTTCTTCCAGCGCCAAGGTGCGCTCTACAACCAGTGATTCAAGCTCAAGGTTGCGCGCGCGCAAGCCCTTGATCGGGTAGACCTCGCCATCCCGGACCAGCCCATAAGGAATGGAGATGCCACTGTGCACAATCTTCCAGTCTGCCCCCTCTAACCGAAAAATAAGCACCAACCGTGCGGTCTCGCGAGAAAGAATGCTGTCGGGGATGGGCAAGTGAATATGGAAGAAGGCAGTGGCGACGACAACGTCGGCACTGAGGTCCTGCATTGCCAGGTCCAGCATCTCGATGCGGATCCGGCTGGTGACTTGCGAGAAATCTTGTCGGGTGATCTTGGCCCACTCGGCCCGGTCTTTGACGAGAAAATCGCCACCGCCGGTGTAGCCACTGAAATTTTCACTGAAGCGCGCCGTCAGGCGGTCATCGCGCGCGGCATACATCTCGATGTATTCGTCAAACAGTGAACGGATGAGGTCCTGGCGTTCCTGTCGCATGGTGCGGGCCTTGCTGGGGGTTATCGAAGGGCGGGTCAGTTGGTGGCAAAACGCCCACGCAGATACGCGATGATCGCGCCGGATTCGTGCATCCACTGGCTGTTCCCTGCCTGATCAGTGATTTTTAGACAGGGCACCTTGGTCAGTCCGGTTTCGCGTAACAATTCCTCGCGATTGCTGCCGTCTGGTCGGGCATCACGGCGTTCAATTTTCAGGGACAAACGATGAATTTCCTGCCGGACCTTGATGCAGAAGGGGCAGGTTTTGAATTGATAAAGAACGATGCTTTGACATTGTTCATCCACCTGGTCCTGCAATGCCGGCTGGCGTACCAGGCCTTTCGGTCGGCTGATCATTTCCCACAGCAGCATCACGGGGCCAAGGATGATCCTCAAGGTTTTGAAGAATGTTCTGATAAAAAATTTCATGGTGACTGCTGGGAATCTAAATAGGGTGGCTGTACATCAATACTTAAACAATGCCTACTTGGCAGTTGCCAGCCGGAAGCTGCCCGTCGGACCGGCAATGACGCGACCACTTTCAATTAATTTTTTGGTGGCTGCGGTCATCGAACCCAAGGGGATTCCCGTCTCTTGTCCAGCGGCAGTTTGACTTAGCACCGTAAATTTCTTGGAGTTAAGAATCTTCTCAAAATACTGTAAAAGTTTGGCGGGATTCCCGTTGAGCTGCTGAGTACTTTTTCTAACACCAACTGGCTTGACCGGGCTTGGGCCTGGTTTTGGGGCGCGGGTACTGCGGGTCGTGCCAGACTTCAATTTCTTCTTCTTGCTTTTAACCAACACATCCGTGGGTGTCATGTCATTTTGACTAACCACACTCGCATCGTTAGCGCGTATCGGCGCGGCAAGAGAGGCGACTTGCACCACGAGTGGTTGATCATCCGCGATCAATTCAGCCGCCACTTGGTACACCTTCTTGATCTCTTCCTCGATCCCTGCCATCGTTTGTGAGAGGCGAGCGACAACCTTCCAGTTCTCAAACAAGCTGTCATTGCCCAGGTGATACGGGTTTGACACCATCGCGGCATTGACACGCTGCGCGTAGTCCTTGACGGCGTTCTTGAGTTCGAGATCGGCTGAAAATACAGCTGCACCGGCCTGTTGGATGGCTGACAGCGTTGCGCTAGAGAGTGACATGGGCGGGATCCTTTTTCGATCTGAGGGGGAGACGAGATTTGTGCTGCATGCCCTGGGATGGATACCAGGGCACGGGCAGAAAACGTGAAGTTAATCCAACCATTGCAGATTAAGTATCTTATCGCGGGCTGGTTTTGCCCGGATTTTTACGGCAATAGTGGCTGCCGCATGCTTGAATTCAATGGCTTACAGTGCTTTTTGCACGACCGCACCTTTGAATAGATAGGGTAGACGGGGCGCTGCGTTTTCTGCGATGCCGCCCTTGCTTTCTACGCTGATGGCCAGTTGCTGGACGTCAAGTAATGATTTTTCATTGGCCGCCAAACGCAAGGTCTTGCCTGCGCTTGCCAAAATGCCTAAGGAACGGGGTTTGCCATTGGCGGGCAGAGCCCACAGTTGCATGGTGTCTTCGCGTCCTTCGGACACACTGTTCAGGCGCTGAATCTGCAGCGCATTGTCTTGTGGGTCCAGTGTGACCAACAGGGCTGCTGCTTGCTGCTCGTCCAGGAGCACCGCAATGTATTTGATTTGCGCGATGTTTTGAAGCTTGCCCTGTAATTGATTGATCTGGGCGGTGAACTGCTCATACATGCTCACCCCCGTGGCGGTGGCAAAAGCCATGACCAGCAGACAAACGATGGTGGCTGCGCGCCACCATGCCGCATGAGAGATCGGAGGCCGGGAGGGGGAGGCGGTTTCATTCATTCGTATTAATTCTCTTGATAAGGGTTTGCAGCATTTCCGCTGCCTTGTTGTTAATTTGGCAGGTCCAGCAGCACTAAATTATCGTGCACCGTGATGCAACGCAGTAACTGCTCACGCGCCTTGTCGGTATGGGCGGAGCCAGCTTAATCCTAAGCAACCTGGGTCGGCAATGATTAGAAAATTTTGTATTTGGCATGCCGTCACGGCCTAATGCGATCCTGATGCGATCCTGATGCGGCGGGTGGTACGCTGGCGTCATCATGAATTCTCACCCGGTTTCTGACGCTAGTCATCACCCAGTGCGCAACTGGATCGTTGTCGCTTTGCTATTGGCCGCCGCGACCATATGTAGCTTTCTGCTTGATCGTTATGTCTCGCTGACAAGCCAGGCCATGATTTATGTATTGGCGGTTGTGATTGCCGCCTATAAATTGGACTGGATTGAGTCGGCCATCTGCGCGGTGGGGGCTGTCACGGCCTTGAACTTCTTTTTTGTCCCACCGCGCTGGACATTTGCGGTCGAAAACCAGGAGCACTTCATTGGACTGGGCGCCATGCTGGTGGTTGCCTTGGTTATCAGTCGCCTCGCTACGGGCGTTCGGCGTGAATCCGAGATCGCTCGTTTGAACGAGAGCCGCGCTCGGCAATTGCAAGCCCTGGCAAGCGACCTTTCCAATATCACTATGCCAGAAGAGGTCCTGGCGCTTGGCCAGAGAGCCCTGAACGCGGCCTTTGTTGGCCCTTGTTCGTTGATCTTGACGCAGGATGGGCGCAAACTGGAACATGCGGATGGACTTGCGACCGCGGTGCAGGACGGCTTGCGTTGTTGTATGGCGGAAGCCGCCGTGCTGGGGCCGGGGACCGGACGCTGGCCAGGACTTGATGCCTGGTATCTGCCTTTGGGTGACAAAGGGCATGTAACCGGTGCCGTTTGTGTCGAGTCAGCTTTTGCCAATGATGCGAGTGGCTTGGAACATGCCAAAGCGCTTTGCGCCCTGCTGGCGCAAGCACTGTGGCGCCTGCGCCTGACTTCATCGATGCTTTCCGCCCAAAGCGAAGCGCAACGTCAGCAGCTTCAAAGCACTTTTTTAGCGGCCATCTCGCACGATCTGCGAACACCGTTGGCCGCCATTGTTGGTGCGGCCTCTGCCTTACAGACTCAGCGTGACAAGCTGAGCTTGTCCGAGCAAGCGCGGCTGCTGGGCAGCATTGTGAGCGAGGCATCCTATCTGTCCACGGTAACTGAAAATACTCTCCAGCTAATGAGCCTCACCAGTTCGGCGCAGCAATTACGCCGGGATTGGGAGTCGTTGGAAGAGATCGTTGGCGCCGTGCTGGCGCGCGTGCGGCAACGGGACCCTGAGCGCCGCATCAAGTCCAAAGTGCCTGAAGACCTCCCCCTGGTCAAGGCAGATCCGGTGCTGCTCGCGCAATTGATCGGCAATCTGCTGGATAACGCACTGAAATACAGCGATGGTGCGATTGATCTGACGGTGAACTTAGAGGGCCAGGCGATTGTTGTTTCCGTCAAGGATCGGGGCCCCGGTATCCCCGAAGCAGAGCAAGAAGCCATTTTTGAGCCTTATTCACGCAGTGATCAGTCCGGCCAGCGGGGTGCCGGTCTGGGACTGGCGCTGTGTCGGGCCATAGCCCAGGCGCATGGTGGGCAACTGAAACTTCGACCGCGTACCGGTGGTGGGAGCATTTTTTACTTCACCGTGCCGGTTGATGTTCTGCAACCGGGCAAGGAGCTCGCATGACTTTGCTTGTACTGGTGGTCGAAGACGACCGGGAGATTCGGGCGTTGATCCAGTCTTCCCTGTCGGTGGAGGGGTTTGAGGTTCAGACGGCCGTGTCAATGAGCGAAGCCAGTGCATTACTGCGGCATGACCCGCCTGATGTCATCGTGCTTGATTTGGGATTGCCTGACGGCGATGGGGTACAGCTGGTGCGCGAGGTGCGCAAGCGCAATGCTGTGCCGATCATTGTGGTGTCCGCACGCCATCAGGAAACGCAAAAAATACTGCTGCTCGATGCCGGGGCCGATGATTACCTGACAAAGCCGTTCAGCGTGGGCGAACTACTGGCACGCATTCGGGTGTCCCTGCGCCACCGTGGCACGGCCCTGGCCGCGGCAGTGACGGTGCATGAACTGGACGATCTGCGCATTGACCTTGCATCACATGTTGTGAAGCGCAATAGTGAAGTGTTGCATCTCACACCCACCGAGTTCAAGTTGCTTGCCCGACTGGTGCGCAGTGCGGGCAGGGTGGTGACGCATCGGCAGTTATTGACCGATGTCTGGGGGCCTGAGTTCACGGAACACACGCATTATTTGCGACTGTACATGGCTCAATTGCGGGCAAAGATCGAGCGCGATCCCGCCGAACCGAGGCATTTGCTCACCGAAACCGGCGTGGGTTATCGGCTGGCAGTAGCCTAAGTTAGTTTTCCTTATGCGTTCCTGATGCGTCCAGGGTGATAGTGGCACCCTGTTCACAGTCTATGGATTGCAATGAGTAAAACTTCAGATCGGGAAAGCCTCGCGGCGCTCACCTTGGGTGCTATGGGCGTGGTGTACGGCGATATTGGTACCAGTCCCCTGTACACCATGAAAGAAGTCTTCAGCCCGGCTACCGGTATTCCGCTGGACGCGACCCATCTCATCGGCGCTGTCTCCGTCATTTTTTGGGGCTTGATGATGGTCGTCACACTGAAATATGTGTTGCTGATCCTGCGTGCCGACAACCGGGGCGAAGGCGGCATCATGGCCTTGACGACACTTGCGGCCAATGCCGCCGGAAAAACTCCGCAGCGACGCACGATTTTGCTGTTGATGGGCGTGTTTGGCGCGGCCCTGTTTTATGGCGACAGTGTGATCACACCAGCCATTTCCGTACTGAGTGCAGTCGAAGGGTTGGAGGTGGTCACGCCGGCATTCAAGCCCTATGTGTTGCCCATTTCAGTGGCGGTTCTCATCGGACTTTTTGCGGTGCAACGCTATGGCACTGGCCTGGTCGGCAAGCTGTTCGGGCCGGTGATCATGGTGTGGTTTGGCGTATTGGCCTTCACTGGGATTTCGGAGATCATTCAGCAGCCGGCTATTTTGGCGGCACTGAATCCATTGAACGGTCTGGCCTTTTTGCGCTCACAGGGCTGGCATATGTTTGTGGCGGTGGGGGCCATCGTGTTGGCGTTCACGGGCGCCGAGGCGCTTTATGCTGACATGGGTCATTTTGGCAAACGGCCGATCCAGCTTGCCTGGATCGGCCTCGTGTTGCCGGCCCTGGCCATCAATTACATGGGGCAGGGCGCATTGCTCATGCGTGACCCGTCCGCGCTTGAAAATCCGTTCTATCGCCTGTTCCCCCAAACTTGGCTTATCGCCGCCGTCGTGTTGGCAACACTGGCAACCGTTATCGCGTCCCAGGCGGTCATCTCGGGGGCCTACTCCATGACCAAGCAGGCTATCCAGCTGGGACTGCTGCCCCGCATGCAAGTGCATTACACCTCGGCGAAGGAAGTCGGCCAGATATACATGCCGGAGGTGAACTGGATTCTGCTGGTCTCCGTTTTGCTTGCCGTTGTTGGCTTCGGCAGTTCTTCTGCCCTGGCGTCTGCCTATGGTATTGCCGTGACCGTGACGATGTTGATCACGACCGCGTTGACTTTCTTCGTCATCCGCCACGGTTGGGGATATTCAGTGCCGGTGGCGCTCGCAGCGACGAGTGTGTTTTTAGCCCTGGATGTGCTTTTGGTGGTGTCTTGCTCACTTAAATTTCTCCAAGGGGGTTGGTTTCCGCTGGTGCTTGGCGCCGCCATCTTTATGATCATGGCAACTTGGAGGCAAGGTCGTGAATTGCTGATTGAGAGCATTCGCCACGATGATCCCGAATTGCTGCCTTTCATTACGGCGTTGACCGAAGATCACGTGCATCGGGTTCCCCGCACGGCGGTTTATGCCGTCGCTAACCCGGATACTGTTCCGCAGGCCCTCATGCACAACCTGAAACACAACCAGGTGCTGCACGAGCGCAATTTAATCCTCACGGTCGTGTTCCATGATGTGCCATGGATTCCGTTCGAGGAGCGTGTGCAGGTCAAGCCTTTGGTTTCCGGTTTCTGGCGGGTGCAGGTGAATTATGGTTTCAAAAATACACCTGATATACCGAAGGCGCTGGAACTCTGCCAGCCCCTTGGTTTGCCGATCAATCTGTTCGAGACTTCATATTTTCTAAGTCGCGAAATCGTGGTGCCGACCAAAGGCACCGGCATGGCACATTGGCGCGAAACACTATTTGCCTTGATGTCACGCAATGCCGGCAGTGTGGCTGACTTTTTTTGCCTGCCCAATAATTGCGTGATTGAACTGGGGACGCGTGTTCAGATTTGATGCAATTCGTTATTCGGCAAAACGCAGAAAGATGAGTTATTTACTTGACTGGGATCTATGCCAACTGCTGGTTGGGGTAATTTAGTAGAAGCGCTATCATCCAAAATATTGGGGTCAGGGTAATTTCCGTTATCTTCACGTCGACCCCGTTGTTTGAACTGGAGGTTGGAAAATGCGTTATTTGATTATTCTGGTTGCGATGGTGTTGGGGTTTGTGACTTCGGCTATGTCGCAGGTAAGCATTGGCATCGGACTTCCAAATGTGAGCATCGGGATTAACCTGCCGGTGTATCCAGAACTGGTTCGGGTGCCGGGTTATCCGGTCTATTACGCACCGCGACTGAATTCGAACTTTTTCTTTTACGATGGGATGTACTGGGTCTACCAAGAGGACAACTGGTACGCGAGTTCCTGGTACAACGGGCCTTGGGGTCTTGTAGCTCCAGAGTTTGTGCCATTGTTCGTTTTGCGAATTCCTGTGCGTTACTACCGGGTTCCTCCTGTGTACTTCCGCGGATGGCGGTCGGATGCGCCACCTCGCTGGGGTGAGCACTGGGGCAATGAATGGCAGCAGCATAGAAGCGGATGGGACCGATGGAATCGCAGGTCTTCGCCCGCGCCAGCGCCGTTACCGCTCTACCAGCGTCAGTATTCAGGGGATCGCTATCCCCGAGTGGAGCAGCAACACGAGCTTCAAAGCCAGAAATACCGTTACCAGCCGCGTGATGCTGTAGTTCGTCAGCATTATCAGGAACAAGTGACACCCAAAGCGCCCACCTCTTTACAGCGGGGGGATCAAGGTCGTTCTGTTATTCCACCACGCGCGCAGGTGCCGCAACAGGGTCGCGAAGAGGTTCAGCGGGCAGTCCCCGCACAAATCCCTTCTCGTCCGAGAGGTCCCGCCGTTCAAGATCAGCGGCAACAGCAACAGCAACAACCTCAAGGTGCTGCGCAGCGTGAACAACAAAATCGAGCATCAAGCCAGGAAAACATGCCGAATGAGAGAGGTCCACAGGAATCAAGACGCGGTCAGTGGCAGGAGAAAGACCGTGAAAAAGGCGAGGGAAGAGGTCCGGATCGCAATAGGTAATGGGCGCCTCCAGTAACTTTAATTAGCCTTAATTGAAGCGCAGTCGCACCGCCTTGTGACGCTGAAATTTGCCCAAATACAGCGCTGCGGTGACGAGGCGCTCACTTGGTTGACAATCACGGGTTGATCTAACGTTTAATCTCATGACCCGAACCACATCAGAAGCCCCCGTCCAACCCGGTGAGACCACGCCAGCAAGCGAGCAAACCGGGCAACTGGATCGTTCGAAAGCTGTTCAACCTGTTCTTGAAAAGCTGTTTGAGCTTTATCCGCATCTCTTTGGTGCTGAGTTTTTGCCCCTCAAGCTGGGAATTTTTCAGGAACTTTTGGCCAGTCACCCTGAGCATTTCGAGCGCGACACCCTGAAGGCCGCTCTGGGTCGGCATACGCGTTCCGCGCGTTACCTGCAAAGCGTGGCCGCGGGCAACAAGCGGCACGACCTTCAGGGTCTAGCCGTGGATAACGTGTCTCCTGCGCATGTTTATTTGGCCATGCTTGAACTGTTCCGCCGCCGACAGGGCCGTTCGCGAGAGGATTTACGACCGAAGTTTCGCGCACAGCTTATTGCTGCGTTTGAGTCGTCTGGTTTAAATCGTCAAGAGTATCTGTCGACGGTGCAGACACAAGATGTTGATGCCAACACCCTGCTGGAGGAAGCGCTCGCCGAGTACGATCAAAAGCTGGCCAAGCAAGAAGCACTCGTCCGGGCCTTCAATAGCAGTGGCAAGACACTTGAAGAGTTTGCCGATATGTATGGTTTGGATAAGCGCGACGTGAAAATCGCGCTTGATCGAAATATCGGTCTGCAAACCCCTGTGAGCAATACGCAGTCCGAGAGTTAAAGCGACAGAACCCGCATTTATGCGGGTTCTGTTGAGGGTTATGACAACAGGGTTTACATCCCCAGGTACGCGGCCCGCACCTGCTCATTGCTGATCAACTCCTGCCCGGTGCCGGTCAGTGTCACCTGACCCGTCTCCAGCACATAACCGCGGTCGGCAATCGCCAGCGCCGCAAAAGCGTTCTGCTCCACCAGCAGAATGGTCATGCCCTGCGCCTTGAGCGTCTTGACCACGTTAAACACCTCCTCGACCAGCAGCGGTGCCAGCCCCATGGAAGGCTCGTCCAGCAGCAGCATCTTGGGCCGCCCCATCAGGGCACGGCCAATCGCCAGCATCTGCTGCTGGCCACCGGACAAGGTGCCGGCCGGCAGCAGCCGCTTTTCCTTCAAGATCGGAAACATGGCAAAGACTTTTTCCAGATCACCTTCGACCTGTTGCTTCGGCTGGGTATAGGCCCCCAGGCGCAAGTTATCGTCAATCGACAGCGGCCCGAACACCTGGCGCCCCTCCGGGCTCTGGCAG
Organism: Rhodoferax sp.; assembly: GCF_012927445.1. Taxonomy (GTDB): domain Bacteria; phylum Pseudomonadota; class Gammaproteobacteria; order Burkholderiales; family Burkholderiaceae_C; genus Rhodoferax. The sequence goes on from NZ_JABBPD010000003.1 coordinate 35,042, forward strand.
ATGCCGCGGCGCATGCGCAAGTCCGAGCGCAGCCGGCTGATATCTTCGCCGTCGAAATGGATACTGCCGGCGCTCATCGGCTGCACCCCCGACAGCGTCCGCAGAAAGGTCGTCTTGCCCGCGCCGTTGGCCCCCACCAAGGCCACCGTTTCGCCACGGCGCACTTCCAGGCTGATGCCCTTCAAGGCCTTGATGCGGCCATAACAGCTCTCCATCTGGCTCACACGCAGCAGCACATCGGTTTTGGCGGGTGCGGCGTTGGCTTGCAGGTGGCCCGCCGTGCGTCCGCCCAGCCCGATCGATTCCGGGGCCAGACTGGCAATGCGGTGAAACAGCTCCCGAAACTCCGCCTTGGCCTTGTCGCCAAACAGCGGGTCAGCGTTGTCCAGAAAGGCGCTGTCGATCTCACGCCAGTCTTGTGCCGTCAACACCTCGCGGGCCAGCGGCATGGCATACTTTTCCTCCGCCTGGATATGACTCTTCAAGCCGGCGGTGTAAAGACGCAAGGCGGCGGCGAACTCAGGGATCGCCAACTGGCCCTGGGCGGCTTGCGCCACGCAGGCGCGCAAGGCCTGGAGTTTCTCCGGCCCATCGCGGTGGTCTGCTTGCAGCGGGTCCAGAATGGCCGCCGCCTGTGTGCTGCGCAGGCGCAGGATCCGAAACAGGAAGTCATCTTCTTTGGGGTGGTGCGAGCGGTCGACAAACTGTTCGATGTAGTCAAACACCGAATTGAAGAAGGCAGCGTCCACCGCTGCGCCGCCCTCGATTTCTTCGGCGACCTGGTCGATGGTGGTGGCGAGGCGCCACAGATTGCTGTGGTCTTCGCTGATGATGCGCAGTGCTTGCATGCGAGTGCCTTATTTTTGTTTTTTTCTTGTTTTAAGCGTGGGTGCCAAGATAGGCGGCGATCACGTCGGGATTCTTGCGCACCTCTTGCCCGGTGCCTTCCGCCAGCTTCTTGCCGTAGTCCAGCACCAGAATGCGATCTGACAGGTTCATCACCATCTTCATGTCGTGCTCCACCAGCACCACGGTGACGCCGGAGTCGGCCACCTTGCGCACCAGGGCGTCGACTTCAATGGTTTCCTTCGGGTTCAGACCGGCGGCCGGTTCGTCCAGAAAGATGATGCGCGGCTTCAGGGCCAGCGCGCGGGCAATCTCCAGCCGCTTCAGGGCGCCATACGGCATGCTGTCGGCACGGGCTTCGATGTAAGCCGCCAACCCGACAAAGCGCATCAGCTCGGCCGACTCTTCGCGCAGTTCAGCGTCCCGGCGCGTGATGGACGGGAACCGCAGCGCGGCTTTGAGCGGGTTGCGGTCCAGTCGCAGGTGGGCGCCGACCATCACGTTCTCGATCGCGCTCATGTTCATGCAGATCTGCAGGTTCTGAAACGTGCGGGCCACGCCGCGGCGGGCCAATTCGTTGGGTACCTTGCCCGCGATGGACTCACCGTCGAGCAAGATGGTGCCACTAGTGGGGGTGTAGACCCCGGTGATCAGATTGAACAGCGTGGTCTTGCCTGCGCCATTGGGGCCGATGACGGCATAGACAATGCCGGCTTCGATGCTGAAGCTGACGTTTTGCACCGCTTTAACGCCACCGAACTGGATCGAGAGTTGTTTGACTTCAAGGAGTGCCATGCTCAAGCTCCCTTGCCAAATTTAGCGGCCAGTGTCGGCACCAGTCCCTTGGGCATGAAGATCATGCAGACCATCAGGATGGCGCCGAAGGCGACCGTTTCCCAGCCTTCAAACGTGGCCAACGCCTGTGGCAGTGCGGTGAGCAACACGGCGCCCACTATCGAGCCGTAGACCGAGGCCATGCCGCCAATCACCACCATGGTGACCAGTTCAATGGAGTGAAAGAAATCGGCGAAGTTGGGCGTGACAAAGCCGACGTAATGGGCGGTGATACTGCCCATCAGGCTGGCAAAGACAGCGGAGATGACAAAGATCGACACCTTGTAGCGCACCACATCAACACCAGCGACCTGGGACGCCACCTCCGAGCCGTGCAAGGCACGCAGGGCGCGCCCGAAGGGGGAGTTGATCAGGTTCAGGGAGGCCCAGACGCTGACCGAGAGCAGCAGGGCCACCACCCAGTACCAGTGCTTGTCGCTCGACAGCTCAAAGCCCAACAGGCCTAAAGGCGGCACCGGCATGCCGTCCGGGCCACCGGTCAAGGCGGCTTCATTGCGCAGCACGATGTTGATGATGATGCCCAGGCCCAAAGTGGCCATCGCCAGGTAGTGGCCCTTGAGCTTGAAGATCGGCCGGGCCAGCAAGGCCGCCAGCAGACCGGTGACCAGCGCCCCGGCCCCCATTGCCAGCAGCGGATGCCAGCCGAAGTGGGTTGGCAGCACGGCCGAGGCGTAAGCCCCGATCCCCAGGAAGCCAGCGTGCCCCATGCTGATCTGGCCGGCAAAGCCGATCAGCAGGTTCAGGCCCAACACAATCACGGCGTTGATCGCCATGCGAATGACCAGATCCATGTAGAAACTGTTGGGCAGCACAAAAGGCAGCACCAGCAAAATGGCGATGACGATGTACAGCCCAAAAAAAGCGCTCTTTCTCATGACTTAGACCCGATCCGTTGATTTGCTGCCAAACAGACCGCGTGGCATGAAGAAGAGAATGAACAAGATCAGAACGAAGGGAATCGCATCCTTGTAGGCAGAGGAGATGTAGCCGGCGCCCATGGCTTCCAGAATGCCGACCAGCAAGCCGCCCAGCACCGCGCCCAGACCGTTGCCCAGACCGCCGACAACGGCGGCGACAAAGCCTTTGAGACCCAGCATGATGCCAACGTCGTAGGACGTCATGGTGATCGGGGTCACCAGAATGCCGCCTAATGCACCGAGTGCGGCCGACATGGCAAAGCTCATGAACAGCACCCAGTTGGTGTTGATGCCCACCAACTCGGCGGCCAGCCGGTTGAACGAGGTGGCCAGCATCGCTTTGCCATGCAGGGTGCGGTTGAAGAAGTACCACAACGCCACCACCACCAAGGCCGTGCCGCCCAGCACCCACAGGCTTTGCGGCATCAGCGTAGCGCCCAGGATGGCAATCGGCACTTCGCCGGAAAACGCCGGCAGACTGTGGGTGGCTTTACCAAGCCAGACCTGGATCAGGCCGCGAATGACCAGCGATGCACCGATGGTGATGATGATCAGGGTGACGGTCTCAGCGCCTTTGACCGGCTCAATCGCCAGCTTCTCCAGCAGGACGCCGACGATGGCGGGTACCAGAATGGCCAGCACCAACGCCACCGGCAGTGGCAAGCCGGCCTGGGTGAAGAAGACTGCCAGCATGCCGCCGAGCATGATGAATTCGCCTTGCGCAAAGTTGATGACGTTGCTGGCGTTGTAGATCAGGGTGAAGCCCAGAGCGGCCAGCGCGTAGGTCGCGCCGACCGTGATGCCGGAGAACAGGAATTGCAGAAATTGGGCCAGCATTACATGCCCCGTCCTGTTCGATTGAAAACCAAGTGCTTGACCGATTGCTTGAGCATTTTTTCCTTGTCGTTTCAGTAAAGGGCTACGCGCCCATACTTTGCGATTTTGAAACGCAACCAATGATCTGTCAATAAAGTGATACAAGAAAATTGTAAATATAATTTATTTGTATCACTTTAAGTGGTGTCAAGAGGGTTTTCCCTAGCTAACTCCGAGATAAATATGAGAAAGATCACTCGACGCAATGATCTCGTCAAGCTGGCGGTGATAGCGGGTCTTCGTTTTGGAATCGTTCAGCCAACATGGGGAGCGCGACCGGTGTCGTGCCGTTCGATAATTTCATGTGGAGCTCAATGTGACGCTCGGAGGGCGCGAGCAGGCGTCGGTAAAGCTCCTTGCACAGCAGGCGGGCTTTTTGCCCGGGCCAGTTGCCGGGAAGCAGTACGTCAGGAAGTTCTGGGTCCCGTAGCAGCAGTCGACGATAGTCGTGGATGAGCAGGGTGCGCAACAAGAAGGCGCTTTCGTCGTCAATTTCGTTCTGCATTTCACGGCGCAGCTGATCCAGCATGGGCTGATAACACGCCACGAAGTCGGTATAGGACGTGCCGAGCTGTTCCAGGTTCCATGCGTTCTGCACCATATCGGCGTCACTGGCCGAGAGGTCTGAGCCGGCATGGGCGGCCAGTAAAGGCATCAAGTGCTTGAGCAAATCGCTCATGCCCTCCGTCGTGAGTGCATCAACAGCGGTTGTCAGATCCGTGCTGGGATGAACGAAACAGTCCGAGCCCACCACCCCAAAACCTTGCCAGAAGAAGGCGCGCCGCAGCCGTTCACGCTGCTTGGGCTCAATTTCTCCGACGGTCAGAATGAGGCGCCAACGGCGATCCCAGAGGGGGGCATTGGACGCGTAAATATGGCGCGCTGATTCTTCAAAGCGACGCTGCCCTGCAGGGGTCAGCATGTAATCTGCACGTCGACCGATGGCTTCGGAGTACATCCATTCCTCTTTGACGAGGCGAAAAATGGCAGTCCGGATGAGTCGCTCATTCAGTTGGAGTGGTTTGAGCAAGCCAATCAGGCTGCCCAACCAAATGCGTCCACCACGTGGCAAAACAGCATCGCCAAAAACGGAAATTATCAGCGAGCCTGCCTTCATGCGGCTTTGCTGCCGAAAGTCGGCAAGGTGTTTCTGGATGGAATCAATCACTGGGAAGTACCGGAGGCTACAGGCATAAAGGCGTGCATCTTAGCCGCCCTGATTGTTTTGCAAGTTAGCGGCGTTTTGTTCTGGCTGGCAAGGTTCATGGTTTTGGTCTTAGGCACGAGGTCCCTATTTTTAACATTAAAGCGATACATGTTTCAAAATAAACAAAGACTTAATGAATCACTATGTGATAAAGTTAATTTAAATTAAAAACAGTTGATTAAAAAATTGTTGACTGAAGTTCCTTGTCTGCAAATGCAGGCATCCCTCATTTAGGAAAAATCAATGTCCCACCCCCTATTCGAAAAGCACCGCGCCAAACTCGACCATGCGCTTAAGGCGATCCAAACCCGTGGTTATTGGTCTGCCTACAACGAAATGCCCAGCCCTAAAACCTATGGTGAAACCGCCGCTGAAGATGGCAAGCGCGCTTTTGACGCACATCTGGGACACCAATTTGCGATCGATCAGCCAGGGCAGACGGGTTGGTTGGGTGGCGAGCAGTCGCCCTTCGGCGTTGAACTCAACGTTCAGTACCCGGTGTGTGAAACGCAAGCCTTGATTGATGCCGGTCAGCAGGCCATGCTGGGCTGGCAGGCGGTGGGTAGCGAAGGGCGCACTGGTATTTGCATCGAGATGCTGGACCGTTTGAACCAGCAAAGTTTTGAGCTGGCGCACGCCGTGATGACAACGACTGGTCAAGGCTGGATGATGGCGTTTCAAGCCGGTTCACCCCACGCACAAGATCGTGGTCTGGAGGCCGTGACTTATGCCTACCGCGAACAGAGCTTTGTGCCGACGGAGACGATTTGGGAAAAGCCGCAGGGCAAGAACCCACCGCTGGTGATGAAAAAGCTCTTCGAAGTGGTGGGGCGTGGTGTGGGTGTCGTCGTCGGCTGTGGCACCTTTCCGACCTGGAATACCTACCCCGGTTTGTTTGCCGCCTTGGCGACCGGCAATGCCGTGATCATCAAACCGCATGGCAACGCGATTCTGCCCGCGGCCATCACCGTACGCACCATCCGCGCCGTACTGATTGAGAACGACATCGACCCCAACCTGGTCACCCTGTGTATCGCGGATAAACGTGAAACCACGCAACAGTTGGTGACCCATGCGGCGGTCAAGTCGGTGGACTTCACCGGCGGTAATGTATTTGGTCAATGGCTGATCGACAACTGCCGTCAAGCTCAGGTCTATGCCGAATTGGCAGGTGTGAACAACATCGTGATTGACTCCACCGATGCCTACAAGTCGATGCTGCGCAATCTGGCGTTCACGCTGGCGCTCTATTCCGGCCAGATGTGCACCACTTCGCAGGCGCTGTTTGTGCCGGCGGGCGGGATTGACACCGAAGACGACCACAAGTCTTATGACGAAGTTTGTGCGGATCTCGCCCGCACCATCGAGGGCACGCTGGCCAAGCCGGAAGTCGCGCTCGCCGTGCTCGGCGCCATGCAATCAGCGGACACCTTGAAACGCGTTGAGGAAGCCAACAGCGGCGCGCTCGGCCGCGTGATTCTGGCCTCGAAAAAACTCGACAACCCCGAATTTCCGAACGCCGAAGTGCGCACACCGGTGCTGCTGGCCTGCGATGCGGCCGATGAAAAAGCCTATATGGAAGAGCGTTTTGGCCCGATCACCTTTGTCGTCAAAGTGGCCGATACCGCCGCGGCAATCGCCTTGTCGGAGCGCATTGTGAGCACCCACGGCGCCTTGACCACCGGCATTTACTCCACCAACCCCGAAGTGATTGACGCCATGACCGCCGCCACCTGGCGCGCCAAGGTCGCGCTGTCGATCAACCTGACCAGCGGCGTGTTTGTGAATCAGTCCTCCGCCTTCTCCGACTACCACGGCACCGGCGGCAACCCGGCGGCGAATGCCTCTTACTCGGATTCGGCTTTTGTGGCCAATCGTTTCCGGGTCATTCAGCGTCGTTACCACGTCTAAGGCACGGTCATGACTTTTGAAAATATCCGCTTTGAGGTGCAGGGCAGCGTTGCCCGCCTGACTCTCAATCGCCCCGACAAGATGAACAGCTTCAACGCGGCCATGCACGCCGAGTTGCGATCGGCGCTGGACCAGGTTCAGGAAGACAAAACGATCCGTGTGCTGGTGCTCACCGGCGCCGGTCGCGGGTTTTGTGCCGGGCAGGATTTATCCGATAGCCAGGTGCAATTCGTGCCCGGCGAAACAGCGCCTGATATGGGCAATGTAGTTGAGCAAAACTACAAGCCGCTGATCTTGCGCCTGCAAAATCTGCGGGTGCCGACCATCGCGGCCGTCAATGGTGTTGCGGCGGGCGCTGGGTCCAGCTTGGCGCTGGCTTGTGACTTGGTTATTGCCAGCAAATCGGCCTCGTTTTTGCAGGCCTTCTCCAAGGTCGGCTTGCTTCCCGACACCGGCGGCACCTGGTTTCTGCCACAACGTGTCGGCATGGCACGCGCCATGGGCCTGGCGCTGCTGGCGGGCAAACTGTCGGCGGAAAAGGCCGCCGAATGGGGGCTGATTTGGGCCGCCGTGGAAGACGCCGAGTTTGCCGCCACTGTCGATGCGTTGGCGCTCCAACTGTCCACCGCGCCCACCAAAGCCTTGGTGCGCACACGGCAAGCCATGCATGCCGCGCCCGGCCACACGCTGGAACAGCAACTGTCCATGGAAGCCGGTTTCATGCGCGAGTTGGGCTGGAGTGCCGACTTCACCGAAGGTGTTGCCGCCTTCGTGGGCAAGCGCGCACCTCATTTCACGGGGGAATAAAGAGATGACCGCGCTTTTAAAGCAGTCTGTGATTGCCGTGGTCGGAACCGGCGCCATGGGTGCCGGTATTGCCCAGGTGGCCGCCGCAGCCGGTCATCCGGTGAAGCTGCTGGACACCCGCCCGCAGGCGGCCGCACAGGCCGTGGCCGGTATTCGCGCCCAGTTCGCCCGAATGGCCGAAAAAGGCAAGCTGAGTCCAGCGGCCGCCATCGCCGCCAGTGAGCGACTGATCGCGGTCAATGAGTTATCCGATCTGGCCGATGCCAGCTTGGTGATTGAGGCGATTGTCGAAAACCTGCAAGCCAAGCAAAAGCTGTACTGCGACCTTGAAGCGTTCGTCAGCGTGGATTGCATTTTTGGCACCAACACCTCCTCGATTTCCGTCACCGCGATTGGGGCGGCCCTGCAGCACCCCGAACGGCTGGCGGGTTTGCACTTCTTCAACCCAGCGCCCTTGATGGCATTGGTGGAAATTGTTTCCGGTCTGGCCACTGACAAGGCCGTGGCGCAAACGTTGTTTGCCACCGCCACCGCTTGGGGCAAAACGGCGGTACATGCCAAATCGACGCCGGGCTTCATCGTCAACCGTGTGGCGCGCCCGTACTACGCCGAAGCCATGCGCGTGTTGAATGAAGGCGGCGCTGACCCCGCCACGTTTGATGCCTGCTGCCGTGAAGCCGGTGGGTTCCGCATGGGGCCGTTCGAGCTGATGGACATGATTGGCCACGACGTTAATTTTGCCGTGACCCGTTCGGTCTGGCATTCGTTCTACAACGACCCGCGTTTCTTGCCTTCTCTGATTCAGCAGGAACTGGTCGATGCAGGCTTTCTCGGCAAAAAAACAGGCCGTGGTTTTTATGATTACCGCGACGGTGCCGTACGCCCAGTGCCCAACACCGAAGCCGTACAAGCGACACCCGACAGCGTGGTAATTTACGGTGATTCTGTCGCCGCCAAAGCCTTGGCCGAGCGCTTGCGCACCCAGAAGGTCAGCTTTAGCCAGGCAAGCGCCAATGGTGACTTGCTGGTGACAGCCGGTGATGCGCATGTGTATGTCACCGATGGCCGCACGGCAACGCGCCGGGCCTTTGAGACTGACGTCGCCAATACCGTGCTGATCGATTTAGCGCTGGACTACAACAAGGTCACCCGGCTGGCCCTCAGTGTGGCCGCGCAATGCGACAGCGCCAGCGCCGCGCAGGCGATCGGCTTGCTGCAAGCCGCGGGCATTGCGGTGTCGCGTTTCAACGATGTGCCGGGTCTGGCCGTGATGCGCAGCGTCGCCATGCTGGCCAATGAAGCGGCCGATGCAGTGAATCAAGGCGTGTGTGATGCCAAAGGGGCTGATGCCGCCATGCGCCTTGGCGTCAATTACCCCTGCGGCCCGCTGGCCTGGGCCGATCGCGTGGGCCTGCCCAAAATAAATCAGGTGCTCAGCAACCTCGGTCTCGCCTACGGGGAAGACCGCTACCGCGTCTCGCCGCTGATTCAACACCACGTTTTTGCGGGGAAGAATTTTCATGACTGAGTCCCATCCCAATCCGCAGGCCTTGGCCGAAGAAGTGGCGGCGGCCATGTGGTCGCGCGACCGTGCCACCCAAGCCTTGAATATGCAGCTGCTCAGCGTCAAACCGGGTTACGCCCTGGTGTCGATGCCGGTGCAGGGGGATATGCTCAATGGCCACCACACCTGTCACGGCGGCTACCTGTTTACGCTGGCGGACAGTGCCTTTGCCTATGCCTGCAACAGCCACAACCAGAACACGGTGGCTTCGGCCTGTCATATCGACTTTTTGGCACCCGCCAGAGAAGGCGACGTGCTGGAGGCCGAGGCCGTCGAGCGCTCGCTGGCCGGTCGCACCGGCGTGTATGACGTCACGGTGCGCGTGCGGGGTGGCAAAACCATTGCCTTGTTTCGGGGCAAGAGCTACCGTATCAGTGGTGAAGTGATTAACGGCCTGCAGCAGGCCGAGCGCCCCCAATAATTAAATGACCCAGAGGAGACAACATGCCTGTTAAAAAGCCCATGCCCGGTGATCTTGAGCCCATTGAGACGGCCAGCCGTGACGAAATTTCCGCCCTGCAACTGGAGCGCATGAAGTGGACGCTGAAGCACGCCTACGACAACGTGCCGCACTACAAAAAGAAGTTCGATGAAAAAGGCGTGCATCCCGATGACCTGAAAACTTTGGCCGACCTGGCCAAGTTTCCGTTCACCACCAAAATCGACCTGCGCGACAACTACCCGTTTGGCCTGTTTGCCGTGCCGCGCACCAAGGTGGCACGCGTGCACGCCTCATCCGGCACCACCGGCAAACCGATCGTCGTCGGCTACACACTCAAAGATATTGATAACTGGGCCAATCTGGTAGCGCGCTCCATCCGCGCCGCGGGTGGCCGCGCCGGCGACACCTGCCACATCGCCTACGGCTACGGCTTGTTCACCGGCGGCATGGGGGCCCACTACGGAGCCGAGCGCGCGGGTTGCATGGTGATCCCGATGTCGGGTGGTCAGACCGAAAAACAGGTGCAGTTGATTCAAGACTTCCAGCCCGAGATCATCATGGTCACGCCGTCCTACTCGCTGGTGATCGCCGAAGAGTTTGAGCGTCAGGGCATCAAGCCCGAAGATATTTCCCTGAAGATCGGCATCTTTGGCGCCGAGCCGTGGGGCCACGGCATGCGCGATGAGATTGAGCGCAAGCTGGGCATTGACGCCATCGACATCTACGGCCTGACGGAAGTCATGGGACCCGGCGTGGCCTGTGAGTGCATCGAATCGAAAGACGGTCCGGTCATTTGGGAGGATCATTTCTATCCCGAAATCATCAATCCGGACACCGGTGAAGTGGTCGCCGATGGCGAGGAGGGCGAACTGGTTTTTACCTCGTTGTCCAAAGAGGCCATGCCGGTGATTCGCTACCGCACCCGTGATTTGACCCGCTTGCTGCCACCCACCTCGCGCAGCTTCCGGCGCATGGACCGCATTACCGGCCGCACCGACGACATGTTGATTGTGCGTGGCGTCAATGTTTTCCCGAGCGTGATTGAAGAACAGATCCTGCGTGACAAGCGTTTGGCGGGGACTTACCAAATTCTGCTCACCCGTGATGGTCACCTGGACAACGTCGAAGTGCGTTGCGAACTGCAGCGGGAGTTTTCCGGTCACTTGTCGCCCGTGGAAGTCCAGGCGATTGCCAAGGAGATGCAGCACCACATCAAGACCATCGCCGGTATCTCCACCAAAGTGACGGTGATGGATTTCGAATCCATTCCACGCACTTTGACGGGTAAGGCCCGCCGCGTGATCGATGAACGTCCCAAGCAGAACTGAAAGAACCGACATGACTGAAGCTTTTATCTGCGATGCCATTCGCACCCCCATCGGCCGTTACGCTGGCGCATTGGCCGGCGTGCGCGCTGACGATCTCGGCGCCATCCCGCTCAAGGCATTGATGGAACGCAACACCCAGGTCGACTGGACCATGGTTGACGACATCATTTATGGCTGTGCCAATCAGGCTGGCGAAGACAACCGCAATGTGGCCCGCATGTCCGGCTTGCTGGCAGGTCTGCCGATTGAAGTGCCCGGCACCACGGTCAACCGCCTGTGCGGCTCGGGCATGGACGCCATCGGCCTGGCGGCCCGCTCCATCAAGGCTGGCGACACCGAGTTGATGATAGCGGGCGGCGTAGAAAGCATGTCGCGCGCACCTTTCGTGATGGGCAAGGCGGAAAGCGCCTATTCGCGCAACGCGGCCATCTTTGACACCACCATCGGCTGGCGCTTCACCAATCCGCAGATGAAGAAGTTGTATGACACGCATTCGATGCCGCAAACAGCGGACAACGTGGCGCAGGACTTCGGCATTTCTCGCGGCGATCAAGATGCTTTTGCCGTGCGCTCGCAACAGCGCTGGGCTGCGGCCCATGCGGCGGGGCGCTTCTTGCCCGAAATTGTGCCAGTGGTAATTCCGCGCAAGAAGGGGGAGCCGATCGTCGTCGAAACCGACGAGCATCCACGCCCCGAAACCACGCTGGAGATGCTGGCCAAGCTCAAAGGCGTGAATGGCCCCGAGCTGTCGGTGACCGCAGGTAATGCCTCGGGGGTCAATGACGGGGCCTGTGCGCTGTTGATTGCCTCTGAAGGTGCGACCCGTCTGCACGGACTGACGCCGCGTGCCCGCGTGGTGGCGATGGCAACCGCAGGTGTGGCGCCGCGCATCATGGGTTTTGGCCCGGCGCCGGCTGTGCGCAAGGTGCTGGCCAAAGCCGGTCTGACGCTCGACCAGATGGACGTCATCGAGCTGAATGAAGCGTTTGCCGCGCAGGGTCTGGCGGTGCTGCGCGACCTCGGTCTGGCCGACGATGAAGCGCGGGTGAATCCGAACGGCGGTGCGATTGCCATGGGGCATCCGCTTGGCATGAGTGGCGCTCGATTGGTGACTACCGCGAGTTACGAACTGACACGGCGTGGCGGGCGTTATGCGCTTTGCACGATGTGTATCGGTGTTGGGCAAGGTATTGCGCTCATTATTGAACGCATTTAATTTTTACAACAAGGAGACAAAACCATGAAATTCAAACTGAAAAAAATTGCCGTCGCAGCCACCCTGATCATGGGTGCCATCGTTGCGTATGCTGCGGACCCGATCAAGATCGGCTCCGTGCTGTCCGTTACCGGCCCGGCCGCTTTCCTCGGCGACCCGGAACTGAAGACCTTGCAGATGTATGTGGATGAACTCAATAAAAAAGGCGGCGTGATCGGTCGCCAGTTGCAGTTGGTACATTACGACGATGGCAGTGACGCCAACAAGGCCAATGGTTTTGCCAAACGCCTGATTGACGATGACAAGGTGGACATTCTGGTCGGTGGCACCACCACCGGTTCCACCATGTCGATGGTGCCGCTGGTCGAAAAAGCCAACATTCCGTTCATCTCTTTAGCCGGTGCGGTGGTGATTGTCGAGCCGGTCAAGAAGTGGGTTTTCAAAACCCCGCACACCGACCGCATGGCATCAGAAAAAGTATTTGAGGACATGAAGAAACATAGCATCAGCAAGGTGGCTTTGCTCTCTGAAACCAGTGGCTTTGGCAACTCCGGCAAGAAAGAAACTGAAGGCGTCGCCGCCAAGTACGGCATCACGCTGGTGGCCAACGAAACCTACGGCCCGAAAGATACGGACGCCAGCCCACAGCTGACCAAAATCAAGAACACAGCGGGCGTGCAAGCGGTGTTCGTTTACGGTCTGGGTCAGGGCCCGGCCATCGTGACCAAGAACTACAAGCAGCTCGGCATCACCCTGCCGCTGTACCACGCCCATGGGGTGGCATCTGAAGAGTTCATCAAGCTCGCGGGCCCGGCGGCCGAAGGTGTTCGCCTGCCTGCGGCGGCGCTGCTGATTGCCGACAAGCTGGCCGCCAACGACCCGCAGAAAGCGGTGACCACCGCTTATGCCAAAGCCTTTAAAGAAAAATGGAAAACCGATGTGTCTACGTTCGGCGGGCATGCTTACGATGGACTGATGCTGGCGGTTGATGCGATCAAGCGCGCCAACACCACCGACAAAGCCAAGGTGCGTGATGCGATTGAAGCCACCAAGGGCTTTATCGGTACCGGTGGCAAAGTCAATATGTCGGCCACCGACCATTTGGGTCTTGATCTCTCCGCCTTCAACATGCTGGAAATCAAGAACGGCGACTGGACGATTGCCAAGTAATCGCATCGTATGTTTGAGACCCTTGAACTTGAGCGTAACGGTCGGATCGCCACGATCTGGATGAATCGTCCGGAGGTGTTTAACGCCTTCAACGAGCAACTGATCGGCGATCTGAGCGCGGCTTGCGCCGAACTCGACGCCGACGCGTCGGTGCGCGTGGTCGTTCTGGCGGGGCGGGGCCGGCATTTTTCAGCCGGCGCCGACCTCAACTGGATGCGCCGTGCGTCGTCCTACGGGGAGGCGGAAAACCTGGAGGATTCCCGCCGTTTTGCCCGCATGTTGCGTGCGCTCTCGGAGATGTCCAAGCCCACCATCGCCCGGGTGCAAGGGGCCGCGTTGGGAGGCGGGACCGGCTTGGCCGCAGCCTGCGACATGGCGGTGGCATCCGCCAATGCGGTGTTCGCCACCTCGGAGGTGAAGTTCGGGATTATTCCGGCGGTCATCAGCCCCTATGTCTTGCGCGCCATCGGCCCCCGTCATGCGCTGCGGTACTTTCAGACGGCCGAACGGATTTCTGCTGACAAGGCGCTGGCGATTGGGCTGGTCAACGAAGTGACCGCCGACGATGCCTTGGACGCCGGCATTGCCGCGTTGGCTGAGACACTGATTGCCGGTGCCCCACAGGCCCAGCAAGCAGCGAAACAACTGATTCAGGCGATCAACGGTCGCCCCATTGACGACACGGTCATGGAGGAAACGGCACAACGCATTGCCCGCCAACGGGCGACGGAGGAAGGGAAGGATGGCATCGTTTCTTTCCTTGAGAAACGAACGCCGGCCTGGCTTCTTTAATTCAATTTATTCACCCTCACAGGAGATAAGACAACATGTATACCCAGTCTTTCAATGTGCCGGACAGCCCCGGCCTGAAGTCGGTGCCCGTGGCCCCGTCAACGGAAAATCCAGAATTACAAGCCCGGTTTGACAGCCGGATCGACGCCGACGGCAAGATCGAGCCGCAGGACTGGATGCCCGAGGCTTACCGCAAAACACTGGTGCGCCAGATCAGCCAGCACGCCCACAGCGAAATCGTCGGCATGCTGCCTGAAGGCAACTGGATCAGCCGCGCCCCCAGCCTCAAGCGCAAGGCCATCCTGATTGCCAAGGTGCAAGACGAAGGCGGCCACGGCCTCTACCTGTACAGCGCCGCCGAGACGCTGGGCACCAGTCGTGACCAGATGCTCGACGGCCTGCACAGTGGCAAAGCCAAATACAGCTCCATCTTCAACTACCCCACGCTCAACTGGGCCGACGTCGGTGTGGTCGGTTGGCTGGTGGATGGCGCCGCCATCATGAACCAGATTCCGCTGTGCCGCTGCAGTTACGGGCCATACGCACGCGCCATGATCCGCGTCTGCAAGGAAGAGTCTTTTCACCAACGCCAAGGCTACGAAGCCCTGCTGGTGATGATGAAGGGCACGGCCGAGCAAAAAGCCATGGTGCAGGACGCGGTCAATCGCTTCTGGTGGAAGTGCCTGGCCATGTTTGGCCCACCCGATGCCGATAGCGCCCATAGCGTCCAGGCCATGCGCTGGGGCATCAAACGCATTTCCAACGACGACCTGCGCCAAAAGTTCATTGACGCCACCGTGCCGCAAGCCAAGGTGCTCGGCGTGACCTTGCCCGATCCGGACCTGAAGTGGAACGAGGAGCGCCAGCACCACGACTACGGGCAAATTGACTGGGACGAGTTCTGGTCGACCGTGAACGGCAACGGCCCCTGCAACAAAGAGCGCCTGGCGACACGGGTCAAGGCCCACAAAGATGGCCAGTGGGTGCGCGATGCCGCATTGGCTTACTCACGCAAACAACAAACCAAAACAACCAAGGAAGCAGCATGAGCACACCCGCATTGAAAGAATGGCCCCTCTGGGAAGTTTTTGTCCGCAGCAAACAAGGTCTGGAGCACAAGCATTGCGGCAGTTTGCACGCCGCTGATGCGCAGCAGGCGCTGCAGATGGCGCGTGATGTCTACACCCGTCGCCAGGAAGGTGTGAGCATCTGGGTGCTGCCCTCGGCCAGCATCACCGCCAGCGCACCGGAGGACAAGGAATCGATGTTTGAGCCCGCGGCCGACAAGATTTACCGTCACCCCACCTTCTACGAAATTCCTGACGAAGTGGGGCACATGTAATGGCAGCGCATTCCGACTACCTGCTGCATCTGGCCGACAACGCCCTGATCCTCGGGCAGCGCAACGCCGAATGGTGTGGTCACGGCCCGATTCTGGAAGAAGATCTGGCGCTGGCCAACAACAGCCTGGACCTGATCGGTCAGGCGCGCTTGCTGTACCAACACGTCGCCACCCTGCGCAACGATGGTCGCACCACCGAAGACATGCTGGCGTACTTCCGTGATGTGCCGGACTTCCGCAACTACACCTTGCTGGAATTGCCGCACAGCACGGCGCTGGCGCCCACCGCCGCGGGTGACCGCGACTATGCGGTGACGATTGCACGCAACTTTCTCTACAGCGCCCTCATGGTGCTGGTGTGGGATGCGCTCAAGGCGTCCAAAGATGCGCAACTGGCCGCGATTGCCGCCAAGTCGCTCAAAGAAACGCAATACCACCTGCGCCACTCGCGTGACTGGCTGCTGCGCATGGGTGACGGCACCGAGGAGTCGCACGCCCGGGTCCAGGCGGCTTTGGAGCATTTAATGCCTTACACGCAGGAGTTTTGGACGTCGAGTGCTATGGAAACTGTAGCGGTTGAGGCCGGTGTCGGCGTGGCGACCAGCAGCCTGCAAGCCGCCTGGAACGAAGTCGTGAACGACACGCTGGCCCAGGCCACGCTCACGCGCTCCAGCACCGACGGCCATGTCTCCACCGGCAAGCAGTGCGTGCATTCCGAGCACCTGGGCTTTGTGCTGGCCGAGATGCAGAGCCTGGCCCGCGTCCACCCTGAAGCGGTCTGGTAAGCCCCATGAACGCAGCACTCTTACCGGATGGGCCCATTGCTGCAAAGCAGCCCTCTGACCCCCATCACGCGGTGTGGACCCTGCTGGAGTCCGTGACGGATCCGGAAATTCCGGTGGTGTCGCTGCGCGAAATGGGCATCTTGCGGGCGGTCCGCGACAGCGCTGAGGGTCTGGAGGTGGTCATCACCCCGACCTACAGCGGCTGCCCGGCCATGAGCCAAATGGAAGACGACGTGGTCGCGGCGCTGGCGCAAGCCGGTGTGAGCGCCCGCGTGGTCATCCAGCTGGCACCGGCCTGGTCCACCGACTGGATGACGCCCGAGGGGCGAGCCAAGTTGCGGACCTACGGCATTGCGCCGCCGCAGGTCAGCGCTCGTGCCAATCAGGGCGGCAACGTGGTGCAGTTTGCTGCTAAAAAAGTAGCTGACTATGCACAGCCAGCGGTCATTTGCCCTCAATGTGGCTCTGAAAACACCACCGAAACCTCGCATTTTGGTTCCACGGCTTGCAAGGCGCTGTACCGATGCCTGAATTGCATGGAACCGTTTGATTACTTCAAACCTTATTGAGCGCTCCTGCGTCCCCACCATGTCCACCATTCCCCGTTTTCACGACCTCAAGCTCGCGCGCATCAGCCCTGAAGCTGCCGGCTCTGTCTCCATTGCGTTCGCCATTCCGCAAAATCTGCGTGAAACTTTTTCCTTCCAGCCCGGCCAGTACCTGACGCTGCGCGCCACCATCAAGGGCGCCGATGTGCGGCGCAGCTACTCCATCTGCAGCACCCGCAGCCACCTCACGGAGCAGCATGAATTGGTGGTGGGCATTCGCCCGATGGAGGGCGGGGTGTTTTCCAACTGGGCGGCGCATGAGCTCAAAGTGGGGGACACCCTCGCCGTGATGCCGCCGGACGGACGTTTTGTGTCGAAGCGCCCCCGCGCGCTGCACCGCGTCGGTTTTGCTGCCGGTTCCGGCATCACGCCTATTCTGTCGATCATGGCGAGTTCGCTGGAAGAACAGCCTGACTCCAAGTTCACCCTCATTTATGGCAACCGCAGCATGGCCAGCGTGATGTTCAATGAGTCGCTGCAGGACCTGAAAGACCTCTACCCCGATCGCCTCACGCTGATTCACATCCTCTCGCGCCAGGCGCAGGAGGCCGATCTGCTGCAAGGGCGCATTGACGGCGACAAGATTCGCGCCATCATCGACGCACTGCTCCCAGTGGGCAGCATGGACGAAGTGTTCATCTGCGGTCCTGAAGTCATGATCGAAGCCACCGAGACCGCGCTGCTGGCCGCCGGTGTACCGGCCAACCGCGTGCACAGCGAACGCTTTACATCCCCCGTACTGGAAGAACTCACGCCCGCTGACCGGCAGGCCGCTGTGGCCGGCCACAAGACGCCAGCGGTGGGCAAGGTGGCGTTGACCATCGTGCTTGACGGCAAGCCGCACGAATTGCAAATGGGGTCTGACCAAAAGGTGCTGGACGTGGCGCTCGCCGCCGGGCTGGACCTGCCTTATTCGTGCAAGGGCGGCGTCTGCTGTACCTGCCGCGTCAAGGTGATGGAAGGCAGTGTGCACATGGACAAGAATTTCGGGCTGGAAACCTGGGAAACAGAAAAAGGTTTTGTGTTGTCCTGCCAGGCTCGTCCGACCAGCGAGCGACTGGTGGTGAGCTACGACGAGCGCTAAAAATTCGTGTCGCGTGCCATCAGTGGGTTGATATTCAATGCACTGATGGCACGGCGATGCTGGACTTGTGGGATTGCGCATTGAGCAATCCAGCGCGTGGTTTTCGCATGGCTATGTTAAAAATGCGAATGACTACAAAACTGAAATCACTGCGTCTGATGGCCATTGCCATTCTCGTTCTGGCGTTGTTTGAGGTGCCTGCATTGGCCGACACCACGACGATCAAGGTCGGGGTGAACAACAACATGGACGCCCAGTTGATGATGCCGGATGGCCCTGGGCCTTATCCCGCCATCTTGCTGCTGCATACCAGTGGCGGCTTGCAATCCGGCGACTTGGAATACGCCCAGCGCCTCGTGACGGAAGGCTATGTGGTGCTGGTTCCTTCTTTTCTGGATGCCTATGGAATCCGTGCCAAGACCCGCCAGCTCACGTTCACAACCTACGCTGAGCCCATTTACGCGGACTTTGTGGCCAGCCTTGATTGGTTACGCCGCAACCCGAAAGTTAACAATCAAAAGCTTGGTGCCATTGGGTTTTCAAATGGTGGCTATTTCTCGCTCTGGCTCGCCGCGGCCGGTCAAGTGCAAGCCGGCGTGTCGTATTACGGAGCCCTAAGCGGTGCCGGAGCCGACCGGACGCTTAGCCGGTTTCGGCAAGTTTTTACCTCTACTAGCGCGCCCGTTCTGATATTGCACGGCACGAACGATTCCACCGTGCCGGTTTTGAAGGCTATTGAGTTGGACGCGATTCTTGCTGCAACGCAGGCTCCGCATGAGTTTCAACAGTACGCTGGTGCAGAACACCGCTTCGACCGCGACAGGAGCGACAGCAATGACGCAGCCGCCGAGGATGCGTGGTTGCGCACACAAACGTTTTTGAACCAGTTGAAAAAAGGATAATTGCCCGGCTGCAGGATTGAGAGATACAGACGATGACCCCAGGAATGAAATACATCAAGACAGACAAGGGCAGGGCAGAGATTGCCGAACGACGCGGTGGTTTGAGCGCGTTGCAACGGCGTGTCTTGATCGTGGTTGACGGGATTAAAACGGTCAATGATCTAGGCGCCTTCGTGCGTGTCGGTGAATTGGAGGCCGTCCTGAATTACTTGCTGCAAGAGGGGCTGATTGAAACGACCAACCACATTGCCCCTTTGCAACAACCCGCCGCACCTGGTTTTGCCGCTGCTGAAACGACCGAGCCACCCCGACCTGCAACCAGCCCGGAAGAATTTAAAAAAGTGCGGCAGGAAGCGTCTCGCTTTGTGTCAGACAGCCTGGGTGCTTCCGGTGAGCCGATCTGTGCCGCCATTGACCGCTGCAATAGCCCTGCCGAGTTGCGTAAATTGCTACGCGGCGTCGAAATCTTTATCGGCCAAAGATTGAGCCCGGAAACCACGCAGGCGTTCGCGCGCCATTTCGGCTCGTTGCTGCTGTAGCTGCTAGGGGCGCAACTGATCGCTGGAGGGCCAGTCGGTAAAGGGAAAAGGCACCTCTTCGGTGGCAAAACTGACAAAATTTGCAATCTGGCCCTGGTAACGGCCCAGGCTGCGACCCAGTGCAGACAAACGCGTATTGGGGGCATCGCTGACCAGCATCAGAACAAACTGGATGATGGCCACGCAAAACAGCAAGGTGCTGGCCAACTGGTAGGCCAAGGCCATCAAGATCATCAGCAGACCCCGCAACCAGATGTTGCGTTCGGTTTTGGTTTCAGCAGGAAATTCGCTCATGATCGTTCCTTTTAAAGCTGGGTTTTTGAAGTGGCTGAAAAGATCTCGGCGGTGATCTCGTACGAGCGAAGACGAGCTGCATGTTCAAAGATTTGCGAGGTAATCATCAGCTCATCGGCCCCGGTGTGCTCAATGAAGGCGCTGAGGCTGGCGCGCACGGTGTCCGGTGCGCCAATGGCGGAGCAGGACAACACGCTGTCGAGCAAGGCGCGCTCGGCCGGTCCCACCCGGTTGGGGTAGTCGGCCACGGGCGGTGGCAGGCGGGCAGGGCGCCCGCTGCGCAGGTTCACAAAAGCTTGCTGCATCGAGGTGGCTCGAAAAGCCGCTTCTGCATCGCTGTCGGCGGCGAACACGTTAAAGCCCAGCATGACATAGGGCTTGGCCAGCTGCGCCGAGGGCCGAAAGCTGGCGCGGTACAACTCAATGGCCTGCATCATCTGCTGCGGTGCAAAGTGCGAGGCAAAGGCATAGGGCAGGCCGAGCGCCGCGGCCAACTGCGCACCAAACAGGCTGGAGCCCAGAATCCAGACCGGGATGTTCAAGCCCTGCCCCGGCACCGCGTGCACCGGGTTTTTAGAAGAGGCTGAAAAGTAATCCATCAGCTCGACGACATCACGCGGAAACTCGTCGGCATCCGAGGACAGATTGCGACGCAGGGCGCGTGCGGTGATCTGGTCCGAGCCGGGAGCACGGCCCAGCCCGAGGTCAATGCGGCCGGGGTACAGCGACTCCAGCGTGCCAAACTGCTCGGCAATGACCAGTGGCGAATGGTTGGGCAGCATGATGCCGCCCGCACCCACCCGAATGCGGCTGGTGCCGCCCGCCACATGCCCGATCAGCACCGAGGTCGCGGCACTGGCAATGCCGGGCATGCCGTGGTGCTCCGCCAGCCAGTAGCGCTGGTAGCCCCAGCGCTCAGCGTGCTGGGCCAGGTCAAGGGTATTGCGAAAGGACTGTGCAGCGTCGCCGCCTTGCACGATGGGGGAGAGGTCGAGAACTGAAAAAGGGATCATGTTCAACATATTAGGTCATTCAAATGAACGACAAGCACGGGCTGTGTCAAATACCCTTGTTGCGAATTAGACAAAACTGATTAACACTTGAACTCAAGAAACTGTGTGCAACCTGTTTAACAGATAAAAAAACAATGTCCATTTCCAGTCTGACGCCCGGTGCGCTTCGCGTTGCCATCGCCCCTGAATCTCTCGGGTTCTCTGATACCTCCGAGTTGCTGCAACTTCCGCTGCCCTGGATCGGGCAGGCGCGTGCGCAAGCTGCGGCGCGCTTTGGTCTGGGCATGGAGCAAGCGGACTACAACCTGTTTGTTCTGGGCGAGGTCGGCAGTGGGCGCTCGTCCTTGTTGCAGCAGGTGATGCAGGCGGTAGCCGCCAGCAAGGCGGTACCCCCTGATTTGTGTTACTTGCACAACTTTGATGCCCCTGAGAAACCGCGGGCGCTGCGTCTGCCACCCGGTCAGGGGCGTTTGCTGCGGCAACTCATGACGCAGATGAGCAAGACGCTGCAAAAAGAAATCCCCCGGCGCCTGGATGGCCCTGACTTCAAGGCCGAGAGCGAGCACATTGAGAAGACCTACAAGGTTGAAGAGGCCAAGGCTTATGCCGAGCTCGACGCCTTTGCCGAGGCCCGCAGTTTTGCCTTGTACCGCGAAAATGGGCATCTGGTATTTACCTTGCTGGGGGCCAAAGGCAATGCATTGACCGAGAGCGAGGCGCGTTCTTTGCCGAAAGAGCGGCGGGCCCAGATTGACCAGGCCGAGCAGGAATTGCGTGAAGAAATCACCAACTATCTGGACAAGACCCGGCCGATAGAACGCGTCATGAATGAAGGCTTGGCCGCGCTGCGGCGCCAGGTAGTCAAGCCGCTGCTGGATCACGAAGTGCAGGAAATCCGCGTCGGTCTGAAGAAGCAGATCAAGGATTCGGTCAAGCTTGGGGCCTATCTGGATGGGGTCATGCACGACGTGCTCGACAACCTGGAGTTGTTCCGGGTGTCCGATATTGATGAAGAACTGCGGCTGGAGGAACTGGCCGCGGTGTTGTCCCGTTACCGGGTGAACTTGCTGGTGGACAACGAGGGTCTGGCTGGTGCGCCGGTGATCGTTGAGGACAACCCAACGTTCCGCGCCCTGTTTGGCAGCATTGAGTATCAGCCGGAAGAGGATGCGCTGATGACTGATTTTTCACGCATCCGGGCCGGCAGTCTGCTCAAGGCGCATGGTGGTTTTCTGATGTTGCATTTGCGCGACCTGCTGACCGATGAATTGGTCTGGGAAAAGCTGCGGCGTTTTTCACGTTGCGGCAGGTTGCAAATTGAAGATCCGGGCCCGATTCTCACGCCGATGGCGGCCGTGTCGCTGGAGCCCGAGGCGGTGGATGTGGATGTCAAGATTGTCCTGATTGGCTCCACCGAGCAGTACTATGAATTGCAGGAGGCCGACCCGGAGTTTGCCCGGCGCTTTCGGGTCAAGGTGGACTTTGCCGAGAGTTTTTCGGCGACAGCCCAAACGTATAACGCATCTGCAGTTTTTGTGGCCCACATCTGCCAGAAACTGGGTTTGCCGCATTTTTCTGCATCAGCCGTGGCGCGCTTGCTGGAAGACTCGCACCGGGAGGTGGACGACCAGTCGCGTCAGAGCGCCATCTTTGCCCGCACTGAGGCTCTGGTAATGGAAAGCGCGGCGGTGTGCAAGGCACGCGCCGGCACGCAGGTCGAATCGGCCGACATCGAGGCCGCTTTGCAGGCGCGCAACTTGCGCCATGACTACCCGGACCAACGCCTGCAGGAATCCATCACTGACGGCGACTGGCTGATTTCCTTGTACGGCGAGAAAACAGGTCAACTCAACGGACTGACGCAGATCGATTTGGGGGATTACCGCTTTGGCTTTCCGGTACGGGTGACGGCGCGTACTTATGCCGGCAATGAAGGCTTGCTCAACATTGAGCGCGAGGTGGAAATGTCCGGCCCGATCCACGACAAGGGCGTTTTGATATTGCACAGCTACCTGTCGGCGTTGTTCGCCCATATCGCGCCGCTGGCGCTGAATGCCTCCATCGTGTTTGAACAGGAATACCACGGCGTGGAGGGGGATTCGGCGTCCTGCGCAGAGTTGTATGCCGTACTGTCGTCGCTCTCGGGGCTGCCTCTCAAACAGGGCATTGCGGTGACCGGCGCGGTCAACCAGCATGGCGAAGTGCTGCCGGTGGGCGGGATCAACGAGAAAATTGAAGGTTACTTTCGCATCTGTGAAACAGCCGGTCTGGATGGCAAACAAGGCGTGCTGATTCCCCATCGCAACCGACGCCACCTGATGCTGGAGAGCAAGCTTGTGCAGGCGGTGAGCCAGGGTTTGTTTCATATCTACACGGCGGAGCATGTGAGCGATGGCATCGCGCTGCTGACCGGGTATTCATCGGGTATGCCGATCGCGGTGGGCTGCTATGCCCATGACAGCGTGCTGGGCCTTGCCCAGAAAACGTTGCAGTCCTACCGGCGGGCGTGCCAATTGGCGGAGCATCCGAAGGTGAGCCGTAAAAACTCACGCTGAGATTTGTGGGCTTGGCCTTTGGGGCCGCTTTGCTGCGGGCTTGCGCGTGAGGTCAAGTCAGGTTGCCAGTGGCCGCAGAGGCGTCGCTCGACGCCTGCTTCTGTTTAATTGAGCCTGTTTGGAACAGGCAAAATAAGCCCCAATGACCACAAAAACTTTAATTATTGGCGGGGGAATAGGCGGCTTGGCGGTAGCGTTGGCGTTTTCCCGCGCGGGCGCTCCGGTTGAGTTGTTCGAACGTTCCCCCGAGTTCACCGAGGTCGGGGCCGGCATTCAGCTAGGCCCCAACGTGGTGAAGGTGCTCCATGACTGGGGTTTGCAAGAAGCCTTGGCCGGCGTTGCCGCATTTCCGGACCGTTTGCAGGTGCGCAGCGCGATGTCGGGTCATGAACTCGGGGTCTTGCGTCTGGGGGCTGCGACCCTGGAACGTTACGGATCGCCCTATGCGACGATTCACCGCGCAGATTTGCACCACTTGCTGCTCACGGCATTAAAAGACGAGAGCGTGCAGCTCACAGTGAACAGTTCGGTGGAACGGTTTGTGCAGCAGGACACGGGTGTCACCCTGTTCACCGCCGACGGGCATGAGGCGCAAGGGGATGTCTTGGTGGGCGCGGACGGCCTCTGGAGCCAGGTGCGACAACAATTGCTGAACGACGGCGCGCCCCGCGCCACAGGACATTTGGCCTATCGGGCCATGGTGCCGCAAAGCAGCTTGCCAGCGCGTTTGCAGTCGCACCAGATCACGGTTTGGCTCGGGCCTCAGTTGCATGTCGTGCAGTACCCGGTGCGCGGGGGGGAGTGGCTCAATGTCGTGGCGATCGTGCACGGACGGACAGAGGGCGATATGGCGCATTGGGACCACAGCGCCAACCCCGCCAAGTTGAGAAGCGCCATGACGGCGACCTGTGCCCCCTTGCAAGACCTGATTCAGGCCATTGAGTCTTGGCGGCTGTGGGCATTGAGCATCCGCCCGCCAATGCGGGGTGCGCATGAGCAGGCCCAGGGCCGGGTTGCGCTGCTAGGCGACGCGGCGCATCCCATGTTGCCCTATCTGGCGCAGGGGGCTGGTATGGCCATTGAAGATGCACACTGTCTGGCGCGTGCCGTGGGCACCCGCGGCCTTGATGTGCCGACCGCATTGGCGCAGTACGCCGCGAGTCGCTGGCAACGCAACGCGCGGGTGCAGGCCGGTGCCATTCGCAACGGGAAGATATTTCATGCGACCGGCTTGGTCAGCTGGGGACGCGACGCGGCGATGAAGCTGCTGGGCGAACGCTTGCTGGACAATCCCTGGCTCTATCGGAGTCAGCCCTGATGGCGACTTTCGCCTGGCAGAATCCCCGGCGAATCGACCACCGGGGCGAGGTGCAGCAAGGCGCTAATTTGCTCCCGTTTTAATAGCTACTTGCGCAATAACTACGGGGGCTAGAGCCTTAAATGATGTTAGCTTGTGACAAGTTGGCGGCTTAAAGCCGGCCCAGCAGCAAAAATTCCATCAACGCTTTTTGTACGTGCAGCCGGTTTTCGGCTTCTTCCCACACCACCGATTGCGGTCCGTCAATGACGTCGGCTTCAACTTCTTCCCCGCGGTGCGCGGGCAGGCAGTGCATGAACAGCGCATCGGGCTTGGCGGCACGCATCATGTCCGCGTCCACACACCAGTCGGCAAACGCCACTTTGCGGGCTTCATTTTCGGCCTCATAACCCATGCTGGTCCAGACGTCGGTGGTCACCAGATCGGCTCCTTCGCACGCTTTCATCGGGTCACTGAACACCTGGTAGCTCTCCGCCGAGCGCAGGCCGGCGATGGACTGATCAACCTCGTAGTCGCCAGGGGTGCTGACATGCACCTTGAAATCAAGAATTTCGCTGGCCTGCAGCCAGGTGTTGGCCATGTTGTTGCCGTCACCCACCCAGGCCACGGTCTTGCCTTTGATGGAGCCGCGGTGCTCGATGTAGGTAAAGATGTCCGCCAGAATCTGGCAGGGGTGGAATTCGTTGGTCAGACCGTTGATCACCGGCACGCGGGAATGGGCTGCAAAACTCTCGATTTTGGTTTGTTCGTAGGTGCGGATCATGACCAGATCGACCATGCGGCTGATCACCTTGGCACTGTCTTCAATCGGCTCTGCGCGGCCCAGCTGACTGTCGCCAGTGGTAAGGTGCACCACGCTGCCGCCCAGCTGGTACATGCCGGCCTCAAAGCTCACCCGGGTGCGGGTGGAGGCTTTCTCAAAAATCATGGCCAGGGTTCGATCCGCCAGCGAGTGGTGCTTTTCGTAAGCCTTGAACTTCTTTTTGATCAGTGCGGCCCGCTCGAACAAATAGGCGTAATCGCTGGCGTTGAGGTCGCTGAATTGCAGATAGTGTTTCATTCCGGGTTCTCGGCTGGCTAGTTGGGGATCAAGTCGCGTTTATCAGGCCGCGTCAAGCAGGAGCTGCTTGATCAGCGGACACAGGATGCTGACCACTTCGTCCGCTTCGGCCGTGGTCATGATCAGCGGCGGTACCAGCCGGATGACGGTGTCGGCGGTGACGCTGATCAGCAGGCCGTTGTCGGCACATTGCCCCACCAGCGCCGCGCAAGGCTTGGCCAGTTCGACGCCGAGCATCAGGCCCTGGCCGCGAATTTCTTTGACGGCGTGGCTCGCCAGTTCGGCCGCAAGCGCCTGGGCCAGCGCTGCCGCCAGGTGTTGGCCAACGCGCGCCGCATTTTCCAGCAACCCCTCTTCTTCAATGATGCGGATGGTCTCGACCCCGGCGCGCATAGCCAGCGGGTTGCCGCCAAAGGTCGAGCCGTGGTTGCCGGGCTGGAAAATGTTGGCCGCCTTGGGGCCGGCCACCACCGCGCCAATTGGCACGCCCGAGCCCAATCCTTTGGCCAGAGGCATGACATCGGCCTTGATGCCGGCCCACTGGTGGGCAAACCATTTGCCGGTGCGGCCCATGCCGCTTTGCACTTCGTCAATCATCAGCAGCCAGTCGCGCTCGTCGCACAGCTGCCGCACCGCTTTGAGGTAGTCGATGTGCATCGAGTTGATGCCGCCTTCGCCCTGGATCGCTTCAAAAAATACCGCCACCACATTCGGATTGCCCTCGGTTGCCTGCTTCAGGCTATCGATGTTGTTGAGTGGTACCCGGATAAAACCTTCCACCAGCGGGCCAAAACCGGCCTGAATCTTGGGATTGCCAGTGGCGCTCAGGGTGGCGATGGAGCGGCCATGAAAGGCCTTGTCATACACCACGATCTCGGGCCGTTCGATGCCCTTGTCATGGCCAAACTTGCGCGCCAGTTTCAGGGCGGCTTCATTCGCTTCCAGCCCGGTGGAGCAGAAAAAGACATTGGTCATGCCCGACAGTTCGACCAGCTTTTTCGCCAGCACCTCCTGATTTGGCACATGGTAGTAATTGGAGCTATGGATAATTTTGGCGATCTGATCCTGCAGGGCCGGCACCAGCTTCGGATGGTTGTGACCGAGGGTATTGACGGCAATGCCGCCGAGCGCGTCCAGATACGACTTGCCGTTAACATCCCAGACGCGGCAGCCCTGGCCGTGCGACAGGGCGATCGGCACGCGACCATAGGTGTTCATCACATGCGGTGAAGAAGCTTCAATGAAGGGTGAAGCGACAGCTTCGGTCGCGGTCAGTGCGGCGTTCATGGTTTTCAAACTCCAGTGTCTTAATCAGTTGGGGACAGCGCCCGCTCGCATTGCGTCGCTGCAGTCTGTCCCTCAAAGTCTCACAAACAAAGCGGCCCAACGCAGGTTGGGCCGTTGAAGTGTGATTTTAGGCCTATCACCAGGATTGATTTTTGATAATCTGACATCACTCCAATGCGTTCTACGTTTCTGATCAACTCTTCTATAAGACATAAGATCGATTAGAATTAACGCGCATCGCACCATCTCGACGGTGCTCACTGACTGACCTCTACCCGATGGTTTCCAACTCTGCCAAAGAAGTTTTTATTCTGGGTTTAACCCAAAGCGGACGTCCCTTTCGCCCCAGCGATTGGGCGGAGCGTTTGGCAGGCGTCATGAGTCAGTTTCGCCCTGGTGGTCCGCAGCCGGGCAGCCATCTGGGCTATTCACCCTGGTGCATTCCCACCACGGTCAACGGCGTACGCTGTATCGTGGTTCATCACGATTTGCGCGAGTACGACGTCATGGCCTGGGACTTCTGCATGAACTTCGCCAAAGACAACGACCTGCAAGTCTCACAAGGTGCACCAGCGCCCAATGCCCCCAAGACTTCCTGACTAAGCGCGGTTTGCGCCAGACACAAAAAAGCCGTC
Organism: Rhodoferax sp.; assembly: GCF_012927445.1. Taxonomy (GTDB): domain Bacteria; phylum Pseudomonadota; class Gammaproteobacteria; order Burkholderiales; family Burkholderiaceae_C; genus Rhodoferax. The sequence continues at coordinate 62,395 of NZ_JABBPD010000003.1, forward strand.
TTTCGACGGCTTTTTGCTTTGCTGACAGCGCACCCGTTACAAACGGCGCATTCTTAATTACTCAAGAATGCGTGCGATTTGCCTGAAATCAGGCGGCTTTTGCGACCAGGGCTTTCACCTTGGTAGACAGACGGCTCTTATCGCGAGCGGCCTTGTTTTTATGGAAGATGCCTTTGTCAGCCACGGTGTCAACCACGGCTTGCATTTTGGCAAACAATTCAGTGGCTTTAGCCTTGTCGCCAGCGACAACAGCTTTTTCCACATTCTTCACCGCAGTGCGGTATTTGGAACGCAGCGAAGTGTTCGCGGCGTTGATTTTGACGTCCTGACGGACGCGCTTAAGGCCCGACGCAAGGCGTGGGTTTTTTTTCTTGGGTTTGGTAGATGCCATATTAATAGTTCCTTGGGTCTGTGGATGTTGTCAGCAAAGCCTTCGATTCTATCAGCTACGCATCTGTGGATGGGCTTGCACCCAATCCGCCAGCCGGACACAGCTACACTTCGCGTCGTGAGTCTCTTCAAATCTGCTTCTATTGTTTCCCTGTTGACCCTGGTTTCTCGTATCACTGGTTTGGTGCGCGAACTCCTGATTGCGTCGACTTTTGGCGCCAGCGCCTTGACGGACGCCTTCAATGTGGCGTTCCGCATTCCCAACTTGTTTCGTCGCTTTTTTGGCGAGGGCGCTTTCAGCCAGGCTTTTGTGCCCGTGATGGCGGCTTCCAAAGCCCAGCATGGCGAGGTTGCCACCCAGGCGCTGATCGACCGGGCGGCGATTGTGCTGACCTGGGTCTTGCTGCTCATCAGTGTCATTGGTGTTTTGGGGTCTCCTGCCTTGGTCTGGGCCATGGCCAGTGGCTTGCAGAAAAACCCGCACGGCTTTGAGGTAGCGGTCGTCATGACGCGCTGGATGTTCCCTTACATCGCGTTCATGTCGCTGGTGGCACTGGCCGCTGGCGTGCTCAACACCTGGAAGCGTTTTGCCGTGCCTGCCGCCACGCCGGTGCTGCTTAATTTGTGCATGATTGTTGCCGCTTGGCTTGGCGCACCCTGGCTCAAGACCCTGGGTATTGAGCCGATTTATGCGCTGGCCGGCGGCGTCCTGATGGGCGGCGTGCTGCAACTGGCGGTGCAATTGCTGGCCCTGAAGAAGCTGGGACTGATGCCGCACATCACCTTGCGCTGGAGTGCATTGCGCACGGCCTGGGCCGATCCCGGCACCAAAAACATCATCAAATTGATGGGGCCGGCGCTTTTGGGCGTGAGCGTGGCGCATATTTCGATGTTGATCAACACGCAAATCGCCTCGCGGCTGGCGACCGGCAGCGTGAGCTGGATCACCTATGCCGACCGGCTGATGGAGTTCCCCACCGCCATGCTCGGCGTCGCCATGGGCGTGGTGCTGATGCCGCAACTCGCGCTCGCCCGTGCGGCGGGCGATGCCAAAAAATATTCCGCCATGCTGGACTGGGGTTTGCGTCTGGTGGTACTGCTGGCCGTGCCGTGTGCGGTGGCGCTGATTACCTTTGCCAAGCCGCTGGTGGCGGTGCTCTACCACTATGGGGCCATTACCGAGTTTGACGTGCAGCAAATCACCTATGCCCTGATGGGCTGGGGCGTGGGCTTGATCGGGATTGTGGCCATCAAGGTGCTGGCACCCGGTTACTACGCCAGCCAGGACACCAAAACACCGGTGCGCGTGGCCATTGCGGTGCTGGTCATCACGCAGTTGCTCAACATTATGTTGGTGCCGCTGTTTGCGCATGCCGCGCTGACGCTGTCGATCGGTATTGGCGCCATGATCAACGCGGTCTGGTTGCTGGCGGGGCTGCTCTGGCGCCGCAGTTACAAGCCCGAGCCGGGCTGGATTGTGTTTATATTCCAGGTGATTGCGGCCAGCGCGTTGCTGTTGGTGTTTTTAATGTGGGCGAACGGGGCCGTCGCCTGGACGCAGATGCCGGGCGAGAATTTAAAGAGAATTTTGCTTCTGGCCCTTGTCCTCTCTGCCTCTGCAGCTATTTACTTCATAGCGCTGTGGGCTTCTGGACTCAAGCTGCGGCAGTTTATTCGGCGTTGAGCCGGCAGGGTTTTCTCACATAGTTTCGGGAAGGATGTTCGTATGAAGCTGTCATTGGCTCTACCCACTCCGCTGGAGTATTTTGCGTCCCTGGTGCAAAGTGATGCCGACTTCCCGCTGCTGGAGGCGGCCGTCTGCCTGGCGCAGGATGAATACCCGGATCTGGACGTGCAGCAGGTACTCGGTGAAGTCGATCAATTGCTGGCCCGGCTGAAGCTCCGGATTCCGCCCGATGCCGGACCGCTGCAGAAGCTGCGCGCCGTGAATCAGTTTTTCTTTCGCGATTTGAGCTTTGCCGGCAACGTCAACCACTATTACGACCCCGACAACAGCTATGTGAGTGTCATATTGCACACCCGGCGGGCGATTCCCATTTCGCTGGCCGTGGTGTGGCTGGAACTGGCGCAGGGCTTGGGGCTGGCCGCGCGGGGTGTCGGTTTTCCGGGCCACTTCATGCTGAAAGTCAATTTGCCCAATGGGCAAGTGGTGATCGATCCGCTGGACGGTCAGTCGCTGAGCCGCGAAGAGCTGGCTGAACGGCTGGAGCCGTTCCGGCAAAAAGTTGGCCTGGACAATGAATTTGAAGTCCCTCTGGGTCTCTATCTGCAGACGGCGCCACCGCGCGAGATCATCTCAAGGATGTTGCATAACCTGAAAGAAATTCACACCGACCAGGAAGACTGGCAGCGCTTGATTGCGGTACAAAACCGGCTGATTGTGCTGCTGCCGCAAGCCTGGACCGAGTACCGCGACCGGGGCCTGGTCTATGCGGAAGCGGGTCAGACGGGGCGGGCGCTGGAAGACCTGGAAACCTATCTGGTCAATGCCGAAAAAGGGGTGGACATAGACGCCATCGCCAAGCGGGCGGCTGAACTGAGAGGCGCCAAGCGCTAAAAGCGTCTTGTCGCCGGCACAGCCGCGCTTGCGGCGGGATCAGCCGCTGCTGTCTAGAATTTATAGAAAATAGGGCGCTAGCCCCCGTGCAATCAGCGCAAGCAGCTATTATTTCAGGAGTGGATGGCTAGTTTCTCAGCGGGACGCAACAGCAGCAAGCCCAAAGCCAGGACACTGAAAACGGTGCCCGCGACAAAAGTGAAAGAAGCGCCAAACTGGTCCCACAGCCAGCCAGCCAGCGCACTGGCCACCAGCATGGCCAGGCCGCTCATGAGGTTGAAGAAGCCAAAAGCCGTGCCGCGCAGATTCTCGGGTGCCGTCGCGGCCACCATGGTGGCCAGCAAGCCTTGCGTCATGGCCATGTGCAGCCCCCACAACGAAATTCCGGCCCAGACCCAAGTCCATTGGTTGCTGTAGGCCAGTAGCGCGTCCGCAGCGATCAACAAAACCAAGCCCCAAGCCAGCAGGGTGGTGTGGCGCACCCGGTCGGCGAGTTTGCCAAAGGGGTAGGCACAGGCGGCGTAGATCAGGTTCATGCCGATCAGCACCAGTGGCGTCCAGGCCAGGCCCAAACCACCTTGTTGCGCCCGTAGCACCAGAAACGCTTCGCTGAAGCGCGCCAGCGTGAACACCGCGCCAATGCCGACCACCCACCAGTAATCAGAACTTAGCCGTTGTAAATTAATGCGGCTGATGGGATTGATGCGAACGGCGCCTGCGGGCCGCTCGGGCTCGCGCACCCCCCAAATCAGCAGCACCACACACAGAAACGCCGGGATGGTGGCCACCCAAAACACCGCCCGGAAATCATTGGCCCACAACAGCATGAGTCCCATGGCGAGCAAGGGGCCAACGAAGGCTCCCACGGTATCGAGCGACTGGCGCAGTCCAAAGGCGGCGCCGCGCAACTCGGGTGGCGTGATGTCGGCGACCAGCGCATCGCGCGGTGCGCCGCGTATACCTTTGCCCACACGGTCGATCAAGCGCGCGGTCAGCACCAAGCCGGCGGTGCTGGCCAAAGCAAACAGCGGTTTCGACATGGCGCCCAAGCCATAGCCCAGCACCGCCAGGGGTTTGCGCTTGCCCCAGTAGTCGCTCACGACACCCGAAAATACTTTGACAATCAGCGCGGTGGCTTCGGCGGCGCCTTCCATCAGGCCGACCGCAAACACGCTGATGCCCAGCGTGGTGACCATGAAAACCGGCAGCAGGCTGTGAATCATCTCGGAGGAGATGTCCATCAGCATGCTGACAAAGCCCAGCGCCCAGATGCCGGGCGGGATGTGTCGCAAGGTCTGAGCAGACTTGGACACGTTCAGCCTTGGCTCAGCGCACGACTACCGCAGCATCCTCACCGCGGGCGGCAATGACGCCGATCTCGTGCACCTGCTCGCCCGCCGCGCGCAAGGTAGCGGCGCAAGCGGCAGCGTTGGCGGCATCAATCACCACCACCATGCCGATGCCGTTGTTAAAGGTGCGGTTCATCTCGATATCGTCAATCGCGGCCGTGGCTTGCAGCCAGGCAAACAGTTCAGTTTGCGGCCAGCTGCCCTTGACCAAATGCGCTGCGGTGCCTTCGGGCAGCACGCGCGGGATGTTTTCCAGCAAGCCGCCACCGGTGATGTGGGCCAGCGCCTTGATCGGGTGCGCTGCCAGCGCTGCCAGCACATTCTTCACGTACAGGCGGGTTGGCTCCATCACGGCTTGTTTGAAGGGTTTGCCATCCAGCATGGCCGGCAGATTGGCGCCCGCGCGTTCAATGCACTTGCGCACCAGGCTGAAACCATTGGAATGCACCCCGCTGGACGCCAGACCCAGCACCACATCGCCGGGTTTGACTTCAGCACCCGTGAGGATTTTTGATTTTTCGACGGCGCCGACGGCAAAGCCGGCCAAGTCGTATTCACCCGCCGGGTACATGCCGGGCATTTCAGCCGTTTCGCCACCAATCAGGGCGCAGCCGGACAGCTCGCAACCTTTGGCAATGCCGCCGACGACGGCAGCCGCCGTGTCGATATCCAGCTTGCCGCAGGCAAAGTAGTCCAGAAAAAACAGCGGCTCGGCGCCTTGCACCAGTACGTCGTTCACGCTCATGGCTACCAGATCAATGCCCACGGTGTCGTGCATGTCCCACTCAAAGGCCAGTTTAAGCTTGGTGCCGACCCCGTCGGTGCCGCTCACCAGGACTGGCTCTTTGTAGCGCTTGGGCACTTCAAACAGGGCGCCAAAGCCACCGATGCCGGCCAGCACGCCGTCGCGCATCGTCTTTTTGGCCAGCGGTTTGATCCGTTCGATCAGCGCGTCACCTGCGTCAATGTCGACACCAGCGTCTTTGTAGGAAAGGGGGGAGGAATGCGTAGGTGTTGTCATGTAAAGTGCTTGGGTAAGTGCGTCGGGGCGGGCCGTTCAACAGAGCCCTATAGAATTTGCCCAGATTTTAAGGGTTTGTCCTCCGCCATCTGCATGCAATTTACTTCAACTCAAAAAAGAGCGACCGCTTGGGGCCTGATTGCGGTTTTTTCCGCCTTTGCCTTGTGGCTGCTCGCGCCCGTGCTCACGCCCTTTGTCGTGGCCGCGATTCTGGCTTACGCACTGACCCCATTGGTGGACTGGCTCGACCGCCTGGGCCGCGGCCGACTGCCGCGCATGGTGGCGGTTGTGGTGATAGAACTCGTGTTCATCCTCGTGGTACTGGGCGTCATGTTGCTGATCGTGCCAATTTTGGCGAAAGAATTGCCCTTGATGCGCGAGCAGGTGCCGGTGCTGCTGGACGGCCTGAATGCCTCACTCAAGCCGTTTTTAGCCCAGTTTGGCCTTAATTTTTCGCTGGATGTGGCCAGCCTCAAGGCGTTTGTTATGAAATACCTGAGCGCCAACCTGGAAGACGCCTTTGGTTCGGTCATGACGTCGCTCAAGCTGGGGGGCAGCGTGGCCTTTGCCATTCTCGGCAATGCCATCTTGATTCCAGTCGCATTGTTTTATTTACTGATGGACTGGAACCGGTTTGTGGCCCAGGTGCTTGAATTCGTTCCGCCGCGCCTGCGCACGGCCTACGACAGTTTTTCTGGTGAGGCGGATGCGGTGTTGGGGCAGTACCTGCGTGGTCAACTGCTGGTAATGCTGGCGCTGTCGCTTTTCTACAGTGCCGGCTTGGCCTTGTTTGGCCTTGATCTGGCGCTGCCCATCGGTATTTTTACCGGTTTGGCCATTTTTGTTCCCTACGTCGGCTTTGGTTTTGGCCTGATCCTGGCAACGCTGGCGGGTTTTCTGGAGTTTGCCGTCACCGCCGGACCTGCCAAAGCGCTGATCATGGTGGCGGTGGTGTACGGTCTGGGACAATTGATTGAAAGCCTGTTTCTGACGCCCAGACTGGTCGGGGAACGAATCGGGTTGCATCCGCTGGCCGTGATTTTTGCGTTGCTGGCATTCGGCCAATTGTTCGGATTTGTCGGCGTGTTGATTGCGTTGCCGGCCAGTGCTGTGCTGCTGGTGGCCATGCGGCGGGCGCGGGCACGTTATCTTTGCAGCAAACTTTATCAGGGTTAAATACGACGAATGAAGCAAATTGCCCTTGACATCGGCTTGGCCACCGGACCCACGCTAAAGAGTTTTTTTGCCGGACCGAACGAGGCCGCATTGCAGCACCTGGAACTCTGGGTCGGCGACAAAGCAAGTTCTGTTACCCGCTCCCCTGTGCCCACTTATCTGTGGGGCAGCGAGGGCTGTGGCAAGACACATTTACTCAAAGCCGTGCAAGAAGCTTTGCGGGAGCAGGGCGCCACCGTCGGCTGGCTTGATGCCTCCGTGCAGGAGCCGCCCGAATTCAATGAACACTGGTCGGCGGTGCTGATGGACGATGTGCATCTGTACACCGCCGTGCAGCAACACGCCGCGTTCAACTGGTTCGTCAATGCGCAAACCCAGCAGATCGGCGTGTTGGGCGCCGGAAAAATGCCGCCCGCCGACCTGAAGTTGCGTGACGACCTGCGAACCCGTCTGGGATGGGGCCATATTTTTCAACTCCATGTCCTCAGTGAGCCGGAGCGGCGCGCCGTGTTGCGCCAGGCTGCGGATGCCCGCGGCGTCTTTTTGGGCAACGAGGTGATGGACTACATGCTGTCCCGCTTCAGCCGCGATCTGGGCAGCCTGATGGAGTTGCTCGACCTGATTGACGGCTACGCCTTGCAAACCAAGCGGGGAATCACCATTCCCCTGATTAAATCCATGATGGAAAACTCCTGACCGCATGAAACTGGCCCTTTTTGACCTTGACCACACCCTGTTGCCGATTGACTCTGACCATTCATGGGGCGCATTTACCAGCACCATTGGCTGGACCGATCCGGTGGATTTCAGTCGTCGTAATGACGAGTTTTATGCCCATTACCAGGCCGGGACGCTTGATATTCACGAGTACGTACGCTTTTCCACGGCCGCCGTCAAGCGCCAGGGTGCTATCAATTCGGAAGCTGCTCATGACCAGTTCATGAGGACCGTAGTCCAACCGGCTATAAAGCAACAGGCCCTATCCTTGGTTCGCCAGCACCAGCAGGCCGGTGATGAAGTCATCATCGTCACTGCCACCAATGAGTTCATCACGCGTCCGATTGCGCACGCCTTTGGCGTCCCTGAATTGATCGCCGTTGAACTGGAGCGCGACACCGCACCCGGGGGGTCCGGCTGGATTACCGGTGAAATCAAGGGCGTGCCTTCATTCCGTGAAGGCAAGATAACCCGGGTCACGCAGTGGCTGGCCGGTCGCAACCTCGACTGGAGCGATGTCGAAAGCACTTTTTATACCGATTCCATCAATGACCTGAGTTTGATGGAAAATGTAACGCACCCGGTGGCCACCAACCCGGATGAGCGCCTGCGCGCGATAGCCATTGAGCGCGGATGGCGCATACTTGACCTGTTTTAGTTCGCTGTGGGGACAGAATCTGCTGCTTTGCCGCCGGGTCTGTCCTTTTATGCGGTCTGTCCCACAAGGTTTAATGTGTTGAGGACAGAGTTGGCCTGTTTCACAGTCTGAGGTCTATCCCACAAGGAAATATGATTAAAAAATTTATCGACAAGCTGCTGGGAAAATCTCCTTCGACAGCAAAAGGCAAAAAGCTTCAGTTTGGCAAACGCGAGGAAGTCAGCGTTGCCGCCCATGGTATCGACCCGGCGCTGGTGGATGACCGGGCGCTCAATGTGGTACATACCCTCAAGAATGCCGGCTTTGAAGCCTATATCGTCGGCGGTGCCGTCCGCGACCTGATGGTTGGTCTGCGCCCCAAAGACTTTGACGTGGCCACCGACGCTACGCCGGAGCAGGTAAAAAACCTGTTTCGGCGCGCTTTCATCATTGGTCGCCGCTTTCGCATCGTGCACGTGGTGTTCGGCCGGGGTCGTGAAAATGACGTGATTGAAGTCTCCACCTTCCGTGCCTACATGGACAATGCGGCCGCCGAAGCGGTGTCGGGCAACGAACGCACCAGCAAGAACGAACTGGCCGGCATGAAGCACGCGGTGGACGCGTCCGGTCGGGTACTGCGCGACAACGTCTGGGGCCCTCAGGAAGAAGACGCGGTGCGCCGCGATTTCACGATCAATGCCATGTATTACGATCCGGAAACCCAGATTGTGGTGGATTATCACAATGGCATCCGGGACTCCAAGAAGCGCATCATTCGCATGATTGGCGACCCTGCCACCCGTTATCGGGAAGATCCGGTGCGCATCATCCGCGCGGTCCGCTTTGCCGCCAAGCTCAATGCCTTGGGCTTTACGCTGGAAGCCAAAACTGCCGCACCACTGATCAAGTCACAGGAACTGCTGGCCGATGTCCCGCAGAGCCGCTTGTTTGACGAAATGCTCAAGCTGCTGCAAACCGGTCATTCGCTGGCCTCGATTGAACAGTTGAAAACGCTGGGCATGGCGCGCGGCATTTATCCTTTGCTGGATGTGGTGGTGGAGCGCGCCGAACAGACTTTTGTAAAAGCCGCCTTGCTGGACACCGACCGTCGCGTGAGCGAGGGCAAACCGGTGGCCCCCAGTTTCTTGCTGGCCTGCGCCTTGTGGGCGGATGTCCGTGATGGCTGGGCTCAGCGCATTCAGCAGCGTCAGCATTCCCATCCGGCGTTGCAGGATGCGATTGACGATGTGTTCAATGCCCGCATTGGTGACGTGTCCGGTCGCGGCAAACTGGCCGGCGACATGCGCGAAATCTGGATGATGCAGCCGCGTTTTGAAAAACGTGTCGGCAGCGCGCCATTTGGCCTGGTCGATCAGCCACGTTTTCGGGCCGCCTTTGATTTCATGCGTTTGCGAGCGGACGCCGGCGAAATTGACATTGTGCTGTCGGATTGGTGGCAGGAGTTCAGCCTGGCGAGTGACGAGCTGCGTCAGGACATGGTCGATCAGGTGCGAGAAGAGCAACAGCAGCGGCAACGGACGCCGCGTGTGCACAAGGCGCCCGTGGCACGCGATGCGGCGCCAGTGAATCGTGATGTAGCCCAGGGAGCGGATGCCGATCAAAGTCAGGCTGATTCAGCTCCTGGTTTTGCCACCGGTAGCCCGGCAGATTCTGCGGATGCGCCTAAAAAACGGCGCCGCCGCCGCCGGACCACAGGCCCCAAAGAAGGTGGCGAACAAGCCGCCGACACTGGCATTTGAGTGAATCTGTAGCGGCCTCAGTCACGGTTTACATCGCGCTGGGCGCCAATCTCGGAGATGCCCGCGCCACTGTGCTGGAGGCCATGCAGAGCATTGCTGGCTTGCGGGCGACAACGCTGCTGCGTCGCTCCTCCCTTTACGGCACGGCACCCCTGGAGTCCACCGGCCCGGATTACATCAACGCGGTGGTGGAAGTGGCCACCGGCTTGAGTCCGCATCACTTGCTGCATGAGTTGCAGCAACTGGAGCAGGCGGCAGGGCGTGAGCGCCCCTACCGTAACGCGCCACGCACCTTGGACCTGGACATCTTGCTGTTTGGCGATGAAAACCTGGACAGCCCAACCCTCGTTATTCCTCACCCGCGCATGCTGGCGCGAGCTTTTGTGCTGGTGCCACTGGCCGAGTTGGCGCCTTTGCGGGTTCAGCTTGGGCAGTTACAGGCCGTTTCTGCCCAGCTCATTACACGCCTGTCGGACTTCTGAATTAGGGAATTCCCTTGGCTACAAAGCCTGTCAGTCGGCTTAATTCTTGGTGCATTCTGTATAGAATAAAAAATCACACCGAGAGAGATAAAAATGAGCTTGAACAATCTGCGAGTCGCTACAAAATTATGGCTCACTGTGGGAATAATTATTGTTTCGTTGGCCTCGCTAACTGGATTTGCCGCATTCCGGCTGGTCAGCCTGCAGGCTGAATCAGATGCAAGAATCGGCGATCTCAGCACGCGAATCAAGGCGGTCGGCACATGGGCGGGTCTGACCGATGCCAACTCGATCCGCACGCTGGCGATGATTACCGCCTACGACTCAGGGGTCGAAGCGGCACTGACTAAAGCCATTACCGAAACCTCAAGCAAGATTTCTGCCGTTCAAAAAGGCGTCGAGTCTATGTTGTTGAGCAAGGACGAGCTGGCACAGATCCAAAAAATTGCAGACGCGCGAAAACTCATGAGCGAAGTCCGCGCCAAGTCACTGAAACTGAAAGCCGATGGCAACAGTGAAGAAGCGCTCAGGACCGTCAAAGAACAGTACATGCCGGTGGTGACCACTTACCTGGCGACCCTGAATGAGTTGGTGGCGCTGGAAGAAAAGCTGATGACCGTCCTGGTGAAGGAGGCCTCACAATCCAGAACTTCGATTGCCAGCATTTTGGCCCTGTGTTTTGTGCTGCTTTTTGCTGGTATTTTGATGGGCGCTGCCTGGTTGATTCGCTCCATCCGTCAACCCCTGGTTCAGGCCAATGAACTGGCTTCGCGAATCGCCAAAGGCGACCTCAGCATGCAGATTGACACGTCGCGCGGTGACGAGTTTGGTGACTTGATGAAGTCGCTCGCCGCCATGAATGAGTCCCTGGGCCACATGGTGCACCAGGTGCGCCAGAGTACCGACAGTATCGCCACCGCCAGTGCGGAGATTGCCAGTGGCAATAACGATCTGGCCCAGCGGACCGAGCAGACCTCCAGTAATTTGCAGTCCACTGCCTCCAGCATGGACCAGTTGACCAGCACGGTGCAACAGAGTGCAGACAATGCCCGCCAGGCCAGTACGCTGGCGGCCAATGCCTCCTCGGTGGCCGAGAAGGGCGGGGCGGTGGTCAAGCAAGTGGTCTCGACGATGGAAGAAATCAACATCAGCAGCCGCAAAATTTCCGACATCATTGGCGTGATCGACGGCATTGCTTTTCAGACCAACATTTTGGCGCTCAATGCGGCGGTGGAAGCGGCCCGTGCCGGCGAACAAGGCCGTGGATTTGCCGTGGTGGCCAGCGAAGTACGCAGTCTGGCGCAACGCAGCGCCGAGGCGGCCAAAGAAATCAAGATGCTGATTGGCACCTCGGTTGATAAAGTGGCCTCGGGCACCAAGCTGGTGTCGGATGCCGGCACCACCATGAGCGATATTGTGCAGTCCGTGCGCAAGGTGGCCGATGTGATTAGCGAGATCACGGCGGCCGCAGCCGAGCAAAGCTCGGGGATTGCCCACGTCAACCAAGCCATCGGCAACCTGGACCAGATGACGCAGCAAAATGCCGCCTTGGTGGAAGAAAGTGCCGCTGCGGCGGAAAGCCTGCGCGAACAAGCCAGCCAACTGGCGCAAGCGGTGGCGGTATTCAAAATCAGTGAAACTGCGGTGACCATCGCGGCGCGGCCCACGAGAGACATCACACCGCGCCCAAGTGCCCTGCCGTACAAGCAGCCCCAGTCGTTGCCAACAGGCAAGCCAGCACCGTCGCTCGGCAACGCCAAGCCAACGAGTCCGATCAAGAAGCCTCTAGCCTTGGACAATACGCGAGTGCCTGGACCCGTCAAGAAACCGCTTGCAATGGCCGCCGCCGTTAAACCGGCGCCAGCCAAACCGGCCGCGCTGGCGAGCCAGAACGTCGATTCGGATTGGGAAACTTTCTAAGACCCTGCGTGACAGAACTGACCACATAAAGTGTGACCAGTTCTGTCCGTGACGGGGCCGGATCGGCCTCCCGGCGTTGGCCTCTTTCCGATCAGATCAGTTCGGCAATCAGTTCAATTTCAACGCAGGCGCCCATTGGAATTTGTGCCACGCCAAAAGCGCTGCGGGCATGCGCTCCCTGGGGACCAAAGACCTGCCCAATCAATTCGCTCGCCCCATTGGTCACCAGATGCTGCTCGGTGAAGTCACCGGTTGAGTTGACCAGCGACATGAGTTTGACAATGCGTTTCACGCGGTTCAGGTCGCCCACTGCTGCATGCAGCGTCCCCATCAGGTCGATGGCGATAGCCCGTGCGGCCGCCTGACCTTCTTCGGTCGTCATGTTTTTACCGAGTTGGCCGACCCAAGGTTTGCCATCTTTTTTGGCAATGTGGCCACTCAAAAAAACCAGATTGCCGGTTTGGACAAAAGGCACATAAGCCGCCGCCGGAATGGCGACAGGCGGCAGGGTGATGTTGAGTTCAGTTAATTTGGCGTAAATGCTCATAATGCTTCCTTGAGATTATTTATGAATGAAATTGGCCTCTGGCCCTCGTCCAGTCTGCATAAGAAGCTATTTAATTAATAGCGCATCAGCTTTGCGACTGACGCTGACTTGGCGATTGCGTCTGTTCCTGGATTTTGGGCCGCCCACTGGCTTGCATGTAGTTGGCCACAGGTTCGACGGTAACGCCCACCGACAGGGTGTGGCTTGCGCCGCCATGAATGACGCCACGGATCGGTGATACGTCGGCGAAGTCCCGCCCAGTGGCCAGGGTTACATAGTCTTCCCCCGGTGAATGCCAGCCCGCCCGGTTGTTAGTCGGGTCCAGGTCGCACCAACGCTCACCGGGTGGCAGATCCGGGACGTACACCGCACCCCAAGCGTGGGACGCATCGCTACCGGTGAGCTTGACCGTCCCGGGTGCCGGTTGGGTGAGCAAATAGCCGCTGACATAGCGCGCCGGGATGCCCATCACGCGCAGGCAAGCAATCATGATGTGGGCGAAATCCTGGCACACCCCTTTGCGTTGGGCCAGCGCTTGCAGGGCCGGGGTGTTCACTTGGGTGCTCTGGCTCTCATAAATAAAGTCAGTGTGAATGCGCCGCATCAAGTCTTGCGCGGCAGCCAACACGCTGATGCCAGGGGTAAAACTGGGGCGCGCATAGGCGGCAAACTCGGCCTGCTTGGGTACAAAGGGGGACGCAAATACGAATTCGGTGGCGGCATCAAACTGGCCACCGGACTGATAACGGAAAAGCTCCCTGGTTTGTTCCCAGCTGATGCGGCTCAGGGGGACGGGGCGGGTACGGGTCTCGACCACGCTGTGCGCCACCACCTTGAGCACCGTGTGTGGGCTCTGGAGCGAAAAAAAACAGCGGGTGTTGCCAAACACATCCTGGGTTTGCCTGATTTGGGCCGGGGTTGGGCTGATCTGCAGGGAATGGCTCAGCAGTTGCTGGTGGCGGGTGTTCACGGGTTGCAGGTAGGCCATGTGCTGCGCCGTTTCGACGGCGGGCAGGTAGTCATAGCGGGTCTCATGGGTGATTTGCAGCCTCATCAAGTCCCCATGCTTTGCTTTGTTTCACCCGAGTGGGTGAAATAGGTGGTGCTGATGGCATCCGAGACATTGAAGGCCGCCCCCGTGCATTGCAGCAGCAAATCGTTCAGAGCAAAGTAATAGCCCGGCTCTGTGCCTGCTTCATTACCGGGCGAGGCTTCAACCGGCTGGGTTTCGCACAACTGCGCCAAGCTCCAGGCCGCAGGGTCGGGCACCCGCATCGAGATGGCACTGAGTGCATCGGGTTCACAGCCGGCCAGTTTTGCCAGACGTCCACGCAGGGTGTGGGCCACCCAGGCCAGTGACCGCGGGTTGTCGCGGTCAAGCACCAGCAAGTCGATCAGGGCAGCCAAATCCCGGCTCTGCTGGAATTGCGCGTGAAAGGTGATGGTGCTGTCAAACAATGAAATCATCGCCTCAAAGCCGCCATCCGTGTGGACCGAGCCGGTCTCCAGGCCGCGCAACAGGGCGGAGGCCAGAAAACTCAAACGCTCAATGTGGCGGCCAATGCTCAGCAAGCGCCAGCCATCGTCGCGCGTCATGCGGTCGGTCTGCGCACCGGTGATGGCGGACATGTGGTCACTGGCGCTTTTGAGTACCTGCAGGGCCTCCTGTGACGAATAGTCACCACGGCTGGCGTGCGCTGCGCAGCGTGCAAACAGTTCTTCTTCGGCCCGAACAATCACACGCCAGTGCTCTTGCGACAGCCGTTCACGCACCGTCGCTCCGGTCATTTTGAGGGCGCGCAGGTAGTAACCGACACTGGTTGCACCTTCCGTGCTGCCCAGGCTGGAGATCAGCGAGCGCTCAAAGACCCGGCGTGCCTGGGTGGCGACTGGCACACCCGGCAGCACCAAGGTGTTGGCCACGGCCATCTTACTGAACCAAGTCAGCAGCGGGAAGGATGATTGGTCTTCTCCGTTCAGGCCTTCCAGTGTCAGCCGGGCCAGCCGGATCGCATTTTCGGCTCGTTCGGTATAGCGACCCAGCCAGAAAAGATTTTCAGCCGCCCGGCTGGTCACCAGCCGCTTGCGCAGCGCCATTGAGGCGGGCGTCATGTGCGGTTGCAGCAAGGTGGTACGGTCAACTTCACCACGGGTGAGCGCCCAGACGTCGGCACTGCTCCCGCCGCGTTGCATGGTGGCAATTTCGGCCTCCGCCCCGGCTACGCGTGCCAGTCCGCCAGGCAGCACGCGCCAGGATTGCGGTCCGTCCGACACGGCAAATACCCGCAACACCACCGAGCGAGGCTCTACCCGTCCATTGGCCTCATCGGTCAGGGTGTCTGGTTCGGCCGTTTGCCAAGTGGGCATCTGTGACAAGGGCAGGTAGGCTTGGACGGTGTGCTCGTCGCTTTGTCGCGCAATGCGCTCGGCCCATTCGTCGAGCTCACTGGGTGACAGGGTTTGGCCCATGACCGAAACAAAACTGTCGTGAGAGGGCGAGCCTGGGTAAGTCGGCTTGATGGCACAGTCTCGCAAGCGGGGCAGGGCTTCTTCCATGGCCGAGCGTTCGCCGCACCACCAGGTGGGCAGGGCGGGCAATTGCAGTTCTTCGCCCAGCAGGTGCTGAGATAAGGCCGGCAAAAAGCCCAGCAAAGCGGGTGACTCCAAAAAAGCCGAGCCCGGCGCATTGGCGACCAGCACATGGCCTGCGCGAATAGCCTGCAACAAGCCGGGCACGCCCAGGGTGGAGTCTGGCCGCAACTCCAGCGGATCCAGGTACTCATCATCCACCCGTTTGAGCAG
Organism: Rhodoferax sp.; assembly: GCF_012927445.1. Lineage (GTDB taxonomy): Bacteria > Pseudomonadota > Gammaproteobacteria > Burkholderiales > Burkholderiaceae_C > Rhodoferax. The sequence goes on from NZ_JABBPD010000003.1 coordinate 77,774, forward strand.
GCCATGCACCGGCACCAAGCCTTTGAGCGTTTTGAGGTAGAGGCGTTCGTCCCGCACAATCAGGTCGCTGCCTTCGACCAGCGTGAGCCCCAGGTAGCGCGCCAGATAGGCGTGCTCAAAATAGGTTTCGTTGTAGGGACCGGGCGTGAGCAAGGCGAGGTGCGAGTCGGCACCGGCCGGGCTCATTTGCTTCAGGCTCTCCATCAGCGCCCGGTAAGTACCGGCCAGACGCTGCACGCGCATGGCCTGGAATGCCTGGGGAAACTGGCCGGAAATGGCCAACCGGTTTTCCAGCAAATAACCCAAACCAGACGGCGCCTGGCAACGCTGGCTGATCACCCACCAGTTGCCATCCGGCCCACGCGCCAAATCGAACGCCGCAATGTGCAGGTAGGTGCCACCCACGGGCTTGACGCCATGCATCGCCCGCAAGTAGCCAGGGTGACCCTGCACCAAGGCGGGTGGCAACAAGCCTTGCGCTAGCAACTGTTGTGGCCCGTAAACATCGGCCATGACCCGCTCCAGCAAGCGCATGCGCTGGGTAACGCCAGCCTCGATCTGTCGCCAGTGGTCGGGCTCAATAATCAGCGGGAACAGGTCAAGCGACCAGGGCCGCTGCGGCCCACCTTCATCGGCATAGACGTTGTAGGTGACGCCGTTGTCGCGAATCTGGCGCTCCAGACTGCTTGAGCGCTGTTTCAGGTTAAGCGCACCATCGTCTGAAATATGTTCAAAGAATTGACTCCAAGCCCCTGTCAATGAAGCGCTGGTAGCTATTGAATTAATAGCATCTGTACTGGCTTCGCTGACGCCGGGGGTTGTGGCTCCCCGCAGTTCATCAAAATGGCCTGCGGCGGCGGCACAGCCTGCCGGAATGGCACTCACAGGGGGAGGTCCGGCGGTCTCGGCGGCAAGAGGGGAATTGGTTGCGTCTTTCACTGTGTGAGAGTATGCCAGCGCCAGGCTCTTCAATTTGGATGGCGCGCAGTCGTGTGGCCACTGGCCGGCTTGAACGGAAACTGGTTGCCGGGAAGATAAAATCCGAGGTGCAACAAGCCACCTCGGGTGCGCATCCGAATACAACCTCTGAAATTATCTGATGACCCTCCCTCTCCATGACATGACGAGTCAGCCTGCAACGCCGTACCTCGGGTTAGCGCCTTTTCTTCGGATGAGCATTGCTGGCACTGATTTGCAGCCCATCGGACAAGAAATGCTGGCGAGGGCCGGAAACGATGCCGAGGATGCCAACCTCTGGATGAATCTGTCGATTCTGCTGCAATGCCTGGGGCAGCGCGATTTGGGTCTGGCTATTCAGGCGCAGGCCTTGGCGTTAAAGCGTATTTATCACCTGGCGGCATCGGAGCAGCCCGCCAAATTGCGTTTGCTCATGCTCATGGTGCCCGGCGATCTGGCCGCCAATACCCCGCTTGAGTGTTTGCTGGAAAACGGCGATATCGATCTGGATTTGTATTATGTGACCCCCGGAGCCCCCTTGGCCTTGCCCCTGCCTGAGCACGATGCGTTGATCGTGGCCATGAGTGAATCCGACGAGAATCACGCGTTGCTGCGCTCGCTGGAGCAGGCGCTGGCGGACTGGCCCAAACCGGTCATCAACGCGCCCAGTCATATCCCGGCCGTGGGCCGCGATGTGGCCAGTGCGCTGCTGCAGAATGTGCCCGGCTTGCTCATGCCGCCAACCCTGCGCGCCTCCCGTGTTGAATTGCAAGACATGGCGACCGGCGTCGCCCATCTTTCAGCGTTATTCGAGGGCTGTGATTTCCCGATTATTTTGCGTCCTGTCGGCTCCCAGGCCGGCCGTGATCTCGCCAAGATCGAGGGTCCAGAGGACATCGCCCGCTATCTTTCCCGGGTCCATGAAGCTGATTTTTATCTGTCCCGATTCATTGATTACAGCGGTAAAGACAGGTATTTCCGCAAGATGCGGGTTGCGCTGATCGATGGCAAACCGTTCGCCTGCCATATGGCGGTGTCAGTGAACTGGATGATCCATTACGTGAATGCCGGCATGTACGAAGAGGCCTGGAAGCGGGCCGAAGAGGTTTCTTTCATGGATCATTTTGCCGACTTTGCCCAGCGTCACCAAGTCGCGCTGGATGCCATTGCCCAGCGCACCCAACTCGATTACTTATTTATTGATTGTGCAGAAACCCAGGACGGCCAGCTCTTGGTGTTTGAGATTGACCATGCCATGGTCGTCCACGCCATGGACCTGGAAGACCAGTTTCCCTACAAGCAGACGCACATGCTGAAGGTCAAAAATGCATTCCGCGATTACCTGATTCGGCTGACTGCGGGCAGCCCCAACGACCAGCCTGAACGCGGCGCAACAACGTAACCACAGATGAATCCACTCAACAGCTTGAATTTTTCCGGTGGCCCCGGCGCATTGCCCGAAAGTGTCTTGCTGCAGGTGCAGGAATCCATGATGGAGGTCCCCGGAGTCGGCCTGTCCATTCTGGGAATCAGTCACCGGTCTGATTGGTTTGCCGCCGTCGTCGCCGAGGTAGAAACCAATATCCGCAGCCTCTTGGGCCTGTCGACAAATTATCATGTCTTGTTGCTGCAAGGTGGCGCAACGCAACAATTCTCGATGGTGCCGATGACCCTGCTGCGCGGCAAAGTGCATCCGGCCGAGTACTTGCACACCGGCTACTGGAGCGGCAAGGCGCTGCCGGAAGCCAGTCGCGAAGGCCCCGTTCGAGTGGCCTGGAGTGGCGAGGCAAGTGGTTTTCGGCGCCTGCCCAACGACGATGAGCTGGTCTTCGCACCCGATGCGCCTTACCTGCACTATGTGTCCAATGAAACGGTCGAGGGACTCCAGTTTCATCGCGTGTTGGGCCGCGACGATGTGCCCCGTATCAGCGACATGTCGTCCGACTTTTTGTCCAAACCCTGCGAAGCCGAACGCTTTTCCCTGATCTATGCGCACGCGCAGAAAAATATTGGGCCGGCGGGAGTGACCGTGGTGCTGGTTCGCGATGAATTGCTCGCGGATGCGCCGGCCAACCTGCCCGGGTTTCTGGACTACCGCAAGCATATCCAGACGCATTCCAACTTCAACACACCGCCTGTTTTTGCCATCTACGTTATTTTGCTGGTGACGCGCTGGTTGCTCAACGACATTGGCGGTGTCGCGCGCATGGACCAGATCAACCGCAGCAAAGCTGCTCTGCTGTACCGCATGCTGGATGGCAGTGACGGTTTCTATCGGGGTCGCGCCGCGCCTGAAGACCGCTCTTTGATGAACGTCGCGTTCAACTTGGCCACTCCGGCGTTGGAGCAGCAATTTCTTGCCGAGGCGCTGGCGGTTGGATTTTCTGGGCTGGCAGGTCACCGCGCCATTGGGGGAATGAGGGCGTCTATTTACAACGCCCTGACGCTCCCGGCGGTGGAGAAGCTACTCGGCTTCATGGACGATTTTCAGTGTAAACAGACGCGCTGACGCGTTGTCGGCATTGATCTTTGGCGGACGCCGTTGCGCCCGCCATTTGAGTACACGCTGAAATGGCAAAGCGATTCGGTCTAGCCGCGTCGCAAATCCAGCGTGAACGGAAACTCGCGACTGGCCGCCACATTGATGCTGGCAGGCGGCACAATCAGGGTGCCCGGGGTGTGCCCCATCGCGACAAAGCGTGACATGCGACGACTCTCCGCCTCATACGAGTTGACCGGGAAGGAATCGGGGTTCAGCCCACCGGGATGGGCGACGTGGTACTGGCAGCCACCGAGGGAGCGCTTCATCCAGGTATCCACAATGTCGAAGGTCAGCGGCGCATGAATGCCAATACTGGGGTGCAGGGCCGAGGGTGGGTTCCACGCCTTGTAGCGCACACCCGCGACATATTCGCCGTTGGTGCCAGTGGATTGGAGGGGCAGGGCGCGGCCATTGCAAGTCACCACGTAGCGGCTTTCGTTCAGGCCCGTCACGCGCACCTCGATGCGCTCCAGGGACGAGTCCACGTAGCGTGCGGTACCGCCGGGAGCGCCTTCTTCACCCATCACATGCCAGGGTTCCAGCGCGTTGCGCAAGGTGAGTTCAATGCCCGATGACTGGATGGTGCCAACCAGTGGGAAACGAAACTCGTAATGCGGCGCAAACCAGCTGGTGTCAAACGCATGGCCCGCACTGCGCATCTCGGCAATGACGTCATCGAAATCCATCTTGATGAAGGTGGGCAACATGAAGCGGTCGTGCAGTTCGGTGCCCCAGCGCGTCGCCGGCGCCTTGTATGGCGTCTTCCAGAATCTGGCAACCAGCGCCCGCAGCAGCAGTTGCTGCACGATGCTCATGCGCGGGTGCGGCGGCATCTCAAACGCCCGCAATTCCAGCAAGCCGAGACGGCCGGTGGCGGAGTCGGGGGAGTACATCTTGTCGATGGAGAACTCACTGCGGTGCGTATTGCCAGTGGCATCGATCAGGATATTGCGCAGCGTGCGGTCCACCAGCCACGGCGGCATGCTCTGGCCATGCAGTTCGCGGTTTTTGTAAATCTGCTCGATGGCGATTTCAAGTTCATAGAGCTGGTCGTTGCGCGCTTCGTCGACCCGAGGCGCCTGGCTGGTCGGCCCCACAAACATACCACTGAACAGATAGCTCAGCGAAGGATGGTTGTGCCAGAACAGCAGCAGGCTGGCCAGCAGTTCAGGTTTGCGCAAGAACGGGCTGTCTGACGGTGTCGCACCGCCCATCACAAAGTGGTTGCCACCGCCGGTGCCGGTGTGGCGACCGTCTTTCATGAACTTCTCGGCCGACAGGCGCGACTCGAAGGCGACGTTGTACAAAAACTCGGTGTTTTTGACCAGATCGCCCCAGTTGGTGACCGGATGGATATTGACTTCAATGACCCCCGGATCAGGTGTGACTTGCAACAGCTTCAGGCGCGGGTCACGCGGTGGCGGGTAGCCCTCAAGCACCAGTGTCACGCCCAGTTCTTCGGCCGTCGCCTCAATGGCCGCCAGCAGGTCAAGGTAATCCTCCAGCTTTTCCAGCGGCGGCATGAAGATGTAGAGCACCCCCGATATTTCACCCACCGCCTCGGCTTTCGGGCCGCTGGCGCGCCGCGGGTCGCGCACTTCCACGCACAAGGCGGTGCGGGTCACCCAGGGGGCCGATTCCTGTTGCTTGGGCACGCGGGCGAAGTTGGCCGGTTCGGTTTGTGCCTGGCTTTGCGCGCTGGCCGCCAGCTTGCCATCGTCTGGGCTGGTCGCCGTCTGGCGTTTGCGGGTGGCCTCTGGCTGGTAACGGGTCGCCATGATGCCGTGCATGGGCAGGCCTGGACGCGGCGCTGACGGGTCTTGCTCCACCAGATACGGGTAGTCGGCCTCGCTCACCCAGGGCAGCGAGTCCAGTGGCAGGCGCAGGCCCATGGGTGAGTCGCCCGGCATCAGGTACATGCGTTCATCGCGCAGGAACCAGGAGCCGGTGGTCCAGACCGGACCGTCCTGGCCCGGCTCTTCCGTCACCTTGATGGGCAGCACATAGCCCACCACCGTGTCCAGCTTCTGGGTGAAGACGCGGCGTAAGCGGACGCGCTCCATCTCGTCGTCCAGTTTTGAATGCAACGGGTCGACGTTGACAGGCAGGCGGCGCTCACGCCACTGGTAGTACCAGACGTCTTCATAGGCGCTCTGCATGAACTCATCGGTGACGCCCAGTTTGGCCGCCAGGGTTTGCGTGAACCGGCGGGCGTCTTCGCTGGTGTAATGCGTGGTCACGCGTTCGTCGGCAAACAAAGCGGGGTTGCCCCATACCTTGCCACGGTCGGCGCGCCAGTAAATGTTGAGGGCCCAGCGTGGCAGCTGTTCGCCGGGGTACCACTTGCCTTGGCCGAAGTGCAAAAAGCCACCCGCACCGTATTCGGTGCGCAGTTTTTGCACCAATTCGGTGGCAAAGCCGCGTTTCGTCGGTCCCAGCGCATCGGTGTTCCATTCTGGTGCGTCGCGGTCGCTCACGGCCACAAAAGTAGGCTCGCCACCCATGGTCAGGCGTACATCGCCGGCCGCCAGCTCCTGGTCCACGGCGCTGCCAAGCGCCATCACGTCGGCCCATTGCTCTTCGGTGTAGGGCTTGGTGACACGCGGTGACTCGTAAATCCGCGTCACCGACATCTGATGCTCAAACTCGACTTCGCACTTGTCCATGCCGCCCTCAATGGGTGCGGCGCCCGACGGCTGCGGGGTGCAGGCCAGCGGAATGTGACCTTCGCCAGCCAGCAGGCCTGATGTGGCGTCCAGCCCGACCCAGCCAGCGCCGGGCAAATACACCTCGCACCAGGCGTGCAAGTCGGTAAAGTCAACTTCGGTGCCGCTGGGGCCGTCCAGCGACTTCACGTCCGGCTTCAACTGAATCAGATAGCCCGACACAAAACGGGCCGCCAGGCCGCAATGGCGCAGCAATTGCACCATCAACCAGGCCGAATCACGGCACGAGCCGGACCCCAGTTTCAGCGTTTCATCTGGTGTCTGCACGCCCGGCTCCATGCGGATCAGGTAACTGATCTCCTGGTGCACCATCTGGTTGACGTCGACCAGAAAGTCGATCGAGCGGCGCTTTGTGCGGTCGATCCGGGCCAGACAGGCCTTGAGGCGTTTGGTCAGATGGTCGGCCGCCAGATAGGGGGCAAGTTCCTGCTTCAGCAGGTTTTCATACTTGAACGGGTATTTTTCAGCACTCGGTTCCAGGAAAAAATCGAACGGGTTGTACACCGCCATCTCGACCACCAGATCGACCGTGACCTTGAATTCACGGGTTTTTTCCTCAAACACCAGCCGGCCCTGGTAGTTGGCGAACGGGTCTTGCTGCCAGTTGATGTAGTGGTCGGTCGGCTCAACCTTGAGCGAGTACGAAATGATCTTGCTGCGGCAATGCGGCGCTGGTCGCAAACGGATGACTTGGGGCCCCAGGTTAACCAGCCGGTCGTATTTGTAGTGGGTAACGTGATTCAGTGCAGCGTGAATTGACATAGTTTGTCTCGTTGATGGAGCAAGGCAAAACCTCACTGTATCTACACACTAGCAATGTTGGTGCCAGTCGATCTTGCTTCAATCGATGGCGAGTTGATGTGCAAAAAGCTACAACGCTTGGGTCAGCATGTCGCGGTACTCATCGGCCGTGGCGATGCGGGGCCCGGTCTTGTGGCAATGGTCGGCCAGGGCACCCGTGATGATCTGGTCAAACAGGTTGCTTTGCACCCCCATGGCCGCCAGTCCGCTGGGCAGGCCGAGCCGGGCATTCATGTCCTTGATGGCCTCGGCAATGTCATTGGCCGAGGCCAAGCCCATGGCCTGTGCCATGCGCTGCAGACGTTGCTCTTTTTGAATTGAATCAGCCGCCGCGTTGAACTGAATCACGGCGGGCAAGAACATGGCGTTCAAGGTGCCGTGGTGCAAACGCGGGTCGACGCCACCCAGGCTGTGGCTGAGCGAATGCACGCAGCCCAAGCCTTTTTGAAAGGCCAGGGCGCCCTGCATCGAAGCACTCATCATGTTCAGCCGTGCTTCCCGGTCACTGCCGTCAAGCGTGGCGCGTTCGATGTGGGCCCAGCCGCGCATCAGACCGTCCAGCGCAATGCCATCGGCCGGCGGGTTGAAAGCCGGGGCCATGAAGGTTTCCATGCAGTGCGCGATGGCGTCCATGCCGGTTGCGGCCGTGAGCATCGGGGGCAAGCCCAGCGTGAGTTCGGGGTCGCAGAGGGCGGCCTTGGGCACCAGATGCCAGGAGTGAAACCCCAGTTTGCGATGGTCGTCCACGATGATGATGGCGCCGCGCGCCACTTCGCTGCCGGTGCCGCTGGTGGTGGGCACGGCAATCAGGGGTGCAACACGCTCGGTGATGCGCGGCGAGCCGCCTTCAATCGTTGCGTAATGGGTCAGCGGGCCTTCGTGGGTGGCCGCAATCGCCACGCCCTTGGCGCAATCGATGGCCGAGCCGCCGCCGACCGCAATCAGGCCATCACAACCTTGGCGCTTGTACATTTCAGCGGCGACGCGCACGGCGGCCTCGGTGGGGTTGGACGGCGTCTGGTCAAACACCGCGACGGTCATGCCCGGCAACGCAGCCAGCGCTTTTTGCAAGATGCCCGCCGCTTTGACGCCCGGGTCGGTCACGATCAGCGGACGGCTGATGCCAACCCGCGCGCATTCCTGCTTGAGCAGCTTGATGGCACCAAACTCGAACTGGATTTGAGTCACGTAATAGATAAGTGCCATGGCGTGGTGCGGTGTAGGATTAAAACTGCACTTTAACAAGAACAAAGATCACCATGAGTCACCACCGTAACCCGCGTGCCCTGCTGACACCCGCCATGCACAGCGTGCTGGACCGCATCTCCCGCAGCCCCCAGGTGCCGCTGCATGCACTGACGCCCGAGCAAGCCAGAATGGTCTATGAAGTGGGCGCTGGTGTTCTGGAAATCCCCTCGCCGAAATTGCAGCGCGTTGAAAGTTTCACCATTCCCGCCCGCGATGGTCATGCCTTGGCGGTGCGGCTTTATGCCCCGTCCAGCGAGCCGTTGCCAGTCTTGGTGTACTTTCATGGCGGTGGTTTCACCATTGGCAGCATTGCGACACACGATGTGCTGTGCCGCACTTTGAGCCACCTGGCGCATTGCGCGGTGCTGTCGGTGGGTTACCGCCTGGCCCCCCAACATAAATTTCCGGTGGCGCATGACGATGCCTGGGACGCCGTGCAGTGGGTGGCAGCCCAAGGTGCCAGCATGGGCTTGGACACCACGCGAATTGCCGTGGGCGGTGACAGCGCCGGTGGCACGCTGGCGGCCGCCTGCGCCCTGCAAGCCCGCGCCGCTGCTTTACCTTTGGCCCTGCAATTGCTGTTTTATCCCGGCTGCGCGGCGCACCAGGACACGCCTTCGCACAAAACGTTTGCCCATGGTTTTTTACTGGAAGAGCCGGGCATTAGCTATTTTTTCAACCATTACATCCGAACCGTTGCCGACCGCGACGATTGGCGTTTTGCCCCCTTGAATGCAGCTGATGTGGAGGGTGTGGCCCCCGCGTGGTTCGGGCTGGCCGAATGTGACCCGTTGGTGGATGAAGGCGTGTTGTACGCCGACAAACTGCGTGCCGCCGGTGTGCCGGTGGATCTGGAAATTTACCGGGGCGTGGTGCATGAGTTCATCAAAATGGGGCGCGCCATTCCCGAGGCGCATCGCGCTCATGCCGATGCCGCACGCGCGCTCAAAAAGGCTTTTCAATTGATTGCAACTCACCATGACTGACACCACCCGCCAGGATTTTCGTTTTTTCCACCGTCTGCGCGTGCGCTGGGCCGAGGTGGAAATGCAAAAAATCGTCTTTAACGCGCATTACCTGATGTACTTTGACACCGCCATGTCCGACTATTGGCGCGCCCTGGCCTTGCCATATGACAGCACCATGCAGGCCTTGCAAGGCGATCTGTATGTGAAGAAAGCATCGGTTGAATTCCACGCCTCAGCGCGGGTCGATGACCAATTGGAGGTGGCGCTGAAATGCAGTCGCATCGGCACCACGTCAATCACGTTTGCTGGCGCCATTTTTCGCGGCGAGCAGCATCTGGTCAGCTGCGAACTGATCTATGTGTTTGCCGACCCTACCTCGCAAACGCCGAAGCCGCTTCCCATCGCTTTGCGCGAGGTGCTGTTGGGCTACGAGGCCTGGGAGCCCATGGTTCGGGTTGAGTTGGGAACGTGGCAAGCACTTGGACCGTTGGCCAGCAAGGTTCGCACCGAGGTTTTTCTGGACGAGCAGCGCATTCCGGTCGAGATGGAGTGGGACGAGGCCGACGCAACTGCCGTGCATGCGCTGGCCCGCAACCGGCTGGGCCTGCCGGTGGGTACCGGCCGCTTGCTGCAGCATGTCCCCGGTGTGAGCCGAATCGGCCGCATGGCGGTCAACCGCGTGTTGCGCGGCTCCAACCTGGGGCGGGACGTGCTGCGGGCCTTGATGCTGGCCGCCACCCAGCGGGGTGACCGTGAAGTGCTGTTACATGCCCAACGGACGGCTGAAGGTTTTTACGTCCGGCTGGGTTTTTTGCCACGGGGCGAACCGTTTGAAGAAGCCGGCATCGTGCACATCGAGATGTTTCACACGCTGCCGCCGCTTATCGGGCCTTAAATATCGGCCAGCAAGGGGTACGGCGGCGGCGTCAAGCTCAGTGCCGGACCGCTGGCGCTGCCCAGATGCAGTCCACCGGCCTCGAATGCCGAAACCTGTGCCGACACAATGGCGTCAAAGCCGCCCGACGGCGCTGCCGCCGCCTGCGCGATGATGCCGCAGGGTTGGCTGTCATCCTCGGCTTGAAAAATTTCATCACCTGCGTTCATCGGCGCCTCTGAATGCGCCAGATAGGCGCGCCGCTTCAGGGTGCCGCGAAACTGGCTGCGCGCCACCACCTCTTGACCGGGGTAGCAACCTTTTTTGAAGTTCACGCCGCCGACCGACTCGTAATTGAGCATTTGCGGCACAAAGGCTTCCACGATCGGTGTCGTAATCATGGCAATACCACTGCGCACTTCGCCCCAGCACCAAGCTGGCAGGCTCAGAGCCGCACCGGCGGGCGCCGCTTCGCTCACAGGGGCGAGCCACAGCGCCCGGTTCACACCATCCGCCGGGTACAAATGGACCACACTTATAGGACCAATATCGACCTTAGACCAGGCAGAACCTGCGCCACCAGCTATTGATTCAATAGCATCACCGGCCAGGCCAAACAGCGCGTAGTCGTCGCTGGCATCGGTCAGTTTCGCTTTGGCGCGCATCACGAACATGGACAAACGCTTGAGGGTCGCGCCCAGGATGTCGCGGCTGCACACCAGCAAAATTTCGGTGTGGCTGCGTTTGAAACCATAAAAACTGGCCTGCATCCGGCCTTTGGACGAGCAAAAGGCCGCCAGTCGGGCCTCGGACAAGCCCAGGAGTGAGAAATCCTGGGTCAGTTGACCATGAAGAAATTTGGCGGCATCCTCACCTTCCACCCGGATAACACCCAGATGCGTCAGTGGCGTAATGCCTTTAAGTTCGATTTTCATAAGGTGAATTATCATCCCCCATCGATTTCATGGAAGGCTGTAGGGCTGTGCGTCTTTTTAAACTAATTATTGTGCTGGCCGCCCTTGTTGCAGGCAGTACGGTCTGGTGGCTGAACCAAAGTCTGCCCATGGCTGCGGCAACGGTTGACCTGTCGGTCGACCCCGGTACCTCGGTCCGGGGTGTGGCGCTGGCGGTGAGAGATGCCGGGGTGGAGGTCGATCCCGCCCTGCTGTATTGGTGGTTTCGCCTGTCGGGGGAAGCGCGCCTGATCAAGGCCGGCAGTTATGAGTTGGAACGCGGTACCACGCCTTTTAGCCTGTTGCGAAAACTGGTGCGCGGCGAAGAGGCGCAGCGTGCTGTCACCTTGGTGGAAGGCTGGAACTTTAATCAGGTTCGCGCTGCACTATCAAAAGCAGAGCAGCTAAGGCCGGATACACGGGGGCTAACGGTTGATTCGATCATGACCGCACTGGGCCGGCCAGGCGTCCATCCAGAAGGGCGTTTTTACCCTGACACTTATACCTATGCCAAAGGCAGCAGCGATTTGGCGTTGCTCAAACGCGCATTGCATGCCATGGACAAACGGCTGGAAACCGCCTGGAGCCAGCGTCGGCCAGACACACCGCTGAAAACGCCGGAGCAGGCATTGATTCTGGCCAGCATTGTTGAAAAAGAAACCGGGCGTGTCAGTGACCGCGCCATGATTGCCGGTGTCTTCACCAACCGATTGCGCATCGGCATGATGCTGCAAACGGATCCCACGGTTATTTACGGTTTGGGTGAAACCTTTGACGGCAACCTGCGACGCAGCCACCTGCAAACGGACACACCCTGGAACACCTACACCCGCAATGGTCTGCCGCCGACCCCGATTGCGATGCCGGGCAAGGCTGCTTTGCTGGCGGCCGTGCAACCGGCGCCCACGCCGGCGCTCTATTTTGTGTCGCGCGGCGACGGCACCAGCCAGTTCAGTGCGAGCCTCGAAGAGCACAATCGGGCGGTCAATAAATACCAGCGTGGGCAATAACGGCATATGGCAACAGGCAGTCTTTTGGGTGGTCTTTTTATCAGTTTTGAAGGCATTGATGGCGCGGGAAAATCCACGCACATTGAGGGTCTGGCGCAGGCATTCAGGGCGCAGGGCAGGGCGGTGACGCTGACGCGCGAACCAGGCGGTACACCGCTGGCCGAAAAACTGCGCTCCATGGTGTTGAATGACGCGATGGATGCCATGACCGAGGCTTTATTGGTGTTTGCGGCTCGGCGTGATCATTTGCTGCAGTGCATTGAGCCCGCCTTGGCCCGGGGCGATGTCGTGTTGTGCGACCGCTTTACCGATGCCACCTTTGCCTACCAGGGGGGTGGCCGTGGGTTCGACCTGAAGATGCTATCTATTTTGGAGCAATGGGTGCAGACTGTACGGGGGCTAGAGGCTGATTTCATTCGACAACCAAATTTGACCGTCTGGTTTGATCTGCCTGCCGAAATCGCGGCGCAACGGCTGACCGGCGCACGCACCCCAGATAAATTCGAAGCGCAACCCGTGGAGTTTTTCCGGCGCGTGTCGGACGGTTACTTGAATCGCATGACCGAATCGCCCAGCCGTTTCGCCCGGATTAACGCCGACAACACGCGCGAGGCTGTCTGGCTGGACGTCTTGCAAGCCGTCGAAGCCAGAGGGTGGCTGACATGAGCACCTCCGTTGTGGCGCCCTGGATCGCCGTTCAAGCCCAGCAGCTGTTGGCGCAACGAGGCCATGCGTGGTTGTTGACCGGTCCGTCAGGTCTGGGGCAGTACAGCCTCGCGCTGGCCTTGGTACGCGCCTGGCTTTGCGAACACCCGTCGGCGCAGGGAGCCTGTGGCACTTGCGGCAGTTGCCACGCCATCGATGTGCGCACCCATGCGGATTTGTGTGTGTTGATGCCGGAGACTTTCATGCTGGAACTGGGCTGGCCTTTGAGCGAAAAGGCCCAGTCCGACATTGACGATAAAAAACGCAAACCCAGCAAAGAGATTCGGGTCGACGCCATGCGCGACGCCGTGGAGTTTTCGCAACGCACCAGTGCTCGCGGGCGCGGCAAGGCGGTGCTGGTGTTTCCTGCGGAACGCATGAACAACGTGACCGCCAATGCACTGCTCAAGACGCTGGAAGAACCGCCGGGCGATGTGAAGTTTGTCTTGGCCAGTGATGCCGGGCACCAGTTGCTGCCCACGATTCGCAGCCGTTGTCTGGGCCACAGCATGGTCTGGCCGGACGTTACCAGCTCGCTGGCCTGGATTGAAGGGCAGGGCGTCCCGCCGGCGCAAGCGCGTGTGATGCTGCGCGCCGCCGGTGGTCGCCCCGAGGACGCCTTGCTGTTTTCTCAATCCGGTCGTGATGCGCAAGCCTGGGTCAAACTGCCGAAAGCGATGGCGCGCGGTGACGTGAGCGTATTGAAAGACTGGTCACCCGCGCAAGCCGTCGATGCCTTGCACAAGCTCTGTCACGACGCGCTGGCTGTCAAAACCGGCGCCGAACCCCGGTTTTTTGAATCCGCTGACTTGCCCGCTGGTGGCACGTTGGCCACCTTGACGGCCTGGAACCGGGCGCTCGCAGCGACCTCGCGCACCGTGGAGCATCCGTTTAATGCCGGCTTGATGCTGGAAGCGCTTGTGAGCCAGGCCCAAATCGCCCTAAACTCAAAGCAATAGATTGATGCCCATGAGTAACCCAACGCCATCCACCCCACGCCCGAGCGTCATTCAATTGGCGATCAAGGAAAAGGCGGCGCTCTACGCTGCTTATATTCCTCTGTTTTCTGAAGGCGGTATCTTTATTCCCATCGCGCGCGAATACAAGCTGGGGGATGACGTGTATGTGTTGCTGTCTCTGCCGGAAGACCCGCAGCGCTATCCCGTGGCAGGCAAAGTGGCGTGGGTAACGCCTGCCAAGGCTTCCAACAGTCGTACCCAGGGCATTGGCATTTCGTTTCCCAAAGATGAGAAGTCGCGGGTGCTTAAGCTCAAGATTGAAGAAATTTTGGGTGGCCACCTGGCCTCTGATCGGCCGACGCAAACCATCTGACCTCACTTCAGTCACTGCCCGCAGGGTGGCTTCAACTGACTCCCCATGTATACCGATTCACACTGTCATTTGACCTCCTCTGAGTTTGCCACTGAGCTGCCGGCCATCCGGCAGGCGATGGCCCAAGCGCAGGTGGACCGCGCCTTGTGCATCTGCACCACACTCGAAGACTTTCCTGCCGTTCAGGGCTTGGCCGCTCAGTACGACAATTTTTGGGCCACGGTTGGTGTCCATCCTGACAACGAAGACGTCATTGAGCCCAGTCTGCAAGACCTGTTGACGTTGGGCCAACTGCCGCGCGTGGTCGGAATTGGTGAAACCGGGCTCGACTACTACCGCCTGGGCGACCGCACGGTGGCCGATATGGAATGGCAGCGCGAGCGTTTTCGCACCCACATTCGCGCTGCGCGGCAGCTTGATTCACCGCTGGTGATTCACACCCGGCAGGCCTCGGACGATACATTGGCGATTCTGCGCGAGGAGGGTGAAGACGGCGCGGCGGGCAGTGCAGGTGGCGTGTTTCATTGTTTTACCGAGACTGCCCAAGTGGCTCGTGCCGCGTTGGACCTCGGGTTTTACATTTCTTTTTCTGGCATTTTGACGTTCAAGAATGCCCAGGACTTGCGCGATGTCGCGGCCTTTGTTCCTTTCGATCGTCTGCTGATTGAAACGGACAGTCCCTACCTGGCGCCGGTTCCGTACCGCGGTAAAACCAACAATCCCTCGTTGGTGCCTTTGGTGGCCGTCCAGTTGGCGGAAATCAAAAAATGTCCTGTGGAGCAAATTGCCGAAATCACCAGTTGTAACTTTGAGGCCCTCTTTAAAAGGGTCCTTCTGTGAACGTCGGCATCTTTCAAAAGATCAAGTATTGCTTTAGGAGTTTTCTTTATCTTATTGTTTTATATAGCTATTCTTTTTCTCATGCAGGCTCATATGACGATTATTTCATCGCCATCAAACGTGATGAAGCAGCGGCGGTCAGCGCATTGCTGAAGCGGGGTTTTGATGCAAATACGCTCAATCCGGCGGGAGAACATGGCCTGCTGTTGGCGATTCGGGAGCCCTCGCTTAAAGTCGCCGCCGTCTTGATTGACTGGCCCCAAACCAATGTTGAAGTTCGCAGCAAGCAGGATGAAAGCCCGCTCATGTTGGCTTCGCTGCAGGGTCTGACAGAGATTTGCCAGCTACTGATCGCCAAAGGCGCTGATGTCAACAAACCGGGCTGGGCGCCGTTGCATTACGCGGCCACGCATGGACATTTGGCGGTGATGACTTTGTTGCTCGATAACGATGCCTACATTGACGCCGCGTCACCCAACGGCACCACACCGTTGATGATGGCGGCGCACTACGGCACCCCGGCGGCGGTAACGCTGCTGCTGGAGGCCGGTGCTGATCCAATGCTCAAGAACGATCAGGGCTTGTCCGCTATTGATTTTGCCCATCGCGCCAATCGTCCTGATGTCGCCGAGGTCATTGCCGCCTTTATTCGAGGCCTCCAGCCTAAAGGGATCTGGTGATGTCAGTCTGAATCGTACTTCATACGATGTATATTATGTTAATAAACAAATAGAACCAGCAGAGGCAACACATAAGGCGTCCGCATCCAGCGAAGTAAAAATGTCCCACTTTTGGAAGTAAAAGTGACACACCGGAAATTATTACGAATTTCTTAGGTGTCACAACTGCTATGAGCATAGTTGCGCAGCAATTGATAGCCTGGACCAAGTTGGCTAAATTTGCCCATCCCTCGAAAAGGTAAAACGAGCCAAAACGGGTTGAACATGCTAACTTTCGCACATACATTGACGCGCTGAACAGTTTGCTATTGTGGTTTTCTTTGGATGGAGGCTTGGGGTTTCACTCTTTTTCTGGGCTTCACCATTACGGGTGTTTTTGGGGTCGTCGCCTCGCTCAGGAGTTGACTCAATTGGGCAATGGCGGCGCCATTGGCTGTGCGTTGTTCATCTAGCAAATCTCGCAATTCACTGGCGCGCTCATTGGCCAACAGCAGGGCCTGGCGCTCTGATCGCAGTTCTGATTCCAAATTAATCAGCTTCTGAGCCAGCGTTTGCTTCTCCGCTTGAAATTGATTGTCAACTGTTTCGGCACGTTGTTCCGACTGTTGCATACTCAACTTGAGGCGCTTGGTTTCTTGCCGTTCCCGATCCAGCTCCGCCATCAGGCGGCGTTCGGTGATGGTGGCGTGCTCTTCCAGCTGACGTCGCTCATCCGCATGGCGCTTGATTTGTTCCTCGCTGCGACGGTGGTCAGCCGCGCGTTGTTTATCGAGATCCGATAACTTGAACTGAAGTGCTGCAGTTTCAGCATCGCGCCGAATTGTCAGCGCCTGCGACTGCTCCAGACGCGTGGCCAGATCAGCTATTTGGTTACGCGCAACCTGCAGAACTTCATCCTGGGCCCTTTGCCGATCCTGCAGACCTTGCTCGCGGTTGGTCAAGTCGGCTGCCCGCTGCTCGATCGCTGTACGCTCAGCCGCTAAGGTTTGCTGTGCCTGCAACAGACCTTGTTCGGCCACGTCCTGTGCTGACAACAAGGCTGTCTCCCATAATTTGGTCACCGCATGACGCACTGGGGCCGGTAGCTCCCCGGCGGTGGGCTTCTTATCGTCGGTGACACCAAGGCGCGACCCCAGGGTGGCGAACCAGGCATCGAGCATGGGACTGACCGTATTGGGTGAGCCGCGTCCGATTTTCAGGCGCACGCGCTCAATCGTCGGGCGCAGCCCCTCGGCGACCAACTGGTCCGCTGCGGCCCAAACTTCTCCCTGCTGCACACCTCTCGTACTTTTCGATTGCATCGCCCTGCTCCATCGTTATTTTTACCGACGATAATAAAAGATTATCGTGACTTATTACTATTTCATGTAATACATCATACATGATATGTATGATTTAATGATTAATAGCCTCAGGACCCATCATGCGTTTACCCGTGCTTCAGAACATCCCGGCGTTGCAACCGACCGAGCTCAGCGATGTGACGCAGCGCGCCGTCGAAGATCTGCTGCGCGAAGGCGAGTCTCAAAACACCTTGGCCAGCTACCGCAGCGCCTTGCGTTATTGGGCCGCTTGGTACGGCCTGCGTTATGGTGCGATGGTCCAGTTGCCGGTGGCAACCCCGTGCGTGCTCCAGTTCATCGTCGACCATGCCGAGCGCACCACGCTCAAAGGGCTGGTTTCGGAGTTGCCAGCCGAGATCGACCAGGTGCTGGTTCAGGGCGGTTACAAGGGCAAACTCGGCGCCATGGCCCACAACACTTTGGTGCACCGGATCGCCGTGTTGTCAAAAGCACATCAGCTCAAACAGCTGAAAAATCCGTGTCATGACCCCAAGGTGCGCGAGCTGCTGTCGCGCACCCGCAAGGCCTACGCCAAGCGCGGCGCCCTGCCCCAGAAAAAGGATGCGCTGACGAAAGATCCGCTGCAAGCGATTCTGGCCACCTGCGACGACTCCTTACGCGGCAAGCGTGACCGTGCTCTGCTTTTCTTTGCCTGGGCCAGCGGCGGGCGCCGCCGTTCTGAAGTGGCGGGCGCGGAGATCCAGTTTCTGAAGCGAGTCGGACCGACAGACTTTATCTACACCCTCGCCTACTCCAAGACCAATCAGTCCGGGGTGGACCAGCCGGAAAATGGTAAACCGGTGCTTGGGGCCGCGGGTTTGGCACTGCATGATTGGCTGCAGGTCAGCCAAATCATCGAGGGGGCGATTTTCAGGAGAATTCGCAAGGGCGGGCATATCGGCGAGTCGCTCTCCCCGGCCGCCGTACGCACGATCGTCAAGGAACGCTGTGCATTAGCGGGGATTGAAGGTGATTTCTCGGCCCACTCCCTGCGATCGGGATTTGTAACCGAGGCCGGGCGGCAGAACGTGCCCTTGGCCGAAACCATGGGAATGACCGGGCATCACAGCGTGTCAACGGTGCTGGGCTATTTCCGATCTGAGAGCACTTTAACAAGTCGCGCCGCACGGCTTTATGAATAAGGATGGTTCCCAACCAAAATTTATTGAAAAACTCATTTCGAGAAACTAACGACGGTCGATGTAGGTCCTTCAGGCGTCGCTCGTGGGGCCTGCATCGTGCACAAAGCAGGAATACAGCGGCTAGATAAATCTGTCTGATCAGATTCTTGCTTTCACACGAGCCGATCGCTTCACTAAAGCTGCTTGACTTTTAGTCTTGTGACTCGCCTCATTACGAATCGTATTGGTGCTGATTCACGTGACTTCTATCACGTCATTACATTTATGCAAGCACGTGTAGGGCCCCCCCGTGCTTGCATATCTGTTCACTCAATGCCGCGATTCAGGCGCCACTGTTTAACCAGCGCGTAGATCGCAGGGATCACCGCCAGCGTCAACACCGTGCTTGAGATCATGCCGCCCACCATCGGCGCGGCGATGCGGCTCATCACTTCGGATCCGGTGCCTGTCCCCCACAGGATGGGCAGTAGGCCAGCCATGATCGCCACCACGGTCATCATCTTGGGCCGCACGCGCTCAACGGCGCCTTCCATCACCGCTTCGTAGAGGTCGCCTACACCGGGTTCACGGCCACCCGCACGGCACTTCGTCTTGACAGCTTCCCAAGCGTGATCGAGGTAGATCAGCATGATGACGCCGGTTTCGGCCGCCACCCCGGCCAGCGCAATAAACCCGACCGCCACTGCCACCGACAGGTTGTAGTTGAGCAGCCACATCAGCCAGACGCCGCCGACCAGGGCGAACGGCACGGAGAGCATGACGATCAACGTTTCCGTAATGCGCCTGAAGTTGAGATAGAGCAGCAGAAAGATGGTCAGCAGTGTCACCGGGATGACGACTTTCATTTTTTCAATGGCCCGTTCCATGTACTCGAACTGGCCGCTCCAGGTCACGTAATAACCGCTGGGGAACTTGACTTGGGCTTCAACTGCCTTTTTGGCATCAGCGACATAGCCGCCAATGTCGCGGTCGCGAATGTCGACATAGATGTAGGCGGAGAGCAGCGCATTTTCGGTGCGGATGCCGGGCGCGCCCTTGGCGATCACCACCTTGGCCAGTTGCCCCAGGGGGATCATGGCCCCGTCGATGGCGGGGATCAGCACCTCACGGGCAATCTGCTGCGGGTCGCTTCGCAACTCACGCGGATAGCGCACAGTGACGCCGTAGCGCTCGCGACCTTCGACGGTGGTGGTCACCATTTCACCGCCCAGCGCCGTACCAACCACATCCAGCAGCTCGCCCACATTCAGCCCATAGCGCGCCAGTTGCTCGCGGTCTGGTTCGATATTGAGGTAAAACCCACCGGTAATGCGCTCGGCAAACGCACTGGTGGTGCCGGGTACTGTTTTTACGACAGCCTCGATTTGCTTGGCCAACTTTTCCATCTCATCAAGATTCTTCCCGAAAATCTTGATGCCGATGGGCGTGCGAATGCCGGTGGAAAGCATGTCAGTGCGGGCCTTGATCGGCATCGTCCAGGCATTGGCCACGCCAGGGAATTGCAGCGCCTTATCCAGTTCGGCAATCAATTTATCGGTGGTCATGCCAGAGCGCCATTCAGATTCCGGCTTAAGGTTAATCACCGTCTCAAACATCTCAGTCGGTGCCGGATCGGTCGCCGTATTAGCGCGTCCTGCCTTGCCATAGACCGAAGCCACTTCTGGGAAGCTCTTGATGATCTTGTCCTGTGTCTGCAGCAGCTCAGCCGCCTTGGTGATCGACATGCCGGGCAACGATGCCGGCATGTAAAGCAAGGTGCCCTCGTTGAGCGTCGGCATGAATTCGGAGCCGAGCTTGGAGGCTGGGTAGATCGAAAGGACCAAGACCACCAAGGCGAGAAAAATAGTCATTTTTTTCCACTGCATCACCCCGGCGATGATGGGTCGATAGACCCAAATCAAGAACCGATTCACCGGGTTTTTGGCCTCCGGCATGATCTTGCCGCGAATGAACAGCATCATCAGCACGGGCACCAAGGTGACTGAAAGCATGGCAGCGCCCGCCATGGAGAAGGTCTTGGTGTAGGCCAATGGCGAGAACAGCCGCCCTTCTTGACCTTCCAGGCTAAAGACAGGCAGGAAGGAAACGGTGATGATGAGCAACGAGAAGAACAACGCTGGCCCAACTTCTTTGCAGGCGGTCAGCATGGCGTCAAACCGATCATTATTCGAATGACCTTCCGGCAGGCGCTCCAGGTGTTTGTGGGCATTCTCAATCATGACGATGGCCGCGTCGATCATGGCGCCGATGGCGATGGCAATGCCGCCCAGGCTCATCAGATTGGAGTTCATGTCGAGCAGGCGCATGGCGATGAAGGAGATCAATATGCCCACCGGTAGCATCAGGATGGCGACCAAGGCGCTACGTACATGCAACAGGAAGACGACACAGACCGCCGCGACGATGAGAGACTCCTCCAACAGCGTTCCCTTGAGGGTCTCAATCGCGCGGTGAATCAACTCAGACCGGTCGTACACCGTTTGCACCGTCACCCCTTCGGGCAGGCCAGGGCCGATTTCTGCGATCTTGGTTTTCAAGTTATGGATGACTTCCAGCGCGTTTTGTCCATAGCGGGCCATGGCGATGCCCGACACCACTTCACCTTCGCCATTAAGTTCGGTCACGCCACGCCGTTCGTCCGGCGTGAGTTCGACCCGTGCAATATCGCGGATCAGCACTGGCGTGCCTTTGTCACTTTTGACCACCAGCATTTCGATATCGCTTTTGCCACGCAGGTAGCCCTTGCCGCGCACCATGTACTCGGTCTCGGCCATCTCCACAGCGCGTCCGCCGACATCACGATTCGAGTCGCGAATCACCTGGGCCACCTTCATCAGCGGGATGCTGTAGGCGCGCAGCTTCACCGGATCAACCGTCACTTGGTAAGTCTGCACAAAGCCGCCGATGGATGCCACTTCTGCGACGCCATGCGCCTTGGTCAACTGGTAGCGCACATACCAGTCCTGGATGCTGCGCAGTTCGGCCAGCGTCTTATCTTTAGCCAGCAGCGCGTATTGATAAACCCAGCCGACACCGGTGGCGTCCGGGCCGATCTGCGGCGTGATGCCCTTGGGCATGCGCCCGGACGCGAAATTGAGGTACTCCAGCACTCGCGAGCGCGCCCAGTAAATATCGGTGCCGTCTTCAAAAATGATGTAAACGAAGGACGCGCCGAAGAAAGAAAAGCCGCGCACCACTTTGGATTTAGGCACCGACAGCATGGCGGTGGTCAAGGGGTAAGTGACCTGATCCTCCACCACCTGCGGTGCCTGGCCGGGGTATTCGGTGTAGACAATGACCTGCACATCCGACAAGTCGGGTAAGGCGTCAATCGGTGTTCGCAGGACAGAGAAGACGCCCCATATAACGATAAACAGGGTGGCGAGCAAGACCAGGAAGCGGTTTCTTCCCGACCACTCAATAATTTTTGACAGCATGTGGAGCCTCCCGGTCAGTGACCGGCGTGCGGCGTGGCCGCCAGCGGTTTGACACTGGTAATGACCCACTCGCCTGGTTGACGCTCAACAAACTCGACGGCAATCTTGGCGCCTGGCTTCAAGTCCTTGAGCAGCGATGTGTTGGCAGCCTTGAACTCCATGGTCATGGCCGGCCACTTGAGGCTGGCGACCGGGCCGTGATTGAGACTGAGCGTGCCCGTCTTCATATCAATGCTGTCCACAGTTCCTTCGGCCTTATGACCTGATGCTTTGACGGCGGGCGGGCTCTGCTCTGCCTCGTTCCCCGTCTTGGTTGTCGCACCATGGGCCGAGTGGCCGAATCCGCCGACTGCTGCTTTGAGATTGCTCTCCGCATCAATCAGGAAGTTGGCCGCCACTACCACCTGTTCACCGTCCCTCACACCGTCCAGGACTTCCACGTAGTTGTCGCTGCGGGAACCCAACTTGACTTCGCGTGGCTCGAAGCGGCCTTCACTTTGCTGGATCAGGACAATCTGGCGCGTGCCGCTGTCAATGACCGCAGACACCGGTACGGTGACTACTTTACCTTTGGCCGACGTCGATAGTTCCACCTGGGCGAACATGCCAGGTTTGAGCAGCAGGCCGGGGTTGGCAAGCTCCACACGTACCGCAACGGTTCGCGTCTCGGCCTTCAGGGTCGGATAGACATAGGTCACGTCACCCTTAAACACCTTGTCCGGGTAGGCGTTAATGTTGACCTTGGCCCTGGCACCGGATTTGACCAGACCAATGTCTTGCTCAAAAACGTCGGCCACCACCCAGACAGAAGACAAATCCGCCACCTGGTAAAGCGCCTCGCCGGGCATGAAGCGCATCCCCTGCACGGCCTTTTTCTCAATCACGATTCCCGCCACTGGCGAGCGGAAGGTCAACGTGCGCTTCGCCTCGCCGGAGGTGGCCAGTGCTTTGACCTGTTCTGGCGAAATATCCCAGTTTTTGAGGCGCTGCAGGCTGGACTCGGCCAGTTGCTTCATGCCCGCCTGGGTTTGAGCACCCGACTCCTTGAGCGACTCCACACCTTGCGCGGCAATCGCGTATTCGCGTTGGGCCGATACCAGCTCCGGGCTGTAGACCTCGAACAGCGGCTGACCCTTGCCGACCGGCTGCCCGGTGACGTTCACATACAGGCGCTCGACGTAACCTTCGAATTTGGGGGAAATGGTAAAAAGACGTCGCTCATCAGGTTCAATACGACCGGCTGCTCGAACCGTCCGGTCCAGGGTGCGTAACTGGGCGGTCTCGGTGCGCACGCCGAGTTTTTGAACCTTCTCGGTGCTGATTTTGATCTGATTGGCAGCAATGGGGTCCTCATCCTGCTCACCCGCGTAGACCGCAATGTAGTCCATGCCCATCGGATCTTTTTTTGGCGTGGGAGATGTGTCTGGCAGACCCATTGGGTTGCGGTAATAAAGGAGTTTGGGCTCTTTTTTACCAGTATCCCCGGCTGCGTGGGCTGCACTGGCCGTCCCCGCTGTACCAGCTGAGGTCGGGGGTACAGCTACCTTGTTGCCTAACCAGTAGCCACCGCCAGCGGCTAGCACCGCAACCGCGATCACGCCAATGGCAATTCCAGTGCCCTGCTTCATAAATCTTCCCCTAATAATTTTTCGATTTCGGCAAGCCGGATTTGTGCTTCAGCCTGGGCCTTAAGCTGATTTTGTTTAGCTTGGCGGATTTGCCGCTGGGCGTCGAGCAAGGTGGCAAAATCCACCTTGCCGTTCTCATAACCGGCCAGGGCGGAACTGAACGTCAGTTCGCCCTGGGGCAGAAGACTTTTCGTTGCCAGCACCTCGGTCCGTCTGGCCGCCTCGATACCGGCCAGACTCTGCGAGAGTTCGGCGAGTACCTGATTGGCTGCAGCCTCCTTGCGCGATCTGGCGGCCGACAGCATGGCCTCCGACTCGCGTTCCTGGGCACGGCGTGAAGATTGCTGCAGCGGGATATTGAGTTCGACCATCAACTCCCATTCCTTGACGGCGCCCTGGTACTGAATGGGCGATACGCCAAAGGTGAAATCGGGATAGCGGTTCTTGTACGTCAGGTCGCGGGTTTTCTCGGCCGCCTTGAGGCGCGCCTCTTCGGTGAACAACTGCGGATTGCGGGTGCGCACACGCTCCTCTAGCATCGCGTAGTCGAGCTGGGCTGCGTCGGGCAAGGTGCGCAGTCTTTCGGGCTGCGCCAGTGGCGCTGAAGCGGGTCGTGCCAACAAGGCATTCAGACGCGCATTGACCTGCCGACTTTCGCTTTCCAGAGCCACCAATTCACTCTTCATATTGGTTTGCTCAATTTGAGCCCGAATGACATCCTGCTGGGCGGCCAGACCGCTGGCGTAGCGACCCTGCGCGACTTTCTCCAATCGAACAATCAAATCGAGAATTTCCTGCGTCAATTTTTCATTGCCGCGCAGGTAATAACGCTGGACGTGAGCGGTCTTGATCTTGGCGGCCAGCTCAGCCCAGCTTCCCATGGCCTTGCCTTGGGTGCCTTCGGCTTCGAACGCCGCGATTTCCCGCCTCAAGTCGCGTTTGCCGAACCAGGGAATGTCCTGCATCAGTAAATAGCGGGTGCTACCGACATCACTGGGCGAAAGGGTCGGATTCTGCTCGCCCATCCTGGTGATGTCGCGTAACTCGGTGCGAAATTTGGGATCGGGCAACGCTCCAGCTGGCGTCACCCGCTCGGTGGCGGCCTGCGCCTCGTAGCGCATGCTGGCGTAGTCGGGATTTGCGTCCTTGGCGATAGCGAGCAGCGTTTGCACATCCGCGCCTGGTGGTGCTTCCTGGGCTTGTGCCACGAAGCACCAAACGCCCGCAAAGGCAGCGAACAAGAGGCCCTTGCGCCCTTGGAATGATTTCATGCAAATGATCCTGATTATTTTGTGAATCCGCCCGACAAAGCAGTGGACCTTAGCGACTCATTTGAGCGGGAAAAATTGACATACCGGGAACCTGTGGCCCGCAGCACTCGACTTATTTCCCGTCGCGTGGGTGGTAGTGCTTGGATTTATCCTGCGCTGCATGCTTTATTGCAGACGGGGCGCTCGCTGCGTTTTGCGGCTGGCTGGCCTGGGTACCTTGATCCGCTTTAGCTTCGGCTGAGGGTGTGGCATTGACGGTCTCGGCAGCCTGAACGTTGATGTTTAAGGTCGCGATCGTGGCGAACAATACGGTTGACAGGACTGCTTGCAGTTTCATGATGCTTCTTTAATCGAGGGGTTAAGGGAAAACGGTCTGATGTTGTCAGACGCTTTGAAGTTTGTGCTCTGGTGACCGTCGGCCTCATGACGGCAAGATTACATTTAAGTAAGGTTCAAGCGTTCGTTACATGAGACGCCGCAACGACGTTGCATCAAGTCCAAAAGGAGGCTCAAAAAACCATCAAAAAGCGCTCTCCGCATCTCTGACCATGCGCGTCACACACCAATCCGCATAAACTTTCCCCAGGACTTTCCCTAACCAGCGTGCCCATACGCCAGATGAAAGATCGTAGTCGATCCACACGCGCAGTTGCGTCTTGTCGGTCTGCGAGGTCAGCTCGAAGCCCATGCGGTAGCGCCCGATCACCAGCAACTCCGGCTCTGCACAGGTTTCCCAGGTTTTGCGAAGTGGGGGTTCGTATTCAATGACCGTCTCCTCGACGGACAAAGGGATGCCCAGCACGCGTCCTTTTAGTCGAATTTGAGAGCCGACTACATGGCCCCTTCGGCTGTCGGTGTCTATCTTCATGGTGGCGCCCGCCATCATAAGCGACGGCTTTTCCATGTGTGCGGCCAGTCGCTTGTGATCGTCCAGGAACGCGAACACGGCTTGGGGACTGGCCGCGATGTCGGCCGTCTCCTCCCGATGGAATCGAAACTTCAAAGTCACACCTTACTGTGTCGCAGGCGCAGCGCATTGCCGATCACCGACACGGAGCTGAAACTCATCGCCAGCGCTGCGATCATGGGCGACAGCAGCCAGCCGGTCAGCGGGTACAGCACCCCGGCCGCAATCGGGATGCCCAGCGTGTTGTACAAAAGGGCGAACAGCAAGTTCTGTTTCATGTTGGCGACGGTAGCCTCCGACAGCGAGCGCGCGATGGCAATGCCGCGCAAATCGCCCTTGACCAGCGTGAGCTGGGCGCTGTTCATCGCCACGTCGGTGCCGGTGCCCATCGCCACGCCGACATCCGCTTTCGCCAGCGCCGGCGCATCGTTGATGCCGTCGCCGGCCATCGCAACAATGCGACCTTCCTTCTGCAGTCTCTCCACTAAAAGCAGCTTGTCCGCCGGTTTCACCTCCCCATGCACTTCGTCGATGCCAAGACGGGCCGCGACGGCTTTGGCGGTGGTCAGGCCATCGCCGGTGGCCATCACGATGCGCAAGCCTGCGGCTTTCAGCGTTGCCAAAGCTTCCGGTGTGCTGGACTTGATCGGATCGGACACGGCCAGCAGGCCTGCCAACTGACCATCGACCGCCAGATGCATCACGCTGGCACCTTCGCCACGCAAGGCCTCGGCCTGTGACAACAGGCCATCGACCGAGACGCCGATTTGCTGCATCAGCGTGGTATTGCCAAGAGCGAGCTGCCGCCCCGCGACTTGGCCGCGCACGCCGATGCCGGAACCGGACTCAAAATTCTCGGGCTTGTCCAGCGTCAGGCCGCGTTCGCGGGCCGCGCGTACGATGGTCTCCGCCAGCGGGTGTTCGCTGCCCTGGTCCAGACTGGCGGCCAGGCGCAACACTTCGTCGGCCTCAAAGCCCGGGGCGGGTACGGCACGGTCAAACGCCGGACGGCCTTCGGTCAGGGTACCGGTCTTGTCGATGATGAGGGTGTCGATCTTGCGCAGGTTCTCGATGGCGGCGGCATCGCGAAACAGCACGCCCCGCGTGGCACCCAGACCAGTGGCGACCATGATCGACATCGGCGTGGCCAGGCCCAAGGCGCATGGGCAGGCGATGATCAGGACCGCGACTGCGTTGATCAGGCCATAAACCCAACTCGGCTCGGGGCCGAAAAATCCCCAGCCAAAGAAGGTCAGCGCGGCAATGGCCACGACGGTCATGACAAAGTAGCCCGCCACCAGGTCGGCCATGCGCTGCATCGGCGCTCTGGAGCGCTGGGCTTGCGCCACCATCTGGACAATTTGCGCGAGTACCGTGGATGAGCCTACTTTTTCTGAACGCATGACCAGTGCGCCGCTGGTGTTGAGCGTGGCGCCAATCACGTTGTCACCCACGCGCTTGCTCACCGGCACGGGTTCACCGGTCAGCATGGATTCATCCACCGAACTGCTGCCTTCAACCACCACCCCATCGACCGGCACTTTTTCTCCGGGACGGATGCGTAACTTGTCGCCGACATGAACGTGGCTCAACGGCACGTCTTCTTCACTTCCATCGTCTTTGATACGCCGGGCGGTCTTGGGCGCCAAGCCGAGCAGGGATTTGATCGCCGCCGACGTTTGCGAACGGGCCTTGAGCTCCAGCACCTGGCCCAGCAGGGTCAGCGAGATGATCACGGCGGCGGCTTCAAAATAAACGGCGACCCGTCCCATCGAGACAAACGAGGCCGGAAACACCTGCGGTGCAATAGTCGCCACCACGCTATAGACAAAAGCGGCACCGGTGCCCAGACCGATCAGCGTCCACATGTTGGGGCTGCGATTCACCACCGATTGCCAGCCGCGAACAAAGAAAGGCCAGCCGGCCCAAAGCACGATGGGGATCGCCAGAACCAGTTCAACCCAACTCTGCACCGCCATCTCCATCCACTGCAGACGATGGCCGAACATGGCCAGCACGAAGACGACCGCCGTCAATGGCAAGGTCCACCAGAAGCGGCGCTGAAAGTCACGCAGCTCGGGGTTGTTGTCGTCATCCAGGCTGGGCAGCATTGGCTCCAGCGTCATGCCGCACTTGGGGCAACTGCCCGGATGGTCCTGGCGTACCTCCGGGTGCATCGGGCAGGTGTAGACCGTGCCAGCGGCGGCGCCCAGTTGCTCTTGCTCAGGAGCCGGTGTTGCCACAGCGAATTGAGCTGGGGTCGCGTTGAACTTTGTCTTGCAGTGCGCGCTGCAGAAGTAATAGAGCCGCCCCTCGTGTTCCTGGCGTTGTTCCGATTGCTCTGTGACGAGCATGCCACAAACAGGATCTTTCAATGGCTGCATTACTTCAGCCGCTGGTTCCTGATGCGTGTGTAGTTTCATACTGATCCGAATAAATGTAGTTGTGATATCAAGGCAGCATGGCAGGTTCGTCAGGCAGTTCATTGATGCGCAACCCGTGCTGGGGAAAGTGATGCCCCAACGTCTGTGCCACCGCCTCAATGCCCAACAGGGCGCCAGACTGGTAGTCCGCCCGTGCGAAGGCCGCTTCGATCTGCCGACAGATAGCGCTCCACGTTGCTGTACCCGCATGGGCATGGATGCCACGATCGGCGACGATCTCCACGGCATGGTCCGCAAGCAACACGTAAATCAATACCCCGTTGTTGTGCTGGGTGTCCCATATTCGCAGCTGTGAAAACACCTCGATGGCTCGTTCCCTGGCCGACTGCCCCTTGAACAATGGCAAGCCGTCCAACGCGCCTTCCACGGCGAAACGGATCTCACCCGAATGTGAGGTTTCACTCGCCGTGATCGCCCGCTCGATCGCGTCCAAGGTGTTGTGGGGAAAGGCCCGTCTGACCTGCCCATCCGTTACTAACAAGTGCTTAACGATGCGTTGGATATTCATGGCTACCACCTCCCCGACGCGCCGCCGCCGCCGAAGCCACCGCCACCGCCTCTGAAGCCACCACCGCCAAAACCACCCCGGCCGGCTCCGCCGTGGTAACCGCCGAGTCCACGCCCACCCATGCCGCCACCCAGCAACGTGACGAATAGCGCCATTACCCCAGCAACCAACGCCACAGATAGGGCGCCAACTACAAACCAGGCAAGCACTGCGACGGCGCCGCCCGTGACCAGCGCGCCAGGAACTCGGCCTAACGCGGCGCGCAGAACACCCCCCACGACGAGGGCAAGAATGAAGACAATGGGAGCGTACTGCTGAACGTCCCCGAGGCTTCCGGCCGGCTTCTCGCGCGGGGCCGGCAAGGGCTCACCGTCAATGACGCGGATGATTTGTTCGACCCCGGCCGCAATGCCGCCATAAAAGTCTTGGCTCTTGAATCGCGGCAGAATGATTTCGCTGATGATGCGTTTGCTGGTGGCATCGTTGAGGGCCCCTTCCAGGCCGTATCCCACTTCAATGCGCAGGGTGCGGTCATTCTTGGCGACGACCAGGATGGCACCATCATCGACCTTCTTTCGTCCGAGCTTCCATTGCTCTGCAACACGCAATGCATAGGGCTCGATGGCTTCCGGCGCTGACGAAGGAATCATCAGGATAGCCAGTTGACTGCCTTTCCTGGCTTCAAGCGCGGCCAAGGTTTGCTCCAAAGAGGCCTTCTGCTCTACGGTAAGAGTGGCGGTCAAGTCGATAACATGTCCCGTCAAGGGCGGGACCGCAACTTGTGCTGAGACAACGAGGGAGCAGCAAAGCGTGAATGCAAGCAGTAACGCTTTGGTCGCCCCTCTCGCGGTGCTCACAGTGATCACTTGGCCACTCCTGACGCACCACCTTTGGGCTGGACCGGTGCGGCGTCAAAACTGACACTTGGCGGCCTGGAGATTTCTTTTTCATTATCGACCGAGAAGTTAGGCTTGTCTTTGTAGCCCAGCACCATCGCTGTCAAATTGGAAGGAAAGGACCGCACCGTCACGTTGTAATCCTGCACCGACTTGATGTAACGATTGCGCGCCACGGTAATGCGGTTCTCGGTCCCTTCCAACTGCGCCTGAAGGTCCCGGAAACCCTGATTTGCACGAAGGTTCGGATAGTTCTCTGAAACGACCATCAGCCGCGACAACGCACCAGTCAACTGGCCCTGCGCCAGCTGGAATTTTTGGAATGCGGCAGGGTCGTTGATCAGTTCCGGTGTCGCTTGAATGGATGTAGCCTTTGAGCGCGCTTCGATCACTTTGGTAAGCGTGTCCTGCTCGAACTTCGCCTCGCCCTTGACGGTATTAACAAGATTGGGGACCAGGTCCGCACGGCGCTGGTACTGGTTGACAACTTCCGACCAACTCGCCTTGACCTGCTCGTCCGTGGTTTGAAATGTGTTGTAGCCGCAGCCCGCCAGGCCCAAGGCCACCACGGTAAGTAGCATAGAAAGAAATTTACGCATTTTTTCTCCAATCAGGCTCTGATTTACGCCAGTTGCTCATCCACAGCAGCAGCCACCTTTACCCCCGCTGGTAGAGTTAGAGTTGCACCCCGACGTTTTGGGCACCCCAAGGGAAACAGAACTCGTGGCCAGTTGCGCGGGATAGTCTGCGCTGCCTAAGGCGGTGATTAATGGTTCGCTGCCTTTCGGAAATTCACCGCTGACACGAACATGACCAGACTGCAGATCAACCTCAACACCGCTAACGCCAGCGACTGTTTGCAGTGCTTGTGTGACATGCTTGACGCATGAGCCACAGCTCATGCCTTGGACTTCCAGATCGATAGTGCTCATATTCGCATCCTTAAAATTTAGATAAGAAAACCAGAGTCAACCTGCACGCAGGCATAAACCAAGCAGTCGCATCGTCAACTGGCGGTTGGTCTTTGGCCCAAACGCGGGAAAAACCGGGGTGTGCGCTGCGCGTAACGCTCAAAAGCATCGCCGAATTGCGCTCGCATTTCCGCTTCTTCGTTGACCGCCAAACGCGCGTACATGACCAGCAGAATCGGAAACATAAGCAAAGTTAACAGCGTTGGCCACTGTAGCAAAAAGCCCAGCAAAATCAACACAAAGGCGACGTACTGTGGATGTCGAATTACTGCATAGGGTCCGACGGTAGCCAGCGCATGCCTGCGTTGCGCGTGGTACAAAACATTCCACGAACTCGACAGCAGGATAAAACCAAAGGCCAAGAAGATGTAGCTGGCAATATGCAGGACACCAAAGTGCGGATCTCCTTTCTCGCCCAGCAAGGTTGACCAAAGGTGTCCGGAATCATGAGACAGGATATCCAAACCCGGATACTTAGTCTGCAACCATCCCGACAGCAGATAGATGGTCAAAGGGAAACCGTACATCTCGACAAATAAAGCCACGATAAAAGCGGAGAATGCCCCAAAGGTGCGCCAGTCGCGCGCCGTTGCCGGTTTGAAAAAACTGTAGGCGAACATGATAAAAATCGCCGAGTTGAGGACGACCAGCAGCCATAGCCCATAGGCCGGTTGGTCGTGGCTCATGATGATTCTCCTTGCTTGGGTTGGTCTGGCTTGTCCGGTCCGGCTTGAGATCCGTTATCGCCATGGCGATGACCACCATGACCGTGGTGCATGAAAACGTGCATCAACGGGCAGGCCAGCAGCAGCAGGAACGGCAACGCACCGAAGAAGTGGGCGCGGTGCTCAGTCAGCAGGAAATAGCCCGCGACGGCCCCGATAACAATCAGGCCGACCGCGTAGCGGGAACCCCAAAAACCGAGCGGGGTCTCATGCGATCCATGGTCATGGTTCATGTCGATGACTCTTTTACTTGACAGCAGGCGGCGGCATGCGATCCACCATCATCTTCATCATGTCTTGCATCATGTCCATGCGCATTTCCATCTGCTGCATGCGTTCCGGCGAGCCCTCCGGACGGGCGCCACCACCCATCATGCCCATGCCGCCTTTTCCCATCATTCCTTTACCCATGTCATCCATCATGGGGCAACCCATGATGTCGGCCTGCATGCTGCGGGCCATCATCATGTTCTCCTGCATGGTTTGCATGTGCTCGGCCATGGCTTTTTGCCGTTCCTCGTCGGTCTTGACCTTTGCGATGCGCTCGAGCTGGGACTGCATTTTTTTGACGTTGTCCTGCATTTTCTGCACGGTCTGGGTGGAACTCTTGGCAACAGGCTTGGCGGGCGCGGACTTGGCCGCCGGCGCTGTCTCAGGGTGATGGGCATCCTCCGCAAACGCAGGCGAGCCAAACGCGAGTGCGACCGCAAGGACGGTCATAGCTAGTTTCTTCATCGTGGTACTCCTTCAATCAGCGTGTTGCCGGCCCCTGGGCAACGAAATGGGTGGGGCCAATCTCCAAACGGAGATTTATCCAAAATTTCAGTGCGGGTGATCGATATGTCTATCCTTTGCAACCCCCATGGGCATGAAGCACGTCTGCTCGGGCTGCTTGCCCGCCTGCGTGATGGAGATCACCGCTTTCATGTCCGGTGTCGCCGCGTATTTGGCGATGCCTTTCATACTGTTGTCTCCATCCGGCAGAAACATTGAGCTGAGCTTCAGTTTTCCGGCCAGAATCGTCGCGGTACCGCTGGCGCCAGCGGTGGGAATTATCTGGTCTGCATGATCGGTTACATACACCATGGCCGGGTTTTCTTTCCAATCCTTGGTGTCCTTCACCACCACCCGCTCATAGCTATAGGCCCCGTCCACATCTAGCTGACAAACTAGCTTGCTTGGCACCTGATGAGAAGCGGTTCGATGGTGAGTCAAGTCAACAGGCATGAACTGGTCCTTAAGAATTAAGTGCCTGCAGTGTGCTGATATGTCAATAACAAAAAGATGGCTGCCAGATTACATTTTTGTAATCTGCGTCACTTATCCTTAAAAAATTTTTTAAAACGAAATAATTTAGTCGAGCGGCCAAATTCTCACTAAGACGCATTTGTGCATCAAGGCTATGCCAAATGTCGCAGTTGTAATGAGGCAGTCATGCAACTGTCGGGACTCAACTCTTACATTAAAACCAGTGATGCAGTAGTTGCATTACCTGTCCTACGGAATACATCGGGGGACGTTTCAAATCAACTTGAAGGAGTTTTTATCATGTCAATTCGAAAATCCATTATTGCGCTGAGTCTTGTCTTGCCAGCCCTGTCTGTGTTCGCTTTGGATAATGCAGACATCGCTAAATCCGTTCAACTCAAAGACGGCTCAACCATGCACCAATTTAAAGATGGCAAGATGTCCATGGAAGATAAATATGGACGTGCTGTTCGCATGAAAGAGGGCATGACTATGGAAACCATAGATGGCAAATCAGTCACCATGAATGGTGACGAGGTTGGTAAACTATATGGAGCGCTGCAAGCGCATAAACAGAACTAATGCGATTGCCGGGCAGTTACCAACACTGCCCGTACAACAACCCAACGAGCAATGATTATCGCTATTAAATATATAGCTTAATACTATTTCCCTACAAGGGCTAGAGCCATAAACAGTATAACTATATAGTCACCTATGCCACCTTGGATTCCCGCATCATTTCAGCAGCTTTGTATTCGAGAATTTAGCACTGGAACATACGCAAAACAAAAATGCATTGAACCGGCTAGATCAGCGCCGTTTCATACAGGCGCTTGCCACCCGACCCAGCCGCATCATGAATAGGGGGGTATCAATAACAGTTGATACTCAACAGTGTGCGCAAAAGCCCCTCACAGTGAAACCCAAAGATTTCATTTACGCATTGGAGCTCTCATGCGTTCCTTACAGGCGTTCACTGTATTACTTGACAAGTTGGAGATCGGTCACAACTAGGGCGCCACTGTCTTTTATGGCTTTGAACTGAACCTTGTCGCCGGCTTGTACCTTCTCCAACAAAGCCGAATCCCTGACCTGAAACACCATTGTCATCGGAGGCATTTCAAGGTTCTTGATCTCGCCGTGCTTGATTGTGATCTTCTTGACTTCCTTGTCGATCTTGCGGACCGCTCCCTGGGTCATGTCATTGCTGACCATCATATTCACGTCACCCATCTTGCTATGGTCCATGGTGGCCTGAGCGAAGACGCCGCCAGAAAAGGCCGTGGCCGACGCGATTGATATAAAGATGACCAATTTCTTCATCGATTTCATGATTTTTTTCCTTCATAAGTTTGGTAAACCGTAGAGTTACCGTTTTTAAAACTGTTAAACGCTATCGACATCTTTGCGATTGCCATGCTGTCGGTGCTGCCCATGCGCCAGCCGGGAATATTAAAAAACCCTACCAGCATCACTGGCGTTGCTGGTCAATGAGCGTGTGTATGCTCGCCTTCAATGTTGCTCCCTTTGTTCGCTGCGACTTTAATCAGACCTTTCATGCCTGCGTCGTAATGGCCCGGTTGCAGGCAAGCGAAGTCGACCTTACCCGCCTTGGTGAATTGCCAGATGATTTCACCGGTTTTTCCTGGCGCGACCGTGACCATGTTGTCGTCGGCATGTTCCATCTCCGGGTTTTTCTTCATCACTTCGTAGTGTTCCTTGAGTTCCGTTTCGGTGCCCAGCACCATCTCGTGCTTGACCTGACCAGAGTTTTTGGCAACAAAGCGGACAGTTTCCCCCTGTTTCACATCGAAATTTGAAGAGTGGAAGCGCATGTCGTCCTTCATGTCGACGTTCACGGTGCGCGTGACTTTGGATGCGACGCCTGGCTTGCCGATAGCCTCATCGTCATGCCCCCCAGCGTGTTTGCCAGACGCCATGACAGTCATGGCCAGCAAGATGCCTGGAATTGCGATCAGAAGGTTGCGTGATTTCATGGAATACCTTTCAAGGGTGTTGGTTAGGAAACTAATCAATGCTTCATGTTGCCCATGGAGGGCTTGCGGACTTGAACTTCGACTTCTTTCATCGGCATGTTCTGAACTGGCATGGATTTGCCGCCCTCCGCAGCAAAACGCGCGGGGTTGGGCAGTGAACCGGTCCATTCGTAAGCGATTTCACCGGCCGGGTGTTTGTACCAGCCCGGGTCTTTGTAGTCGCCAGGCTTTTGATCTTTGCGCACTTTCACCATGCTGAACATGCCCCCCATCTCCACGCTGCCAAACGGACCTTGGCCGGTCATCATGGGCGTCGTGTTGTCGGGGATAGGCATCTCCATCTCCGTCATATCGGCCATACCGCGTTCGCCCATTACCATGTAATCGGGTATGAGGTTGGTGATTTTCTTTGCCACACCGCGGTGATCCACGCCGATCATGGTGGGCACGTTGTGCCCCATCGCGTTCATGGTGTGGTGACTCTTGTGGCAATGAAACGCCCAGTCCCCTTCTTCGTCGGCCAAAAATTCGATCTGGCGCATCTGACCCACCGCAACATCCGTGGTGACCTCGTGCCAGCGGGACGATTTCGGTGTCGGCCCGCCATCGGTGCCAGTCACCAGGAATTCATGGCCATGTAAATGCATCGGGTGGTTGGTCATGGTCAGATTGCCAACGCGGATACGCACCTTGTCGTTTTTACGGACCACCAGCGGGTCGATACCGGGGAATATCCTGCTGTTCCAACTCCATAAGTTGAAGTCCAGCATCGTCATGATCTTGGGTGTGTACGCGCCTGGGTCAATGTCGTAGGCGTTCAGCAGGAACACGAAATCCCGGTCTACCTCTTCGATCAGTGGGTGCTTGACCTTGGGGTGAGTGATCCACATTCCCATCATCCCCATTGCCATTTGTGTCATTTCGTCGGCATGTGGGTGGTACATGAAAGTGCCCGGACGTCGCGCCACGAATTCGTAGACAAAAGTCTTGCCGGGTTGTATTGCCGGCTGATTCAGCCCGGCTACCCCATCCATTCCATTTGGCAGACGCTGGCCATGCCAGTGCACGCTGGTGTGCTCAGGCAGCTTGTTGGTCACAAAAATGCGAATCCGGTCACCCTCGACCACTTCGATGGTCGGTCCTGGCGACTGGCCGTTGTAACCCCACAGGTGGGCCTTGAAGCCAGGTGCCATCTCGCGTACCACGGGTTCGGCTACGAGGTGGAACTCCTTGACTCCATTATTCATACGCCATGGCAAGGTCCAGCCGTTGAGCGTGACCACTGGGTTGTATGGACGGCCGGTGTTTGGAACCAGGGGCGCCATCGTGTCCGGGCTGGTTTGCATGACAAGTTCTGGCAGAGCCGCCATGGCCACCCGGCTGACTGCAGCCACTGCCACAGCGCCGCCAGCCAAGCCAGCTGTTTTGAAAAATTGTCGTCTTGAATTCATCGTAATTACTTTCGAGTTGGTTCGGAACCGCTACGCGCGAGAAGCGCAGGTCGGGCGCATGTCAATGACCCGCATCGCCACCTCCCGAGCCACCTGAGGTCACGGTCCCTACTGAAACACTTGTAGGTTTACCCATCTGAGATGCTTGCAATGCCGCATCCGCCAGCCAGAACTGCTGTTCAGCCGCAATAGCCGCCATGACGCTGCCAATCTGATCTTTTGTATCAGCCAGTAGCTCGAAGACACCGATCAGCATGCCGTTATAGCGAAGAACATTTTCTTCAGCAATCGTCTTGCGTAAGGGCACCACCTCGTCCCGGTAGTGCCGGGCAACGTCGTAAGCGGTGCGATAGGCGGAATAACTCTCGCGCAGGTTCGAGCCGGCGCTCCGTACCGTAGCCTCCAGCCGATTAGCCGCCGCCAGTGTTTGCGCATTCATGGCATCCCGACGCAAACCGCCCCAATCAAACAGGGGTAATCGCAAGCTGATTTCGTACCCGGTGCGTGGCGTGCTGGTGCCAGCGGCGTTATCGAACACCGTGTCGCGTCGTACACCCAACTCAATATCAGTCAGGCTGGTCAAGACATTCAGACCCTGGTTCTTGGCCGCTGACTCAAAGGCCGATTGCGCAAGTTTGATATCGAGGCGCCCAGAATTGGCCATCTTGCCAACGTCTTCCGGGCTGTGGGGGCCTTTAGGCAAATCCGGCAGACGGTCGGGCAATTTGAGTTGCCGAGCCTGGTCGTCCGTCAGGCCAAGGACCCGCACCAGACCTTCGCGGGTGGCTGTCGCTTCATGTTGCGTAGTCGCCAACTGGGTGGCGGCATCTGCATAAAATGCTTGCTGCCGCGCACGTTGCAGCTTGGTGAAGTTGCCGACCGATTGCAGGCGGCGGGCAAGGTCGGCGCTGGCCTGTGCCGCATCAATCACCTGTTGCGCATAGGTCAGATTCTGTTGTGCCGCGACTGCCTTGACCCAAGCCTGGCGCACCTGTGTCACTTGATCGATCACATCTGAGGTCAGTTGAAGCTGAGCCCGCTCAATCCCTCGTTGCGCGATGCCATAGCGCTGTGGCAGGGTCAGCAGGTCAAGCAAGCCGAAAGTGAGTCGCCGCCCCAACTCAACTTCGCTGGCAAAGCTGACGCGCTCAAAAGTGAAGATCGGATTGGCGATGCGGCCGGACTGCGCTGCATTGGCAGCATACGACCAGTTCTGCGCCAGCATCGCCTGCAGGGCCGGACTGTTCATAAGCGCGAGTTGAACGGCATTACCTTGACTCAAGGGTTGGGCCAGCAGTTGGGTTGCCGCACGGTCAAGCGCTGTGTGCTGCTCCTGGGTTTGCGCAAGCGTCAACTTACCCTCCGTGAATTCAGAGGCATCTTGATTCGTTTTGGCGATCGAATTGTCAAAGTTAACACTGGCGCAGCCCGACAACACAATGACCGAGATGGCAGCGACCAGCCATCTGAGGCGTGGAATGCGTGTGTCCCGGATCATGGTTTGTCTCCTTGTCCACCGGTGGCTGGTGCAGACGCACCATCAGGTTGACGGGCTTCCTTGGCGTAGGCGCGCCAGCCACCAATCTTGGCCACCTTGTCATTGGCGTCAATCCAAGAAACGATAGATTGCTCACTGTAAGCTCGGTAATCGACAAATGCTGATTTATAGCTGAGCGTGAGTGAAGACGGCGCAGCATTCTTTGAATCTGGCGTTCTCGGCTGGGAACTGGGTTGTGCGAACGCCATGGGCAGGACCACCGTCAGTCCTACTGGCACGAGCCAGTGAAGGGGAAATGGATACATGAAATCCTCACTTCATCACGTTAGGGAGGTCGCGAGAAGAAAACACACGACGAAATGGAAATAGTTGACCGAAGTGTGCTGGTTCACCCCCAACAGAACGCTGACCGTCAGATTACATTCCTGTTATCTACGCGACAAAAGTTCAAGCTACGCAGAATAACGGCCGCGTTGCTTGCGCAAAAAATACAGGTATCTAAATACTGCACCCTTTCACACTTGCATGTTTAATATATCGGTATAGGCTTGTACGAGGCGATTCCGAACCTGAAGCGTCGACTGGAAAGCAATGTTCGATTTGACGCCAACCAGCATGGTTTGTTCAAGACTCGCCGTTGACTTTTCGAGCTGGAACTCCTTGGAAAGCCGTCCCGATTCCTTTTGCAGGTCACTCGTCGTTTGCAAAGCCTGCACCATCGCATCCTTAAATCCTGTTCCCTGAGCACCGGAGTTCTTGTCGATGGGTCGGTTTATGCCCGCAACCGGGCGGATAAAATCAACTGGTTTCATGGGGACTTTCATTTCATAAGCCTTTCTGGGGGGAAACTGTTTTATCGAGATCGCCACGGGTGCGCGCGATCTCGATCCACTGCAGCAGTTCAGGAGAGGGCGCGTTCGGGCCGGAAGCGCCGCCAACTATCACAACGCCCAGCGGCAACACCGAGGCAATGCGCCGCAGTGATTTTCAATTCAGGTTCATTGCAGTTCGCCACTGGTGACCGTTATTTCTAAAAAGACGCATGAGCATCGTATGAAAATTAAACCGTCACAACGATGACGCAAACATTACGTCTCTGTCATCGTTGCGTAACCCTTTTCAGCGTTAAACCTCTTGGGGCGAAGTGTTCAATTTAATTTACCGACCTTGACGGCACCGCCGCATTTACACCGAGACGATGGACATCGCCCTAAGCAATCGGCAAAGCATAGGTGTTGCATTTTTTCGGTTGATCGATCACAGCGTCGTGATTCGAGACCGTCACCATTGGTGCGTGATCTCAGTTCTCGGTGTCTACCTGCGCACGTCAAGCTATTTGTCGCCTCATTCATGCAGCCAACGGCCAAATATCGTTACAGTCCAAATGCGCATTGAGCTGGCAGACAAAGAATTTATTCTTCGCCTTCGTTCTCATCACTAAGCCTTGCAAGCAGTTCGATGGAAAAAGGCCGCAATGTGCTGAATCGCCTTAACAAAACGCTGACCGTCAGATTACATTCCTGTCATCTACGCTGCTCCGATGTCCGAGCAGCGCAAAATGGCGGCCACATTACATGAACAAAAAAATTTGCAGGACAGACCGAGCGTAGCGAAGCTCTGTTCTCAACTGAATAGGAGATGCCATGAGAATCCTCATTGTTGAGGACGAACCGAAGACGGGGGACTACCTGAAACAGGGCTTGATCGAAACCGGCTTCATTGTCGATTTGGTCCGCGACGGCCGCGACGGCCTACATCATGGACTCACCGAGGCTTACGACCTGGTGATTCTTGATGTAATGCTGCCCGGCATTGACGGCTGGGCGGTCTTGGCAGGCATCCGCAAGGCTGGCAAAGACACGCCTGTGCTGTTTCTGACCGCTCGCGACCACGTGGATGACCGAGTCAAGGGTTTGGAACTCGGCGCGGACGACTACCTGGTCAAGCCCTTTGCTTTTTCCGAGCTACTGGCGCGGGTACGGACCCTGTTGCGTAGAGGAAGTAAAGCCTCAGCTGCGGAGTTCCTGCGGGCGGCCGATCTGGAACTTGATTTGTTGCGGCGTCGGGTCACCCGCTCGGGGAAGCGGATTGATCTGACGGCGAAAGAATTTGCCCTGCTTGAGCTGCTGCTGCGCCGCCAGGGCGAAGTACTGCCTCGCTCGCTGATTGCATCGCAGGTGTGGGACATGAACTTCGACAGCGACACCAACGTCATCGAGGTTGCCATGCGCCGTTTACGCGTCAAACTTGATGATAATTTTGAACCCAAACTCATCCGCACCGTGCGCGGCATGGGCTACGTTTTGGAGAAGCCTGATTGCGCTTGAATAGACGGCCCTCAATCACCCGACGGTTGACGCTGCTGTTTGTCAGCGCCTCTTCGGCCGTGTTGCTGGCGCTCGGGGTCGTGATCGCCGCCTCGGTGGAAAAGCATTTCGAGGAACAGGACATGGACGCGCTGACGGGCAAGATGGCGCTGGCCCAACACACGCTTGAGCAGTTGAAGTCGCAAGATGATCTCAAACGCATTACGCAACTGCTGGACAACTCGCTGGTGGGGCATCAGGGCCTCGAAGTGATTGTCTTCGAGCCGAATCACGAGGTGATTTTCGCCACACCCAACGCCAACTTTCCGATCGATCTGGTGGCCGCCAGCGCTGCCCGAAACCCTTACCGCCCCATCACATGGGCGCAGGGTGAACAGAACTACCGCGGCATCGCGGCTGAACTGCCGACCGGCCTGCTAACCCGCACGGGCGCTCGTTCAAAGGTGATCGTGGCAGTGGCCACTGACATCGCGCACCATCAGGCCTTCATGCGTTCTTTTCTGCAAACGCTGTGGTTCTTCGTCGCGGGCGCTGCGGCACTGACCGGCTTTCTCGGCTGGGCTGCCGCACGGCGCGGCTTGGCACCGCTGCGTGCCATGCGCGAACAAACGCAAGGGGTCACGGCCCAACAACTGAGCTATCGTTTGCCAGTGGAGTCGGCGCCAGTCGAGCTGGCTGAACTCGCACAATCCTTGAATGAGATGCTGGCGCGGCTGGAAGAAGCGTTTCACCGCCTTTCCGATTTTTCTTCCGACATTGCACACGAGTTACGCACTCCGGTCAGCAACTTGATGACGCAAACTCAGGTCGCCTTGTCGCGCGCGCGCAGTGCCGACCAGTACTGCAGCATTCTCGAATCGAACGCCGAAGAGTTCGAGCACATGGCCCGCATGATCTCGGACATGTTGCTGCTGGCGAAGGCCGAAAACAGCTTGGTGGTACCTACCCGGCAAACGGTCAATCTGGCAGCAGAGGTTCTTGCACTGTTCGAGTATTACGATGCGGTGGCCGAAGAAAAAGGCCTGCACCTGGCACTCGAAGGCGACGGCGAGGTGAGCGCAGACCGGCTCATGTTGCGCCGCGCGCTGGGCAACCTGCTGTCCAATGCGGTTCGGCATTCGGCGGCGAACACCACAGTGCGTGTGCGCCTCAGCGCGAGCCCGAATATGGTCTCGATTTGTATGGAAAACACGGGCGATGCAATTCCCCAGGAGTATTGGGAACGGGTGTTCGACCGTTTTTTCCGGGTTGATCCGTCACGGCAACGCAGCAGCG
The DNA here is from genome assembly GCF_012927445.1 of Rhodoferax sp. GTDB lineage: Bacteria > Pseudomonadota > Gammaproteobacteria > Burkholderiales > Burkholderiaceae_C > Rhodoferax. The sequence continues at coordinate 118,481 of NZ_JABBPD010000003.1, forward strand.
AAGGCACAGGACTGGGACTGGCCATCACCAAGTCAATCGTCAACGCCCATGGCGGCACGATCTCGGTGGCATCGATTAGCGCCGTGACCACGTTCACTATCAGACTGCCGCGCGTACCCTGAAATCCGACGCCTGCCAGTATCAAGTTTTTGTTGGTGCGGACGACGATTCGTCAATATAGGTTGATCCGCAGCGGGCGGCATTGAGTGCCGGGACCATGTGTTTTTTGCACCAGGTGTGCGGTACCGACTTTGTGCAACTGAGATCGCATTGAATCATGCCCGTTTGTTCACCTTCATACGTATGCGGCTGGTGAACTCATATTGCTGGGCGGCGTAATTTTTAGGAGTATCGTGTCCACTTTAATATAGGTGAACACGTGCACACTTCAGAAATTCAATTTCCAGGCGCTGGTCGTCGGCGCGGACGCTACAGTGACGAATTCAAACGCAAGGTTGTTCGCGCTTGCCTTGAGCCGGGCGTCAGCCAGGCGAATGTGAACTTTGACAAGCAACAGGCCATTGTCACATTTGACGGTGCCAGAACCAATGTGGACGCGCTGACCGAATCCACCAAGAACGCAGGTTACCCATCCACGGTCATGGAGGCTGCCAATTGAACACCGTCACGCGGGAGTCCACGCTGACTTGCCCTGAGTGTGGCTTTTCAAAGAGTGAGACGATGCCCACTGATGCCTGTCAATGGTTTTACGAATGCACTGAATGCCATGCCGTGCTCAAACCCCTGCCGGGTGACTGCTGCGTGTATTGCTCGTATGGCACGAACCCTTGCCCGCCAATTCAGGAAAGTGGCAACCAAAGTGGGTGTTGCGGTTGACATTCTGATCATCAATACAACGTTATTGTCGAAAAAAGGTTCTGACGAACAACCGCGCAGGTCTACACACCGGTGGTTTTCGCCATCTTGCCGCCCTTGCTGCTGGGTGGAAATTGGCTCACCTGGCTCGACAAGGCTCTCGTTCCGCTCGTCATTGCCTGCCCTTGTGCGCTGGTGATTTCAACGTCTGTGACCATCGTGAGTGATCTGGCAGCAGCTGCGATTTCCCAGTCTACCGTTTCACCCGTGCAAGGGCCAGTACGGTCACGCGGTGGTGCATTCGTGTGCATTTGCACGACAACAAATTGGCTGATAAGTAGTTTGAGCTAGTCAACGGCTCCAGGAACAGCAGTCCAGGTTCAAGGGGTGTACCCCGACCGCTGCATGCCCAATGGCGTTTGGTGAACATTTCATGATCTTTCATGCACCAACGCACTTGATGATCTACCTTATGTGCGGCAGATAGCATCATCCACCCTGCGAAACTATCTAGACAAGCTGCAGCAAGCAGGTGCGCATTCAGCCATGATTCAAATGCGGGTGACCAATGAACTGAGGAAATCGGCGAGTCTTTGGATATCCAGCCAAGCAGCCCATATGGAACAATACCCCGGTTTGAAACAGCTAAAGTAGCGGGAATCCGCCTTCCCTCCCATTGCATCCGCCAGCGGATAAATGCCAACGCGATTTCACAAAAGGGTTTTGTTTTCTCACCCTCCAAATCCCACCACAAGGTTTTCATCGCTAGTTGAGCGCAACTGCGGTGTTGGCAAACATGGTGACGCCAAAGATGTCGGCGAACCGTGCGATAGATAGCCCACGCTTCTTGAAGCTTTTGATCAGTTTCCGATGCTACCGATTTGATTGCTCGCCTTACGCTCGGCATGCTTGACTTTGCTTGGGTGGCATGTGGGCTATGCATTGGTTCTGCGAACGTGAAACTTGGCGCCAGCAGGTTGAGACTAGCTTGGGTTTCCTTGCAGTTATGGATCGATACGGAGACGAGGACGTCAGTAACGAACTGGCGAAATGAAGCACTGCGCCGATAAATATCCGGTTTACTTATGAATAGCGGCATATACGGTCTACCTACCAACGCTTTGCATGCATTGACCATCGTTGGTAGCTGGTCGCTGAAGCGAATCAACTCAGAATAATCAGCAAACAGTAGTGCCGCGTCAGCTTTCATCTCCAGCGTACGCGCAGGTGATCGTATGGCCAGCGCGAAATCCTTTCCGCAGCTTGGACAGCTGAATAATTCGCCTCGAATGGTCGCGTTCAACCTGTAGGGAAGAGGCGATGAACATCGTGTACAACGACGCAACAACATATGGCCGTGTAATGGGCATACGCTGGAGTAATTGAGTTGAAACGCGGGGGAATGAAAGCCGTGTTTGGCACAGTAGGGACACCAAACCAAGTCAGTTGAGGCAATCTGTGTTGCGTTGGGGAAAAGTGATTCAACAAAGCCCAAGCGTACCCGCGCTGTGTCAAGTCGCAGTAAGTTGGCCAGTCGCGCCACCCGAAAGTCCTTGGTATAACGGAGATCAACTACCGGAAAGTGAGGTCGACCTGGAAGCCTGTTTTTACTCTCAGATGAATTTTTCTCCACAAAAAGCTCACACAGCTCACGGGTCGAAAGTACATTCAAACTACCAAACTTCGCCAAGAGTCCATAAACAGAATCGCTACCGCAATACCATTCAGGACGCCAGCACCAGTTGGCTTCAGGTACTGTCGAGCAGTCAATAAGGATTGGCGCTGCTGATGGACGGGAAACCACCGTCTACCCCTCGGAATCCGGTTCGATATCGAGAAGAAGCTCTTCTTCAGCCATCGAAAAGCGGGAATCGGCTACTGCCTGTTTCCACAGCGCTGGCGTGAAAGCAAAGTCGGCACCGTCTTGTCCAATCTCCGTCAAGGCGATCTCCACCGACCTTACAAAGTAGGTCATCGGGACTTCCAGCGCTGTTCGAAAGCCACCTTCCGCATGCGCATCTTCAAACTGCTGCCACAGAGACTGCGCTTGCCCGGCAAGGCGTGCGCCATTGGCCCACGCTTGGGGTAAGAAAAAGCGAGTGAACGTCCAGTCAGAATCAGTCGGATAGCAAGCCGTGTCATACCCGAGCAAGCAACTGGCGGCATCTTCGACACTGCATACCCCATGGAATTCGATGTCGTCAATCATAAAGCGCCCGACAATTTGAGTATGCCGGGCTTGCTTTAGTGCAGTTTTCTGGTTTTTCAGCTGAGGCTGTCCTATGAGGAACGTGATCATGCGATACCCCCGCGTTTCCAGATCATCGTGAACTTCGCGCAGCCATTCATATTCCTCGATCTGAAGCTTTTGAGCTTCATCTGCAAAGACCACCAAAACGTTTTGCTTGGAGGCCACCAACAACTCAAGGAGTTTGTTGAGCAGTCGGATTCGCTTCTGATACGCCATTCCGCTTTCGGCCTTCTCGTGACCAACAGCCCGTAGCAGGTTCGAAAAAAAAGAAGCCTCGCTTGGCGTTTTTTTCTTGTGACACGAAAAGGTCAAGGTGACAATGCGCGGAAAATCCATCCTCAGAGAAGTTGCAACATAACGGGCAGCATAGGTCTTACCATACCGGGTCATGGCATAAACGATAGCACCCGGCACACGGAGCTTGATACATTTCTTGACGCGGGAATACAACTCGTTGATTGATGGTGTTGGGACGATGTATTTCTGTATCGAAACGGGGTGTGTTTCGAGAGGAACGGGTCGATAAAAATCAATTGACATGTACCCGCCCTAAAATAAAACGGTTTTCTTCAACGTCAACGGGGTGGGCTCAACGGTTTCTATCAGCGCTGGCGCTTTAGTTTTCTTTGGCAGACTGACCTGCGCATCAGAAATGGTCGACTTGGGCTCCTCTGCGGATCCAAAAATTCCGTCGCCGTGAGCGGTTGCACTCGCAGCAGCATTGATGCCGGCACGTACACCTGCAAGTGCATTCCCTGCACGTTTATTTTGCTTTGCTTCTGCCCGTTTGAATTTGACGTATGCTTCCACCGGGTTGTCTGCATCGTCGTACTTCAGAAGTTTAAGTCGATGCATCCGCAAAATTTCCTTGCGTAAGCGTAGCGAGTGAGGGGTGATCCGCCATTGGCGACTGGCAACAAGTATGCCTAGCTCCGAACCATCTTCGAAAAACGCGTGAATCTTACGAATGTCTCGGGCCATGAAGTAGATGCGTAACTTCCTGCCAACTAATTCAGGTCGACTACCAAGGATGTCGCAGGTGTAGCGTACTCCTTCAAAGTTGACATGAGGCAAGCCAGATCCACGAATGGTCTTGATCGTTGCCTCCTTCAGAAGAAAAAGTTGGTGACGTTTGGTAGCGGGCAATGTCTGTATGAGGAACTCCGGCTTGGCAACCATGTAACGCAACGCTTCCAGCGGTGTTCGACCGCCCAAACCGCTGGAGGACTCCCCATTCATGTTGGCGAGCAAGACTTCAACCATTTGTTCGAGTTGGTCAAGAGTCATCAACATCGGTAAATTAGAGCCCACATCCGCAAGGTGACGAACCGGGTCCGATGGACTTGAGCCCAGACTTCCCGGAACCTGATGAAATCCACACTGCTCCAACAGTCCGAAAAACCGCTCGATGAAAGCGCGATCATCAGGCTCTCCGAGCCGTCCAGAGATCGCCCAGCAACCCACGACATTAGTCAAACGATCCAGTGTGTCTTGGGCCAAGTGACTTTTAGCGCTGTCAAAGTGAAACCAGTTCCAGCGGCAGTATTCCAATTGCGGGAGCACCTCATTGGGAAATCCACCTCCGTCGCGCACTGCCAAGCCTGGCATCGTGAGTTTGATTTTCCTGTGTGGAACGATGGCGGCTTGCAAAGCTTCCGCGACGTCATCTTTGTTGTATTCAACACCCAATGCAAGGTGATAACCCAGAATCGCACTACTGGCGACATCGACAACAACAAGAATCCAAATGCGGCGGAGTTCGACAAGAGTCTCCAGGCCAAACGGGTCCGGCACAACAAGCGTGATTCGAATGTCTATCTTATGGCCATCAAACTGCACCAGCTTGAACGGTATGTCCCCGATGGGCCAAAGCTTGAAGTCTGGCGACTCTTTCGGTGCAACACTTGGGGTAGTCTCATTTGCCAGGCGATGTGATCCTCCCTGCTCCCGGGTAATGCGCCGTACCGCAGCCTGAAATGAGCGGTAGCCCAACATGTCTTGGTTCAGCGGATACTCACCTGGCTGAACACCCTCCTTCTTACACCGATTGATGAATTCCCGGTGCAACGAACGAATCGACTTGTTTACTTCGCGCATTTCGCCTTCTCGAAGGGGCCGACTTCTTTCACGCACCCTTTTCCTCAGCCATTTATCAAGTTCATCAAAGCGCCTGAGAAGCTGATTAAAAGCACCTGCTGCGGCCGAACCGGACAGGACCGACGATGATGGTACGACTGCAATGCGTTCGTATTCCTTGACGTGTTTGTAAGGGATGAGCCCACGAAGTCCCTGAACTCGACCGTCTTCGGCTTTGCTCACAACCCGGTCCAGCAAGCGATAAAGCTGCTTGCGATAAACGGTCGTGACGCGTTCAATCTCTTTCATTGAGACATCTGGTTCCTGCACAAAAAGCCTGAACGCTTCCAGATTATTCTTGTAAGCAAGGGCTGTGGCCGGATTGTCTGCAAATGCGGACTCGTCAACTTTGGGAAGGTTCTCAAAGTCGTTCAGAATCTCGGGTATGGATGCACGATTGAAGTTGGCCATGCCAAACACAATGACGCGCGGCAACTTCATACCTTCACCACTTTTGTGAAGGAGTTGAGTTGGATCGTGTCAATAGAGTCACATTTGAGGTGACCCCGCGCAAGCAAGGTGAATACGGCTGCCCTCACAAGCATGGCGTCCACGTCGGCAATGTCGTTTTCGATATCCTGCAAGGTGGCGGTTTGCAGAATTGCTTTCTCACAATGATTCACCAAGTGATCAGTTACCTGACCGCGATGTGCAATCAAATGTTGCAGGATTGAAGACCAGTTGTCGTACCTGATGCGGTTCGTCTCAAAATCCGCGATGTTGACAATCTTGACGTGGGCCTTATTGTCTTCGGCCCACCTGCAAAACTGGTTAAATGCCGACGTCTCAGTACCTGTGATTTCGACATCCGAAGGTCGCTTCAAAATATAAAAGGTAGCAACACCACCACAAATCGCCCAAAAATCAACCATTTGGCGGGGTTTGGTATTGGGAATTAGCAAGGGACGTTCACAGACGGTGGACACGTCAACATTTGCTTCCAAATCGATAAATTGGCACAGTGCAGGCTTACCGTACAAAGTCATGCGTCGCCCCGCCTTTTGGCTATACACATCAATACGATAGGAACCGTACGGTTGCTGATCGCTTGCAGAGGCGGTATAGGTCAAGGTCATGACATTTGTTCTAAATCATTGATTTGTATTTATAGGCTCGCTTCTGGAGATGTCAAATTTACTTCGCAACAAAAGGAAGTAAAAGTGACACAGACTTGTGTGTAACCCGCATGAAGCCTCGCTTTCAGCGCAGCAGATACGATTTCATCGTCTTTCAGATAGCATGACAAATGCGCCAAGTGTCATATTTACTTCCCGAATCCGCCAAATGACAGATTTACTTCCTACTTCTGCGAAGTAAAAGTGACCCACTTATGGGGTGCTTCCAATGAAAGCCGAATTTATAGATGTGTCACATTTATTTCGCCGGATGACCGTCCAGCAACCCAGTCTGACCGACGATCTCGGTGCTTACCTTCACTTCATGGTTGAAGTGGATGGCTCTGATTTGTTTTTATCAGTAGGCGCTGTGCCCACCGTTAAAGTCGAAGGCAACATGCGCAAGTTAGATATGCCTGCGCTGCAAGCCAATCGGGTCAAAGAGCTTGCCTACTCCATGATGAATGAATCACAGATGCGTCAGTTTGAGGCGGATCTGGAATGTGATCTCGCCGTCGGGATTGAATCGCTTGGGCGCTTTCGGTTGAATGTTTTTTTTCAGCGTGGCCAAGTCGGCATGGTTGTGCGATACGTCAAAAACAAAATTCCTTCCATCGCTAACCTCAAATTGCCGGCCATCTTGCAGAAGTTGGCCATGCTGAAGCGCGGCCTGATCCTGGTGGTGGGTGCTGCGGGTTCGGGCAAATCAACCACACTGGCCTCCATGCTTGACTATCGAAATGAGGAAGCTCCCGGTCACATCCTGACCATTGAAGATCCCATTGAATTTCTTCATCCGCATAAACAGTGTGTGGTGGACCAGCGTGAAGTTGGCCTGGATACCCATTCGTTTGATGAGGCACTCAGACACGCCATGCGTGAAGCACCGGACGTGATCATGATTGGTGAGATCCGCGACCTCATGACCATGCAGCACGCCATGAACTATGCAGAAACCGGTCATCTGTGTCTCTCGACCTTGCACGCCAATAACGCCAATCAGGCAATTGAACGCATCATCAATTTTTTCCCGGTAGAGTCAAGAAAACAGACTCTGATGGATCTTTCTCTCAATCTCAAAGGTGTGGTTGCGCAGCGTTTGATTCAGGGCACGAGCAACAAGTTAGTTCCGGCGACCGAAATCATGTTGCAATCCCCTTTCATTTCTGACCTGATCCAGAAAGGTCAGATCGACCAGATCAAGGCCGCTATTGCCAAAAGTGTTGAGATTGGAATGCACACCTTTGACCAGTCCTTGTTCGATCTGTTCACTCGGCATGACATCACCTTGGCACAGGCCATTGATTACGCGGACTCCAAGACTGACTTGTCGCTTCATATCAGGCTCAGCGCCGGCAAACCACCGGAATCAAATGGTTTGACTATTGAACGATAGCAACGCGGTACCCCTCCATGGTCTGGCCCCTGCCCTCCAAACTCCAGTTCGCCCCTGATGCGGGGGCACTGGCGACGCTCGAGGTCGAGGTTCACCTGCTTGATGGGCAACTCATTCGCGGCTCAATGCCTTCCGATGAAAATCTGTCTGCAATCTCTGAACTGAAATTGATATTTATGGGGCAAGAGATCGCCCTTCCAGTTTCTGACATTCGCAGCGTGGCGTGCGCAGGTTTGCTTATGGCCGAAACTGATTCGGACTTACTCTCGGAACATGCGCACCGTCTTGAACACGAAGATGCTCTCATTTTTCATGCTCTTTTTATTGATGGAAAAACACTGGATGGTCAGACCTGTGGCTATGTAAACATGCGCGCCGGCGGTGTTTACCTTTATGTTCGGCAAGAAGATTCCCGGTTCATTGCCCTGTGGGTACCCAGAAACTCGCTTCAAAGTATTCGTATTGACTCCCCTGACCCGGCCGTCTTGTCGCACGTATCTGCTGAGTTGGCCGTGCCGGCAGAAGAATCCATTGTGACGGCGACTCTGCCACAGGTATCAGGGCTGGCCAGCAACATGGACGAACTCGCCATCCTGCTGGAGGACGCCCGCGGGAAACCCATGATTACAGCCGCCCAGGCCTTGTTTGAGCTCAAACTGATGGACGAGGCGACGTTTCTTGATTTGCAAAGCGACAAGTCTGGAAAACTACGAACCTATATTGATGACCAGCTGGCCAAGTCTGACACCTTCAAACTGCAACTTGAGCACGCCAGAGCGCGTATGGTCAAGACGCCCGAGGTTAACGCCGATACATTCCAGATTGATTCGCAGGCTCTAACCAAGATTTCCTGGAATATTGCTACTAGACAATCGGTGGTGCCGCTGGGAATGATTTCGGGGACGCTCTACGTGGCGTCATCCGCGCCCATGAGTCGGGAGTTGGAAGACCGGTTAAGCATGATTGCCGGTTGCCATCTTGCGCTGGTCTGGGCATCCAAAGCGCATATCGATGCAAGGATTACCCGGGAAACTCAAATCATTCTGCCCATTCAAGACAGCCCAGCGAGCGTGCTGGTCATAAAAACAGGGGCGCCTGAAGCGGCCGTGCAGGATCTTCAGACCTTGCTGATGTCTGCTCAGAATGAGATCAAAGTAGAAGGCGCAGAAGTCCACAGCAATGCAGTTGATGAGCGTTCCAGCGTTGTGTTGTTGGTTAAACGCATGATCATGGATGCGCACAAACAAAAGGCCTCGGATATTCATATTGAGACCAACCCTGGAGAAGAGCCTTCGCGGGTTCGCTTTCGCATTGACGGTGATCTGGAAGAGTATCTGAAGCTGCCAACGGATTTGCGCGCCGCGTTGGTATCCCGCATCAAGGTGATGAGCAAACTCGATATTTCAGAGCGACGACGTCCGCAGGACGGAAAAATCAATTTTTCTGATTTTTCTGATATCAAGCTCGAATTGCGTGTCGCCATTCTTCCGACCCATGACAATTTGGAAGATGTCGTGATGCGCTTGCTGGCATCGTCAAAACCGATTCCGTTGGCCCAGTTGGGGTTTTCTACGCGTGATGCCGAAATCGTGAAACGGTTATCGCAGCACCCCTACGGACTTTTTCTTGCCTGTGGTCCGACAGGCTCAGGCAAGACGACCACCCTGCACTCCTTGCTCAGTGAAATCAACACCGAGAGTCGAAAAATATGGACCGCTGAAGATCCAATTGAAATCACCCAGTCCGGCTTGCGCCAACTTCAGGTCAACCCGAAGATTGGGCTGACTTTTGCTGCGGCTATGCGCGCTTTCTTGCGGGCCGATCCGGATGTCGTCATGATCGGCGAGGTGCGGGACGATGAGACGGCGCGTGTTTGCATTGAGGCCTCTCTCACCGGTCACCTGGTTTTTTCAACGTTGCACACCAATGGTGCGGCAGAAAGTGTTGTCCGTTTGCTGGACTTGGGCATGGATCCGTTGAACTTTGGGGATTCCCTGATCGGTATCGTGGCCCAGCGGCTGGTTCGCAGCCTGTGCAAATATTGTGCGACGACCAAGGTGCTGACTACCGAAGAATCTGATGCACTTGTGCATGAATACATCGAGGGTACAGAGGTCCCACTGGAAGAAGGACGCAAGCGCCTTTGGACTGCGGCCTCCGCGAGCTCAAGCGACCCTGCCGCATCGGTAGTCTCCGTGCATGAGGCGGTGGGTTGTGAGCGGTGTGGAGGGCGAGGCTATAAAGGCCGCTTGGGCATTTATGAAGTCCTGGAAAACGTGGGAGGCATGAAACACAAAATCCAGACGCGGGCACCGACTTCAGAAATTTTTGCCGAAGCCTCCCGGGCCGGCATGCGGACCTTGCGCCAGGATGCGCTTGAAAAAGTAGTGGCTGGCTTGATTGATTTGCCGCAGGCCAGAACCGTTTACGCCTGAATCAGGACACTGAAAAACCAACCGTCGGGGCACTTGGATCGGCAAACGAGGAGCCGAGTGCAATTTCACCGCGTCCATGCAAGACACATTCTTCACGCCGGAGCAGCAAGTCTGAGCCGCCACCCGAAAAACGAACCCAACAGCCGTAGGAGCTGACATCGACCAGCATCACGCTGCCATTTCGCCAGTCAATGCGGGCATGCGTTCGGGAAACGCGGGGATCGTTGATGACAAATTCAACTTGACGTATGCGCCCAATGTGAATCGGCAGCTCGAACGATTTGAAAGTCTTGACGGTGTCCTTCCAGGTCAGCTCAATCTGTCCGCCCAACGCATCCTTATTACTGGCGTCGAGCAAGGGGTCAAGTTCCGCCTGCATCGTCAAAAAATCGGAGGCGACATCATCCTGCCACTCGACCTGGTAAACCGTACAGGGCTCGGCCCGTCCCCGAATGCTGATGGGCCCCAGAATACGAAAACGCACGCCATCGGCTTCGTCAGCACCCGTCAGCGCTGCGCTATTGGCCCATATCTGCTGAGGACCGGAAAGGTCACTCAGGCGAGCCGCGACATTTACGGCATCCCCATAACAATCTCCGTCCACCAGTTCGACATCGCCACTGGCAACGCCTATGCGGATCGGCAGGCGGTTGGCAGCCGGCATTTGGGCCATGCGCCTGAGGTGACTGCGCTGCATCTCCACCACGGCATCGATGGCCGACGGGTTGTCATCAAACAGCGCCAGTACGCCATCCCCCAGCATTTTGACCACACGTCCGCCGTGCGATTCAACTATTTTGGCAATCCAGTTCGTTACCTGCGTAATCGCCTGTGTTGCCTTGGCATTGCCCAGGGCTTCAAAGACACCTGTGCTGCCAAAAAGATCGGTGAATACAACCGTAGTGTGAACGCCCATTCCCAACCGATTCCGTTTCTTAAGATTGAGGACAGTTTAGGTCATATCCGAGACGCATCAGAGGTGACCCCAAAACAGCAGGGCATCGCGCCCTTCCACCACCAGATCAGTTTTTGCACCTACCGGCAAAATGACTTTGGTGGCGACATGACCGTAGGGCAAATTGGTAAGCACCGGCACCTTGAGCTGCTGGCGTAGCCAGTTCACCACGCTCTGCAACTTGAAACCCCGGTCGTGGGGGACCAGCTTGAATGCCGTAAATTGACCCAGCACAATTGCTTTTTGACGTGCCAGTACGCCGGCGTGCAGCAGTTGGGTGAGCATGCGTTCAATCCGATACGGATGCTCACCCACGTCTTCCAGAAACAGGATGCCCCCTTTAATCATCGGAAAATAAGGGGTGCCCAGCAAGGAGACCAATACCGACAGGTTGCCCCCCCAAATGGTCGAGTTCTTTATACTAAATTCGGCTCTAGCCCCCGTGTCTTCTGCGGGAGTAGCTATTGAATTGGTAGTGGTTGGGTGTGTCTCCCGATTTTGACGCCAACCTGCCCCCTCCCCTTGCCCACTGATGAGATCGTCAAAGCAGGCCTCCATGATGTCGTCGGGTACCTGCTCTTTCCCGCCAGCTGGGCCATCGGCCTGGTTCGTCTTGCCGCCAACCCCGAAGCCTTCGCACAATGCCGGTCCGGCCCAAGTTACATCACCGGTGCGGGCCAGTACGGCGCTCTGAAACGCCGTGAAATCGCTGATGCCGACAAACAGCGTGCCCTTTTCAATGGCTTTGGCGACCTTTTTGTAGTTAATACCACTCAGAATGCGGGTCAGGCCATAGCCGCCTCGTGATACCAAAGCGACGTCGGCGCCGCTGGCGGCTGCACGGTGGATGGCGGCGAGCCGGGTTTCGTCGTCACCGGCAAAACGCAGATGACTGGCTAGCGCCGCTTCATCAATTTCAACGTCGTGCCCCAGCGTTTTGAGTCGCGCCACACCACGCCGGAACGCCGCCTTGTCACGCACGGCACCGGAAGGAGAGTAGATATAGATGTGTTTTTTCACGAGCTTATTTAACCGGTTGGGGAGAGCCGAAATACTGAACCGCCGTTTCGGCGACGGACGCGCCCTGCTCCGGCACGAAGTGTCCAGCCTGCTCCAGGCACATTGGCTCCGGACAAGCCGCAATGCGTTGTTGTAATTCCCGCATGGCAGGCAGACCCAGCACCGGGTCTTGCAGGCCAATGGCCATCAAGGTTGGGCCTGACCAACGCGCCTGCCAGAAGTCACAAGCCTGGCCCAGAATGGCCGCGCCGTTGGAGTTCTTGAGTTCCGTCAACAGGGATGGAAAGGCCCGAAGCGCAGCACGGTGACCACGGTCCGGAAACGGCGCCGCGTAGGCGGCACATTCCTGCGGACTCATGGCCGGATGGCCCTGGGCAACCCAGCGGGCGATGTCAAATTCTGGTTTTTTGGCGCACATCTCGCGCCAGTCCACAAAACCGGGTGATAACAAGGCGTCGCCGCTGCCGAGGGTGCTGTTCATCACCAGCAGGCCGGCGTAGCGTTGCGCGGCAGCCATCGGCAAGGTCAGCCCTAGCAGTCCGCCCCAGCCCTGCACTACCAAGATGACGTTTTTCAGATCCAGTTGTTCAACCAACTCCAGCAGGATCTGGCGATGCCAGGTGAACTGGTGAACCCCCTCCTTTTTGGGTTTGTCGCTCTTGCCAAAACCAATAAGATCGGGTGCGACCACCCGGCTACCGGCTGAAAGCAAGACCGGAATCATTTTTCGGTACAGGTAGCTCCAGGCCGGGTTGCCATGCAGACAAAGGTAAGTCAGCGGTGCATCGCCCGGGCCAAGGTCCAGGTAATGCATGCGCAGGCCATTCAGGCTGGGCAGGTCACTGATGTAATGGGGAGGCCATGGATAGTCCGGCAGTTGCGCGAAGCGTGCGTCGGGTGTTCGCACGGCGTCATCGCGCACCGGGCTGCTATGTAACCGGATGGCATCGCGTTTTTGTTTGAAGAAATCCTGCAGCAAGCTGGCACACGCATGCGCCAGTACCCCGCCTTGCACTTGCGTGTGGTGGTTCAGTTGGGGGTTGGCGAGTAAATCCAGCACCGAGCCAGCGGCACCTGTTTTCGGGTCCGGCGCACCAAAGACCACGCGTTTAAGGCGTGCATGCAGCATGGCGCCAACACACATGGGACAGGGCTCAAGCGTGACAAAAAGCTCGCAATCGTCCAGGCGGTAGTTGCCCAAAGCCAGTGCCGCGGCACGGAGCGCCACAATTTCAGCGTGGGCGGTCGGATCGCTCCGACCAATCGGCGCATTGTGGCCAACGGCAATCACCTGCCCGTCCCGAACGAGCACAGCGCCTACCGGTACTTCCCCCGCGGCCAGGGCAACCTGCGCTTGCGCCAACGCAAGCGCCATGAAAGTGGCGTCATCAGCCGCCATTTAAGCCCACGTCCGGGATGCCCTCACGGCACCGCGGCCTGCCTCATTCCCACTCAATGGTGGCGGGTGGCTTGCTGCTGACGTCATAGGTCACACGGTTGATGCCGCGCACTTCGTTGATGATGCGGCTGGACACTTTTTTGAGCAGCGCGTAAGGCAGTTCGGCCCAGTCGGCCGTCATGAAATCGCTGGTTTGCACTGCGCGCAAGGCCACCACGTAATCGTAGGTGCGGCCATCGCCCATCACGCCCACGCTCTTGACCGGCAAGAACACGGTGAACGCCTGGCTGGTCAGGTCGTACCAGCTTTTGCCACTTTCTTCATCAATGAAGTTACGCAGCTCTTCAATGAAGATGGCGTCGGCTTTGCGCAATAAATCGGCATATTCCTTCTTCACCTCACCCAGAATCCGCACGCCCAAACCTGGACCCGGGAATGGATGACGGTACACCATGTGGTACGGCAAGCCCAGCGCCACGCCCAACTCACGGACTTCGTCCTTGAATAATTCGCGGAGCGGCTCCAGCAATTTGAGGCCCAGCAGTTCCGGCAAACCACCCACGTTGTGATGGCTCTTGATGACCACAGCTTTTTTAGACTTGGCAGCACCCGACTCAATCACGTCAGGGTAAATGGTGCCCTGCGCCAGCCATGCCACATGCCGCGAATGATCGTTTTTGAGTTTGCCAGCTTCCGCCTTGAACACTTCGACAAATTCGCGGCCAATGATCTTGCGCTTGGCTTCAGGTTCGCTCACGCCCGCCAGATGACCCAAAAACTGATCAGCAGCATCGACCCGAATCACCTTGGCGTGCAGCTTGCCGACAAACATCTCCATCACCATGTCGCCTTCGTTCAGGCGCAACAAACCATGGTCAACGAACACGCAGGTGAGCTGGTCGCCAATGGCGCGGTGAATCAGCGCCGCCGCCACCGATGAATCGACCCCACCGGACAAGCCCAAAATGACTTCATCGGTGCCGACCTGAGCGCGGATTTGTTCTACCGCCTCGCTGATGTAGTCACCCATGATCCAGTCAGGCCGGGTGCCGCAGATGTCCAGAACAAAACGTTCCAGAATTGCCGCGCCGCGCTTGGTGTGCGTGACTTCAGGGTGAAACTGCACGCCGTAAAAGCGGCGATCTTCGTCGGCCATGCCGGCAATCGGGCAGCTGTCGGTGCTGGCCATCACTTTGAAGCCATGCGGCAGTTCGGTGACCTTGTCGCCATGGCTCATCCACACCTGCAACATGCCGTGCCCCATGGCGGTTGTGTAGTCCTGAATGCCTTCCAGCAACTGGGTATGGCCGTGCGCACGCACATCGGCTGGGCCAAACTCACGTTTGTGCCCGCTTTGCACGATGCCACCCAACTGGTGTGCCATGGTTTGCATGCCGTAACAAATGCCAAGCACCGGCACCCCCAATTCGAACACCGCTTGCGGCGCTTTGTCCGTGGTTTCTTCGTACACACTGGCGTGACTGCCCGAAAGGATGATGCCCTTGAGCTTGCCGTCACGGGCATAAGCACGAATCCAGTCATCGGTCACATCACAGGGATGAACTTCGCAAAAAACATGCGCTTCACGGATGCGACGCGCAATCAGTTGGGTGACTTGGGATCCAAAGTCGAGGATGAGAATTTTTTGATGCATGGCAGAAGAGATATGTTCAGTTCGCGTGCCTTATCCCAGGAACACCGCAGATCTGACTTTGCCAGTCTGCTGGTGTTGCCCCCTGCAAAGGGGGTGGCGCAGCGACACGACGTGCGCGCAGCCTGGGGTTGTTGCCTAGTCTGCCCGGTAATTGGGCGCTTCTTTGGTGATTTGCACGTCATGCACATGGCTTTCACGAATGCCGGCGGTGGTGATCTCCACAAACTCAGCCTGATTCTGCATGTCTTCGATCGTGGCACAACCGCAGTAGCCCATGCTGGCGCGAACACCACCGGCCATCTGGTACACGATAGATACCATGGAGCCTTTGTAAGGCACGCGGCCTTCAATGCCCTCGGGAACCAGTTTGTCGGCGTTCGGATTGCCAGTGGTGGATTCCTGGAAATAGCGGTCCGCACTGCCCTGCTGCATGGCGCCAATGCTGCCCATGCCACGGTAACTCTTGTAGCTGCGGCCCTGGAACAGGATGACTTCACCCGGCGCCTCTTCGGTGCCGGCGAACATGCCACCCATCATCACGGTGCTGGCTCCAGCGGCCAGCGCTTTGGCAATATCACCGCTGTAGCGAATGCCGCCGTCAGCAATCAGGGGCACGCCGCTGCCCTTGAGCGCGGTGGCGACACTGTCAATCGCCATGATCTGGGGCACGCCCACACCCGCCACAATGCGGGTCGTGCAAATGGAGCCTGGGCCAATTCCGACCTTGACCGCATCAGCACCGGCCTCGACCAATGCCAATGCCGCTGCACCGGTGGCAATGTTGCCGCCGATCACATCAACCTGCGGGTAGTTGCGTTTGACCCAGCGCACGCGCTCAATCACGCCTTTGCTGTGACCGTGTGCGGTGTCAACCACGATGGCGTCAACCCCGGCTCGCACCAGCGCCTCAACCCGCTCTTCGGTGCCTTCGCCCACGCCAACGGCAGCGCCGACGCGCAGTTTGCCTTGCGCATCACGCGCTGCGTTGGGGAAACTTGTTTGCTTGGTGATGTCTTTAACGGTGATCAGGCCTTTGAGCTCAAAGGCATCATTGACCACCAGCAAGCGCTCAATTTTGTACTGATTCAGCAAGACTTTGGCTTGCGCCAGCGTGGTGCCATCCGGCACCGTGACCAGCTTGTCACGCTGCGTCATGATGTGACTCACCGGCAGGTCATAACGAGTCTCAAAGCGCAGATCGCGTCCGGTGACAATGCCGACGACTTTGCCGCCATCGCAGACTGGAAAGCCTGACACGCCGAGTTGCGCTGACAAATCGATGACTTGGCGCACGGTGTGATGGGGCGTGATCACAACCGGGTCACGCAACACACCAGATTCGTAGCGTTTAACCTTGGCCACTTGCGCCGCCTGCTCCTGGGCCGACATGTTTTTGTGAACGATGCCGATGCCCCCTTCTTGCGCGATGGCAATTGCCAGTCGAGCTTCGGTCACGGTGTCCATCGCGGCAGACACCAAGGGCATGTTCAGTTCTATGTTGCGGGAGAAACGAGTCGCAAGAGAAGTGTCCTTAGGCAGGACTTGGGAGAACGCTGGCACCAACAATATGTCATCGAAGGTGAGCGCTTTGCCGATTAGGCGCATGTCGAAGCTCCAAATGATGGATTGTACCCACGACATGGACAGTTACCCCGAACGAGATCGTCAAAAAAGAACAAATGACGCGACCCAAGGCAAATGTGTCCTGTAAAAAATAGTCGGGTGCGGGCTAAACTCCGGCTATGAACCGTATCCAAAAACTTTTGATGGGAGCCGCTTGCCTGATATCTGTAGCGGCTTCTGCACAGTGGCAGTGGACAGACAAGGATGGCCGCAAGGTGTTCAGTGACCGTGCACCCCCAGCCGACATTCTCGACAAAAACATTATTAAACGACCGGGCGGCCGAACCGCAAGCCCAGTGGGTGCGCCCGTCAGTGGCGGCGATTTGGCTCCGACCGGTGCCGCCGCTGCCGCGCCGCTAGGGGCTGCCAGTGCCTCCCGGCTTAGCGGTGTCGACAAAGAATTGGCGGAAAAGAAAAAGAAGGCCGAAGAAGCCGAAGTTGCCAAACGCAAAGCAGAGGAAGAAAAAGTCCTGAAAGTCAAAATTGAAAATTGCGCCCGTGCCAAACAGGCCAAATCCAGCTTTGACTCCGGCGGACGCATGGCCCGGACCAACGAAAAGGGCGAGCGTGAAGTCATGGATGATGCGGCCCGGGCCTCTGAAGTGAAGCGCATTCAGGTCGTCATCGATTCAGACTGCAAATAGCCGGCATGGCTGGATTCTGAATCAGTAACCGGCCTTGGCACCTGCACGTTTGTTAATAAACAGACCCGTTGTGCGAGCCCCCTGCTTGGCGAAACGCTCACGGCGGGCCACTTTGGGGTCGACCGTGAGTGGCCGATAGATTTCTACCCGGTCATTTTCCCGCAGCAGCTGGCTCAAACTCGCCTTGCGTCCCCAAACACCGACCACCGTTGTCTGCTGATCGATCAAGGGGAACAGTTGCAAAAGACCACTCTCCTGCAGTGCTTGCAAAACGGTACACGAAGGTGCCAGACTCAGGTTGACCTCACGCACATCTCGGGGGCTTGGCGAGTAAACCACGGTAACTTGAATATTCACGTCACTCTCCATACACCTGCGCCGCACGTTTGACAAAAGCATCGACCATGCTGCCGGCAATCTTGTCAAACACCGGGCCAACGAGTTTGCCAAGGGTCGCGTTGTCAAAGCCGTAGTTGAGCGTCAGTTCCACTTTGCACGCCCTTTGCGTTCCGTCTCCAATCGGCAAGAAATTCCATTCACCATCCAGCCGTGAAAAAGGGCCGTTCACCAGTGTCATTGCCACCTGCTGGCCTGGCACATGTTCATTGCGGGTAGTGAACGTCTGGCGAATACCACTGAAGGAAATGCCGACTTCCGCCGTCATTCCGTGCGCGTCTGATGTGACGATCCGGGCGCGATCGCACCAGGGCAAAAACTTGGGGTAGTGCTCGACTTCAGTCACAAGAACATACATTTCTTGCGGGCTGTACCAGATCAGGACTGACTTCTTTACGGTTTTCATAGAATGGGGGTCTGCGCGGGATTGTAGACAAGCCTTGTACGCATGACTGACGACCCCAAATTTACTATATGGCCAAGAAACCTGAAACTGCTACCCGTATTGCCGACAACAAGAAGGCGTCTTACAACTATTTTTTTGAAGAACGCCTGGAAGCCGGTTTGGTGCTGGAGGGTTGGGAGGTTAAATCCCTGCGCGAGGGCAAGGTGCAGTTGACCGATGGCTATATCGTCGTCCGCAATGGCGAGCTGTTCATCATCGGCCTGCAGATTCATCCGCTGAATACCGCCTCGACCCACATCAGTCCAGACAAGGTACGCACCCGCAAGCTCTTGCTGCACAAGGAAGAGATCAAACGCCTCATTGGCAAAGTGGTGCAAAAAGGCTACACGCTGGTGCCGATCAATCTGCACTGGAAAGCCGGCAAAATCAAGTGCGAAATCGCGTTGGCCAAGGGCAAGGCCGAGCACGACAAGCGCGACACCATCAAGGACCGAGAAGGCAAGCGCGAGGTGGAACGAGCCATGAAAGTACATCGGCGATAAATTTTTCCGGAGGCAGGGAATAAACCAGGGCGTGCCGGTGTTTATCTGAGTGCAAATGTTTGTTTGCGTCCATCAACTCAGGAGTTCATCATGAAATTCACCGCTCGCGCCTCCCTTAGCCTGTCCTTGGCGCTTATCCTTTTGGGTGGATGTGCCTCCATGTCTGCCGCCCCGGCCAAAGTGGCCGACGGCATGCTGGTAGGCCCTAACGGCATGACGCTGTATACCTTCGAAAAAGACGTTGCCGGCAGCGGTAAATCGGTTTGCAATGGCCCTTGCGCCGCCAACTGGCCACCCTTGCTGGGCAGCGAATCGGACAAGCCGTCCGGCGACTACACCCTCATCATGCGTGACGACGGTAAAAAGCAGTGGGCCGTCAAGGGCAAGCCCCTGTATTTCTGGTCCAAGGACAGCAAACCCGGCGACAAAACCGGTGATGGTGTCCTCAAGCTGTGGCAGACCGCCAAGCCGTAAGTCATTAGTGAACACCCAGCCCATCGTCGAGCAAATACCTGCGCTGCGCCGTTATGCGCGGGCGCTGACCGGCGACGCTTGGGCGGCCGATGATTTGGTGCAGGACACGCTGGAGCGTGCTTGCAGCAAGTGGCGTTTGTGGGTCGCAGGTTCTGACCTGCGGGCTTGGCTGTTTACCGTGATGCACAACCTGTTTGCCAACCAGGTGCGCCGGGCGACGAGGCAAGCACAGAGCGGCAGCGTCAATATTGACGAGGTGGCGCATGAGCTGGTAGCCCCCGTTGCCGATCTGGGGATTGCCATGGATTTGCAGCGTTGCCTGCTGCGTTTGCCAATGGACCAGCGGGAGGTTTTGCTGCTGGTCAGCCTGGAAGATATGAGCTACGCGGAGGTGGCAAAAATTACCGGCGTTCCGATTGGCACGGTGATGTCTCGCCTCTCGCGTGCCCGCGGCCGTCTGCAGGCGCTGCTGGATGAACCGGTCCGCAGTGCAGCGTCGCCAGCTTCCGTTGCCCCGGTTAGCACTTTGCGCCGTCTGAAGTGAGACATTGGAAAAACACCATGGACAGCACCGCCGATAAGCCACTTACCGAAGACCAAATCCACGCGCTGGTGGATGGCCAGCATGCAACCGATGACCTTGCCGCCCTGCAAGCGCGTCTGGCGCAAGAGCCTGACGCACAGGCGACGGTCAGGAAGTGGCAACAGCAGCGAAACGCCCTGCGAGGCCTGTATCAAGACGTTCTGGACGAGCCGCTCCCGTCCAGCTTGCGGGCAGCCGCGCAACAAACAGCCTCCGCCCAGCAGGAAATCAACCAATGGTGGCGCTGGGGTGGCATGGCCGCTGGCGTCCTGTTGGCGTTTGGCGTGGGCTGGTTCTCCCAAATCGCCTGGCACAGTAACTGGCAATCCCAGACGAGCACGATTGCTTTGGCAAAAGCACGGGCTGAGCAGGATTTTGTCCGCCAGGCCGGCTTTGCCCATATGGTGTATTCCCCTGAAATCAGGCACCCGGTGGAGGTCACGGCGGCCGAGCAGGCGCACTTGGTGCAATGGCTGTCCAAACGCGTCGGCAAGCCGCTCAAAGTTCCCAATTTAGCCGCCGAGGGCTATGAGCTCGTGGGCGGCCGCCTGTTGCCTGGTGAAGCGGGCGCGCGGGCGCAATTCATGTTCCAGAATGCGGCGGGCGTCCGAATCACCCTGTATCTCGGGGCTGTCGACAAGTTGCCGGGCAGCGCGGAAGCCCGAGAAACCGGCTTTCACTTTGCGCCTGACGGTCCGATCCCCAGCTTTTACTGGATCGACCAGGGCTTTGGCTATGCGTTGTCAGGCCCGGTGTCGCGTGCCGCTTTGATGCAACTGGCCGAACAGGTTTACCAGCAACTGTGATTCAGCGCAGTTCGCGCAGCGGATGGGTCTGAGGTGTCCAGGGGCTGCTGAAGAAAGGTTCCACCATCGCGGCATTGACCTCTTCAATGCGGGCCGGGTTCCAGCGGGGGGCGTGGTCTTTGTCCACAGCCAGGGCACGAATGCCTTCCACTGTTTCACTGCTAGCGCCAGAGCGTCCCAGATGTTGCGGGTGAAAACAATGGTGAACCATGTCCCGCTCCATGCGCAAATCATCCGCCAGCGTCATGCTGCGAGCTCGGCGAATTTGTTCCAGCGCCACATGCAGCATCAGTGGTGAACGTTGGCGCAAGGCGGTTGCGGTACCTTGTGCCCACGCGCTGTCATCCGCGTCCAGCGCCTGGACGATGGCCGACACGGTTGGTTGTGCAAAATAATGATCAATTTGGCCTCTGGCCCCCGTTGCGTAAGCGGAAGCAGCTATTGAATACATAGCAAGCCAGGGATCGATGGCGCCAGGTCGCTCAAGGTCCAGGTTGGTCAACGCATCCCAGGCGGATGTCAGCTGTGAGACGTCAATGCAGACATCGGCTAAACCAAAGGCCAGCGCCTCTCCGGCGCCCAGCATTTCGCCGGTCAAGGCCAGCCATTCGCCAATTCGGCCCGGACAGCGGCTCAAGAAGTAGCCACCGCCGACATCGGGAAAGAGGCCGATGTTGGTTTCAGGCATGGCCATCTTGGTGCGCTCCGTAACGATGCGGATTTTGGCGCCCTGGCTGATGCCCATGCCACCACCCATGACGATGCCATCCATGAAAGCGATGTAGGTCTTGGGATAGGTGTGAATCAGGTGATTGAGGGCATATTCTTCGGTGAAAAAATCCTCCAGCCGGGAATCATCAGCCAGCGCGGCCTGGTGAAAAAAGCGGATGTCACCCCCGGCGCAAAAGGCACCGAAAGGTCCGGTTTTGTTGCTGCCACGGATCGCGACCGCCTTGACGGCCGGATCATCGCGCCAGGCAAGCAAGCATTCAGTGAGGGCCCGGATCATTGAAAGCGACAGCGCATTGAGCGCCTTGGGCCGGTTCAGCGTGATCAAGCCCACCTGACCGCGAATTTCGGCCAGCACCTCTGGCGCCTCATCCGTTGGCAGAATATTTTGCATCGTCATTGTCTGTTTCTCCATCCAATCAATTCATTGGTCACCAAGGCGCCGATCACCAGCGCCCCGCCCGCCAGCACGTTGGGCCCCGGGACTTCATTGGCCCCGACCCACGCCAGCAGGATGCCGAAAATAACCTCCAGCAAGCCGAGCAAAGACACTTCAGGCGCTTTGAGCACCCGGGCGCACAACACCGCCAGCGCGGAAGGAATCGCCAATTGCACCACACCCAGGCCGGCCAGCAGGACCAGATCGTGGGTCGAAGCCTGAAACGGCAAGGCCAGCGGCAAGGTCAACAGTGCAGAGAAGACAGCACCGAGCAAGACCGCAGGAATCAGATCGACGTCATGCCCACGGGCATGCGCATGCTGGGTCACCGTCCAGTTGGCGGCGCCGGCAATGGGCACACACAAGGCCACCAGCGTGCCGGTCAGGCTGACGCCGTCACCGATCTGGCTGCCAAACATGTAGGCGATACCCGCACCCGCGACCACGATGGCAAACCAGGTGCGTCTGGGGATTCGATGGCCAATGAACAGGCGCGCCGCCAAAGCCGTGAGCAAAGGCCCTATCGCCATGCTGAGCAACACGTTGGCCACACTGGTCAGTGTGATCGCCACCATGAAAAAGGTGAACATGCCGCACCAGCAGACGCCGGAAATCCACAGCGACGCCCCACCGCTGCGCATCCGGCGAAACACAGCGCGCCCTTGAAACAGCGGCAAGATCACCAACAGTGCCAGCACGGTAAAGAAGCTGCGCCAGAAGGTCACTTCAAAACTGCGGGCACTGTCCAGGTGGCGCGTCACCACACCGGCGATGGACCACATCAGGGTCACCGCCACCATCAGAAGCACGGCCCGGTTGTGGCTTAGTTTCATGGTTTTACTCAAAAAAAAGCGGGCAATGAAGCCCGCTAGTTATCCCGCTTGACGGGGATTAACGGCCAAAGCGTTTACGATCGCTCTCAGTCAGGTAGCGCTTGCGCAGACGGATCGACTTGGGCGTGATTTCAACCAACTCGTCGTCCTCGATGAATTCCACTGCGTATTCCAGCGTGGCATCAATCGGCGGTGTGATCTTGATCGCATCTTCCTTGCCTGAAACGCGGAAGTTGGTCAGCTGCTTGGTACGCGTGGCGTTCACCACCAGATCGTTGTCACGGCTGTGGATACCCACAATCATGCCTTCGTACACCGGGTCGTTCGGTTTGACGAACATGCGGCCACGCTCGTCCAGCTTGCCCAAGGCGTAAGTGAAAATTTCACCTGCGTCCATGGAAATCAGTACGCCGTTTTTACGGCCGCCGATGTCGCCCTTGTGCGCTTCGTAGCTGTCAAAGATGTTGGCGATCAGGCCAGAACCACGGGTCAAGTTCAGGAATTCGTTGGTGAAACCAATCAAACCACGCGCCGGAATGCGGTACTCCAGGCGCACGCGGCCACGGCCGTCGGATTCCATGTTGACCAAGTCACCCTTGCGCTCACCCAAAGCCTGCATCACGCCGCCTTGGTGTGTCTCTTCGATGTCGGCCGTGACCAACTCGATAGGCTCATGCTTTTCACCATTCACGTCCTTGAACACCACGCGTGGCTTGGAAACAGCCAACTCGTAGCCTTCGCGGCGCATGTTTTCCAGCAAAATGGTCAAGTGCAGTTCGCCGCGACCCATGACTTCAAAGATACCTTCTTCATCGGTTTCTTTGACGCGCAAGGCCACGTTGTGTTGCAGTTCTTTTTGCAGGCGGTCCCAGATCTGGCGGCTGGTAACGAACTTGCCTTCACGGCCAGCCAGCGGGCTGGTATTGACGCAGAAGTTCATGGTCAGGGTCGGCTCATCGACCTTGAGCATGGGCAGCGGCATGGGTGTGATCGGGTCGGTGATCGTCACGCCAATACCGATATCGTTGATACCGTTGATCAGCACGATTTCGCCTGGGCCAGCTTCCGTGGCTTGCACGCGCTCCAGGCCTTGGAATGTCAGCACTTGGTTGATACGACCTTTGACGGGCTTGCCATCCAGACCTTCCATGACCACCACATCCATCATGGGACGGATCGTGCCCTGGCTGATACGGCCAACGCCGATACGACCCACGAAGGTGGAGAAGTCGAGCGCCGAAATTTGCAATTGCAACGGTGCAGCAGGGTCACCCTTTTGAGCCGGCACATGGGCGAGCACGGTGTCGAACAGGGCCGACATATCGGGGCCCCACTGTTCACCAGGTTCGCCCTCTACCATCGACGACCAGCCGTTGATGCCAGAGGCATAAACGACAGGGAAATCCAGTTGTTCATCGGTAGCGCCGAGCTTGTCGAACAAGTCGAAAGCGGCATTGACCACGAAGTCAGGACGCGCACCGGGCTTGTCCACCTTGTTCACAACCAAGATGGGCTTCAAGCCGAGGGCCAAAGCCTTTTTGGTCACAAAACGCGTTTGAGGCATGGGGCCTTCTTGCGCATCGATCAGCAGAACCACGCCGTCAACCATCGACAACGCACGTTCCACTTCACCGCCGAAGTCGGCGTGTCCGGGGGTGTCAACGATGTTGATGTGCGTGCCCTTCCAGGTCACAGCGCAGTTTTTGGCCAGAATCGTGATACCACGTTCTTTTTCAATGGCGTTGTTGTCCATCACGGTGTCGACCACTTTCTCGTGATCGGCAAAGGTACCGGACTGGCGCAGCAGTTGGTCGACCATGGTGGTCTTGCCATGATCGACGTGGGCGATGATGGCGATGTTTCGGATTTGCTTAATGGTCATGATTCACTTTCTCTTAAATCTGGTCAAAGTCTATTTTCTGGGTCGCTGAGGGCGGGGCTGCGTGCTGCACGCTTGACTCCGGTCCGCAATCTCCCAATATTTGCTCTATCTCAAGTGGACTCAACAGCCGCCCCGGGATCAATTCATCCGCCACAACGTGTGCCGTGCCCAGCAAGGCACGCGGTTTTTCGCTGTAGACGGCTACTTTCTGGCTGTCAGGCCAGCTACCCCGGCGTCGCACGCCACTCAGGAAACGCCCTGCACTTTCGCCTTCTAACGTGACAACCGTGTGGTCGCGAAGAAGCGAGTCCACGGGCATCAAGCAGTTCAATCTCTCTTCCTCGGTCATGGCTTCCAAGGCTTCCAGCGTCACGCATTGCGCCACTGAGAAGCCACCGGTCTCAACCCGGCGCAACGCGGTCAGGTGCGCACCACAACCCAAGGCTTCACCGATATCCTCACCGAGGGTACGGATGTAAGTTCCCTTGCTGCACCTTACTATCATTTCAATAGCTTGCTTCGCAGTATCCACGGGGGCTAGACTTACTTTTAATTCATAAATCGTAACCTCACGCGCTTCCCGCTCGACCTCAATACCTGCCCGGGCGTACTCGTACAGCGCCCGACCATCCTTTTTCAAGGCACTGTGCATCGGCGGTATTTGCCGGATCAACCCGGTAAACCGTGGTAGCACATTGTTCAGGTCTTCCTCTGTGACGTTGACAGGACGCTCTTCGATCACATCGCCCTCGGCGTCCCCGGTGCTGGTTTTTTCACCCAGTCGCGCGACGGCTTCATACGTCTTGTCTGCATCCAATTGGAGCTGACTGAACTTGGTCGCAGCGCCGAAGCACAGCGGCAATAAACCGGTCGCAAGGGGATCAAGCGTGCCGGTGTGGCCCGCTTTCTCGGCACGCAACAGCCATTTCACTTTTTGCAAGGCGTCATTACTGGACCAGCCCAAAGGCTTGTCCAACAACAGCACCCCATGGACGGGGCGCCTGGCAACCCGTGCACGCGGCGCATTCATCGGCATCAGTCCTCTTTGGCCCGAGACGCTACAGCGCGCGCAATCAAGGCATTCATGTCGGCAGCTTTCTCGGTTGTTTGGTCAAACAAGAAATGCAAGGTCGGCACGGTGTGAATGTGCAAGCGCTTGAACAAACCCGCCCGCAAAAAGCCGGCGGCCTGATTCAAACCTTCCGTACAAGCTTTGGGGTCTCCTGTCAGCAGACTGAAGAACACCTTGGCGTGTGCGTAGTCAGGCGTGACTTCCACCGCCTGAATCGTCACCATGCCTACCCGTGGATCCTTGAGCTCGCGCGCAATCAGCTCGGTCAGATCACGCTGGATCTGATCGGCAACCTTGAAGCTGCGGTTAGGAGTTTTTGACTTGATTCGCACGATTTATCTCAAATCTATCAAAGGGTACGGGCAATTTCACGAATCTCGAAGAACTCCAGCACGTCACCGTCTTGGATGTCGTTGTAGTTCTTGATATTCAAGCCGCACTCGAAGCTTTCCTTGACTTCCTTCGCATCGTCCTTGAAGCGCTTGAGCGATTCGAGTTCACCGGTGTAGATGACCACGTTGTCACGCAACAACCGCAGACGCGCCGTACGTTTGACAATACCGGCGGTGACCATACAACCGGCAATCGAGCCGATCTTGGACACTTTGAACACCTGACGGATCTCGGCGGTACCAATGACCTCTTCCTTCTTGTCTGGCGTCAACATGCCCGACATGGCGAGCTTGAGCTCATCCACGGCGTCATAAATGATGTCGTAGTAACGAATGTCCACACCGTTGTTCTCGGCCAACTTGCGCGCACCGGCATCGGCACGTGTGTTGAACCCGATGATGACGGCCTTGGACGCAATCGCCAAATTCACATCCGACTCGCTGATCGCACCGACGGCGGTGTACACCAACTGCACCTTGACCTCTTCGGTCGACAGCTTGAGCAGTGACTGAGCCAATGCTTCCTGCGAACCCTGCACGTCGGCCTTGATGATGATCGGAACCATCTTGACAGCGCCGGCGGCCATGTCGGTGAACATGTTCTCCAGTTTGGCGGCTTGTTGCTTGGCCAACTTGGTGTGGCGGAACTTGCCAGCACGGTAGGTGGCAATTTCACGGGCACGGCGCTCGTCCGACATCACCATGAATTCATCACCTGCTTGCGGCACTTCCGTCAGACCCTGGATTTCAACCGGGATTGAAGGACCCGCAGTTTTAATGGTCTTGCCATTTTCATCCAGCATGGCGCGGACACGACCATAAGTGGAACCCGCCAGAACGACGTCACCAGTTTTGAGCGTGCCGGACTGCACCAGAATCGTGGCCACAGGACCACGACCCTTGTCGAGTCGGGCCTCAATCACCAGACCCTTGGCCATGGCATCCACCGGTGCCCGCAATTCAAGCACTTCGGCTTGCAGCAGCACTTGTTCCAGCAAGGCATCAATGCCCTGACCGGTCTTGGCCGATACCGTGACGAAAGGTGAATCACCACCAAACTCCTCCGGCACCACTTCTTCTACCACCAGTTCGTTTTTGACGCGCTCTGGATTGGCATCTGGTTTGTCGATCTTGTTGATCGCCACCACAATCGGAACACCGGCTGCCTTGGCGTGCTTGATGGCCTCTTTGGTTTGCGGCATCACACCGTCATCCGCTGCCACCACCAGAATCACAATGTCAGTCGCTTGAGCGCCACGGGCACGCATGGCCGTAAAGGCTTCGTGTCCAGGGGTGTCAAGGAACGAAATCATGCCGCGTGGTGTTTCCACGTGGTAGGCACCAATGTGCTGCGTAATGCCACCGGCTTCGGCTGAAGCCACTTTGGAGGTACGGATGTAATCCAGCAAAGAGGTTTTACCGTGATCGACGTGACCCATAACCGTCACAACCGGTGCGCGGGGCAACGATTCTGATTGCTGCTGGGACACTTCGTCATCGGTAAACGCTTCTGGATCGTCCAGCGCGGCAACGATGGCCTTGTGGCCCATTTCTTCCACCAAAATCATGGCGGTATCTTGATCCAGCGGCTGATTGATGGTGACCATCTGACCCAGCTTCATCAGGTGTTTGATCACCTCAGAAGCCTTGACCGCCATTTTGTGTGCCAATTCGGCCACGGTAATGGTTTCAGGCACGTGGACTTCCAGCACACGCACTTCAACTGGTGCGGCCTGCACGCGGTTGTCATCGCGACCGCGGTCGTTACTGCCGCGACGGCCTCTTGGCGCCGCACGGAAGTTGTTGCCACGACCCGGGCCGGGCGCACCGGTTGCACCACGGGTTGGAATGGCGCTCTTCTTTTTCGGATCGCCCGCCCAACTGCTGGAGAGTTTGGCTGACTTGACTTCTTTGCCAGCGCCAGCGGCGGTAGTGGTGCCTGGCGCACCGGCAACGCCGGGTTTGGCCGGTTTTGCAGCGACTGTGCCAGCGGCTGGCTTATGCAATGTGCCCTTGATGCCCGCCGCCTTGGCGGCCTCGGCCCTGATTTCTTCTGGTTTTTTGACAACCGGCGCTTTTTTGGCGGGCGATGACATCATCAAGCGAATGGCGGCGGCTTCGGCCTCGGCCTTACGTCGACGGTCACCCAGATCAGCGGCCCGTGCAACATCTTCAGCGGCCCGTGCTTTGGAATCAGCAGCTGCTTTTTCGCGAGCTTCCAGTTGCACCTTGGCTGCTGCTTCGGCTTTTTCTGCAGCTTCCAAAACTTTGGCCGCTGCAGTATCGATAGCATCTTTTGCTTGTTGTGCGGGGGCTTGCGCCTTGGCTTTTTCAAGGACAGCTTCAGCGGCAGCTTTTTCAGCCGCTTTGGCTGCGGCTGTTTCAGCCGCTTCACGCGCCCGGTCTTCCAACTCTTCGCGCTGACGCCTGCGCTCGGTGAGTTCTTCTTCCTGGCGGCGGATCAATTCAGCCTGCTGGCGAACCTCTTCTTCACGACGGGCCAATTCGGCATTGTCGATCTGCGGTGTCGTATCAAGTTCATGCTCAGGTTCAGATGACTCAACCGCCACCTCAACGCCGTCTTCGCGACGGACGAACGTACGTTTCTTGCGCACTTCAACCTGAATGGTGCGTGCTTTTCCGGTGGAATCAGCCTGCTTGATTTCACTGGTTGACTTCTTGACGAGCGTAATTTTCTTGCGCTCGGCACTGGCAGTGCCATGGCTGGCCTGCAAATAGCTCAACAGATGCTGTTTATCAGCTTCTGTCAGTTTGTCAGTAGCGGCCGATTTGGCCACTCCTGCCGATTTCAGTTGCTCAAGCAAGGTATCGGTTGATTTTTTGAGTTCTATTGCAAACTCGGCGACGGTCGTACTGGACATTTGTTGTGTAACCTTTCATGACCATTACTCTTGAGAAGCGGCGTCATTGGTAAACCAATGTGCGCGCGCCTTCATGATCAAGGTCTTGGCCTCGTCCGCAGACTGGCCGGTGATTTCAGTGAGTTCGTCAACGGCCAAATCGGCCAGGTCGTCAAGCGTGTGAACGCCGCCATCTGCCAGTTTGCCGATCAGTTCGGGGGAAAGGCCTTCGAGGTCATGCAAGTTTTGCGAAACCTCTTCGGCACTCTCTTCTTGCGCAATTTCCATGGTCAAAAGCGCGTCTTTAGCGCGGGTGCGCAATTCGTTGGCAGTGTCTTCGTCAAAACTCTCGATTTCGAGCATTTCTTCCAACGGCACGTAGGCAACCTGCTCCAGACTGGTAAAGCCTTCTGCAATCAGCAGATCGGCAATTTCTTCGTCCACATCGAGCTTTTCCATGAAAAGCTTGCGACCAGAATCAGTCTCATTGGCTTGCTTCTGGGCTGATTCGGCGGCATCAAGGATGTTGATCTTCCAGCCGGTCAGGTCGGACGCCAGGCGCACATTTTGACCGCCACGGCCGATCGCAATCGCCAGGTTTTCTTCGTCCACCACCACATCCATGGCATGACGCTCTTCGTCGACCACGATGCTTGAGACATTGGCCGGGGCCAAGGCACCAATCACAAACTGGGCTGGATCTTCACTCCACAGCACAATGTCCACGCGCTCGCCGGCTAACTCGTTGGTCACGCCATTGACACGCGTACCCCGCACACCAACACAGGTACCGATAGGGTCAACGCGCTTGTCATGCGACAACACAGCAATCTTGGCGCGAGAGCCAACATCACGGGCGCAGGATTTAATTTCCAGCAAACCCTGCTCAATTTCAGGAACTTCCTGACGAAACAGTTCCACCATGAACTCAGGCGCCGAACGCGACAGAATGATGGGCGCACCGCGCAGGGTCAAGTCCACTTCCATGATCATGGCGCGAACCCGGTCACCCATGCGAAGATTCTCTTTCGGAATCATCTCGCTGCGGCGCAGACGGCCTTCAACTCGGCCGCTCTCGACAATCAGGTCACCCTTGTCCATGCGCTTGACCGTGCCGACAAAAATCTTGTCGCCGCGCGACATGAAGTCGTTGAGCAGCATCTCACGCTCAGCGTCACGAATTTTTTGCAGAATGACCTGCTTGGCAGCCATGGCACCGATACGGCCAATCGGGACTGATTCCACCGTTTCTTCGATGTATTCGTCCACCTCAATGTCGGGAATCTGCTCTTTGGCTTCGAACAACAGGATTTCCTGGTCCGGCAGCTGCAGACCCGCCTCATCCGGCACCACATGCCAACGACGAAACGTCTCATAGCTGCCGCTGTCGCGATCAACTGCGACGCGG
This sequence comes from Rhodoferax sp., assembly GCF_012927445.1. Lineage (GTDB taxonomy): Bacteria > Pseudomonadota > Gammaproteobacteria > Burkholderiales > Burkholderiaceae_C > Rhodoferax. Next base: position 148,748 of record NZ_JABBPD010000003.1, read on the forward strand.
ATATCCACGTCGCCCTGGGAAAGCTTCTTGGTCGCTTGCGCCAGCGCTGCCTCAACAGCGCCAAACACCACATCACGCTCCACATTCTTTTCGCGTGAGATGGCTTCTACCAGCATTAACATTTCGCGATTCATGCCATAACTCTCCTGTTTCAATTCAATCCAAATTTGTCTCTGAGTCGCCTTTGACACCGCGACCCTTGAAGCTGACGATGGGCGCCAGTCGCGCCTCTTTCAACTCATCCAGAGTAAACCCCAGGGCCTGCAATGGCACCTGCAATCTCTTCTTGCTAATTTTTTGACCCGGCTTGCCAACTGGCAGATCGCTCCAGACGATTTGCCAACCCGGCGCTCCACCCTCAACCTGGGTGCGCTCCAAGGTGCCGCGAAACTTCTTGCGTGTGGCATTAACTTGCCCTGCCGCCGCCGCAACCCCAATGGGCGCCTTGAGCGTGACATCAATTTCTTGACCCACAAAGCGCTCAAAATCTTTTTCATGCCGCAAGGGACGATCAATACCCGGCGAGGAAACCTCAAGCCGCTTGTAATCAATGCCATCCACCTCAAGCGCAAACAGAAGCTGACGCGTCACCTTCTCGCAATCTTCAACCGTGACAAACTGCTCAACAACAGAACCATCCGCATTCGGCAACCACGGATGGTCGATCGTGATGCGCAGTAATCCAGCAGCGGAACGCTCGGATTCCACCAGGTCGTAACCGAGACCAGCTACGGTTTGTTCAACAATTTCTTTTAGTGCCACGTGTGTATAAATGCGATGCAAAAACAATCGACCAAAAAAAACGGGCGGTAGATACCCGCCCGTTTGGTCGTGAGCTTGGATTGTACCCGAAAACCTGCTTCTACGCCTTGATTTCTAACGCTTTATCCGGCTGCCGCCAGCAGGATTCGGGTGTAATCCACCTTAGGCGCGGCTAACACTTGGGCGGCAGGCCCCGCCTCCACGATATCCCCATCTTTCATGACCATAATTTGATGGGCCATGGCCCGAATGACATCGACATCGTGCGTGATGAGCAGATAACTCAAGCCATGGTCCCGTTGCAAACGCTGCAACAATTGCAATACCTGCTTCTGGATCGTGACATCGAGCGCGCTGGTGGGCTCATCGAGTACCAAGACCTGCGGCTTGACGATCAGCGCGCGCGCGATGGCCAAACGCTGCCGCTGCCCGCCAGAGAATTCATGCGGATAACGCTGCAGCAGGCTTGCAAACTGGGTTTCATCCAGGTCAACGCCCATGCCAACCTCTAGCAGTGCTTGCACTACCCGCTGGCGGCGTTCAGTGAGTGGCAGCTCGGGCTCATGCACCAGCAGCCCTTCGCCCACAATCTCTTCAACGGTCAGTCGTGGCGACAGGGACGAAAAAGGATCCTGAAACACGACCTGTACCACGCGCCGCATGGATTTGTTGCTGGCTGCGCTTAAGCCCCAGGATTGTCCGGTCACCTTCATTTCGCCCGAGAAAGGCAATAGCCCCAGCGCAGCCAGCGCCAGAGTGGATTTGCCGGACCCTGATTCACCGATGACGCCCAGCGTTTGCCCCGGCGAAAGGTGAAAGTCGGCACCCTGCACCGCAACAAACTCGCCATGACGAAACCAGCCGTTGAAGCCCGGTAGCGCTGTCGGGTAGGTCACGCGCAGCGCCCGGGCCTGCATCACGGCCTGTTCGCTGGCAACAGGCGCCACCTCGAGCACATCACGAACCGGCTTGCTGTCAATCAATCGGCGGGTGTAACTGTGTTGCGGACGGGCAAATACGTCGGCCACAGCGCCCTGCTCCACGATATGACCGTTTTCCATCACGATGACGCGGTCGGCAAAGCGCCGTACCAGATTCAAGTCATGGGTGATCATGAGTACGGCCATGCCATTTTTTTGCTGAAAGCTGGCCAGCAGATCCAGTATCTGCCCGCGCAGGGTCACATCGAGCGCGGTGGTGGGCTCGTCGGCCAGCAACAATTTGGGCTGACACGCCAGCGCCATGGCGATCATGGCGCGCTGGCGCTGGCCACCGCTGAGCTGATGCGGATAGGCCTTGGCACGTCGCGCGGGCTCGGCAATCCCGGTGTCAGCTATTAACTTAATAGCTGCTTGCGCAGACTGCTGGCGGGCTAGACCCTGTTTTAGCTCCAAAACTTCGGCAATTTGATCGCCCACCGTGAACAGCGGGTTGAGTGCCGTCATGGGTTCCTGGAAAATCATCGAAATGGCCTGGCCGCGCAGGCCGCGCAGCGCACGCTCCGGCATGGACAGCAGGTCGCTCCCCTGAAACAGGGCCTGGCCGCTGATGTCAGCGTTTTGCACCAGACGCAGCAGACTCAGGGCGGTCACTGTTTTGCCGGAGCCAGATTCACCGACCAATGCCAGTTTTTCGCCGGGGGCTATGGAAAAATCGATACCGTGCACCACCTCTTTGCCGGAGAACGCCACACGCAGACCGTTAACGGTCAGCAACGGTGGGCGCGTGATCTGTTCCGCCGACAGGCCGCCCTTAGGCGGAACAGCCCCCTCGGGGGGCAGCGAGGACACGTCAGTGCCGAGCGTGGGGGCGTTCACTTTTCTGCCTTTCGCGGGTCCAGCGCATCACGCAGGGCGTCGCCCATGAAGGTCAGCAGCAGCAGGGTCACCACCAGCACGCCAAAGGTGGCGAGCGAGATCCACCAGGCGTCGATATTGTTTTTGCCCTGCGACAGCAACTCGCCCAGTGACGGCGTTCCGGGCGGCACACCCAAGCCCAGAAAGTCCAGCGAGGTCAGCGCCAGAATAGCGCCGCTCATGCGAAAAGGTAAAAACGTGACCACCGGGGTCATGCTGTTGGGCAGCAGGTGACGTGTGATGATTTGCCAATTGCTCACGCCCAGTGCCCGCGCCGCTCGCACGTAATCGAGTTGCCGGTTGCGCAGGAACTCGGCCCGCACGTAGTCCGACAAACCCATCCAGCCGAACAAGCTCAACAAAGCCAGCAGCAGCGCCAGACTGGGCGCGAACACCGCGCTGAAGATGATGAGCAGGTACAACTCCGGCATGGAACCCCAAATCTCGATAAACCGCTGAAACGCCAGATCCGTCGTGCCGCCGAAAAAGCCCTGAATCGCCCCGGTGATCACGCCCAGCAGCACGCCTGTGACGGTCAGCGCCAAGGCAAACAGCACACTGACGCGAAAGCCATAAATCAGTTGCGCCAGCAGGTCACGGCCGCGGTCATCGGTGCCCAGCCAGTTATCGCGGCTGGGGGCCGACGGATTGGGTTCTTTGGCAAAGTAATTCAGCGTTTTAGGACCGTAGGGGTTGGGTGCAAACAGCGCCCAGTTGCCGGATTGAGACAAACGCTCCCGTATGAAGGGGTCCAAATAGTCGGTGCTGGTGTCGAAGTCACCGCCAAACGTTTTTTCCGAATAGTCCTTGACCATGGGGAAGTAGGTCGTTCCCTCGTAGCGAACCACGAGTGGCCGGTCGTTAGAGATCACTTCCGCAAACAGGCTCAACACCACCAGTGTGCAAAAGACCAGCAGGCTCCAAAAACCGAGTCGGTTGCGCTTGAAGCGCAACCAGGCCCGACGCGAAGGACTCAGGCTGGGCCTTGGCGCTGGCGGCTTAATCAAATTTGACACGCGGGTCCACCCAGACGTAACACAGGTCAGAAATCAGCTTGGTGACCAAGCCAATCAGCGTAAAGAAATACAAGGTGCCCAGCACCACCGGGTAGTCGCGCCGGATCACGCTCTCGTAGCTCAGTAGACCGAGCCCATCGAGGGAAAACAGCGTTTCGATCAGCAGCGAACCGGTAAAAAACGCGCCGATAAAGGCCGCCGGGAAGCCGGTAATGATGGGGATCAGGGCATTGCGAAACACATGTTTCCACAGCACCTGCCGCTCATCCAGCCCTTTGGCCCGCGCCGTCACCACGTACTGCTTGCGAATTTCTTCCAGAAAAGCGTTCTTGGTCAGCATGGTGGTGACGGCAAAACTACCCAGCACCATGGCGGTGACCGGCATGGCGATGTGCCAGAGGTAATCGACGATGCGCGCCCCCCAGCTCAACTCATCCCAGTTGCTGGAGGTCAAACCCCGCAGCGGAAACCATTGCAACTGGCCGCCAAAGATGACCAGCAGCGCCACGCCCAGCACAAAGCCGGGAATGGCATAGCCCATGAGCACCAGCAGCGTGGTGACGAAGTCAAAGCGCGATCCGGCCCGCACCGCCTTGGCCACGCCGAGCGGCACGGCAATCAAATAACTGATGAAAAACGTCCACAACCCGAGGCTGATGGACACCGGCAGCTTCTCCCACAGCAGTTGGGAAACCTCTTTGTTTTGGAAAAAACTTTTGCCCAGGTCAAAGCGGGCGAACTGGCCGAGCATTTGAAAGAAGCGCTCGGGGGCCGGTTTGTCAAAACCATACAAGGCCTTGATCTGTTCCAGTCGCTTGGGATCCACCCCTTGGGCGCCCCGGTAGCTCAAGCCACCGCCCTCGGCGCTGGAACCGGTCCCCGCCTTGGCCTCGGCCATGTACTGTTCCACCGGCCCGCCAGGTACAAACTGGACCACGACGAAGGTAATGAGCAAGACGCCCAGCAAGGTGGGGATCATCAGCAACAGACGTTTGAGGATATAGACCAGCATGGTTTATTTGGCCCACCAGGTGTCAATGGCCCAGCCTTCGCCTTGGGCGTAGGGCGGCATGGTGGCTGGCATGGCAATGCGCCAGCTGTTGTAAACCATGCGGTGGGTGCCGGCGGCCCACTGGGGAATCAGCAAGTGGCTGTGGCTGATGACACGTTCCAGCGCACGGCAAGCGGGCAACAACTCGGACTTGGATTTGGCGCTGGTCATCTTGTTGATCAACGCATCGACTGCCGGGCTTTTGATGCCGGACAGGTTGCCGGAGTCTTCAATGTCGGCGGCCTTGGCGCCAAACAGGTCCGCGTACTCCTGCCCCGGGTTCTGCGTGCCGCCGTAGGCCATGGAGGTCATATCAAACTCAAATTTTTGCAGGCGCTGCTGGTACAAGGCAAAGTCCACCGGGCGAAAGTTCAGCTGGATGCCGAGTTTTTCGAGGTTGCGTGCCCAGGGTGCCACCACGCGGGCGCTGCTTTCGTTGCTGTCCAGGTACTCGATGTCAAACGCCTGGCCCTGCGCATTGCGCAAGGCGCCATCGCGCACCTCCCAGCCAGCGGCCCGCAGCAAAACCTGTGCTTGGCGCAGGTTGCCGCGCAGAGACGAAGTGCCATCGGTGCGCGGCGCTGTGGTCATCGGCCCGAAGGTGGCGGGTGGAATGTCTTTCCGCCAGGGCGCCAGCAAGGCAAGCTCTTCCGGGCCGGGCACCCCGGTGGCCTGGCAATCGGTGTTGCCGAACAGGCCGTTGACTCGCTGATAGGCGTTGTAGAACATCTGGCGGTTCATCCACTCGTAATCCAGCGCCAGCCCGAGTGCTTGACGCACGCGCACGTCCTTGAACTTGTCGCGTCGGGTATTGAGCACATAGCTCTGAAAGCCGGAAGGCAAACGATGCTGGAACTCGCGTTTGACCAGTTCACCGGACTCGAACCGCTTGCCATTCACCCGGCGCGCCCAGTCGCCGGCCGAAAAAAACCGCATCAAGTCAAACTCGCCGGCCTTGAGGGCTTCCAGCCGGGCGGTATTGTCTTTGTAAATCTTGACCGTGATGCGCTCGAAGTTGTTGCTGCCGCGCTTCACATTCAGGTCCCGAGCCCAGTAATTTGGGTCTCGCACATAGGTGATGTCTTTGCCAAACCGCACCGGGCCGATTTTGTAGGGGCCGCTGCCAATCGGTATGTCCGTCACCACCTGGTCAAACGATTTGGGTTTGCCGTTCTCCATGCCCCACTGTCGGCTAAAGACCGGCAGACCGCCCACGGTGAGCGGCAGCCCGCGGTTGGGTTTTTTGAAACGGTAGCGCACGGTGTGCTCATCCAGCACCTCCAGGCCGGCCACGTCTTCCAGCAGACTTTTATAGGCGGGCGAGGTGTAAGGCCCCATCAGGGTGTCAAAACTGAACTTCACATCTGCGGCCAGCACCGGAGTGCCGTTATGAAAGCGCGCTTCGGGCGCCAAACGAAAGGTGGCGCTCATGCCATCGGCCGCCACGACCACATCGTTGGCCAGCAGGCCATAGCCGGAGCCGGTTTCATCGAGAGCGCCGGTGAGCAGCGAGTCAAACATCAAGTCTGACAGGTAAGCGGGGGCGGTGCCCTTGATGGTGAAGGGGTTGTACTTGTCGAAGGTGGACACCCGCAGATTGCTGACCAAACGCAATTCGCCACCTTTAGGGGCATTGGGATTAACGTAATCAAAATGCGAAAAATTGGCCGGGTACTTCAGGTCACCCCAAAGGGCGTAGCCATGCGCCGCCCATAACGGCGCAGACATTCCCCACAACAGCAATAACAGCAGACTTCGCATGCGACAATTCTGCATCAAATGCCGCCGCCGATACGGCGATGATTCACCTGCTTATATAAGAGAGACGATATGGGATTCCTGACAGGAAAAAAATTGTTGATTACCGGTGTTTTGTCCAAGCGTTCTATCGCTTATGGCATTGCGCAGGCCTGCCACGAGCAAGGTGCCGAATTGGCTTTTAGCTATGTGGGCGAGCGCTTCAAAGAGCGCATTACCGAATTCGCGGCAGATTTTGGTTCCTCACTGGTATTCGACTGCGATGTTGGCGACGACGCGCAAATTGAAAAATTATTCATCGATTTATCGGCGCACTGGCCTAAATTTGATGGCTTTGTGCACAGCATTGGATACGCCCCCCGCGAAGCCATTGCCGGCAACTTCCTGGACGGTCTGACACGCGAAAACTTCAGAATCGCCCACGACATCAGCGCCTACAGTTTTCCCGCCATGGCCAAAGCAGCCCTGCCCTACCTCAGTGACAAGTCATCCTTGCTCACACTGACCTACCTGGGCGGCGTGCGTGTCGTCCCAAGCTACAACACCATGGGTCTGGCGAAGGCGTCGCTGGAGTCTTCCGTGCGTTACCTGGCCGATGCCATTGGTCCGCGGGGGATGCGCGTCAATGGCCTGAGCGCTGGAGCGGTCAAGACCCTGGCCGCCAGCGGCATCAAGGATTTTGGCCGGCTGCTGGCCATTTCAGCCAGCGCATCGCCGCTCAAACGCAACGTGACAATTGAAGAAGTGGGCAATGTCGCCGCTTTCTTGCTGAGCGATCTGGCTTCCGGCATGACGGGCCAGATTTCTTACGTGGATTGTGGCGTCAGCCAAACAGCCGTGGCGGTTGTCGAAACCCCAACTTCTTAATGAAAATAGCTGCTAGCCCCCGTTTACCGGGCGCGAGCAGCTATTAATCCGATAGCAATTGCGTCAGTCTTTGACGCAGTCTGCGTAGTAGTGACGCTGACCGTCTGTCCCTTCTTCTTCCACCAGTCCATGAATGTCGGTCTCGAAACCCGGGCATTGGCTATTGAACTCGCGTGAGAATTTGAGGTAATCCACAATCTTCTTGTTGAACACTTCCCCTGGGATCAACAACGGAATGCCGGGCGGGTATGGCGTCACCAGGCCGACCGTGATGCGGCCTTCCAGATGGTCAATCTCGACCCGCTCGGTTTTGCGCAGCGCAATGTGGGCATAAGCATCACTGGGCTTCATGGCGGGCGCCAAGTCGCTCAGGTACATGTCAGTCGTCAACCGTGCAATATCGTATTTGGCGTAGAGCTGGTGCACATGCTGGCACAGGTCGGCCAATCCCATTTTTTCGTATTTGGGGTACTTCTGGCAAAACTCGGGCAGGATCCGCCACATCGGCTGATTCTTGTCATAGTCATCCTTGAACTGCTGCAAGGCAGTCAACATGCTGTTCCAGCGGCCCTTGGTGATGCCGATGGTGAACATGATGAAAAAGCTGTACAGCCCGGTCTTCTCGACCACCACCCCATGCTCGGCCAGGAACTTGGTCACGATGCTGGCGGGAATCCCCGTTTTGGCAAACTTGCCATTCAAGTCCATGCCGGGCGTCACCACCGTCGATTTGATCGGGTCCAGCATGTTGAAGCCGGTGGCCATCTTGCCAAAACCATGCCAGTTGACGCCGGCCTTGGCCTTGGCTGATTCACCTTTGATGATCCAGTCGTCAGCGCGTCCGATACCTTCGTCGACCAGCTTGTCCGGCCCCCACACCTTGAACCACCAGTCGTCACCGTACTCTTCATCGACTTTGCGCATGGCACGGCGAAAGTCCAGGGCCTCGGCAATGCTTTCTTCGACCAGGGCGGTGCCACCGGGTGGCTCCATCATGGCGGCTGCGACGTCGCAACTGGCGATGATGCTGTACTGCGGGGAGGTCGAGGTGTGCATCAAGTAAGCCTCGTTGAAGAGGTGCTTGTCGAGCTTGACGGTTTGCGAATCCTGCACCAGCACCTGGCTGGCCTGGCTGATGCCGGCCAGCAGTTTATGGATGGACTGCGTGGCATACACCATGGCGTGTTTCGGGCGGGCACGCTTTTTCCCCATGGAATGGTAAGAACCATAAAACGGATGGAACGCCGCATGGGGCAACCAGGCCTCGTCAAAGTGGATGTTCTCCACATAGCCGTCCAGCATGCCTTTGACGGTCTCGGTGTTGTACAACACGCCGTCGTAGGTGGATTGCGTCAGGGTCAGCACCCGGGGCTTGATTTTGCTGGCATCCACGCCTTGCAAGTGCTCCCGAATCAAGGGGTTAGCCTTGATCTTGGCCTTGATGGCGGCGGGTTCAAACTCGCTTTTCGGGATCGGCCCGATGATGCCGAAGTGGTTGCGCGTGGGCTTCAAAAACACCGGAATCGCCCCGGTCATGATGATCGCGTGCAGGATGGACACGTGGCAATTGCGGTCCACCACCACCACGTCATTGGGCGCGACCGTGTGGTGCCACACCATCTTGTTGCTGGTACTGGTGCCGTTGGTCACAAAAAAGCAGTGGTCGGCATTGAAGATGCGGGCGGCATTGCGCTCGCTCTTGCCAATGGCGCCGTCATGGTCCAGCAGCTGACCCAGTTCTTCGACCGCGTTGCAAACGTCAGCGCGCAGCATGTTTTCGCCGTAGAACTGGTGGTACATCTGACCGACCGGGCTTTTCAGAAAGGCAACGCCCCCTGAGTGCCCAGGGCAGTGCCAAGAATAGGACCCGTTCTCCGCGTAGTCGAGCAAAGCTTTGAAGAACGGCGGTTGCACGCCTTCCAGGTAGTTCTTGGCTTCGCGAATGATGTGGCGCGCCACGAACTCGGGCGTGTCTTCAAACATGTGAATGAAGCCGTGCAACTCGCGCAGGATGTCATTGGGGAGATGGCGTGAGGTTTTGGTCTCGCCATAGATGTAAATGGGAACATCGAGATTTTTGCGACGCACTTCTTCAATGAAATGACGCAGGTTCAGCACCGCCGGGTCCAAATCGGGGCCGGGCGTGAACTCTTCATCGTCAATCGACAAAATAAAGGCGCTGGCGCGGCTTTGTTGCTGCGCAAACTGGCTGAGATCGCCATAACTGGTGACACCCAGTACTTCGAGGCCTTCAGACTCAATCGCCTGGGCCAGCGCCCGAATACCCAGACCTGAGGTATTTTCAGAGCGGAAATCTTCGTCGATGATGACAATGGGAAAGCGAAATTTCATTGAGAACTCCAGCCAAGCACAGCAAAAAATGTGAAACAGGCGCGAAGTGTACGGACTTATTAAGTCTCGTCACTTGCTCACCCCTTCTTTTGCCTCAAAATGCAGCGATAGCAACACATTTAGGGGCGATATGGCTGAATCAACGATCTGGTGGGTGCTTGCAGGCGCTGTGATCGCGGTCGAATTACTGACCGGAACATTTTATTTGCTCATGCTGTCCATGGGTTTGATTGCTGCGGCCATCGCCGCCCATCTCGGTGCCACTGCCACGGTGCAATTCGTGGTGGCAGCCGTTGTGGGCGGTGGATTTGTGGTCGCATGGCGTCTCTACAAACAAAAAACGCCATCCGCCCTGCCCGCCGGTGCCAATCACGACGTCAATATGGATGTTGGCGAGAGCGTGCATGTTGAGGCATGGGGCCCGGACGGTACAAGCACCGTGAAGTACCGCGGCGCTAATTGGAGTGTGTCACTCCTACCCGGCGCCATGCCCGCCCCGGGACTCCACGCCATTGTGGAAGTTGTCGGTAGCCGACTCATCCTTAAAAAATTGTGAGCATGTGCCAACCACTTGGCGTTGGATTTAACTGGAGAAATTGATGGAAATTGCAATTATTTTGTTTGTGTTGGCGGCGGTGTTTATCACGCAATCGGTCAAAGTCGTCCCGCAGCAGCACGCCTGGGTCGTCGAGCGACTCGGTAAATACAATGGCACCCTGACGCCCGGCTTGAGCTTTCTGATGCCTTTCGTGGACAAGGTGGCTTACAAACACGTGCTCAAAGAAATTCCGCTGGATATTCCCAGCCAGGTTTGCATCACGCGCGACAACACCCAGCTGCAGGTCGATGGCATCTTGTATTTTCAAGTGACCGATGCCATGCGCGCCAGTTATGGCTCAAGCAACTACATCATGGCGATTTCGCAGTTGGCGCAAACCTCATTGCGCTCGGTCATCGGCAAGCTGGAACTGGACAAAACATTTGAAGAGCGCGACATCATCAACGCTCAAGTGGTGCAGGCGATTGATGAAGCTGCACTGAACTGGGGCGTTAAGGTGCTGCGTTATGAGATCAAGGATTTGACGCCCCCCAAAGAGATCCTGCACGCCATGCAACAGCAGATTACGGCCGAGCGCGAAAAACGCGCCCTGATTGCAGCGTCAGAAGGTCGCCGTCAGGAACAGATCAACATTGCCACGGGTGAACGTGAGGCATTCATCGCACGCTCTGAAGGCGAGAAACAGGCTGTCATTAACAAGGCCCAGGGCGAAGCCCAATCCATCACCGCTGTTGCGGACGCCACCGCGCAAGCCATCGAACGTATTGCCGCAGCGATTCGTCAACCCGGTGGTGCCGAGGCGGTGCAACTCAAGGTTGCAGAAAAAGCCGTCGAGGCCTATTCCAAGGTGGCGGCAGATGCCACCACGACCCTGATCGTGCCCAGTAACATGACCGAGGTGTCAGCGCTGATTTCATCGGCGATGAAAATGGTGCAGGTCCAACGGATTAATTAAGCGCCGAAAAACAAAAAACCCGCAGTTCTCAATGAAAACTGCGGGATTTCGTATGTCTGCGGATGATTCAAGACATGTATGCTGGCGGATCAGGCGGGATTCGAACCCGCGGAGGGTTTGACCCCTCGCACGCTTTCCAGGCGTGTGACTTAAACCGCTCATCCACCGATCCAGCGTGCTGAATTCTAACTGAGCCAAGGGCTGATTTCTATTGGACGACCAAACGAGGTAATAAAAAAGCCACCTAAGGGTGGCTTTTTTTGCTTTGCGCGGAACCGGTTTAGTTCAGAGCCACCTTTTTGTCAGCCTTGTAGGTGTACAGCGTCATCGCCGGGTTTTTCAACTCACCATTGGGCTCAAACTGCACATTGGTCGTAATACCCTTGTAGTTGGTGTCCGCCAATTTGGACAAGTAAACCTTGGGGTCTGCGCTGCCAGCACGCTTCATTGCGTCAACCAACACGTTAACGGCGTCATAGACGTAAGGACTGTAGATCTGGAACTGGCCTGGGTATTTGGCGTCATAACGCTTCTTCCAAGCTGTGCCGCCCGGCATTTTGACCAACGATGCAGCACCTTCCGCGCAAATCACGTTGTCAAGCGTTTTGGCACCCGCAGACTGTTTAATCAGGTCGTTGGTGCAAATGCCATCACCGCCAAAGTACTTGACGTTGGTGAGACCCAGTTGCTCCATTTGACGCAGCATGGGACCCGCTTGAGCGTCCATGCCACCGAAAAATACGCCATCCGGATTCTTGGCCTTGATCGCGGTCAGGATGGACATGAAGTCAACGGACTTGTCCGTGGTGAACTGCTCGTCAACAATGGTGATGCCTTTGCTCGCGGCTATCTTCTTGAATACATCTGCAACACCTTGGCCGTAAGCACTACGGTCATCAATGACGGCAATGCGTTTGAGCTTCAAAGCGTCAGCGGCATAAAAGGCCAGCCCCGCGCCCAGTGCATTGTCATTGGCCAACAGACGAAACGTGGTTTTGTAACCAGGCTTGGTTAAATTGGGATTGGTCGCCGACGGGGTCACCATCGGAATTCCGCAATCATGGTAAATTTTGGAAGCGGGGATGGTGGTGCCTGAGTTCAGGTGCCCCACAACGCCATTCACTTTGGCATCGCACAGTTTTTGTGCAACGGCCGCACCTTGGCGAGGGTCGGCGGCGTCGTCTTCTGCCATCAACTCTAACTTGACCTTCTTGCCTGCAATCATCACGCCAGCGGCGTTCAGGTCTTCAATAGCCATGCGGGCGCCATTCTCGTTGTCGCGTCCGTACGTGGCCTGTGCGCCCGAAACCGGGGCGACATGGCCGATCTTGACGATCATGTCCTGTGCCAGGGATACGCCAGCGGCAGCGGCAATAGCGGCAGCCACGGTGATTTTCAATTTCAATTGCATAGACAACTCCATTGTTAAGAAAAATGTGAATTTAACCAATACACATCAGACACGATAACGCAAGTTTCGCGCCAGAACCATAGGGAAGACACCAATCAGATTGGCTCATTTTCATGACTTATGTTGATGCAGATCTGCCCGTGTGCGCATGAATTCAGACACCACTTGCCGCACGACCGTCTCCAGCTCCTCATGAAGGCGCGCACTCATGGTTTGCAGCTGTTCTGTCATCAAGGTGTGTACCAAGACATCAATTTCTTCGGCCATACGGCGTTCCAGGACCACCGCCACCTGTTTCTGCACTGTCTGCACTATTTCATCAAGCTCTGGTGCAGGCGCTGCCGCCACAGCATGCCGGTGCAAACTGGAGGGATCAACCACCTCCGTCAGCGTTGGCAGAAAACGGGGCAGGTTTCGGGGTGTTGTACTCATCAAGCTGATGTTTTCAAGGCTAAATCATGCCGTGTGATGGCGTAGCCACGGTCAGCGTAATGCTTCCAGCGGCCACGCGCCAATTGGCGGTCTTCATCATCAAGGCAGACCACTTCAATCACACGTTCAAACCGCTCAAAGCCGCTAGGAACAAGCGGACCGAGATTGAGGAGCACCTGCAGATGGGGCACGGCCGCAGTTGACGCCGCCAAAATAACAGGTGAAGCCGCAACGAGTGCGGCCTCGCTGTCAAGAAGACAATGCGGTACAAAATCGGTGGCTGAAAACGTCCACAGTTCCGTATCCAGCTGCTGCAAGGTGTCGGGCAGGCCTGTCACCACAATCTTCGCACCACTGCTCACGGCCTTGCGCAGCAAACGGCAGGCATAGGCCACCCGGTCAGGCGCATTGAAGTGGAATGCAACCTCGGTCATTTGTGTTTGGCAGAAGTCAGCAGGTATTCCAGTAACAGGGCGACCGGGCGACCGGTAGCGCCTTTGGCGGCGCCGCTTTTCCAGGCGGTGCCGGCAATGTCCAGATGGGCCCACGGGAATGCTCCCGTAAAACGCTGCAGAAATTTTGCTGCGGTGATCGCACCCCCGGCGCGTCCGCCCACATTGGCCACATCCGCAAAATTGCTTTTCAGGCCTTCTTCGTAATCGTCATCTAGCGGCATGCGCCAGCACAGGTCAAGCGAGGCGTCACCCGCTGACAACAGTGCCGCTGCCAATTCATCGTTGGCAGAGAATAGGCCGCTGCGTACCGCCCCCAAAGCCACCACGCAGGCACCCGTCAGCGTGGCAATGTCTACCACGGCACGTGGTTTGAAGCGCTCGGCATAGGTCAAAGCGTCGCACAGCACCAAGCGCCCTTCGGCATCGGTATTGAGAATTTCAATGGTTTGGCCACTCATGCTGGTGACGACGTCGCCCGGCTTGACGGCCCGACCATTGATCAGATTCTCACAGGAGGGAATCAAGCCGACCACGTTAATGGCGGGCTTCAACTCTGCCAAGGCCCGAAACACGCCCAACACGCTGGCGGCGCCAGACATGTCAAACTTCATCTCGTCCATCTCGGCGGCGGGTTTGATGGAAATACCGCCACTGTCAAAGGTGATGCCCTTGCCCACCAGCACCGTGGGCGCTTCGGACTTCACGGCACCGTCATAGCGCAATACGATAAAGCGCAAGGGTTCTTCCGAACCCTGGGCGACGGCCATGAAAGAACCCATGGCCAATTTCGCCACTTCTTTGGGGCCAAGCACTTCACATTTGATATTCGGCAACTTTGCCAATGCCCGTGCGGCGCCGGCCAGTAGTGTGGGCGTCGCATAGTTTGCCGGACGGTTGGCCCATTCTTTGGCAAATTCACTGCCCGTTACGGCGGCGACAGACCGGTCGAAAACGGCCTTGACCTTGGGTGAGTTCTGTAAACCCAGCACAACACGCTGAATCGCCCTGCCCTCAGGTTTTGATTTGGTTGTCGTAAATACATAACTGGCTTCAGCAACCGCCATCACGGCAGCGCGAACGGCATTCTCCTGCGGCAAGGTGGCAAAACAGATGGCCAACTTTTTGACATTGACCGCTTTCACCGCCGCAACAGCCGCTGAGACGGCTTGCCGCACCTCTTTCGCCGACCCATCACCGACGCTGGCCAGCACCGCCCGTGAACAGGCCATTCCTGCGGGACGGTAGACCACCAGCGATTTACCCGGTTTGGTCTCCAGATCACCCGCCTTGAGCGCTTGAGCCACCAGCGTTGATAAAACGTCTTTTCCAGGTTTGAAGGACTGGCTTAGCAGCACAATCAGGGCATCGCACTTTTCATTTGCTGCACCGGCAATGTCAAATGTCTTGAGTTCAAAGTTCATAATTCAGCTTTTCTAATTAGTTAAGGACAGCGCTTGCTCAGCTATCACATAGTTGGGGGTCTGTCCCGAAAATTCTCAGTCTATGTTATTCCATTCCTCCATTCGCAAGGAGCTGGCGCGCAGTTTTGGCGCTACCTTGATCGTGCTGGCGACGGTTGTCATGACCATGACGCTGATCCGCACGCTCGGGCAGGCTTCGCGTGGCAGCTTCAATCCGTCTGACGTCATGTTGGTCATGGGTTACACCGTGCTCGCCTACATGCCGACCATCCTGACCATGAGCCTCTTCATCTCCATCATCGCGGCCTTGTCACGCATGTACCGTGACAGCGAAATGGTGATCTGGTTCACCAGTGGCCGGGGGTTGTCGGCTTTGCTCGGCCCCTTGTTCTGGTTTGCCTGGCCTGTCTTGCTGGTGGTGATGGCGCTGGCCTTGCTGGTCTTGCCCTGGTCCAATCAAAAAATTGAAACCATGAAGGACCAATACGAAAAACGCGGTGATCTTGAGCGGATTCAACCCGGACAATTCCAGGAGTCGGCCGCCGGGAAACGGGTGTTTTTTGTTGAAAAAGATGCCACCGGCAAGCAGTCGGGCTCGAATGTCTTCATTGCCACGACTGAAAACGGGAAAGAAACCGTGACATCGGCCCGCAGCGGTCGCGTCGAATTGGTGGGGAAAGATCGGTTTTTGATGCTCAGCAATGGGCAGCGGCTGGAAAGTACGATTGGCAAGTCCGATCTGAAAATCAGCGAATTTGAAGAATACGGCATCAAGGTCGGCGTTGATATTCTCGGTGACCCTGACTACGTTGCAATCAACACCCGCCCCACCCTGGTGTTGTTAAAAAACCTGACGCTGCCCAACCTGGCTGAGTTGTCATGGCGCATTGGCTTGATCCTGGCGGCCATCAATTTTGTGATCATTGGCATCGCCGTCTCAAGCGTTAACCCCCGCGTGGGCCGAAGTGCCAACCTTGTTTTTTCCATGTTTGCTTTTGTCCTGTATTACAACCTGTTGAACCTGGGTCAAAGCTGGATTGCGTCGGGCAAGTTCTCCTTTGTCGGTTTTCTACTGGCGTTGCACGGTAGCGCGCTGGTGTTTGGACTCCTCTGGCTGGCCAAGGGCCATAACAACTGGAACTGGAACACCTTTTTGGGCCTTCGTACTTCACCCACCTCCCTTTTGCGGAAGTCATCGACTTGAAAACCATTCGACGCCTGATCTACGGTGAAGTGCTCAAAGCGGTGGCGTTTGTCACGCTTGGGTTTATTTCCCTATTTTTCTTTTTTGACTTTGTCGAAGAAATCCAGTCTCTTGGGCGCCATGCCACCGCCGAATATCGGCTGGTGCATGCCTTGACCTATGTGACGCTGATGATTCCGAGCCACCTTTATGAGTTACTGCCCATCGCCGTTTTGATCGGCACCATTTTCGTGATGGCGGGTTTTGCGCAAAGCTCGGAGTTCACCATTTTGCGAACCAGCGGACTGGGACCGTGGCGGGCTTTGAAAACACTTCTGGTGCTGGGTTTGGGGTTTGTGGTGTTGACGTTTGCGATCGGGGACTACATCTCTCCCGTCGCGGACCGCACCGCGCAACTCATCAAGGCCCGTTACCAAGGGCTCATCACGGTCGGGCAGACCGGCGCGTGGCTGAAAGAAAAACAGCGTTATTCGCAGTATGCGGTCAACGTCAGCGCATTGGATTCGGACGGCAGCATGCGGGGCGTCCGTGTCTTCGAATTTGACAGCAAAGGGTTCCTGATCTCCCTGGTGCAGGCCGAGACCGCAAGCTACAGCGCTGATGAATCGTGGGCCCTCCAGCAGGTGAGCCGGACCGAGTTCCCCGTCCGCGGCACCGATACCGCTCGCATAGAACGCACCCAACTGGATACTTTTCGCTGGCCCAACCAAATCAGCGCGGAGATGGTGTCGGCCGCGCTGCTCAAGCCCGAACGCATGAGTACCGTTGACTTGTTTGAGTACATCCGGCATCTGGATGCCAATGCCCAGAGTGCGCAGCGTTACGAGATTGAATTCTGGAAGAAGGTTTTTTATCCCCTGAGTTGTCTGGTGATGGTGGTGCTGGCCCTGCCCTTTGCCTACCTTCACTTTCGCTCGGGCGGTATTGCCACCTATGTCTTTGGCGGCGTGATGGCCGGCATCAGCTTCTTCTTGCTGAATAACGTATTTGGCTATATCGGCAACCTGCAGAACTGGCAGCCCTGGCTGACTGCCGCGCTGCCGGGCATGATTTATTCACTGCTGTCCCTCACCGCGTTTGGCTGGCTGGTGCTGAGACGTTAGTGCAATGACTAAAGATAATGACTTTTTGATGCAATCTAATATGGTGCGCGGAACGATTCTGTTTGCCCATGGCTCACGCGACCCTTTGTGGCGCCAACCCATTGAGGCGGTGGCCAGTCAAATTCGGCAGATAGCGCCATCAGTTCATGTCCGCTGCGCTTATCTGGAAATCATGGAGCCTGCTCTGCCTGACTGCGCCGCCGAATTGGTCACGCTGGGCGTTACCTCGATCACTGTGGTGCCGCTCTTTTTGGGTGTCGGCAAGCATGCAAGGGAAGATTTGCCCCTGCTGATGGCGGCGCTCCAGACCCGCCATCCGCAGATTGCGTTCAAGCTAAGGCCCGCCATCGGCGAAGAGGCGCAGATGATTGAGTTGATGGCCCGCATTGCCCTGTCCTGAAGATTACTCAGTTACTTGCATATGTAGCTGAGGCATAATAAATTTCATTGTTAGTTGAAATTTAATATGAACCTACATCAATTCCGCTTTGTTCAGGAAGCCGTCCGGCGCAATCTCAACCTGACGGAAGCGGCCAAGTCCCTGCATACCTCCCAACCCGGGGTCTCCAAAGCCATCATCGAGCTGGAAGAAGAGCTGGGCATCGAAATTTTTGCGCGCCACGGCAAGCGCCTCAAACGCGTCACCGAGCCAGGCCAGCATGTGCTCAAAAGTATCGAGTTGATCATGCGCGAGGTCGGCAACCTCAAGCGCATTGGCGAGCAATACAGTGCGGAAGACAGCGGCACTTTGTCCATTGCCACGACCCACACGCAGGCCCGCTATGTGCTGCCGGAACCAGTCGCCAAGCTGCGCCAAGCCTACCCCAAGGTCAACGTCAGCCTGCACCAGGGCTCACCTGACCAGGTGGCCAAAATGTTGATCGATGAAGTGGCCGAGATTGGCATTGCCACCGAATCGCTGGCGGGTTATTCGGAACTGGTGACCTTGCCGTGCTACGAATGGGAGCATGTGCTGGTACTGCCCGTGGGCCATCCCTTGTGCCTGAAAGAACACCTGACACTGGAAGACATCGCCCTTGAACCCCTGATCACCTACCACCCGTCCTACACCGGTCGCACCAAAATTGACCACGCGTTTGCCACCCGCAAGCTGGAACCCCGCATTGCGCTCGAAGCGATTGACTCGGACGTGATCAAGACCTACGTCCGCCTGGGCCTGGGCATTGGCATTGCCGCTGAAATGTCGGTCCGCGACGTGATCGCGGAAGGGGCCAAGAGCGACCTGGTGGTGCGTCCCGCCGGGCTTTTGTTTGGCCAGAACGTGACCCGGGTCGCCTTCAAACGCGGCGCCTACCTGCGTAATTTTGTCTACAAATTTGCCGAATTGTTGAGCGACCGTTTGAACCGCAATCTGGTGGCCCAAGCCATGACCGGCCATGTCGACGACTACGAGTTGTAAAACCAGCGCGCTCTTTCACTGATTCAATGCCATGACTACTGCACCTACCCCGACGCTTCAAACCAAGCTGCCGCATGTCGGCACCACCATCTTCACCGTCATGTCCACGCTGGCGGCGGAGAAAAATGCCGTTAATTTGGGCCAGGGCTTTCCTGACTTCAACTGCGACCCGAAGCTGGTCGATGCCGTGACCGACGCCATGAGGCAAGGCCTGAACCAATACCCGCCGATGCCCGGCGTGCCGGTGCTGCGCGACGCCATTGCTGCAAAAATAATAGCGCTGCATGGCCGTGAATACAGCGCGGCCAGCGAAATCACCATCACGGCGGGGGCGACCCAGGCCATCATCACCATCGTTCTGGCCGTCGTGCATGCGGGCGACGAGGTGATCGTGCTGGAGCCGTGTTACGACAGCTACGTGCCCAACATCGAGCTCGCCGGTGGCGTGCCGGTGCGGGTGCCGTTGACACCGGGCACTTTCCGCCCCGACTTCGACAAGATCGCGGCGGCCATCACCGCCAAGACCCGCGCCATCATCATCAATTCACCGCACAACCCGAGTGGCACGGTGTGGACGGCGCAGGACATGTTGCGCCTGCAGGAGATTCTGGCGCCGACCAACGTGCTGCTGATCAGCGACGAAGTCTATGAACACATGGTGTTTGATGGGCAAGAACACCAAAGCGCGGCGCGTTTTGCCGGCCTGGCGGCGCGCGCCTTCATCGTCTCCAGTTTCGGTAAAACCTACCATGTGACCGGCTGGAAAGTGGGCTATGTCGCCGCCCCGGCCTCGCTGACCACTGAGTTTCGCAAGGTGCACCAGTTCAACGTGTTCACGGTCAATACCCCGGTGCAATACGGTCTGGCGGCCTACATGGCCGACCCGAAACCGTATCTGGAACTGCCGGCCTTTTACCAGCGCAAACGTGATCTGTTTCGGGACGGGCTCAAGCGCACCAAATTCAAGCTGCTGCCGAGTGAAGGCACCTACTTTCAGTGCGTCGACATTTCAGCGGTGAGCGATCTGGGCGAGACCGAATTCTGCAAATGGCTCACCTCGGAAATTGGCGTGGCCGCCATTCCGCTGTCGGCCTTTTACGGCAACGGTTTTGACCAGCGCGTGGTGCGCTTCTGCTTTGCCAAGAAGGACGAAACGCTGAATGCAGCGCTGCAGCGTCTGCAGGCGCTATAAAAACAGGAGCTACTTGCGCTTACGGCACGGGGGCTAGAGGCTATTTTCGATGAAATCGTTTGTAAAAACAGCTTGCGAGGCCAGCATCAGTTCGGTTTATTTGTAAATTTTCTTGAGCAATTGCTGCAAGGTTTTCCGCTCTGCGTCAGTTAAGCGGGCGGTGGTGTCCAGCTCAAGTTGCGACGCTGTTTTTTCGGCGGCCTGCATCATTTTGAGCCCGGCAGGCGTGGGGTGCAGTCCCATGGCCCGGCCATCCAGCGGATGAGGCTGCCGGGCAATCAGATCTCTTTTCTCCAGCGCACTCACCATGCTGACCAGGTTGGGCGCCTGAATGCCCAGGGTGGCGCACAACTGGCGCGAGGTGATGCCCGGGTTGTGAATGACAAGGGAAAGCACCGAGAAGTCCACCACGCGCAAATCGTAGATGGCCATGCGCTCCAGAAACACCTCAATGATGGCCAGCGCCGCCCGGCGTGAGTTGTAGCCCAGCAGGGTCTCAAGGTAGCGGGTATTGACCTTTTCGACGAAGGGGGTCTGGGGTTTGGCGTCCATGGCATTCAGCAGAGAAAACTTGGGAGCATACCAACTCGGTTACGCGCAATCCTCAATCCACGCGGTGATGATGTTCAGGCGCATTCCGAATTCAGGCAGCACCCAGTGGCGCACGGCGCTGGCGGGTTCCGTCCAGCGTGCCGGATCGGGGTTGGACGTGTCGGCACGGATGGCGCAGTTGATTTGCAGCCAGGCCCAGGCCATGAGCGTCAGGGCCACGGCGCGCAGGTAATCATCGGCCACCCAATAGGCCAGTTCCGGGTTCTGCTTGGCGGCGGCGACCAAGGCTTGTGTGAGCTGGCCCAGCTCCGCCACCTGGCGCATCAATTGGGCGTGCTCCGCGACTTGGGGGTCCAGGCCCTCGCACAGCGTTTGCAACAGGGTCGCCAAGCCAAGACCGCCATCGGGCAAAACTTTGCGCACCAGCAGGTCAATCGCCTGGATTTCGTTGGTGCCCTCGTAAATCATGCTTACCCGCGAGTCGCGCACGATTTGCTCAATGCCCCATTCGCGCACGTAGCCGTGGCCGCCAAACACCTGCAGGCATTCGCTGCTGCCGTAAAAAGCCTGCGCCGTCCAGGCCGACTTGAGCACTGGCGTGACCAGGCTGCACCACTGTTGCGCCGTTTGCTGGCGCTGCGCCTCCGGGTGATGTTTGGCGATGTCGAGTTCCACCGCGGTGCGGTAGGCCAGCACGCGGCCGCCGTCAATCCAGGCCCGTTGCGTGCTCAAAATTCGGCGTATCGCCGGGTGCTCGCAGATCAGATCGGCCTCGGCGGGCGACTTGCCGCGCACCGGCGCGCGCATCTGGCGGCGTTCTTGGGAATAGGCCTCGGCTTTTTGCCAGGCAGCGTCGAGCAGGCCAATGCCTTGCAGCGCCACATGCAGCCGGGCGGCGTTCATCATGACGAACATCGCGTTCAGACCACGCCCGGGCTCACCCACGAGCCAGCCGGTGGCCTCGTCAAAGCGCATGACGCAGGTCGGGCTGCCGTGCAGACCCATTTTTTCTTCAACCCGCTCGCAGAAAACGGCATTGAGCGTGCCGTCGGGCATCACTTTCGGCGCCAGAAACAGCGACAAGCCTTTGGGGCCAGGGGGCGCCTCAGGCAGGCGAGCCAACACCAGATGCACGATGTTGCTGCTCAGGTCGTGCTCGCCGCCGGAGATGAAAATTTTGGTGCCGCTGAGCTGGTAGCTGCCATCGGCCTGCGCCACAGCCTTGGTGCGAACCAGGCCCAGATCGCTACCGGCATGGGGCTCGGTCAGGCACATGGTGGCCAGCCATTCGCCGCTGGCGACTTTTGCCAGATATCGGCCCTTCAACACGTCGCTGGCGTGGTGCTTGATGCATTCATAGGCGCCGTGCAGCAGGCCGGGCGCCATGGTCCAGCCGTGGTTGGAGGCGCTGAGCATTTCATACAGCGTGGCTTCGAGCACGGCAGGCAGACCTTGGCCACCATCCTCGGTGGCGCACGCCAGCGCGGGCCAGCCACTCTGCCAGAAGGCTTGGTAGGCCTCCTTGAAACCCGGCGGCATGGTGACCGTGCCGCGGCCGTTGACATTGGCAAAGCTGACGCCGATTTCATCCCCCTCGCGGTTGAGCGGGGCCACCACTTCGCCGGCAAACTTGCCGGCTTCATCCAGCACCTGGCGCATCAGGTCGGCGTCCACCTCGGCAAAAGCGGGCAAGGCCTGCAGTTGCGCGGGGGCCTGCAACACCTGCGAGAGGATGAAGGCCATGTCGTCGGTACAAGGTTGGTAAGCGTTCATGATGACTATTATTTTGATAGCTACTTACGCCCTATTAACGGGGTCTAGAGGGCTAAATGATGTAAAAATTTGTGGACAAGCCCGTGGCGCCGGGCGCGCTGTCAGGCTTTCGGCTTGCGGGCGGCGCCCAGGTAGGTGTCGATCACGCGCGGGTCATTGGCCAGATCGGCGGCGGGTCCCTGCAGGGCAATCTCGCCCATTTCCAGCACATAGCCGTAATCAGCGGTTTCCAGCGCAGCGCGGGCGTTTTGCTCCACCAGCAAGGTGGTAACGCCGGTTTTGCGCAAGGCGTCAATCGTGCGGAAAATCTCCTTCACCACCAGCGGCGCCAGCCCGAGGCTGGGTTCGTCGAGCATCAGTAACGTGGGGCGAGACATCAAGGCCCGGCCCACTGCCAGCATTTGCCGTTCGCCGCCTGACAGCGTGCCTGCGAGCTGGGTGCGCCGTTCTTTCAGGCGGGGGAAAATCTCGTACACCACGTCCATTTGCTCGCGCCACTTTTTGTTCCGCAGCCGTACCTGGCGAAAGGCGCCCAGCACCAGGTTGTCTTCTACCGGCATGGTGCCAAACAGTTCGCGCTTTTCCGGGACCAGGGCGATGCCCAGCATCACCCGCTCTTCCAGCGACAGCGCGCTGATCGATTGGCCCTGAAATTCGATCTCGCCCTGCGCGGGCAGCACCCCCATCAAGGCGTTGAGAAAAGTGGATTTACCCGCCCCGTTGGGGCCGATCACGGTAATCACGCTGCCGGCCGAGGCCGAGAGGTCAATCCCGTGCAGCACTTCGGCGCGGCCGTAACCGGCACGCAGGTTCTGGACTCGAAGAATAGGCGTTGTCATCTCAATGGTCCTCAATGTTCGGTGCCGAGGTAGGCGGCGCGCACGGCGGGGCTTTGCTGGATTTCTTCCGGCGTGCCCTGCGTCAGCAGCGTGCCAAATTCCATCACCACCAAGTGATCGCAAACGTCCATCACCAGGTCCATGTCGTGTTCGACCAGCAGGATGCTCACGCCTTCGTCGCGCAACTGGCGCAACACGGCGGCGAGCGCCAGTTTTTCCTGGTGGCGCAAACCGGCAGCGGGTTCGTCCAGCAACAGCAAGGCCGGGTCGCTGCACAGGGCGCGGGCGATTTCAAGCAAACGCTGCGGCCCCATGGCCAGGTTGCCCGCCAACTCGTGCAGCGAGCCACCCATGCCAATGCGCTCCAACTGCTGGGCCGCTTCGCGCAGCAGGCTTTGCTCCTCGGCCCGGTCCAGCCGCAACATGCTTGAGAGTGCCCCCTTGTGCCCGCGCAACTGGGCGCCCAGCGCCACGTTCTCTAATACCGTCATTTCAGGGATCATCTTGACGTGCTGAAAGGTGCGTGACATGCCGCGCCGCGCAATCTCGCGCGAAGGTTGGCCGCTGATGAGCTCACCCCGAAACTTCACCTGGCCTGAGGTCAGCCCCAGCACGCCGGTGATCAGGTTGAAGGTGGTGGACTTGCCTGCGCCGTTGGGTCCGATCAGTCCGACGATCTGCCCGGCCTGGATCGAAAAACCAATGTCGTTCACCGCCACCAGACCGCCGAACTGTTTGCGGATGGCCAGCACTTCCAACACCGTGTCGCCGGTGGCGGGCTTGGCGCGCTCCACCAGCGGGGCGGCATCTTGCCAGTCGTTCACGCGCTGGGGTTTGGGCAAATAGCGCCCCACCAGCGACCACATGCCGTCCGGCATGTACTTGAGCACCAGCACCAGCACGATGCCAAACACGATCGTTTCATAGCTGCCGCTGGTGCCGATCAATTGAGGCAACAGCACCTGCAACTGGTCTTCCAGCAGCTTGGTGATCAGTGCGCCGCTGATGGCGCCCCACACATAGCCAGCGCCGCCCAGCACGGTCATGAACAAATACTCAATACCCATCTTCAGCCCAAAAGGCGAAGGATTGACCGTGTGCTGAAAGTGCGCAAACAACCAGCCCGACACACTGGCAAACAAGGCCGCAATCAGAAAGATGCCAATCTTGTAGCGCAAGGTGTCCACCCCCATGGCCTCGGCCATTTGCGAGCCGGTGCGCAGCGCACGAATGGCGCGCCCGGTGCGGGAGTCCAGCAGGTTGATCAGTGCGAAGGCCCCCAGCAACACCAAGCCCCAGGCAAAAACAAAGAAGGGGCGGCCCTGGCCGATGTCCCAGTCCAGCAATTTGAGGGTCGGCACGTCCAGAATGCCGTCGTACTTGCCGAGCGCGTCCAGGTTGCCCATCAGGTAGTACAGCGACAAGCCCCAGGCGATGGTCGCCAGCGGCAGGTAGTGGCCCGACATGCGCAGCGTGATCCAGCCCACCACCAAGGCGCTCAGCGCCGTGATGGCGAGCCCGGCAAAGACCGTGACCCAGGGCGACAGGCCCATGTTCACCGTCAGGTAGGCGCTGGTGTAAGCCCCGATGCCGACAAACGCAGCCTGGCCGAAAGAAGTCAGACCGCCAATGCCGGTCAACAGCACCAGACCGAGAATCACCAGGCTGTACAGCGCGATGTAGTTGAGCTGCGTGATCCAGAAGTCGGGCAGTGGCAGTAAGGCCAGCACGACGACGCCAGCCAGCAGCGCCAGGCGCTGGGTATTTTGCGTGAATTTCATATCAGTGTTCCTCCGAATGGCCACCGGACATGGAGCGCCAGAGAAGGATGGGCAGAATCAGGGTGAAGACGATGACTTCCTTGAAAGAACTGGCCCAGAACGAGCCAAAGGACTCCACCAGGCCGACAAACAGGGCGCCGATGGCAGCGGCCGGGTAGCTCGCGAGTCCGCCGATCACCGCGGCCACGAAGCCTTTCAGACCGATCAAAAAGCCGGAGTCATAAAACACCGTGGTGGTAGGACCAATCAGCAAACCCGACAGCGCGCCAATCAGTGCGGCCATGGCAAAGGTGGATTGACCGGCCGTGTGGCTGGAGATGCCCATCAAGCGCGCACCGAGCCGGTTCACTGCGGTAGCGCGCAGCGCCTTGCCATACAGCGTGTGTTCAAAAAACTGCCACAGCAAACCAATCAGGGCCAATGACACGCCCCCGATGATGAGGGTCTGGCCGGTCAGAGTGAGAGCCCCGAGGCTGAAGCGCTCATCCCAGAACGATGGATTGCGAAAGCCTTCGGCACCGAAAAACAGCAGCCCCAGACCGGTCATGGCGAAATGCACGCCGACCGACACAATCAGCAGCACCAGTGAACTCGCATCCGCCAGCGACTGATACGCCAACCGGTACACCAGCGGGCCAAACGAGGTGACAACCCCCACCGTCAACAAGGCCTGCACCAGCAGCGGAAACTGGCGCGGCGCCGCCCAGATCGAGAGCGCCGACATCACGGCGGGCACCAGCAGCGTCAGCATGCCAGCTTTCAGCGCTTTGGGTGCGTTGTGGGTGTGCAACCAGGTCTGGCGCACGTCCAGCACGGACGCCAACACCGCCATCAGCAGCAGCAACCAGACCGTGCCCGGAATCTGGCCGGTCTGAAAAATGGCCAGCGTGAGCGCGCCATAGGCGACAAACTCCCCCTGGGGAATAAAGATCACCCGCGTCACGGCGAACACCAGCACCGTGGCCAAGCCGAGCAAGGCGTAAATGGCACCGTTCGTCATGCCGTCCAGCATCAGAATGCCGACGATTGAAATATCCATGGGGGAGTCCGTTGAAATTAAAAGCCCGTCACGGGCGCCGCCACCGGGGCGACGCCACATGCTCAGCGGGAAGCGTTATTCGACTTTCCAGTCACCGTTGACGACCTTGAGCATCACGCCCGTCTCAGGGGTGTAGCCCCAATGGTCGTCCTTGGTCCAGTTCAACACGCCATGCGACACCACCGTGCGGCCCATGGTTTCCATCGCGTCACGCAAGGCAGCGCGGAATTCCTTGGTGCCGGGCTTGGCTTTTTTGAGCGCCATGGGGACGATCTTTTCCATCACCAGCATCGCATCGTAGGCATGGCCGGCAAACTGGTTGCGCGAACCCAAGCCGTAGGCTTTTTCGTACTGTTGCACGAACGAGATCGCGACCTTTTTGGAGGGGTGACTGTCAGGCAGTTGCTCGGCAATCACGGCCGGACCGGACACCACGTAAGCACCTTCCACCGCCTTGCCGCCGACGCGCATCAAGTCACGCGAAGCCGCGGCGTGCGTCTGGTAAATCTTGCCCTTGTAGCCGCGTTCCACCACCGCCATGTGCGGCATGGCGGCGCCGCTGCCGGAGGCAACGATCAACATCGCATCCGGGTTGGCGGCGACCAATTTCAGCGCCTGTGCGGTCACGCTGGTGTCGGAGCGGGCAAAGCGTTCAGCCGCCACCACCTTGATGCCATTTTTCTCGGCCTCAGCAGTGAAGTCTTTCAGCCAGCTCTCGCCGTAAGCATCGGTATAGCCCAGAAAGCCAACCGTTTTGACGCCCTGCTTCTTCATCAGGCCGATCATGGCGTGGGCCATCACCGCGTTGGATTGGGGCATGCGGAAAGTCCAGCCGTCCTTGCCCGGTGGCAGCACCGCTGGCGAGAACGACAGTTGCACGGTCTCGGCTTCAGCGGCGACCCCGGCCATCGGAATCGCCACCGGTGTGGCGACCGAGCCCATGATGATGTCCACTTTTTCATCGGTCACAAAACGCTTGGCATTCTTGACACCGTTGGTCGGATCGGTCGCGTCGTCCAGCACGATCACCCGCATCTTTTCACCGGCGATGGTGCTGGGCCAGAGCTTGATCTGGTTGTTGGCCGGGATGCCCAGACCGGAGGCCGGGCCGGTCAGCGGCAGGCTGACGCCAATGGTGATGTCCGCTTGCGCCGCACCGGCCGCCAAGACCGCAACGGCGGTGGCGATGAGCGTTTTGATGGTTTTCATGGGTTTGTCTCCTGGAGTTTTAGTGGGGAAAAGAAAACGACTGACATCGAAAGCGGCAGCTTCAGCTGCACTTGGTTTTAATATCTTCCGGCACCGGGATGGCCTTGATGCGGTCCGGGTTGTCGGGGTGACGCATGCAAAAAGCGCGCGTCTCGGTGCCTTCGCACAGCACCTCATCACCGCGCATGACCACATGCTTGTGCATGAACACCTTGTCGCGCCACTCGATCACGCTGGTGTGAATCTGCAGCGTTTCGCCGTAGGTGGCGGGGCGCATGAACTTGGTATTGATCTCCAGCAACGGCGTGCCGATGATGCCGGTGGTCTTGACCAGCTCGCGCCAGGGCAACACGCCGCACTTGACGAAAAAGTTCAGCGACGAAGCGTCCATCCACTTGGAAAAATTCGGGAAGAACACGATGCCGGCGGGATCGCAGTCGCCGAACATCACATTCACTTCGTAAATTATGGTTTTATTCACCGTGGGTCTTTCAACGTGGTGTCAGGCGCAACGCACCGTCGAGGCGAATCACTTCGCCGTTCAGGTGCATGTTGGTGACAATGTGGCTGGCCAGTTGCGCGAACTCTTCCGGCTTGCCCAGGCGCGACGGGAACGGGATGCTGGCCGCCAGCGATTGCTGCACCGCCTCAGGCAAAGTGGCCATCAGCGGCGTGGCAAACAGCCCCGGGGCAATGGTGCAGACGCGAATGCCGTGCTGCGCCAGATCGCGCGCCATCGGCAAGGTCATGCCCACCACACCGCTCTTGGAGGCGCTGTAGGCTTGTTGACCGACCTGGCCATCGAAGGCGGCGACCGAGGCGGTGAACACCATCACGCCGCGTTCACCATCTTCCAGCGCTGCCAGCTTGGCGCACTCGGCGGCAAACAGGCGGGCCACGTTGTAGGTGCCAATCAGGTTGACGTTGACGACGCGCACAAAGTCTTCCAGCGGCGCCGGCAAACCGTCGCGGCTGATGACGCGTTTGGCGGTGCCGATACCGGCGATGCTCATCAAAATACGCGCCGGGCCGTGGGCGGCGGCCGCTTGGGCTATCGCGGCTTGCAGGCTCTCGGTGTTGGTAATGTCGCATGGGCAGGCGACGGCGCTGCCCTCGCCGTGCGCCGCGTTCAGATCGGCGGCCACCTTCTCGGCATTGGCCTGGTTGATGTCGAGCACGGCAACGAAGGCGCCCAGACGGGCCAGTTCGCGCGCGGTGGCTTCACCGAGTCCGGAGCCGCCGCCGGTCACGAGTGCGGCTTGTCCTTGAATCTTCATGTCAGGCTTTCAGAATATGAATTGCTATTTATTTAATAGCTGGTTACGCAGGTAAGACGGGGGCTACAGATCAATTTCTTATAAATAATGGCAAACATCAGGCCGCGTCCGGATTTTCCAGCAGCAGCGCAATGCCCTGGCCACCGCCAATACAAGCCGAGGCAATGCCCCAGCGCAGACCGGCGCGTTTCAGTTCGCGTGCCAGGGTGATGGTCAGGCGCACGCCGGTGGTGGCGAGCGGGTGACCGAGCGCGATGGCACCACCGTTGACGTTGAGCTTGCTCAAATCCAGTCCCAACTCACGGCCCACCGCCAAGGTCTGGGCGCCCTGGGCTTCGTTGATCTCAAAGCGGCCAATCTGGTCCAGCGTCAGGCCGCTGCGTTCCAGCAGCAGACGAATCGCCGGTGCCGGGCCGATGCCCATGATTTCGGGCGGCACGCCCACAACGGCCGCCGCGACCACGCGCGCCAGCGATGTTTTGCCATGCGCTTTGGCATAACTGCCCGAGGCCACCACGGCCGCCGCCGCCGCATCGACCAGCGCCGCGCTGTTGCCACCGGTCTGGACGCCGCCTTCGTACACGGCCCGCAACTTGGCCAGCACCTCCACAGGTGAGATTCGGGCGTGGGTGTCTTGTGCCACTTCCAGCGTCTTGCCTTGCAGCTTGATGCCGCGCGGCTTGTAGCCGGCCAGCTCAAACTTCTCTGTGATCACCGGCACGATCTCGCCCGCATGAAAGCCGGCCTGTTGCGCCGCCACCGCTTTGGCAAACGATTGCGACGCAAATTCGTCCACTTCTTCGCGGCTGATGCTGTATTTTTTGGCCAGATTTTCGGCCGTCTGGATCATGTTGATACCCGCCGCCGAGTCGTTCAGCGCTTCCCACATGTAGTCCTTGAACCCGACCGGGGCGCCCAGTTTGAAGCCGGTGCGGTGGTCAAAAGCGGCAATCGGGTTGCGCGTCATGCTCTCGGTACCGACCACCAGCGCCGCCTCGCAGGCGCCGCTTTGAATTTGCTCGCCGGCCTGGCGAAACAGCTCAAAACCGGTACCGCAAATGCGCTGCGCCATCAGCGACGGCACTTCGATTGGCACGCCGGCATACAGACCAATGTGGCGCGGCAGCATGAACTGCTCAAAGTCACCGGGCGCCATGTTGCCCGCAATGACCGAGCCGATGTCGGCGCCCGGAACGCCGCTGCGTTCCAGCACCGCGCGGGCGACCTTGATGCCCATGTCGGTGGGCGAAATGTGGCCGAGGGCTCCACAGTAATCGACCATCGGGGTGCGCACGCCGTCCAACATCCAGACGTCATCAAAGTGGGAGAAAAATCCTTTGGCAGCCATGAATCGATTCCTTTAAAGTTATTGTGGTTTCAGGATGGTGTGCAGTGCATCGGCATGCAACGCTTCCACCGTCTCGGCGCGGTGCGTGAGCACGGCGCGCTGGTTGATGGAGCCTTTGTCCGTGACCTCGCCCCGGTCGAGCGTCGGCGGTTCGGCCAGCAGGCACAGACGGGCAATGCGGCCGGCACTGCCGGTAGCGCTGCGAGCCAGTTCGTCAATCACCTGCTGAAAATGGGCGATCACCGGGGGGCTGGCCAGCACGTCGGCCATCGCTGCGCTGGCGGTCAGGCCACTCAGAGCCCGCACCGCCTGGGTCGGGAACACCATGGCGCCAACTTCTTTCAGGTTGATGCCGGTGAGCACCACGTCCTGAATGTAGGGCGCCCCGGCGGTCACAATCTTGGCACGCAAGGGGCCGACACTGACAAACGTGCCGGTGGCGAGTTTGAAATCCTCGGCAATGCGACCGTCAAACTGCAGCCCTTGATGGACATCGGTTTCGTCGATCCACCGGACCGCATCGCCGGAGCAAAAGAAGCCTTCTTCGTCAAAGTGAGCAGCGGTTTCTTTCGGGTCGCGCCAGTAACCCGGCGTGATGTTGGGGCCGCGGTAACGCACCTCGGTCTTGCCACCCATGTCCACCAGCTTGATGTCCATGCCCGGTGTCGGCACACCCAGGTCACCAGCTTTCACGTTCGGGTTGGTCACAAAAATGGCAAACGGGCCCGACTCGGTCATGCCCAGGCCGGTGGTCATGACGATGCGCTCGCCCACTTCTTTTTCTTGCGATTCGTACAGGCTGTCCCACACCGGTTGCGCCAGCGAGGCGCCGGCATAGAAAAACATCTTGACGCGCGACAGCAGGGTTTTGCGCAGCACATCGTCCGTCTTCATGGCGTTGGCGATGGCCTCAAACCCGGTCGGCACGTTGAAATACACCGAGGGCGCAATCTCGCGCAAGTTGCGCAAGGTCTCCGCCATGAGCGCGGGGGTCGGCTTGCCGTCGTCGATGTACAAGGTGCCACCGTTGTAAACCACCATGCCGAAATTGTGGTTGCCACCAAAGGTATGGTTCCAGGGCAACCAGTCCACCAACACCAGCGGTTCACTCGCCAGCACTGGCATGGATTGCAGCATTTGCTGCTGGTTGGCGCACCACATGCGCTGGGTGTTGATGACCGCCTTGGGTAGTTTGGTCGAGCCGCTGGTGAACAGGAATTTGACAATCGTGTCAGGCCCGGTGGCTTGGATGGCCGCCTCCACCTGCGCCGTCGCCGGGGTTGCCAGCAACTCGGCCAACGGGGTGGTGCTGCGACCATCCAGCGTGCCACGGGTCAACACCACTTCAATATCGGTGCCGACGGCGGCCGTGATGGCTTTGCCGTAGCGGCTTGCATCGGCGGCAAAAACCAGTCCGGGGGTCACCGTCTTCAAGACGTGGCGCAGTTTGTCGAAGTCCTGACTGATCAGCGAATAAGCGGGCGACGTGGGCACAAAGGGCACGCCTGCGATCAGGCAACCCAGGGCCAGCAGCGCATGCGCCAGATCGTTCTCGGACAGAATGACCACAGGCCGCTCCACGCTCAAGCCCCGGTTGATCAGTGATTGGGCAATGCTGCGTGCGCTGGCCCAGGCTTGGGCGTAAGTCACGGTTTGCCAGTCGCCGGTGCCACCGCTGGCCAGCTTCTCGCGGCGCGCGATGAAGAGGCGATCGGGTGCGACCTGCGCCCAGTGCTGCAGGCGGTCGGTCATGCGCGCGGGGTAGTCGAGCAGCGCTTGCTCGGCACGCAGGTAATGCACGCCAGGCGCACCGTCGCGCAGTTCAACGCGGGTCACGCCAAAAGTCAGTGCACGAAATTTCGGATCAGTCATGTGGGTCTCCAGCGGGTCCGTTGTGGTTGTTTTTTAGTTTTTATTTTTATTGGTCAAAATTTCTCAGCCCAGCCTCGGGCCGCGTGCTTCAAGCCCTTTTCACCTTGTCGGCCCGGCCTTCCAGGAAGGCGCGCACACGCTCTTTGGCTTCTGGTGCGCTCTGGGCAATGGCGGCCATCATGGCTTCGGTCATAAAGCCCTGGTCGGCAGGTTGCTCGGCGATGCGGGGCAATACATGAGTGAGCGCGTAGTTGGTCAACGGCGCGTTTTGCGCAATGCGCACGGCCAGTTCAAACGCCTTGTCAAACGCCTGGCCTGGCGGCACGAGGTACTGCGCCAGACCGATGCGCTCGCCATCAGCGGCGTTGAACACGCGGCCGGTCAGCATCATGTCGGTCATGCGTGCTGTGCCGATCAGGCGCGGAATGCGCACCGAGCCGCCACCGCCGACAAAGATGCCGCGCGAGCCTTCGGGCAGCGCATAAAAAGTGGATTCATCGGCAACCCGAATGTGGCAGGCACTGGCCAGCTCCAGCCCGCCGCCGACCACGGCCCCGTGCAAAACGGCAATCACCGGCACCGGGCCGTACTGCACGCACTCCAGCGCGGCGTGCCACATGCGGGAATGGTGCAGACCTTGGCCGGCGTCGCGGTCTTTCAGTTCGCTCAAATCCAGGCCGGCACAGAAGTGCTCGCCCTCGCCATCAATGACCGCCGCGCGAACGCTGGCGGGCATGTTTTGAAACAGATCGCGCAGCGCCAGGATGAGGCCGTCGTTCAGCGCATTGCGCTTGGCACCGCGTGTGAGGCGGATGACGGCAACTTCTTGCTGCTCGCCGCAGAGTTCGAAATGGAGGTCTTGGTTGCTCATGGTATTTTTTCCTTCTGGGTTGAATTATGGTTATTAAATATAACCAGTTCAAGCGTGTTTCAGACTCTTTTCGTCAGTGTTTACCCTAGATGAGAAGTGAGCAAAAGGAAGTTTTTGGCGCACCATGAAAAAGGCCGCTTCAGGGGAAAATCCCTGAAACGGCCTGATCTAAAACCTTGCGCAATGCCTGGCCAGCAGGCGCCCGAATAGTTACTTTCAGTCCACCTTTTCCAGTGCCAGCAAGCCGGTTGCCGTGTTCGAAATCGGGATGTGGTAGTTGCTGTGCACTTTGCGCACACCCGCGCCCTGACCCGGGGTGAGGGCGGCGCGCATGGCCAGCCACATCAGCAACTCAACTCCTTGGGTGCCGGTTTTTTCGACCAGCTCATGAATGCTGAACTGCGTGGCCCATTCGGGGTTGGTCAGCAGGCTTTCCATGAACTGCAGGTCAAACACCTTGTTGATGTGACCGGCACGTTCGCCATCGAGCTGATGCGACAGGCCACCCGAACCAATCACAGCCACGGTCTTGTCGCTGTCCCACGCCGCAATCGCTTCGCCCACCGCTTTGCCCATGGCATACACGCGGCTGGCTTTGGGCAGCGGAAACTGCACGGTGTTGATGCAAATGGGCACCACGGTGACCGGGCATTCGCCTTCAGGCCAGAACAGTTTCAACGGCAGCGTGCAGGCATGGTCCACCAGCATTTCCTGGCAGGTGACGATGTCGAATTCTTTCTCCACCAGCGTGTTGATGATCTGCCATGACAAATCCAGCTCGCCCTTGAACGGCGGCAAGACGGGAATGCCCCAGCCTTCGTCCGCGGTGTTGTACTGCGGTGCGGCGCCGACGGCGAAGGTGGGCATTTTGTCGAGGAAAAAGTTAAGCCCGTGGTCGTTGTAAAAAATCACCACCACGTCAGGCTTGACCTTGCCCAGCCACGCCCGAATCGGCGGGAAACCATCAAAAAACGGTTTCCAGTACGGATTCTGCTGCAGACCCTTGTGAATAGCGCCGCCGATGGCCGGAATATGCGAGGTACCGATGCAACCGATAAGTTTTGCCATTTTTGTTTCCCCTGTTTATTTGCCGGCGGCCACGAGCCGGGCCTTGAATTCGTCTTTGGTCAGGCCGGTTTGCTGGGCGCCAATGTCTTGCATGTCCAGGCCAAAAATTCCCGCAAATTTGGCCAGGTAATAGGCGTTGCCGCCCGCGGCAATCAGTTGCAACACGTTGCGGGCGCGGATGGCGGCGGCTTGAGGCTCGGTCAGGCGGTACTTGCGCATGTAGGCTTCTTCGTCTTGTTGAAACTCGGCGCGGTTGTCGGCCGAATTGAACGAAAAGCACATTTTGTTGAGGGCGTAGCCTTTTTGGGCCTGCTCGCCATCGAAAAGCGTGGTGCCCGCAATGGCGGGCAAAGGATGGTTCGAAGCCACGGTTGATCTCCTGTTTTTGAATCTGGGTAGACCGAAGTATTACGCCGCTATTGCCAAAGATATACACATGAATCATGATGTAACCCATGAACAAATTCGATTATTCAGACCTTGATGGTCGCCTGTTGCAACTGCTGGTCGCCGTGGTGGAAGCCGGCTCCATCACCGGCGCGGCGCAACGCCTGGGCGTAACCCAGTCCGCCGTGAGCCACCTGCTGGACAAGCTGCGCTCAATCACGGGCGACCCGCTGTTTGTCAAATCCGGCCGTGGTGTCGTCGCCACGGCGCGGGCTGAAAATTTGGCAGTGCAGGCCCGTGAATTATTAGCGTCAATGGCGCGTTTTGCCCAGTCCGACCCCTTCGACCCGGCGCGCTGGCAGACCACCTTCACCATCGCCGCCAATGATTTCCAGCGTGACGTGTTGTTGCCCCCGCTCATGGCGCGGCTGCGCGCACAGGCACCGGGCGTGGCGCTGCGCATCATCCCGTCGGACGTGCCCAGCCTGGACCTGCTGCGTCACGAACACTGCCAGCTCGTCATCAGCCCGCGTCCGCCCGATGGCGCCGACATCCTGCAAAAGCGCTTGTTTGAAGACGACTACCGTGTGTTTTATGACGCCAGCCAACGCGAGGCGCCGCGCACATTGGCCGAGTACCTGGCGGCCCAGCACATTACCGTGGTGTACGAGCCACGCCGGGCGCTGGACCTCGACCAATGGCTCGCCACACGCGGTGTGCTGCGCAAGTTCTCCGTGATGGTGCCGGGCTTCGCCGGTTTACCCTTGTTTATTCTTGGCAGCCAGTTGCTGGCCACCGCGCCCGGTCTGCTGCAGTCGCACCTGCTGCGCGACCTGGCCAGCGCCCCGGTCCCGCTGCCCTGCCCCACCATGCCGATGTACATGATCTGGCACATGCGCTACCAACTCGACCCGGCGCACCGCTGGTTGCGCGCTGAACTGGAGGCGCTGGTGCCGGCGGTGATGGCCGCCGCGGCAGGCGGCTGAGTCCCGCTCAGTGCGGGCCATTGCGCATGACCGGAGTGCTTAACTGTCCCAGTCGCCGCCGCCGTCACCGCTGCTGGCGATGGCGTCACCGTCGTCCCACGAGCCGGAATCGTTCACGCCGAAATTCTGGCCGCCCAAATCACTGTTGCCGGCAAGCGGTTCGTAGCCGTTGTTGTTGGCCAAGCTGTCCGGCTGGTGCGCCGGCGGTGTGTCATTGCCCATCAGGCTTTTGCCAATGGCTTGCGCGGCCATCACGCCGGCGCCCACCGCCAAACCAGTGGCCAGACCGCCCATCACCTTGCCGCCAAGGCCCATGCCGGCGGGTTGTTGGCCATAACCGGGCGCCATCGCGCCCCCACCCATGTTGTTGTTGCCCATGCCAAAGTTTTGCGAACCACCCAAGCCGCTCGACATGGCAGACGGATTTGCATAAGCCTGTTGCGCCATGGGTGCAGACAAGGGTTTTTTACGCGTCAAAAAGAGAGCAAGCGCAATCGCACCACCTCCCAGTGCCAAAGCCAATGGCCAAGGAAAAGACGAAGCCGGGGCCGCAGGTGCTGAATACGCAGCAGGTGCGGCCGTCGCATTTGCCCGGTTGGGAGTGGCATTGTTGGCGGGTGCGTTGCTTTTGGCGGCCAGCTGGGTACGCAGCGCTTGCACCGCTTCAGGTTTGGCAAAAGGCAGGGCCGGAGCCAGCTTTTCGGCCATCGCCAGCGATTCACGCGCATGGCTTACCTTGCCTTGGCGCGCGAACAGTTCGGCCTGGACAAAATGGGCCTTGGCACTGCCCGGATGGGCGACCAGCACTTGTTGCATCATGACCTGCGCCTGCTCCAAGCGCCCGGCCTGGGCCTCCGCGTAGACCTGTTTCAGGGTGGGTTCTGACTGCGCCATGGCGAAGCCAGCGCCCAGCAATGCGCCGACCAGCAGCCATTTGCCCAAGCGCTGCTTGATTGATCCGTTGAACATAACGTTTTAGCCCTTAAAAGGAAGTTAACTGACTTGGCCGAGATGGTGGCACTTGTTCGAAAAACAAGTGTGCGAGTGACGTTGCTTAATCAAAACCTGAAGCCAAACAGGCCTCCAGCCCTCAGTCAGATTGCGCAATGCGCTATTGTTTATATAGCAAACTCAAAACTCTTCGGTATCGACTTCGCTGTTACCCAGCGCGTTGTAGCGGCTGCCGACCACCGTGTTTTGATTGATCAACGCGTCCAGCTTGGCCAGCGTGGCCGGGCTTAGGCGCACATCCGCCGCCGCCAGGTCTTCGCCCAAGTGCGACAAACTGGTGGTGCCGGGGATAGGAATGATGTGCGCCGCTTTGTGCAGCAACCAGGCCAGCGCCAACTGCGAGGGGCTGCATCCAACGTCTTTCGCCACGGCGTTGTAAGCAGGCAATAGCTTGAGATTGGCTGCGTAGTTGCCAGGCGCAAAACGCGGCATGGTGCGACGGATATCTTTGGCATCCAGCGTGCTCACGTCGTGCAACTGACCACACAGGAAGCCACGCGCCACCGGGCTGAAGGCCACAAAGGCCACGCCGAGTTCTTTGCAGGCGTCAAGCACGGCAATTTCGGGGTTACGTGTCCACAGCGAATACTCAGTTTGCAGCGCCGCAATCGGGTGAACGGCATGCGCTTTGCGCAGGGTCGCGGCCGACACTTCGCTCAGGCCAATGCTCTGGATGTAGCCTTTACGTACCAGGTCACTCAACGCGCCCACACTGTCTTCAATCGGTACTTTTTTGTCCCAGCGGTGCAGGTAATACAGGTCAATCACATTGGTCTGCAGGCGGCGCAGGCTGTCTTCGCAAGACTTTCGGATGACATCCGGGCGACCGTCGATGACGCGCACCAGTTTGCCGTCGCCGTTCAAGTCCAGCCCCTGCATGCCGCATTTGCTGGCCAGAGTGAACTTCTGCCGGTGCGGCTTCAAGACCTTGCCGACCAGCGTTTCATTGGCGCCAAAACCGTAAAGCGTGGCGGTGTCGAACAGCGTCACTCCGGCGTCGAGTGCGGTCAGCAGCACGCGCTCGCCCTGCTCTGCCGACACCGGCGCGCCGTAGGCATGGCTCAGGTTCATGCAGCCCAGGCCGATGGCAGAGACTTGGAAGGGGCCGAGTTTTCTTGTTTGCATACTTATTCCTTGAGAGGGTTTGCCCGAGAGTTTAGGGGCGCTCACCCTGAATATCTGCCATAAATCCGGTTAATATGAACAATATTTAGCACACTTATCTGTACAAAGGAGATTGATCATGGGAATTGCCGTCCGCGACATCGTCGCTTTTTCAGAAGCCCGCACCCATTTTTCCCGCCTGGTGGACGAGGTGTGCCAGGGGGCTGAAAAAATCATCACCAGAAACGGCGAACCCGCTGTCGCCATGATCGACGCCAAACGGCTCGACTACTACCACCAACTGGAGCGTGACCGGGGCCACCTGATGCTGATTGACGAGGTGGAGAAAGGCTTGGCCGACATTGCTGCGGGGCGTACGGGTGATGCCGAGGAGTATCTGGCCGCAATCAAGACGCGCCGCGCCAACCGGAATCTTCCAGCCAAGACCGGCTCTTGATGCAAATCCGCTACACCAACAACCTCACGGCCAATCTGCAAGGCATTGAAGCTTTTTGGGACGAATGCCAGTTTCCCAACGGCTTTGACCGATTGGTCAATGAACTTAGCGAGCCGGTTATTGCCAACCTGAAGCGCCACCCGCGTCTGGGCCGCAACTTTTTGCAGCGTCAAACCAAGTCCATTGAGACCCAGGCGCGGCTGCAAAAGCTCGATGCGCTGCTGAGCACCTTGAACACCGACATAAAAGCCGCCGAAATCCGTGAGTACGTGATGACGGACTACCTGCTGCTGTATGCACTGGTGAGTGACGTGATTTACCTGCTGGCGATCAAGCGTCAAAAGCAACTGTCGTTTGCATTGGACGACGTTTTATCTGAAACGTGATTCAAAAACGATAGCAGCTTACGCAAAGCGCATAAGGGCTAGAGGCCTAAAACACTCGCAAAAATTGCAACACTGGCCGATGTTCATGCGCAAAAGGTGTTCACTGAACAAGGGCATTTAGTCGCGTCAGCCCGCGTTGAGTTGCTGCGCCAGATCGTGCAGCACCTGGTAGCACGGCAGCACATTGGCGACGCTGCTGTTGGGCTCACGGCCTTCGCGGATGGCCGCAAAAAACTCGCGGTCTTGCAGCTCAATGCCGTTCATGGAGACATCGACCTGGCTGACGTCGATTTTTTCGTCCTTGCCGTTGAACAGGTCGTCGTAGCGGGCCAGGTAGGTGGCGGTGTCGCCGATGTAGCGGAAGAAGGTGCCGAGCGGGCCGTCATTGTTAAACGACAGGCTCAAGGTGCAGATCGCGCCATTGGCGGCCTTGAGTTGAATGCTCATGTCCATCGCAATGCCCAGAACCGGGTGAATCGGACCCTGCATGGCATTGGCCTTGACGATCGGGCTGCCGCACTGGTAGGCGAACAAATCCACGGTGTGCGCCGCGTGGTGCCACAGCAGGTGATCGGTCCATGAGCGGGCCTGGCCAAGCGCGTTCATGTTGCTGCGGCGAAAAAAGTAGGTTTGTACATCCATTTGCTGGATGTTGAAGCGGCCGGCCGCGATTTCTTGGTGCACGTACTGATGGCTGGGGTTGAAGCGGCGGGTGTGGCCGCACATCGCCACCAGACCGCTGGTCTTGGCGAGCGCTGCCACGTCTTGCGCACCTTGCAGCGTATCGGCCAGGGGAATTTCAACTTGCACATGCTTGCCGGCCTTCAGGCAGGCGATGCTTTGCGCGGCGTGCATTTGGGTTGGTGTGCACAAGATGACAGCATCCACCTCTTTCAACGCCAGACTGTCTTCGAGCTGGGTGGTGACGTGGCCGATGCCGTATTGGGCCGCGATTTGCAGGGTCTTTTCCAGATCGCGGCTGATCAGCGAGACGACCTCGACACCGTCAATTTTTTGGATACCGTCGAGGTGTTTGATGCCGAAGGCACCGGCGCCCGCGAGGGCGACTTTGATGGTTTTGCTCATTTATTGGTTCTCCAAAATCAGATGACCCACTGCCGTATTGGACGCGGGTACATGGTAGAAGCGGTGCAGCAGCTTCGGGGCCTTGCCACCGGCCACATCGTCCATCGCACCACGGGCGATCAGCCACATCACCAGCTCAATGCCCTCCGACCCGGCTTCGCGCACAAAGTCAATGTGCGGAATGGCGGCAGCGGCAGCGGGGTCTGCAATCAGCTGGTCGAGAAAGGCGTTGTCAAACTCTTTGTTGATCAGGCCGGCACGCGGGCCTTGCAGTTGGTGGCTCATGCCGCCGGTGCCCCAAATTTGCACGTTCAGGTTTTGGTCAAAGCTCTCTACCGCGCGGCGAATGGCTTTGCCAAGGTTGAAGCAGCGCTGGCCGCTCGGCACCGGGTATTGCACCACGTTGACGGCAAATGGAATCACTGGGCAGGGCCAAGCGTCGGGTTGACCGCACATCAAGGAGAGCGGCACGGTCAGACCGTGGTCCACGTCCATCTTGTTGACGATGGTCAGGTCAAAGTCTTGCTGGATGACCGACTGCGCAATGTGCGCGGCCAGTTCGGGGTGACCCTGCACCACCGGCACGGGGCGCGGGCCCCAGCCTTCGTCGGCCGGCTGGTAGGACGCCGCCGTGCCGATGGCAAAAGTGGGGATCATGTCCAGGCTGAAGGCGGTAGCGTGGTCGTTGAAGACCAGAATGATGACATCGGGTTTGTTGTCCTTCATCCACTGCTTGGAATACTCGTAGCCCTTGAAAACAGGCTGCCAGTACGGCTCGGTGGACTTGCCCAAATCGATGGCGGCGCCAATGGCGGGCACATGGGAGGTGTAAACGCTGGCGGTAATTTTGGCCATATCAGTTGCTTTCTTTTTTGCCGGCCTGGCCTTGCGGTTGCCGGTGCGCTTGCGCGTCGCCGTCTTCGCCGACCACGCGGTTGCCTTCGACCGAGCGGCCGCCGGCGATCATCATGTTGCGGTATTCCTCTTCGGTCATGCCGGTCATGCTGCCCGCCATTTGCTGGAAGCTCTTGCCGTCGGTAGCGCCGATTTTGGCCAGAAAGTAAATATTGCCGCCCAGTGCAATGCAGCGGTTCAGGTCACGCGCCAGCACGGCCAGCTTCTGGTCTTCCGTCATGGCCCACTCTTCCAGGTAGGCCCGCTCGTCGGCCTTGAAGCGTTCGCGGTTGGCCGCCGTCATGAGCGACATGCAGAACTGGTTCAGGTGGTAGCCCTTGCGGCTTTGCTCGGCGTCAAAAATGGTGGTGCCGGGTACGTCGAGGTAAGGTTTATCAAGTGACATGGAGCATCCTTAATCAGTTGAGGACCGAGCTTGCACTGCGTGCTGCGGTCCGTCCCGCAAGGCCTCATCATTCCAGTACAGACGCGTTGGATTGTCGACCAGCAGTTTTTGCTGCAACTCGGGCGTGGTGGCGATGTGGGGGATGAAGTCCACCAGCAGGCCGTCGTCGGGCATGTGGTCTTTCAGATTCGGGTGTGGCCAGTCGGTGCCCCACAACACGCGATCGGGAAAGGTTTCGACCAGACGCTTGGCAAAAGGCACCACATCAGCGTAAGCGTTTTGTTCGCCATTCAGGGCTTTGGGGCCACTCAGGCTCAGGCGCTCGGGACAGCTGACCTTGCTCCAGATGTTGCCGTGTTCGCGCATCATCTTGACGAACAACTCAAACTCGGGGCCGTCCACCGGCTTGCTCACATCGGGGCGACCCATGTGGTCCACCACCACGGTGGTGGGCAGCGCGGTGAAGAAATCGTACAACTCGGGCAGGTCTTGCGCCTCAAAGTAGACCACCACATGCCAGCCCAGCGGCGCGATGCGGTTGGCAATCTCCAGCAACACCTCACGCGGCGTGAAGTCGGCCAGCCGTTTGACGAAGTTGAAGCGCGTGCCGCGCACCCCGGCGGCGTGCATGGCTTGCAGCTCGGCATCGGTCACCTGGCGGTTGACGGTGGCGACGCCGCGCGCCTTGTTGTTGGAAGCTTTCAACGCATCGACCAGGGCCCGGTTGTCGCTGCCGTGGCAGGTGGCCTGCACGATCACGTTCTTGTCAAAGCCCAGGTGGTCGCGCAAGGCGAACAGTTGTTCTTTGGATGCATCGCAGGGCGTGTACTTGCGCTCCGGTGCGTAGGGGAACTGGTCACCGGGGCCAAACACGTGGCAGTGCGCATCAACCGCGCCGGCAGGCAGGTTGAAGCGGGGTTGGCTCGGGCCGGCATACCAGTCCAGCCAGCCGGGGGTTTTCGTGAATTCCATGTGTTTTCTGAATTATTGCTATCAAATAAATAGCTTCTTACGCAATATTTGCGGGGGCTATAGGCTTATTTGTTCAAATGCCATGAGCCTGGGCGGTAGAGCGTTCTGTGCAGGTAAAAGGAGAAGGCCACAGGCCGGGGGACACGGAACAGAACGCTCTGCCGCCCAGGCGCTTAGTCAACATAACGCAGCCCGGCTTTCTCCAGGCCTTCACGCATCTTGTAGTAATCCAGCCCCAGCACGCCGGAGGCAAAGATGGCGCGCTTGTCGCCTTCGAAGCTCTCCCGTTTTTCAGCCGCATCGGCCACTTGCTGGGCAATGGCGGCAGGCACCACAACCACACCGTCCACATCGGCAATCACCACATCACCAGGGTTGACGATGGCGCCCGCGCACACGATCTGGATGTTGACCGAGCCCAAGGTGGCCTTGATCGTGCCTTTGGCGTGAATGGCTTTGCTGAACACCGGGAAACCCATCTTTTCCAGGTCCGCCACATCGCGCACGCCTGCGTCAATGATCAAACCCATGGCGCCACGCGCCTGAAAACTGGTGGCCAGCAGGTCGCCAAAGAAACCATCTTCGTTGTCGGTGGTGCAGGCGGCCACGGCCACGTCACCGGGCTGCAGTTGTTCGGCCGCGACGTGCATCATCCAGTTGTCGCCAGGTTGCAGCAGGATGGTGACCGCGGTGCCACAGATTTTGGCGCCGCTGTAAATCGGGCGCATACAGGGCTTCATCAGCCCGACGCGGCCCATGGCCTCGTGGATGGTGGCCACGCCAAAGCGGGAGAGTTTTTCCACCGCTGCTTTGTCGGCGCGGACGATCTTGCGGTTGACGATACCGAGGTTGTTCATGGGGGTGCTCATGGTGATTTCCAGCTGGTCGGATTGAATAGATTACTTGTTTTTCGCCTTCAGCGCCGCATCCAGACGCGGGAACACGCGGCGCGCGTTGCCTTCGTAAATCTGGAAACGGTCTGCGTCGCTCAGAATTTTGGACGCTTCGATGTAGCGCTTGGTGTCATCAAAGTAATGGCCGGTTTCCGGGTCAATGCCGCGCACCGCACCAATCATCTCGCTGGCAAACAACACGTTTTTCACCGGGATCACGGTGTTGAGCAAGTCGATACCGGGCTGGTGGTAAACGCAGGTGTCAAAAAAGATATTGTTCAGCAGGTGGTCTTGCAACAGCGGCTTTTTCAGCTCTTGCGCCAGGCCGCGGAAGCGACCCCAGTGGTAAGGCACGGCGCCGCCGCCATGCGGGATCAGGAACTTGAGCGTCGGAAATTCCTTGAACAAATCACTGGTCAGGCACTGCATGAAGGCCGTCGTGTCGGCATTCAGGTAATGGGCGCCGGTGGTATGAAAGCAGCTGTTGCAGCTGGTGCTGACGTGAATCATGGCCGGGATGTCGTACTCCACCATCTTCTCGTAAATCGGGTACCAAGCCTTGTCGCTCAGCGGCGGCGAGGTCCAGTGGCCACCGCTCGGGTCCGGGTTCAGGTTGATGCCGACGTTGCCGTATTCCTTGACGCATTTTTCCAGCTCGGGGATGCAAGTGGCGGGGTCCACGCCGGGACTCTGCGGCAGCATGGCGGCGGGCACGAAGTTGTCGGGGAACAGCTGCGCCACGCGGTAGCACAACTCGTTGCAGATCGCCGCCCAGGTGCTGGAGACATTGAAGTCGCCGATGTGGTGCGCCATGAAGCTGGCACGCGGGCTGAAGATGGTGAGGTCGCTGCCACGCTCTTTCATCAGGCGCAACTGGTTGAGTTCGATGGTCTCAATCAGCTCGTCGTCGCTGATTTTGAGGTCCGCCACCTTGGGCATCAGGGCGGCGTCCTTGATGCCGGCAATCTGCTGGTTGCGCCAGTTTTCCAGCGACTTGGGGGCGGTGGTGTAGTGGCCGTGGCAATCGATGATGAGGGGCTTGGCTTGGCTCATGGGGGTCTCCGAAATGTTCATGTGACGTCAAAATTTATAAGAAATAGGGCTCTAGCTCTTATGGACAGTGCGCATACAGCTATCATTTTTGAGTAAACACAGCGCTGGGTACCATCACTTCACCCCGCATGATCAGGCGTGCGGTGCGCAGCAGCGCAGCGCGCGTCACCTTTTGCGGATCGGCCGGGTCCAAGCCCAGCTCGACGCTGAATTCCCCGCTGGGGTGCTCCACCGACACGACCTTGGTGTCGCCTGCGTTGATCACCGCCACACCGTCGCAGACCGAGCCCGTGAGCACGCAAGCCGTGCCCACGGTGACAGCCGCCAACACGCCAATGGCGTCATGGCACACATGCGGAATGAAGCTGCGGGTACACAAACTGCCGCCTTCGCGCGGCGCAGCAATCAGCGTCATCTTGGGGTAATTCTTGGTAGTCACATCGCCCAGGCCCATCAAATGCCCGGTTTGGATGCGCAGCGCTTCGATGCGGGTTTTGAGTGCCATGTCGGCATTCAACTCGGCCACCGTCTCGTAGCCGGTGCGCCCCACATCGCTGGCTTTGAACATCACCAAAGGCATGCCGTTGTCGATGCAGGTCACGGGCAAAGTAAACGGCTCAAAGCCGTCGCCCGCCACCGTCACCACATCCAGCACCTTGCCCGTCGGCAGCAAGCCGGCGCACACCGAGCCGGCGGTGTCCAGAAAATTGATGGTGATGGGTGCCGCAGTGCCGGGCACGCCGTCAATTTTGGCGTCGCCGTCGTACCGCACCTGGCGGCCACTTGGGGTCATGGGGGTTTGCACCGTCACGTCGCATTGCATGTCGGTGTTCAGCGTCAGCACGCGCACCGTGGTGGTGTCGCCTTGTGCCTCAATCAAGCCGCGCTCCAGCGCAAACGGCACCACGGCCGCCAGCATGTTGCCGCAGTTGGGGGTGGTGTCCACGGTCGCCTTGTCGGGCTGCAACTGCGCAAACAAGAAATCCAGCGCCACACCAGGCACCTTGCTGCGGCTCACAATACCGACCTTGCTGGTCAGGGGGTGGGCACCGCCCAAACCGTCTATTTGCCGCTTGTCGGGCGAGCCCATGACGGCCAGCAGAACGCGGTCACGGGTGGCGAT
The DNA here is from genome assembly GCF_012927445.1 of Rhodoferax sp. GTDB lineage: Bacteria > Pseudomonadota > Gammaproteobacteria > Burkholderiales > Burkholderiaceae_C > Rhodoferax. The sequence continues at coordinate 192,949 of NZ_JABBPD010000003.1, forward strand.
GTCAGCCGGCAGGTCCGAGGCTAAAAAGAAGGGGCCGCGCGAACTGCCGCCGCGCATGAATAAGGTGGGGATTGCGGTTTGCATGGCGGTATTTTGTCCAGAAGGGCTACCGCTGTTAAGCCAGTGAAGCGACTAGCAGTTATCTCAAATCGACATAACGATGAATAAGCTATTCAATCCAAGAGTGATATTGCCGATTGAATACATTCGTGTCTATTTCAGATGCATCAGTGCGCCGTCACGCCCAGCCAACTGTCGAGCAAGGCTCGATCATTGAGCAAGGTGTCGCTGCTCCCCTGGAAAACGCCCTTGCCTCGTTCCAGCACCAAGGCCTGGCGCGTCAGCGGCAGAATCTGACGGGCATGCTGCTCCACCAGAATGACCGCCATGCCACTTTCCTCGGTCAGCCGCTTGATGATGGACAGCAATTCCTGCACGATCAGCGGCGCCAGGCCTTCCAGCGGCTCATCCAGCAGCAGCAGTTTGGGGTTCAGCATCAAGGCCCGCCCAATGGCCAGCATCTGCTGCTCGCCACCGGAGAGCTGGTTGCCCATGTTCTTGCGCCGCTCGTTCAGGCGCGGGAACATCGCATAGATTTTTTCCAGGTTCCAGGCACCCTTGGTGGCCACCACGGTCAGGTTCTCTTCGACCGAGAGCGAGGGGAAGATGTCTCTTTCTTGCGGCACCCAGCCCAGGCCCAGGTGCGCCCGGGCGTGAGCCGGCACTTTGCTGAGGTCTTGCCCAGCAAAGCGCATGCTCCCGGATTTGTAGTGGGTCGCGCCCATCAGGGTGGACAGCAAGGTGGTCTTGCCCATGCCGTTGCGGCCCAGCAGGGAGAGACTGTCGCCCTCCTCCAGCGTGAACGAAATGCCTTCCAGCACCACGGCCTCACCGTAGCCGGCCCACACGTTGTCAAGTCGCAGTAATTCAGCCACAAACGGCCTCCCCTAAATAAACTTCTTTCACCTTGGGATCATTGGCAATGGCCTCGGGCGTGCCCTGTGTCAGCAAGGCGCCGTTGACCAGCACCGAGATTTGATCGGCAAAGCGGAACACCAAGTCCATGTCATGCTCAATCAGCAAAATGGTCACCTCGCGCGGCAAAGCGGCGATGGACTCAAACAGCTCCCGGCTTTCAGACGTCGGCACACCGGCGGCGGGTTCATCCAGTAGCAGTACTTGCGGTTTGGCCGCCAGGGCCAGGGCAATTTCAATCAGACGTTGCTTGCCATAGGCCAGGCTACGGGTTGGCGCATGCGCCACATCCAACAGACGCAGTTGCTCCAGCAGCTTGACGGCCTCGTCAATCGCGTCCGGATAGGCGCCCACCGGTTTCCAGAAACGGGCACCCAGTCCCAGCCGCTCATTGACCGCCATGATCACGGACTCCAGCACGGTCAGGTCGGCAAACAGCCGGTTGATCTGGAAGGTGCGCGCCAGACCCCGCTTGACGCGTTGGTGCTGGCCGAGCTGCGTGACATCGTCACCTTTCAGGATGACTTGCCCGCTGGTCGGTTCCAGAAACCCGGTCAACAGGTTGATCAGTGTCGTCTTGCCGGCACCGTTGGGGCCGATCAAGGCGTGTCGCGCGCCCGCCTCGACATTCAGGTTGACCTCGTTGGTGGCAACGAAGCCGCCAAATTTTTTGATCAGGTTGCGGGTCTGCAGGGCGTAGTTCATTGGGCGGCCTCCACTTGGTTGCGGGACAGCCGCGTCATCAGGCGCTGCAGTCCGCCCATCACGCCGTCGCGGGCAAACAGCACGATCAGCACCAGCAAGGCACCGAGCCAGAACTGCCAGTACTCTGGATTGATGTCTGACAGCAGGTGGTGCGCCGTCATAAAGACGATGGTGCCGACCAAAGCGCCATACAGCCTGCCGGAGCCGCCCAGAACGAGGATCAACATCAGCTCGGCCGAACGATTGAAAGACAACACATCGAGGGCCACAAACTGGGTGGTTTGCGCCAGCAGTGCACCCGCCACCCCGGCGTAAGCGGCTCCGATCGTGTAGACGGCCGAGAGCCGGGCATTGACCGGCGCCCCAATCGCCGGCATGCGGCCGACGTTGAGCCGGATGCCCTTGAGACTGAGGCCAAACGGGCTGTGCACCAGTTTGCGCGCCACCCAGAAGAGACCGAACAAGATCACCAGGACATACCAATAAGCGGTTTTTCCGTAAAGGTCAAAGCGGAACTGGCCCAGGATTGGCTTCATCTCGATGCCTTGCAGGCCATCGACGCCGCCAGTGATAAAGGTGAGTTTGTTGGCCACCTCGTACAGCATCATCGCCACGCCGAGGGTCACCATCAAACGCGTCAGGTCGGTGCCGCGCAGCACCAAAAAGCTGCAAACAAAACCCAGCACGGCACTGACCAAGGCCGCCACCAGCAACCCCATGAGCGGGTCACCAAAACCCTGGGACGCCAGCAGCCCGGCAGCGTAAGCGCCGACCCCGAAGAAGGCGGCATGCCCGAGGGAAACGATGCCCGCGTAGCCCAGAATCAAGTCCAGCGACAAACAGAACAGCGCCATGATGGCGATCTGCGACAACAGCACCAGATTTTCTGGAAAAACAAAGTAAGCCAGCACCGGCAAGAGCCAGAACGCCAGTTCGGCAGGCTGCCAGCGATCAGCGCGCTTGAGCGGGGACAGGTCAATAGTTGGAAGACTCATGTTGATGTCCTTAATGGGCCGCACGGCGGCCAAACAGGCCTTGCGGGCGCAACACCAGCATCACCACCATGACGGCGTAAATAACGAAGGCGCCAACCTGGGGCACGTAATATTTGCCGACCACATCGACCACCCCTAACACCAGCGACGCCACCAACGAACCGGTGATGCTGCCACTGCCCCCGACCGCGACAACGATCAAAAAGTAAACAAGGTACTTGACCGGAAAACCGGGATCGAGGCCCAACATTTCCACGCCCAATGCGCCACCCAGCCCGGCTAAGCCCGAACCCAGCGCGAAGGTCAGGGTAAAGATGCGCTCCACGTTGATGCCAACGCCACGGGCCGCACGCGGGTTATCCACCGAGGCCCGCAACTGGGCGCCAAAACGCGTGCCGCTCACCATGCGTTGCAGGCCAAAAGCAATGGCCAGACTGAGAACAATCAGGAACAGGCGGTACACCCCCATGTCCAGCCCGGGTAATTTGATTTGTCCGCGCAGGAAGTCAGGCAGGGTCAGGGGCTGCTGCTGTGGTCCAAAAAAGTAATGGGCGGTCGCCATCGACATGAACACCAGGCCGATGGAAAACAGCACCTGATCGAGGTGCGTGGCCGAATAGAGCCGACGGTACAAGGTGCGTTCGAAGATCACGCCGACCAGCGCCGTCAGCAGACCGGCCAGCGGCAAGGAAAGCAGAAAAGGCACGCCAAGCTGGTTGAGCAAGGTGACGCAGACATAGCCCCCCACCATGGCAAAGGCGCCGTGAGCGAGGTTGACGAAATTCATCAGACCGAGGGTGACCGAAAGGCCCACGCTGATCAGGAATAACAACATCCCCGAGGCGATGCCGTCGAACAGAATAGTCATGGTGATTACCTATGGCTGGGAAACATGAATAGATCACGCCGGGAGATGGTGGGCACCTCCCGGGCAAGGCTGACAAAACCGGTTTAAGGCTTGCCAGGGTCTCTGAAATTGGCAGTCTGCTCAAACTCGACGTTTTGCAGTTTGTCCGCCACCTTCTCCACCTTGCGGATGTAAATAGTCTGGACGATGTCGCGCGTCACAGGGTCGATGCTGATGGGGCCGCGCGGGCTGGTCCAGCCCAGGCCTTTGGCGGCGGCCATGAATTTGTCGCCACTGGCATCACCACCGGTTTTTTCCAGCGTCTTGGCAATCAGCTGCATGCCGTCATACCCGCTGACCGCCATGAAATTGGGCCGATCCTTGGGGTAAGCCTTGTAATAGGCTTGCACGAAAGTCTTGTTCTCGGGCGAGTTGTGCGCTTCGGAGTAATGGAAGGAATTGACAATGCCCAACGCGTTGTCGCCCACGCCGTCCAGCACGTCTTCAGAGGTCAGGTCACCGGTGGCAATGATGCGAATGCCTGCCTTGGCCAGATCACGCTCGACAAACCCCTTGATGAACGCGATGGTTTGCTCGCCGGGTGGCACAAACAGGAACACGGCTTCGGGTTTGGCATCCTTGATTTTTTGCAGGAAAGGGGCAAAGTCCGGGCTCTTCACCGGGGTGCGCACTTCGCCGACGATCTCACCGCCGGCGGCGGTGAATGTCTTCTTGAACTGGGCTTCGGCATCATGGCCAGGGCCATAGTCGGCCACCAGGGTGTACACCTTCTTGATCTTGTTTTTGGCGGCCCAGCTGGCCACCGGTGCGGTCACCTGCGGCAGCGTGTGCGAGACGCGCAGGATGTAGTCGGATTTGGTGGTGATCGACGAGGTGGCCGCGTTCATGACGATCATCGGCGTGTGCGACTCGCTGGCGATGGGGGCTGCAGCAAAGGCCGAGGGGGTCAAGCCGAAGCCGCCGAGCACATGCACCTTGTCTTTGACGACCAGTTCCTGCGCGGCGCGCTTGCTGATTTCAGGCGCAACACCGGTGTCGTCCTTGATGATCAGCTCGACCTTGCGGCCAGAGAATGTGCCACCGGACTGTTCCAAATAGAGCCGCGCACCGTGTTCGATCTGCTTGCCATAAGAGGCAAACGGGCCGGACATCGGCAACACCAGTCCAATTTTCAGGGGTTCAGCGGCGGATGCCGCCAGACTGAGCGCGCATGCGCCCAGTGCGGCGAGCCAGACTTTGGATTTCTTGATTTGCATGTTTGTCTCCTATTCACTCGAGGGCCTGGCGCGGCAAAATTACCACGTCAGTGGGGAAATTTTTATTGTTGACGATGAAACTGGCGTGAGGGCGCGAATCGTAGAAGCAGACCAAATTACTGTAAATGCATCGAAACCAATATGAGGTATTTGAAATTCGCATAGTGCAGTCATACAGCGATTATGAGCAGCATCTCCAGACAGTCGTTCCAGCGGTTTGCATGGGCGGTATTTTGTCTAGAACTCCCCCTGTTGTTAAGTCGGGGAAACTACTAGCAGTTATTGCAAGTTGGCATAATTGATAACTAGATATTCACTTGTGGTAAAAAATGGACCTCAAACAACTGGAATACTTTGTGCGTGTCGCCGAACTGGGTAGTTTTACCCGCGCCTCCATTGCCCTGGACATCGCGCAACCCGCGCTGAGCCGTCAGGTGCGGCTGCTGGAGGTGGAGTTGCATCAAAGCCTGCTGACGCGCAATGGTCGCGGCGCCGTGCCCACGGAAGCAGGCAAGCTGTTGCTGGCGCATGGGCGCGGCATTTTGCACCAGGTTGAACGGGCCCGGGAGGAACTGGGGCGGGTGCGGGGTTCGCTTGCCGGGCGCGTTGCCGTGGGTTTGCCCACCAGCCTGGCACGCGTGCTCACCGTACCGCTGACCAAGGCTTTTCGTCAGCAAATGCCGGATGCAACCATCTCCATCAGCGAAGGCTTGTCCGTGCCCATGCAAGAGTCGCTGGTGAATGGGCGACTGGACATTGCGGTGCTGTACAACACCCAGCCCAGCCATGAGATTGAAATCTCGCCCTTGCCGGATGAAGACTTGCTGCTGGTGCAGGCGCGTCCGCCGGGTTTACAGGAAGAACCGCCGCCCGGACCGATCTCACTGAAAGAAGTCGCGCAATTGTCTTTGGTGATTCCGAGTCGGCCTAATGCTATTCGGATGCAAGTCGAGTCAGAAATGGCGAACATTGGCTGCCGCCTGAAAATTGCGCTCGAAATCGACGGCGTATTCGCCATTCTTGATCTGGTGGCTGACGGCGCAGGCAGTGCCGTGTTGTCGCGCAACGCGGTCGCCACCTCGGTCAGACCTTCGGCGTTTTCGGTGCGCACGATCAATGCACCGGAACTGCGCACCAAGGTGTCACTCGCTACCAGCTCGTTGCGCCCGGCCACGCTGACACAGCAGGCCACCCTGACACTGATTCGCCAAACCATGGCAAAGCTTGCGAAACCCGACTAAGTGACCGCTCGCCCGGCACTGATAACTTGCTGCAATATTGATAGCTTATTACGCATATTTCATGCGGGCTAGAGGCCAAAAACACTACTTTTTTACTTACAAAGAGACAAGCGAATGAAACTTGAACATATTGGCATGGTGGGCTACGGCGAGGTTGGTAAAATTTTCACTGAGGGGCTCAAAAGTAAGGTGATTGACGTCAGCGCATGGGATCTCAAGTTCGACGCCACCATCACCCCCGCTATGGCGCGTGATGCCGAGCTGGCCCATGCGGCGCAAGCCGGCGTGCTGGCAAGGGACTCAATGAAAGCGCTGTGCGAAAAAGCTGACTTTTTGATTTCTGCCGTGACGGCCTCCAACACGCTGGCGGTGGCGCAGGCGGCCGCGTTGCACATTCGCCCGGGTGCCATTTTTCTGGATCTCAATTCAGCGTCACCGGGGACCAAACAGCAGGCGGCGCAGGTCATTGAGGCGGCCGGGGCGCACTACGTGGAGGCCGGTGTCATGACCTCGGTGCCACCCTATGGCATTCGGGTGCCGATGCTGCTGGGCGGGGCCCAAGCGCAGGCACTGGCTGAAAAATTAGCCGCCTTCGGCATGGACGCCAAAGCCGTGGCGACCGAGATCGGGATGGCCTCCGCGATCAAAATGTGCCGCAGCGTGATGATCAAGGGACTGGAAGCGCTGGTGATTGAGAGCTACACCACCGCCCGAAAATACGGCGTCGAAAGCCACATGATCCCGACCTTGGCCGAGACGTTCCCATCTATCGACTGGGAAGCGACCGGCGCTTACTTCTTCAGCCGCGTGGCGCAGCATGGCAAGCGCCGGGCCGAGGAAATGCGCGAAGCCGCCAATACGGTACAAGAGGCCGGCTTTGAACCCTGGATGTCAACCGCTATCGCCGGGAAACACGATTGGATGGCGCAACAAACCCGTGATGGCGTGTTTGACGACTTGCCCAAAGGCGCTCGTTGGGAAGAGTTTGCAGACCGGCTGATTGCCGGCACAAACCATAGGTAAAACAATCTACAACAGCGGACGCAGCTCCCGGGCCGCTTCAAACAGTAAAGGAAGCAAGTCCCGTTGCATCGCCAATGTTGACAAGCGATCGTGGGATGCCACCACGTTAAGCGCCGCGACCGTCACCCCTTTGGTATTGCGCAACGGCACCGCCAAGGCGTGAACGCCCAGTTCGTGTTCTTCGCTGGACAGGCAAAAATCATCTTGGCGAACTTTTTCGATGAGCGCGCGAAATTCCTTGGTGTCCGTGGTGGTCATGGGCGTCATGCGGGCCAGGTTGCGCCCCTTCATCCATGCACTGAACGCCGCTTTGGTTTTAGCGGCCAGCAACACCCGCCCGGTAGATGTGACATGGGCCGGTAACCTCGCCCCCATGTGCAGTCCGTAGGCAATCACGCGCCCCGTCCCGGTGGCCGATGAGGTGCGGTCATTGCCGCTGCGCGCCACGATCACCACCTCGTCAGCGTCCAGCACCACTGCCGAGAAAGATTCTTGCGCCTGCACGGCGAGCCGGTTCAACGTGGGTTGTATCGCACGAGGCAAGCGAGAGGATGCCAGATAGCTGCCCGAAAAACGCAACACTTTGCTGGACAACCAAAAATAGCTGCCATCCGTCTCCAGGTAGCCGAGGTGCGCCAGTGTCAGTAAATGGCGCCGCGCCGCCGCCCGCGTGATGCCGGCCCGTGCCGCGGCGAGTGTGGCGTTCAGGCGCTGGCGTTCGGTGTCAAAACTTTCCAGCACCGCCATGCCCTTGGCCATGCCCTCGATGAAATCTGCTTTGGCGATGGTCATCCCATAAATCCGATATGTTGCGCGACTATCGCGCAATGGGTGCAATCATCGCACAAATATTGAATATCCAACGAGGAACAAAGGCCCAGACCTCCTAAGCTCGACGCAGATAAAACAGGAGCAAACATGCGTACACAAGTAGCCATCATCGGCGCCGGCCCCTCGGGTCTTCTTTTGGGTCAACTGCTGCACAAAGCCGGCATTGACGCCATCATTCTGGAACGCCAGACCGGCGACTACGTGCTGACCCGCATCCGCGCCGGCATTCTGGAGCAGGTCTGCATTGACCTGCTGGATGAAGCGGGTGTGGGCGAGCGCATGCACAAAGAAGGCTTGGTGCATGGCGGCTTCGAGATGCTTTACAACGGCCAACGCCACCGTATTGACATGAACAAGCTTACCGGCGGCAAAAACGTGATGGTCTACGGCCAGACCGACCTCACGAAAGACTTGATGGACGCGCGCGCCAGTGCCGGTTTGACGACCGTGTATGAAGCCCACAACGTAGCGGTGCATGATTTTGATAGCAAGAAGCCACGCGTCACCTACGAGAAAGACGGGCAAAAGTTTGAGATCGAGTGTGACTTCATCGCCGGTTGCGATGGCTTTCACGGCGTCTGCCGCGCCAGCGCGCCGCGCAACGCGATCAAGGAATTTGAGAAGGTGTATCCCTTCGGCTGGCTCGGCCTGCTGTCCGATACCCCGCCGGTGCACGATGAACTCATCTACATCAACAGCCCGCGCGGTTTTGCCCTGTGCTCGCAACGCAGCAAAACGCGCAGCCGCTACTACCTGCAAGTGCCACTGACCAACACCGTGGAGGAATGGACGGACGACGCTTTCTGGCAAGAACTGCGCCTGCGTCTGGATGAAGAAGGCCGCGACAAACTGATCACCGGGCCGTCGATCGAAAAGAGCATCGCGCCGCTGCGCAGCTTCATCACCGAGCCGCTGCGCTTTGGCCGCATGTTTCTGGCCGGCGACGCGGGCCACATCGTGCCGCCCACCGGCGCCAAGGGCCTGAATCTGGCAGCGACGGACGTTAAATATCTTTCCACCGCCCTCATCGAGTTTTATCAGGACAAAACCGAAGCCGGCATCGATACCTACTCTGAGCGCTGCCTCAAGCGCATCTGGAAAGGTGAGCGTTTTTCGTGGTGGTTCACGCAATTGATGCACCGCTTTCCGGATGACGGCGCCATCGTGGCCAAGTTTCAGGAAGCCGAGCTCGACTACTTGCTGCACAGCGAGGCGGGCTCGCGAACGATTGCAGAAAACTACGTTGGCCTGCCACTCGATTTTGGCAATTAAGCGCCTCGACATGCCGCCAGATGCTGCGTATTGGGTCGCTTGAATCAGGTGGTTTTAGTTATCATCTGTCACTACTTTTAAAACAGGGGAGACGCATCATGGCGCACGAAAGCATTCGAATTATTCACGACGAGCACGCTGCGTTGGCGGCGATGTTGCGTTCCATTGGCATGATGGTTGAACGTGGTCCTGGCAACGAGCCTGAAAGTTTTTTTGATGTATTGCGGGCCATGCTGTTCTACATTGACGAGTTTCCGGAACGGCTGCATCACCCCAAGGAATCAGAACTGCTCTTCCCCCGCGTCGCCCGATTGGCGCCCGAGACCACGGAGGCCATTGACCGACTGGAAAATGACCATGTCAAGGGCGAATCGGCAGTGCGCGAGTTACAGCATTTGTTGTTGGCGTGGGAGTTGGTTGGTGAATCCAGACGTGTCGCTTTTGAGAAAGCGGCAAAACAGTATCTTGCTTTTTATCTGGAACACATGCGGCTGGAAGAGACCGTGATTCTGCCCGCAGCCCAAAAGGTATTGAGCGACGCCGACTGGAAAGAACTCGATGCCGCATTTGCCACCAATTGCGATCCCCTCACCGGCAAGTACCCGCGTGACCCGGTGTACGACCGGCTGTTCACGCGTATTGTGTCGCGCGCGCCCGCACCAATTGGCTTGGGGGATTAACCCCCCAATATCAGACGCGTTCGATGATCACCGCAATGCCTTGGCCGACGCCAATGCACATGGTGCACAGCGCGTAGCGGCCGCCAATGCGGTGCAATTGATTGATGGCCGTCGTTACCTGCGCCTGCACCTCTCGCCCCAGCAGTGCAGTGGGCGACTCAGGCTGGAGAAAGCCATCAGCATCAGTGCCGAGTGCATTTACCAACACGCCTACCAAGACAAGGCGACAGGCGGGGACTTGGTGAGTTACCTGCGCTGTCAAAAGGTACGCCGCAAACGCTACGCCAGTGGCCAGGAGCGCCGAGGCGTGCTGAAGAATCGCATCGGTATTGAGCAGCGTCCCACCGTGGTGGACAAACGCAGCCGTATTGGCGACTGGGAGGGGGACACCGTCATTGGCAAAGGGCACCAGGGTGTGCTGGTCACGCTGGTGGGGCGAAAATCTCGCTATACCCTGGCCTGCCAGTTGGACTCGCGCCACAGCGCGAAGGTCACACCGGCCATCATCGCGCTGCTACGGCCCCACAAGGCCAAGTGCAAGACCTTGACCTTTGACAATGGCAAAGAGTTCTCCGAGCATGAATTCATCGCCCAGTGCTTGAAGGCCCGGGTGTACTTTGCGCATCCGTACTGCTCCTGGGAGCATGGGCTCAATGAAAACCACAATGGCTTGTTGCGCCAGTTCTTTCCCAAGCAGACCAACCTGCTCAAGGTGAGCCAGGATGAGGTCAATGAGGCGGTGTATCGGCTTAACCACCGACCTCGCAAGTGCCTGGGCTATCGCACCCCGCATGAGGTCTTTTATCGCTTGAAAATGACTCCGCTTAAACTTCCTACTGATGCACTTTGTAGTTGAATCTGCGACGTTTTAGGCCTCTAGCCCCCGTACAACATGCGCATGAGGCTATGTATTTTATAGCGATTCAATGGCTGTCCATTGGAACCGGTCGGTCCCTTAGCTCTCGAGGAAGTAAATGTCTGGCTTGTCGACCACCCCAACTTCTTGCATCTTCTCGCGTAGGTCTGCGGAAGCTGCAAACGCCTTCGCTCGATTGATATCTTGCACTTCAAAAAGAATAACAACCTCGTTGGCATCGTCCGAGTTTCGAAGTAGATATTTCTCTGTGAGACCTGCTTCGGTGCGTTTTGACTGGTGGCCGTCGTAACCAGTCTTCCAAGTCTTGAATTCCTTGACTTTGTGCCTTATCAGCAAGAATGCCATGAGGTACTCCTTTTGTAGCGGGTGCCAGCAGATTACGGGTGTCCAGGCGTTGCTGACAAATGCCTAGGCTGTTAAATCCTGAACCAATTGAAGACGAATCGCTTGATAAATCTCATAGGAACGAAGTGAGTGGCAAACAAAAAATACGTAACGCACGTCGCTTGAATGACTGCAACCGTTTAGGTTTGTGGAATGCCAGCCCGTAACCACTGACCGGAGCGACTCAGCCCAAGCCTGAGGGCAGGCGTCGTAAAACCTAAACGGAAGCGGTCAGTCGAAGTGCTCCTCCAATTTCAAAATTGGCTTGTTTGAAGCCTAGAATCAAAAAAGAACAATCTGCGGGGTTTGTCGAAATTTTTATATCTGCAAATAATCCGAGAAAACCACTAAAACCAAGGCTAAAAGCCACTCTCAGGGGAAATTCATGACCAGTATATGGAGCAAGGTTCAGTATATATAGCATGTTTTTCTCTATACATTACGTTAGAACTGGAGAAATAATGCACTGTGATCTTGTAGTTAGTACATCAATCGCTCCAAAAACTATATCAGCTACAAATATTGATGATTTCAAAGCCCAACTTGAAGCGTTGTTAATAGAATCAAAGCAACAAAGGGGAATTGTGTACATATGGAAAACACAATCTGATATACCAAGATTAAAAGGGAAAAACCCCATTATTTATATCGGGAAAGCTGATGGAAGCTTGTACGATCGCTATATAAATAAAATTACCCATGAGGCAAATGAGTACTGGGACAGGTACCATCAAATAATATCCGCCTACGGAAATATATATATAGAAATATTTGAGTCAAAAGATCCAAAAAAAACTGAAAACAATTTCTTATACCAATATCATCAGCAATTTATGGAGTTGCCGCCTATCAATTTGCAAAGTTACAAATATGGCCTGCTCTAACCCATCATTCAAGCGGGACGCCTAACGGCGCCCCTTAATTCAAACGTTAACGACTGCTTAGTAGCGAAGTGAATGGCTGCAATCAGTCTACTAAAGTCAGTGCCCGAAGCGGTCGGCCATAAGCCTGAGTCTGAGTGTCGGCAATGGAATGTAAAGCCGACTGCCAGTTCCCTCTGATGAGGTTTGCTTGCCGAGCAGAAGCAACCTAACAGCGTGAATGAAGTATTCGGTTTTTGATAAAAATCACCCCACAGGCGACACATCTCATCGCAGTGTTGATCCATAGTCTTCTCTTATCAAATTAATCAGAGAACTCACAATGAATCGCCGCCTTTGCATTCACACACTCATGTCAGTCACGGTCTGTGCATTGCTACCTAGTGCAACATTTTTTGCTGAACGGCAACCGCTTGCAGCCTCATTGCCACGCACCTCCAACGAACCCACTGAACCGGGCGCGCAAGAAATTGCGCCAGACCCGTTGTACGCCCAAGCAGTGGCTGTGGTGATGATCAATCAAAAGGCCAGTATTGGCCTGGTTCAGCGCCACCTCAAGTTGGGCTACAACCATGCAGCCCGCTTGCTTGAGGCGATGGAACAAGCCGGACTGATTGGTTCAAGGTATGTGAATGGTTATCGCCAAATTTTGGACTGTGGCATCCGGGAAACTTAACCGTACTCAGCGACACACGCCAGCATCGTATTGCGGTGAATTTCCAGCACGCGGGCCAATGGCTCTTGATAGCCACCGGCCAGATTCCACACCACCGGGATGCCGATTGACTTTGCCACAGAAAAAACGATACGGTCACGCACGGCCAATTCGTTGGTGGTAAGAAAACCGCCCAGCGGGTCATTGATGTGCGGGTCAGAACCTGCCTGGTAAATCAGCAAGTCGCAGTCAGCAAAGCTGCGTACCACTTGGGGCAACTGATCAATGAATGGCTCCGCGTCAGTTGGACTCCAGTGTTCTTGCGAAACAAGTCGAATCCAATCAATATTCAGCACAGCCATGATTTCAGCCGTGCCATCGCCATAGTGTTGGTCGCAGTCAAGAATGCCGACGCGTTGAACTTTTCCCTCCAGCTTTAAGGCCAATGCCGTCACCATCAGCCCATTGAAGGTGCAGTAACCGTAGCCGGTTTCATACCCCGCATGATGAAACCCTGAAGTTGGGGAACAGGTGACCAGTCCATTGTTCAAGGCACCACGTGCGGCTGACAGCAGTGATCCGCAAGTCCAGGGTAACGAGTCCGCCACGTCCCGCTGACGGCCACGAAATCCATTCATCAGTTCGCAATTCAGGATGCCATCCACGTACTCGTGTGAATGGGCCAGCGCAATCTGATCGCGACTGGTCGGCAGGGGCTCCACGATGTGGATAGGTAAACCTTGCTCGATCCAGTTCGCCACCACCAAAGCCGGTTTACGTGGGCTGGGGGACGAACTGTCCGGGCAGGATACCTGTTTAGGTGAGTAATAGACGTCGATGCAATCCATAAGTGCCTCGTTGTGTTGGGTCAATGTGCCAAGTATTCACAGACGTACGACACAGTGTGACGCACCCATCCTGACAATGACGTCAATCTCTCAAAACCATCGCCATGACAAACCACCCCACATCCAGCTGGTCTGAAAGACTGCAACAACAAACCCGTGACGCTCTTGAACAACTGCCCGTCACTGCGGACGGCGGTCTGCACTTCAAGCACATAACACTGGGCGGTGCTTATGCGACTTACGACGATCTTTGCAATGACCGTCTGATATTGCTCGCCCAAAAAGGAGGCAATGCATACCGTTTTGCAGAGGTAGATGCCCTGCTGCAGGCGGGCTGGGCGTTAGACTGACAAAAAAAAACAGGGAGGTGCGCACTATGCGCAATTTTTCAAAATCAAAACTGCTGGCGCTACGCCAGTGTCCCAAGCGTCTGTGGCTGGAAATTCATCGTCCGGATCTGCGCGAGGACTCTGATGCCACGCAGGCGAGCTTTCAGATCGGCTACCAGGTGGGCGACATCGCCCATCAAATTTACGACCCAGAAAATCTGGGTGCGCTCATTGACGTGCAAAGCGAGGGGTTCCCTCGTGCGTTCGAGCGCACCACGGAACTGCTTGGCACCCCACAGCCCATCTTTGAAGCCGGTTTCTGTGCCGGTGGCGCACTGGCCTTTGCTGACGTCATGCTGCCTGAACAACAAGATGGCCAACAGGTCTGGCGCATGGTCGAAGTCAAATCCTCCACCAGCGTCAAGGACTACCACCGCGACGACGTGGCGGTACAAGCTTTCATCGCCAAGTCAGCCGGCGTGCTATTGCAGTCCATCGCCCTGGCGCACATTGACAGTTCGTGGACCTATCCGGGTAATGGGGACTACAGTGGGCTTTTGGTCGAGGCCGACCTTACGGCAGAAGCCTTCTCCCGCACCGACGAAGTCAAAGGCTGGATTGCGCAGGCGCAAAGCGTGGACGCCATGCCATCCGAGCCAGTCATCGACATTGGTGCCCATTGCGAAACGCCTTTTTCCTGTGGCTTTTATGACTATTGCAGCCGCGACGAACCGAAAGCACAATATCCAGTCTATTGGCTGCCTTACTTTGGCGCCAAAGCACAGCAGTTAGCCGCCCAGTGTGTGATTGAGCTGGCAGACGTGTCCGACGATCTGCTCAACGCCAGGCAACTACGGGTGAAGACCCATACCTTGGCCAACACCGTGTTCTTCGATGCGGATGGCGCCGCCGCCGAGTTGGCGATTCATTGCCTGCCCGCATATTTTCTGGACTTCGAGACCATTCAGTTTGCCGTGCCCATCTGGCAAGGCACGCGCCCTTACCAACAAAACACCTTTCAGTTCAGCCTACACACCTTGTCGGAAGCGGGCCAGCTTGAGCACACCGAGTTTCTTGATATTTCTGGCGGCGACCCGGCCGAGCCATTCGCCCAAGCTTTAATCGCTGCCTGCGGTGAAAGCGGGCCAGTGTATGTGTACAACGCCGGGTTTGAAACATCGCGCATGAGTGAGCTGGCCACGCGCTATCCGCAATTCAGCGCATCGCTGCTGGCCATTAACGCCCGCGTCGTGGACTTGCTGCCCATTGCCCGTGAGCGCTACTACCACCCGAGCCAGCAAGGCAGTTGGAGCATCAAGAAAGTGCTGCCTGCCGTGGTACCAGAACTGCGTTATGACGCTCTCGATGGAGTGCAAGACGGCGGCATGGCGATGGAGGCTTTTCTGGAAGCGATTCACCCCGACACCCCAGCCGAACGCAAAAACCAGATCGAGCAACAACTGCTGGCCTATTGCAAGCTCGATACCTACGCCATGGTGCGCCTGTGGCAGGTGTTTGCTGGTCGCACTGACCTGAAACTGTAGGCCCTACATCTGTATGTCCAAACGACCGAGCCCCCACGAAACATTGCAGCTTTCAATCGAACTGCTGCATTCCATCCCCAAGCGCGGAACCATCACCGCCACTGAGCTACAGAAGAAACTGGCGAATGATGGCTTTGCCCGCGAGCCGAGAACGATTCAGCGTCTGCTCGAAAGCCTGTGCGATGCTGACCTGTACGGCATCGAGCGGGACATGAGCAGCAAACCCTACCGTTACCGCTGGAAAGAGTCAGCCAGGGGCTTGACCATTGGCAGCCTGAGCCCGCAGGAATGCCTATTACTCACGCTGGCTGAGCAACAACTGGGCAGCTTGCTGCCGACCAAGTTGGTGAAGTCGATGGACGGGTTTTTTGATCAGGCCCGCAGCCAGTTGGGCGAGACGACCAAAACCCAGCGCGAACGCGAATGGCTGGACAAAGTGCGCGTGGTCAGCACCAGCCAGCCGCTGCTGCCGCCCAAAATTGACCACGACGTGTTTGAGCAAGTCAGCAATGCGCTGTACGGCAACCAGTGGCTGGACGTGGATTACCAAAATGCGGCGGGTAATAAGACCAATTCCAAGGTCATGCCGTTGGGTCTGGCACAACAGGGGCCGCGGATGTACCTGGTTTGCCGGTTTGATGGCTACGACGATGAACGCTGCCTGGCGCTGCACCGCATGATTTCGGCCAAGGCATCTACCCTGACGTTCGAGCGGCCCAAGGATTTCGACCTCAAACACTTCGATGACGATGGTCACTTTGGTTATGGCGATGGCACACAGATTCGCCTGAGTTTTCGGATTGAGAAAAGCGCAGGGCTACACATCGTGGAATGCCCGCTGTCTGTTGATCAGCAGGTGGTGGAACTGGATGACGCTTACGAGATCACGGCAACGGTGGTGGACTCGGATATGTTGGACTGGTGGTTGCTGGGGTTTGGGGATGCAATGTGCAAGGTCTCACGGAGTTCGTTGACGGGTCAATAGATTCCGGAGTTAGATGTTTGATTAGCAATAGTTACTGGAGACATAAATGGCACGATTCACGCGTGAAGAATTACAAAAACGAGCTTTTTTTCGGACTGCTTGGGTTTTACAGAATTTTTGGGAAGAGCAACAAGATGAGAATCCGCGGGGAACGAAGGCAGATGTGCATTCGCGTTTATTTGACACGTTGGTTCATGAACCTTTAATTCTGATCGGGAAATCAACAAAGGGCGGTGGTCATAAAGAGCATCTTGTTCCGTGTGCACTAATACGCAACCGTGCCTTTGAAATGTTTCACGATGGGAAGCAAGTAGAAGATGTCGCTGAAATGATTGGTACGTTCTTACGAATAGCTCACATCTCTCCAGATGAGGCGCGTTTACTTGACATTGAACTTAAATTAAAAACAACAATGCCAGTTGACTGGAGTTTCGAGACTGGGTCCGTTTTGAGTCGACTGGAAAAGGCTGGCATTAAGCTGGTCGAATGACCCAAACTAATATGAATAGCCACTTCATGGATTGCGCAATGCAGTTCTCAGCCTTGATTCGGCGCTGGCATCTAAGCTGTGACAAAAACATCAGCATGATTCCTAGGTCAAGTGAAGCGTTAATCTGGAATCAACATTAAGGAGATTTGAAATGGGAACTAAATGTAAGTTTTGCGGTTCGTCAAGTTTTGGAACTACATCCAACTCTGGTCATCCTCATGGATGCCATGAACATACAGGCGTAGATTTGAAGCACTGCGTATTCTGCAACTCAACCAGTTACGGAACCACGTCAAACTCGGGTCATCCCGATGGATGCCACAAACATGGAAGTGATGGTCAACATTGCATCTATTGTGGATCGACAAGCACCGGTACAACCTCCAGCTCAGGTCATCCAAATCGGTGTCATGAAAGATAGCCCTTGTATATGGGGCAACTAAGCTCGTCTGCGTCATTTATTGATAAACCGGAGCAAAGCGATGCAAGCTCAATTTCAGACGGAATTTCTCCAGCGGTATCCAAATTTTTTCCGCTCACCGGGAATGCGTTTGGTTGACCCTGATGTCATTCCCGGTCTTTTGGTGGATGACCTGGCCCCGTTTGATCAGCGTGGCATCGAATGCGAAGACGGCTGGTTCGACTTGATTGATCGGTTGAGTCGTGCCTGTGAAAACGAAATCGGAATGCTTATTGCGAAGGACGTGCCCAAGGAGCGCTGGCCGCGCGTCGCTCAGATCAAAGAAAAAATGGGTGGCTTGCGTTTTTACGTCAATGGCCCACTCTCTGACGAATTACGGACGCTGATTTTGCAGGTCGAAAATATTGATAGCCTTTGCACATGCGAACGCTGTGGCGCACCTGGCAAATTACGTGAAGGCCGGTGGCGGCACACTCATTGCGACAACTGCGCCGCTACAGAATAGGCGACCCTTCGTTTCGGTGCCGACCATTTGCCGCAGGTCGGCGTCGGCTTTGAGGTGTAGACCGGACTTTCAATGGAACCATCGTGGATTACTGGAGTTGGTCGAGTCCGGATACCTAATTGGTTGAAATCGTGGCGACACAGCTGACTGTCGGGCTACTGATGGCAACGTCAGGTCTCGGGCGGGAATTTTGAATTTCTGTAGACCCGCTAACGCTACAAACCTGTCCTTCACTTCTTGCAGGTAACTGATATGTAATCTGCCAAGACTAAGCATGAAATAGGCCTCCAGCCCCCGTGTATTCTACGCAATACGCTATTAATTAAATAGCAAACTCTCCTAGACAGGAATAGGCCCGGCGTGATGCATGATCTGCCCATTGATTTCCCCAACCATTCGCCCCTCGGAGTTTTCTGTGACCCTTGCCAATCGTTCTCTCAAAATGGCGGCGCTCGCCGCCGGTTTGACCCTGACCACCCCTCTGGTGTTCGCCCAGGCCTTTGACGCCGTGCGTCTTTACGGTGCCGCACCCGGTAGCGACGGTGGCACCGTGGGCGCCGCCGTGCTCGCCACCCGCCAATACCAGGGCTCCGACGAGCACCGCAACCTGCTTGTTCCGCTGCTGGACTACCAGTGGAAGAATGGCTGGTTTGCCGGCACAACCAACGGCATCGGCGTCAACTTGTCCAGCCGCCCGGACCTGGACTATGGCTTGCGCGTAACCGCCGATTTGGGCCGCGCACAAAGCCGCTCCAGCGCGCTCAACGGCATGGGTGACATTGATGCCAAGCCGGAGTTGGGTGGCTTCTTCAACTACGCCATCAATCCCCAGATGGTGCTGACCTCATCGCTGCGCTATGGCGCGGGCAATAACAGTCGGGGCATGTTGCTCGATCTGGGTGCGGCTTACGCCCGGGCGCTGGCGCCGCAGTGGCGCCTGGGCCTGGGCGTGGCCGCCACTTTTGCCAACGCCGAATACCAGCAGTCCTACTTCGGGGTCGATGCGGTGCAAAGCCTGAGCAGCGGCTACGCCGTCTACACCCCTGGCGCCGGTCTGCGCGATGTGCATGCCAACGTGTCCGTGACCTACCAGCTGAACCCCCGCACGGCGATTACGACGGCCGTATCGGCCAGCAGCCTTCAGGGCGATGCCCAGAACAGTCCACTGACGCGCCAGCGCGATAGCGCCACCGGCATCGTGGCTGTTTCCTACGGTTTCTAGCGCAACGGGGCCTTCAGGCGGCGTCAGACAACAGCTCTGAAATCACGCCCCGCAACCAGCGCGATCCCGGGTCGTGGTGGTAGCGCTCATGCCAGTGTTGCTTAACCGCGTAATCGGGCAGCGCAAACGGCACCGGCAGAATCCGGAACGCACCGCGTCCCTGCAGCACATCACCCAGACGCTTGGGGATGGTGATGAGGAGATCGGTGTGTTCCACCACGAACGCCGCGCCGAGAAAATTCGGGATTTGCAGCGCAATTCGCCGCTTGATGCCTTGCCGCGTAATTTCGCGGTCGACGATCAAGGGCGCTGACCCCGATGAGCTGATCACCACATGGTCCTCCGCTTCGTACTGTTGCAGGCTGAGTTGATCGGTGATGCGGGGATGATCCGCGCCCAGCATGCAGACAAAACTCTGCCTGAACAGCAGTTGCTGATAAAAACCGGCTTCCAATTGCGGCATGAGTCCGAGCGCCAGATCGGCCTCGCCGCTCTGCAGCATACGTGCTGTGTCTTTGGACAGCGGAAAAATCTCGATGCGGATGGCCGGGGCCGCCACCCGCAGCTTTTCCCACAACTTGCGCAGCAGCACCAGCTGGCTGATGTCGGTCATGCAGATGCGAAAAATTCGCTCCGATGATTGCGGGTCAAAGTCATCGCGGTGACCGAGCACCACGTCGAGTGCGTCCAGCACCGCGCGCACCGGCCGCACCAGCCCCTCGCCAAACGGTGTGGGCTCCATGCCGCTGGCGGTGCGCACAAACAGCGGGTCACCAAACTGATGACGCAACTTGGACAGGGCGACACTGGCCGCCGGCTGGCCCAGTTCAAGCGCTTCCGCCGCCCCCGAGACGCTGCGGGTCTTGTAGATTTCATCAAACACGGACAACAGGCGGATATCGATGGAGTTCATGGTGGCAGCACTATGCGAATTTTGAATACGACATATTAACTTCATTGGATTTACAGTAATTTGGTCCGCTTCTACGATCCACTCCATCACACAATGAAGGAGACAACATGCAGGAACTTGGTCGTCTGGAAGACCTCCCCGAGGCCTATCGCGCGGCGCTGACCGAGCAGAACCTGGTGCCGCTGTGGCCCAGCTTGCGTGCGGTTTTGCCACCGGGCAAGCCGATTCCGCGCACCCGTCCGATTTGCTGGCCCTACCAGGGCTTGCGCTCGCTCTTGCTCCAGGCGGGCGAACTGACCCCGATTGAAAAAGCGGAACGCCGCGTGCTGGTGCTGGCCAACCCGGGCCATGGCCTGGAAAAGATGCAGGCCAGCGCCACCATTTATCTCGGCATGCAACTGTTGTTGCCCGGCGAATGGGCGCCCGCCCACCGGCACACGCCGAACGCCGTGCGCATGATCGTGGAAGGTGATGGCGCCTACACCACGGTCGAAGGCGAAAAGTGCCCGATGAGCCGCGGCGACCTGATTCTGACCCCGACCGGCCTCTGGCACGAGCATGGTCACGATGGCGACCAACCCGTGGTCTGGCTTGATGTGCTGGATCTGCCACTGGTCTATTACATGGAGGCCTCCTATGTGACCGAAGGCAAGGCGCAAACCGTCACCTCAGAGGCTAACGATCAGGCTTACCAGCGTGGCGGTGTGGTGCCGACGCCGATGTTCAACCGCGCTGGCCAACCGTTCCCGATGCTGCGCTATCCGTGGGTGGATGTTCGCGCGGTGCTTGAAGCGCTGGCACTCAGTCAACCAGACATCGAAGCGGTTCAGGTGGCTTATGTGAACCCGGAAACCGGTGCCGACTGCCAGAAGATTCTGGGTTTCTCGGCCCTGATGCTGCGCCCCGGTGAGCGGCTGCAACTGCCCGCCCGCTCCTGCGCGATGGTGTTTCATCAAATAGAGGGCGGCGCCGATGTCAGCCTGGAGGGGCATCAGTTCAGCCTGGCGGAAGCCGACACCTGCTGTATTCCCGGCTACACGCCGGTGACCTTGGCCAACCGTTCCAAAGACCACGCCGCCTTTGTCTTCATCGCCGATGACGCGCCGCTGCAGAAGAAGCTCGGCCTGTACGAAGTACGCACTTAATTTAATTTCAGGACAGAAAAAATGACTCAAACCAACTTTTTATGGAACCCTCCGCTCGTCAACTCACTGCCGGTGCAAGGCAGCGATGCGCGTTTTCCGGTCAATCGCATCTTCTGCGTTGGCCGCAATTACCACGCGCACGCCATCGAGATGGGTCGCCCGGTGGACAAGACCACGGCCCGGCCTTTTTACTTCACAAAAACGCCCTCCGCGTTGGTGGAGTCGGGTGCGACCGTGCCTTATCCGGCCGGCACCAGCAACTACCACTTCGAGATGGAACTGGTGGTCGCCATCGGCGCGCCTGGTTTTCGGGTGAAGGAAGCGGATGCGCAGCGCCTGATTTACGGCTACGCCGCCGGCCTAGACATGACACGTCGCGACCTGCAACTGGTGGCCCGCGATCAGGGCCGTCCTTGGGATCTGGGCAAGGATTTTGAGAAGTCTGCCGTCTGCACCGAGATCGTGCCCATCGGCAATCTCGGCGTATTGAGCAAGGGTGCCATCAACCTGCAGGTCAATGGTGAAACCAAACAAACCGGCGATCTCAGCCAGTTGATCTGGAATATCCCGGAACTGCTGGTTGACCTGTCCCAGTTCTATCACTTGGTGCCGGGCGACCTGATCTACACCGGCACGCCCGAAGGTGTGGGCGCCGTTAAGAGCGGCGACAAGATCACCGGCCATATCGATGGCGTGGGTGATGTGGCCCTCACCATCGGCGAAGCCGAATAAGAACGAGAGAGACAAAAAAATGACCGAACAACTTCCCGTTATCGTCGCCGGCGGCGGCATCGGTGGCCTGGCCGCCGCGCTGGCATTGGTCCGGCAGGGCTTTACCGTCAAAGTGCTGGAGCAGGCGCCCGAGATTGGTGAAATCGGAGCCGGCATCCAGCTTGGCCCCAACGCCTTTCACGCTTTTGATGCCCTGGGTGTGGGCGACAAGACCCGCAGCCGCTCGGTCTTCACCGACGAGATGGTGATGCATGACGCACTCGACGAAACCCTGGTCGGGCGCATCCCGACGGGCGAAGCTTTCCGCCAGCGCTTCGGCAATCCCTATGCCGTGATCCATCGGGTCGATGTGCACCTGTCGCTGCTGGAAGGCGCGCAGGAAACCGGCAAGGTCGAGTTCCTGACCTCGACCCGGGTAGAACGCATCGAGCAAGACGCGGACAGCGTGACGGTTTATGACCAGCATGGCACGGCCCACCGTGGTGTTGCCCTGATCGGCGCCGACGGCGTGAAGTCGGTGGTGCGCCAGCACTACGTGAACGACCCGCCGCGCGTCACCGGCCACGTGGTGTACCGCTCGGTGATTGACAAAAAAGACTTTCCGCAAGACTTGCAGTGGAACGCGGCCAGCATCTGGGTCGGCCCCAACTGTCACCTGGTGCATTACCCCTTGCGCGGCGGCGAGCAGTACAACGTGGTGGTGACCTTTCATAGCCGCAAACAGGAAGAATGGGGTGTCACCGAAGGCAGCGCGGAAGAAGTGCAAAGCTACTTCCAGGGCATCTGCCCCAAAGCACGCCAACTGATCGATCTGCCCAAGCAATGGAAACGCTGGGCCACCGCCGACCGCGAGCCGATTGGCCAGTGGTCTTTTGGCCGCGCCACCTTGCTCGGCGATGCCGCGCACCCGACCACGCAATACATGGCGCAAGGCGCCTGCATGGCGCTGGAAGACGCGGTGACACTGGGTGAAGCGCTGCGCGTTTGCAACAACGACTTCGTCAAAGCCTTCGATCTGTATCAGCGTTCACGCATCACCCGCACCGCACGCATCGTGCTCTCCGGTCGCGAGATGGGCCGTATCTACCACGCCAAGGGCGTCGAGCGACTGGTGCGCAACTCCCTGTGGAAGGGCCGTACCCCCGAGCGTTTTTATGATGCGATGGAATGGTTGTACGGCTGGAATGTCGGCAACTGCCTGGCGACAGACTGACAAGGAAAGCATTTATGCAGCTCTACAATTTTTTCCGCAGCGGCACCTCGCACCGCTTGCGCATCGCACTCAACCTGAAAGGGCTTGACTACGCGTACGTGGCGGTTGACCTGCGCACTGAAGAACACCTCGGTGCCGCGTTCAAGGCACTGAATCCGCAAGGGCTGGTGCCCGCCTTGGTGAACGGCGACCTGACCCTGACACAGTCTCCCGCCATCATCGAGTGGCTGGAGGAACGCTACCCCACTTCGCCGCTTCTCCCCGCTGACCTCAATGACCGCGCCAAAGTACGGGCCATGGCGGCGCTCATCGGTTGCGACATCCATCCCATCAACAACCGCCGCATTTTGGAGTACCTGCGCAAGGTCTTGGGCTGCGATGAGGCCGCCGTTCTTGCCTGGTGCAGCACCTGGATTCAGGATGGGTTTCAGGCGCTGGAAGTCATGCTGGCTGCGGACCCACAACGCGGCAACTTCTGCTTTGGTCACAGTCCAACGCTGGCCGATGCCTATCTGGTGCCGCAGGTGGAAAGCGCACGGCGCTTTAAAGTCGACCTGACCCCGTATCCGCTCATTGTGGCCATTGACCAGGCTTGTGCCGAACTGGACGCCTTCAAACGTGCCGCCCCTGCGGCACAGCCGGACGCATAACGCTCCGGGCCTGAGCAATCAACCGTCACCTCACCCTAACTGCGCCCACGCCTTCTCCAGCCGCTTCACACTCACCGGCTGCGGCGTGCGCAGCTCTTGCGCGAAGAAGCTGACGCGCAGCTCTTCCAGCAGCCAGCGGAACTCCTGCATGCGCTCATCAACCACGCCTTTGCGCTCGGCCACCAGACGCCAGTAGCGTTGCTCCAGCGGGCGCAACTCGGCCAGACGGGCGGCGTCGCGGGCCGGGTCGGCGCGGTATTTTTCCAGCCGGGCAGTGATGGCTTTCTGGTAGCGGGCAAAGTGCTGCAACGGACCCCACGGCGAAGTGGCCAAAAAGCGTTTGGGCATCAGGCGCGCCAGTTGTTGGGCCGCATCCGTAGTGGCATCCGGCGCGTTCTTGGTGTCCTTGATTTTGCGCGCGGCAGTGGCGTATTCAGCCAGGATGATGGCGGCCAGGCGCGCCACTTCATTGGCAATCAGGGTCAGGCGCCCCCTGCCCTCGTCCACCCGGCGTTTGAAGTCGAATTCATTGGTCGGCAACGGGTCCAGCAGAAAAGCCCGGTCCAGCGCCACGGCAATGATTTGTTCTCGTAACTCTTCAATAGTGCCGCCGCCGCTGCCGTCGGCGCTTTTGCCGACTTGCATGAAGGTGACCGCCATTTTTTGCAGGTCAGGAATATTCTTTTCCAGGTACTTGAGCGCGTCCTTGATCTGCAGCGAGAACAGGCGACGCAAGCCAGCGCGGTGTTTGGCGGTGGCAACATCGGGTTCGTCAAACACCTCAATCGTAACGGCGTCACCGACATCGATCAGACCGGGATAGCCAATCAGCGTTTGGCCGCCTTTCTGGATTTCGAGCAGCTCGGGCAGCTCGCCAAAGGTCCAAGCGGTGTAGCGCTGGCCGGCGGGCGTGGCGGGATTTGCTACGTTTTTTATAGCTTCTTTCGAACTATTGACGCGGGCTACAGGCTGATTTTCCTTGAAAATTGGCAAGGCAGCGGCGTCCTTTGCCATCTTGAGTCCAGCCAACGCCTGAAAGGCGCCGCGCGCTTGCGCGCCCAATTCGGACTTCAAAGCACCCAGATTGCGCCCGGTGCCGAGCTGACGGCCATGTTCGTCCACCACGCGGAAGTTCATGAAGAAGTGCGGGCTCAGCATGTCGGCTTTGATGTCGGCGCGCACCACGTCAATGGAGGTCGCCAGGCGCACCAGTTTCAGCACCGCATCCAGCAGTGAGCCGTGGCCAAAGACCTCGGGCGCGTTCAGCGTCTCGGCCATTTTGCTGGCGGACTCCGGCAGCGGCACCAGCCGCGAGCGCGGGCGCTGGTGCAAGGTCTTGATCAGCGCCTGAATTTTGTCTTTCAGCATGCCGGGCACCAGCCATTCGCAGCGCTCTTCGTTGACCTGGTTCAGCACGAACAGCGGCACCGTCACGGTCAGGCCGTCTTTGGCATCGCCCGGTTCGTGCAGGTAGATGGCGGCGCAGTCCACGCCGCCGAGGCGGATATTTTTCGGAAAGGACTGGGTGGTGATGCCGGCCGCCTCGTGGCGCATCAACTCTTCGCGCGTCAGCAGCAAGAGCTGCGGATTTTTTTTGATTTCCTCGCGGTACCAGTTCTCAAAGCTGAAACCACTGCACACATCGGCGGGCAACTGCTGGTCGTAAAAGGCAAAGATCAACTCTTCGTCCACCAGCACGTCTTGCCGGCGCGCCTTGTGCTCCAGGTCTTCCACTTGCTTGATGAGTTTCTGGTTGGCTTCCAGAAATGGCAGTTTGGTTTCCCATTGCCCGTCCACCAAGGCTTGGCGAATGAAAATCTCACGCGCCGCCACCATGTCCACCCGGCCAAAGTTGACCCGGCGACCGCTGTAAATAACGATGCCGTAGAGCGTGGCGCGCTCCAGCGCCGTGACCTCGGCCACTTTCTTTTCCCAATGCGGATCGAGCAGTTGCTTTTTCAACAGATGGCCGGCCACCTGTTCCAGCCATTGCGGCTCGATGGCAGCAACGCCGCGGCCAAACAGTCGCGTGGTCTCCACCAGCTCGGCGGCCACAATCCAGCGGCCCGGTTTTTTGACCAGATGCGCGCCCGGATGCGGGTAAAACTTGATGCCGCGGGCGCCCAAGTACTCGCCGGAGGCGCCTTCGGTTTCCAGCTTGCAGCCGATGTTGCCCAGCAGGCCCGACAACATCGACAGGTGCAGTTGTTCGTAATTGGCGGGCAGCGTATTGAGCCGCCATTTGTGCTCGGCCACCACCGTGTGCAGCTGCGAATGAATATCACGCCATTCGCGCACGCGCCGGATATTGACGAAATTCTGTCGCAGCAGTTGTTCGTATTGGCGGTTGGACAGTTTGTGCTGCCCTTCGCCGCCTTTGCCGTCATTGATCCACTTCCACAGCCTCAAATAGCCGCTGAATTCACTTTTCTCGTCATCAAACTTGACGTGCGCCGCATCGGCCTGTTGCTGCGCTTCCATCGGCCGGTCGCGCACATCCTGCACACTCAAAGCCGAGGCTATGACCAGCACTTCGTCCAGCGCGCCGCGTTCGCGCGCCTCCAGAATCATGCGACCGACCCGCGGATCGAGCGGCAGTTTGGCCAGTTCCTGGCCCATCGGCGTCAGCTCATTGGCGTCGTCCACGGCACCGAGTTCGTTGAGCAGCTGGTAACCGTCGGCAATGGCGCGGCCGGACGGGCGTTCGATGAACGGAAAGTCCTCCACCAAACCCATGTGCAGCGACTTCATGCGCAATATCACGCCGGCCAGTGAGCTGCGCAGAATTTCGGGATCGGTAAAACGCGGTCGACCGTTGAAGTCTTTCTCGTCGTAGAGCCGGATACAAATACCGTTGGCGACCCGGCCGCAACGCCCGGCGCGCTGGTTGGCCGAACTCTGGCTGATCGGTTCCACCAGCAACTGCTCCACCTTGCTACGGAAACTGTAGCGCTTCATGCGCGCGGTACCGGCGTCTATGACGTAGCGAATGCCCGGCACGGTGAGCGAGGTTTCGGCCACGTTGGTGGCCAGGATGATGCGGCGCCCGGTGTGGCCGTCAAAAATACGGTCCTGCTCGGCTTGGCTCAAGCGCGCAAACAAAGGCAACACTTCGGCATTGCGAAATACGGGCTGGTGGCTCAAATGCTTGCGCAAATGGTCGGCCGCCTCGCGGATTTCACGCTCGCCGGGCAAGAACACCAGAATGTCGCCGCCGTTGTGCACGTCGCGCCACAACTCGTCCACGCCATCGGCAATCGCCGAATTCAGGTCATAGTCACGCGACTCTTCAAACGGCCGGTAACGTTGCTCGACCGGGAACATGCGTCCCGACACCATGATGACCGGCGCGGGCCCGCTACGTGAGGCAAAGTGATCGGCAAAACGCTGCGCATCGATGGTGGCCGAGGTCACCACGATTTTTAGATCGGGCCGACGCGGCAGGATCTGGCGCAGGTAGCCCAGCAAAAAGTCAATATTGAGCGATCGCTCATGCGCCTCGTCAATGATGATGGTGTCGTAGGCTTTGAGCAGCGGATCGGTTTGTGTTTCGGCCAGCAAAATGCCGTCCGTCATCAACTTGACCGAGGTGTCGCGGCTCAGGCGGTCCTGAAACCGCACCTTGAAGCCCACCACATCGCCCAGCGTCGTTTTCAACTCTTCGGCAATGCGCTTGGCCACGCTGCTGGCGGCGATGCGGCGCGGCTGGGTATGACCAATCAGCTTGCCCTTGCCGGGCGGGTAGTTCAGCTTGCCGCGCCCCATGGCAAGGGCGATTTTGGGCAGCTGAGTGGTTTTGCCGGACCCGGTCTCCCCGCAGACGATGATGACCTGATGCGCTTCAAGCGCGGCCATGATTTCGTCGCGTTTGCCCGACACGGGCAGGGATTCGGGAAACTCGATTTGTAAGGGCTGAACTGTCAAAGCAATAACTTCGTAGAGAATCGGAGATTATCCCAGTCCCAGCACTCTTAATTCAATCTACGTCCGCATGTCCGCAGTTTTCAACTTCACCTTTGTTCCCTGGTTCCGTTCGGTGGCGCCTTACATCCACAAATTTCGCAACCAGACTTTTGTGGTTGGCATTGCCGGCGAGGCCATTGCGGCCGGCAAGTTGCAGCACCTGGCGCAAGACCTGGCCATGATCCAGAGCATGGGGGTGAAAGTGGTGCTGGTGCACGGTTTTCGACCGCAAGTGAATGAGCAACTCAAGGCCAAGGGCCATACACCGCGTTATTCGCATGGCATGCGGATCACCGACGAAGTCGCGCTGGACTGCGCCCAGGAAGCGGCAGGCCAGCTGCGCTACGAAATTGAGGCTGCGTTCAGCCAGGGCCTGCCCAACACGCCGATGGCCGACTCCACGGTACGGGTGATTTCGGGCAATTTCATTACAGCGCGGCCGGTGGGGATTGTGGACGGTGTTGATTTTCAGCACTCCGGTTTGGTGCGCAAGGTCGATACGGCGGGCATCTTGCGCACGCTGGACTTTGGCGCCATGCTGCTGTTGTCGCCCTTTGGTTTTTCGCCGACCGGCGAAGCTTTCAACCTGACGATGGAAGAGGTGGCCACTTCAGTAGCCGTGGCGTTGCAAGCCGACAAGCTTATTTTTGTCACTGAAATACCGGGCATTCGTGTGCACCCCACCGAACCGGAACACGAAGAAAACCCAATTGATACCGAGCTGCCCCTGGCGGCGGCCGAGAAGCTGCTGGCCGAGTTGCCCGCGGCCAACCACCCGACAGACACGGCGTTTTACCTGCAGCACTGCGTCAAGGCCTGCAAACATGGGGTGGAACGCAGCCACATCATTCCCTTTGCGGTCGACGGCGCCATCCTGCTGGAGGTGTACGTGCACGATGGCATTGGCACCATGGTGGTGGACGAAAAGCTGGAAAGTCTGCGCGAAGCGACAGTGGACGACGTGGGCGGTATTCTGCAATTGATTGAACCGTTTGAGAAAGACGGCACACTGGTCAAACGCAGCCGCACCGAGATCGAACGCGATGTGGGTCTCTACACGGTGATCGAGCACGACGGCGTTATTTTTGCCTGTGCCGCACTTTATTCTTACCCGGAAGCGCGCACCGCCGAAATGGCCGCGCTTACCGTGTCGCCGCAGGTGCAAGGCCAAGGCGATGGAGAACGGGTCTTGAAACGCATTGAACAACGTGCCAGAGCCGCTGGACTGGACAGTATTTTTGTACTGACAACCCGCACCACCCACTGGTTTCTCAAACGGGGCTTCGTGCTGGTCGACCCGGAATGGCTGCCCGAGGCCCGCAAGCGCAAATACAACTGGGATCGAAAAAGCCAGGTGCTGGTGAAAAAGATCGGCTAGGACGCCAACGCAACTTCCTGCCGTGTCGATTGCCACCTGTAACTGCTTGATGTGCATCAAGATTTATCATGCTGATCAGGTACAAAATACGACTTTGACAAGCAGGAAGTGTTCATGAGCGAGAAAATTCAAGCACCGCGGGCGCCCGAAACCGTTTCGGTGCCAGTGACAACCCCCAAGGCCATTGCGCCCCAGCTAAAGGCAGCACCCCAAGCCCCTGTCAATCGCGCCAAAACGTCACCCCGCAAGTCCACCGTTGTTACGCCACGCCGTGTGGCGCAAGGCGATACCACCGGGGCAAAAACCGTCAGCGGCATTGCAAAAAAAGTAGCCAAAACCAAGCTGGATGCTGCGCAAGGCGCGCAACAGAGTGCCTTGAAAGATATCCTGAAGCAGACGGATGACAAGGTTTCTGCGCTCAAGGCCTTGCTGGCGGGCAGTTCTCCCGATGATGTAACCGCCATTCGCAATATGCTGCTGGACGACCAGAATCTGGCCAACGATAAAGTGGGCAAGCCGGACGAAGAACTCGCCGGTGACTGGCGCACAGGCGCTTACCCGTACAAGAACCTGATGTCTCGCAAACGATACGAGACACAAAAATACCAACTGCAGGTTGAATTGCTCAAGTTGCAAAATTGGGCCAAGGAAACCGGGCAACGCATCGTGATCCTGTTTGAAGGGCGCGACGCGGCTGGCAAGGGCGGCGCGATCAAGCGCTTTATGGAGCACCTGAATCCGCGCGGTGCACGCTTGGTGGCGCTGGAAAAGCCCACCGATACCGAGCGCGGTCAATGGTATTTTCAGCGCTACGTGCAGCACCTCCCCACTTCCGGTGAAATCGTCATGTTTGACCGTTCCTGGTACAACCGCGCCGGGGTGGAACGGGTAATGGGGTTTTGCAGCGAGGTGGAATACCAGGAATTCATCCGCCAGGCCCCGCTGTTTGAGCGCCAGTTGGTGAGCAGTGGCGTGCACCTGATCAAGTTCTGGTTCTCCGTCAGTAGCAAAGAGCAACGTCGTCGTTTCAAGGAACGCGAACTGCATCCCTTGAAACAATGGAAACTCAGTCCGATTGATTTGGCCTCGCTGGACAAATGGAATGACTACACCAAGGCCAAAGAAGCCATGTTTTTTGAAACCGACACGGCCGATGCACCTTGGACCGTCATCAAATCGGATTGCAAGAAACGGGCGCGCCTGAACGCCATGCGCTACGTTTTACACAAACTGCCTTATGCCAACAAGGATTTGGCCAATATTGGCACGCTGGATAACTTGCTGGTAGGCCGCGCGCATGTGGTGTATGAGCGGGGTGAACACCCAGGTAGCGCGATTTTGTAGAGCGACTGGGCTCAGCGGCGTTTGATCAATCCTAAGATCAGCGCCAGTGCCAGCACGGCAATGCCGCTGAAACACAAAAATGACCAATTGGCGATAGAGCCACCAAGGAAAGTCCAGTCGACCTTGCTGCAATCGCCACCGCCCTTGAAGATCATGGGAATGACGCGCTGCAGCGGAAAAGTCTCGATCATTCCGTAAAAGTCACGCCCACAAGACACAACTTCAGGCGGATACCATTGCAACCAGCTTTGCCGAGCCGCCACATAGGCGCCGAAACCGGCCGTAACCAGCAACAGCACAGCGCCACCAATATGGATGCCTTTTTTGTTGCTAGTCGCCGTCAAACCTGCGATCAATGCTATCAAAACAAGAGCATAGCGCTGAACGATGCACATGGGACAGGGCACCAGTCCCACTGCATGTTGCAAATACAGGCCAAACGCCAGCAAACCAAGACAAACTACGCTGAGCAGTACAAAGATGCGGCGCGCAGAGTTACCCGGCCAGCCCCGCGGAGCCTGGGAAAACATGGATTAGCCTGCGGCTGCCTCGTCCGCCGCCTTGCAGGACGGTGAACACACGGCTTGGGATTTGCCGAGAATTTTGCGCGTGACCATCTGTGAGCGAGCGCGATGCTTGCCACACAGAAAACACGACATGGTCGCGGCCCCAAACGACGTTGCCGCCGTGAAGGGTGATCCGGATACTTTGGATTTGTAACGCAGGCCGTCGGCCAACATTTTGGTTTTTGTGTCTGCTTTTGCCATAAACTACATTTTACTTCAGTGCGCACAAGCCGGTATTGATAGATGCTTACTTTGCAGCCCCGAATGCTGCCGGCGGCAAAGCTGCATGGGCGATCAACAGCATGTTCTGGGTTAAATCAATTCCCCCTTTATATTGGGCCGCACCGTAAAAATGCAAGTCCTCCCTGACCCTGCCCGCCCGACGGCCACTGAAAGCTTGCTAAAGTTACGCCCTTTATAAGAATTCGGAAAAGGCTTCAAATGGCACGCACTGTAAATTGCATCAAACTCGGTAAAGAAGCGGAAGGCCTGGACTTTCCGCCCTATCCCGGCGAACTCGGCAAGCGTATCTGGGAGAGCGTGAGCAAAGAAGCATGGGCCGCCTGGCTCAAGCATCAGACCATGCTGGTCAATGAAAACCGCCTGAATCTGGCTGACGCGCGCGCGCGCCAGTACCTGGCCCGCCAGATGGAAAACCACTTTTTTGGCTCTGGCGCCGACGCTGCCCAGGGC
Organism: Rhodoferax sp.; assembly: GCF_012927445.1. GTDB lineage: Bacteria > Pseudomonadota > Gammaproteobacteria > Burkholderiales > Burkholderiaceae_C > Rhodoferax. The sequence continues at coordinate 224,533 of NZ_JABBPD010000003.1, forward strand.
TACGTGCCTCCCAGCCCTTAATGTTTCTGACGCATGGTTGAACCGGCAACAGCCGTGTTGTGGCAGCAGGGGGGGTTACCGCAAGCTTGGGCTGGGCAGACGGCTTGGCGCATTCTGGACACCCATTTTTCTCTGGGTTTCAATTTTTTGAGCACCTGGCAGGCCTGGAAAAGCGACCGCTTGCGACCGCACATGCTGCACTATGTGTCGCTGACTTCAGCGCCGCCCTCGCTGGATGACTTACGGGCCTCTGCAGAGAATTTTCCCGAACTGCGGGAGTTGCTGCAAGAGCTGGCACCCCAATGGTTCGGGTTGCTGCCCGGCTTTCATCGTTTCACGCTCGACAACGGGCGGGTGTTGTTGACGCTGTGCGTGGGCGACTTGACGGCCATGCTGCGGCAACAGCAATTTAATGCCGATACGGTTTACCTGGATCCAGGTCAAGCGGCCCCGTTAGACCGCACGGCGGCTTCGACCTGGGATATCTGGGCGGTCAAAGCCTTGGCACGCTGCTGCCGCCGAGGCACGGGTCTGGTCACTGCGACCGATGCTTCTGACTTGTTGGCTAATTTGACGCAATGCGGCTTTGAGTTGCAGCCCAGCGAGACCCCGCCCCAAAGTGGTCTACTGAGCGGCCACTTCAATCCGCGCTGGACTATCAAGAACTCACGAGAACAGTCGGTGGCGCCTTCGGTGCCGGTTGAAACTTGTGCCGTTATTGGCGCCGGACTGGCGGGCGCCAGTGTTGCCGCCGCGCTGGCCAGGCGTGGCTGGCAGGTGCGGGTGCTCGACCAGGGCGACGCGCCCGCCGCCGGTGCTTCCGGACTGCCCGTGGGCTTGGTGGTGCCGCATGTCTCTGCCGACGATTGTCCGCTGTCGCGCTTGTCACGCAGTGGCGTGCGGTTGATGCTGCAGCAGGCCCGCAGCCTGCTTGAACAAGGCCAGGACTGGGAGGCCACAGGCACGCTGGAACACCGGGTCGATGGCACGCCGGGGCTCCCCGCCAACTGGCCGGTGCCGGGCCTGGACTGGTCGCAAATGACAACACCAGATAAAGCCACGCAGCAACTCGCCGACACGACATGGAATCATGGGATTGCCGCAGACGACCCGACCATCTGGCACGCCCAGGCGGCGTGGCTCAAGCCAGTCCAATTGGTGCGGGCCTGGCTGTCGCAGCCCGGCGTCACTTTTCAGGGCGGCGCCCGGGTGGCCGCCCTTCGGCAAAACGGGGATCAATGGGAACTGCTGGACGCACAGGGCCAGGTTCTCACCAGCGCCAGCCGGGTGGTTTTTGCCAATGCCAGCGGCGCGAAGCCGTTGATTGAAAGCCTGCAAACCGTCTTGCCGTCTTTGGGCATTTGCGTCCAGCAGTTGTCCGGCATGCACGGTTTACTGGGGCAGTTGTCGTGGTCCCTGCACCGAGGGGCCGCAGACGCCGCCTCCCCGCCCTTTCCGGTCAACGGGGCGGGCAGCGTGGTACCTATGGTGCCCGTTGAAGGGGGCGCCGCCTGGTTCATTGGTTCGAGCTACCAACCCGATAACAAACCAGCCCTGCCGGATGATAAAAACCACGCTGCCAACCTCGGCCGGCTGAACAAGTTAATCCCCCAATTGGGGCAGGCCTTGGCTGCACAGTTTGATGCCGGCGACATTAACGGCTGGAAAAACACCCGCTGTGTCACGGCTGACCGTCTGCCGATGGTGGGGCCCTTGTACAAAGCAGACAACCCCAGTTTGTGGATTTGTGCTGGCATGGGGTCACGCGGCATGAGCTTTTCGGTCCTGTGCGCCGAATTGCTGGCGGCCCGCTGGGGTGCCGAGCCGCTGGCGGTGGAAGCCAGTTTGGCGCAGTCTGTTTACGCCCTGCGCGGCACTTAGCTGCCCTGGCTGGATTACCGCATCATTGCGGCCAGGCGCGGTCATTCACATCGTGCCATCGTTACTCTTTTTGGGACTTCGCCATGATCCTTGTTGCCGGTTCTGCCAATCTCGACTTTGTCGTTCGCGCCCCGCACATTCCAGCGCCGGGTGAAACCGTGTTGGGACGGGATTTCAAAACATTCCCCGGCGGCAAAGGGGCCAATCAGGCGGTGGCATGCGCCCGCGCAGGTGGCGCAACCACACACATGCTGCTTGCGCTGGGCGAAGATACCTTTGCGGCTCCGCTGGAAGCCTCCCTGCATGCGGCCGGCGTGCAGATGCACCTCGTGCGCGTCAAAGACCAGGCCACCGGCACCGCCTTTATCTGCGTATCGGATGACGCAGAAAACGCCATCACGGTCGCGCCGGGCGCCAACCATGCATTGCGCGCGGCAGACTTGCCACCCTTGACGGGCTTCACCCACTTGTTGCTGCAACTCGAAATACCGCTGGAAAGCGTCATGGCGTATGCCCACACCGCCCGACAAAGCGGCGTCAAGGTGATTCTCAATGCCGCGCCGGCGCAAGCCTTGCCCCCAGAATTGCTGGCATTGCTTGATGTGCTGATCGTCAACGAGGGGGAACTGGCCGTTGTTGCCCAACATGCAGGAAGCATGGCCCAGTGTCTGGCCCGTCTCGAGGTGCCGTGCGTGGTGGTGACATTGGGGCATCGTGGCTGTTGTGCCCGCCTGGACGGTGTGTTTTCATACCAACCGGCGTTCAAAGTCACACCGATCGACAGCACCGGCGCCGGAGACACTTTCTGTGGCGTGCTGGTCGCCGCGCTCAGTCTGGGACACACCTTGCCGCAGGCCCTGCAACTGGGCAGCGCCGCAGGCGCCCTGGCCTGCACCCGGCTCGGCGCCCAGTCCAGTATTCCCAATCAGGCTGAAGTGACGGCCTTTTTAGCCACCCAGCCAAAAACTAGCGAAACCCAAAACGCAGAACTCCGGCGATTTTGTGGTTTCGACATGCCGACACAACTCTGAGCCCTCAAATTCCATGCCGACACCCCACCCCCACAAAGTTATTTACGACACCGACCCCGGCGTGGATGACGCCATGGCGCTTTACTTTGCCTTGGCGCACCCGGCGATTGACGTGCTGGGCATCACCACCACTTTTGGCAATGTCACCGTAGAGCAGGCAGCCATCAATGCCCTCTATTTGACTTCCATCGCGGGCAAAAATGTTCCGGTTACCCAAGGCGTGGCGACGCCCTGGTGCAAGCCCGCCGAAGCCCCGCCCGCCCATATTCATGGCGCCGATGGACTGGGTAACCTACCCGTGCGGCTGCCGAGCAAGGCCCAGCTTGATCCCCGGTCTTCCGCGCAATTCATCGTCGACATGGCATGCGCCCAACCGGGCGAAATCACGCTGGTGGCGGTGGGCCCGTTGGGCAACCTGAGCCTGGCGCTCAAGCTCGAACCCAAGCTGCCGCAACTGCTGCGCCAGGTCATCCTCATGGGCGGTACGATCCTGGAGTCCGGCAACGTCTCGCCGGTGGCCGAGGCCAATGTCTGGAACGACCCGCACGCCGCCGATCAGGTGTTCACTGCCGGCTGGAAGCTCACCATGGTTGGCCTGGATGTCACCCACCGCGTTATCCTGCCGGTCGCCTTGTTCAAAAAAATTGCCGCGCAACACCAGCATGTAGCCACCGACACGCTGCTTCATGCCGTTGAGTTTTACGCCCAACATTACAGCGGGCTCTATCCCCATGTGGCCGAAATTCACGGCTGTTTTGCCCATGACCTGCTGGCGTTCATTTTTTTGGTCAACCCTGAACTGTTCACCCTGGAGCACGGCCGCATCCGCGTGGCCACCGAAGGACTGGCCCAAGGCCAGACCATCATGAAGCGCAAGGACTTCATCGACTACCCGCACGCGGGCTGGGGCCAGGAGCAACCCGTCACCCAGGTCTGCATGCAGGTCCAGGCGCAAGCCTGCAATGCCGTGCTGGAGAACACCCTGATGGGATCGTGGCTGAAATGAACACAGGGCGCGAAAAAGACGGATGACAACGGGACAGTGCCACGCCGGCTCTCTATATAGCCATATTGCATATAGATCAAATAAAAATATATTTAGCAATATAACGATGCACCTTTACAGTCTGCATCCATGCATGACTTAGCGTTTATCTTTGCCGGTTTTTTTGTCGGCCTTGTCATCGGTCTCACCGGTGTCGGGGGCGGCTCGCTCATGACGCCGATCCTGATTTTCTTTTTTGGCGTCAAGCCGTATCTGGCGGTGGGCACCGACCTGCTGTTCGCCGCCTTCACCAAAATGGGCGGCACCGTCAAGCTGGCACGCGCTCACGTAGTGGATTGGCGTGTGGTGCTTCATCTGTCGGCCGGCAGCATTCCGGCCGCCCTGATCACCTTGTTTTTACTTAAACAGGTGGGGGCCGCCAGTGCCACGGTGCAAAGTCTGATGACCACCACCCTGGGTGTTGCCCTGCTGCTGACGGCGGTGGCCACTTTGTATAAGGCCCTGCGCGGCAAAGCGGCACCGACTTCGGTGGCACGCGGCCAGGAAGCCAAGGCGGCCACAGCGCGCCACTGGAGCCTGCCACTGCTGTTTGGCGCAGTCATCGGCTCTCTGGTCACGCTGACCTCTGTTGGCGCCGGGGCGATTGGTGTCACCGTGCTGATGATCTTGTACCCTCTGCTGCCCTTGCCCCGCATCGTGGCCGCCGATATTGCCTACGCCGTGCCGTTGACGCTGGTGGCGGGACTGGGCCACGCCTCGATGGGTTCCGTGGATTGGCCTTTGCTGGCCAAACTGCTGGCCGGTTCGCTGCCCGGCATCTGGGTCGGTTCGCACTTGATGTCACGCATTCCGGAACGCGTCATCCGCTCCCTTCTTTCCGTGCTGCTGGCCTATGCCGGCATCAAATTAATTGCTTTATAAATCCTTGCGGCCTAATTAACCATGTACCAATACACCGACTTCGACCGCCAGTTCGTGCGCGCCCGCGCCGATCAATACCGCGACCAGCTTGAGCGCAACTTGGCCGGCACGCTCACCGACGATGATTTCCGCCCGCTGCGCCTGCAAAACGGCTGGTATGTGCAACGCTACGCGCCGATGCTGCGCGTGGCGGTACCGTACGGCGAATTGGCCAGCAACCAGCTGCGCGTGCTGGCCAAAATCGCCCGCGACTACGACCAGCCCAGCGCCGAGGTTTACGAGAAAGCACAAAGCACCCAGGCCGGTTTCGGCACCGGCAAAATGCCCACCGGCTACGGTCACTTCACCACGCGCCAGAACGTGCAATTCAACTGGATTCCGCTGGACAAGAGCGCCGATGTGATGGACTTGCTGGCGACGGTCAACATGCACGGCATCCAGACCAGCGGCAACTGCATTCGCAACATCACCAGCGACGAGCGCGCCGGCATTGCGGCCGATGAGCTGGTCGACCCGCGCCCATTTGCCGAAATCATGCGCCAGTGGAGCACGCTGCAGCCCGAGTTCGCGTTTTTGCCGCGCAAGTTCAAGATTGCCATCTCGGGCGCGCTGGAAGACCGTGCCGCCACCCATTGGCATGACGTCGGCCTGCATGTGCAGCGCAATGCCGAGGGCGAGATTGGCTTCAAGGTGCTGGTTGGCGGCGGCATGGGCCGCACCCCGGTGATTGCCAGCACCATCCGCGACTTTTTGCCCTGGAACCAGATCCTGAATTTCCTGGAAGCCGTGGTGCGCGTTTACAACCGCTGGGGTCGTCGCGACAACATGTACAAGGCGCGCATCAAGATTCTGGTCAAGGCCGAAGGCCAGCGCTTTATTGACGAAGTGGAAGCCGAGTACCAGCAAATCCTCACACTGGACGGCGCACCGCACACCATCACGCAAGCCGAGTTGGACCGGGTTACTGCCTCATTTGTGCCGCCAGCCCTTTCTGCACCGGCGCAAGAAGCTATTAAATCAGCAGCACCCAGCTTGACTGCCGCGCAAGAGATCGACTACGCCCGCTGGCTGAAGCAGAACGTGGCTGAGCACAAAAACCCGGAGTTGCGTGCCGTTACCCTGTCGTTCAAGCGCCTGGGCTATGCCCCCGGCGACGCCACCGCCGAACAACTCGACATCGCCGCCGACCTGGCCGACCAATTCTCCGCCGGTGAGGCCCGGGTCTCGCACGACCAGAACCTGGTGTTGCCCTGGGTCCGTGCCGACCAGTTGCCCGCTTTGTGGCAAGCGGCGCGCCAAGCCGGTTTTGCCAAGTCCAACATCCGGCTGCTGACCGACATGATCGCCTGCCCCGGCGGCGACTTTTGCGCCCTGGCCAACGCCCGCTCGATCCCGATCGCCGAAGCCATCAGCGAGCGCTACCAGGACATGGACGAGCTGCACGACCTGGGTGAAATCGACCTGCACATCAGCGGTTGCATCAACTCCTGCGGCCACCACCACAGCGGCCACATTGGCATTTTGGGCGTCGACAAGGACGGCCGCGAGTGGTACCAGGTGTCGCTCGGCGGTTCCGACGGCTCCACGCTGAGCGGCACGCCCGTGGCCGGCAAGGTGATTGGGCCCTCATTTGCCGCGGCTGAAGTGCCCGACGTGGTGGAGGCCCTGCTGGACACCTACCGGGAACTGCGCCAATCCGGTGAAACCTTCATCAGCGCCGTGCGCCGTATCGGTGCGCAGCCGTTTAAAGACGCCGCCAATCGGGCGCGGTCGGAGACCGGCAATGCGGCGGCCCCGCACAACATCCACCTCAAAACCGCTGATGCATTGACTGACTGAGCCTGACGACCATGCAAACTACTCTTAAATTAATAGCTGCTCACGCCCATTCCACGGGGGCTACGGACCTAAATGTCATTGAACTGGCGAATGATGCCGATCCCCGCACGCTCAAGCTGGAAGGGATTGAGCGCATCGACCTGAATTTTCCGAAATTCACCGATGGTCGCGCCTACAGCCAGGCCTTTTTGCTGCGCCGCCGTCTCGGTTTCAAGGGTGAAATTCGCGCCACCGGCGACGTGCTGATTGACCAGCTGGTGCAAATGCAGCGCAGCGGTTTTGATGTCGCCGTGTTGCGCGCAGACCAGAACCTGGACTTTGCCCAACGCCAGTTTGACCGTTTCCAGGCGTTTTACCAAGGCGACGCGGTCACCGTGCAACCCCATTTCCTGACAGGAGTCGCCGCATGAACGCCATTGAACTGAACGCCCACGCCTCCAACGACTTTGACGCCAAGCTGGCAGAGACCACCGCCTTGCTGCAACAAGCCGCCCGTGACTATGCGCCGCTGAGTGCCGGTGGCGCCCTGCGCATCACCCAGGCCTCCAGTCTGGGGGCGGAAGATGTGGTGGTCAGCCACCTGATCAATGCCTTGCAGTTGGACATCGGCATCTTTGTGCTGGAAACCGGCATGCTGCATCCCGAAACGCTGGACTTGCTGGCCCGCTTGAAAGCCACCTCCCGCGCCCCGGTGGAGGTCTTCACGCCGGTCAACGAATCGGTGGTGCATTTCGTGGCGCGCGAAGGCAAAGACGCGATGTACAAAAGCATCGAGCTGCGCAAAGCCTGCTGCCACATTCGTAAAATGGAGCCTTTATCGCGGGCACTGGCCGGCAAGGACGCCTGGATCACCGGCCTGCGCCGCGAACAGTCGGGCGCCCGCGCCGAGGTGCCCTTGATCGACAAATCGGACGCCAGCCGCGTCAAACTCAACCCCCTGGCCAACTGGACTTGGGGCGATGTCTGGCACTTTATTGCCTTGCATAAAATTGACTACAACCCCTTGCATGACCAGTTTTACCCCAGCATCGGCTGCGCCCCCTGCACCCGGGCTGTGTCCGCGGGCGAAGACTTTCGCGCTGGCCGCTGGTGGTGGGAGAACGAGACGGCCAAAGAATGTGGCCTGCACGTGACTCAGTCCAGCCCCCTTGAGAAAGCGCCCGGATGAACGCCCGAACCCCTCCCGAACAACTTGAACCCATGACCCATACGCATCGCCCCGATCATTTAAGCAACGCGCATCTGGACGCGCTGGAGGAAGAAACCATCTTCATCCTGCGCGAAGTAGCGGCTGCGTTCGAACGCCCCACCCTGCTGTTTTCGGGTGGCAAAGACTCGCTGGTCATGCTGAAGTGCGCCGAAAAGGCCTTTGGGGGCCGGGACGGCACCTCCGGTGCTGGCCGCATTCCCTACCCGCTGCTGATGATCGACACCGGCCACAACTTCAAGGAAGTGACCGATTTCCGCGATTCACGCGCCAAGGAGCTGGGCGCGGAACTGATCGTGCGCAGTGTCGAAGACTCGATGAAACGCGGCACCGTGCGGCTGGCGCACCCCGGCGAATCGCGCAACGTGCACCAGTCAGTCACCTTGCTGGAAGCGATTGAAGAGTTTCGCTTTGACGCGCTGATTGGCGGCGCCCGCCGTGACGAAGAGAAAGCCCGCGCCAAAGAGCGCATCTTCTCGCACCGCGACAGCTTTGGTCAGTGGCAACCAAAGGCGCAGCGCCCCGAGCTGTGGACGCTGTTCAACACCCGGTTGCAACCGGGCGAACATTTCCGAGTCTTCCCGATCTCCAACTGGACCGAACTCGACGTCTGGCAATACATCGATCGCGAACAAATCGCCCTGCCCTCGCTCTACTACACGCACAAGCGTGAGGTGGTCGAGCGTAAGGGTCTGCTGGTGCCGGTGACCGAACTGACGCCGGCCAAAGAAGGTGAAAAAGTCGAATCCCGCGACGTGCGTTTTCGCACCGTGGGCGACATCACCTGCACCTGCCCGGTGGAAAGCACCGCCGCCACGGCGGCTGAGATCGTGATCGAAACGCTGGCGGCTGACGTGAGCGAACGCGGCGCCACCCGCATGGACGACAAAACCTCCGAGGCTTCGATGGAGAAGCGCAAGAAAGATGGGTACTTCTAGATGAACGCTACAACTTCTATAGCTACTCCCGTAGGTGATACGGGGGCTACAGGTCAAATTGATACAAAATCGGCACTGAAGTTCATCACCTGCGGCTCCGTCGATGATGGCAAAAGCACGCTGATTGGCCGCCTGCTGATCGACAGCCGCTCGGTGCTGCTGGACCAGTTGGCCAACGTCTCCAAAAGCGGCGAGGCCGACTTGGCGCTGTTCACCGACGGCCTCTCTGCCGAACGCGAGCAAGGCATCACCATCGACGTGGCCTACCGCTACTTCAACACGGCCGAGCGCAAGTTCATCATTGGCGATGCGCCGGGCCACGAGCAGTACACCCGCAACATGGTGACCGCCGCCTCCAGCGCCGATGCTGCCGTGGTGCTGGTCGATGCCACCAAACTGCAATGGCAAAGCACCGCGCTGGAGTTGTTGCCGCAAACCCGGCGCCATTCGCTGCTGGTAAACCTGCTGCGCGTGCCGTCCATCGTGTTTGCCGTCAACAAGCTGGACGCGCTGGAAGATGCCGCCAAGCCCGAGACCGCCGGTCGAGCGGCACTGGCCTTTGCCAACATCAGCCATGCGTTGCAGGCGTTTGCCCAAGCCGCCGGCATCAACGTGACCGCCATCGTGCCGATCTCGGCGCTCAAGGGCCACAACGTGGTCGAGCCGGCTGCCGGTTGGTGTGGCTACCAAGGCCCGAGCCTGCTGGACATTCTGGAACTGCTGCCCGCCACGCCGGCCGAAACCGAGATTCCTTTTGCCTTCCCGGTGCAGTGGGTGGAGAAATTCTCCTCGTCCAGCGACACCTCGCAAGGTCGCCGCATTTTCTGGGGCCGCGTCGCCACCGGTGGCGTACAGATCGGTCAACAAGTCTCGATCCTGCCCAGCGGCCAGACCGCCACGGTGGCCCAGGTACTGAGCGCAACGCGTCAACCCGGCCCGGTGCAAGCCGGCCACAGTGCCGGTATCGTGCTGGACCGCGAGGTCGATGTCTCGCGTGGTGACTGGTTGCTGGCCGTGGCGCCAAAGGCCGAAGCCCAAGCGGACGCCGACGAGTTTGATACCGAAGTCAAGCCCGGCATCTTCAACCCGAGCCGTGAGTTGAAAGCCACGGTCGCCTGGATGGACGACGAACCGCTGGTGGCGGGTCGCGTCTACTGGGCACTGCACGGGCACCGCTGGATCAAAGCCAAAATCAAACGCATTGTTCACAAGCTTGACATCAATACCCTGGCGGAAGAAGATGCCACCCAGTTGGATGCCAATGCCATCGGCCACGTTGAATTGACGCTGCAAGAAGCCATCGCGACCTTGCCTTACCAGCAGTCGCGCGTCCTTGGATCGTTGATTTTGGTGGACACCGCATCGCATAAAACAGCAGGTGCCGTGCTGATCAATTGACCCACCTCAATCAACACCGCTAGCCTTGAAGGTTAATTTGAACCAAAGGGATTTGGAAACCCAATAAAATCTAGGGTTTCCACCCACTCGTCGAAAACCACAAAATGACCCATACCGTTACAGAAGCCTGCATCAAATGCAAGTACACCGATTGCGTCGACGTTTGCCCCGTGGACTGCTTCCGCGAAGGCCCCAACTTTTTGACCATCGATCCCGATGAGTGCATTGACTGCGCTGTGTGCATTCCCGAGTGCCCCGTGAACGCCATCTACGCCGAAGAAGATGTGCCGGCCGACCAGCAGCACATGACCAAGCTCAATGCCGAGTTGGCCAAGTTGCCTACCTGGAAAAGCATTACCAAACGCAAAGCGCCGTTGCCGGACGCCGAAGAATGGAAAGACAAGACGGGCAAGCTCTCGATGCTTGTCAAATAAATTCCAAACAGAGTTATGGAACCTCAATTGAACCAAGAAGTGATCAACACCGCACTAGCCCACCAAGGCCCCATTGAAACCGACGCTGTCATCGTGGGCGCTGGCCCGGTGGGACTGTTCCAGGTTTTCGAACTCGGTCTGCTGGAAATCAAGGCCCACGTCATCGATTCACTCGCCCACCCCGGTGGTCAGTGCGTTGAGTTGTACCCGGACAAGCCGATTTACGACATTCCCGCCGTACCGGTCTGTACCGGCCAGGAGCTGACAGACAACCTGCTCAAGCAGATTGAGCCGTTTGGCGCCACTTTTCATTACGGCCAGGAAGTGACCGTTGTGCAAAAACAGGACGATGGCCGTTTCTTTGTTGAAACGTCAAAGGGTACCCAGTTTCTGACCAAAACCATTTTCATTGCCGCTGGCGTGGGTGCTTTCCAGCCCCGTACGCTCAAGGTTGAGGGTCTGGATGCCTTTGATGGCACGCAGCTGTTCTACAGCGTCAAAAACCCGGATGACTTTGCAGGTAAAAACCTGGTCATCGTCGGCGGTGGTGACTCGGCATTGGACTGGGCACTGGACTTTGTCAAGGAAGGCCCGCACAAGGCTGAAAGCGTGATCCTGATTCACCGCCGTGACGGCTTCAAAGCGGCCCCGGCGAACGTGGCCAAGATGCGTGAGTTGTGCGAAGCCTACGAGATGCAATTCATCGTCGGCCAAGTGACCGGCTATGACGAAAAAGACGGCAAGCTCTCTGGTGTCAAAGTCACCGGCGCCGATGGCGTAACCCGCGTTGTGCCCTTGGATGTGTTGCTGGTGTTCTTTGGCCTGAGCCCGAAACTCGGACCGATTGCCCTGTGGGGTCTGGACATTGAACGCAAACAGCTCAAGGTCGACACCGAGAAATTCTCAACCAGTGTGCCGGGCATTTTTGCGGTGGGTGATATCAACATTTACCCCGGCAAAAAGAAACTGATTTTGAGTGGTTTCCATGAATGCGCCTTGGCGGCTTTTGGCGCCATGCCCATCATCTCGCCTGAGAAAAAGGTCTTTTTGCAGTACACGACTACCAGTCCCAAACTGCACAAGGTACTGGGTGTTGATACACCCGTGTTTGACTAAGTAAAATTACAAACTGTGCTCATCTGAGCACATTCGCTAGGGGTGTTGCCCGGCTTCTTATGGAGGCCTGGCGACTGAGAAAGTCCCTTTGAACCTGATTGAGGTAATCCTCGCGCAGGGAAGCATGTCCGGTTTGGGGGCGCCGCCGAATTTTTTGGTAGCGCATCTCCCCGTCCAGATCAAGCCCACCTGCCAACTCTTTTGCTTGGAGCAAATGGATGGCACACACAAACAGTCCCAACGCCCAAAACAAGGCCTTGACGCCGGTGGCTGACTTTGAGCGGGTTTTTCGCTGGCATGAGCATGCCTCGCTCTGGTTCAGCCTGGGTGTCGGTTTGCTGGTCATGCAAATTGGCGCTTACCTTGTCCCCGCCGTGGGCAGCCGAGATGCCGTGATCGCCATCGTGCTGGGTTCGTTGCTGGGCTCTGGCCTGCTGGCCTGGACCGCCAAACTGGGGTGCGATAGCGGCCTGACCAGCGCCGGGTTGATGCACACCACCTATGGCAGCTACTTTGCACGGCTGCCGGTGCTGTTGAACATTGCGCAGCTGATCGGCTGGACCACGTTCGAGCTGGTGATCATGCGCGACGGCACCGCGGCCATCGGCAAACAGTCGTTTGGGCTGGCGCTTGACGGCCCGGGCGGCATCGCCATCACCACCCTGTTGTGGGGTGCCGTGCTGACCTTGTTGCTGGCCGGCTCCATGACGCAACTGGTGCGCAAAATCATCAGCCGCTTCGGCTTGCCACTGGTGATTGCCTCACTCTTGTGGCTCACCTGGCAATTTGGGGGGCAACTGCACACTACCGGCCTGGACGCTTTCTGGGCCAGGGAAGGTGACGGCAGCATGAGCCTGTTGTCTGCCATGGACCTGGTGATCGCGATGCCGGTGTCGTGGTTGCCGCTGGTGGCCGACTATGCCCGTCACGGCCGCTCGGGTCGCAGTGCCATGAGCGGCACCTGGCTGGGCTACGCCATGGCCAACATCTGGTGTTACGCCCTCGGTGTGATGGTGGTCAGCGTGGCGCAGCCGGATGCCAATCTGGTCAGCGCCCTGCTGCTGGCGCAAGGCGGCCTGATCGCCCTAAGCCTGATCCTTATTGATGAAATTGACAACGCTTATGGCGATGTTTATTCGGGTGCGGTGTCGGCGCACAGCATCAAGCCGTCCTGGACCATCCGGCAATGGGGGTTGGCACTGGCGGTGCTGTGCACCGGGCTGGCACTGGTGCTGCCGATGCACAGTCTGGAGCCATTTTTGCTCTTGTTGAGCTCGGTTTTTGTCCCTCTGTATGGGGTCATTCTGGGCCGATTGGGTGTCGGCCAGCCCAGCTTCGCGCCACCCCAACGCAAGATTGACCTCACGGCGGCGCTGCTGTGGCTGGGCGGCGTGGCAACCTATCACGTTATCGCCAAATGGGCGCCCCAATGGGGGGCAGCCCTGCCAACGCTTGCGCTGACTTTCACACTAGCTTGGCTCACGCGTCCCAAGCACTCGTAAAACCATCAACGGAGAATGAATATGAATATCGTTATTTTGGGCGCAGGCCTGATGGGGCGACTGCTGGCATGCCAGTTGGCGCGTGCGGGTCACAGCCTTGAATTGTTTGAGTCCGGTGGTCCCGATGCACAAACCTCGGCCGCCCGCGCGGCGGCGGCCATGTTGGCGCCATTGGCCGAATCGGCCATCACCGAGACCCCTGTGGTGCAAATGGGCATGCACGCGTTACAACGCTGGCCTGAACTGATTGCGCAACTTGATGAACCAGTCTTTTTTCAGCAGGAAGGAACGATGGTTTTGTGGCATCGGCAGGATGCGGCGGAGGCCGACCGGTTTTCACGTCTGTTGGATGCCACAACTTTGAAGCTGCCCGCCCTGCCGAAGGCGCAACGACTGGATGCCAACGGCTTGGCACAGCTTGAGCCTTCCTTGGGCGCACGCTTTGCCCAAGGTCTCTATTTGCCGGGCGAGGGGCAACTGGACAATCACCAGCTGTTGGCCGCCATGCTGCACCAGCTACAGAGTCGGGGTGCCAAGCTGCACTGGAACAGCCCACGTTCCCCCGGTGACTTTGCACCTGGCAATCCAGGGCAACCGGACTGGGTGTTTGACTGTCGCGGGCTGGGTGCACGCGAACAATGGCCCGCCCTGCGCGGGGTACGCGGTGAAGTCATCATGCTGCATGCCCCAGAGGTGAAGTTGAGCCGCCCCACCCGTCTGATCCACCCCCGCTACCCGATCTACATCGCGCCCAAAGAAAATGGCATTTTTCGAATCGGCGCCACTGAAATTGAATCCGATGACCTGTCACCGGCCAGTGTGCGCTCCACCCTGGAATTGCTGAGTGCCGCTTATTCGGTCGACAGTGGCTTTGCAGAAGCACGGATTCTGGATCTGGTGACACAATGTCGCCCTACTTTGCCGGACAACCTGCCGTCCATCCGTCGGCTCGGCGACCGCGTGCTGCAAATCAACGGGCTGTATCGTCACGGTTTTCTCATTGCACCGGCCATGCTGGATGTGGTGATGGAGCTGTTTAATCAGCAAACATCGCCACTGGCGAGTACTTTTTCTTTGACCATCCAGAATGCACAAGACTGATTCCATGCACGTCTTCATCAACCAGGTTGAACAAGAACTGCCGGTCGGGGCGACGCTGGCAGATGCGATTGCCCTGTTGCAAGCGCGGCTCCCGTTTGCGGCGGCCGTGAACCTGCAGTTCGTCCCCAACACCCAGTACACCCAAAAACTGCTCCAGCCAGACGACCGCATTGACATCATTGCGCCGGTCACTGGCGGTTAACTGCTTCATATCATGACCACTGCACCTTCCACCGTCACGTCTGTCGACCCACTGATTCTGTACGGAGAGACCTTCTCAAGCCGCCTGCTGCTGGGCACCTCCCGTTACCCGTCACCCCGTATTCTGGAAGATGCGGTGCGCAAGGCGCAACCCGCCATGCTGACCGCGTCGCTGCGCCGACAGAATGTGAGCACCAATGACAGCCCTAACCGTTTCTGGGACATGCTGCGACAGCTTGATGTGCCGGTGCTACCCAACACGGCCGGTTGTCACAGCGTTCAGGAGGTCATCACCACGGCCCAAATGGCACGCGAGGTGTTTGAAACCTCCTGGATCAAGCTGGAGCTGATTGGTGACGACTACACCTTGCAGCCTGACACGCTCAACCTGGTGGACGCAGCCAGCCGTCTGATCAAGGATGGGTTCAAGGTACTGCCCTATTGCACCGAAGATCTTGTTTTGTGCCAACGACTGGTCGATGTTGGCTGCCAGGCCATCATGCCGTGGGCGGCTCCCATCGGCACCGGCAAAGGCCCCATCAACCCCTACGCCCTGAGAACCTTGCGCGAACGACTGTCGGTTCCCATGATCGTGGATGCTGGCCTGGGATTGCCCTCGCACGCCTGCCAGGTGATGGAATGGGGTTTTGATGGGGTGTTGCTCAACACGGCGGTTGCCTTGGCGCAAGACCCGATCCGCATGGCCGGCGCTTTCGCCAGTGCGACGCAGGCAGGCCGCGACGCCTATCGGAGCGGCACCATGACCGAGCAGCACGCCGCGCAACCCAGCACCCCGGTGCTGGGCACCCCTTTTTGGCATCAGGCTTGAGCAGGTCCATGCACATGATCACGCACAACCTCATGGTGAACGCCATCATCGCGGCCCATCCAGGCCTGGCGCTGACGGCTGACACCACCCAGCCGGAAGTCTTCCATAGCGACGCCCCGGTTTACCGCGCCGCCAAACAGGCCTGCCTGGCCCTGGGCTTCATCGAGCCTGACGCCGAATGCCTGGCCAACGCGTGGCAAGCCATGACCGAACGCACCGGCCACGTCAACGCCAGCGCCTGGCCGGACGATCCTGCCGACTTCGGCATGCGACCGTGGCCACGGCAAGATGCGTTCGCCGCTTGTCCCCACAAACTGGGTTTGTATGCGGTGCTGCCTGATGCGGCGTGGGTGGCGCGCATGGCGCGGGCCGGTGTGCCGACGGTGCAACTGCGCTTCAAGTCGGACGACACGCGGGCCATTGAACGGGAGGTCAGCGCTGCCGTGCAAGCCGTGCAAGGGACGGACGCCTTGCTCTTTATCAACGACCATTGGCAAGCGGCTATTGCCGCAGGCGCATATGGCGTGCATTTGGGGCAGGAAGACCTTGAACTGGCGGATTTGCAAGCCATCCGTGCCGCCGGGTTACGTCTGGGTCTGAGCAGTCATGGCTATGCCGAGATGCTGCGTGCCGACCGCTTCAGTCCCAGCTACCTGGCCATGGGGGCCGTATTTCCCACCACCCTCAAGCGCATGGTGACCGCCCCACAGGGCACGGGACGACTGAGTGCCTATGCCCGCCTGATGCGCGACTGTCCACTGGTCGCCATCGGCGGCATTGACCACAGCACACTGCCGGATGTACTCGTCAGCGGCGTGGGCTCGGTGGCCGTGGTGCGTGCCTTGGTCGCCGCTGAGCAGCCGGAGGCCATGGCAGCCAGCCTGCAAGCGGCGATCAACGCAGCGGTATAAGTCGCATCGCGACTGGGGCATGGCCGTGGTTCAGCGGACCACTGCCCTTGCCAGTGCGCACCTGTGCGCCAGCCTGCAAAGCCTCCCGTACAAAGGCACGGGCGTGCTGCACGGCCTCCACCAGCGAAGCACCCAAGGCCAGATGCGCCGCCATGGCACTGGAGAGCGTGCAGCCGGTGCCGTGGGTGTTGGGACTGTGAATGCGCGGCGCCTGCATCCAGAATTTTTCGCCACTCTTCATCACCAGCAAATCGATGACGGTGTCGCCCGGCAAATGGCCGCCTTTGATCAATACGGCACGCGCGCCTTTGTCCAGCAGGGTAAGTGCGGCCTGCTCCATATCTTGGGAAGTGGTTAAAGCTCGCCCCACCAGCAACGCGGCCTCATCCAGGTTGGGGGTAATCACCGTTGCACGCGGAAACAGCTCGCGCACCAACACATCCAAAGCTGTGTTGTCGATTAAAACCGCACCACTGGTAGCGACCATCACGGGGTCGAACACCACATTTGTCATTGCATACCGGTCAATCGCCTCGGCTACCGTCAGCACAATCTCCGGCGAGTGCAGCATGCCAATCTTGACGGCATCGGCGCCAATGTCTTCCATCACGGCATCAATCTGGTCGCGCAGCATCTGCGGCGGTACAGCGTGAATGGCGCGCACGCCGCAGGTGTTTTGCGCCGTGAGCGCGGTGATGGCGGTCATACCGAAGCAACCCAGCGCCGAAAAGGTTTTCAGATCGGCCTGTATGCCTGCACCGCCGCCGCTGTCCGAGCCGGCAATGGAAAGGACTCTAGGGTACTCAAATTTGAAAGAATCAACAGTCATCAATTTATCCTTGCGTAACGGGTCTGGTGAGAGTTTGAAATTTCATTGCGCGTCAATGAGTTTTCTAAGCGCCGCCGCCGCCGCGCAGGGGTCTTGCGCCGCACAGAGCGCGCTGACCACCGCCAGGCCGTCGGCCCCGGCCAACAACACAGCCCGCGCATTAGCGGCATGAATACCACCAATGGCCACCAGCGGCAAAGCGGTCGCGGACCGCACTTGACGCAAGCCCTCCAATCCCCAAGGTTTTTGGGTATCGATTTTGGTCGGCGTGGCGTGAATTGGGCTCACCCCGAGATAGTCCACCGGAAGCGAGGCACTGCGGGCAACATCTTCCATTGTCTCCACCGACCATCCGATGAACACCTCCGGCGGCAACAGTTGACGCGCCTGCAATACATGCATATCACTCTGTCCCAGATGCACGCCTTGTGCGCCACAAGCCAGCGCCACGTCAATCCGGTCATTGATCACCAGTGGAATGTCATGGGGGGCCAGCAACGCTTTCAACATCATTGCCTGGGCCAAGAAATCGCGGGTGTTGAGCTGCTTCTCGCGCAACTGAACACAGGTCACGCCCCCCTGCACCGCAGCCGCCACCACATCCATCAGCGTGCGCTCCCCGGCGCTGGACTGGTCGGTGACCAGATACAAGCGCAGGGCCTGCCGGGGCAGGCCCTGCGTCGAACGAATCGCGTTTACCACTCGGCGACTTCCAGCTTCAAGCGCTGCTCAAACGTGCCCGCATCCAGCAGCTGCAAGCCATCCAGCAAGGCCATCTGCATGCTGCCCACCCCGCAAGCACGCGCGATCACTTTTTCAGCGGCCACTTCGCCGACAACGCCCAGATAAGCCATGGCGGCGACCGTGGCCCGCCAGGCATCGGACTGAACCGCACAAAAAGCGCCAATGAGCGCCGTTGCAGAGCAACCCACCCCGGTGATACGGGTCATCCACTCATGTCCATTGGAGAGGCGTGCCCAACGACGATTGGCATCCAGTATGTGATCCGTTTGTCCGCTAACGCAGACAACGCCCTGGGTCCGCTGCGCAAGCGCCTGGGCTGCGCCCAGCGCATCGCTGACCACCGCACTGCTGTCCACGCCACGGGTTTGCACCGCCACGCCGGCCACGCCGGCCACGCTCATGATTTCCGAAGCGTTGCCCCGCACCACCGTCGGCAAAGCCGCCTTCAAGAGAAGCTCAATGCTCGCGTTTCGGTACGCCGTGGCGCCCGCGCCCACCGGGTCCAGCACCACCGGAATGCCTCGCTTGGAGGCCGCGATCAACGCCAACCGCATGCTTTCGATCCAATAGGGATCCAGCGTGCCAATATTGAGTACCAGCGCCTGGGCAATACCCACCATGTCAGCCACTTCCTCGTGGGCATGCGCCATCACCGGGGAAGCGCCGCAGGCCAGCAGCGTGTTGGCGTTGAAATTGATGACCACCAAATTCGTGATGTTGTGCACCAGTGGGGAGCGCTCGCGCACGGCGATCACATCGGACCAAAGATCAGCAAAAGAGAGTTGTGTGGCCATGTAATTCCCAAATTAGTAAGACATGGGCCAGACAGGCGACAGAGGAAGAAGCTTCCCTCCGCTGGAACGACCCAGATCAGGTTCAAAGAGTATGTCTCAGTCACCCGAAGGCGACACCTCTAGCAATTGTGAATTATCCGGGAATTCATGTCTGAACAAATGATTGATTTTTGGCAAGCTTTTGATACGAATCGTTATAAGCGGGCAAAGAGAGCGAAACAAAGCACGCTATAATTTAAAGCTTATTCCTCGATAGCTCAGTTGGTAGAGCGCCGGACTGTTAATCCGTAGGTCCCTGGTTCGAGCCCAGGTCGAGGAGCCAAAATTTCAGCTTTATTTAAAAGACCTTCTTCACAAGGTCTTTATTTTTAATATTCCTCGATAGCTCAGTTGGTAGAGCGCCGGACTGTTAATCCGTAGGTCCCTGGTTCGAGCCCAGGTCGAGGAGCCAAATATAGTAATGTATCAAGTACTTAGGTCTTACGACTTAGGTGCTTTTTTCATTTCTGGGTTGAGCTAAACAACTCTTTAGGTTCTGCATTGGTTCGGTGGTGGTGGATTCAGAAGTATGTCCCACCGCTGCCGATGGCTTGGACCGCTCAGCTTTGGCGGGTCGCCCCGCTAAACTAAAACACATTCAATTACCGAAAGAAAACATGTTTGATAAAAGCGGCCAATGGATTTACCTTGAAACGTTCGAAGATTTTGACAATGGCCTGTCAGACCTGATCGAACTCTGGTCAAGTACAGCTACCCAAGCGGTCAAAGAATCAGCACTCGCTCACTTTAAAGAAAACTTGGAGGGTGCCATGCTTAATTGGGCTGACAACCGAGCCAAGTTGAAAAAATACACAGCCATTGGTAAAGAGTTGGCTGAGTTTGAAGAAGCACTGAAGTAAGGCTCACCCAATGGAATCCACAAATGAAGCGATCGCTTGGGAGGCATTGAAAAGTCTTGGCGACACAGCTTTGGCGCGCGGTGGAATTCAAGGCGTTCTTCAGATGTTTGTCAGCGTGCTCACGTCAGCAGAACAAGTGGCGCGAGAAAGTGATGATGCAGGCCATCCTGAAGAGATGATTTCGGATGCTATATCCACCTGGATCACGTCGACTTATGTCCCTGAAATGCAGCAAGAGCTTTCAAACGGACCGGGTACAGCATAGGGTCCCATTACGTTGCAATCGGGGTATCCGCAGGATTGCTCTGCACCCCATTGGGGCTCTGCATTGGTTCGGTAGTGGCAATCAGACGAATTTCATCAATTTGCTGGAACACTATTTAAGGTGAAGCGCCCCGAAGCCAAACATACCAATGAGTCCGATTGCGATCAGATAGATGGCCACAATGAAGTTCAAGAGCTTTGGCACGAGCAATATAAGAACCCCTGCAATGAGCGAGATCAGGGGCGTCAGATCAATGTGAATATTCATGAGATTTCCGAAGTTGTTGAGTCACAACAGTAACTTTGAAACTTGAACCTGTGACTCAATGGAAGAAGTGCCACGGCTACATTTCACTTGACTAGTTTTTTAGCCAACGTAAAGAGGTCGTTTTGAGGATTTAGTTCGCCAGAGATGCGCTCTGGTAATTCAACGCTAAATCTCACGCTGTCAAACACCACATGGCTTCGACGCTTGATGTCGCTGCGCCTCAATATTTGCACCGCCTCGTCGTTCATATCGTAAACACGTATAAAACCATGTTGCCAACTGGACTGATATTGGGACCAAGTTTGCATTTCGTCATGGATGTACCCGTGGCCAGCGTCACTTCCGTAGCAAGACAATTTTGATAAAAACAGACTCTGGAGTTCCGAACGTTCAGTGCTCGCTGGATTGCATCCAAGCCACTTAAGAATTACTTCTACCTGGCTCGGCAATGTAATACCGATAACGTTGCCGTCAGTCTTCGGCGAAGGCTTAAATCCAAGGCTTAGCAGATCAAGTTGCTCTAGCGGCTCACTGGATTCAGAGCGTCTAGGGTCAACTTGCATGGGGCTATTTATGTGGTGTACCGATCTATCACCCCGCGTAGATTTAACCTCCACTGCGGCATTGCCAAAGACGAAATCACGCGATGCTTGCTCGTGCCCACGCCACGCATTCACCGCCAATGCTCTCTGTGTTGAATTTGAAGCGACGCTGAGTAGCACTTCAAGAAACCTCAATTCACCTATCAGGCCGAGAAGCTCATCTTCGCTCAATGCGGTTCTCCGTAGAATCATCTCAAGGAGGGGTTCCGTTTGTGAGAACCCATTTTGAAGAGACGCTATGACACCTTTGCGGAAAAGCTCTTCCGCCAAAAAGGCCGTCGCTGCGGTGAAATGCTCTTCGGCTGGCAATACCAATCGGTTTGCTTTAAACACATCACCTGTAGTCCGAGTCCATTGATCAAATCGTAAATATCGCCTTACCAATGGCGAACTCGCCCTTAATTCCTCGCCACAAAGGAATAACTCGATGTTGCCGCCTATCTGTCTTGAGAATCCAATCGTGTGGCTAGCTTCGCACCAATGTACCTCACGCTCATTTTCAAACTTTGGAAACGGCAACTCTTCCGCAAGTCGCAACAAATTTTCAAACGATGTAGTGTAATTATTTTTCAACATTGATCCTCTTAAGAACCTGGCCTTAGCGCTGCAATATGGTCGGGACCGCCCAAAGGTAGTGCGAGGCCCACGGTAACAGCGTCTTGTTTCCCATCAATACCACGAATTACATGGAATAGGACCAATCCAGGAGAACCTCTTTTTCTCCAGATTGGTTCCCCTTCGGTTCGAGTAGGAGGAGTACCACTATGAACGTGATAGTCGAACAGTTGATCTCCGAGATAGGCATCATCACCGTGTCCAGGATTCCTACTACCCCAAGTAGAAACAAGCACGCCATCCCGAGACCCGCGATCCATCCGAAGTATTCCTTCAGCAGCCAGACGAGGGTCGTCACATTTTCCAGCAGAGCCGTATCTGATGCCAATATAGAATTTTGGTGCAGACGCAGCGTATTCTTTTAAATTGATCATGGACCATGGAGTAATTCGGTCATCAGTGGGAATAATTCCTCTAGCCTTCCTGCTTAGTAATGCACTCCACAGTCGCAAATAAGCACCAACACTGTATGGGCAAGAAGGCGGACTAACAATTTCTGCTCCGCCCAAAATATGACTAGGCGGACGGAACAAAGGAGCCTCAGGAAAAGTCAACCCGTTCTGCGCTTCCAATGCTCTCCAACGCTTGTGATTTTCTCCTTCGGGATTTGGTGAGTGACTTGAATACCTAAACGACTCAAGCAGTTCAGCAACTTGGACCAAACTCAGTTGACGTTGCATGGATTTTCCGCGCAACGTATTTCCAACGACCACGTCGAACCATGTGTTACTTTCTAACAGCCTCGCCAAGACGCCAGTGTTGTTTGAGGAAAATGCTGATGTCTCAATAACTCTGATAAATGGATCTGCACCTGGACAAAGTGGCAATGCCCTCAAATTTGCAATTTTTCCTGTGGCGCGAAAACCAAGTCCTTGTAAAACAGTCGGCTTGGGTGCAATACCTGGATTAGCATTCATTTCACCCAGAATTTCTTTGCGCAATGCTTCATCACCCTCGTGGTAAGCAAGAAATAAGTGATACTGGTCCGTGAACAAGAAAACTCTGCACATGTTTAGGTAGGTTCCTCGATAACCGAACCAACGCTGCATCTGCATTTGAGTATCTGACGCTGGTTCGTCCGCACTACGTAGAAAGATCGTCGTAGTCAATCCCTCTAGAGTAATGCCACGGGACATAACGTTTCCAGAGACAAAAATCGTGAAAATGTCTTTAGCTGCAACAAATAGATCATCGCCAACTTTCTCAGGCTCAAACTGTGGCCTTTCGTCGGCCCTTGGATTGCTATTTATCACCGTCAATCGCGTATGGGGAAAGACCTCATTCTTGAGTAGCCGCTTAATTTCAGGCCAATCTGCATCATCCACTTTGGAACTCAAATTACCATTCGGTAAAAATGAAAGCGAATGCCGCGTTTCATCGAAAAGAGTTAACCATTTTCGCCATTTGCCATCCTCAGCTTCCAGGCGATTTAGAAGTCCTTGAACACTCATGATGGATTGACTACTATAGTCAATGTCATCTGCCACGCTCTGAATAACATCAGACAAAAATTCCTGTGTCCAATCGATAACTTCTCGCGCTGCTGTAAAGTGAGTATCAATACGAGCAGACGGATGAAAAAGCATCGTGTGCGGTTTGGGCGACCTCAATCGAACTCTTTTTTCCGTATCAGACGCTGCATTGCGAGCGTCACAAAGACTTCGTTTAGACAAAAATAGACGAACAGCACCGCTGACAAAATATGACCGAAGTGCATCTCCTAGCAAATCGCTACGCTCCTTCTCCACTCGAAATCCAAAATCTACCAGAGACTCATTGGGTTCTTGCAACGGAAAATCGCGAGTAATACAGGGAGCACCTTGCAATCCAGTAAGGCGCCTGTAAAACAATTCACCTCCCGTGTAGTAACTACTCAAGCCGAGCGGCTCAGTGAAGGTGGAGTCTCTCGGCGGTTCTATTGATCCAGAATCTAGTGGCACCCGCAGAGCGGCGACAAAATCCGTTGGACTCAATGGGTTGTGGTCAGACCCCTGATGGCCACCCAAATTCCCCCACTTGTGGCCACCTCAAATTCCCCCACCCCGAGCGCAGCGAGATGACGGGTTAAATCCCGCTGTTTCACAGCCTCGGTCAGTACCAGGCAGGACGT
>NZ_JABBPD010000006.1 GCF_012927445.1 Rhodoferax sp.
TCCTGCAGACCAGGCTCGAAGATCGGGATGCCGCCGTCTTCCAGCAGTTGGATTTTGGCCGGGTCGACATCCAGGCACAACACGTCGTTGCCGACTTCGGCCATGCAAGTGCCGGACACCAGGCCGACGTAGCCGGTGCCTATTACGGTAATTTTCATGAAAAGGTCTTTCTAAAAAAAGGAGGTTCTTGAATAAAAAAGCCTTTCGACCCGGTCAAGCCTGCGCCAGCCGTGGCGGGCGCGCCGTTTTGGGGGACTCGCCCAGCATCCAGTGGCCGAAATGCGGTATCTTCCGCAGCACCTTGGCCGCGGCGATCGGGCCAAAGAGGCCGGCGGCGAGGCCGGCGACAAACAAATAGGCGGTAGCGTCCACGTCCAGCCGGAGCAAGGCAATCCGCGAGGCCGCCGAAAACATGCTGTGGAAAAGATAGATGGCAAACGAGTGCACGCCAATCCAGGCCAGCCAGCGCAACTCCAGGTTGCAACGCAGGAGAAAGACGCAGCAGCAGGAACCGATCAGCAGCCCGGGCAGGCTGGCCTTGTAGGGCAGTGCGGCGGCGACAAAAATCAGATACAGACAGGTGCCCACGAACAAGCCGGCTGTCATCAGCATCACCGGCTTGCGCGGCAATTGGTCGGCAAAACGGTTACTCGCCAAGCCAAGCAGAAAAAATGGCATCAGATAGGCCGCTCCTTGCAAACCCAGGTACGGCGGCAGCGGGTTCAGCAGCAGCAGGGTCGCCGCCAGCAGCCAGATGATGACAAACGGTTTGACCGTCGCCAAAAGCTTGAAGCGATCAAGACAGGCAGTCAGCAAAAAAATGATGAACAGCGATTCCAGGAACCAGTAGTGGGCGACTGGGACGATGTGCAGCAGGCGCCAGTCATACTGGCCCGCGTTGGCGCCGGGGGTGTTGGCCTGCAACACGGCAAACAAGGTGCCCACCAGCAGCATGGGAACCAGCAGCCGGCGCGCTTTGCCACGGACGAACTTGAGGGGTTCACCGTTGTAGGGCCGCCAGGCATAGACAAAGCCGGAGAGAAAGGAAAAGAGCGGCATTCGCAGCAAGGCCAGCACATCGTTGAGGCGGCTCAACATGTCGTTGTCGTCCAGGCGCAATCCCACCGTGGACGTATCGCCCACGACGTGGAAGGCAACCAATAAAATGCAGGCCAGGCCGCGAAGCGTATCGATTGAGAGTTTACGTAGCACCCGGGTCGTCAATCCAGTAGCGCTCGGCGAATCGGCTCAACCCAGTTGCCCGTCTTGGGCGAGTAGACACCGTAAGAGGCGGCGAAGTCCCAGTAGGTCCAGCCGATGCTGCGGCGCTCGGCCTCATCTCGCATAAAGCGGGTGTAGGTCTCGCGTGAAGCCATGTCGGCGGACTGGTTGGCGCCAAATTCGCCCAGGTGCAAGGGATAGCCATTGGCCTGGCTCCACTTGACGGCCGCATCCAGCGAATAGGTCATGGTTTGTTGTTGCTTGACGTTGCAGCAAGTGGTGCCGGTCGGAAACGGCTTGGGCAAGTAGGTGACCCCTTGATGCGTGAACTCGAAAGGGTCGTAGTTATGGATCGACACAATCAGATTGCGGTCAGGCGGCAGACGCAGCTTGGGCAGGTCGCGCACATTGTTCCAGTAACTGGGGCCGATCAGCACGGTCCGCGCCGGGTTGCTGGCCCGCACTGCAGCCAGCGATCTGGCCGCCAGTACGTTCCAGGGTTCGCCATCCATCCGTCCGTGCGGCTCGTTGAGCAGTTCGAACAGGAGCTTGGGTGAGCGGTCCTTATAACGAAGGGCGATCTGGCGCCACATGTTGACCACCCGGGTCTCCATCACGGCCGGGTCGACGCCGAATTCATTCGGGAGCAAGCGATCGCCAAACAGCTGGCTGTTGTGGTGCATGTCCAGTATCACGTACACGCCCTTGGCCAGCAGCGCGTCGATCACCTGGTCCATTCGTGTGGCAAACACCTCGTCCAGGGTCGCATCGGCCGAAGCCGAGGCATGGTTACTCCATCGCACAGGGAGCCGAACCGTTGTGAATGCGCCCGTTACCCGATCGATGGACGGGGCGTCCAGTCGCAAACCCCAGTCGCCCTCCCGGGGTGCTTCCAGCATATTGCCCATGTTGATGCCCCGGCCCAGCTTGTGCGCCAGGGAGCAGGTTTCCGGCGTGACGGCGGTGCAACTCTGCAAGGTCTGCCCCGGCAGGGTTGACGCGCTGCCGGATTGCGCGGTCACGCCGGTCAGGCTGGCGGCCAGGAAAAGTGTGGTGATCAGGTTTTTTTTCAACATTCTTTCGCTTTCAATAGTGAGGCTGTAGACCGGTATGTCGTTAGATCGTGTTCATGGAGAACACCTCCAATGACCGCCGGGCATCAGCCAGGAACATCTGCTTGAAAGGTCCAATGTGATCCGCCTTTTTGGCGGCAACCATCGCGGACCCGGTGAATTATTTTTTAGAAATGATGATGGTGGGACCCCCGCAGTCCCAAACTATGTACCGTGCATGCCCAGAAAAAATCTGGCATCTCGTGTCAATTCGTGTGTGCGTTGTAAATTTTTAGCAGATGGCATTTCTGCCACTTCGCGGTGCGCCAACCCGCGCCGACTGGCAACGCCAGACGCCAGCACAGGTCTTGATTTACCCTGCAAAAATGCTTGTCTAAGGCTGCTCGATCAAGCGCACGATTAACTTCATAACAACTGATTTTTGAATTTACTTTTTCACTAGGAAATGTAAACCTCAATTGCCAATTTATTGCGCGGTACTTTGTAAGTCTTTGAAACTAAACAACTTTTTATACGGTTGTCCTGAGATGATGCAGCATCGAAAATTAAAGTGCTATAAAAATAGTGCGTCAAAGACGCTTTGTCTTAGCTCTGCAACTTACCGGGAAACCCATCTAAATGCTGTCAAATTTCCCTCCTCTATTTTTTGAAACACCGGTCATCTCCGTGATGAATCGGCTCGATTGAGCGGCCTCGCCCAAGCAGGCGTTCGTGCCGCCAAGTGGAGTGCCATTTCTACCGTGGCCCGCTTTGCGTTGCAGTTGCTGGCGCAGGTGGTGCTCGCCCGTTTATTGGGGCCGGACAGTTACGGTGTGTTCGGCATGGGGCTGGTGATCTTCACCTTCAGTAATTTTTTGGCCACCTTCGGTTTCTCCTGGAGCCTGGCGCAGCTCCGCGAGATTTCTGACGAAGACATCCGTTTTGCCTTCACCTGGCAACTCCTGGTTGGCCTGGTGGCCGGCGTGGCACTGTTCTTTGCCGCACCCTTGGTGGCAGACTACTTTCATGATCCGCGTGTGCTGGGTATCGTGCGCTGGATGTCTGCCGCTTGCGTGATCAACGCTGCCGGCTCGGTTGCCGGCAACCTGATGCGGCGCAACATGAACTTCCGCGCGATTGGCCTGATTCAGCTTGCCAGCTATGCCGTTGGTTACCTGGCGGTGGGCATTCCCATGGCACTGGCCGGGGCGGGCGTCAATGCGCTGGTGGCGGCATGGATGGCCCAGGCGGTGGTGGTGGTCGTTGCGGGCTACGTGATGTGTCCGCACCCGATCAAGCCGCTGCTGGTCGGACCGCAAGCGCGCGAGATGGTGCGAATTGGCACGGCGGTGTTTTTCACCAACCTGATCAACTGGTTCATCAACAACCTGGACCGCCTGATCATTGGCCGCATGCTCAATGCCCACGCGGTCGGTGTCTACACCGCGGGCTACAACCTGGCCAATATGCCCAACACCTTGTTGCTTGGCGCGCTGCAACCGGTGTTCCTGGCGGCAGGCGCACGCGTTCAGGACGAGCGCACCAGACTGCGCAATGCCTATCAACAAGTGATTGCCACGGTGTGGGTGCTGCTGCTGCCGTTTTTCGTTTTTCTGGCGATGATTGCCCCGGATGTGATCAAGCTGCTTTACGGGCCCGCCTGGTCCGATGCCGCGCCGGTGATGGCGGTGTTGTTCCTGGCCATGCCGGCCTATGTCACCTGGGGCATGTCCACCCCGGTGCTCTGGAACACAGGGCGCGCCCATCAGGAAATGCTTCTCCAGTTGCCCCTGCTGCCGTTGGCTGCCGGTGTCTTCTATGTCTTCGCCTCACGCGGTGTATTTGCGGCGGCGGCAGTGGCTGCTTTCGTGCTGGTTCTTCGTGGCGTCGTCATGGGTATTGCGGCCTTTCGCGTCTTGGGCCTGCGGTATCGCCTGTGTCTGGGCTGGCTGCTGCGGGGTCTCGGCTTGAGTCTGCTGGTTGCCGCGCCTGTCGTTGCTATCACTCTATTTGCCCCGTCCAGCTGGCATCCTCTCGTCCGCCTCACCCTGGATGGTGCGGGTGCCGCCATCCTCCTCAGTGCGACTTTGGCGCTCTTCCCCCGCATCATCGGCCACGATGCTGCGGCCATGCTGGTTCGTTTCGCGCCGAAGTTGCAGCCGTGGCTTGTGCCATCTAAAGCGACCGCGGGTCGCTGACCCGCCCCTCTACCTATGCTTGAATATCTCTTCCCGGCCGGTTTTTTTATAGCAGCGTTTCTTGGCGCGTGGGTCGTCATTCTGGTCAGCGTGGGCAGTTTGCAAATGGCCCGCCGCTTCCCTGATGGGCTGTTGCACTACTACTTCTATGCCGTCCTGTTCAGCAATTGCCTCGCCATCTTCTTGTCCACAAGAAGTTTCGCAGAAGCGGGCGAGACGATCCAGGAAGGCCTCACCACCAACCCCCTTGCGGCCTGGGCCATCCGGCTGACCTCGCTCTTTGCGCTGCTGGCGTCGGCTGACCTGATCACCCGGTATCTGGGCCCCAGCCGCCGGATTGGCGGCATCAGAGCTTTTCTGGCCATCGTTTTCGGATTTTTCTGGGTGACCAACATCGTGGTGCCCGCGCTATTTTCACCGCACACGATGCCGTTCCAGTTGAACTGGTTTTACTCGCTGGTGCTCGGCATGGGCATGATCTTCATGGTCGCGAGTGGCGCCACCCTGAGCATTCGCCATTGCCGCAACGCCATCTTTTTGTTTTGCGCGGCAAGCCTGCTGCTCATTCCGATTCGTCCTGATCTCGTGATGCAGTCCGATTACACGCAGGGCTATTTGCCGGGCATCCCCCGTTTTGCCGGCTTGGCCCCGCACGCCATCGTCATGGGCATGAATGCCGCCCTGGGGCTTTGGTGTCTGATGGCCTACCCGATGGCGTCGCGCACCCTCAATCGGCTGTGCTGGCTGATTGGCTTGAGCGCCTTGTTTTTGGCGCAGTCGAAAACGGTGTGGTTTTCTTTCCTGGTGTCCCTGCCGGTCATGCTCTATTGCCAACACGGGCTTCCCAGCTGGCAATCGCTGACAGCCTCCCGCCACCGGTCGCTGTTCGCCTTGCTGGGCAGCTTGACCTTGCTCGGGATCACTGGGGTGACGGCCATCCTGTTATTTGGAAACGTGGGCACTCGGCTGGAACATTTCCTGGGTTCGTCGGAGGGCGCCCAAGTCATGTCGTTGACCGGACGCGACCAGATCTGGGCGGTGGCGCTTTCCGAATGGGATCGCTCTCCCATTGTGGGCTATGGTCTTCCTTTGTTTGGACTTGAGCATCAGGCCCAAATCGGGATGAAGTTTGCGACCTCTGGCCACAACCAAATCATTGACAGCCTCGGACGTGCCGGTACGGTGGGTGCTGCGGGAACACTGCTTTATGCGCTCACCTTGCTCTGGCTCGGCTTGCGTTTTGGCCGAAGCAGCAGGGGCCTCAGTGCGGCACTTGCGATCTCCATTGTCATCCGCATGATCAGTGAGGTGCCGATTACGCTGGGCAACATCGGCATCGACAGTCTTCCTTATTATTTGTTGCTGGCCGTCATTGCCGCCCACTTGGGCAAGCCGGATTCTCGCGGGGCTACCACGCATGCGTAACGTACATTTTTCGGTCGTCGTGCCGCTTTACAACAAGGCTGAGCACATCGTGCGCACCCTGGCCTCCTTGCAGGCGCAGTCTTTTCAACCGCTGGAAATTGTGGTGGTGAACGATGGTTCGACCGATCAGGGGTCTGATCTGGTTGCCGCACTGGGCGACCCCCGAATAAAAATGGTGCACCAGCCCAATGGGGGCGTGGCGCGCGCGCGCAACACCGGCATTGCGCACGCGCAGGGCAATTGGATTGCTTTTCTGGATGCGGACGACTGGCTGCACCCAGACTATCTTCAAACCCTGGCCCAGCTGATCTTGACGCACCCGCAGCTTGACATGGTGGCAACCCAGTACAAAAGTATGCCCTACGAGGCCGGCGTCACCCTGCAGCCCTGGTTCGTCGACGTTGACTCCGCCGCGGTCGAACTGATTCAGGATTTGCCGCAACGCTGGATGCGCGGTACCTCGTTTTTCACTAGCTCGGTTGCCGTGCGTGCGAGCCGACTGCAGGCGCTGCAGCCCTGTTTTCCACCGGGTGAATCTTTTGGCGAAGACCTGGACCTTTGGTTTCGACTGGCCGAGACTTCGGCCATCGCACTCAGCACCGCCGCGCTGGTGGGACGCGTTTTGGTTCCCGGTAGCCTGTCGGTCGTTCATGTGGCGCGCACCGAGCCCCCGTTTTTGCTGCGTATGGCAGAGCGCGCACGCAGTCCCCGCATGGCGCCTGCACTGCGCCGATCATCTCTGCAATTGGTTAACTACCACCGCCTCACCCTGGCGCGTGCAGCCATCAGTGCCGGCGATCGCCTCTTGGCCCGACAGTTGTTGTGGCGCGCCAGGCAGTCCCTGTTCAGCCAGCGCTGGTGGTTCACGGCCATCATGGCAACGCTGTTGCCGGGACCGCTGGTGTATCGCTGGCAGCATTGGCGAAAGCTTAGAAAGGTGGCACTGGGATGAGCCTCCTCAACACCATCCGTCACTGGGCTTTTTTTGAAGATCTGCGCGCCAGTCAAGAAGGGCTTTTGTCGCTGGGCTTTTGGGCCTTGCAGGCCTATCGCCTGGGTCACTTGCGCTACCGGTTCAACTCCCGGTTGATCCGCATTCCCTTGGGCATTGTTCACTTGTTGCTGGCCAAGCTGGCCGAAATGCTGACCGGCATCACGATCGGGGTTTCGGCCAAGATCGGCCGCCGGCTGACCATTGAGCATTCCGGCGCCATCGTGGTGCACGGCAACGCCGAGCTGGGGGATGACTGCATCATTCGGCAGGGCGTCACCATCGGTAACCGCCGTCAGGATGACCCGTTTGGCGCGCCCGTGATCGGCCACCGGGTCAACATGGGTGCCGGTGCCAAGGTGCTTGGCCGGGTTCGCATTGGCGATGATGTTGAGATTGGTGCCAATGCGGTGGTGTTAATCGATGTGCCCGCTGGCGCAGTCGCCGTGGGCGTGCCCGCCCGAATCCTGCCCCGGCCCTTGGCCAGCGGCCCAACCAGCACTTCCACCCATGACTAAAGCACCGCTCTCGCAAACAGAAGGCGCTTGTCGCGTCTCCATCATCATCAAGGCACTCAACGAAGAGAAGCGCATCGCACGCGCGATCGAGTCGTCCTTGCGCGCACTTGAACGCGTCGGCGGTGAGGTGATTCTTGCCGACTCCTGCTCGACCGATCAGACGATTGAAATCGCCAAGCGTTATCCCATCAAAATCGTTCAACTGGCCAATCCGGCGGAGCGTTGCTGCGGGGTTGGGCCGCAACTGGGCTACCAGCATTCTTGCGGTGACTACGTTTACATTTTGGATGGCGACATGGATCTGCGCGCCGACTTCATCGACCAGGCGGTGCAGTTTCTGGATGCCCATCCCAATGTGGCGGGTGTCGGCGGACGGGTGGTGGAGCACAACCTGGACAGCCTGGAATACAAGGCCCGGGTAGAGCGCAATGCGCACCACATGAGCGCCGGTCCGGTCGATCGGCTCGACATGGGGGGCTTGTACCGTCGCGCCGCCATTGATGAAGTCGGCTATTTCTCGGATCGCAACCTGCACAGTTA
Organism: Rhodoferax sp.; assembly: GCF_012927445.1. Classification (GTDB taxonomy): domain Bacteria; phylum Pseudomonadota; class Gammaproteobacteria; order Burkholderiales; family Burkholderiaceae_C; genus Rhodoferax. The sequence goes on from NZ_JABBPD010000006.1 coordinate 7,946, forward strand.
CGAAGAATTTGATCTGGCCATTCGCCTGCGTGCATCTGGCTGGGAGCTGGCGCGGGTGGCGGCTGATGCGGTCGATCATTTTGGACACGATACGCCGCCCTATCAGCTGCTGTATCGACGCTGGAAAACAAAATATATCTACGGCGTCGGCGAGATAGTGCACGCTAGCTTTGGAAAGCCTCATTTCAAGCTCTTGATCAAGCAACTCCGGGAACTCAAGTTGTATTTTTTCATCATCGCCTGGACGATCAGTTTTTGCTTGATGACCGGTATTGCAACATGGCTCAACCACGGTGGAATTATCCTGGGCTTGCTCACTTGCTTGCTGAGTTTTCTGCCCATTGTGGTGGTCATGGCCATCCGCAAGCGGTCGCCCAGCAAGGTGGCCTACGCCATGACTTCTCTGTTGGCACATTGCGTCGCCCTCGTGCGTGGCGTACTTGTCCCGCGCAAGGATCCTGCTCATCGCATTGACTCAACTGTTATCAAAAACAACAGGCTGGAAACGTTTGATAGCGCGTCATCACCTTACGCCTGAAGATAAAAAACACAGATGAAAAAGTTAGCCGAACTGACCCCGGATAAAAACAACAATCTCAATTTGATCCGGATTTTGGCGGCCTTCGCCGTCTTGATCAGCCATAGTTTTGCGATCGTGACGGGTGACGTGGAGGCAGAACCGCTTCGGGCGCTCCTCGGTGTCACGCCAGGTACTTTAGCCGTCGATGTATTTTTTGTAACCAGTGGGTTGTTGCTGGCGAACAGTTTGAGCAAGAAGGGCAATGCGCTGGAGTTCATCATTTCAAGGGTGGCCAGAATCTATCCGGCCTTGATCGTTGCAGTGCTGCTGACCGTCTTTGTGCTGGGTCCGGTATTTACAAAACTTACATTTATTGACTATCTGCAGAATAAGGCAACCTACACTTATTTGCTAAAGACAGCGACGCTTGTTCGGGATGTTGGCTATACCCTTCCCGGTGTTTTTAGCGATAACCCGCTTTATAACCAGGTGAACGGATCGCTTTGGACGTTGCCGTTTGAATTAAAAATGTACATTCTGCTTTTTTGTACATGGTATGCCTGCAAGGTCATGGCGCGATCACAGGCCAGTCAATTTTTGAAGCTGGGTGTTCTTGGAATTACCGCTGTGGCTGGAATTTTGTACGCACGAGAGTACGTTACCTCCGGTGGGGTTGATTCGATGCACAGCATCAGTCGATTTGTTTTTATCTTCTTCTCTGGCGCATGCCTTGGTTTGTATCAGGAGCGCGTATTAATCTCTCCCGGAATACTCGGTGTTGCGCTGCTTGCCATCGTCGTCAGTGCCACCAACAAGATGGCATTCTTTTTTGTATGGCACGCCTTGATCGGCTATGCCGTTGTTCTTCTGGCCTACCAGTCCAGTCACTTGCTGGCTCGTTATAACAAGGTAGGTGACTACTCTTATGGTGTTTATATTTATGCCTTTTCAATTCAGCAAGCGCTAATGGCTGCGATGGTTGACATATCAGTAACTCACATGATTTTTTATTCTTCAATAGTGACGGCTATGTTTGCATTTCTATCATGGCACTTGATAGAAAAGCCGGTCATGAAGAAGAAGAACCTATTTTTAGCGCGGCTTAAGTTCTGCGCCACGACTTGAAAAACACTTCGGGCCTGGCAATGGCCAATGCCAAAAGGTACGTGGCCCTTGATGGTCTGCGTGGCCTATTGGCCATCACCGTGGTCATTCACCACTATGCCCAGCTCTACCATGTGAATTGGATGGGAAAAGCCTGGATTTCGGTGGACGCTTTTTTCATACTGTCCGGCTTCGTGATCACCCACAGTTACGCGGCCAAAATTCAGTCTGGCATGCGCTTTTCCGAGTTTGCAAAATCAAGACTGTTGCGGCTCTATCCCATGTATCTGGTGGGTTTGGCGCTTGGCTTGACGGGACTGCTATTTGCAATTCAAGACACCAATGTTTCTCTGCTCGATTTGTTCTTTTCTACGCTGGTCGGGCTGTTGATCTTGCCCTATTTCAATCACCTGGCTTGGCCCATTGCCGGGGCTGTGCATACGGGAACCATCTTTCCGATGAACGATCCGGCATGGTCACTGTTTTTTGAGTTGTTTGTTAATTTCCTGTTTTTTGCGTGGATTGTGCAAGTTAAACGATGGAGTGGAAAGTTGATACTTGGCACTGCCTTTGTTTTGTATTTGTGGGCGGCACAGATTTTTGGAATTCACAGTGGATGGGGAACGGATAACTTTATGGGCGGTATTCCCCGGGTTATTTTGTATTTTTCTTTAGGGTGTTTTATTTATTCGATTCATCTTAAAGTTTCGAAGCAAGCTCTCTACAGGGCTGCCTTCCTGGCCGTCCTATTGATCGCTGGATTTTCTCTAAAGAATACGGCTGCCACTTATTTTTTGCTCTTGGTCGTTTCGCCATTGGCGATATTGGTTGCTAGCCGTACAGAAATTACAGACTCACCCTTTATTGCGGCAACGCTTACCCGCCTCGGTAGCATGTCTTACCCGTTGTACATCACGCATTTTCCTCTGGCCATCTTTTCATACTGGGTTCTCAATGCGACAGGCATCAGTACAGGAATGAGTGTGTTTATCTCAACCCTCTTTGCATTGGCTGTTTCAATTCCACTCTCGGTGATCGAGCCAAGACTGCGGGGTAGATTGACTGCCTTATTTAATCCGGCCAAGGCAAGGTCTGTCGCATGACCTTGAGACGCCTGCTACAAAAACTGCCATTTTTTTCCTGGCTTCTGGCATGCCTCCATTTTTGGGTGATGCTTCGGGCTCATTCGCACGCTTGTCCTGTGGTCTGGATTTCGCCCAGTGGGGGCGGCGTAGGTTCCGCTGCGGATCTGCGTGCCTTGGCGATCGGGAAAACGCTTGGCCGACTCGGTTGGTGCTGCGTCACGCTGCATCCAAAATTGGGTCAGCAGGCGCGGCGCATTCTCTTGCGCCTGTTCAAACCCGACGTGGTACTTCTGCAGCAGACCCGGCACCCATTGAATCGCCCGGAAATTTACTTTCCGGTGCCGTGCGTGCTGGATGTGGACGATGCCGACATCATCAACCCTTCGGAGACTTCCCGCATCGGCGACGTTGCGGCGCGGTGCTATGGGGTGGTCGCCGGCTCGCGCCATCTGGCAGGACTCTTTCGTGCGTTCAACCCCGCCGTCCGGGTGATCTGGACGGGTACCTATATTCATTCCGTGGCCAGTGCCCGGCCCAATGCAGAGCGGGGCCGAATTCTGGCGTGGGCGCCCAGCGACCCTTTTGGTTACCCGGTTGAACTGGCGCTGATGCAGACGCTGGTGGCGCGCTTGTCGACTTCCGCCGAAGTTGAATTTCGCGTTTACGGTGTTTCGCCAGCACGCCATGACGACATGCACAAGCTGTGGGAGGAGCGCTTGAGCCATGTGCGCCTGCGCTTGATGCCGCCCATGCCTTACAAAGAATTCGTTGCTTCGCTGGCTGAAGTGGCGGTGGGCTTGCAACCGGTCTGTGAGGATCATGAATACAGCCTGGGCAAGTCGTTTGGCAAGGCGCTGGCTTATCTTGCGGCGGACGTTGCCGTGGTTGCCTCCAACAACATCGATCATCCCTTGTTCTTCGAAGAGGGTGTGAATGGTCGACTCTTGCTGAATGAGCCGACGGTGTGGGCGCAAGCGTGCGACCAGCTCCTGAGTCGCAACCAGGAACGCCAAGGTTTGGTGCTGCAGGCCAGAAAAGACTTCTTGGCGCGTCTGACGACGGATAAAAGTGCCCAACTTATGAGTGACTTGCTTCATCGCGCCCGGCTGGGGCAGGCATGGCCGCGCGGTTTGGCGAAATCAAAGGACTACAGTGAATGATCGCGTGATTTATCTGAAGGGGGGGCGTGCCATTGAGGAAGCTCACCGGCTTTTCCCCCGGCTGGGCGCGTTGCCCGATGGCGGGCCGGACAAATTCTTGTTGGCCGTGCTTTTTCATGCGCGCGAGGCTGCGTTCCGTCTGGCTTCGTTGGGTCCGCGCACCGAGCGCATGAGCTTGAGCGGACGTGAGGTGGTCGAATACGGTGCCCGCTCCACGGACGCCAGTCGTGTGACGCGTCGCCTGTCGTTTTTTCGGGCGGCTTTTGATTTCATGCTGGACACCGTTCGGTTTCGGCCCCGGCGGGTGCTGTGTGGCGTCGATGGCCCGTTTGCACTGCTGGCCTGGGCTGCAGCGCGGCTGGTTGGGGCGCAGTTCATTTTCCTGGCGCACAACGCGCTGGCGCTGCCCACGACATCGTCAATCTATCGGCGTGCACATCGCTTTGTCTGTCGCCGGGCCGATCTGGTGATCGCGCACGGGCCGTTCGTGCGGGACGAGGCCATACGCCTGGGTGCCGCGCCAGCGCAGGTGCTGGAGTTCAACAATGCCCTGGACCCGGAGCATGAGGCCTTGGTCCAGAGTTTGCCCGCCAAATCGGATGCCGCAAGCGACACCATTGTTCTCTACATGGGTCGCGTGGAGGAAGACAAAGGCGTGCTGGACTTGTTCCATGCCTTTCGAAAGTTGAATCCCCGGCCGGACCTGCAACTGCGCTTTGTCGGTAACGGCAGTGCCAACGACAAGTTGCGGCAACTCGTGCGGCAGCACCGACTGCAAGACCGGGTGGAGGTTTTGGGGCCGGTTGAATTTGAGTCGGTATTCGCACACCTGAAGCAGGCTACCGTGCTAGTGACCCCATCGCAGTCCCGCTTCCCGGAGGGTTTTTGCAAATCAGCCATGGAGGCGTTTTACGTCGGCACGCCGGTGATCGCTCCCAACTATGGCCCGTTCCCCTATATGGTCAAACATGAAGAAAACGGGTTGCTGTACCCGCCGGATGATGTCGCTGCTTTGGCGCAGGCACTACAGCGCTATCTGGAGGAGGATGGTTTGCGCAGCCGGCTGGAGCAGGGCGCCCGGCGTTGGGGCGAGATTTTCATGAAACCGGCAACCACTTTTGCCAACGCCATTGACCGCGTTTTTTCACAAGGGCAGCCACGATGAACATGACAGTTTCCAATATCCACGACGGCCATCGCTATCTTGTCACCGGCGTGGCGGGTTTTATTGGCATGCACACCGCCCAAGCCTTGCTCAGCCAGGGGGCGCAGGTGCTGGGGGTGGATGTGATGAACGACTATTACGACGTCGCCCTGAAAGAGGCCCGGCTGAAACAGCTGGCGGGTTCGCCGGGGCTGGACCTGCGGCGCATCGATCTGGCCGACACGGCCGCTTGTGCGGCACTGTTCGCCGACTATCAGCCCACACATGTGATTCACCTCGCGGCCCAGGCGGGGGTGCGCTATTCCATCACGCACCCGCATGCTTATGCACAAGCCAATCTGGTGGCCTTTCTCAATGTGCTGGAAGGGTGCCGGCAACTGCAGGTGAAGCACCTGGCCTATGCCAGCTCATCCAGCGTCTACGGCGGTAACAGGCACATGCCTTTTTCCGAAGCGCACAGTGTTGATCATCCCGTGAGTCTGTATGCCGCCACCAAGAAGTCGAACGAACTCATGGCGCACACCTACAGTCATTTGTACGGCATACCAACGACTGGTCTGCGTTTCTTTACGGTTTACGGCCCTTGGGGTCGGCCAGACATGGCGCCCTATTTGTTTACCAAGGCGATCTTTGAAGGCCGGACCATCGATGTGTTCAACCAGGGCCAGATGCGCCGGGACTTTACCTACATCGACGACATCGTGGAAGGCGTGGTTCGTGTCGTGCTGAAGCCGGCCACCCCCATGCCGGACTATGACGCCGTGTCCCCTTCGCCGGCTGGCAGTTCGGCCCCCTACCGGATCTTCAATATTGGTAATTCACAACCGGTGGAGTTGATGACCTTCATCGCCACGCTGGAAGAGGCCATTGGTCGCAAAGCACAGATGCGCATGTTGCCAATGCAGGCCGGTGATGTGGTGGCGACGGCGGCAGACACCCAACTGCTGGCGCAATGGGTTGGCTTTCAACCCGCTACCCCGCTGGAGAAGGGGTTGGCGGCGTTTGTGGCTTGGTACCGCAACTATCACCAACTCTGAACCACTCACAACTTCGCGGGCTATGGCATGAATCGAGTACTACACATCATCAACGGAGAGTTTTTCGCAGGTGCGGAACGGGTTCAAGACCTGTTGGCGCTGCGATTACCAGAATTTGGCTACGCGTGTGGTTTTGTCAGCTTGAAGGACGGCGTTTTTGACGAACACCGTCGGTCGACTTCGTCGCTTAATGTGATCCCGATGCGCTCGCGTTTCGATCTTTCTATCGTCGGCCGGATCGCAAGTTTGGCGAAATCGGATGGCTACCAGATCATCCACACCCATACCCCCAGAAGCGCGCTCATTGGACGACTGGTTGCCCGCAAGCTGGGGTTGCCCCTGGTGCACCATGTGCACAGTCCGACGCAAAGAGACACCGAAAGCAAGTTGCGCAACCTCGCCAATGCTTTTGTTGAAGATCAGCTCGTCTTGCCCAGTGCAACGCATCTGGTCGCTGTGTCTTCAAGTCTCGGCGCATATTTGATTGCGCGTGGTGTCAACCGCAACCGCTTCACCGTGGTGCCCAACGGCGTACCCGTCGTCCGGGAGGAGCCGGCCTGGCGGCCACCTGTGCATGAATGGGTCATTGGAACCGTTGCCCTGTTCCGTCCGCGCAAAGGGATAGAGGTTTTGTTGCATTCGTTGCGTGAACTGCTTGATCAGGGCTTGCCTGTCAGACTGAAGGCGGTCGGAACCTTTGAGACGCCACTCTATGAGGCGTCAATCAAGATGCTCGTCAAGGAGCTGGGCTTGACCGATAAAGTGCACTGGACCGGCTTCAGCAGTGAGGTGCATCGCGAGATGGAGAGCATGCACGTCTTCGTTCTTCCCAGTCTGTTTGGGGAAGGACTGCCCATGGTCGTGATTGAAGCCATGTCGGTCGGCATTCCTGTGGTGGCCTCGCGGGTAGAGGGCATACCGGAAGTGATCAGCGGGCCAGAGATTGGCGTGGTGGTTGAACCCAACGATGTCGCCAGTCTGACCCGTGGCTTGAAGACCCTGGTCGTGGGCGACTTGCCAGCGCAGTCGATGGCCCGTGCGGCACATGCACGGCAGATGAACCACTACTCAGACCTGGCCATGGCCAGGTCTGTCGCCGCAGTTTATAAACACGTTCAATTGACCCGCACATGAGCGCAGCCCCTGCGCAACAGGCCCCGCAACGCGAAGCGCTGATCAATATCCAGTACCTCCGCGCCATCGCCGCCATGATGGTGGTCTGGGTACATGGCCGCGAACAATTTGAATGGATCAAGCTGCAGTTCCCTTCGGCTGCCGGTAGCAATGGAGTGGACCTGTTTTTCGTGATCAGTGGCTTTATCATGGTTTACACCACGTATGGCAAGACCCTGACACCCGGATCCTTTCTGGCGCGCCGTCTTGCCCGCATAGCCCCCCTGTATTGGTTGGGGACACTGGCGATTGTGGCAATTTCGTTCTTGGCGCCCGCTGTCTTGCAAAGAACGATTATCAGTCTGCCCCATGTGCTGGCCAGCTTGGCGTTCATTCCGATGCTCTCGCCCAGCTTCCCGGGTCAAATGTGGCCGCTGCTGGTGCCAGGGTGGACTCTGAACTATGAGATGGCTTTCTATGGGGTGTTCGCGCTGACGTTGTTGGCGCCGCAATGGATTCGCATTTACTTGCTGTGCGCCAGTTTGGCGCTGTTGGTCGCATCAAGCGCGTTATTCAATTTCAACGGCATCCTCGAGTTCTATACCAATGCCATTGTGCTGACTTTCGCTGCGGGTTCTATTTTGGGGAGTTTGTACTGCGCAGGTCGCCTGCGTCGGAGCAAACCGATGGGGCTGGCGCTGATGATTGCCGGTGTTGCCTGCTGGCTTGTCGCGCTGTCCCTGGATCTGGGGCCGCGCGTCATCGCTGCAGGTCTACCCGCCTGCTTGGTGGTGTTGGGCGCTTGCATCATGCCCAGTGTCGGCTTGAATTGGCTTGGCTGGCTCCGCCGCCTCGGTGATGCTTCGTACTCGATTTACCTCGGACACCTGTTTCTTCTGGGTATGCTGCGGGTGGTTTGGCACCGGCTTCATTTGCCAATGCATACAGCCATCGCTGGTTGGCTGTTCATGCTATGTGGACTTCTGGTTTGTGCCCTCGGGGGCTGGCTGATCTATCGTCTGGTTGAGACAACCTTGAATGTCTGGATCAAGGGGCGGTTCAATCTATAGCCTGGCTACCAGGCACCAGTTTCGGCAAACAACGGCTGCACGGCCATCAGAAGATCGCCTGATTAGGGACATCTGGCGTGCAATTGCTTTTCACGATGTCACCCGGATTGCCAACGACGATCGAGTACGGTGGCACGGAGTTAAACACGCAGGCCCCACCGGCAATGCGACTGCCACGACCAATCACAACGTCGCCAACAATAATGGCATGGGGTCCGATCCAAACCTCATCCTCAATGGTGGGGTAACCGGGCGTACGCACGCCATCACTGGCGATACGATCGCGCCGGCCCAACGTCACTCCGTGAAAAATCGTGACATTTCTTCCTATTACAGCCCCCGGGCTAACCACCAACCCCCAGCCATGGGTCAGAGACAAGCCGGCGCCCATCGAGGTTTTCCAAGGCAAGTCCATGCCGGCCCAATGGCACACGATTCGATGCAAACCCCGCGCCACGGGCAGCAGCAACGTTTTTACTGGGGCTGGGTAATCAAGAAATTTTTGGGAAATTCGGAGCGTCAGTACAGGGCGAAAAGTTCGACGCAGAACAAACCCTTTCAAGACGAGCCACCATTGATAGCGGCCAAACTCTCGATAGGTGTCGGCTTTTAGCGCCTGCCAAGCGTCAAGGCGCGAGCTCATCGCTGGCATGCGAAATGCTCAATAGGAGTGAAGGAATGGGCCATGCTTGGATTAATGCTTCTCAACGTTTTTCAGTGCGCTGCAATGCGTCGCGCAGAACGATGAAGGGGAAAACGACGGCATCTTTACCGTAACGTCGAACCATGCGTTTGGGTTCCTGACACATGCGATAAAACCACTCAAGTCCGGTACGCTGCATCCACTGCGGCGCTCGTTGCTTTTCACCGGCCAGAAAATCGATGGTTGCGCCAACACATAAAACAAGTTTGACGTTCAATTGCTCGCGGTGCGCCAAAGCCCACAGTTCTTGCTTGGGGGCGCCAACGCCAATAACCAGGATATCTGCGCCAGACTGTGCAATTTCACGTGCATAGGCGGCAGAAGCAGGCGCATCATGTTCAAACCCGAAGGCCGGAGACGTGGCGCCAACGACTTGCAGCGTGCTGCCCCATCGGGTTTGAATGTTGTCTCTCGCCTTGAGTGCCACGCCGGGACCCGCGCCAAAAAGAAATACCTTTGTTGAGATTTTTTTTGCACAAATTTCGGTAAACAGGGCCGGCAGTAAATCACTGCCGGGGACGGTTTCCGGCAAGGGCTTGCCAAGCAGCCGAGAGGCCAGAACGACAGGCTTTCCATCGGCCACCACCAAAAAAGCATTCAAGTAAGCCTTGTGAAATGCCGCATCAGACTGCAGCATGACGATGTGATCGGTGTTGGGTGTGACCACATAGTGACTGGCGCGCTGAGGCGTGTGCAAGAGGGTCAGCAGTTTGTCCACTGCGGCCTTCATTGTGAGGGGATCGATCTGGATGCCGAATAGAGACACGCGATCTCGTTGCGCTGAAGCGGATGGATTCATGGATGGGAATTAACCTTGTAGAGAGGCAAGCAACTGGCACGCTGTCGAGGCGAGCGCATCTTGTCGGCAGGATGCTTAAGCATCATTGAGAACGGAGCCCACCAGCACAACGCCGATGTCTTGCAAACGGCGTGCCATCGTGGCGGCGGCGGGCACCAGGCTCCGGTTTTTGCGCGCCACCATCACAGCCGCGCCGGCGCGGGAGGCAATGATTTCTGCATCTGCAAAGTCAGTCCCGGCAGGGGTGTCAATAATGATGACGTCAAACTGTTGGCTGGTTTTGTGCAACAGGTCGATAAACGCGGCGCGGCCCAGCAGTTCCTGCGGATTGGGGGGCACCGACCCGGCAGGCAGCACGGCCAAGCCCGGCAGTCCGGTGACCAACTGGATCGCTTCCAGGCTGGCGTGTCCGGCCAAGATATCTGACAAGCCGACACTGGTTCCCAGCTTGAACAGCGTGTGCTGGCCCCGCCCAGGAGAGGCACGCAGGTTGCCATCAATCAGCAAGGTGCGCTCGCCCTGCTGGGCAAACACAACAGCCAGGTTGGCCGCTATAAAACTGCGACCCTCGGCGGCGCCGGGGCTCACGACCGCCAGAACTTTGCGATCTGGATCCGTATTAAACCAGCGCAGCATGAGTTGGCTTCGCACCGCGCGCAGGTTTTCACCAATACGGCTAAACGGTTGGTAGGCGGCCACCAACTCAGGGCTGAGGCTGGTGTCCTGCGTGGTCAGGTAGGCGTAGTCGAACTGTTTGCTAAGGGCAAAGTCGATGTCATCCTTGGTGAGAATTTTCAGAGCAAGCGCCGCGTCTCCAAAGCGGCTCTTGTCTTTTTTCTGGCGTTCCACAACGCGTGCGGCGTCTTGGGCACTCAGGCGGCCAGTGGCCACCAGAATGTCGCCAATGTGTCGTCCAGCACCGGTGGTGCTGCTATTTTGGGGGTGGAATGGGGCCGGTGTATTCATTCTTGTCCTCAGTTAGTGATGCGCTTGAACATGCCGCCAGCCGAGCAAATAGACCCCAGCACGGGCAGGTCCAGGGCTTCCAGCAGATCGTCGATTGAGCGCACGCGGCGATTGGCCAACTCCAGCATCAGTGCCAGGCCGACGCCCATCAAGGTGCCCAAAAACACGGAGGCCAGTATGTTGAGCAGCACCCGTGGTTTGGACGGGTCGGCTGGCACAGACGCGGGATTCAGCACGGTGATGTTGGTCTGTGTGGTTTTGCTCTCGATGGTGGTCTGTGAGGCACGCTGGCTCACAGACTCAAAGGTGTGCTGGGCAGATTCAATGTCACGGTGCATCACATTGAGTTCGTCGCGCAGTTTGTTAAGCGCCAGCACCCGGGCTTTTTGACCGCCCAATGCGCTTTGCAGTTGTTGCTCACGTTGCTTGCTGACCTGGTAGGTGGTTTCAATCGAGGTGGTTATTTTGTTGGTTTCCGCCCCTAGTTTGGCTTTGAGCGTGGCCACCTCGGCCTCGGTTCGCAACGTTTGGGGGTGGTTCTTGCCCAGGTTGACGTTGCTCTCGGTCAGCTTGGCTTCCAGCCGCGCGATGTCGGCTTTCAAGCCATTGATAAGCGGGCTTTGCATGACTTCAGAGACGGTGTCGGCCTTGGCGTTTTGGCGCTTGCTTTGGCTGTCGGTGGTTTGACCCTGCACCGCAGTGAGCAAGCTGGAGGTTTCGTTGAGCTTGGTGGTTTCATAGTCAAGCCGCTCGTCGGTGGTGGTAATGCCATTTTTTTGCTGGAACTCTGACAAGGTTTTTTGTGCAATTTCGAGTCTGTCGCGTGCCGCTTTGGTTTGCTCTTCAAAAAATGCTGCGTATTCTTTGGCAGGGGATACCCGCAGGTCGACGTTGACGTTGATATAGGCCTGGGCAAAGGCATTTGCCACGGCTGCCGAAAACTCGGGGTTGGTGCCGGTGTAGTTGATGTTGATGACGTTACTTTCTTTCGAGGGTTTCACGTCCAGCTTCTTTTGCAGCGAGTTGGCCAGCCAGTCGATCAGCTGACCTTTGCCCTGGGTGGAATCGGTCCATTGTTGGCGAACGACGGCGCTCTCATCCATGTGCAGCAGCTTGACCACGGCTTTGGCGACGCGGTCGCTGTTGATAATGTCCACTTGGGTTGCCATGTAGCCAGGCGCCACCATGCCTTGCAGCATCAGGCCGCTCACCTGGTCTGGCGATTTGACGTCCACCACCACGGCTGCGCTGGAGGTGTATTGCTTGGGCAGCATCAAGCTGACAATGACCGTGCTGGTGACGATCACCAGCAGGGTGAGCAGCGCTACCTTGTAGCGTGCGCGCAGGATAAATAGGAATTGTTGGAGTGTCATGGCTGGTGCGATCCGATCAGAAAATGCTTTCTTTGACGTAGATAACGTCATTCGGCAGGACTGTGTCCGTCAGCTTGGGTTCGAGTTGCTGAATGCTGCCATCCGCCGCTTTGCGGTGCAGGCGCAAGCGTCTTTCGCTACCGCGGGGAGTGGGGCCACCGCCTGCAGCCAGAGCCTGCATGACCGTCATGTTGCGTTCAATGCGGAACGAACCGGGGTGTTGTGCTTCGCCATAGATGAAAAATACCGGGGCACGGTCCACAAAGATGCTGTCGCCGCCTTGCAACACGATGTTGTCTTGCTGCTTTTCCGCCAGGAAGAGGGAAGGAATGTCGACCTGTTTGCGAAACGACTTGCCGTTGCGCAGGCCGGTGACGATAACGATGTCGTCCCCAGCAATGGTGGCGCCGCCCGCGTTGGCCAGCATGTCGCTCAGGCGGGTGTTGGCGGTTTCCAGCGGAAAGCGACCCGGGCGGTTAACTTGGCCAAGAACGGCTATCTGGTTGCCACGGATCTGGGTGAGGACGATGTTGACCTGGGGCTTCTGGATGAAGCCGCCTTGCTGCAGGGCGTCGGCAATTTTTTTCTCAGCCAAGGCAATGGACAGGCCGCCGAGCTCCACCGCGCCGATCATCGGGTAGGTGATGGAGCCGTTCTCAGAGACGCGTGTCTCAATCGTCAGGTCAGGGTTTTGAAACACCTGGACTTTGATCGCGTCACCCGCGCCCAGCGGGTAGTCCGGCATGGCTTTGGCTTGCGCTTGAACCGGCGTTACAACTTGGGCTGTCGCTTTGGCGGGGGCCGGGACTTGTGCCAGTGTCTGGAAGGTTAGGCCGGAAAGCGCCAAAAATGCAGTCACCAGAAAATACGGAAATTTAAGCAGGCGTTGAGTCATGGATATCTCCAGGTAGAAAAAAGGGTTGAAGGGATAAGAGGTGCGCGGGGCTTACTTCAGCCCAACCACACCTTTTGCGAGAGCTGTATTTGTTTTGACATCAGCCGCTGGTTGTGCCACGGGTGATGACGGACTGATGGTGATGGATGCAGCGGGTTCTGTTTCAGGTTTTGCATAGTCGCCCATATAGCTAATCTTGGTGTTAGCCCGCAGCTGCTTCAGGTTGGCGGCCACAGCCTCATCAGCGCGCTGGTTGACTAAAAATTGTTCGATGCGCGGTAAGGCCGTGGCCTCCGTCACGGGGGAAATCTGAGAAGACGTTAGTCGCAACAGGGTGATGGTTTGGGGTGTATCGATCACCACGCTCTGGCCGTCTTGAAGGGCATGAATTTGCGTCAGCAGTTCCAGCGGGATTTGCTCTGAAGTCCGCGTGGCATTTCCGCCGTCAAACTTGATGTCTTTGCCTTTGAGCCAGACGGTCGCTTCCTCGATGGATTTGCCCGTCGCGATCAGTTGGCGCAAATGATCGGCAACGCCCGCTGCTGTGGGCACCACGATTTCCTGTACATTGAAAATGCGTCGCTCTGAAAAGAGCTGAGGATGCTCGGCGTAGTACTTTTTGAGTTCCTCTGCCGTGGGTTTAGGGATGGCACTCGCGATCAGCTGCATATAGGCCCGCGCCAGAATTTCACTGCGGGCCGCTTCAATTTGCGATACCACCTTGAAGGAGCGATTGAGCTTTTTATCGGTTGCCTGTTCCACTGCGAGTTGCTGATCGATCAATTTTTCAAGCACTTCACGGTTCATCGCTTGTGTCAACTGGGGTGATGTGGCCGTCGTACTGATTCGGCTGGTCACCTGGTTGATTTGGCGCACCAATATTTCTTCGGTCCCCACTTTGGCGGCGACCTCCGTGTTTTCATTTTTGTCATCCGGATTGCCGCAGGCGGATAAGCCCAATACAAGGCCTGCGGCAAAAATTGACATGGAAAAACGGGTTTGTGATGAGGTCATGGTGCGTGGAAATCAGAAGCTGAATTTGGCAGAAACATTGACCATGTTGCTGTCATAGTCGAGGCCGGGCAGACTGGCCGTGCGTTTGGCTTTGCCAAGCGAGGTGCTGAGGCTCAGGTAGCGGTAGGGCTGCCAGTCAAACGAAAGTGTGGTGTCTGTCAGGGTCTCGCTGCGCTGGGGCGCGATCACGGCAGTGGGCGTTCCCTTGTAGTCGCGCTGGGCCACTTGATAGCGCAGGCTAACTATCGTTTTCGGACTCATTTGCCAAGTGGGTCCAATTGAGAAGCTGTCGGTCTGGCTGTAGTTGGCACTGCCGGTCTGGTAACTGGCGAGTTCGCGAAGCCAGCCGGCAGACAGCACGGTTTTGGCTGTCATGCTCCAGTTGATTTTTGCGCCCGCGGTAAAGCCGCTGTAGTCGCGTTCACCAAAGTGGGGGTGCGTTCGGTTGATGTAGGCCGTGGTGAGATCAGCCGTACTTTTGCCACTGATGAGCCAGTGCAGTTTGAGTTCGTTGTCGAGTTGGTTGTAGCCGTCATCGAGCAGGTTGCCCGGAGACATCGCCCGGTTGACGTAGGTGCCGCTGCTATTTTTAAGGGTGTAGGTGAGTGCGCTGCCGGAGGCAAAGGTATAGCGCAGGCCCACATCGGCTGAGTTGGCTTTGTAGTCGCCTTCGGCCACCAGAGCCTCTTCGTTGATCTGAGCCGATTGCTCGACGCCACCCAGTACAGCCCAAGCTCCGTCGAGTTCATACGCGCCGTCAAAACGGGTTTTGGTGTTGGTCCGCTGGTTACGCTGGTTGAAACTTTGGACGTCCGTAAAACTGTTCAGCGTTTCCTTGCGGTCGGTGGTCAAGTTGCCGGTCAGGCGTGGCGTCAGTGACCAGCGCCAGGCGGCGTTGTAATTCTTTGCCGTAAAGCTCAAATAACTGAAGTTCTGATAGCGGTAGTCGATCAGGTCCATGTCCAGTTCGAAACGTTGCAGACTGTAGGCTTTGTTGATGCTCAGGCCCAACGTGGTGATGTTGATTTTCTCGGCGGCGCTCGATCTGCCAATTAGCGCGTTGAGATCGGCACTGTCGGACAATCGAAAAAGATTACTGTCGGTCATGATCGTTTCACTGGCATTGATCTTGAAGGTTTCCTCCGTTTGTTTCTCGCCAGAGTTCATCTTGGGGGTGTCCACGGTTTGCGACCATGAAGGCGCCGTGCTGCAGAGCAGTACCACGGCAGGCGTAAGCCAGAAAGGACGGTTAATTTTCATGTTCAATAAGCCTTTTGGTCTTTCAGGACCAGGCGGATAGTTTTGAGAATGATGTGGGCGTCCAGTTGTAAGGACCAGTTGCGCAGGTAGTCGAGGTCAAAGTCGATGCGGCCCTGCATTTTGTCGAGTGTCTCGGTTTCTCCCCGGTACCCGTTGACCTGAGCCCAGCCGGTAATGCCCGGCTTGACTTTGTGGCGCACCATGTAGCCTTTGATGAGCTTGCGATAGAGCTCGTTGTGGGCTACCGCGTGAGGACGAGGGCCGACGATGCTCATGCGGCCCTGCAACACGTTGACGAATTGAGGCAGCTCATCAAGAGATGTCCGGCGCAAAATTGCGCCTAACGGTGTGATGCGCTTGTCGTTTTTTTGCGCCTGCTGGATAGCGCCGCCGTCTTCGGTCACGCTCATTGAGCGAAATTTATAAACCAGAATTTCATCTCCATCCAGTCCATAACGGCGTTGCTTGAAGATGATGGGCCCGGCTGATCCGAGCTTGACCGCTGCGGCAATGATGAGCATCACGGGCGAGATCAGGATCAGGATCAGCAATGAAAAAACAATATCGCTCAGTCGTTTGACCACGCCATTGACGGCCTTGAACGGCGTTTCGCACACCGAGATAACAGGCATGCCGCACACGGAGGCAGGATGACCCTGGATCAAGTCGGTGACAAACATGTCGGGTACGAAATATATCGACGTGGTGGTGTCTTTAAGTTGATCCAGAATTTGCAGAACCCGTGGTTGTGCCGCCATGGGCAGTGACAGGTAGATGATCTGAATATTGTTGGTTTTGACCAGATGGGCGAGTTCATCGAGATTGCCCAGTAGTTTGTGCGGCCCAGAGGTGTCCAGGCGCTCAATCTTGCGGCTGTCCACAATGCCGACCAGTTCAATGCGGGAGTACGGGGCCTCGTCGATTTTGTTAGCGAGTGCCAGGCCCTGCTCGTTCATGCCGACAATAATGGCGCGTTTTTTTCGACCCTGCAGTTTAAGAATCATGGGCGCCGCCCGTCGTAAAGCAAGGTAGCCACCGAGCTTGGCCAGTGGGGCTGCCAATAGCCAGGTGTAGAAAACGGGTTTGGAAAACTCGTGGATATAGCCTGAGGCGAAACCCGTGACAAGCAACAGTCCCGCGACCCAGAACCAGTTCACGCTGATATCGACCGCCATGGAGAAAACAGAGGATTGCAGCCGTGCCTGACCCGGAAAAGTCAGGGCAAAAACCAGGATCGACAAGATGAAATAGCGGGGGAGGATTTCGCCCTCAAAGAAGTAGGCGAGACCCCACAAAGAGAAGACGAAAGCCCCGGGGCCAACCGATGATTCAAAAAAGCTGAGCAGGTTGTCGTTGCCCAGCGAGACGTGCTCTGGCCGTTTGTTCAGGGCCGCTGCTGAAAGGGTGGTTTGAGTTTCAGACATCGTTGATGAATGTCTTGCACTCGCCCATGGTCCAGACGCGGTCGCTGTCGGTAAGTTTCTTCACGACGCGCTGTAGGTTGCCTTGCAGCCAGCCGACGGCGTCAAAATGGTTGCGCAGTGTTACCGAATGCCTGCGGTTCGCCGTACGGCAAAGCGACTGCACACGAAACCCAAGGTTGTTTGTGGTGTTCATGGTGTTCCCGTTGAAAAGATAGCCCCAGAACGGGGGGTGCTGAAATGCAGCAACTTATCCACGAAATATTTCATGGAGGGAACGCGGAGAATTAAGGGGTTGCGGTGCAAGCCCTGTTTCAGAGGCGAAAGCCTCTTGCGCTGATTAATCAGCGTTGGCCTTGATACGGCGCACTGCAATTGCGCCCATCAAACCCAGGCTGGCCAGCAGCATGGCCAGGGTTTCGGGTTGAGAACCAGTGGAGGTACCCATGTTGCTGGCGTAGGACGCTTCGCCATTGAACAACCCAGGGGTTGAAGCTTTAGAGGAAAAGGGACCCGTTGACAATGTTGTTCTGCCCGCAAGCATCTGGCTTGTGAGTGTGTAAAACGAAGAAGTTGTGGGTGCAGACGAACTGAAGTGTGAATCGCGGTTCAGTGTGGTGGACAGTTCTCTTATGGCGCCGAAGCTGAAGGAACTAAACGCAATGGCCACGTTGGTGAGTGAGACCCCGGCGAGTGAAGATGAACTTAGACTGGAATTCCTCGTGTCATTAAACTCACCTCTGGCAGAGCTGGCAAATGCTGCACTCGGAGTTAGCGTCACCATCGAGCCACTGTCAGCATATGCAAAACTGCTACCGGAACTGACCGCTGCAATTGCGGCTGCGACTGCGATGATTTGTGTCTTTATCTTCATGTATTTACCCTCTCACGTTTTGAAAAACCAAACGTGAGGGCAGACTAACATGAGGGTTATCCCGAATGTGCGTGTTCTGAGTAACTTGAAGTAACTTGAAATACCTTGTCGTAACTTAAGGTAACTTGCCGTAATAAGCCGCCTTCCTCTGTTTTTTTCACGAATGTTTCATCAATCGTGCGGCTATTCCCGTTGCCTAGTAATCATTACCTGTCGCGTCATTCAAACAAGGTAATTCATTGAGCTGATTGCTTCAGCGTTTCACCAGCCAACCCAGCGAAGTTTGCTGGTTGAGTTGATCCGACTTGTGCGACGCTATCTGGTGCGCGATGCGTGGACGCGCATGCTCGGTGGGGGCCTTAGTGAACTTGAATTCAAGAACTCGCCCCCCTCTTAAGTTTTTTTGTAAACAGCCCGTCAGCAAGTTGCCGTGGACTTGGACGTAGTTCAGCCGCCGGATTCGACCGTCGAGGTGGCGTGCTGATCCTGACCGAGGATTTCCGCCAATTGCGGCAATGCAAGCTGGAGCGCTGCCTTCAAGGTATGGGGTGGATTGATGATGAACATGCCGCTGGCAGGCAGGCCGGGCCGCACGACCTCGCCCGCTTCATCGGAAGTCAACTTGCTTGATTTCACGGTCAAGGTGGCGTTTAACCATTTCTTGCCTGATTTTGTCGCCAGGGTCTTGAGTTTGCGCGGCACGTCGTGCGCTTCGGGGCGGGGAATGATGGGGTACCAAACCGCATAAGTGCCTGTGGCAAAGCGTGTCAGTGAGTCCGCAACCATGGCCACGACACGGGCGTAATCGTTTTTGATTTCGTAGCTGGGGTCGCTCAGTACCAGCGCCCGGCGTGCCGGTGGCGGCAGGAATTTCTTGATGCCTTCGAAGCCATCCTCGCGCAGCACGGCGACCTGGCGGCCGGCTTCCAGTTGAGCGATGTTGGCCGAGAGTGTTTTGGAGTCGGTAGGGTGGATCTCAAAAACTTTCAGTTTGTCCCGTTCACCCAGCAGTCGCTGGATGATGAAAGGAGAGCCTGGGTAAACCTTGTGGCTGCCTTTGTTGTTGAAGCTGGCGACCAGATCCATATAGTCTTTAATCACCGGCGCCAGACCACCTTCTGCGATTGATTTTGCCGCGGCTGAAGGTTTCTTGGCGGGGGCTGGCGGCGTGCTGATTGACGCGAGTAGTTTTAAAAAGCCATTGGCCGCCTCGCCACTGGTTTCGGCATATTCACCGTCGAGTCGGTATAAACCGGCGCCGGCATGGGTGTCAAAAACCGTGAGGGCCGTGTCTTTTTGGAGTAAATGCCGCAGGATGGCAATCAACACCGTGTGTTTGAGGACGTCGGCATGATTGCCGGCATGGAAGGCGTGGCGATAACTAAACATGGACAAATTTTAACCGCCAAGCGGTGAAGTTTGTATAATCATGAGCTTCGCAGCGCTTTTGTGGCTCCGCGGCGAAGCTTGATCCCCACCTAAGAGATTCCCATCAGAGGAACGCCGACCGTGGAAAAGAGCCCGACAAACCCTCTTCGAAAAGAGAAAACTCATGACCAAAACTTTCAGCGCTAAATCCGCTGACGTGGTGCACGAGTGGTTTGTGGTTGACGCGACCGATAAGGTCCTCGGACGAGTAGCCAGCGAAGTTGCTCTCCGTTTGCGCGGCAAACACAAGGCCATTTACACGCCTCACGTCGATACCGGTGATTTCATCATTGTTATCAATACATCTCAACTGCGTGTGACTGGCGCCAAGCCAATCGACAAAGTTTATTACAGCCACTCCGGCTACCCTGGTGGCATTTCTGCCATCAACTTCCGTGACATGCAAGCCAAATTCCCTGGCCGCGCTTTGGAAAAAGCCGTCAAGGGTATGTTGCCTAAAGGCCCTCTGGGCTACGCCATGATCAAGAAGCTCAAGGTGTACGGTGGTGCTGAGCATCCCCATACCGCCCAGCAGCCTAAAGTGTTGGATATTGCAGGCATTTCTACCAATGCCATTAAGAGGGAGTCCGCCAAATGATCGGTGAATGGAACAATGGTACCGGCCGTCGCAAATCCAGCGTCGCCCGCGTATTCCTGAAAAAAGGCTCCGGCCAGATCGTGATCAACGGTAAAGACATTGAAAAATTCTTTGGTCGTGGTACTTCCATCATGATTTGCAAGCAGCCATTGCTGCTGACAAACCACGCTGAAACGTTTGACATCATGGTCAACGTGGCTGGCGGCGGTGAGTCTGGCCAGGCTGGTGCTGTTCGCCACGGCATTACGCGCGCCTTGATTGACTACGATGCAACGCTCAAGCCTGAGTTGAGCAAAGCTGGTTTCGTCACGCGTGATGCCCGTGAAGTCGAACGTAAGAAAGTCGGCTTCCACGGTGCACGTCGCCGTAAACAGTTCAGCAAGCGTTAATTTCAAAAAAATTACGCCAACGAAATGTTGCGAAACAACAGCCGCCAGAATGCAAATTCCGGCGGCTGTTTGCTTTCCGGCTACTAACTTATCCCGCTCATGCGTCTGCGCCTGCTCATCCGTCGACTGACTGTCAGTGCCCCGCGCATGGCGGTGCGCAGTGCTTTGCCTTGGCCGTTCCGCTGGGTTGTCCTGGCACTCGTCTTTGGATTTTGCGCTGCCATTGGCCTGTGGGCCTTCGAGTTTGGTAAACATATTGCCGGCCTCGACAGGGGCTCGAAGGAAGAGTTGCAACAGATGAGCGCCCAACTGGGTAGGTTGCGTGCGGATGTGCTGACCCTGAAAGAAGAGCGCGACAAGGCGCAGTCGATCGCCAATACGGTTGATACGCTGCTGACCTCGGAAAAAGTGGCGCAGGAAAGACTGGCGGCGCAGAACAAGCAGCTAGAGGCTGATAACCAGAGTCTGCGCGATGATCTGGGATTTTTTGAGAAACTGATACCCACCGCGGGGGTTCAAGGCATTGCGATTCGCGGTTTGCAGGCTGAGGTCCGCAACGGGCGAGAAATCAAATGGCAGGTGTTGGTCATCCAGGCACTGAAAAATCCACCCGAGTTCAGCGGCCGGCTGGAGTTGAGTTTTACCGGCTTGCTCAATGGCAAGCCCTGGGTAGCGACTTTGCCGGGCGGGGCGCAGGCGTTCAAGTTAAAGCAGTACGGCCGCCTTGACGGTGTTTTCGAGATGCCGCCGCAAGCCGTGATCAAGGGCGTTACCGCCAAAATTCTGGATGGCACGGTTACGAAAGCCGTGCAATCCATCAAACTGTAGTTCAACCTAATCAAGGATACCGACGTGTTCAACAAGAAAAAGCAGCCGCCCATCAAAAGTCTGATTGCCGAAGGCAGCCAGATTGACGGGAACTTCAAGTTTTCCGACGGTTTGCGAATCGATGGCGTGGTGGTCGGCAATATCTTTGGCAACCCGGATCTGGCGAGCATTCTGGTGATTTCGGAAGCCGCCACGGTAACGGGTGAAATCCACGCGGATCACATCATCATCAATGGCACGGTCAAGGGGCCGGTGCATGCCCGTCTCATGCTCGAATTACAGCCCAAAGCGCGAATTCAGGGCGATGTGCACTACACCGCGCTGGAGATGCACCAAGGCGCCCTCATCGCCGGGCAATTGCGTCCCATCGTCGGGGCGGAGGAAAAGCCCACACTCAAATTAGCGGCAAATAACGGCTGACAGAATTCTTGAGCGAATTGCTGTACTATTCTTAAATCAATATTGAAAACTTGCGGGACAGTCCGCCGTCACGAAGTGGCAAGCCCTGTCCTCAACTGATTAAAGGATTCCACATGAGTGCCGTCGCAGAAAATATCCAGACTGAAATGCCAAGCCCGATTCTCTTCACGGACAGTGCTGCCGCCAAGGTGGCAGACCTGATCGCCGAAGAGGGCAATCCTGACCTGAAGTTGCGCGTTTTCGTGCAGGGTGGTGGCTGTTCCGGCTTCCAGTATGGTTTCACGTTTGATGAAATCACCAATGAAGACGACACCATCATGTCCAAGAATGGCGTATCTCTCTTGATTGATGCCATGAGCTACCAGTATCTGCTGGGCGCTGAAATTGATTACAAGGAAGATTTGCAGGGCGCGCAGTTTGTGATCAAAAACCCCAATGCCCAGTCCACCTGCGGCTGCGGGTCGAGCTTTTCGACCTGAGCGGTATCCCGGCTCAGGCCGGGTAAATCGCACCCAGTACGCGGGCGCCTTGGGCGCCCGTTACTTCTTGCAGGCTCGATGTTTCACGCAAGATGGTTTTCCGTGCCAGCCAGGCAAAGGCCGCTGCTTCCACCTGCAGAGGGTGCAGGCCATGCATTTGGGAAGAATCTACTTGCAGCGACGGTAAATGCGCCTGGAGCCGATGCATCAAGTGGGTGTTAAATGCACCGCCACCGCACACAATCAGATTTTTACTCTCAAATCCATAGCGCTTGACGCAGATTGCACAAGCACTAGCGGTTAATTCAGTCAGTGTCGCCTGCACATCCACGGGTGCCACCGAGGTGAACTTTTCAAGTTTTCGGGTCAACCAGACGGCGTTGAACAGATCGCGTCCGGTACTTTTGGGTGCCGGTTGGTCAAAGTAGGGCTCGTCCAGCAGGGTGGCCAGTAATTCCGCGTGAACCTGCCCGGCGGCAGCCCATGCGCCACCGGCATCAAAGGCTTGGCCAAGATGCTGCTTGCACCACGCATCCATCAGGGCATTGCCGGGGCCGCAATCGAAGCCCAGCACGTCGTTCGTCAGTTTCGGACCCAGTACCGTCAGGTTTGAAATGCCGCCAATATTGAGGGTGGCGACCGTTTCACCAAGGCGTCCGAACACGGATTGGTGAAAGGCCGGCACCAGCGGGGCACCTTGTCCACCGGCTGCCACATCACGGCTGCGGAAATCGGCCACGACGTCGATGCCCGTCAACTCGGCCAGCAGGGCTGGGTTATTGAGCTGCAGGGTGTAACCGGTGCCGTCAAAGGCTTGGGGCTGGTGGCGCACGGTCTGGCCATGGGCGCCGATGGCGGTCACTTGGCGGTTGCTGATGCCAGCCTGCTCCAGCAAATTGGCCACCAGGTGGGTGTAGACGCGGACCAGGGCATTCGCCGCCAGCGCGGCGCGGTGCAATTCATTGGCGCCAGGGCTGTTGAGCGCCAGGAGCTCCTCGGTCAAGGCCTGTGACAAGGGCGCGCTGCAATGCGCCAGCACGGCCAGACGGGAGCCGGAAATGTCAGCCAGCACACCGTCTACCCCGTCCAGCGAGGTGCCAGACATCAGGCCGACAAAGAGTTCAGACACGCCGCATTAACTCCAAAAAATTACTGGGCGCTGCTTTGCTGGATGGACGCAGCGGCCGAGAGTTGAACCCGGGCAGCGGACGCGAGCCGCGTAAACAAAGGCTTGGCGGAGGCTGTGATTGCCACCGCTTCGCTTTGGCGCGCCACCGTCATCGGATCAGTCGGCTTGCCGTTGATACGGAATTCAAAATGCAAATGCGGACCGGTGGCCCAGCCGGTGGCGCCCACGGCGCCGATGTTCTGACTTTGGCCAACATGCTCGCCTTTGCGAACGTTGATGCGGCTCAGATGCCCGTACACCGTCAGCCGGTTGTTGCCGTGATCGACATAAATGACGTTGCCGAAACCGTTTTGAACGCCCGCAAATTGAACCACGCCATCACCAATGCTGCGCACCGGTGTGCCGGTTGGGGCCGCGTAATCGATGCCCAAGTGCGCTTTCCAGGTTTGCAAAATGGGATGAAAACGCATCTTGAAGCCGCTGGTAACCCGGGAAAACTCCATGGGCGAGGCGAGGAAGGATCGGCGCAGGCTTTGACCGTCCAGCGTGAAGTAGCCACCCTTGCTGCGGGAATCTTTGGCGTGCGACGCATCGGCGATTGGGGTGCCGCCCGCAACGGGTTCCTGGAACCACATGGCCTGGAAGGTTTTGTCGCCGTTGACAAATTCGGCGCTTAACACGCGTCCGGAGCGCAGGGGTTCACCATCGCCTTCGAGCGTTTCGTAGACGATGGAAAAACGGTCGCCCTTGCGCAGGGAACGGTGAAAGTCAATATTGCTGGAGAAAATTTCTGCCAGTTGCGTCGCAATTGCATCTGGAATTCTGGCGTCGTCGGTGGCGGCAAACAGGGAGGTCTGGATGGTGCCGCTGGCGAGCCGGGAGGTGGCGGTCAGCGGTGCGGTTTCGATCCGGGACTGAAAGCCTTGCGGGGTTTTTTCAATCACCAGGCGATTGAAATTGCCGTCAGTGTCTGCCGTCCAGCGGGCGCTGAGCTTGAGCAAACTGTTGGTGTCACTGGTCTCGGTGGTGACGCTGCGGCCGCTGCGACCCAGCAAAAGGCGGGCCGAGCTGTCGGTGCGCAGGAAGGTTGCTGCGGCTGCATCGTCGACGCCCAGGCGCTTGAGCAGCGTGTCGGCGGTGTCGCTGGAGCGGGTGAGTTCGGTGCGGAAAAGTTTGAATTGTTCGATGTTCAGGTCGTCTGACGCGAGATTCGCCGGCAGCGCTTGAACCGATTCCAGAACTTGCCGGACTGGCAAATCGGATGCGTCCGGGGCAAAGGAGGCTACGGCAAAGGCGCCGCCGCCGCCGCCCAGCATCAACGCGGCAATGGCTGCAGTGATTCGTTTCGGGTGTTGTTTGAGGGTTTGACGGGCCAAAGTCAAGAAGGAATTTTTAGCGCAAAGCAGGCTATTAAGCAAAATAAGGGATCCCAAATCAGAGTTGGTGCGCGAGCGACAGACCGGGTGCAAGGGTCGTTAAGACTTGTCCACTTAAAATCCAGCGCAGGGATGAAGATAGATTATAACTTCGCCCACTTTCGTTGTATCAAGAAAAACCCTTATGAATCAAGCCTCGTCCTCCAAATTTTGTGTAACAGATCGTGTCCAGGAGGCCTTGGCGGTGTCGCTGCGGGGCTGTGATGAACTGATTCCACAAGACGAGTGGATCAAGAAATTAGCGCGCTCGGAAGCCACCGGTATTCCGCTGCGCATCAAGCTGGGCCTTGATCCGACGGCGCCGGATATCCATATTGGCCACACTGTGGTGCTCAATAAAATGCGCCAATTGCAAGATTTGGGCCACACCGTCATCTTTTTGATCGGCGACTTCACCACCCTGATCGGCGATCCGTCGGGTCGCAACACCACCCGCCCGCCGCTGACCCGGGAGCAGATCGAGGCCAATGCGCAGACCTATTACCGGCAGGCGTCGATGGTGCTGGATCCGTCTAAAACCGAAATCCGCTACAACAGTGAATGGGGCGATACGCTGGGCTCGCGCGGCATGATCGAGCTGGCGGCCAAATATACGGTGGCGCGCATGATGGAGCGCAATGATTTTCATGACCGCTTCAAGTCCGGCACGCCGATCAGCGTGCATGAATTTTTGTACCCGCTGATGCAGGGTTACGACTCGGTGGCGCTCAAAAGCGACCTGGAACTGGGTGGCACCGACCAGAAATTCAATTTGCTGGTGGGACGCCATCTGCAGGCGGAGTATGGCCAGGAGCCGCAGTGCATCTTGACCATGCCGCTGCTGGAAGGGCTGGATGGCATTGAGAAAATGTCCAAGAGCAAGAACAACTACATCGGTATTTCCGAAGAACCCAACACCATGTTCGCCAAAGTGTTGAGCATCTCGGACGTGCTGATGTGGCGCTGGTACACCTTGCTCAGCTTCCAGAGCGAGGCGGCCATTGCCGCCCTCAAAGCCGAGGTGGCCGCTGGTCGCAATCCGAAAGACGCCAAAGTGGCGCTGGCGAAAGAGATCACGGCCCGTTTCCATTCCGTGGCGGCGGCCGATGCCGCCGAGCAGGATTTCATCAACCGCAGCAAGGGCGGCGTGCCGGACGAAATTGACGAGGTCGCCTTGCCGCTGGGCGAAGGCGGTGCGCCGTTGGGTCTGGGCGCCTTGCTCAAGCTGGCCGGGCTGGCGGCATCCAGTGGTGAAGGCAACCGCCTGATTGACGGCGGCGGCGTGCGCATCGACTCCAGCGTGATCAGCGACAAAGGGCTGAAGCTGGGTGCCGGGACCTACGTGGTGCAGGTCGGCAAGCGCAAGTTTGCCAAGGTCACGGTCGGCTGATCCAGCATGCTGGCGCTGTTGCAGCGTGTCAGCGAGGCGCGCGTGCTGATTGGCGGGCAGGTTAGCGGCGAGATTGGTGCCGGCCTGCTGGTGCTGCTGTGCGCCGAGCGCGGTGACACGGCGTTGCAGAGCGACAAGCTGCTGGCCAAACTGCTGAAGCTGCGCATCTTCAGTGATAGCGCCGGCAAGATGAACCACAGCGTGCAGGACCTGGACGGCCAGGGCACGGCGGGTGGCTTGCTGCTGGTGAGCCAGTTCACGCTGGCGGCGGATGCGTCAGGCGGCAACCGGCCCAGTTTCACGGCCGCCGCGCCTGCCGAGGAGGGGCGCCGGCTGTACGACTACTTTGTCGCGCAAGCCCGCTTGGCCCATCCGGTGGTGCAGACCGGCCAGTTTGGCGCCGACATGCAGGTGCACCTGGTGAACGACGGCCCGGTGACGATCCCGTTGCGGATAGCGCCCGACGCCAAATAGACGAGCTGTTTTTGCTATATATTCAATAGCTACTTACGCAAGAACGACGGGGGCTAGCGGCTGATTTGATCCTTAATACGGGTTGTCGAAGCCGAGCCGGGCCATGATTTCCATCTCGCGCAGCTCCATCACCTGGGCGTCTTCCTCGCTGCTTTCGTGGTCCCAGCCTTGCGCGTGCAGCGTGCCATGCACCAGCAGGTGGGCGTAATGGGCTTGCAGTGTCTTGCCTTGTTCCTTGGCTTCTTTCGCCACCACCGGGGCGCACAGCACCAGATCGGCGGTGACCACCGGTTCTTGCGTGTAGTCGAAAGTCAGCACGTTGGTGGCGTAGTCTTTTTTGCGGTAATCGCGGTTCAGCGCCAGCCCTTCTTCGGCGTCCACAATGCGCACGGTGATTTCGGCGTCGCTTTGCAGCGCGTGGCGAATCCAGCGCGCCACCTTGTGGCGGGGCAGGGCGGCGCGGTGCAGGGCAGCGTCGTCGATCTTGCCGAATTGCAGCGATAAAGTGAGTTGATTCAATAAAAGCATTGGGTAAATAGGCTTCTAGCCCCCGTTTAATATGCGTTGATAGCTATTATTTCAATAGCAAATAGAGGAGTTAGATCAGCTTGGTTCGGACGCGCGACCGCGCCACCACGGCCGCCACCTCCGGCTCGTCGTCGTCCCGGCGGCTCTGGCGGGAACGGCCCGCTACGTCGTAGGCATCCACGATGCGGGCCACCAGCGGATGGCGCACCACATCGGCACTGGTGAAGCGGCACATGGCAATGCCGTCGACCCGCTTGAGCACGCGCTCGGCGTCGATCAGGCCGCTGAACTGGGTTTTCGGCAGGTCGATCTGGCTGATGTCGCCCGTCACCACCGCTTTGGAGCCGAAGCCGATGCGGGTCAGGAACATTTTCATTTGCTCGGGCGTGGTGTTTTGCGCCTCGTCCAGAATGACAAAAGCGTTGTTCAGCGTGCGCCCGCGCATGAAAGCCAGCGGCGCGATTTCAATCGTTTGCCGTTCCAGCGCTTTTTGTACCTGCTCGAAACCCATCAGGTCATACAGCGCGTCGTACAGCGGGCGCAGGTAGGGGTCGATTTTTTGGGTCAAATCGCCGGGCAAAAAGCCCAGCCGTTCACCGGCTTCTACCGCTGGCCGCGTCAGCATGATGCGTTGCACGGCGCTGCGCTGCAAGGCGTCCACTGCCATCGCCACCGCCAGGTAAGTTTTGCCGGTCCCGGCCGGGCCAATGCCAAAGGTGATGTCGTGGCTGGCGATGCTGTCCAGGTAGGTGGCCTGGTTCATCGTGCGGGCCTTCAGGTCGCTGCGCTTGGTTTTCAGCGCGTGGCTGTCGGCATCGTCCATCTCTCCGTCGCCGGCCAGCATCAGTTGCACGGTGGCGGGCTCGATCGGGCGCGACGCCATTTCGTACAGGGCCTGCAGCATTTCCATGCCGCGCTTGGCCTTGGCCTTGGTACCGTCCACCTTGAACTGCTCGTGCCGGTGCGCAATTTTGACTTGCAGCGCCACTTCGATGGTGCGCAGATGCTCGTCCATCGGGCCGCACAGGTGCGACAGTCGGGTGTTGTTGGGCGGGGAAAACAGGTGTCGGAGAATCAAGTTGATAATTCCTTAATAGGGTTACCAATGATAGGCAAGAAATGATCGGCAAACTGACAGGCACACTGAGCGACAAGAATCCACCCCAGGTGCTGGTGGACTGCAACGGTGTCGGCTATGAGGTCCATGTGCCCATGAGCACGTTTTACAACCTGCCGGAACTGGGCGCCCGCGTCAGTCTGTTGACGCACTTTGTGGTGCGGGAAGACGCGCAAATTTTGTATGGGTTCGAGAACGCCCAGGAGCGTGAAGCTTTTCGCCAGCTCATCAAGATTACCGGTGTCGGTCCCCGCACCGCCTTGTCGGTGCTGTCGGGCATGAGCGTCGGCGAGCTGGCGCAAGCCATCACGCTGCAGGAAGCCGGGCGGCTGATCAAGGTGCCCGGCATTGGCAAGAAAACGGCGGAACGTTTGCTGCTGGAACTCAAAGGCAAGCTTGGTCCCGATATCGGCGTGTCTGCCAGCGTCGCCAACGATGCGCAGGGCGACATTCTGCAAGCCCTGCTGGCGCTGGGTTACAGCGACAAGGAGGCGGCGGTATCGCTCAAGGCCCTGCCAGCCGAGGTCGGCGTGAGCGAGGGTATCAAGCTGGCGCTGCGGGCGCTCGCGAAGTAGGCTGTTAGAGCCAGGCTGAAGCAGGCGCCGCGCTGCTACGATGCACGCCATGACCCTTGCCAGCCCCTCTCATCCCGTCCATGCCTATCTTCAATCCCTGCAAAAAGAGCTGTTGCGCGGCGACGCCACTGAGCATACGCACCGCAGCGCACTCAAAACGCTAATTGAGTCCGCCGCCCCCGGCTTACTTGCCACCAACGAGCCCAAAGCCACCCAGCGCGAAAATAAGCCTGATTACATCGTGCGCAAAGCCGCGTCGGTGATTGGCTTTGTTGAAGCCAAAGACGTGGATAAAAGCCTCAAGACCACGCTGAAAACGAACCAGCTCAAGCGCTACCTTGAAGCTCTTCCCAACCTGATGTTGACCAACTACCTCGACTTCATCTGGTTCGTCGGGGGCGAAAAGCGCATGGAAATCAGCTTGGGGCAGTTGAATGGTCAGCATGTGTCGCCTGCCAAAGATGCGTCTGCGCGGTGGGACGAATTGATTGGTTGCTTTCTGGCCGAAGTCAGCCCCACTGTCTCCAGCCCGTCGCAGCTTGCCAAAAACCTGGCAGGCCAAACCCGGCTGTTGCGCG
This sequence comes from Rhodoferax sp., assembly GCF_012927445.1. Lineage (GTDB taxonomy): Bacteria > Pseudomonadota > Gammaproteobacteria > Burkholderiales > Burkholderiaceae_C > Rhodoferax. The sequence goes on from NZ_JABBPD010000006.1 coordinate 36,853, forward strand.
ATTTGTCGCTGGAACTGCTCACCGCCGGAGACGCTGACCTTCTTGAGCAAGAGCAGAGTTTTCGCGCGCTGCTGGTGCCCGACCTCAAGCCCGAAGAGTTTGCCGACATGTACGCGCAAACCGCCGCCTACGGACTGTTCACGGCCCGCGTGTTTGCCCACACCACGATGTTTGGCGGCAACCCCGAGTCGCTGCCCGATAGCCTCAAAAAGAACGATGCCTTCAGCCTGGAGCAAGCGGCTTACCTCATTCCCAAGGCCAACCCTTTTTTGCGACAGTTCTTTCAGCATGTCGCCAGCCCCAACCTGAACCCGCAACTGCGCTGGCTGGTGGAGCAAATTGCCGATAGCTTGCGCTACACCGACATGGAAAAAGTGTTGCACCGGCAAAGCCGAAAGCAGGGCTTTGAAGACCCGGTGTTTCACTTTTACGAAACCTTTTTGGCGGAATACGACCGCAAATTGCGCGAATCGCGGGGCGTTTACTACACCCCTGAGCCGGTGGTGGACTACATCGTGCGCGGTGTGGACTGGCTGCTGGCCAACCGGTTTGACAAGCCTGACGGCCTGGCCGACCCCAGCGCCCTGATCCTGGACCCGGCCACCGGCACGGCCACTTTTTTGCGCAAGGTGATAGCCCTCATTCACCAGCGGGTGGATGGCCAGCATGGCGCTGGGGCCTGGCCGGGTTACGTGCGCTCGCAGTTGCTGCCCCGCATCTTTGGCTTCGAGCTGATGATGGCACCCTACACGGTGGCCCACCTCAAGCTGGCCTTGCAGTTGCAGGAGTCGGGCTTTGAGTTTCAAGCCGGTGAGCGCCTGCATGTGTACCTGACCAACACGCTGGATCAGTTGCATCAGCAAACTGCCGCCATGCTGGGCCAGTGGATCGCCAAGGAAAACGAAGGCGCCGAGAAAATCAAGATCGACAAGCCCGTCGTGGTGGTCGTGGGCAACCCGCCGTATTCAGGCGAGTCGCGCAACAAGAGCGACTGGATCATGCAGTTGCTGAAGACCTACAAGACCGAGCCCGAAGGCGGCCCACTGAAAGAGCGCAACAGCAAGTGGCTCAATGACGACTACGTCAAGTTCATCCGCTTTGCGCATGATCGTATCGCCCGCACCGGCCACGGCATCGTGGCCTTCATCACCAACCACGGCTGGCTGGACAACCCCACTTTTCGTGGCATGCGGGCGCAGTTGATGGCCGATTTTGACGACATCTATGTGCTGGACCTGCACGGCAACAGCAAGAAGAAAGAGCGCACGCCCGTGGCCTTGAAAGCGCAGGGTGACGACAAAAACGTGTTTGATATTGAGCAGGGCGTGAGCATCACCTTTCTCGTCAAACTGCCCAATATCGTTCAGGCTGAGCCGGTTAAAGCCGTTGAAGAAGTTTTTGAACTCACCGCCCCCGAGCCCGGCGCTGTGAAAAAAGCCAAACACCGCCAGCTCGAAGGCGGCAAAGTCACGCTCAAGGCCCGCATTCACCAGGCCGACCTGTGGGGCAGCCGCGACTACAAATACGACTGGCTGGAAAAGCACGGCTTGTTGGATACACCGTGGCAAGACCTGCAGCCCGCCTTGCCGCAACTGCTGCTGGTGCCACGCGATGAGACCGATGCGGCGGAGTATGAGCGGGGCTGGAAGGTGACGGACATCTTCCCGGTCAACTCGGTGGGCATCGTCACCGCCCGCGACAGCCTGACCATTCACTTCACTGCGGAATCGCTGAAACAAACCGCTGAGCGGTTTTCCAAGCTGCCGGTGGAGGTTGCGCGTGAGCAATTCAAACTGGGCGAAGACACTCGCGACTGGACGGTGGTTGGCGCGCAGAAGGACTTGAACGACACGCGGCGCCCGCCCAAGCAGACGGAAGACGCTGCTTTGCAGCCGACACCGCCAAAGTCCGAATGGTTGCTAGACCCGGCGCGCATTGTGCCTGTAGCCTACCGCCCGTTTGACACGCGCTTCACCTACTACACCGGCAAGTCAAAAGGGTTTCATTGCATGGCGCGTGGCGAGGTGATGCGGCATTTGGCTAATGATCCCAACAACCTCAGTTTGAGCACGACACGTTCAGTCGAAACGGGCGGTTTCACTCACGTATTCGCGATGCAGGGCCTGACGACTCTTCACACAGTTTCGATCAAAGAAGTCAACTATGCCTTTCCGCTCTGGCTGCTTCCCGATCAGATTGCGCCCGGTCAACCGCTGCCCACGCAGCGCCACCCCAATCTCGCCCCTGCCTTCCTGAGCGCGTTGGCGCAGGCGCTGGGCCGCCCGGTGTCACCTCTGCATGGCCTGCCTGAAGGCATCACGCCCGAGGACGTGCTGGCCTATGTTTATGCGGTGCTGCACGCCCCCAGCTACCGCAGCCGCTACGCCGGGTTCCTGAAAAGCGACTTTCCCCGAGTTCCACTATCAAATCAGGCGTTAGCCCCCGTCGATACTGCGCAAGAAGCTACTGATTTTGTAGCGATATGGAATGCCTTGTTGCCACTGGGCATGCAGTTGATCGACTTGCACCTGCTCAAAAACGTGCCCTCCGCTTTGCGCGTCAAGTTTGCCATGCCGGGCAGCAACGAGGTGGAGAAGCCGCGATTTGAGAACGGCCGTGTCTGGATCAACGCCACCCAATACTTTGACGGTGTGCCTGCGGACACCTGGGGCTTCAAGGTCGGTGGCTACGCGGTGTGCGAAAAGTGGCTCAAAGACCGCAAAGGCCGCCAGCTCGACTTTGCCGACATCCAGCACTATGGCGCCGTCGTCGCCGCACTCACCCGCACCCGCGAGCTGATGCAGGAGATCGACGCCGTTGCCAACGGCAAGCTCTGGCCCGAAGCGGCAGGCAGTCTTTGACTTTTTGTATCCCAAACAATACAATCTAAGCGATGAAGGTCATCCACACCACGGAAGTTTTCGATACTTGGTTCGCCGGGTTGAAGGACAAGCAAGCCGCGCGGCGTGTCCAGATTCGAATCGACCGTGCCGAGGGTGGCAACTTTGGCGATTGCGAACCGGTGGGCGAGGGGGTTTCGGAAATGCGGATTCATTACGGGCCCGGCTATCGCGTGTATTTCGCCCAGCGCGGCATGGAAGTTGTGATTCTGCTGGCGGGTGGCGACAAATCAACGCAGTCGCGTGACATTCAAACCGCGCTGGAAATTGCGCGGCAACTTTAGGAGGTCAATATGGGAACGATCAAGCTGCGTAAGTGGGATAGCGCCGAACACCTCAAAACCGACGAGGACATGGTGCTCTATCTGGAAGCCTGTCTGGAGGAGGCCGGGGATGATGCGGCGTTTATTGCCAAAGCGCTAGGTACGATTGCCCGTGCCAAGGGCATGACGCAGCTTGCCAAGGAAACCGGTCTGGGACGTGAAAGTCTTTACAAGGCACTGTCCGGCGAAGGAAATCCAAGTTTTTCGACCATTCTCAAAGTCATTGCCGCGCTGGGCATTAAATTGCACGTCGAAACAGCGCCTGCCTGACCCTACTGCGCGTCCCGCACCGCCCGCCCATTGACGGCTTGCACCGGGCGGGCGTTGTTGGGGAACAGCTGGGAGAACAGCTTGATCTGCTCCCGGCTCACCGTGGTGGGTTGTTTCAGCACCAGCCACAACACGCCCTCGGTACAGGGCGGTGTGGTGAGGGACCCCATGAACTGGTAGTAGCGCTGGTCTTTCGGCAGCAACTCGTTCATGTCGATCAACCCGGTGGGCATGCGCACGCGGTCGCCAGTATCGAGCGGCATGTAGGTCCAGACCTTGTTGATCAGGGGGTTGGCGGCGCCGGGCTCCAGCAGCACCGAGACCACGGCCAGTTGGCCCTCGGCATTTCTGTGGACCAGGTGCGCCACCATGGCAAAACCGCGGTAATTGACCTGCTCTTCCGACGGGTGATGGAAATGGAATTGCAGCAGCTTGAAGCTGGAGTCGCGCACGGTCAAGGCGTTGTCGCCGTACAAATCGACCTGAATCGTGTGACCATTGTTCACCACGCTGCCACTGCTGGGCTGGTAATTGAATTTGAGCGGCTCCGCCGGGCCCTGCAGCGTGCCTGATTCTTCAATGTTGATAGGCGACTGGCGCTTGCCCAGGGCGCAGACATTGAAGTCGGGCTTGAGTTTGCCCCAGGCCTGCGGCCCGTTTTCGCCGGCATAACTCCAGTGCACTTCGCCCTCATTCGCGTCATGACCTTGCGCCGCAGGGGCTTCGAAACCCGCTTCATGACCGGTCAGTGCCGCGGCCTTGGCGCGAATGTACTGGCGGCTGGACTGCGGGTTGACGGCCAGCCCGGTGCGCTTGGGCGCCACCGCGGGCGCGGCACGGCGGTCGTTCTCTGCTGTCTTGGCCGGGGCTTCTGCGGGGACCGCCTGCGCTTTGCCGGGCAGGGTGATGAATTTTTTCTCTTTGCCGTTGATCACCAGCGTGAGTCGTTTGTTGCCGGCGGCGCTGCTGTCCACCGCCTCGCGCACCTGCTCGCCCATCTTTTTGGCGGTGGCGTTACTGGATGTTGGTTTTTTGACTGCAGCGGCAGGCGCCTCGTCCGTGGTATCGGCGTGTTCAGCGGCCTGGCTGGGGCTGGACAGGCCCGCGGCCAGCGTCAGGGCCAGGCAGGAGGACACGCTCCAAACGCGCCAGCACCGGGTCCAGGGTGGCGATAAGGGGCCGGGCGCGGCGGGCTTCAGGTGAGTCTTTGTCATGTCAGGCGGACCCAATGGGCGTACACAATGATCAGGCCCCTCTTTGGAAAAGACGGGTTGGTGACTTGTTATCGGCACCTTCGGCCGGTCACTTGAGCGGGGCCGGCCCGCTGCAGGCTATAGTCAAGCTCCACTTTCGCACCCGCACCGCCCCGTGAGCATCCAGACCGACGATTTCGCCCCCCCACCGCCCAAACGCATGGTGTCCGCCGCCCCGGCCTCACCCAATGAGGAGGCGATTGAGCGCGCCCTGCGGCCCAAGCTGCTGGACGAGTACGTGGGGCAAGCCAAGGTGCGCGAGCAGCTGGAGATTTTCATCAGCGCCGCCAAAATGCGCGACGAGGCGCTGGACCATGTGCTGCTGTTCGGCCCGCCTGGTTTGGGTAAAACCACGTTATCCCACATCATTGCGCACGAATTGGGTGTTAATTTGCGCCAGACCAGCGGCCCGGTGCTGGAAAAACCGAAAGACCTGGCGGCCCTGCTGACCAATCTGGAGAAGAACGACGTTCTTTTCATCGACGAAATTCACCGCTTGAGCCCGGTGGTGGAAGAAATTCTTTACCCCGCGCTGGAAGATTACAAGATCGACATCATGATTGGCGAAGGGCCGGCGGCGCGCTCCATCAAGCTCGATCTGCAGCCTTTCACGCTGGTCGGCGCCACCACCCGCGCCGGCATGCTGACCAACCCGCTGCGCGACCGCTTTGGCATTGTGGCGCGGCTGGAGTTTTATTCGTCCGAAGAGTTGGCGCTGATCGTGCGCCGCAGTGCTGGTCTGCTCAAGGTACCGACCGACGACAAGGGTGGTTTCGAGATTGCCCGTCGTTCGCGCGGCACGCCCCGCATTGCCAACCGCTTGCTACGCCGGGTGCGTGACTATGCCGATGTCAAAGGTGCGGGCGAGATCACATTTGATATTGCCAACCGCGCGCTGGCGATGCTCGATGTCGATGCGCAAGGTTTCGATCTGATGGACCGCAAGGTGCTGGAGGCCGTGATTCTCCGTTTTGACGGCGGCCCGGTGGGCCTGGACAACATCGCCGCCAGCATTGGCGAAGAGCGCGAAACGATTGAAGACGTGATTGAACCCTATCTGATTCAGCAAGGCTACCTGCAGCGCACGCCACGCGGCCGCATCGCCACGCTGGCCGCCTACCGGCATCTGGGGGTGACGCCGCCCAATCGGGACGGGGATCTGTCGGGCGCTTAACGCCGCGAGACGGGCCGGGTCGACTGGTTTAAGTCGAGGTTTCGTCCAGGATCGTGTCGTCTTCGAGGTGACGCGTGTCGGACCAGCCCACCAGCGTGAGTCCGTCGGGCGTCCACAGCAGGCGATTGATGGCGGCGTTACCCAGGTTCCAGGTGCGCGGGGCCTGCACCTCCTGACCGGTGGCGGCGCGGTACAGCGCGTCCATCACGCCGCCATGGGCGACCAGCACAATTTGCCCGCCAACATGCCGGGCGGCCAATTCAGACGTGGCGCCGGTGATGCGTTCGCGCAAGTCCATCAACGATTCACCCCCTTCAGGCGTCCAGAGCGGGTCACGCTGGCGCCAGTGCCGAGCCTCAGTGGGCCAGTTGGCCTCGATTTCGGCATGGGTCTGGCCCTGCAGCACGCCAAAATTTCGCTCGCGCAAAGCGGTCACTGCCTGCAGGTCGCCACCAGTGGCATCGGCGATGGCGCGTGCGGTGTCCCAGGCCCGCATCAAATCACTGGCGTAGATCGCGCTGATCGGCTCGCGGCTCAAGGCCAGCGCCACCCGGCGCGCCTGCTGGCGGCCGGTCGCATTCAGTCCGATGTCGAGTTGACCCTGGAGGCGGGTGTCCACGTTCCAGGCGGTTTCGCCGTGGCGAATGGCAATGATGCGGGTGGCGTGCATGGTCATGGTCGGGTTCAACGGGGGATTTCAATATGGATGCGGCGCACGCCGGGCGGCGGGTGGGGGAAATCCCGCAGCGCGGCGTCAAACATGGCGGGCAGGACCGCCTCGCTGTCCGCCCAGCGGCCATCGTGGGCGGCGTGGGTCTCGTACACCACTTGGGACGTACTCAGGTTGCGCATGATGAGGCTGACCTGGCGCCAGTAGTAGGGCAGTTCGCCCATGCCAAAGCCGGGCATGTAAGGGCCGTTGCCCATGAGCAGCACATTGCCACTGTGCAGTCCAAAACCCAGGTTCAAACCCGGCATCCAGCCTGGGGATGGTCGATCCCACGGTGAATAGGGGTCGACTTTCATGCCGACCGCAATCTGCACGCTGTAACTGGCCGCGGCGTCATTGCGTTGCAGGCCGACCTTGCTCAGCGCCTGTTGCACGATGACCTCCAGGCGGTCCTGCTGGGCGGCATCTGCCTGTTGCGACGGCAAGCGTTCAAACCGGTAGGTCGCGCCCAGCGGCACGCCCGGCGGCGTGGCAAAGCTGCGCACGTCGGTGTCCACCAGCCGCATGCCGGCGCAGCCGGTCAGTCCCAGTACTATAAAAAAAATAGCAGTGAATAACCTGAACATGGGACCTCCCGTCAAAGTGGCTACAAAAAAATCAGGAGCGGATGCTGACCACCTGCAGGCTGGGCAAGGAGGCCACCGGAAACGCTTCGTCATCAAACCCCTTGTCGCCGTCGGCGTCCGGCACGCCGGTGGTCTTGATGTCCTTGAAGTTGTGGCGTGTGGTGTCCATCAGGTGCGAAGGCACCACGTTTTGCAGCGCGGTGAACATGGTCTCGGTGCGGCCAGGGTATTGTTTTTCCCAATCGCGCATCATGTTGCCGATCTGTTTGCGCTGCAGATTTTCCTGGCTGCCGCACAAGCTGCACGGAATGATCGGGAACTGGCGGTGATCGGCCCAGCGAATCAGGTCTTTTTCGGCCACATTGGCCAGCGGCCGGATCACGATGTGGCCGCCGTCGTCGCTCACCAGTTTCGGCGGCATGCCCTTGAGCTTGCCGGCAAAAAACATGTTCAGAAAGAACGTTTGCAGCATGTCGTCGCGGTGGTGACCGAGCGCAATCTTGGTGATTTTCAGCTCGTCGGCCACCCGGTACAAAATGCCGCGGCGCAGGCGGCTGCACAGGCTGCACATGGTTTTTCCTTCAGGAATCACCTTCTTGACGATGCTGTAGGTGTCCTGCGTTTCGATGTGAAATTGCACCCCCAGCTTGGCCAGGTACTCGGGCAGGATGTGCGCCGGAAAACCGGGTTGTTTTTGGTCCAGATTGACCGCAATCAACTCAAACTTGATGGGCGCTCGGGCTTGCAGTTTGAGCAAAATATCGAGCATGCCGAAGCTGTCTTTGCCGCCAGAGACGCAGACCATGACGCGGTCGCCGTCTTCAATCAGGTTGAAATCCATGATGGCTTTGCCAACCTGGTGGCACAAGCGTTTTTCCAGTTTGTTGATTTCGCGCTCGATTTGGGGCTGCTTGGCGGCCGGGGCGTCGGCCTGCGGGGCTTCGGTCGTTACTTCGGTTTCTGTCCAGACGGCACTCATGTTTTCTTTCTCCAATTCAGTCATTGTTACCACTGGCCGGTTTCGACGCGGATGGCGACTTCGCAGTCATCAAAAATTTCAAGTTTGGCGATCTTGACCCGCACGCCCAGCACGCCGGGCAGCTGCATCAAGCGGTTGGCGAGTTTGCCAATCAGCGTTTCCAGCAGACTGACGTGTTCGGCGGTGCACTCGTTGATGATGATCTGGCGCACCTTGCGGTAGTCCAGCACCCGGTTGATGTCGTCATCGTGCGGCAGCAGCGGCTGCTTGCCCAGGCTGAGCTCGGCGTCGACCTGAATCGGCTGCGGCGCGGTTTTTTCAAGCTCAAGAATGCCGAGGTTGGCGTCAAAACGCAAACCGGTGAGCGTGAGGGTCTGGTGACCAAAAATGTGGGGCATGGTGATTGGGTTCGTTGGCTGCAAGGCGTCACAGCATGGAGAAATCGCGCTCGAATTTCATCAAGTGCTGGCCGCCATCGACCAGGATCGTGGTGCCGGTGAGAGACTGATTGTCGATCGCAAATTTCACGGTGGCGGCGACATCAGCCGCCGTGGACGAGCGGCCCAGCAGGGAGAGCTGGTGCAGCGTTTCAAATTTTTCCTGGCTCAGCAGATGGCTGGTCAAGGTGAGGCCGGGGGCCACCCCGACGACGCGAATCTGCGGGCTCAGCGCCATGGCCAGCATGGTGTTGGCGGCTTCCAGGGCGGCTTTGGACAGCGTGTAGCTGAAAAAATCGGGGTTCTGGTTCCATAATTTTTGGTCCAGCAGGTTCACCACCACGCCCCGGGGGCCAAGCGCCGAAGAGCGGTCCGTGCCTTCGCGCGCCAGCACATGCGCATGCAGAGCCTGCGCCAAAATAATGGCGGCCCCGGTGTTGCTGTGCAAATGTTTGTCCATGGCGTCAAAGCTGAAGCTGGCCGACGTATCGTGCTCAAAGGTGGAGGCGCTGTTGACCACGGCGTCGACCCGGCCAAATTGCCGGATGACTTGCGGCAACAAGTTGCGCACCGCCGTCTCATCGATTAAATTTGCACAAAAAGCGACGCTAGCCCCCGCCAATGCTGCGCAGTCAGCTACTGTTTTAGTAGCGTCATCTGCTGAATCGCGGTAATGGACGGCCACCTGCCAGCCGTCTTTCGCCAGCGTGAGCGCAATTTCACGACCTAAGCGTTTGGCGGCGCCGGTGACCAGAACCGTGCGGAGAGGAGAGGGGGCGGACATTCGGGGACAATTCAGGCTGATATGACAACACCCTACAGTTTAACGAGCGCCCTTGCGGCCCACATTGCACAAACCATTGCCGCCGCTAAGGGCTGGATCGGTTTTGATGCGTTCATGGCGCAGGCTTTGTACACGCCGGGCCTGGGCTATTACGCCAATGACAGCACCAAATTCGGCGCCATGCCCGAGGCCGGCAGCGACTTTGTCACCGCCCCCGAGATGACGCCCCTGTTTGGCCAGACCCTGGCGGCGCAAGTGGCGCAAGCCCTGCAGGTGACGCAGACCCGCGAGGTGTGGGAGTTTGGCGCCGGTTCCGGCGCGCTGGCGCTGCAACTGCTGGAAACGCTGGCGGCGCTGGGCCAGCCCGTGCAGCGTTACAACATTGTGGATTTGTCCGGCAGCCTGCGGGCGCGCCAGCAGCACAAGTTGGAAAAGTACGCCGATGTCGTGCAGTGGGTCAGCGCCTTGCCCGACACCCTGCAAGGCGTGGTGGTGGGCAATGAGGTGCTGGATGCCATGCCGGTGAAACTGCTGGCCCGGGTGAACGGCGTCTGGTACGAGCGCGGTGTGGTCGTCGGTCTGCCCGTGTTTGCCTGGCAAGACCGACCCACCGAGCTGCGCCCCCCGCTGGAGATTGAAGGCGCGCACGATTACCTGACCGAAATCCATCCGCAAGCCGAATCCTTTATCCGCACGTTGGCCGACAAGCTCACCGTGGGCGCGGCGTTCCTGATTGACTATGGCTTTCCGGAGCACGAGTACTACCACCCGCAGCGCCACATGGGCACGGTGATGTGTCACCTGCGGCACCGTTCTGACCCCGATCCTTTGAGCGATGTGGGGCTGAAAGACATCACCGCCCACGTCAATTTCACCGGCATTGCGCTGGCGGCGCAGGAGGCTGGTTTGAATGTGCTGGGTTATTGCACGCAGGCGCGGTTTTTGATCAATTGCGGCATCGGGCCCCGGCTGGACGCCGCTCCGCTGGCGGCGCGGGTGATGGCGCAACGGCTGATCATGGAGCATGAGATGGGCGAGTTGTTCAAGGTCATCGGCCTGTACAAAGGCGAACCGTGGCCGGCCATCGGGTTCTCGCACGGCGACCGCACTCACACGCTCTAACTCCGGAATCGCAGGCCGCCATGTTCCGCTGGTTTATCGTTATCTTTTTCGCCCTGATGCTGATCAGCGCGCTCACGCCCTGGCTGCATAAACTGGGGTTTGGCAAATTGCCGGGTGACTTTTCGTTTCGGCTGTTGGGGCGCGAATGGAACATTCCGCTGGCCTCTACCCTGGTGCTCAGCTTGCTGGCCAGTCTGGTTTCCAAGCTGATCTAGGCTGGTACAAGGGGACTACTTTGTTGGTCCAAGTAGCGCGGCAGTCACTGATGGCGCGGCTTTGGGAGGCGTTGGTCTGCCCGTCAAGTTTGCTTCTTCAGGGGCAGCGGTGCGGTGCACCCTCGTATTTACCCATATAGGAAAGAAGCAAGAAGCTAGGTAGACTCGTCGAAATAGCTTGCTTATCTCGGATGCGGCCTGTTCCCGGCAACGGATCAGGCTGTTTTTCTGATCCAGCGCCGAGTGGTGAACGTTTGGCGCCAGGCCTCAGAGACTGAGGAGGCGGGTGATGCCCAGTTCATATTTTTTCAAAAAAGAAGGAGAGCAACCATGACCATACTCGTAGCTTATGTGCCACGTCCAGAAGGACAAGCCGCTTTGGACAAAGGTATCGAAATTGCAAAACGCCGTAATGAACCGTTGGTGGTGGTCAATGCCAGTCCTGGCGGCAGGCAAGAAGATTTATCAAAAGCAGATGTGCAAGATGTCGAGCGCGTCGAGAAATTACTGGCGGAGTCCGGTCTCGACGCAACATTCAAGCAGTTTGTTCGAGGCAACAGTGCGGTCGCCGAAATTGAAGCGCTGGTCGACTCTCTGCAGGTCTCCGTGCTGGTGATTGGCTTGCGAAAACGCACCGCTGTGGGCAAACTCATTATGGGCAGTGTCGCCCAGGAAGTTCTGCTCTCTGTTTCATGCCCGGTCTTGGCCGTGAAAGCCAGCTAATTTCCAACTCAAGGAAACGAACGGGCGGTGTCAATCAAGTCCACTTTTGCCGGCATGAAGAAACAGCGCCCGAAGTGGACCTGCTCAACGAGGGTTGGCAGGCACTCCACAGGATTTTTGGCTAGAATTTTCGGTTTGTGCCTGGCAAGTCGCAGATTGCCCATCACGCATTCAACTCAAAGCAGTACGTCATGTCATTGAATAAATCGTTCGGATATATCCCGGAAGTTTTCAAAAAACTCTGGTTCCTTGACCCGGACGCGGACACGCTCTACATCAACGATATTGCAGTTCGAATTCGTGCCGGCCTGTTGTTGATCATTCCCTTGTACATGGGGTTGACGCTGTACGAGGCCGTGTATGGCTCTCATTGGATCGTCACTGGCAATGCGATCAGGGATACCTTCACTACGGATTTTGACGACCACATTCTTTACAGCGTCGAGGCGATTCGACGCACGTTGGACTATTCAACGCAGACCATGGTGCTTTGGTTTGCACTGTTTGAGATGTTGTCGGGAATGTTTGTCTTCACCTCCCGGTTTTCCCCCACCGTGCTGATCAGCAGCTTTCTTGCCAAAGGCCATGCGCCCGTCTGGAAGCCCCTGACACCCAAACGCTTTGCGTGGTCCATCGGTGCCAGTTTTATATCGGTTTGCCTGATCTTCTTTAATCCGGACGTATTTGCCGGCTGGGTTAACTGGGTGCTGGCGCATGACGTGCTGCCGACCACCCGAAACTACCTGCCCAAATGGATTCCGCTGGTCCTCGTGTGGGTGTGCCTCGGGTTCATGTGGATGGAAACGGTACTGGGGTTTTGCGTCGGCTGCAAAGTTCATTCCCTGCTGGTCAAAGTGGGTCTGTTGAAAGAGGAATGTGAAGCCTGCAACAACCTGAGCTGGAATTCCTAGCCCCGAGTTGCCCGGCTTTCAAGTTGGCGGGAACCACATCCTTTTTAGCCTCTGCATCCAGGCGAAGAAGCGTTCAGGTCTTCAGGAAATAAGCAATATTTGGGGCGTGGTTCAAACCTGGGTAACACTTTGATAGGTTTTCAGATACGCAATTGAGCAGTCTTTCGGCGCCAATGTGGGTCGCCCTGATACTCAGTGTCCCTCGTTCACCACAGAATTCCAGCATGACCACATCCTCTTGCCCAGCAGCCAGACTTGAGCCAGCCCAGCGCATGGACCTTGCCATTGAGACCTTGGCCAAGGATGCAAATCTCAGCAAGCTTGCCAGCACCAATGATGTCAGCCGCAAGTACCTCTACCAACAAAAGGGTAAAGCCCGTGACGCCCTGCAGGAGGCGTTCGCGCCAAGCAGCGCTGGCGAAGAGGTCCTGTTCTCAATTCCGGTGACCAGTGCCTGGCTCGATCAGTTCGTCGTCTCCCTTACCCTGACTTGCCATAGCTCTTACCGCGGGGTGGTGCAATTCGTGCACGACTTGCTGGGCGTGTCCATCAGTCTTGGCAGTGTACACAATTTGCTCCAACGCGCTGCCAAGCGTGCACTGGAGCTCAACTGTGCTCAGGACCTGTCGGCCATTCGGGTGGGCTTGAATGACGAGATATTCCACTGCAACGAGCCGGTGCTGGCCGGCGTCGATGCCCGTTCAACCTATTGTTATTTGCTTGCCGCTGAGCTGCACCGTGATGGTGACGCCTGGGCCACTCACTTGCTGTGCCTGCGCGACCAGGGCCTTGATCCCGACTTCTTTATCGGGGACCAGGGAACTGGCCTGAGGGCCGGGCAGGCACAGGTCTGGGACATCAAGACGCTCACGCAGTGGCTCAAGCGCGACGTGCTGGAGCTCGCTGGCCCTGGGTTGGCCACGCGCCTGGAGCTGTTCGATTTCGTCGTTGCGGAGATCCACGCCCGTGAGTACCTGGAGCCTGAGCGCATCAGGAAGGTGCGCGTCGCACTGCAAAATCAGCGCGATGATCTGCTCGCGTTCGCCGCAGTTCTGGACGAGCACTTGGATTGCATCGCCCATGCCTACGAGGTAAGCGCCCACCTTGTGCGCCAAGCCTGTTTGTTGCAGCGCAAGCCCGACACATCCAACGCTTTCTGGCAGGGCTGGAACCGGCTGTGCGCCCAAATGGGCCACAAATGCCACGATGTCTTTGAGGCCGTCATGCCGGCCATGGCCCAGACGCCGCGCTGCAGCTCCATGGTTGAAAACCTGAATTCCAGGCTGCGCAACTACTTCACGCTGCGCCGGCAACTCGCCGGCCAGTACCTGGAACTGCTGAAGTTCTTCCTCAATCACCGCACGTTCCTGCGCAGCCGTGTGCCTGAGCGGGTTGGCAAAAGTCCCCGCCAGCTCTTGACGGGTGAGGCGCACCCGCATTGGCTGACGATGCTGGGTTTTGGCCCGCTGCAGCCGCAGCAAGGCTGACCCGGCGCAGGTCAACAGGCCTGCCGCCACTCCATCGTACCGAACGATAAATCTCGAAATCCTGCGGGAGATACGGTCACGTCTGTGTTACCCGAAAACGGCCATTTTTGAACCACGCCGGAACAAGCATCCACCCTGGCTTCACGCTGGGCCGCAATGTGCGGCGAAGCGCTCCAGGTTGGCCGAGAACTGTTTCTGGCGATGCCGAATCAGGTAAAAACGGCGTGTAAGTCGTGGCAGGGTGGTGTTCAAGACCACCAGGCGGCCTAGCGTTAGTAGGTCTTGCACTGCACACAAGGACAGGCAGGCCAAGCCCAGACCTTCTGCCGCCGCTTGCTTGATGGCCTCGGTGCTGCCCAGTTGCATCTCACCGTTGAGGTGGTTCAAGTGGGGTAGAAGCGCATGCTCCACCGCCTCGCGTGTACCGGAGCCAGGCTCACGCAATAACCATCTCGCTTGACGCAAGGACTTTACCGTCACGCGGTTATGAGCCACCTCGTCTCGCAGTGGGTGCCCAGAGGCGCAGACGATCACCAACTTGTCTTCCCGCCAAGGTAGCACGAGCAGATCGGCCTCGTGGCATGGACCTTCGATCAGACCCATATCGACCTCCAGCCGGGTCACGGACAACGCAACTTCGCGGGTATTTCCAATGTGCACGTCGATGCCCACCGTTGGCCAAGCGCGCTGGTAACTCGCCACCAGCGCAGGCAAGAGGTAATTGCCGATAGTGGTGCTTGCGCCGACGCGCAATCGGGTTGCCAGCACGCCTTTACCGCCTGCTGCGCCAATACCGAACTGCCCTTCAATCTCCTGCGTCGCGTCTAGCAGCGCCCGAGCCTGCGGCAACAATGCACGTCCATTGTCATTCAGCAGCAGACGCTTGCCAATTCGGTCGAAAAGCTGTGTCCCGAGCAGGCTTTCCAGTTCGTTCAGGGCGCAGCTGGTGGCCGATTGCGACAGCGCGACACGCAGCCCCGCAGCAATGGTACTACCCGTATCGGCAACCGCCGTGAAGATAAAGAGTTGACGCAGCGTCAGTCGCATAGTTTAAGTTTCCATACCTGTTTTTCAGCTAGTTTATAGCCGAACAATCCGTTTGTTTAATATATGACGAAACCGCACACTCGCTCCATGTCTTTCGAACACGATTTATTGGAGAACCCCTTGTCCGCCTTTGCCCGCCCAACGCCTGCATCCCGCGCTCCTACCGGCTTGCCCGTCAGCCATATCCATCACGACTTGCGGGCGCACTGGCGCGGGCTGGTGCCCGGCCTGGCTTTGACCGGTGCGATCGCCTGCGCATCCATTCAACTGGGAAAGTTCGGCTGGATGCAATCTAACGGCATCAGTGCGCTGACCTTGGCTATCGTGCTCGGCATGCTGGTGGGCAACACGGTGTATTTCCGTTTCAGCGCCGTTACCGGTGCGGGCGTGACGTTTTCCAAGGCGAATCTGTTGCGCCTGGGCATCATCCTGTATGGTTTTCGCCTCACCTTCCAGGACATTGGCAACGTGGGCTGGGCCGGCGTTGCGATCGACGCCGCCGTGCTGAGCAGTACCTTCGGGCTGGCATGCTTTCTGGGCACAAAGGTGTTCGGGCTTGACCGCAAGACCGCCATGTTGATTGGTGCGGGTAGCTCGATCTGCGGTGCCGCCGCAGTGATGGCCGCCGAGCCCGTGGTGCGCGGCCGCGCCGAGCAGGTCATGGTGGCGGTGGCTACCGTGGTCGTATTCGGCACCCTGGCAATCTTTCTCTACCCCGCGCTGTACCACTTGAACGCGCAGTACGACCTTGTCAGCATGTCGCCGACAGCCTATGGCGTGTTCGCGGGTTCGACCATCCACGAGGTTGCCCAAGTCGTGGCAGCGGGGCACGCGATCAGCGAACAGGCGGCCAACACGGCCGTGATTGCGAAGATGGTGCGCGTGATGATGCTGGCCCCGTTCCTGGTCATCCTGTCGGCCTGGCTGTCGCGCTCTTCATCCCCGCACGAAGCATTGGACGGCTGTGGGGACCATGGCCAGGCCCAGCAATGCGGCGACATCGTCATTCCCTGGTTTGCGCTCGGTTTCGTCGCTGTCGCGGGACTGAACTCGCTGTCCCTGCTGCCCCACGCTGTGGTGAGCCAGATGCTTGACATCGACACCGTGCTACTCGCGATGGCCATGGCAGGCTTGGGCTTGAGTACCCATGTTTCCGCCATCCGCAAGGCCGGCATCAAGCCGCTGGCGCTGGCGGCCGTGCTGTTCGCCTGGCTGATTTGCGGCGGGCTTGCCATCAACGTGGCTGTTACCGCACTGCTGAATTGATTTCTTCTTATGGAATAAATGTGCCCTCATAAACGTCTGCAGCTTGAACAGCCCCCCAAACTTGTGGTGGTCTAATTTAAAAAGACACGTAACTACTCACCCCCTGAAGCGATAAGCGACAATTCTCGGCAATGCAAGAATTACCCGATCTGAGTTAACTCAGCCACAACGAGAAAGACAACCTGATTCGTTTGTTGTGGTCGATTCTTCAGGATCAAGCCAAACAGATCGTGGCCTTGCAATCGCAGGTTGCAGAGTTGCAATCGAAGCTCAACAAAAACAGTCGTAACTCCAGCAAGCCACCATCAAGCGACGGCTTGAACAAACCCGCACCGAAGTCATTGCGGGTTGCAGGGGAGAACCCAACAGGCGGACAAAAAGGTCACCCTGGACGTACCTTGAGCCAAACCATTCAGCCCTGCTTCGGTTAAATCGAAGTTGCCTGCCTAAAATTGGCTTGAGTAGTTACAAAACCCGTTACAAATTCCCAGGGCTTGAAACCTGCTGGACTGGCCTTAATCTGATGTTTTGAAAGGTGTTCCCATGACTGATTCGCTGCACATTGTTTGTCCCCACTGCCATACCACCAACCGGGTGCGCAGCGAGAATCTGACCCAGGCGCCCGATTGCGGCAGTTGCCACAAGCCGCTGTTCATGGCGCATTCGCTGGCCCTGGATGAAAGTAATTTTGACCGCCACATCAGCCGCAGCCAGATTCCGCTGCTGGTGGATTTCTGGGCGCCGTGGTGCGGCCCCTGTCGCCAGATGGCCCCGGCGTTCGAGCAGGCGGCGGCGCAGCTGGAGCCGAAGATGCGGCTGGTCAAGGTCGATACCGAAGCGGCCCAGAATTTGGGTGCTCGCTTCAATATCCGCAGCATTCCGACGCTGGCGCTGTTTGCCAATGGGCGCGAAGTGGCGCGCCAGGCCGGTGCCATGGGTGCGGCCGATATCGTGCGCTGGGCGCTGGCGCAACGTCTTTGATTTGGGCGCCAACAGGCGTGCCACCAAGCCCCCGGTTGTAACGCCACCGTAACCGGGCGGGCGGGGTTCCCCCTTTCTGATGAAATACGGACATGAACCCACAATTTTTAGCGACTGAATTCAAGCTGTCTCCAGGGGCCGCGCCCGTGGCCTGTGTCGACATTGGGGGCACCAAGGTGGCCGTCAGCATTGCCGATGCGCAAGGGGTGCGCGGCCGGGTCGCCGAGCCGACCGCCAAGGAGGGGCCGCACGATGCGTTGGCCCAGCAAATCATCCGCCTGCTGGGTGAGAGTTGTCAGGCCGCTGGTGTGGCGACCGACGCGTTGGCGGCGGTGGGGGTGGCCTCTTGCGGGCCGTTTGTGTTGAATGCGGGCCTGGTGGAATTGGCCGCTCCCAACATCTGCGGTGGCCTGGCCGGCAAGGCGCGTGGTCTGCCGAACGACTGGACCACCGCGCTGCTGGAGGCGCCGCTGCGGCAACGCTTCCCCAATGTGCGGGTGGAAAACGACGGTATCGGTGCGCTGGAGGCAGAGCGGCGCTGGGGCGCGCTGCAGACCAAGGGCCAACCGATGGCCAACTGCGCCTACGTCACCTGGAGCACCGGCATTGGCGTTGGCCTGTGTGTGGACGGCCATGTGCTGCGCGGCAAGAACGGCAATGCCGGCCACGCCGGCCACCTCTTTGTCAGTGACAACGACGATGCCCTGTGTGGCTGCGGCAATGTCGGCGACGTCGAAGCGCTGGTGGCGGGCAACGCCATCCCGCGCCGCTTTGCGCACCTGGGTTATCCCGATGCAGCTACACTTTTTATAGCTGCTTACGCAGGTAATACGGGGGCTGCGGCCATTATTGATGAAATGTGCCGGATCATGGGCCGCACGCTGTACAACCTGATCGTGACGCTGGATTTGCAGCGCATCAGCATTGGGGGCAGTGTGTTTTGGCATCACCGTGCCTTGCTCCTGCCGAAGTTGCAATCCTACGTGCATGGCAAATTGCCGGCCTTGACCGACGGCTGCGAACTGCTGCCCGCCGGCCTGGGTGAACGCGTCGGGGATTTCGGCGCGCTGGCGCTGGTGGCGTAAGGCGGCGCCTAAGCTGCGTCTACCGTTGCGCCATGAAGGCTTCAAAGTCCGGCGCGGACATCGGCCGGGCGAACAGGTAGCCTTGCGCATAATCGCAACCGGCGGCGGCCAGCAGATCGCGCTGCAACTCGGTTTCAACGCCTTCGGCGATCACCTTGATGCCCAGTTCATGGGCCATCACGATGATGGCCTTGCACAACGCCAGATCGGTGCACGCCGGCACCAGGTGCCGCACAAAGGACTGGTCGATCTTGATGAAGTCGATGTCAAATTTCTGCAGGTAGGACAGCGACGAGTAGCCGGTGCCAAAGTCGTCCAGCGACACCTGAATGCCGGCGTCGCGCAGCGCCAGTAACTGGTCGGCCACGCTGTCGCTGCTGTCCAGCAGCAGCCCCTCGGTGATTTCCACCACAATGCTCTCGCCCGGCAGCCCCATCGCTTGCAGCTGCTGGAACCAAGGCTTGTGGGCGCTGCCACTGTGGTGAAACTGCACCGGCGACTTGTTGACGCTGATCTGGAACTGGGGCGACAGCGAAGCGCGCCACGCCTGCACCTGGGTGGCTGCCTGCTGGAACACCCAGTCACCGATCTCGACGATGAGACCACTGGCTTCCGCGATCGGGATGAAGGCGGCCGGACTGATCAGCCCGCGCGTCGGGTGGTGCCAGCGAATCAACGCCTCCGCCTTGTGCACGGCGCCCGTGGCCATCTCCACAATCGGCTGGTAAACCACCCGGAACTGTTGGCCCGCCAGACCGGTCCGCAAGTCGTTCGCCAGGCGCACCCGGGTTTGTGCCGCCTCTTGCAGCGCCGGTGTAAAAAAGCTGAAGCGGTTGCGCCCGGCACCCTTGGCGACATACAGCGCCTGGTCGGCATGCTTGAACAAGTCTTCAATTTCGGTCGCATCCAGCGGGTACATGGTGATGCCAATGCTGGCCGAGACAAAGACCTGCTCATCACCCAGCTGGAACACCGACTCCAGCGCCTGCAGCAGCTTTTGCAGGATGCGTTCCAGGCTGCTGGCCTCCGTCAGGTCGCTCAGGATGACAGTGAACTCGTCGCCGCCCATGCGAGCCACGGTGTCGGATGCGCGCACCGCGCCCCGGATGCGGCGGGCGGCTTCGATCAGCAGCAGGTCGCCGCTGTCGTGCCCGAGCGTGTCGTTGACTTCCTTGAAATGGTCCAGGTCAATGAACAGGAGGGCGAGTTGCTGGCCGTCGCGGTTGCTTTTTTTGATCTCTTGTTCCAGCCGGTCGCGCAGCATGCTGCGGTTGGGCAGGCCGGTCAGGGCGTCAAAATGGGCCTGCTGCCAAATCAGCGCCTCTGATTTTTTCCGCTCCGTGATGTCGGTGTGGGTGCCTGTCATGCGCAGGGGCTTGCCCTCGGCATCACGGCTGATCACCATGCCGCGGGCCAACACCCATTTCCAGCTGCCGTCCTTGCAGCGCACGCGGCGTTCGTTGCTGTAGGTCGGTGTCAGTCCGTCAAAATGGGCCTGGCGGTCGCGGTGCATTTGCGCCCGATCCTCGGGGTGAATGCGCGAATCGAGTTCGTCGGTGGGGTTGCTGCGTTCAGCCTCGCCAAAGCCATACATTTCCAGCAGGCGTTTCGAGAAAAATTTCTCGCCGCTCGGGATATCCCAGTCCCACACGCCGTCACCGGTACTCTCCAGCGCCAGCTTCCAGATTTGCTCGTTTTCCCGCAAGGCCGCCTCACCCTGTTTGCGTTCGGTAATGTCCTGCAGCACCGCCGTGCGTTTCACGGGCTGGCCCTGTTTCCAGGTCGTGGTACCCATGGAGTGGACCCAGATGTGGCGCCCCTTGGCGGTGATCATTTCCAGTTCCAGATCATGCAGCTGCGGCTGATCGGTGCCGTCCGAATAGGAGGCCTTGATCAGTGCCTTGGCGGCGGGTGTGAAAAATTGGTTGGCGGTGGCCGGTGTGGGGGTGAATTCCTGGATCGAGGTGTCCAGGATGCGGTAAATCCCTTCGGTCCAGAACACGGTGTCATTGGCAATATCAGCGTCCCAGCCACCGACCCGGGCGATGGCCTGGGTGGCGTCCAGCAACTGGTTCAGCCGTTTGCGCGCTTCTTCGGCCTGCACATAGTCCGAGACATCGGCGAAAGTGCGCACCATGCCGCCCGAGGGCAGCATTTGTGTTTTGACCTCCAGCGTGCGGCCGGCCAGGGTGGTGCGCAGATAGTGGTTGGGGATGGCGCCGCTGCAGCCGTCCGTCAGATAGCGGCGGGCATGCGGATCAACCAGGCAGGCAGCAGGACCGAAATCGCCGCGTTGACACTGATAAAGAGCGATCTCTTGCACGGTGGGGTGGGTCGCCAGAAACTGCTCGGGCAGACCCAGCAACTCGGAGGCCTTGGGGTTGAAGGTGCTGACCCGTCCGTTGGCCTCAATCATGAAAATGCCCTGGCTGATGCTGGCCAGCGTGGTTTCCAGCAGCCGGGTTTCTTCAATCAGCTGCGCGTTCAGCTCAAGCAACGCCTGCTCGGCTTGCTTGCGTTCGGTGATGTCGGTGTGGGTGCCAATCATGCGCAAGGAGTTGCCCTGCGCGTCGTGGCTGACCACCATGCCATGCGACATAATCCATTTCCAGGAGCCGTCCTTGCAGCGCATGCGCAGGTCAATCGCATAGCCCTTGGAGCGGCCTTCCAGGCAGGCGGTGAAAGCGTCCTGCACACGGGCGATGTCGTCCGGGTGGACGCGGGTGACAAATTCGTTATAGCCCTGGTCAATCTCATCGGCCGCATAACCGAGCATCTCTTTCCAGAGGACGGGGTGCGTCTGCTCACCGGTCACCACATTCCAGTCCCAGACGCCTTGGCCGGCACTTTCCAGGGCCAGTTTCCAAGGGTTTTTACTAACGTCCAGCTCATGCCCGGACGGGTACAACGCTGACGGATTAGCCGGCGGGGCCAGGTGAGATGAATGGTCTGAAGGCGAGGTCATGGCGCAGTATCCCATGACCTGCATGCCCCTCGCACGGGACGAAGATTGGACCACAAATCAAGCCGTCAGCGGCAAGCTGAGCCTGATCCGCAAGCCCTGCGGCGAGACGGCCTGCGCGGTGGCTGTGCCGCCATGGCGGTGGGCAATCTCGGCCACGATGGCCAGGCCCAGGCCGCAGCCGCCGGGCAATTCACTGGCCCGCCAGAAGCGTTCAAAAACGTGTGCCAGATCGGCTGGCGACAAGCCGGGGCCGTTGTCTTCGACTTCCAGCTGGGCCTGATTCTGTGACTGCGTGACGCGCAGTGTCACCACGCTGCCCGTGCCGGCATAGAGGATCGCGTTGTCCAGCAGGTTGCTCAGGGCCTCATGCAGCAAAATTTTTTCTCCCTCAATCAGGAGGCTGTCTTCGCCCTCGTAGCCGAGGTCGATACCGGCGGCCAATGCCCGTGGTGTCCATTCCCGCGCGACCTCGCGCGCCAGTGCCGCAGCGTCCAGGGCTTGCAGTTTGACGTCGGCCTCGTTGCGCGCCAAGGACAGCAGTTGATGCACCAGGTGCGCACTGCGCTGGGCGCCGGCCAGGACCTTGGTCAGGCGGTTCTTCAGCGCTTGCGGGTCAGACTCCGCCAGGGCCAGTTCGGTCTGGCTGATCAAGCCCGCCAGCGGCGTGCGCAGTTGGTGGGCGGCATCGTTTAAAAAACGCTTTTCCTGGCCGAGGCTGCGACGCACCACCGACAGCAGCTGGTTGACGGCACCGGCCAGGGCATGCACTTCCTGCGGCGCTTGTGTCATCTCGATCGGTGACAAGGCAGACAGGCTGAATTCGCGCCGGTCACCCAGTTGCGCCTGCAGCCGTTTCAAGGGGCTCAAGCCCCGGGAAATACCGCCATAGACCAGCACGCTCAAAACCGCACCCAGCAACAGCAGCGGCAGCAGCATGTCGGACACCAGTTCAGCGGTGATGCGTTTTTGGACCGCCAGACTTTTGGCCACTTGCACCCGCAAATTTTGCGGTTCGCTCGGCTCGCCGTAGTTGACGTCCAGCAGCGCGATGCGCATCGGCTTGCCGTCCACCTTGACGTTGTAGAGCAAGGGTTCACCCGGCGCTGAGTAGGCGCCGTCCGGCGGCCCGGGCAGTTTGCCGTTGCCCAGCAGAAAACTGCCGGGCGGTGACGACACCATGTAACTCACCCGGTCCTTCGGGTCTTGTTCGATGATGTCCTGCGCGGCCCTTGGAAAGTCGATCAGCAGGCCGGAACCCACCGGCTTGACCTGGCGCGCCAGCGAGCGCACCGACTGCGTGAGGGACTGGTCAATGCCTTTCTCGGCGTAGTTCAGGGCAATGCGGTAGGTCAGCGCGCCGCCGACCAGCAACAGCACCAACTGTGGCAGCAACAGCCACAGCAGCAGTTGCCGTTTCAGCGACAGGCCGTGACCGGATGGGGCCGGGTTGCTTGTGGTCACCGTTTATGTCTGGTTTGAATGGTCGGCTTGCACGCAGGTCGGGCCACCTCAGGGCGTGCCTGATTCCAGCATGTAGCCCAGTCCGCGCACGTTACGGATGTTCAGGCCGGAGTCGCCCAGTTTGCGGCGCAGGCGATGGATGTAAACCTCCAGCGCATTGGAGCCAACGCCGACCACGTCGCCGGGCACCGATTGCCAGACTTCCTGCACATCTTCCCGGCTGACCACCTGGCCGGCGTTGGTGACCAGCAAGGACAGCAAGGACAGCAAGGCCCACTCGCGCTGCGTCAACTCCATTGCTTCATCGTCCAGCCAGGCTTGCGGCAGGGTGGCGTCCACCCGCAGCCGCCGCGTGCTGTCGGCGACCAGCTCCAGTGAGCCGCCAAAAGCCGGTAGACGGGCGCGCCGCAGCATGGCGCCCAGACGGGCCTGCAGCTCAGCCATGCTGAAGGGCTTGGTCAGGTAGTCATCGGCGCCGGCGTTGAGGCCTTGCACCCGGTCGTCCACGCCGTCGCGGGCGGTCAGCACGAGTACTGGCAGCGCCGGCAGGCGCAACCGGATCCAGTGCAGCACCTCCATGCCGCTCACTTTGGGCAGGCCCAGGTCCAGCAGCACACCGTCAAAGCGGTGGGTTTCCAGCAGCGCTTGCGCGATGGCGCCATCGGCGGCAGGCGTGACGGTATGGCCGGCTTGGGCCAGTTGGGCGCTTAACGCATCGCGCAACAATTCGTCGTCTTCAACAATCAGCAAACTAGACATGGGCCAAGCATAACAAGCAAACAGACGCTAACGCCCGATCAGGCCTACAGGCTGGCCCGGACCGCCTCAACCCGGGCGAGATGAATCAGTTCACCGATATTTTTGCCACTGGCCCCCGTCGCCATTGCGGTGGTAGCTATTAAATGAGTAGCAATACTTTGTGCCGCCGTCAGTGCGTCCAGCAAGCGCGGGCCCTGGGGGTAGGGCGACTCGCTCAGGCCCAGTCGGCCACGGGCATCACATTCACAGGCCAGCAGCACCTCGCCAAAGCGCTGCGGCTTGCGAAAGGCGTCGCAACGCTCCAGCAGACGCACCAACGCCGCCGGTCCCAGCTCGCCACTGCGGTGAATGTTGCCGTGTTCGCGAGCCACCACGTCGGCCAGTTCGCGGCATTCCGTGGGCAGGCGCAGCCGCTCGCAAATGCCTTTGAGTAGTCTGGCGCTGCGTTCTTCGTGGCCAATATGGCGCGGCAGCATGTCAGGTGGCGTGGTGCCTTTGCCCAGGTCATGGAACAGGCAGGCCAGGCGCACTGGCAGGCTGGCTTGCAAACGGGCGCTCATGTCCAGCACCAGCAGCAGGTGGGCGCCGGTGTCGATTTCGGGGTGGTAGTCGGCGCGTTGCGGCACGCCCCAGAGCTGGTTCACTTCGGGCAGCAGGCGCGCCAGGGCGCCACAGTCCCGCAGCACCTCGAGCATGCGAGAAGGGGTGTTTTCCATCAGGCCTTTGGCCAGTTCCTGCCAGACCCGTTCGGCCACCAGGTGATCTGCTTCGCCTTCCTGAACCATCTCCTGCATCAGTTGCAGCGTATCCGGCGCCACCGTGAAGTCACAAAAGCGTGCCGCCAGCCGCGCCACGCGCAGGATGCGCACCGGGTCTTCGCGAAAGGCGGCGGTGACGTGGCGGAACACCTTGTGCTCCAGGTCTTGTTGTCCGCCGAACGGGTCCACCAGCGCATCAGCTGCCTGCCAGGCCGCCGGGTTCAGTGCAATTTCAGTATCAAATCGGCCTCTAGCCCCCATGGAATGTGCGCTGACAGCTATCGAATTAATAGTAAGGTCGCGACGCGCCAGATCTTCTTCCAGCGTCACATCGGGGGCGGCGTGGACGCAAAAGCCGTGGTAGCCGGGCGCGGTTTTGCGTTCGGTGCGGGCCAGTGCGTATTCTTCTTTGGTCTGCGGGTGCAGGAACACCGGAAAGTCTTTGCCGACCGGCAAAAAGCCCTGCGCGACCAAGGCCTCGGGCGTGGCGCCCACCACCACCCAGTCCCGGTCTTTTACCGGCAGCCCCAGCAGTGCATCCCGCACCGCGCCCCCCACCATGTAAATCTGCATGTCAGCGCTTCAGCCGGTAGGGTTCTTCGAATTCGCGAAAATCCTGTTCAGCGACCGCCTCGTCCATCCACGCCTTCACGCCCGGCAGGGCACAGACCCGCGCCACGTAGGCGGCACTGGGCGGCGGCACCGGCAGCGCGTAGCTTTTCAGGCGCATGCAGACCGGGGCGAAATAGGCGTCGGCGATGGAGAAGTCGCCAAACAGCAGCGGTCCGCCATGGGCCGCCAGCAGCTCCTGCCACATCGTCACCAGGCGGTCGACATCGGCGCGTACCGCCGGTTTGTCCCGCCAGATCAGGGCGCCAGCGTCGGCCAGGGAGGCTTCGATGTTCATCGGGCAGTTACCGCGCAGACCGGTAAAACCCGCATGCATCTCGGCACAGACGCTGCGGGCGCGTGCCCGGGCCGCTTTGTCACGGGGCCACAGCGTTTGGTCGGGGAATTGTTCGGCCAGGTATTCGGCAATGGCCAGTGTGTCCCACACCACCAGATCACCATCCACCAGCACCGGGACTTTGCCGGTGGGCGTTACCGCATTGATGGTGTGCTTGAAGCTGGAGTCGGCGTCAAACGAGTCAAAACGGACCTTGATCTCTTCAAACGGGATGCCGGCCTGTTTGAGCAGCACCCAGGGGCGCATGGACCAGGAAGAATAGTTTTTATTGCCGATGTAGAGCTTGAGCATGAAGGTCTCCAAAACGCCCATGCTAGCGCATGGGGTTCGAATCACGCCGCTGCGATCACGGCAATTCGGCGTTCACCACGATGGCACTGGCCTCGCGCGGTCCCACCATGCCGAGGCGGCTTTTCAGCGACTGCGGCTGGCCGGAAATCAGCGCGGCGTAGTTGGTGGTGTTGGACAGCACTTTTTTCACGTAATCGCGTGTTTCGGTAAATGGCACATTCTCGGCCCAGATCGCGGCCTCCAGCACCGGCCCGCCGGTTTGGCCGCGCCAGCTTCTGGGGCGGCCAGGACCGGCGTTGTAGGCGGCGGCAGCCATCGGCATGGAGCCTGAGAAGTCGTCCAGCACCAGCTTGAGATAACCGGTGCCGATGGCGATATTGGTGTCGCGGTCGTTGAGTTGGTAGGGCTTGAAGTCGGTCATGCCGATTTTCTTGGCGGTCCAGCGGGCGGTCGGCGGCATGACTTGCATCAGGCCGGAGGCGCCCACGCCCGAGCGGGCGTCCATGATGAAACGGCTTTCCTGGCGGATCAGGCCATAGACATAGGCCGGGTCGAGCCCGATCTGGGTGGCGCGTTGAATCACCGCGTTTTTGAATGGCATCGGATAGCGCTGCTCAAAATCGATCACGGATTTGGTTCGCTCACTGGTGTTGATGCAGCGGTCCCACACCTCACGCTGGCAGGCCAGATCAGCGGCGGCCAGCAACTCGCGGTCACCCATGCCGCCGTGCTGGTGCAGGTTGGTGCTGTAGTTCCATTCGCGCACGCCCTCGCTGCGCAGGCCCATTTGAATCGCATACAGACTGCGGCCCAGGCCGGGGTTCTGGCTGGCGGCAGCCCTCTCCTCTGGCGTGAGAGGCAAGGGTCGGGCCGGCGTGCTGATGCGCTGGCCCAGATCTTCCAGCGCCAGTTGCTCGTAGAAGCCGCGCACGCTGGCAATGCTTTCCAGCAAAGCGGTGACTTCAGCGCGGTCCGCGTCGGTCTTGGCCAGTTGGCTGAGGGCCCGCGCCCGCCAGTAGACCCAGGTGGATTCCTGGCGCGTCTCGGGGCTCATGGCTTTGGTGGCCGCCAGCACTTCTTTCCACTTGGCCTGGCGCAGTGCGGCGCGCACTTTCCAGCCCAGATGGTCGTCATTCAGGTCGCTGTCCTTGGCTTTGGCGAAATGTTCCGTGGCATCGCCGGACAGGCGCTGTGCCACCTGCTTGCCGATGACACCCCAAGCCCAGGACCGCTGCTCGGAACTCAAGTGCACGCTCCAGTGGTTTTCCAGCACGCTGGCGGCGGTATCCGGGTCATTCGCTGCCATGCGGATCAGTGCCAGCACGACCCACTCTTTGGCCACACGACCGGCTGCGCCCACCCGTTTGGCCAAGTAACGGGCCGGGTTGTTGTTGATTTCATCAATGGGGGCGGCGGCCTCGGGCGAGATGATTTCGGCCGCGACTTTCACGGCCCGGGGCTGGTTGGCTTCCATGGCCAGCCGCGCTTTGCGCCAGACGTCGGCGTCGGTCAGCTTCTTGGCGGCATACAGGCGGGTTGCTGCAAAAGTGCAGCCATCGTTGGTTTCTTTTTGGCCGTACCACTGGCGTTTGACGTTGGCAGCCAGGTCATCGCCCGCCAGTGTTGGGTCCAGGCTGAGCTCGTAGCAGCGTACTTCGCGGTCGTCGTTCATGCGAAACAAGGGCTGCATGACGGCAAAATTGCTCCAGTCGCGGCGCTGGCCCAGCAGCAGGAGCCAGTCGTTGCGCAAACGATCTTCCTGGTAAGTGCCGGCAAAACGGGTCAGGAAATCCTGCACTTCACCCGGGGTCGCGGTATCAAGCCGGGCGCGCAGTTCCCAGTAGGCGGCCCACGGCTCCAGTGCATGGCCACGCACCTGCGGCAGCAGGGCGGTCAACCGCCGGGTGTCGCCTTGTTTGAAGGCCCGGTTCATTTCCAGAATGGTTCCGTCCGTCTGGGCTTTGCTGGAAGCGGAGGACTGGGCCTGCGCCGGGGTGGTGACCGACAAGGTCAGGGATCCCAGGAGCGCAATCGATGTCAAAATGGTGTGAAACTGCATGTGGAGATTATGGATAACTCTGATGAAAAAAGGGCGCTGGATAAAAAGGCGCTTCGCAAACTTCTTATTGAGCAACGTCTGAACCTCCCGGATCGACTACAACGCGCCGACATGCTGCAACGCGTCATGCGCATCTGGCTGATTGGCCGCCCCGATGCCGTGATTGGCGCCTATTGGCCGATCAAGGGTGAGTTTGACCCGTTACCGGCCCTGCATCGCTGGAAGGAAGACGGCGAACTGATCGATCAGCCCCAGCCTCGCCGAATTGGACTGCCGGTGGTCGATAAAGTTCACAAAACCATGACTTTTCATGCCTGGTACCCGGGCTGCCCGATGGAAGAGGACGCCTATGGCATCCCCAAGCCCAAGGATACCGAGGTGATCGTGCCCTCGCTGTTGTTTGTCGCGTGTGTCGGTTATGCGCCTGGCGGCTACCGGTTGGGTTACGGCGGCGGCTTTTATGACCGCATGCTGTCTAGCCTGGAGCCGCGACCGTTTACCGTTGGGCTGGGGTTTGCGCCGGGATTTTTGCCGGATTTCGAGCCTGAATCCCATGACATGCCGCTCGATGCGATCCTGAACGACCACGGTGTCGTCTGGCCGGTGTAAGCAGGGTTTTTATTCTGCTTCGCCAATGGCCCGGCGGGTGAGGGCGGCCTGTGCCGTCAGCCAGTCGCAAAACGCCTTGATTTCAGGCCGCATCGCACTGCGTGGGCCGACGATCAGCCAGTAGGCCAAGGGTGACTCCAGCCGCATGCCCGGCAAAATCTCGACCAGATCACCCGAGGCCAGGCTGTCTGCCACCAGCGGCATCCGGGTCAACGCCACGCCTTGCCCGGTCAGGGCCGCCTGCGCGATCTGGTGCGCGTAGTTGAAGTAGAGCCAGCGCTTGGGTTCCAGTTTTTCAAAATGATGTGCCTCCAGCCAGCGCCGCCAGCTTAACCACTCCATGTGCTGCGTGCGGTGCGCGTCGCTGGCTTCGATCAAGGCGAAATGCGCCAGATCTTGGCCCTGTTGCAAGGCGTGCCCACTTTTCAGCAGCCAGGGGCTGGCGACAGGGGTCAACTGTTCGCCGAACAGGCGAATAGCACCCGCCGGCGCATTGGCCGGGGTGGTGTAGCGCAGCGCCAGGTCGACGTCCGTGGTGTCCAGATCGACCGAAACATCGGTGGCATCAATGCGGATGTCAATGTCAGGATGTTCGCTCTGAAACGCCTCCAGCCTTGGAATCAGCCACATGGACGCAAACGAAGCCCAGGTGCTGATTGCCACGCTTTTGCGCCCTGTGCTGCGCCGGATTTGCCGCACCGCGCTGTCCAGCCGCTCCAGTGCCGGCAGCACGGTTCGCAACAACAGGGCGCCCGCGCTGGTCAGCTCCACCGCGCGCGTGTGGCGCAAAAACAGGGGGCTGCCCACTTCTTGTTCCAGCGCCTGAATCTGGCGGCTGACAGCGCTTTGGGTCAGCGACAAGTCTTCCGAGGCAGCCCGAAAGTTCAGGTGGCGTGCCACGGCTTCAAAGGCCCGCAAGTAGCCCACCGAAATAGGCCGGGTTCGCAGATGGTTGTCGGACGCTTGCATAGGGTGTGTGGGTTTTTGGGGTCAGGCAATTGATGCGTAAACGGAATAAATAGTTTAGTCCAATTTCATTGGACGAAGCAGCTTCTGATTGCGATCATTCAGTACCCAATTGCACCAATGGAGTCGGTCATGTTTGCCATGAAAAGTCAGGAATTACCTCCATCGCACGAGGGCTGTGCGGTGTCGGGGTGTGCCACGCTGTTGCCGGGACGCGCCATCAGCCTGCGGCCGCGCCAGGCCGGTCTGCTGCGGATTGCACAGGGTCAGGTGTGGGCCACGTTGGACGGCCCGCACGCCGGGCACGGCAACGAGTCGGGTGACTTTTTTGTGAAGGCCGGGCAGACACTGGCGGTCGGTGCCGGCCAGCGCCTGGTTTTTGAGCCCTGGCGTACGGCGCACGAGGCGCCGGTTTACTTTGAATGGCTCAATCTGCGGTAAGTTTTTCAGTGCTTTTGCAGCATCAGCGCCGGTGCGTCAGTCGCATCGACTTTCAGTCGTGGCGATGAAATCCAGGGCGCTGACCCCCCAGCAGCCCGCCGATAATGCAAGACAGTTGAAAGTTTGAAAAACCCGGATGAGTGCACGAACAGAAAGAGTCATGAACGATATTTCAAAAAACTCCAAAACCGACCGCGCAGTGGACGTGGTGATCATGGCCGCTGGCAAGGGCACCCGCATGAAAAGCAAGCTGCCCAAAGTGCTGCATCGGCTGGCCGGGCGGGCCTTGTTGCAGCATGTGGTGGACACGGCAGCGGCCTTGGCGGCGCGTCAGGTGGTGATCGTCACCGGTCATGGTGCTATCGAAGTTGAAGCGGCTCTCGCAGATAAAACGGGGGCTACAGCCCAATTTGATATAAATTTTGTGCGGCAGGAGCCACAACTGGGCACCGGCCACGCGATGCAGCAGGCCGTGCCGGTCTTGAAAGATGACGGCATGGTGGTCGTGCTCTCCGGCGACGTGCCGCTGACGCAAGCCGATACCTTGCAGCAGCTGCTTGCCGCCAGTGCCGGTCAGCAACTCGCATTGTTGACGATTGAGTTGGCCGATCCCACTGGCTACGGCCGCATCGTGCGCCAGGGTGAGGTGGTGCAGGCGATCGTCGAGCAAAAGGACGCGACCGCGCAGCAGCGCGAGCTGCGTGAGGTCTACAGCGGCATCATGGCAGTGCCGGCAGTGCATTTGAAAAAGTGGCTGGCGCGGCTGGACAACCAGAATGCGCAGGGCGAGTATTACCTGACCGATATCGTGAAATTTGCCGTGGCCGATGGCGTGCCGGTGGTGGCGCACACAATCACGGACGCGGTGCAGGTGGCGGGCGTCAACAGCCCGGTGCAACTGGCCGAGCTGGAGCGGGCGTTTCAACTACGCAACGCCGTGCAGTTGATGGAGCAGGGCGTTCGGCTGGCCGACCCGGCGCGGCTGGATGTGCGCGGTAACTTGCAGTGTGCGCCAGACGTGTCGATTGACGTGAACTGCGTCTTTGAAGGCCAGGTCACGCTGGGCGAAGGCGTCAAGATTGGCGCCAACTGCGTGATTGCCAACGCCACCATCGCCGCCGGGGCGGTGATTCACCCCTTCTCCCACATTGAAGGTGGCAAGCCGGGTAGCAAGGACTTTATTGAAGTGGGCGAGGGCGCCTTGATCGGTCCGTTTGCCCGGCTGCGACCGGGTGCCAAGCTGGGCGCCGAAGTCCATATCGGCAACTTTGTCGAGGTCAAGAATTCGACGCTGGCCAAAGGGGCTAAGGCGAATCACCTGGCTTACCTGGGCGACGCCACGGTGGGCGAGCGCGTCAACTTTGGCGCCGGCAGCATAACGGCCAATTACGATGGCGCGTTCAAACACCGCACCGTGATCGAAGCCGATGTGCACATTGGCAGCAACTGCGTGCTCATTGCCCCTGTGACCCTGGGCGCTGGCGGCACCGTGGGCGGCGGCTCCACCATCACCAAAGACACGCCTCCCGGGGCTCTGAGCGTGGCCCGGGGCAAGCAGGTCAGTATCGCCAACTGGAAGCGGCCCTCGAAATGAACGCAGCGTCGGCGCCCTTGTTGCCTCAGGACGAACAGCCAGAGAATGAGCGCCTGGACAACGCGCGGCTCCGGCGCGAACTGAGCCAAGCGCGCGCCGAGCTGGAAGACTTCACCTACTCGGTGTCACACGACCTGCGGGCGTCGCTGCGGCATGTGACGGCCTATGTGCAGATCATCAAGGAAGACCTGGGCGACCAATCCAATGCCGCCATGACGGCGCACCTGGAGACGGTGAGCCAGGCCGCGCGAAATATGGGGCAGCAAATTGACGCGCTGATGGAGTTGTCGCGTCTGACCCAAGTGGCGCTGCAACTGTCGACCGTGGATGCCGGGCAACTGGTTGCCGCCGTTGGCGCTGACCTGGCTCCGATGCTCGCAGGGCGCGCCATTGAATGGCAGGTGGCGGCTGATGTGCCGCCCCTTTGCTGTGATGCCGCCTTGCTCCGGCAAGTGGTGTTGCAGCTGCTGTCCAATGCGTTGAAGTTCACCCGGACGCGGCCCCTCACCAGAATCGGAGTTGCGTGGCAAGTCCACGAGAACGGCCAATGCGCCATCACCGTGACCGACAACGGGGTGGGCTTCAACCCGCAATACCAAGGCAAATTGTTTCATGCTTTTCAGCGGCTGCACGGGGCCCGTGAGTTTGAAGGTCTCGGCATGGGCTTGGCACTGACCCGAAAAATCGTGGAGCGCCATGGTGGCGTCGTGTGGGCCAGCGGCGCACCGGATGCGGGTTGCAGCATCAGCTTCACGCTGCCCTTGGCTTAAATCAAAGTGGCAGCGGCACCCGCGCGCCAAATTTACTGCGCTTGACGCTGAAGAAGGTTTTGACGTTGCGCACATTGGCGTCGACCGTGAACAGGCGTTGCGCCAGCGCCAGGTAGTCCGGCATGTGGGCCGCATGCACCACCAGACAAAAGTCGGGCCCGGGTGAGACGCGGTAACACTGCTGCACGGCGTCATCGGCGGCGACGCGTTTCTCAAACGCCTCCAGGGCCGCATTGTCCTGGTGGTCCAGCGTGATCTCGACGATGGCGCACAGGCCGTGGCCCGCCACCGCACTCAGTTTGTCCACGCTGAGCACCGCAATCTCGCGCTCAATCAGCCCCGCCTCATGCAGCCGTTTGACGCGTCGCAAACAGGTGGGGGGCGAAATATGCACCCGCCCGGCCAGGTCCTGATTGCTGAGCGAGGCGTCGTTTTGCAGCTGCTCCAGCAGGTGCAGGTCGGTGGCGTCGAGCGTCATTTGTTCCATATTTTTCAGAAATATGGAAGATTTTAGTTAGTTGGGCTCAGCCCGCCGCCGGCGTTCCAGGTAGGCCTGCAACTCGCCAACCACGCCTTTGCGGAAGGCCATGACGCACAGGACAAAAATTGCGCCGATGATCACGGTCACCCAGGAGCCGACCTTGTCGGCCAGCATGTCTTGCAGGGCGATCACAATGCCGGAACCTAGAACCGGTCCGAAGAAGGTGCCCACGCCGCCCAGCAGGCTCATCAAAATCACCTCGCCCGACATCGACCAGTGCACATCGGACAGCGTGGCAAATCCCATGACCAGTGTTTTCAGCGAGCCGGCCAGTCCGGCCAGCGCCGCCGACAGCACAAAGGCCAGCAGCTTGTAGCGGTCAACCTGGTAGCCCAGCGAAATCGCACGGGGCTCGTTTTCACGAATCATCTTGAGAACCTGGCCGAAAGGCGAATGCACGATGCGTGAAATAGCCAAAAAACACGCCATAAAAACGGCGAGCACCAGGTAATACATGGAGGTGTCCGACTCCAGCGGCAGCAAGCCGAACAGCGCGCCGCGCGGTACGCCCTGCAAGCCGTCTTCACCGCCGGTAAAGGGGGCTTGCAGGCAGACAAAAAACACCATCTGCGCAATCGCCAGTGTGATCATGGCGAAATAGATGCCCTGGCGCCGGATAGCAACCAGCCCGACCACCAGCCCAATCAGACCCGCCCCCACCATGCCGGCCAACAGGCCCAGTTCTGGGGTGAAGTTCTGCGACTTGATCACATAGCCGGTGATGTACGCGGCCGAGCCGAAAAATGCCGCATGACCAAAAGACAGCAAGCCGGTAAAACCCAGCAGCAGGTTAAAGGCGATGGCAAAAATGGCGAAGCACAGCAGCTTCATCACAAACACCGGATAGAGCCCGAGCATGGGCGCCAGCAGCGCCAGGCTCAGCAACACGAAGTAGGTGGCGGCAATCAGTTTGTTGAATTTATTCATGGCTCAAGCCTCCTTACCAAACAGGCCGGCCGGGCGCAGCATCAGCACAATGACCATGATGACGAACACCACAATACTGGACGCTTCCGGGTAGAACACCCGGGTCAGCCCTTCCACAATACCCAGGCCGAGACCGGTCAGGATCGAGCCCATGATGGAGCCCATGCCGCCGATCACCACGACCGCAAACACCACAATGATCAGGTTGGAGCCCATCAGCGGATTGACCTGAATGATGGGCGCGGCCAGCACGCCCGCCAGTCCGGCCAGGGCGGCACCGGCGCCGTAGGTTAGCGTCACCATCAAGGGCACATTGATGCCAAAGGCCTGCACCAGTGATGCGTTCTCGGTGCCGGCGCGCAGGTAGGCGCCCAGCCGGGTGCGTTCAATCAGGTACCAGGTGCCCAGGCACACCGCCAGCGACACCAGCACTACCCAGGCGCGGTAGTTCGGCAGCACCATGAAGCCCAGATTGGTGGCACCGGACAGCAGTTCCGGCACGTTGTAGGTCTGGCCTGAGACGCCATACAGTTCGCGGAAAATGCCCTCGGCGATCAGCGCCAGGCCAAAGGTCAGCAGCAAGCCATACAGCGGGTCGAGTTTGTACAGGCGCTTCAGGAACAGTCGCTCAATCACCACGCCCAGCAGACCCACCGTCAGCGGTGCCAACACCAGCGCAAACCAGTAATTGATGCCGAACTTGTCGAGCATGATCCAGGCAGCAAACGCGCCCAGCATATAAAGTGCGCCGTGCGCAAAATTCACAATGCCCAGCAGGCCAAAGATGACCGCCAGTCCAAGGCTGAGTAGCGCGTAAAACGCGCCATTGACCAGGCCCAGCAACAGCTGACCCAGAAAAGCTTGATGGGGAATACCGAAAATTTCCATGAAGACCCGTTAGTTCATGCCTGGTAAGGCGAAAAAGCGGCCGGCCACACAGGCAGCCAGCCGCTTTGGGCGTCAAGTTATTTTTTGATCAACGCGCATTTGGACTCGGCCACCGTGGTGAAGGCCTGCTCGCCGGGCACCTTGGCGATCATCTTGTAGTAGTCCCACGGTGTGGTCGATTCCTTGGCCGACTTGACCTGGTACAGGTACATGTCGTGGATCATGCGGCCGTCGGAGCGGATCTGACCCTTGTTGTAAAAGTCGTCAATCTTCATGCTCTTCAGGGTGGACATCACCTTGTCGGCATCGGTGGTGCCGGCGGTCTGCACGGCTTTCAGGTAGTTGGTGGTCGCCGAGTAGTCGGCCGCTTGCAGGCTGGACGGCATGCGCTTGTATTTGGCGAAGAAACGCTGGGCAAATTTGCGCGAGGCGTCATCCTGGTTCCAGTACCAGCTGTCAGCCAGTTGCAGGCCTTCGGTATTGGCCAGACCCAGACTGTGCACGTCGTTGATGAACACCAGCAGGCCGGCGATCTTCATGGTTTTATTGATGCCGAATTCCCGCGCCGCCTTCATCGAGTTGGTAAAGTCGCCGCCGGCATTGGCCAGTGCCAAAATCTGGGCTTTAGAGGACTGGGCTTGCAACAGGAAGGACGAGAAGTCAGACGCATTGAGCGGGTGGCGTACGGCGCCAGCGACAGTACCGCCGTTGGCTTTCACCACGGTGGAGGCGTCAGCTTCCAGCGAGTGGCCAAACGCGTAGTCGGCCGTCAAAAAATACCATTTCTTGTTGCCGGCCTTGACCAGCGCCGAGCCGGCGACTTTGGCCAAGGCCACGGTGTCGTAAGCGTAATGCACGGTGTAAGGCGAGCAGGCTTCATTGGTCAGGCGGGCCGAGCCAGCACCGATCGCAATGAAGGGACGTTTCTTCTCTTCCGCGACCTTGGCCATGGCCAGTGCCGTGCCTGAACTGGTGCCGCCGACCAGCATGGCCAGGTTATCTTTGTCCATCCATTCGCGGGCTTTGGAGCTGGCGACGTCGGCCTTGTTCTGGTGGTCGGCGGTCAGCACTTCTACCGGGCGATTCAATACCTTGCCACCAAAGTCCTGTACCGCCCACTTGATCATTTCACCGCCGGCCGGGCCGTCGATGTCGGCATACAGGCTGGACATATCGGTGATGAAACCGATCTTGACGGGGCCGGTGTTCTGGGCCGATGCGGCGGCGCCAAATCCAATGGCCAATGCGGCGACGAGAGCTTTAAGTTTCATGAGGTCTCCTGGTTAGTTTGGTTGTGAGAAACGTGGAAAAAATAGGGAAGATAGGTTGAAGCGGCTGCTGGATCAAACGCCCAGATATTCCTGCAACATACCCATGTTCTGGCTGAGTTCGTTTTGTGCAAACTGTTTCACGATGGTCCCGTGCTCCATCACGTAAAACCGGTCGGCCAGCGGTGCGGCAAAGCGGAAGTTCTGTTCCACCAGCACGATGGTGTAGCCCTTGCGTTTGAGCGTGAGAATCATCTCGGCCAGCTTTTGCACAATGACCGGTGCCAGTCCTTCCGAGATCTCGTCCAGCAACAGCAGTCGTGCGCCGGTGCGCAAAATGCGCGCCACCGCCAGCATTTGCTGTTCGCCGCCAGACAGGCGTGTGCCGGGGCTGGACGCACGCTCTTTCAGGTTCGGAAACATCTCGTAAATTTCTTCGACGCTCATGCCACCCGGTGCCAGGGTAGGCGGCAACATCAGGTTTTCTTCCGTCGTCAAGCTGGCAAAAATGCCACGCTCTTCGGGGCAGTAACCGACGCCGAGATGGGCCACCTTGTGTGGCGCCAGTTTGACGGTTTCAACGCCATTGATTTTGATGGAGCCCGTACGCTTGCCGGTCTGTCCGACGATAGCGCGCATGGTCGTGGTGCGCCCGGCGCCATTGCGCCCCAGCAGCGTCACCACTTCGCCCTGATGCACCGACAGGTTCACGCCGTGCAAGATGTGCGATTCGCCATACCAGGCGTGCAGGTCTTCGATGCGTAGCAGTTCAGTTGTCATTTAGTGTGCGCCCTGCAAGGTGGTGTCGACGGTGCCCATATAGGCTTCAATCACCAGTGGATTGCGGGACACCTCGGCATAAGGGCCGTCGGCAATGATGGCGCCGCGCTGCAGCACCGTGATGCGGTCGGCAATCGATGACACCACATTCATGTTGTGTTCCACCATCAGAATGGTGCGCCCGGCGGAGACCTTTTTGATCAACTGCGTGACGCGGTCCACGTCTTCGTGGCCCATGCCTTGCGTCGGCTCGTCCAGCAGCATCAACTCCGGCTCCAGCGCCAGCGTCGTGGCCAGTTCCAGGGCGCGTTTGCGACCGTAGGGCAGGTTGACCGCCAACTCGTTGGCGAAGTCTTGCAGGTCGACCTCGGTCAGCAATTGGTGGGCGCGCTCGTGCAGGTGCAACAACGTGCTTTCGGGTTTCCAAAAGTGAAAGGAGTTGCCCATGTTGCGCTGCAGCGCGGCACGCACATTCTCCAGCACCGACATGTGCGGAAATACCGCCGAAATCTGGAAAGAGCGCACTATGCCGCGGCGCGCTGTCTGGGCTGGTTTTTCGGTCGTGATGTCGATGCCGTTGAACGTGATAGTGCCCTTGGTCGGATGCAGAAACTTGGTCAACAGGTTGAAGAAGGTGGTTTTGCCAGCGCCGTTGGGGCCAATCAACGCATGAATGTGGCCGCGCTGAACCTTCAGGTCTACTTGGTTGACGGCCACGAATCCCTTGAATTCCTTGGTCAACCCACGCGTTTCAAGAATGAACTCCACTGACAAATTATTCTCCGGCTGCATGGTCTGCGTTGACGGACTTGCAAGTCCGCAACAAGAAACTGAATGCTATCAATTTGCGTTGTGCGGTGTTAGCGGGTTAGCCCTTAGGTAGTTTTACCGGCTTTGGCAAGCGGGAAAAGTGGGTTGCCTCGTCAATGTTGAGTGCGTTGTGCGGCGGCTGTTCTGGTATTCAGGTGTGAATCTAAGAGTTGTTATATGTTTCATATTTTTATATGAATTGAAATATTTGAACTTGTCAAATTCATATTGAAATATAAATTCAAATTCATATGAATTTCAACTGCATATTTCCTTCTGGCGCCTCTAACATTGGGCCATTAATTTCTGGAGCAGTCTATGTGTGGCATTGTCGGAGCGGTTTCTACCCGCAACATCGTTCCCATCCTGGTGCAGGGCTTGGCCAGGCTGGAGTACCGCGGCTATGACTCCTGCGGCGTGGCGGTGTATGCCAATGGCTTGCAGCGAGCCCGCAGTACGTCCCGTGTGGCGGAACTGTCCGAGCAGGTGAGCGCCAGCAAGCTGGAAGGCACGACCGGCATCGCCCACACGCGCTGGGCTACGCACGGCGCACCGGTGGTCTGTAACGCGCATCCCCATTTCAGCCATGGCACCGGGCTTGATGCGGCCAACCGGCCCGGCCGCATTGCCTTGGTCCACAACGGCATCATTGAAAACCACGATGAACTGCGCGCCATGCTCCAGGCCAAGGGCTATGTTTTCCAAAGTCAGACCGACACCGAAGTCATCGCCCACCTGATTGACCACCTGTACGACGGCGACCTGTTTGAAGCCGTCAAGGCTGCGATCCATCATTTGCACGGCGCCTATGCCATTGCCGTGTTTTGCAAGGACGAGCCGCATCGCCTGATTGGCGCGCGGGCCGGCTCGCCCTTGATTCTGGGCGTTGGCAAAGATGGACAGGAGCACTTTCTGGCCAGCGATGCCATGGCACTGGCCGGGGTGACCGATCAAATCGTTTACCTGGACGAAGGCGATGTGGTGGATATTCAGCTGGGCAAATACTGGCTGGTGGACAAGACGTTCAAGCCTGTGCCACCCGAACAGCGTCCGGTTAAAACCGTGGTGGCGCACAGCGGTGCAGCCGAGTTGGGGCCGTATCGCCACTACATGCAAAAAGAGATTTTTGAGCAACCCCGCGCCATTGCCGACACCCTGGAAGGCGTGGACGGCATCGTGCCCGAGTTGTTTGACGGTCGCGTCAGTGCTGCGCGCGTGTTCAAGGACATCGACTCGGTTTTGATTCTGGCTTGTGGCACCAGTTACTACAGCGGCTGCACTGCCAAATACTGGCTGGAAAGCATTGCCAAGATCCCCACGCAGGTGGAGGTGGCCAGTGAATACCGTTACCGCGATTCGGTCCCCAACCCGCGCACACTGGTGGTCACCATTACCCAATCCGGCGAAACGGCGGACACCTTGGCGGCCCTGCGTCACGCCCAAAGCCTGGGCATGACGCACACCCTGACCATTTGCAACGTGGCCAGCAGTGCCATGGTGCGTGAATGTGAGTTGGCCTACATTACCCGCGCCGGCATCGAGATTGGGGTGGCTTCCACCAAGGCGTTTACCGCGCAACTGGCTGGTCTGTTCTTGCTGACGCTGACCTTGGCCCAGGCCAAGGGTCGCTTGAGCGAGGCCGAAGAAGCCCGTCACCTGAAGGCCATGCGCCATTTGCCCGCTGCCTTGCAGGCCGTGCTGGCGCTGGAGCCGCAGGTGATTGCCTGGTCGGAAGACTTCGCCAAAATGGAAAACGCGCTTTTCTTGGGCCGCGGACTGCACTATCCCATTGCTTTGGAGGGGGCGCTCAAACTCAAGGAAATCAGCTACATCCATGCCGAGGCCTATCCGGCGGGTGAGCTCAAGCATGGCCCGTTGGCGCTAGTGACCAGCGCCATGCCGGTGGTGACGGTCGCACCCAACGACGCCCTCTTGGAAAAACTCAAGAGCAATATGCACGAGGTGCGTGCCCGCGGTGGTGTGTTGTATGTGCTGGCCGATGCCGATACCCGGATTGAGTCCGGCGAAGGTCTGCACGTTATCCGCATGCCGGAGAACTACGGTGAGTTGTCGCCACTCCTACACGTGGTGCCCTTGCAGTTGCTGGCGTATCACACCGCCTGCGCCAAAGGCACCGATGTAGACAAACCCCGAAATTTGGCAAAAAGTGTCACGGTGGAGTAGGTCGGTTTCCTATTTTTCGAGGTATTATTCCGCGCAATTAAAGTCGTAAACAGGTTATTAAAGTCGTAAACACGGCTCTGTTGTGAGGAATAAAGTCCGTCGGATCAGAATATAGTCTGTCGGAGTAAATCTGAGCAATTGAAGTCGTATACACGTTTTTAAACCTGGGCGGCGACAGTCGGCAAGACACGGCCGTCTGCCGATCGCCAGTGTCCGCTTTCTGGCAGCCCAATTAAATGAATTGGCTTGCCAGTCAGCCGCTGTTCATGGCGACCCGCAAAGTGCCCATAGCCGAATTTCGGTTGATCGAAATGCCTGCCCGATATCGGCCGTTGAATCCATCAAGTGATGCTCGCCGGATTGACGGCGGAGTTGCATAAAGCAGCCCTTCATTTCACCTCGACTGAATCATATTGCCGACATTGGCGGCTGAAAAGTCTGGGGCATGTCTGCAGCGAGAGCGGTCATACAGAAAGCTCCTCCAGTTTCGAGATTTGGGCATTTGGTGCGTAGAATGCACAAGAAGAAATCTGCCGGGTTTGTCGGAATTTTTATACCTGTATAGAAGACGGTGAAAACAGCAAGAACCAAGGCTGCAAGCCATTCTCACGAAGTTTTCATGTCCAGTTTATCCCGCAGCGCCCAGAATATCCCGCAAGTATTGCGGTATACATTACGTTAGGAGACTTGATTGCTCCACCTCGTGCAATTCATTAAGGCGAACATGTTTACGATCACATTACTAGCGACCATATTTCAGGTCCTAGGAACAATCGTGCTTGCGTTTTTTTCGTTCTATGGCATCAAGATTTCCGACAATAAGGATGCCTACATTGAAGGTGTCCAAAAGGTAGAAATCAGCGGCAAATGGTTACGAGCATCGCAAACCGCGTTGGTTGTTTTAGTTATTGGCCTTGTTCTATCAGGAGGCGCATCACTTGGAAGCGTCCCCTAACAAGTTGCTCGTCGCGGACATGCAGCAGCAGAATGCCGCTTCGCGGCGCATGCTGTGTGCCGGACAGCGCCAACGTTAAACCGCTATGACAGAGGCCGCGCCGACATACGGGGAACACTACCAAGCCATCGGGCGAATGATCGTGGCGTTCCAGGGTCTGGAAGCCACATTGAAGGCGGAGTTGACGTTGCTCATGAACAATGAGCTCGGAACCGTCTCGGGGCAGCTTGTCTATGCCATGGTCGCGGAAGCCTCATTTGGAACAGCTGTGAGAATTGCTAGCGCACTCCCGAGCATCTTCACGCCCGCAAGGCTTGGTGTAACTAGGGAAGAGTCGGTCGCTCGGCTTTCACAGTGCCTCCTGGAGACTTCGGAACAGCTGAAGAAGGGCCTGAGGCTTGCAACAGAAGTAGAGGAACGCAGGAATCAGCTTGTTCACAGTCACTGGTTCGAGAGCGCCGGCTACGTAGCCCCTGAGGGAATGATGTCTCGGATGAAGACGAAGACGAGAAAGGGTGGCGTGACTATCGCTTTCGAGCATGAATCAATAGAGGCCATTGCGGCCGTCGCTGGCCAAGCTCGCACTGCGCAGGAGCTAGTGGGCGCCGCATTGCGGGACTACAAACATATCTTGGCGTTTGAATGGTGACGCGGTTTCACTGGTTGTTCGACACGGACGCCCAGCGGCGTCCGCGCCCTTCGGTCGCACCTTTGCCCGGTCGCCGGTCAACTCTGCGTTAGAGATCATCATGCGCGAGCCGCTCCACATTGAAGTTCCTGACATGTCGCACATGATGCCGATGCGGATCAGTGTCGCCAAAGTAAAGGCAATGTCAGATGCTGAACTTCTTGCTGCCTTGAATGGCGAAGATGGACGCAAAGGCATGATGACCATGCAGTTTCTGCAACTCATAACGTCCGAGTTGCAGGCACGAAGCATTGAAAGGGCAGGCAAGCCGCATTGGAGCACCGTCCCTTCGTTCTGGCTGCTTGTCGGCTCGCTTGTCATTTCGCTTGCGGCCCTTGCGGTGGCGGTGATTGCGTTGCCGACTCAAGGGCAGCAACCCGTTTCTGCAGATCAGCTACCACCTCAAACACCCTCGCTCGGTCAAAGTACGCCAGCAAGTTCGCAGCCGGCGTCGCAAAGTTCAACGCCAGCACCAGCAGGCAAGCAAAGAAGGTAGCTTTCAACATGCTCTGTTCTGAGCCCATGATCTCTAACCCTGCGGGCCACCGGACGCTGCGCGATAAAGCCGCGCAGCGCCGGTGACCTCCACGCTAAAGCACAAAATCATAGGATTTGGATGACTGTTGCCTGGAAATTTGGCTGTCGGCTTTGGGTCTTCTGGAGTCAGTGGGCTGTATCCATTTGGGCGAACGCAAGTAGCAGGAGCCGGACAACTCTGGCCATAGAACACAAAATCTAAACGACCACAACAGGGGCATTGACCCGAAGTTCATGAACTGCCGGTGTAGCCGCCAATCCCTCATCGTTCGTTACAAGAGGCTTGCAATCTGCCGCGTCTGCACTGGTCGGACATACCGAAACACCATTTTCATTGACTTGTGATCGGTGTCATGGTGAGAAATTATGACTGTTGCGTAAGAATGCAGGCACTCTGGTAGCGGCTCCCGATTTGACGTTACGATTTACAGATGTGCAGCCACTATCAAGCCCTCAAGGACCGGGATCGGTACATCCGCCATTTCGGCGTGGAACCGCCATATGAACCGGGCAAGTTAGACCTTTGGCCCGGCTACGTTGGTAGTTTCGTTCGCCGCAACCCGAATGCCGACGTGGGGGATGGACCCGTGCCGCAACGTGAAGCACTGACCGGCCTGTTTGGTTTGGTGCCGCACTGGTCGCCAGACACCACGATTACCCGGCACACCTACAACGCCCGCAGCGAGACCGTTGCAGCGAAGCCCAGTTTTCGGGATGCATGGAAGCATGCTCAGCACTGCATCATTCCGGCTGAAGCTTTCTACGAGCCTGATTGGCGCACCGGGAAGCCCATCCCCACACGGATTGCACTCGCTAACGGTGAACCCATGGGGATTGCCGGGCTTTGGTCAGTCTGGAAATCACCCAAAGGCGAGGAGCTTCACAGCTACACGATGCTGACGGTGAATGCCGATATCCATCCTTTGATGCGTCTGTTTCACAAGCCTACTGATGAAAAGCGCATGGTTGTCATCCTGCCGCAAGAGCGCTACCAGGATTGGCTGACAGCGCGGCCAGAGCAAAGCATGGCATTGATTCATCATTCTCAGGGCGTGCCGTTGCATGCAGTTCAGGCCCCTCCAACAAACGGCGCGCTCTTTTCATGACCATGAACACATATTCCGTTCTGTTTGTCTGCATGGGCAATATCTGCCGCAGCCCAACAGCCCATGGCGTGTTTCGCCAGAAGGTGATCGATCAGGATCTGGCTCACTTGGTGCAGGTGGATTCAGCAGGTACGCACAACTACCACCCCGGCAGTCCACCGGATGAACGTTCGCAGACCCACGCTGCGAAACGGGG
This sequence comes from Rhodoferax sp., assembly GCF_012927445.1. Lineage (GTDB taxonomy): Bacteria > Pseudomonadota > Gammaproteobacteria > Burkholderiales > Burkholderiaceae_C > Rhodoferax. Next base: position 79,626 of record NZ_JABBPD010000006.1, read on the forward strand.
TTATGACCTGTCGGATTTACGTGCCCGCCAAATCCGAGATGTCGATTTCGTAAAACACGATCTGATTTTGGTCATGGATTTAGAGAACCTGGCGCTGGTGCAGGAAGAATGCCCACCGGAGCACCAACACAAGGTTCGCCGTCTCACCGAATTTTGCTTGCAGCAAAAAAGCCAAGTGGTGCCTGACCCGTATTACGGTGGCAAAAATGGCTTCGAAAACGTGCTTGACCTGGTGGAGGACGCCTGCGAGGGATTGCTCCAGCACGTGAAGCGACGTGGTGGCTCTAGTTTGAAGAGCGATTTGACACTCGCATAGGGTCGTATTTTGCCCCAGGGGACGTTCAGTGGTGGGCCACACGCACTTTATGCAAATGGATTCTTGACTGTCTCGGTTGCCTTCAACTCGATTGTCTGTGGCAACTGCTTTTCTGCATCAAGCGCATTAACTATGCGTCCGATGAGCGATTGCAGCTCTTTGGCCAGCGTCAGGCCAGCCTTGTCCTTGGTGAACACCACGTCACCGGTGAGCGACACACGATCAACCCGGTTCTCAATCTCCAGGTCACCGATGCGCAGCACATCAGCCTCGTTGGCGTAAGGCTCGAATTCTTGTGTCATGACTTGATTCCTTAATGTCGGCTGGCTCGGGTGATAGCGTCCATGATGCTACGGGAGAAGTCACTCAGCGTAAATTCATCCTCTGCCTGGCTCTTGCGGAAGCCGTCGGTCACCTGGAAGTCGTGAGTACCCGGTTTGGGCCATAAGCGGTAGTTGGCAGCGCTATTGGGAGAGCAATCAAATGTAAGGGTATCTCCATGAGGTTTCGATCCACCTGAACCCGGAAGTTGAGAGCGACTCGCTCTACTCGTGCGTACCTTGGTCCTGCTGTAGACCGTGAGCGAGCGAAGAATGCGCAAGTGCCAGGCCCAGGCAACTGCAGCTGCATCTTCTGGGCTGACTCGCGCTCTGAAGCGATATCGATCTACCACCCGATTTCCGGCAGCACGTATTCCGATCATTGCGACGGATAGCGACTGAAGTACCCTGTAACTTGGTACCTCGAGCACGCGAGCGACCTGGCGTCGCTTCGTGGTAAACGTGAGAGCTGATGGACGCGACGGCCAATTCCGGGCATTAAACTCTTCTGCACGAACCATGGCTTGACCGAACTCGGCATGTGCCTTCGTTCAAGCACACTGCAAAATCGTGACCATCGTCGGCATTTGGAACAAGATGAACAGCGCATCAAGACAACCGAGTGCAATCGAATTCTTATTCCTCTACCTAGACTGGTAAATTGTGCCTGTCTTTAGCATGCTATAAGTCTGCATGATTGGAGCGATTCAAGATGATATATGGCGACTAGCAGTGAATTCGAAGTCAACGAAAATTAATTAACCGCCAACAGTTGTAAGAGAAGAGACATGGATCACATTGCCAAAAAGATAGATTCGAAGGTTAAGCTGTGCATTTTTAATGGCAGCAAACGAGATGCAGCTATTCATTTGCAATCGGGGTTGGAACTTAGCCTGCTGATCATCCTAGGCTATCTTTGGAATCGAAACTTTGAGAATATTTCCGATGATGCTCGATTGAAGTTCTATATCGAAATCCAGCGTCCCTCGATTGGGAAAATTGTTGAATTGTCTCGTATTTTAGATACTGATGGCCAATTGTTTAAAAATACGCGACTTAAAGATTTTCGCGATGGGATTAATAAATATCCAAGCCTACGGAATGAAAAGTTGGGTCATGGCTTCTCTTTTGATGATGATGCCGCCTCGTTCCTTGATGAAATTACCTCGCTGAAAAACATGATTTCTCAAGGATTTAATGAGATTTTCGGTGAAGAGTTCGACTTTGTGAAAGTCATTAAAGAAGATGGTGATATTTATAAAGGAATAATTTTTAAACCTGATGGTGACTTGGCGCCTTGGGTTATGCCGAGAGCGGCTGGGATACTTCAGATTGAATGCGTATATATTAAAACTAGACAGGGTATGTTCCTCATATCCCCTTTCATTGCGATTGACAATGAACAAGAGTTTTTTATTTACTCATATGTTGAAGATCGACTGGCAGCGCGATCTGTATTTAATCGACTAGTCAAGACGGGGCGCGCATATTTCGATACCCCTTTACTTGTGGATTATGGTCGCGAGATTGATGAGTTTCGAAGAAGATCTTCAAATGGAACTGTTGTAAATAACTACGAAAACAATTACAAAAAATATATTGAAACTGACATTGCTAAGAAAGTCGTAAAATTTCTCAAGGCAAACGAATCTACAGTTTTTGCAACTCTATGGGGTCACGGTGGAGTCGGGAAAACTGCGTCGATGCAACGAGTTTGTGAGTCCCTACTGAGTGCCGAGCAACGAATATTTGACTATATTATTTTTGTTTCGGCGAAAGATCGGCAGCTAAATATGTATACCGGCGCCATCGAGGCGATTGAGGGAAGCGTTGACTCTTTCGATCAGGTGATCGGTTTCGCGAATCGTATAGTTTTTCAAGCTGATTCGTTTGACCCCACTTCTTTGATCGAGTTTAAGGGCCGGATGCTTCTGGTGCTTGATGATTATGAAACCTTCCCATCTGAGGAAAAAGAAAAGTTCCTAGATTTTGTGAAATCGCTGAGCATAGGGCACCACAAAGTCGTATTGACAACGCGTTCGGCTAGTCAGATCACTGGTGAAGAAATAGAGGTCTTAGAGCTTTCTGAAAATGAGACTTTAGAGTTCTTTGATAGTGTTTTGGAGTCATACCTACGGATTACCGCGAAAGACTACCAAATTGGTTTGAATTTGAAAGAATTTAAGAAGGTTTTACATGAATTAACCAGTGGACGTCCGCTCTTTATATTTCAGAGTGCAATGATCTACGGGCAAGGAGGATCCATATCTGAGTTGTTGGACATCGATCTGAAAACGCGGCAGGAGTCAATTGATTTCTTATACGGGCGCATCTGGGATTATTTATCTAACGACGCGCGGAGAGTTTTTTGGGCAATGGGGCAGATGGTTTCCGATGGAGACCTGAGCAATGTCATCTCCAAATTGAGATATATTTTGAATATGGAGAAGGATGAGCAGAAGTTCAGCAGTGCAATCAACGAGTTAGTTAAGCTTAAGGTTGTAAAAATAGAAGATGCGAAGGTATTTAAAGTCTACTCAAGCGAAATTGCAGCAATAATGAGGGAAGTTCGGATTGATGTTGGCGATGCTGGCAGTATAACGGGAAGATTGCTAACGGTCGGAAGTGATAAGAAGCTTGATAGCGATTTAGCCTTATTGACGGATGCTGATAGTGCGCGCGTTACACACAAAGTCACAGAAGTAATAAATAAATACCGCCACCTTATTTCTCGCGCTGCAACACGCCCTGAAATAAAGGCAAAAGCTGTCGTAAATCTCGCGCAGTATCTTATCGAAGATGCCGGCGACTATGATCACGGTATCAGAGTATTTGAAGAATTCAACATTGAATATAATAAGTCATTCGTATTTGTAAAAGCATTTGCTACTTATCTTTGGCGCGGCGACGAACCGCTTAAGCAACGGGCCAATCAGTCTGTTAAATCAGCTTTAAATGTTATCGGAATATCTATTGAAGATGAGCTTGATCTGCTTTGCATGCTCATGCGGTATGAGTTCACCTTGTTAGTTATTGCTCGTCAGGAGCTAAAGGATGCCTCTCGCCTGGGTGATATCGAGCAGGAAGAGTACGACGCTACTTTTGCCGAACAACGGCATGAGTTTTTTCGTATCTATAACTACCCAGGGTTGAAAATATTTTCATTTGTTGAGAATAGTGCCCTTGAAAATCTTGATAACGAACTTAAGATAAAGTGTCTGAACGGCCTATCTTATTTTGTAGATGTTTGTATACGTAGAAAGAAATTCGATGTCGTTGGTCAGATATTTGATTATGTATTCAATAATTTGAAATACAATTACCATGATAATTTAAAGCAAAAATTAGCAAGAATTCAACTGTCGGAATCAACCCATTTTCTTGCGTACGACGATTATGTGAAAAAGGGTAGCGTTGGGGATAGATTTAACGGGAACCAGCAGGTAAATCCACCGAATGCAGGCCGCAAGAGGTCTTTCGAAGTTCGCAATAGAAATGTGTCAAGTCCATTCGCGCATAAATTGGCTGCAGCACTTCAGAGGACTGATTCTGTTTAGTAGCGTAGAGCTAGGTCATGCCCTTTGATTGACGCGGTCAGATGCTTCGCCCGCAGTCAAAACAATCTAGGGGCATTGAGGTTTGGTCCCGTAAGGGTTAGGGGAGGTTGCTGCCTAATAGGAGTCATCCCGCGATTGACTGCTTCAAGACCCGAAGCCGACTTTCACGTTTCAGATGTGACGGGCGGGTACCGACCCAAAGCGGTCATCAATACGTCAGATGCCAATGTCAGCCATCCGGGGTGAAGCAGACTTCCCTAGTTGGCACCTTCGATCACCAAAGGCATAAGATGTGCAAAAAATCGGCTTGCTTCGCTTCAAGGGAGCCATGAATCCATGAGATGGCCATTAGTCCCTCCTCAGCGATGATTCAATCAAGAAAAAAGTGGAAAAACATGGGCCGCATCTCACAGTTAAATTTGCTGAAAACAATCTTTCCGCCGTTCACCAACCGGAACGTCAAGCTCTTGGTCGATAAGGCGAACCAGCACATTGCTGCGCATCTACGTCAGAGCAAGTTCTACATGATTGGTGCTCGGGCACAGGCTAGCTTTGTCAACCCGCGGGTGGACAAGGAACAGGCACTTATATACGTAGATGTCGAGGTGGGAAACGAAGTCGTTGACGCCGGGGTCATTCACGTAGGGAAATGTGAGGGAATCTCTCGTTACCCTGAAATCCAAATTACTCCAGAGGCCATCCTTCTTGGTGGAACCAAGAAGGGAACACACGCAAAGATTTGGCTCACGCCGGACTCTGTCTATTGGCACGTGGCTCGAGGGTGCGACTATTTGGGGGGGTTTTCGAAGCACGATGTCGTGTGTCTATACGACCTACTATACATCGGCATCGCGAAGGAACAGGACAGCTTCCAACGTCTCATCAAAAATGCACACCACGGACGGCTGAAGGTGCTGTCAGAAGAGCGTGCGCGCAAGCCCGGAGCTCATCCATCCGATGAGATCATCCTGTTTCTCTTCGACCTTGAGCCATTAAGCGTTCAACAGTTTGCGGCAGAGGACGATGACTTCGATATCTTCTGCGGCGCAGATCAAAAGAAGGTAGTTGCTGATGCGGAGAAAGCGTTTGTCAAGTTGCTAGATCCTGCGTACAACGTGATCAAGTTCCAGAATTACCCAAAGGGCGACGATGGGCTCTATGGAGAGGGACTGGCCAACTATGCATATTCTCTGAACGAGAATATGAGGTTTATGACCGCAAATTCGATGTTTAAGGGGGCCTACAGCGAGGCAGGTCTCGATAACCGTCAAGACTTCATCATGATTGAAGGAGATGAGGTCGAACTACACGTAGGAGACGAACTCGCTCCTTCTCTCTTCTCACCAGTGCACCCGTAAGCATTAACTTGAATGCAAGATTCGCTTTCAGCCTGAAGCAGTCAATTAATTGAGAACCCTGATCGTCCGCAACTGGCACAAACTAGGCGCGGCAGTCGACCCAAAGCGAACCTTTAATGAAAGATCTGAGGACGGCGACGCTGTCCGTCGGCGCAGCCTGTAAGGCAACTCCGCTATCCGTCTCCTGTTCGGGTGGTTCTTTTCCAGTTCACATGTGGCGAGGTGCGCAGCAGGTGTTGCATCTCCACAACTTACATCAGAACCTCTGAGAACGCAGTGCTCAACTGCGGTTTATCTCGTGCAGGTCGGGGTCGTATTCCGCAAAGTCTTCGAAGAAGAGCGTCTCGGGATGCTTGGTTTCTCTTTCGTACTCGTCGAAGAAATAGCGGGAAAACCAGTCCTCCGCAAGAAATGTCAAAGGCCGGTGCTCCAGATGTGAGCGCAGAAAGGGGAAGCGCTGGTCGAAGTATTCCTTGTGGGACGTAGACACCATGTCGTGGGCCGTGATAAGGCATTGCCTGTAATCGCTCAGCATCTGCTTGAACATGGCGTGCACGGTATGGAAGTAGAAGGTATAGGACTTCGGGAGCCCCTGCGCACTGGTATAGCGCGTGTTCTCCTCGTACCAGCTAGAAAGCTCAGGTTCTGGCTGGCCCTCCACGTGCTCGGAAAGGGTCCGGAAAGTGTCCCAATGAGCGTCAATAAGGTATTGCAGCGTGGTCGTGCACCGCCGATTCGGATCGCTGCGCTGACACATGAGCACCAACGGACCGAGCGAGGTGTAAGCTGTCAGCCCCTTCTCGATGGCGGCCTCAACCTTCGGCCACTCGCGCTCGGTCGCATAAGACCGGAGGAAGCGATTTGGGCGTGAGCTGAAGTAGTCTAGCCACAGGATTCGGATTGTCGGATTGCCTGCGTCGGCCTTTTTTTGCTCCGGCGCTTCACCATCGTCCTGCCGGGGAACGTTATCGCAGGCCTCGTCGAGGCGCCGTGCGGTCTGAGAAAATGCGCCTTCGCGGTCTTGCTGCTTGATGTTCACCCAAAAGCAGCGCCCACTGGCCAGGCAGGCTAAGCAGAAGAACACCGGCACTGGCATTCCCAGCCAGTAATTCAGCGTGGAGCGCTTGACCTTGTGGAAGGTCGCCCGTCTGGGCAGTGACACGGAGAATGGGACTTTGGCTTGGCTTTTAAGCTGGATGGCGACCAGGTTGCCGCGCAGCAGCCGATCAGTCCCGACAATTTCCACGTACACATCTAGGCCGTAGTCGCGTTCGCCTACCTCGCGTATTACCCAGTGGCTCGGCAAGGACTGCCGTAGCAAGGTCAGGGATTCGGATTCGGAGACGTGCGTGCCGGCACGGACGGGGTATTCACTGGACACTTCTGCCTTATCTCATTCTGATCGCGGTACGGCAGAGGGAACATCCACTCGCTGATACGCGTTAGTCGTTGACTATAGTGCTGTTTTGAACTCACCGCGGGCGATGACCCGCAAGACTCGACCCGCAGCATTCATCCGACTATCGACATCGCTAACGCATGTCTGCTTTTGATTGAAGCGGTCAATCGACCGGTAATCCTGACTGTCGACTCCTGGCCCAGACCGGGTACTCCCGATTTTCAGGTGACCGTCGGCTCCCGCTGCACAAGAGCCGACCAGGACTACATTCCGCTTCCCTCGCGCTGCGGGTCGTCGAGTGGCTGCTTTGGAGCAAGTAGATCGACGTCATGTAAATTGAGTTATTTACCACTTCAATCGCCTGGAGGATCTGCATCACATCAGCTTGCGAAAAGCTGTGATTCGCTGTTGATGGGTCAACTTTCCATTTTCATCGGCCGCGATGCGGGCAGCTTCTTTCTCCAAAAAAACGACATGACGCAGAAATCGAGTCGGATCGAAAGTTAAAGAATAGATGCCCGTGTTCACGGAGGTGAGTAGGTGATTCCCGAAATAGTCGGCCATCGGTTGCGCAATTCCGTGGTCCCAAAGCCATGATCCTAGAATCGACAAGACGCGGGTGGCCGTGCGGCCGAATCTGTAGGCTAGAAAACTGTTTTCGGCCTTCCCTGCCAAACGCATCAATAGGATCAGTCCGGCAAGTGAATCCATCGACGCCAACCTTTCAAGGTGCCGACATTGAATATCCCCACGTTCTGGTGTCCGTATCCCGCGCCCGCCTAAAACGGAAGCGCTGTGAAAGACACTGGCATAGACCTCTGGTGCCATCTTCCCAAGAAGTTCAACACTCGATTCGATAGGCACGTCGAGTCGCATGATTTGCCAGAGCGGAAGATTCAACAGCTGCTGACCACCTGGGTGACGAGCCTCAATTTCCGAGACCAGTGCTGAACTGGGGGTATGTCGTCCGAGTCGGTATCCCCGCCACTTATTCTTCCGATCGTCCAAGCGCTTTAGTCCTTGAGCTGGCGGCGGTTCCAATAACAAGTCCATTTGGTATGTCGCTGTCGCGCCGACCGCCAGACGCAGGTGATGAAACCAACAAACTGTCCGAAATGCATCGACAAAATGTCGCTGCTTACCCCGTGCGTAGTTTCGCGTATCCGACGCGAAAGTGAAGTTCTCAAGCGATTGTCCTGACGAATCAAGCACTTATGGTCCTAGTTGGTCGGTAATTAAGGTGACGATGGCATTCAGCGTGGCAACTGGCGGAAATTGTACCGACGCCATAGCATTGTGTGACGAAGACATACAAGGAACGACGTGCACACAGAGATCGCAATTGACTGCGCCATCGACGATCTGGCCAGTGAGCTCAATGACAAATTATTTGGGCAGTTTGGACCGGTTCTTCCATCCCGAGCCTTGGTTAAGGTGCTGGGCTATCCGTCAGCTGCCGCGTTTCGCCAAGCCGTGACACGGGACACCGTGCCCGTTCCGCTCTTCAGCATTCCGAATCGCCGGGGTCGGTTCGCATTGGCCCGTGATGTCGCAATTTGGTTGAGTCAAAGGCGCCGGTCAGTGACCGAGCGCGACAGCGCACCACCAATGGGTTGTGTCGAAAGCCCGAAGTCGACTGCATCGACTTCAATCCCCGAGATCGATATTTTGAACCACGGAGGGCGCGCCATGAAGAACTCATAGCACCACAAACAAAAAAGCCGCAGGGTGACAGCCCGGCGGCGATTTGTACTGGGGAGGTGCCTCAGATTTACGGTACAACGTGAATGTACTCGCCCGCTCGGCGCGAGTCAAGGGCATCTCCTTTCCGATCAATAAGTGATTGCCGCCGCCTGGCGGCTGGAAAGTAGACATGCATAACAGCCAATTATCTATATCGGTTCGCCCCGAACGCGGCATGAAACGTCGTGGAGGTGCGCGATGAGCAAACAGCGTCACCTGACCATTGCCCGCCTCAAAGAGATCCTGCGCCGGCAAGACCCGCCCAAATGGGGCCCTGACTACGAACCTGCCATTCGCGCCACGCGTGAGGAAGCACCTCCCTCCTCGCGCCCGGCCATGGCATGGTCAACCAAGTTTCAACGCCACTGCCATGTTTTATCAGCAGGCGAACTCACGGTGCTTTTCATCGCACTGAACCATCCGTCCTTGTTCGAGTTGCAGGAGCAGCGCATGCTGTGCACCGAGCCTCGCCCTCATCCATTGGTAAGTCATCCTCTTGCCATCGGCATGAACCTGCCCGAGCTGCGGGGCACCGTCGACGTCGCGCAGCGCCTGGACTTTTTGCGGCTGCATCCGCGCGTCTTTGTCACGGATCCAGGTTCGCAGGCGAAGCTACCAGTGCCTTTCCCGTGGATTGGGGACTTTCTGCTGTTTTTGTCCGATGCCGGGGGACCGTATTGCGTCAATTGGACAGTCAAAAATACGGAGGACGATTTCAATCACTCGTTTCGTAAGGATCGGCCGGTCCGCGATCCAAAAGGTGACGAACTCGAAGCCAGAGCCCGCCACGCCATAGAGGACATTTACTACCAAGACGCTGGCATACGGACCGTGCGCATCACCTTGCGCGATGTCCCAAAAACGCTGCAGATCAACTTGCGTAACTTGTTCACCTGGCACGCGCGGGAGATCACGGTCCCTGACGAGGTCAAAGCTGAAATCGTCGAGCGGTTGCGCGCGAGCATCCAGACGGGTCAGGCGCCGCTGGAAATTCTGCTGTCGATCCGTCAGCGCCATGGCCACGAATTACACGACCTCAAAGCAGTATTTTTCCAGGCTGTTTGGAATCGATTGATCAGGGTTGACTTGATCAATGAACCCATTCTCGTAGACCGGCCTTTGAAGCCTGAAACGACCGACATCATCGTTCTTTTTGCGCACTGGTTCACAAGGGGAGAGGTCTAATGAGTATGCATATAGGCGTCCAACTACTGGCTCCGAGGGGTTATGAACAGATGGCGAGTGGCGTGATCTACCATCTGCTGCGAAGCGATCACCATCGGGACCGCGTCCTGCTCGTCTGCTTTGTGCAGCGTCCCAGCAAGCCCACCAAGAAGGCCAAGCATCAAAAAAAATGGACCCCACTCCCGCTGCCAGTCCTCATTGGATTGCGGCGTGGGAAGTTTGAGCAGGGTCTGCTCGAAGGGCTCATTGTGCGTGTAGATGAGCAGGTTGAACTTCCAACATGGTTCGGCGACCTCACCAGTTCTGAGCTACTGGAATACGATTTCAAGCGCAAGGGCGCGAAGAAGTCGCATGCTGACCGCATCGACCAGATTCTGTCGTACATCTGGCCGCTTGTGAATAACCTCGATGAGGTTCTGAGCGCAGAGGACCCCAGCACTTTGATCAACCGGCACGCGCGCTCCTGTCGACCACCTCAAAACGAGACACGCATGCGCTGCTGGCTCTACACGTACTTGTGTTTTGGGCGCAGTCGCTGGGCATTGCACTACCCAGTCCATAAGATCGGCGTCTGGGATCGTATGACTAAGGTCGGCAAGAAGTTTGGACGTCAGTCACTGGCCAAGGGGGCGCAACACGGGTACGGTTCCAACGATCCCGAAATGATTGAAAAAATCCTTGATGGCTACCGCCGCTTTGCCGGTCCTGGCGAGCACATGTCAAAAATCTTCCGCCAAACGCTAATGAAGATTTTTGGATGTACGGTCACAACGGACCGCTTTGGTCGCAAGTACTTCGTGCACCCGTCGGGTGAGCCATTTCCAACGCTCGGACAATTTGAATATCGCGTCGCGCAAACTTTCCCGCTCCTTGAGCGCCAATATACAAAATTTGGACATGCGCGAACACGGAATCGCTTGGCGCCGTCGCTGGGCCGATTCACCGAGTCCGTTGGAAATCTCATGGAGCGAACCGAAGAAGACGGCTATCGACCTGATCAAGTGGCAATGGGCTACGAATCGGGAAGCCACTTGCCGCCGCTCATCGTCGTCCGAACCCGGTGCGTCACGTCGGGCATGCTGGTGGGCATCGGGTTTTCCGTGGGTGGCGAGAGGGCGTCAGCGTATCGAATAGCGAAATTCTGCGAGGCTATTGATAAACAAAAATTCTGTTCATTGTTCGGTTACACCATTGAGTCGCATCAATGGCCCAGCATTGGAATATCGCCTCACCGCATAGCGGATCGCGGCCCCGGCAGCACTGCCAAGGCTCAGTCCAGCACAAGCCAAGGTCGGGCGGCCATTGACGAAATGCCCCCAAGTTGGATGGGTCAGTCCAAAGCGCCAATTGAAAGCTCAAATCCAAGAAGTGACAACATCGAGGGAGAACCAACATTCATTGAAAGTCAGCTTACGATTCCACAGCTTGCAATCCAAGAAATCGCGCGCACCGTCGCCGCCAACAATAGCGCTGACGTCAGTCAGCGTTTGAACAACCAGGCCGTTGTCGCCGGCGTCATGCCCACGCCCATCGCGCTGTGGAATTATCTCAACTCGCTTGGGCGCAACAACGCAATCCCGATCACATTCGATGATGCGGTCCGCGCGTTTCTAATGCCTATCCAGGTCCGCGTTGAAAATGACGGCGTCTACTACTTAGACCAACGGTTTGACTCACCAAAACTGCGTGACCTGACTCTTCTGGAGAGAGCGTCAGCGACGCACGGGTTCGAGGTGAAGGCCTACATGCTGGACGTATGCTTGCGCCACATTTGGATCGAAGCCGAGGGCCAGTTGGTCGAAGTTGATGCGATGTTGCAAATTTTTGATGGCGACGAACAGTTGTTTATTTCTGTCGTCGAGCTGGAACAGATTCGACGACTGAGACGGGAAAGTGCCTCAGGTTTTCGGGTACACACTCAGGCAGCCCGCAGCGAGGTCCATGAAGACTTCGAAGAGCAAACCGGAAAGCCGTTCGATCAGGGAACGCGCAAGACCGGTCGCGCAAAGCGCCGCAACGTGGTTTCCATGGACGAGCGACGCCAAGTCATTGACTACCTGCGCGCGAAAGGGGGCAAGTCATGAGCGATGGTCCAGATTTGCTTCGGTCGCCCTGGATATCACAGTTTCAGGGGGTGATGGATTTTGACACCATTCGCGCTCGAACCTTCATTGGTGCGACCTATTTACCGAGCTTGGCGACACTGTCGCCGGAGCAAGCGTGCAAGCAGCTCAATGACGCCTTTGAGCGAATTTATATCGCCGGTCCACAACATTGCGAGATTCTGCAACGGCACTTTGAGCGTGCTCGCGGATTTGCCATGGCGCGCTACGTGAACGGGGCAAGCTACCTGGCAGGTGCTTACGAGTGCCTGCTCGTTGTCGGGGACGAGTCATTCTGGTGTTTGACGGGGTTGGCTGGCAACGGCAAGAGCCAATTGATGGCGGCCCTTGAGCGTCTGCTGCCAGCTGTGAGAACGAATGCGCTAAGCCCATCGCATCCAAGCGTTCGCATAAAAACGATCATGCGATTGAAGATCAACGCACAAACGTCAGACGTTGACGCTTTGCGTGATTTGGCGAATCCCGCGTTTCTGGTGGGTCGAAAGCAGCTGTCACGAATGGATTTGCAGCAGCACCTGGCTCAGTGGCTATTTTTGCAGGGCGTCGTCACCTTGGTCATCGACGAGTTGCAGTTCTTGACTCAGAGCGCTACAGCCAATACCCGTGTGGTGCAGTTGCTCATGTTGTTGGGCTACCTGGGCCTTCCGGTGACATACACCTGCAACTACTCCCTGGGTCACAAATTGCTGGCTCGGCCGCAGGAAGAGCGGCAACGGTTACTCAATCAGCCTATTATTTTGCAGCCAGAGACGAACTCGAGGCACTGGATCAGTCTCGTCGACGAATATGCAAAAGTGAATCCGGATCTCATCGCGCTGGACGGGAAGCGAGACGGTGCGGAACTGGGCCGCCTTACCGGTGGCATCAGCCGTTTACTGCGTCTGCTCGTGGTTGAGGCCTTCCGGGTGGCATGTAGGGGAGGTGTGAAGCGTCTTGTACGCCTAGAGGAGATCGTGATCGCCTACAAGTCGGTTGCCTTCAGTGTGCAGCGCGCGGATGTGGAGGCGATGGCATCTCTCGCTGTTTCCTCATTGCTGAGGCGGCAGCGACGTGATTTGGTCTGTCCGTTTGGTAGTTCCGATACGCGGCTTGCATTGTCTTCTGTCACCGATGCACCGGTTCTTGGAACCCGAGAGCCCACTGCCGCGGTGCGAGCAATGGTGGAAAGCACATTGACGCCAGGCGCGCGTGCCACGCTTAAAGACTTACGCCAGGCTACACACGATGCACATGTGGCGCAACGCCCCAAGGCAACTGTGACCAAGTTACCAATGAAAAAAAAGATCACGACCGATGCCCTTTACGCCGGAGCGAAGGTCCTACGGGACATGACTTCGAAGGTTAAAAAGCCGGGACCGACCGCCGATGGCCGTAAAGATGACTAATCTGAATGTTCGAACGTCACACGCGAAGTTGGGTTGGCCGCTAATGGATGGGCTGTTCACGTGGTTGCCGGATGAAACGCTATTTAGCTGGTGCAGCCGTTACCACCGACTTACGGCCAACGGCCTTGGCAGATCCACGTGCCAGCAGTTGTTCGGCCACCGTCGAATCGGTAGCGCGCACGATCTACCGGGTCGTGTTGACGATCTGGTAGATCGCATAGGTGGCCGTTTGGGCAGTGCCGACGAGATTATTCTGGATCACACATTGTTGCGTTTTTATCTGCCATTTCGAGGGCTACGTGTGGCAAACGACGCGATCAGCGCCATGCGCGGGCCTGGCATTGGCTCCTTGAAATACCGGCTGGGTTTGCTCACCAGCAGCTGGGGTGCTGAGCATCCACTTAAGGCTTGTTCAGCGTGTATGACTGAAGACCGTCGTGTGCACGGCGTCGCTTACTGGCACAGGGAACAACAACTACCCGGCGTGTGGACGTGCGCCCAACACGGTCTCCACTTGCTTTCCTCATCCATGAAGATTCATCAGGTTGCTCGGTTTGATTGGGTACTGCCCGGATTTTCGGAACTACAAGATCAACACCGCAGCTTGAGCACAGTCATTGGCGCAGAGCGAAGCCTGGAACCGTTGAAGCGACTGGCGGCCTGGTCGAACGCTATGGTGTCGGAACCGGCAGGTCGCTTTGATGATCCAGTGCGTCTGTCCAAAACTTTTCGAGCAAGGCTTATCGTCCTCGGTTGGGCAAGCAGTAGCGGTCGCGTGCGTTGGGGACCACTGCTGGAGGATGGGTTGCGTCACCTGCGCATATTTGCAGAGATATGGACTCGTGCGGACCTCGCCAATCGCAGCCTACTTTATTCACAACTGACACACCTGCTTGGCGCTCGGGCCCTGACTCATCCCCTGCGGTACTTGCTATGGATTGACTGGCTATTTGGCAATTGGACAGATTTCGCTCTTGGCTACGATCAGTGCGAAGCCAGGCAAGAACCACCAGATCAGGAGCATACCGTGCAAGTGAAAAGACCTGCGGTTGATCCACGACGCGTGCAGGCGTTGGTGCAGCTACGTGGTGGATCCATCAGCGCCACGGCAGTGGCGCGAGAACTGAACGTTGATCCAACGACCGTTGCAGTCTGGGCAGCGCGTGAGGACATCGCACCTCGGCGACGACCAAAACTGCTGAAGCCACCTATGTTGGCCGCCTTGGTTGACGGGCTACGCCAAGGTTTGGACAAGGTGTTGGTTGCACAGTCGGGAAGGGTTTCTGTCGTGACGGTGACGAAAGTTTTACGTACTGAGCCAGGACTGAGCGATCACTGGCATCGTGTCCGATTCGAACAAAGACAAAAGGCGAAGCGACAAGAATGGCTGACGCTGCAATCGCATGCCGGTGGCTTGGGCGTACTTTCACTGCGAAAGCTGGCGCCTGCCGCCTATGCCTGGCTATACCGCAATGACGCAGAGTGGCTGCGCGATCAAGTTGCCGTGTTGGAAGGGCCAAAATGGTCTGGAAATCACGCGAAAGTTCGGCATGATCACCGGGACATCAGCCGCTCTCTTGCTGTGCAACGCATTGCGTTGGCACTGAATCTACAGCAACCAAGCCACCGAATGACGATGCGCGACCTCCTTTGCGCTCTTCCAGAATTGCACACCGTGGTGCGCCGCTTGGACCGGTGGCCACGTACCGTGGCTGCATTGCAGGCAGCGTTAGTGGGCAACGGAACGCCCAACACGGATCAATCGACGCTGTTCAAGTAGCGTTGCCGGAGATATTGCGAAGCCAAGTCTGAACTTGCGTCCGACCGTTCCTTGATGTGAATTCAAGATGCAGCAACAGCAAGCGCTGCTTTTGGCACAGCTTCGGCGTCGCTCTGATTGCCCGTGGCCAGCCGCAACAAGCGCTCAACGGCCCGCTGGTCCGCACCGTGCCGTAGGCATGCATCAATCAGACCCATGCCACGTTGAAAGGTCTGCAGGGCCAGATGTGCTGCGGTCTCAGACGTGGGGGTGTTCCGATGCAGATACGGCTCATTGGCGGCGGCAATGTGCTCGAAGGCCACATGTGTGTTGTCAAATAGGACGGAAAGAACCAAAGCACAGGCAAACGAAGGGTAGGCCACATGGCGATCCACAGCAGGACCATCAATCTTTTGTAAAAACTCCCCTTTGCGTTTTTCCAACAACGAAGGGAAGTAACGTTTGATCCAGCTTTCGGGCAAAACATCAAGTGCAATGTCACTGATAACCGGACGCTTTCCATGTTGACTGCAACGCAGATCTAACTCGGTGCACCGATTCTTAAGTACCAAATTGAGCGCGCCTGCATGAATGGAGTGCGGCATCTGTAACCAGTGTTCCTGGATCCGAGCCAGACGCTGCAGCGTGGTGTTCTTCATCTCGCCTTGGATCTCGGTGTGACGCGAAGTATCAACTTGACCAAGCGCCATCCATGGTTGGTCGTGGTATGTGCTTTTTGGCGATTGCTGCAGCGGAATCTGGTGCAAGAAACACCAATCGATCCCCGGCAGATGATGACGTCGTCGCCAGTAACTGAACCCTCTCTCTTTCCTATCTTCGTCGATGCAACACGGGCACGCCATCGCATTTTCACGAAGACTGAGGAGACCTTGACGAATCATCATCGTTCCTGCCACGCGAGCGTCAGCTTTGGAGCCCACATAAATCGTTACTGCTCGACTCAATGGCAACATCGAGTGTTCAAGTGCGAATGATGCAGTGCTACTTGAGCAAGCTGCTGCCAACTGAGACAAGCTGGACACCCTGTCCGTTCCGCCAAATTCCGAGCGCACGACCTTCAGTGTTCGCGCGACTGTTTCAATGGCATTCAGAGTTCGGATGCGACCAGCAAAGCCAACCGCCAATTCGTCGGGTAGTGGGGGTGGAGCAACGAGCTTCATACTGGTCCTTTCATGACATCGGTTTTCTAGGCGTCAGCAGACCGAGGCTGCGGATTACAGTAGCCATTGCTTGGGCGTGGCCAGGCGTACCGTCCCACGTACTTGCCACGGCATCCATCAGATCGTGGTTTCGCGAGACTGCCATGATTGGTGTTTTGGATGCTGCACTAGATACATATTCGCATAGTCGTTCAAGTACCTTTGAAGAGCGAACAGATTGACCAGAAAGCGTGCGACTGACCTGTGATTGACTAGCATTTATATAATTTGCTATCTGAGATTGAGTCAAACCAAGGTTCTTTGCTTGACGCACCGCAAGAGCGATGTCGCATTTTGAGTTGCGTTTTTCCATTGGAACATTATGCATAAACACATAAAAATGTGTCAATAAATGATTTCTGACATATGCGTCGCCTTGTCGGGTTGCAAAAAAGTGGGATGACAACTGGACGAGCGCGTTATTGCGGGATCGCGATCAGCAGCGGAACGACTTTCCAGACCTGGTTGTTCATGTGAGATTGCGCAAGGGTTTACACGAGTTTGAATGTCCGCTTTCGCCCACCTCGAAATCCAGAAGTGAAAGGTTGCCAAGGCCGTCCAAGGTCAGCTATCTGGAAACTGCCCGCACACAACGACAGCAATGGGTACAGCAGGCGAAGTGAGCTCTTCTGCCATGGTCCGACAGATTCATTGGGCCAGCTGAAGCGCTGAATGTGCAAGCTGAATGGGCGAGACGCCATTCGGGACTCAATGTGCAGTCGACAGTGTGGCCCAGCAACTCCGGGGAACGTACGGAAATCCGTGAAGCTGCTATGCATTTCTTACTCAAAACCAGAGAAACATGAAACCAATTTCATACATTGGTGCAAGGCGCATTCCACCAAAACCCCATTAATAGGCGCACTAAAGTGTGACAATGTGCAAATAAGAGCGGAGGAGTTATTTCGTAAAACCCACGCCGAAATAGGGAGAAAAATGCACATCTATCACGTCGAAATCAAGAACTTCCGCCTCCTCGCGGACGTTGAACTTGCCCTAGAGGAGCAGACGACGGTCATCGTCGGGCGAAACAACAGCGGCAAGACTTCCTTATCCGAGGTGATGCGCCGACTGCTGGCCGATGGCGCGGCCGCCTTCCAACTCGAAGACTTCTCCAGTGCCTGTTACGACGGCTTCTGCGCGGCTCTCGATGCGAGAAACGCAAAAGCAGAAGACAACGCTATTCGTGCCCTCATTCCGTCGATCGAGCTTCGATTGAAGCTCCAATACGACCCGACTCAGCCGCAACTGGGTCCACTGGGCCCTTTTGTGATCGATCTGGACGCAGCATGCACTGAAGCGATGGTGGTGATTTCCTATGAGTTGAAAGACGGCCAGTTGGGACGCTTTTTCGAGGACCAGCCAACCACGCCCCTAAACGATGAAACGCGCATCGCGTTCTTTCGCTCGCTCCGAGAACATATTCCAAGTGATTTTGGTGTCAAGATATGGGCTGAAGACCCCAGCGATCCAGGCAATCGTCGACAGCTGCAGGCCGGCGCATTGCGCGGCTTGGTCAAAACTGGGTTCATCAATGCGCAGCGTGGCTTGGACGATGTGACGTCGCGTGAGTCGGACGTGCTCGCCAAAACCGTCGAGAGTCTTTTCGCGACGGCGTCTTCGCCGGCCGCTGATGCCGCAGACAAACAGATCGCCGAAGCCTTGAAGGGCGCCGTTCAGGATATCCAGGCACAGATTGACACGAATTTCAGCGGTCAGCTTAAGAACCTGGTGCCCGCCCTGCAGAGCTTCGGCTACCCCGGTCTGGGCGGGCAGGAACTGCACACGGAAACCATCCTAGACGTCCGCAAACTGCTGTCTAATTTCACCAAAGTTCGTTATGCAGGTTATAGCGGTATCACATTACCCGAGTCCTACAACGGCTTGGGAGCCCGCAACCTGATCTTCATTCTCCTGCAGCTGGCCGGGTTCTACAAAGCCTTTCGTGCAGAGGCAACGGAGCCAGGCGTGCATCTGATCTTCATTGAGGAACCAGAAGCTCACCTGCATCCACAGATGCAAGAGGTCTTCATCCGCCAGTTGACCAAGATCGCGCAGCAACTCGTGGCCAGCACAGTTGACAAGACACCGTGGCCAGTGCAATTTGTGGTTTCCACCCATTCTTCACATGTAGCCAACGAAGCAGGGTTCGAAAGCATCCGCTACTTTCTTGGAGCGGGTGTACCGGGAGCGCCGACAGGCGTCCGGCAGACCAAGATCAAGGACTTGCGCAAAGGATTGAAGGGAAAACCGGAGGCGGACAAGAAATTCCTTCACCAATACATGACGCTGACGCGCTGCGATCTGTTCTTCGCCGACAAGGCCGTGCTGGTTGAAGGGCTGAGCGAGAGGCTGCTACTGCCCGTCATCATCGAAAAGCTTGAAGCAGCCGAACCTGACAGCCCCAAGCTGTCCAGCCAGTACGTGACTGTGATGGAAGTCGGCGGCGCGTATGCGCACCTGTTTTTCGATCTGCTTCAATTCCTCGAACTCCGCAGTTTGATCATCACCGATCTGGATTCAGTCGAGAAACCCGGCGGAACGGCATGCGCGGTCCATCTGGGCGCCTATTCCAGCAATGCATGCTTAAAGGCTTGGTTCTCCAAAGATGACCCGTTCACGCTGGCAGGTCTTCTGGCGAAGGGCAATGCAGACAAGGTAGACAAAAGAAACCGCATTGCCTACCAATGCCCGGAGAAAATCGGTGGTCCCTGCGGGCGGACGTTCGAAGATGCGTTCATTCTTGCGAATCCAACGCTATTTGGGCTGACCGCCAAGACGCCGCAAGAGCTGGAACTGGAAGCGCGAAGCAAGGCCGATGCACTGAAGAAATCAGAGTTTGCATTGAAGCATGCAATCGCGGAAAAAGAATGGACCGCGCCGACGTATATCCTCGATGGTGTCCGCTGGCTGGCCGGTGGCGATGGGTCCGTCCCCGACTCAGCTCTCGCCATAGCCGTCGAAACAGTTGCTGCGCATGTTGAAGGAGCCACCAATGACTGAGGCCGACTCGCCCGCGGTCGCAGCGAGCCGGCGTGCACTCGAAGCCATGTATGCCTGCCTTGAGGTGGGCCAGAGCTTCCGCCTGGAAGCTGGTGCAGGCGCCGGAAAAACCTACTCCTTGATCAAGGCCTTGCAATTCTTGATTGAACGCAATCACCAATCTCTGCCAAAGCGAAGCCAGCAGATCGCGTGCATTACTTTCACCAACGTGGCCAGGAATGAGATCGCCGCACGCACGGATCGAAGTCCGCTAATTTACTGCGAGACGAATCACGCTTTCTGCTGGGCGCTGATCAGTGGGTTCCAGAAACCACTTAGAGCGTTGGTCGAAGCACTGCCCGCCTGGAAGGACCGGATCGAAGAAGCTGGCGGTAGTTTGGGGAAACGCGCTATTGAGTACAGCCTCGGTCATCGATCCATCCGCGACGACCGCGTCTCTCTGCACCATGACGACGTACTTCCACTCACGATCTCTCTGATGGAGCATGCGAAGTTCCGCCGGATGATTGCGGACCGCTTTCCGATAATTTTGGTCGATGAGTACCAGGATACCGACAATGATTGGATTGAAGCGATCAAGACTCATTTCCTGGGACAACCTGGATCACCGTTGTTCGGGTTCTTCGGAGACCATTGGCAAAAAATTTATGGTGCCGGATGCGGCAAGCTGGAGCATGCCGCGGTCACGGAGATCGGCAAGGAAGCTAATTTCCGATCGATCAAGACCGTGGTCGACTGCCTCAACCGGATGCGCCCCGCACTACGTCAATTCGTGGAAGATCCCGAGGCAGTCGGACAGGTGCACGTGTTTCATACAAACGACTGGCCGGGGCAACGTCAAAAAGGTGCGCACTGGGCCGGCGACCTGCCTTCGGACGTCGGTCATGCGACTCTAGGGCGCGTCAAAACGCTCCTGGAGCAAGATGGTTGGGATCTGTCTCCCGACCATACA
Source organism: Rhodoferax sp. (assembly GCF_012927445.1). Lineage (GTDB taxonomy): Bacteria > Pseudomonadota > Gammaproteobacteria > Burkholderiales > Burkholderiaceae_C > Rhodoferax. The sequence continues at coordinate 99,946 of NZ_JABBPD010000006.1, forward strand.
AAGATTCTCATGCTGACGCATCGGCTGTTGGCAAGCGAGCAGGGATACTCAAGCTTGCCGGCCACGTTTCGCTACAACGAGGCGTTCACGAAAAAGGAACATCCACACATCGCTTTTTTTGTGGATGAACTAGAGCCCGCCTGCGACGCATTTGCAGCACGTAAATTTGGCGCGATGTTCGAGGCACTTGGAGGGTCACCGCCCTCGCTGCGCAGCCATGCCGACAAGGCGTCCTGGAATGGTGCTATGACTCAGCTGATGGCACTGCGGGAGACTGGGACAGTAGGCCAGATTATCGACCACCTGCATGCCCAGAGGCGACCCAGACTTCCAGAGGCGGTTGAAAAGCGGGAGCGCGAGCTGCGCGTCTTCGACAAGACCGCAGGAGAAGAAATGCCTCCTGCGCTGGAAGAGTTGGAGAAGTTGCGGGAGGTTTCCTACGCAGAAATTAAGGCGCTTCGCAAATATCTCGACGGGCATTCGCCGTTTGAGACGAAGCATGGCGTCAAAGGCGCAGAGTTCGAGAATGTGCTGGTCGTGATTGGACGGGGCTGGAATCAGTACAACTTCGGCGAGATGTTGGAACTTGCCAGCGTCCAAGCAGTTCCGGCGGGGAAGGCGGCGATGTACGAGCGAAATCGCAATCTGTTTTACGTAGCCTGCTCCAGACCGAAGCGGCGGCTCGCGCTACTGTTCACCCAGCAACTTTCGCTGGAGGCACTCGCCACTCTTGGACGCTGGTTTGGCGCCGACACGATCCGCACTGTTCCCACCATGTAAGTGGAACGAGAAAACGATGAACAATCCAGCAAAGCATTACAAGGTCTATGTAGACTTGACAAACACTCAGGTCGAAGACACCGACTACAGAATTCGCGTGCATCCGGTTGCGAGTTCGTCGATCGCCGTGATAGCGCCGCATGGCGGCAGCGTTGAGTCGTACACGTCGGATAGCTATCGCTCTAGCGATTTCAGCTCTTGACATTGACACGCAAGTAGAGGGAAATCGATTTCCAGCTACTGATCCCATGAACATCTGCAACAGAGGGCGAAGGGGCGTCGGCGTGCAGATTGAAATGACCATGCCTTTGAGGCTCCAGGGACCAATCGATGCGCTTGCTAGCGCCATCCGTTCGGTACTTGTTGGAATTGCCAAGTCATTCAACCTAGACGGCTTGAGTCGATGGGCCAGACCGACATCAAACCCAGGCTCGATGCGCTCGACTGCAGGAGTCCATTGGATTGCGTAGCACCCTGGGCAACGAGCACAAACACTGGTTTCGGGCTAAGTTCTTCCAGCAGTACCGGCTGTTCTTCCGGTTTCATGCGCCAAGTAAGATGATCGTGCTCGCGTGGGTCAACGACGAAGAGACAAAACGCGCCTACGAGAGCAGCGATGATGCTTACCGGGTGTTTGAAAAAATATTGGAAAGTGGCCATCCCCCGGACGATTGGGACAAACTGCTGGCTGAGTCTCGTGCCGAGATTGACCGCTTGGCTCGCTTTGCTGATCTGCCGGCCCCGATCCATCAGAGCCTGAAGCTCTTGTTCGCCGAAGATGCCTCGGCGCCTCGCGCAGCAGGCGGAGGTTTCCTTGCAACTCGCCCTGACGTTGATTGGGCGGGAATTCAGGCAGCGGCTCGATGCGGGCAGCCTTGATGTCGGCGTCGTGGCCGCAGTGCTGGGTGGGCCTGAGGGCTCTCGGCTTGTGCTCGAGAAGCTGATTTTTTTGGTGCTTGACTCGATCTTTAAGTTCAAGATCACGAGGCCTGGTGGAGGAGCTGGAGAAGCCTCACTTTAGCTCGGCACGCTTAGATTCTGGCAGGCCGGCTGCTGACGATGTCTACTTCCGTCGGCTTCTGGTCGAAACCCGAAATTTGAATTCCAGATTGACCCTCCGGATTGCGGTCAGCGGAATAACAAACGCGTGCAATAAGCAAACGGCCGCTTCGGGAAGTCCAGTTCCGCAGAGTGATTGGGTCTTGGCGACCACAGATCGAAAATCTCACCGAAGATCACATTGCGATCATGTCTAGGCCCCCACGAATGATAGGCGATGCGACTCCGACAGACTTTATTTTCAAAGGTCTTCGTTGAGTGACAAGAAAGTCGGACCCCGACGGACTTTCCAGTGATTGAACTTACCAATGAGATAAACCATGTTTTTCCGACGGACTTTATTTGTTTCGTTCAGCTCTAGCATTCATGCAGGTTTACGGGCTGTTGGATTTTAGAGACGGTTTTTAAAGTCGTAAACAAGGGTCTCTGCTCGCAAGCTGATCGACCGAAATGACACGGTGGTTGGTGCTCAGGAAACTGCGATGTGTGGCTGCTCTGGGCCTTGGATTCAACCGGTCGATGCAACGAGTTGGCTGAATCGTTCAGCAGGCGTTTCGTAGTTTAGGGTCTTCCTTGGACGCTCGTTGAGTTTCCTCGCCACTGCATTTAGCTGTGTCTGTGTGTAATTCGAGATATCGATCCCTTTGGGGAAATACTGCCTCAGTAGTCCGTTGGTATTTTCATTGCTCCCACGCTGCCAAGGACTGTGGGGATCGCAGAAGTAAACGCTGATGTCTGTGGCCAATGTGAAACGCTTGTGGCCAGCCATTTCATGACCCCGATCCCAAGTCAAGGATTTGTAGAGTTCTTGAGGCAACTTGCGAGCGTTTTTGATTAATGCGTTGATGACCGTTTCCGTGTCGTGGCTGGCGACTTTGACCAGCATCACATAGCGTGTATGACGTTCAACAAGAGTTGCAATCTGGCTATTGCGGTCTCCAAACAGCAGGTCCCCCTCCCAGTGCCCAGGTACTGCCCGATCTTCAACGGTGGCCGGTCGTTCGCTGATGGATACCGCGCCAATGATCCTGCCGTGATTTTCTGTTTTTTGTGTGTGATGACGCGACCGGCGCATGGCCTGGTGCGCCTCAAATGTTGCAGCAGCTCTTTCTTCAGAGCGCCACGGGCCTGTATGAAGAGGCTGCGATAAATGGTTTCGTGTGACACTTGGTAGTTCTCATCATCCGCATAAGCCTGTTTTAGCCACCCAGCGATTTGCTGTGGTGACCATTGCAATTGAAGCTTACCTGCCACGATATTGGCCAGCTTTCGCTTCTCCACCAGTTTGCAAGTTTTGGGCCGAAGTGCCCGATCCCAGGCCGCCTGGTCTGCATGCGCTGCCCGGTAGCACCCGGCACCACCGTTGCGGTTGATCTCGCGGCTGATGGTTGATGGTGCTCTCCCGAGAAGGGTTGCTACTGAGCGAATTGACTGACCCGCCACCACAGCGCGAGATATTTCCTCGCGTTCAGCTAAGGACAGCGCCAATTGAGAACGATGTCGCTCTGGCGGACGTATGCCACCCGTCTCAGCCAGGATGCGTTGAATCGACGAGTGATCGCGATCAAACAACTGGGCGATCTGTTGGAGGGATTCACCTTTCTTCCATCGCTCCCACATCAAAGCTCTCTGAGTCTGTGAGTAATAGATCCGTGGTCTTTGTTTCATCTGCAACACTCCTTCTGCTTGCGCAGTTTCTAGTGTGTTGCATCGACCGGTTGAATCCAAGGCCAGTTGCCGACGTTCACCAGTGACTGCAATGAAGCAGCTCAAATCACCATTTCTCTCCAGTACGTCACTTTCGGCGTGACGACCAGCGCAGAAAAGCTCCTCTCCTACTGTGCTGAGCAATTATCGAGGCGCACTTGCCTCCTTTGCCTCCGTTGACAGTCGCGGCACCAGGTCAAGTATTCGGGCGAGTACCCTGGCTTCCCCGCCGAGTCGTCGCTGCTCAGCATCCGCCCGCGACTGAAGCAGGGCTTGTAGCTCAAACCGATCGATGCGGGCGCCCGTATCCGGGTGCTGCCAGCGCCGTTCCGGATCTGACACCGTGACGATCAAGCAACCAGTCCGCGCCTCGCGGTGTGCCATGTACTTCTTGACCAGCTGCACTTCGATGGTGTCGCACAGCTCCCTTGCGGACCTACCCTTTTCCCCAACCTTTAGTTCGATAGTCGCCTGGTATCCGGATACCGCTCGCAACCGAATATCCGTCTCCTTACCGTCGGCAGTGACCGCTTCTTGGTCCACGGTATAGGCGCCCTTGGACGTAACCTCAAGTACATGGGCGATGGCAGGACGCAAAGTGTTCTCGTCGTCGACCTTCGCCCAAGCGGCACGTGGCCCGGTGTCGCGGAGCATTAGTTCCTGCAAATCGTCTAGGCGATCGACCAGCAACTGAGCCATGTCAGTAGCGGTCTTGGGTGAAAGCTCCTTGCCGGTAAGCAGTGTGGCGATCTCGGCCGGCATCCAAGCGCTAGCGTCGAGCTCCGCTGCAAGGCGCTCCTGTGCCAGTGCAGCGATGCGGTCTCTCAAGCGCTCGAAGAGGGGATCGGCCGCGAGCGCCAGCTTTGCGCTGAGTGCTTCAGGCCCACTGGTCTTCATAAGGGCATCGAACAGGTACCGCCGCCCGTTCTCTGCAAAGTCGCGTGGCCCTTGCGTGTAGACGGTGTCGTGGACGAGATCCTCTTCCGACCTGACATGCCGATGAGACTCGAGAGTCAGCCGTAGAAGATCGGCGGGAGCCAACGTCGCCACCCAATCGGTCGGGCCATTGTCTGTCCGTTCGTTGAACAGACAGCCAATGATTCGGACTGCAGGCCCTTCCCGCTCGATAGGAAGTGTCGCCAGGATAGGAAGCACCATCTCCACGGCGCGTTTGGGTGCCAGTGCAAACAGGACCGGCAGCCAGAACAGTAAGTAGGGACCGGTTCCGGCAGTCTGTACCCGAGCAACTGCCAGCTCTTCCAGTGGGCTCGTGATCCCGGAACCTGCATGCGCCAGCAACACGCGGACCACTTGTGAAAGCTTCTGTTCGTTCGAGGGCGAGTACGGTAGGTGCATGAGAGCCGAGCCCGACCACGCAAGCCAGCCGACCAAGCGGGGCAGAAAGAGCAACGCCACGTCCGGTGTGCCATATCGCAGCGACTGCAACACCATCGAGTGCCAACCCGAATTCCCACCCGAATCGAGCAATTCATCGAATAGGTCGGCGCCGATGACGGTCTCAACCTCCGCTGGATAAGCTTTTGCGAGACTACCAAGCCAATCGGGTAGGCCGTTGATCTCAAGGAGGGAATACCGAGCTGCGAGCGCGGCATCTTCACGGCTGAGCTTTGTCGCCCAGAGCGGGTCCTCCGCCTCCGCGTAGATGCCCATGAGACCGATTGTCCAGACAACGAGATAGGTGCCTTCTTCACCGAATCGACGCTCACATCGAATCGTCGGGTGCATACCGCGCCAATAGGTCATCAAGGCACGCCTCAACTTGTCCGTTACCTCGCCTCCAAAGTGGGCGCGGAGGAACGCACGATCCCATCGACCCTCGCCGCCAGCGTGATCGACCTTGTGCATGACCAGCCAAAGGTTCCAGATCGTGTTGTTCATCCGACCTGGTCCAAGCGCCAATGCAGGTTGGTCGGCCACTTCTCGCCAAAACTGGAGCCATGCATCTCTCTCGTCGGAGTGCTTCTTGGCCTGACGCTCTTGCCGCTTGCGCTGCTCCTCCTGCATCTTAAGAAACTCTGCGTTCGGCTTGCTCGCTTCAACGATTGACTTCAACTCGTCCTTCAGCGAATCTGAGTCGCTCACTGCATTGCCGAGAGAATCCACGCCGTCGTCAGCACTTCCTGCGGTCGCGTAGAGGTGTGCGGCCAAGTGAAGTAGTACAGCTCGACGTTCGGCAGAAGCTCCTACCTCAGACAGCGCAGCCAGTACCCACTGGCCGTCGCGGTCCATCGTGTAGTTCAACGCCCCTTCGTAGACGATGCGAACTAGGCGGTACCTGGCTGTACGGTCGCCACCGAGGGACTCCACGCACGCCAAGTCGGCTTCGAAGACTCGTCGTCGCCACGGGACAGGCAGCGCGTCGAGAAGTGATCGAAGCTCTGTGTTGCCTTTCCTGAGGCCAGAAGAGGCGTCAGCGGAACGCATGGCAAGCACTGAGGCATCGATGAGCAGGTTGCTGACGCTGCCGAGCTCGAGCAACCGAACACAAAGGGAGCGCAGGATGCTCGACATCTTGAGTCGCCCTACACGGTCGAGGAACTCCTCATCCAAAGCCTGTAGACCGCCACGCGCCAGTACAAGCACGTCAGGCAGCAGTGCCTCAAGGCGGTCTTGGCATAGCTCGGCCTTTTGGATCACCCTGGCGACGCTGTCCGCATAGTCCACGCTGCGCCCGGAGTCACTGCGAACCCTCGCTAAGAGCTGAACCAACTGAGCTTCTGTGACGTGCTCCGGGTACATCATCGTTCCGACCCAGCGAGCAAGGCGCTCTGACCAGCCGGACGCGAGTGTGACGATGGCATCAACCATCGGCCCAAGGCGTGCATCGCGCAGCGCTGCAAGGGCTATGAGCGCCTCGAATCGCTCGGGATCGCTGCAGGATGTGTCGGCTGCCACGCTTGCGACAAGTTCTGCGCAGCCCTGCAGTCGACCCGTGCTAACCAGCCTGAGCAGCAGCTCTCGGACTTCGGGAGCCTCGACTCCCTTGCTCCAAGCGGAAAGCACCGTCGCGGTAAGCGCCAGTTGCGCAAGCCGTGCAACTTGTAGATTCGGTACCTCCAGGCCGCGCCACTGGCCCCGGCCGTATCGTTCTACAAAACCCAGCAATGCACGCTCGCGCTGGTGATCCGTGAGTGATTCCGGGTCACCTTGGGTCAGTAACACGTCCGGCTCGACCTTGACGACCCTCTCGAACATGTCGGATCGCAGGAGACCGAGCCATCCTGCGATGGGTCGCATCGAGGGCTTGAGGACTGTCTGTTTCGCACCAGTGAGCCCGAACAACATGCGGCAAGCGGCCGATTGGGCGAGAAGCCCTGCCTCAATCAGTTCATGAATTTGGCACGCAGCCAGAAACTCCATTACCGACCGATGGTGGAAACGAACTCGACCATATCCCCCCTCAACAAATATGGGGCGCTCCAATAGAGCCAGGACTTGATTCGCGCCATAGTCGGATAGCAGCGCACGCGGATCGATCGGCGCGGCAGCAATCTCGTCACCGTCAGATCCTGCGCTGTATCGAATGGTCAGACGCCGACTCAAAATCACGGCCAGCGCGAGCCGCTGTGCGCCCACTCGTGCCTTTTCTGCTGAGAGGTCAGCCTTCTCACGTCGGTCAGGGCGAGCGGCCAGCCGGGCGCGCACATGATTCTGAATCTGATCAAAGTGGGCACGGATCATGCCATGCCCACGCCAGTCGTCGCACAGCTCGATCAAGTCCTGAGGTTTGCGAGCGAACTCGCGTGCATGCTTGGCATCAATCGCAGCCAGCATGGCATCAGGATTCTCGATACCCCGAGAGCGCGCGAACTCGACGATCTGTGGTCCAGTGAGCGGCAACAGTTCCACCTCGCGGCTAGTGGGCGGTGCGTCATCATTGCTCTTGCTCGGTCCATCCATCGCGATGCGGATGAACTCATCTTGCGAGATGGATTCACGTACAGGTTCCGGTACGGGCAGGATCTCTTTGAACGCCTGGCGATCAATGGGCACCGGACGAGCCGTGACCACAACAGTCGTCCGTCCCAACGCGCCCCGGATGTCATGCGCGAATCGACGCAGCGCGTCCCTGAACGATCGATGGACAAGCTGAAGCTCGTCGATAGAGTCTAGGAAGAAATAGGCAATCTGCGATGAGGAGGCCAACCAGTCGGTGAAGCGCTTCAGGTCGTCGCCGAAGAGTGTGGCGACAACGCCTGCGGATGCAACGCTCTCGAGCGACAAGAAGAACGATGCCTCTCCGCGAGCAAATAGCTCCCTCGCCTTCGACTCGCACTCATAGGTCTTGCCCGCACCGGCCTCAGACACGATGAGAATGCGTCGAGACTTCAGCAATTCTTCCCAATCAACGCCGGCTTCATCGAAGCGCTCTTCCCATACGCTATTGAACACCTCAATACTGTTTATACTGTTTGAGGGCTTGCGAAGATTCTTGAACGTGCGATTCATTTGGCGAGTGGTTATATTCTTGAGCAAAAGACTACCCGCATATTGTCCATGACCTTCCGTTCGCTCCATCAGGTAGGTAAATTCGCCGACTCTGAATGACTACTAGGCGGTGATGAATCTGCTTTCACTGAGGACCGCAATGGGTCGACTGCTGCGCCAAGTCCGGGCCAGTAGCGGACTCATTGTGGTCGGTCAAGGAGCACGACAACGGGAGTTCAACGTTTGACAGATGTGAGACAGCCTGAAGCTTCCTCCAGCCAGTCCAATCCTTCGCAGCTAATCCTCTTCATGCCTTCTTCCAACTTGGCAGGGTCTGGGTTACCGAATGCTTGCAACATCATGGGGTAAAACTGCGCTGAGCACAGGAGGCACAGGCGACTTAGTGCTGCTGCAAGGTAAACCATTTCGCGCACCTCATCGTCAGAGGGCGATTGTGCCCCATGCACCAAGGCTGAACGGGTCTTATATACGGCGAGAGCTTGCTCGTAGACACGGCGATCCTCATCGCAGCCGAACGCATCCAAGACGCCCTTAACCCTGTCTGCAAATATTTTTGTACGTCCTGACTCGAATTTGCCGAAGAACAATCGCTCGATTGCAGATACGTATTTCACGATACTTGACGGCGCATTTGAATCCATAGCCGCGTCTCCAAACCAATTGATTGCGTCGATCAGCCGCTGGTGAAGGTGATGGATTTCGACCGGATCGACGATCGGTGTCAAAGCTGAACCGAGAACCGATAGCTCTGATGCGCCTTGCATCAATGCTTCATGCCAGTTTGTCATGCCAACAGGCCCAAAAGCGTTCATGCCGATGCTCGCCTGAATCACGCCACGAGCATCAGTGAACAAATGAGCCGTCCGCAGGGCATCGCTTCGCGACCACGCGAGTCTAAGCTTCCGAGTCGGTTCAGCGCCCAAGAGGACGCGGATAATATGTAACGCCATCTCGACGGCTCGGGCACCACGCTCTTGGGAGGTGTCTTTGTCGCAATCGGTCACCTTGACGCTTGCGATCCACGGATAGCCCCGATAGGTCTTGATAGCGCGCGCTTGTAAACTGCGGACTAGTTGCATTGATTCGACTGCGCTGTATGCACGTTCTGACGGAAATCCCGTGGCTAGCGCCGCATTCATACGCTCGATATGGGCTGCCGTTTCCGCTTCGACGCTGCGCCTGAGCAATGGCTTTCTGTCCTTGAAAAACTTGCCTCTTCGGGTAAAGGTAACGGGACCAACGCTGAACTCATCGGGAGCACCACCGGGAAACAGCACACACGGCAGATAGTGCTCGGTGACAGCGAGGGATTGTCTCAATGCTTCCAAAGTGTCCTGAAGCAGTAGCACCGCAGTTTCCAGATTGACTTCACGTGCCTCCTGCAACACCCGCTTTACGAAGGCATCCGTAATGGCGTGTCTTACGCGCAGGCGACCAACACGTCGACCGAGGCCGCGGTCTAGGTCAAGGGCGAGTTCCGCGAGCGTTCCTAGCTTCTCCCAGGCGAGGGCACCGCATTGAAGGTGCCCTTTTCCATCGGGACGCGGAATCTGGCAAAAGGCCTCGTTGGGATGCTTTCGCAGGTAGGCCATATGCTCATCAATCGGCATTTTTGCGAATCGAAGGAGCTGTCGACAAACAAATTCAATGTCGCGCTGTGCTCGCTTGGCAATACTCTCCGCGATGGGTGACGGTTCAGGATTGCAGTTCATTCTTTTGGCAGTGGGATCAGGCTCGCACGTTATTCTGTATCGTCCAAATTACGCAAACTTTGCGGCCAAGCGAAAACCGACCGCCCATGAGCTTACTGCGTTTACCTTTTGAGAACTTGAACGAACGCTTGATTGTGGCCGATAACATGTGGCGACCTTCGCACTGACCGGAAGCGCTGCATAAAGGCTGTTGATTGTGTCGCTTGGTGATCCAATTTGAATGCCTGCTTCCAGGCAGTGGATAAGGACTCGCAGACTTCCGCTTTGGGTCGAAAGCGAAAGACGGCCACAGATTGAAGCTAGCCTTCAGATTTCCGGATACCTATCATTCATTTCCCATTAATCGACAGTTAGACCTAATACATTTTTGATAAGCCGGATGCGCGCCGAGAAACTCCTTGCATTTGAGCTTCTTCTTCTCCAACCTCTATAACGTCATTGAGTACATTGCGAAAATCTTTAGGCGATGATCTAAGTCGCATGCCAAAAAACGTTCCCATAAATGAGAAGTCTTGTTGCTCACGCTGTATATTTCCGTGACCAATCACTCGACTATTGCCGCTGCCAAAAGCAAACCATCCAAAACTGGCTGCAACCGAGCTAAGAACATACAACCCGAACCCGGAATTGTCGTAAATATTTTGCTCTTTAGGTAAGTTGGTTGTTCTCGATACGCCTGGGCGAAGCGCAAAATCTAACGCCTCTCTGTCGGATTCAATTGGGTAAGTTGGTGACAATGAAGCCAAGACGCCCTGCCCGGCATCCACAACGACAATCTCTGCTTGCCCATTGGCCCATTTTTGCCCAAAGATGAAGCACTCAGTAGCCCCAGAGTGCTCAAAAACATTTCTTATTAGCTCTCTAAGGCAGTATGAGTATGGACTTCACCCGCTTCAATAGACACTTGTTAAGGTCGAAATTGAACTGGAGAGTTAGTCATGAAGAGAGTCAGATACCCGGCGGAATTTAAAGCTGAGGCGGTGAAGCAAGTGACCGAGC
>NZ_JABBPD010000005.1 GCF_012927445.1 Rhodoferax sp.
GCGCCGATGATAGTGCGGATTCCCGTGTGAAAGTAGGTCATCGTCAGGCTATTAAACCGGAAACGCCCAGTCTAACGACTGGGCGTTTTTTTTCGTCTGAATAACTAGCATTCTGAACCTGCGTGTGCTGGACGATAAGCGCACGGCCTACACACGTTGACGCTGTGGGTGCTGCGATGAATTGTCGTAAACCACCTCAAACCAATTCAATTCAAAATTGGCCTAGCCTTTGTAAGATGATCTTTGCTTTGGGTTGGCTGCTCTAGGGAAAACCCGTATAGTTCAACCCATGTTTGAAACAAAGGCTTTAGTCAAGGAACCGTTGCAAGTTGAAAGGGCGCCATTACGCTCAGATACAGAGGATTTCATGTCGCCATTTGAATCTAGAAAATCGTCTGTGCTGGTGCCCATTCGCTCGCTTGGATCCAATCATCGCGTGCGTATCGCCCGTCATTTGCTGGCGCTTGATCCGCCTGACCGTTATTTGCGCTTTGGATTTTCCGCCAATGACGAGCAAATTCAACGTTATGTGGACAGCCTGAACTTTGAACGTGATGAGATTTTCGGTATTTATAACCGGCGTCTTGACTTGATTGCCATGGCTCATCTGGCATTCTCCGCCGATAGCAACCTGGACGCTTGTGCTGAGTTTGGTGTTTCTGTTTTGAAGTCGGCCCGTGGCCGTGGTTATGGCGCCCGCCTGTTTGATCGGGCGGCCATGCATTCCCGTAACGATGGCGTTAGTCGAATGTTCATTCACGCGCTGAGCGAAAATTCCGCCATGCTCAAAATCGCCCGCAATGCCGGTGCGGTGGTTGAGCGGGATGGTTCTGAATCCGAGGCCCATTTGCTGCTGTTGCCCGCCACCCTTGACACCCGTTTGACGGAAATGCTTCAAGAGCAGTTGGCCCAGACCGATTACCGCATCAAGGTGCAGATCAAGCAGTTCTGGGACGTTCTGGCCGGGGTGCAGGCGCTTCGCCGGGGTGTGCAGGACGCACAACAAATCACCCCAAAGTAAGGCAGAACCAGACCCTGATACAAAGGGGTCGCGGTAATCCGCTATCCTAGAGGGTCGTAAACAACTGCATGTCCTGCTCCCCCGTCTGTGTCAGACCCCCATTTCCCGAGAATTCCCGATAGGGAAGACAAGCGTACTTTCCTGCAAAAACTGGCCGAGTTCATCCACCCGGGACCGGACTCTACCGCCGAGTTGATCGAAACGTTGGCGGAAGCTGAAGAAAACAACATCATTGGGGCTGAATCGCGGGCGATGCTCGAAGGCGTGCTGCGCATGGCCGATATGACGGCCGGTGATGTGATGGTACCCGCGACTCAAATGGACATCATCAACATTAACGAGCCGTACGATGCGCTGCTACACGGGGTGATTGACACAGCGCACTCCCGTTTCCCGGTGTATGAGACCGACCGCGAAAACATCATTGGCATCTTGATGGCCAAGGATTTGCTCAAACTCCAGCGCGCCCCGGAACTCAATATCCGGGCGTTGTTGCGCCCCGTCGTATTTGTGCCAGAAAGCAAGCGGCTGAATGATCTGTTGCGCGAATTCCAGGGCAACCGCAATCACCAGGCAATCGTGATCGATGAGTTTGGCCGGGTCGCCGGTCTTATTACCATTGAGGATGTGCTGGAGCAAATCGTCGGCGAGATCGAAGATGAGTTCGATATTGCCGAAGATGAAGGCGATATTTTTGGTCTGGCGGACCGCACCTACCGCGTCAGCGGCGACACCACCATCGAGCGCGTCGATGACGCCTTTGGTGTCAAGCTGACCAGTACCGACCCGGAAGACGAGTTTGACACCATTGGCGGCTTGATTGCCCATGAAATGGGCCATGTGCCCAAGCGCGGTGAGCGCTACACCCTGGCTGGGCTGGATTTCGTGGTGTTGCACACCCGCGGCGGTGCCGTCAAATGGTTCAAGGTGTCGCCGGTAGTTGATGAAGCCACTTAGAACGAAACGCAGGTGGCCCATCCTGTCGGCTCATGTGACAGGGTGGCAAGTGGCAATCGCTTTGCTCGCTGGCGGCGCCCAGGCGGCCAGCTTGGCTTGGCCCTTGGTCCTGCCGACATTCCCTTTTCACCTGCTGGGCTTGCGCTATGGCCAGCCTGTTTGGTGGCTGCAGTGGTTGGCCCTGGGCTTGCTGGCATGGTTGCTGGTGGGTGGCCGCCGGCAGGAAGCCGGTAATTGGCGACCGGCCGCGCTGTTGGGCTGGTTGTTTGGCACCGCCTGGCTGACCGGCACCTTTGGCTGGACCTTTGTCGCCATGCACACGTACGGCGGCTTGCCGTTCATGCTGGCGGCGCTGGCGGTGCTGGCCCTGGCCGGTCTGCTGGCTATGTTCTATGCCGCTGCGTGTGGGCTATTTGTGGTGCTAGCCCCCGTCAATCGGGCGTGGGCAGCTATTGTTTTTGCAGCGCTTTGGTTGTTGGCCGAATTGGCGCGCGGCACTTGGTTGACCGGTTTTGGCTGGGGCGCCACCGGCTATGCGCATGTGGACGGACCGCTGGCGGGCTTTGCCCCCTGGTTGGGCGTGTTTGGGTTGTGTGCCATCACCGCCTGGCTGGCCATGACCCTGGCGCAAGCCGGACTGGCGCGCTCCTGGCGCCCGCGCGCGGCCAGCCTGATTGCTGTGCTGGTGGTGCTGGCCTTGCCGCTGGGTTACCGGCTGCTCGTGCCGGACTTGTCGACGTCAACGGGGCGCTTGGGCCTGACCCTCCTGCAGGGCAACATTCCCCAGGATGAGAAGTTTGAAGTCGGCAGCGGTGTGCCGCTGGCCCTGCAGTGGTACGCCGAGCAACTGCAAAACAGTCGCACCTCGCTGGTGATCGCGCCGGAAACGGCGATACCGGTGTTGCCGCAGCAGCTGCCGCCCGCTTATTGGGATGCACTGCAGCAACGGTTCGCCACGGGCCCGCAGGCGGCGCTGATTGGTACGCCCTTGGGCAACTACCAGCAGGGCTATACCAACTCGGTGGTGGGGCTGAAACCCGGCCTGGCGCTGCCTTGGCAATACGACAAGCAGCATCTGGTGCCGTTTGGTGAATTCATCCCGCCGTTTTTCAAATGGTTCACCGCAATGATGAACATTCCGCTGGGGGACTTCAATCGTGGCGCGTTCATGCAGGCGCCCTTTGACTGGCAAGGACAGCGGCTAGCCCCTAATATTTGCTACGAAGATCTGTTCGGCGAAGAACTGGCGCCGCAATTTAGCAACCCGGCACACACCCCCACTATCTTCGTCAACGTCAGCAACCTGGCCTGGTTCGGCCGTAGCATGGCGATGGACCAGCACCTGCAGATTGCACGCATGCGCACGCTCGAGTTCGCGCGGCCTTTCGTGCTGGCCACCAACACCGGTTTGAGTGCCATCGTGGACCATCAAGGTCGCGTGGTCAGCACCATTGCCCGCGACACCCGGGCGGTGTTGGTGGGCGAGGTGGAGGGGCGCGCCGGGGTGACGCCTTATGCGGGGTGGGTGGCCCGTTTCGGGCTGTGGCCATTCTGGCTGCTGGCGCTCGGCATCGTCTGGCTGGCGCTGCGTCGCCACCGCTTGCGAAAACTCTAATTCGTCGCCCGGCCGCCGTGTTACGGTGGCAAGCTCGAACCCCCGTAAAATCAATTTTTTACGCACGACCCCGTGTGTATTTCCAAACCCCAGGGCCGTAGCCCGCCGAAGCCCACTCAAGTCATGTTGACCTTCCAGCAAATTATTTTGAAACTGCAGTCGTACTGGGATGCCCAGGGCTGCGCGTTGTTGCAGCCCTACGACATGGAAGTCGGCGCCGGCACCTCGCACACCGCTACATTTTTAAGAGCGCTCGGGCCGGAGCCCTGGAAGGCGGCCTACGTGCAGCCGAGCCGGCGCCCGAAAGACGGTCGTTATGGCGAAAACCCGAACCGGCTGCAGCACTACTACCAGTACCAGGTGGTGCTGAAACCCGCCCCCAGCAATATTCTGGAGTTGTACCTCGGCTCGCTCGAAGCGCTCGGCTTTGACTTGAAGAAGAACGACATTCGTTTCGTCGAAGACGATTGGGAAAACCCGACGCTGGGCGCCTGGGGTCTGGGCTGGGAAGTCTGGCTGAACGGCATGGAAGTCACGCAGTTCACCTATTTCCAGCAGGTCGGCGGCATCGACTGCAAGCCGATCACCGGCGAGATCACCTACGGCCTGGAGCGCCTCGCCATGTACCTGCAGGGCGTCGACAGCGTCTACAACCTGAAGTGGACCGACACGCTGAGCTATGGCGATGTCTATTTGCAAAACGAAAAAGAGCAGTCGGCCTACAACTTTGAGCACAGCGACGTGGACTTTTTGTTCACCGCCTTCGCCGCGCATGAAAAGCAGGCCAAAAACCTGATCGAGCAGCAACTCGCGTTGCCGGCCTACGAACAAGTGCTGAAGGCCGCGCACAGCTTTAACCTGCTGGACGCCCGTGGCGCCATCAGCGTGACCGAGCGCGCTGCCTACATGGGGCGCATCCGCAATGTGTCACGCGCCGTGGCGCAGAGCTATCTGGAAAGCCGGGAACGGCTGGGCTTCCCGATGGCCCCGCCCGAGTGGGTGGCACAGATGCCAAAGAAGGCTGCATAAAAATGACAACTAAAAATCTTCTCGTTGAATTGTTTGTGGAAGAGTTGCCGCCCAAGGCGCTCAAGAAACTGGGCGAGGCGTTTGCCAGCCAGTTGGCGGACCAGCTGCGCGCGCAGGGCCTGGCCACCACCGACTCCGTGGTGACGGCCTATGCCTCGCCGCGCCGGCTGGCGGCCCACATCAGCCATGTCTGGCTCAAGGCCGCTGACAAGGCGGTGCAGCAAAAGCTCATGCCCGTGAAGGTGGGGCTGGATGCCGACGGCCATGCCACGCCCGCGCTCATCAAGAAACTGCAAGCGCTGGGCGCCGATGTGTCCGACCCGGCCGCCGCGGTGGCCGCGCTCAAGCGCGCACCCGATGGCAAGGCCGAAGCCCTGTTTTATGACAGCCTGGTCACTGGCGCCACGCTCGACACCGGCCTGCAAAAAGCGCTGGAAGAAGCGCTTGCCAAGCTGCCGATCCCGAAGGTCATGAGCTACCAGCTGGAGACCGATTGCGACTTGCCCGGCTGGAGCAGCGTGCATTTTGTGCGTCCGGCGCACGGCCTGGTTGCGCTGCACGGCAGCACCGTGGTGCCGGTCAAAGTACTGGGTCTCAAAGCCGGTAACAGCACGCAGGGCCATCGTTTTGAAGCCAAGGTGTCGCCGGTGCTGATCGCTGACGCGGACAGCTATGGCGCCACGCTGACGAATGATGGCGCGGTGATTGCCTCGTTCGCGGACCGCCGCGCCGAGATCGTGCGCCAGTTGGCCGCTGCGGCGGCCCAGGTCGGCGGTGGCGTCAAAGCCATTGACGACGAGGCTTTGCTCGACGAAGTGACCGGTTTGGTCGAGCGCCCGAACGTGCTGGTTTGCGCGTTTGAAGAACAGTTTCTCGGCGTGCCGCAGGAATGCCTGATCCTCACGATGAAGGCCAACCAGAAGTACTTTCCGCTGCTCGATGCGTCCGGCAAACTGACCAACAAGTTTCTCGTCGTCAGCAACATCAGCCCGGCGGATGCGAGTGCCGTGATTGGCGGCAACGAGCGCGTGGTGCGCCCGCGGCTGGCCGATGCCAAGTTCTTCTTCGATCAGGACCGCAAGAAAACGCTGGAGTCGCGTGTGGCGGGGTTGGACAAGGTGGTTTATCACAACAAGCTCGGCACGCAGGGGGAAAGGTCAATTCGTGTTGCCTATTTCGCCCAGACCATTGGCGCTCTCATAGGCGGCGATATATTAGCAACTCAGGCAGATAAAGCAGCTCGGTTGGCTAAAACAGACTTGCTTACTGACATGGTGGGCGAGTTCCCCGAGCTGCAGGGTGTCATGGGACGTTACTACGCAATTAACGACAAGTTATCGGCTGAAGTTGCTGACGCAATAGAAGACCACTACAAGCCGCGTTTTGCCGGCGATGAGTTGCCGCGCAACAGCGTGGGTCTGGTGGTAGCGCTGGCTGACAAGCTGGAAACGCTGGTTGGCATGTTCGGCATTGGCAATGTGCCGACCGGTGACAAGGATCCGTATGCGTTGCGTCGCCATGCCTTGGGCGTGATCAGGATGCTTATCGAAGCAGATCTGGACTTGAGGTTAGACCAGTTGCTTGATGAGGTATTGCTTTCTTCCGATGCGCTCGGACTGGGCAACGACCCCCAAAATGTAATGTGGGCAAGACAGCGAGATGACGGCGTAGAGCTTATTGAATTGAACCCTGAAACTGGAACCAAATTGATGGGTTTCATCTTCGACCGCCTCGCCGGGTCCCTGCGCGAGCAGGGCTACAGCGCGCAGGAAGTCGATGCGGTCGTGTCTCAAAAACCGCAACGTCTGGGCGACGTCCCCAAGCGCCTCGCCGCCGTGCGCGCCTTCGCCGCCTTACCCGAAGCCGCCGCGCTGGCCGCCGCCAACAAGCGCATCAGCAACATCCTGAAAAAAGCCCAGGACGTCGATGCCCATGTCAGCGAAGTGCTGCTCAAGGAGCCGGCTGAAATCGCCCTGTTTGCCGCGATGCAGGAGGTGGCACCCAAGGCGAAAGCACAATTCGAGGCCGGCGACTACACCGCCTCGCTGCAGACCCTGGCCGCGCTGCGCGCCCCGGTCGACTCCTTCTTCGATGGCGTGATGGTCAACGCAGAGGAACTGGACCTGCGCCTGAACCGCCAGGGCCTGCTGAAAAGTCTGCACGACGCCATGAACCGCGTGGCCGACCTGTCGCGGCTGGCGTCGTGAGCGTGGCCACAGCATGAAGCTTGTCATCCTCGACCGCGACGGCACCATCAACGAAGACAGTGACGATTACGTCAAAACGCCGGACGAATGGGCGCCCTTGCCCGGCGCGCTGGAAGCGATCGCCCGGCTCAACCATGCCGGCTGGCATGTGGTGATCGCCTCCAACCAGTCCGGCCTGGGGCGTGGCCTGTTTGATGTGTCCACCCTCAACGCCATGCACGCCAAGATGCACAAGTTGCTGGCGGCGGTGGGCGGGCGGGTGGATGCCGTGTTTTATTGCCCGCATGCGCCCGACGAGGGCTGTCGCTGCCGCAAGCCGGAGCCTGGCTTGTTCGAGCAAATTGGCGAGCGCTACGGCCTGGACCTGAGCGGTGTGCCAATGGTGGGTGACTCGGCGCGCGATGTGCTGGCCGGCTTGGCCGCCGGTTGTGAGCCGCACCTGGTGTTGACCGGCCGGGGTGCCGCGTACCGAGGCCGCCAGCTGCCCGACACCTTCCCCAAACAAACACGGGTGCACGCCGACCTTGCGGCCTTCGTCGACTTTCTGCTGGAGCGCGAAGCGGCCACCGTCTGAGTAGTTGGTTTGCTATAAAAATAATAGCTGCTTGCGCAGTATCAACGGGGGCTAGACGCCTAAATAACCCTAAATGTCCTTGATTCGATCGATCCTCCACATGGCGTGGATACTGCTCACCGTCATTCCGTGGGGCCTCACGCTGGTAGTCATTTCCGTGTGGGTGCGCCGCACGCCGCTGTGGTGGTTTGCCGTCAACTGGTTCCGGCTGGTTATTTGGGGCAGTCGCGTGATTCTGGGCATTCAGGTGCGCGTCAGCGGGCTGGACCATCTGCCGGTGGGCGCGACCAGTCCCGCGATTTTGCTGTCCAAACACCAGTCCACGCTGGAAACCCTGTTGCTGCCGACCCTGATGCCGCACCCGCTGGCCTTTGTGTTCAAGCGCGAACTGCTGCGCATTCCGTTCTTCGGCTGGTCGATGGCGCGGCTGGACATGATCCACATCAACCGTGAATCGCGTGCCGCCGCCATGAAGCATGTGATTGCGCAAGGCAAGGCGCGGCTGGCGCAAGGCACCTGGATCATCATGTTCCCCGAAGGCACGCGCATCGCCCGCGGCGAAAAAGGCACTTACCAGACCGCCGGCACCCGGCTGGCGGTAGAAACCGGCGCCCCGGTGTTCCCGATTGCGGTGTCGTCCGGCAAATGCTGGCCGCGCAAGGGCTTCATCAAGTACCCCGGCGTGGTGGAAGTGTCGATTGGCCCGGCCATTCCCAGTGTCGGCCGCGAGCCGAAAGAGCTGATGCGCGAGGTCGAGGCCTGGATCGAGGCCGAAATGCACCGGATTGACCCCGAGGCCTATCCCTGAACAGGACACCATGCATCCGCTGTTGAAGTTCACTCGCGATCTTTTTGAGTCAAATAAGCCGCTAGCCCCCGTCGTTAGTGCGAAGCCAGCTATTGAATCAATAGCGAAAATACCACGCCCGCCAGTGCAGCCGTTAGCCGGGCTGGGCCGCGCCGCCACCTTTCACCATCCGCGCGCCAATCGCGAACTGCAGTTGTGCAACGCCGTGGTGGCGTATGAATTCAAACGCGGTCAGCGCCGCACCATTGGTTTTTCGGTCGGGCCGGAAGGCCTGGTGGTGCGTGCACCCAAGTGGGTGCCGCTGCACGAGGTGGATGCCGCCCTGCAGAGCAAATCCGACTGGATCATCCGCAAGTTGGGGGAGACGACGGCGCGTCACGCGCGGCTGCAGGCCCAGCGCATTGAGTGGCGCGATGGCACGCGGATTCCTTTTTTGGGGGCGTCGCTGATGGTGGTGCTGACGCCGCCTTCGGCCGCAGACGCGGCCTTGAAAAAGCGCCGCGGCTACGCGCCGCGGGGTGTCGCCGAGGCGGTGCTCAGCCCGGTGGCCGATAGCGCCGCCCAGACCCTGCAGCTGGCGCTGCCGCACAGCGCGACGCCGGCGCAGATCCGGGATGCCGTGCAGGCCTGGCTGATGCACCAGGCCAGGCAGGTCTTCATCGAGCGGCTGGACCACTTTGCGCCGCAGTTGCAGGTGCAATGGCGCAAATTGGCCCTCAGCAACGCGGCGACGCGCTGGGGCAGCGCCCGGATTGACGGCTCCATCCGGCTCAACTGGCGCCTGATTCATTTCCGGCCGCCCATCCTCGACTATGTCGTGGTGCATGAACTCAGCCACTTGCGCGTGATGGACCACAGCCCGCGTTTCTGGGCCACGGTGCGCGCGGTCGTGCCCGACTACGCCACGCTGCGCGGCCAACTGAAGGACGAGGCGACGCCACGCTGGGACTAGCGGACGCGGCAACCCCAGGCGGCCAGTCTGCCCGGCCGGCGGCGACCCACGGCGTCGCATCCCCAGCATGGTGCGGAAGCCGCCGGCGTGCGGCCGCATTGGTCCGGCGTCTGGCGCTTGAAAAATTGTTTTACGGAGGGAACGCGTGCCCATGAACGGGTGGGCGCTGCCGCTGGCGCGCTACTTGCTCTGGTTTGACTGGAGTCAATAAATGCACCAATTCAACCCAGGACCTGCCATGACGCATCAAACTTTCAAACGTGCCGCTGTTTTCACCGCCATGGCGGTCTGTGGCCTCACGGCCCAGGCCGCCGACTGGAGCGATACCGCCATCGGCTACCGCTACGGCACCGATTTTGCCGAACCGTTCAACAACAACGCCATCCGCAAAAACATCCTCAATCTCAGTCATGTCAGCGGCTACAAGTACGGCATCAACTTTTTCAATGCCGACGTGCTCCTCTCCGACGAGAAAGACCCGTCCGCCGTCGGCGCCAGCAGCGGCGCGCAGGAGGTGTATGTGGTCTACCGCCACACGCTGGATCTGGGAAAGGTCAGCGGCAAGTCGTTCAAGTTTGGCCCGGTGCGCGGTGTCGGCGTCACCGCCGGCTTTGACGTCAACACCAAGAGCGACGCGGGCTACAACTCCAAGAAACGCATGCTGGTGGCGGGCCCGACCTTGATGCTGGATGTGCCCGGCTTCCTCAACGTCAGCCTGCTGGCGCTGTGGGAAAGCAATGCGCCCTTTAACGGCTACACCGGCATCTCGACCAACCGCTACACCTACGACACCCATCCGATGATCAATCTGGCCTGGGGGATTCCGTTCAGCATCGGCACCGTGCCGTTGTCCTTTGAAGGCTTTGCCAACTTCATTGCCGCCAAGGGCAAAAATGAATTTGGGGCCGACACCGCCGCCGAAACCAACATCGACATGCAGGTGATGTACGACCTGAGTGCCGCCGTCGGCGCCAGCAAGAACACCTTCAAGCTGGGCTTTGAGTACCAATACTGGAAAAACAAGTTCGGCAACGACACCGCCGGTGCGGCCGGCCAAGGTGCCACTGCCCGGACCCCGATGGTCCGCGCGGAATACCACTTCTAGGCCGGACTGGCCTGAAAGCGGTACACGCCGTCCTCGCCGAGGCTGCGCTGCAAGCGGCCCTCAAACCACAGTTTGTGCAGGTGAGCGATCGACTCGCCCATGGCAAAGGTGGTCTGGTGCAGGTCCAGCACCCGCTTGAACAGCACCGGCAGCATCTCGGCCGCACTGCCGGGCTGGGCGGTGCAGGCCTGCAGCACCTCGGCCAGACGGTCGCGGTGGTGGTCGTGCAATTGCTGAATGCGTTGGTGCAGGCCGGTGAACGGCTTGCCGTGCGAGGGCAGGGTGAGCGTCTGGGCATCGAGGGTGCAGAATTTGTCGATGGAGTCCAGGAACAGCTTGAGCGAGTTCGCTTCCGGCTCCATGTCGTACACGCTGACGTTGGTGGAAATGCGGGGCAGCATCATGTCGCCACCGATCAAGACCTTGCTTTCCTGGCAGCACAAGGCGATGTGTTCCGGTGCATGGCCGTAGCCGCTGATGCAGCGCCACTGGCGCCCGCCAATGCTGAGCGTGTCGCCGTCCGCCAGACGCCGGTATTGCGGCGGCACTGCGGGCACCAGCGAGGCATAGTAGTTGGAGCGTCGCTGTATTTTGGCCACCGAGGCCGGGTCGGTCAGCCCGTGCGAGGCGAAAAATGCCGCCGCCGAGTCACCGCCGAAACCGGTCGAGCCGTCGACGCTGAGGCGCGCCAGGCCGTAATCCGTGGCGCTGATCCACAAGCGCGCATTCCAGCGTTCACACAACCAGTGCGCCAGCCCGATGTGGTCCGGGTGCATGTGGGTGACGATGACGCGCAGGATCGGCAGGCCGTCGAGTTCGGTGGCAAAAATCTGCTCCCAGTGCGTTTTGACTTCGTCCGTGCTCACGCCGCAGTCGACCACGCTCCAGCCCGGTTGGCCGTCGATTTCATCGCGCAACAACCAGAGGTTGATGTGGTTCAGCGCAAACGGCAAAGGCATGCGCAGCCACTTCACCCCGGGCGCCACCGTCACGGCGGCGCCGGAGGCGGGCAGGGTATCGCCCAAGGGATAATGCAGCTGTTTTTCGAGTTCGTTGACGGCGTGGTTCAAAGGCGGCTCCTGATTTGCTCCATAATTGACGTTTACGTAAACGTCAATCAATCTTGACATTGTAGGTGGGGGTAGCCTCTGGCGCCGTCACCGTTGTCGACCACCACCTATGGCTATCACCTTCAGCATCAGCGATTTGGCGAAAGAGTTTGACCTGACCACCCGGGCCATTCGCTTCTATGAAGACATGGGTCTGCTGCAGCCGGAACGTTCCGATCCGGGCGGGCGCACCCGGGTTTACAGCGGGCGCGACCGCACCCGCCTGAAGCTGACGCTGCGGGCCAAGCGCCTGGGCTTGAGTCTGACCGAGGCCAAGGAAATCATTGACATGTACGACAGCCCGCGCGACACCGGGCCGCAGTTGCAGAAATTTCTGGTGGTGATTGCCGCGCACCAAAAACAGCTGGAAGCGCAAATGGCGGACCTGCAGGACAACCTGGATGAACTCAAGGTCCATCAGCGCGAAGCGAAGGCCTTGTTGGCAAAGGGCCTCACGCCCAATGACGCTAAAAGCGAATCAAAAAACAGTGTTGTCAAAGGAAAATCATGACCGATGCAAGTAGGTTGGCGCGGGTGCAAAGCAGCTTTGACCGGCAGGGTTTGATGCAGCATCTGGGCGCCCGCGTGGTGCGGGTGGCGTCGGGGCTGTGCGTGATCGCGCTGCCTTACTCGGACAAAGTGACGCAGCAGCAGGCCGGTTTTCACGGCGGCGCGATCGGCGCCATCGCCGATATTGCCGGCGGTTATGCCGGGCTGACGCTGGCGCCGGACGGCATGGAAGTCACCAGCGTCGAGTACAAGATCAACTTCCTGGCCGCCTTTCAAGGCGGGGAACTGCGCGCCACCGGGCATGTCGTCAAGGCCGGACGCCGCCTGATCGTGACCACCGCCGAGGTCATTCACATAGACGCCGAGGGCCGCGAGAGTGCCTGTGCCGTGATGCAGCAAACGCTGATGGCCGTCCCTCAAAGTTATTGAAACCCAAGCTAGCCAGTTAATTAATATAAAAGGAGCAATCATGAACATGCCAGGACTCAACTTTCAACTCGGTGAAGACATTGACGCTTTGCGCGACGCCGTGCGCGAATTTGCGCAAGCCGAGATTGCGCCGCGCGCCGCCGAGATTGACAAGAACGACCAGTTTCCGATGGACCTGTGGCGCAAGATGGGCGACCTCGGCGTGCTCGGCATCACCGTGAGTGAAGAGTTTGGCGGTGCCAACATGGGCTACCTGGCGCACATGATTGCGATGGAAGAAATCTCGCGCGCCTCCGCCTCGGTCGGCCTGAGCTACGGTGCGCACAGCAACCTGTGCGTGAATCAGATCAAGCGCAACGGCACCGATGAGCAGCGCAGCAAATACCTGCCCAAGCTGGTGTCCGGCGAGCACGTTGGTGCTTTGGCCATGAGCGAGCCTGGGGCTGGCAGCGACGTCATCAGCATGAAGCTGAAGGCCGAAGACAAGGGCGGCTACTACGTCCTGAACGGCACCAAGATGTGGATCACCAACGGCCCGGACGCTGACACGCTGGTGGTTTACGCCAAGACCGAACCCGAGCTGGGCGCCCGCGGCGTCACCGCCTTTCTGATCGAAAAAGGCATGAAAGGCTTCTCGTGCGCGCAAAAGCTCGACAAGCTCGGCATGCGCGGCAGCCACACCGGCGAGCTGGTGTTCAACAATGTTGAAGTGCCGGCGCAGAACATTCTGGGCGGCCTCAACAGCGGCGCCAAGGTGCTGATGAGCGGCTTGGATTACGAGCGCGCCGTCCTGACCGGTGGCCCGCTCGGCATCATGCAGTCGGTGATGGACAGCGTGCTGCCTTACATCCACGACCGCAAGCAGTTTGGCCAGAGCATCGGCGAGTTCCAGCTGATTCAGGGCAAAGTGGCCGATATGTACACCGTGCTGCAAGCCGGGCGTTCCTTTGCCTACACCGTGGCCAAGAACCTGGACCTGCTGGGCGTCGAGCATGTGCGCCAGGTGCGCAAAGACTGCGCCTCGGTCATTCTGTGGTGCGCCGAGCAGGCCACCAAAATGGCGGGCGACG
This sequence comes from Rhodoferax sp., assembly GCF_012927445.1. Taxonomy (GTDB): domain Bacteria; phylum Pseudomonadota; class Gammaproteobacteria; order Burkholderiales; family Burkholderiaceae_C; genus Rhodoferax. Next base: position 13,387 of record NZ_JABBPD010000005.1, read on the forward strand.
GGGTGCAGATTTTTGGTGGCAACGGCTACATCAACGACTACCCGCTGGGTCGCCTGTGGCGCGATGCCAAGTTGTATGAAATCGGTGCAGGCACCAGCGAAATCCGCCGTATGCTGATTGGGCGCGAGCTGTTTGCCGAGACTTGCTGACATGATTTCTTTCTTCAGCCGGGGTGTGAGTGCTTTGTTGCGTGGCATCTGGCGTGCCTGGCTGTTGATTGTGCCGCTGGTGCTGGCCTTGTCGCTGGTCCGGCTCGGACAGTTGGCCTATTTTTGGCCGGCGGGGTTCAATGTGCCGGCGTCCGACGTGGCGATGATGGCTTTTCAGGGCCTGCGCTTTGACCTGAAAGTCAGCGCCATTGCCGGGGTTTTGTTGCTGCTGGTCTTGCCTTGGGTGTCTGGCCGGGTGAATGTTCGCATCGGCGCGACGGTGGTGTTTTTGTACGTCATGCTGTCGCTGGTCAATCTGCATTACTTCGGCTTTTACAAAACCCCCATCGATTCGTTGGTGTTTGGTTTGATGGAGGATGACACTTCGGCCGTGCTGCACACCATCTGGCACGATTTTCCGGTGATTTTTACGCTGCTGTTGGGGCTGCTCCTGAGCGCTGCCACCGTGACCCTCCAGCATGGACTGCTGAAGCGGCTGAACCCGGACACTATTTTGCAGACGCGTCATGTCGCGCTCAAGCTTAGTTGCGTGGTGATTGCTTTCTTCGCCCTGATTTTTGCGGGCAAGGGCACGCTGCGCGAAATGGCTTTGCAGCGGCAGCACATTACGGTCACGACCTCCCAGTTTCTGAACGACATGGTGCCCAATGGTGTCATCGCCCTGAAGTACGCATGGGACAGTCGAGGTCTATCCCAAAATTTACAGAATCCGTTGGCCGGTTTGCGCACCATGGGATTTGACTCGCCCATGGCCGCCGCCGAGGTGCTGGGGCTGCCGCACCACAATGAAGCCGAGGTCAAGGCCGCCTTGTCGGCCCACGCGGCGTTGCCGGCGGGAACGCCGAAGAAAAACCTGGTGTTCTTTTTGATGGAATCCTGGAGTGCCGAGCCGATGCTCTACCAGGGACCCAAATTCGATGTGTTGGGGCGACTGGCCCCGACCCTGGACACCGCCTGCCATTTCAGCAATTTTGACTCGGCACACGGCGGCACGCATCCCTCGCTGGAGGCGATTTTGTTTTCGACGCCCATCACGCCTTTGACACTGGGCGACGTGGGGCGCAAACCCATTCCCTGGGCGATTGCGCAAGTGGCACGACAAGCCGGCTATAAAACACTCTTTGTCTCGTCGGTCCGTTCGGGCTGGCGGGACCTGAATCGGGTTTTAAAAGTCCAGGGCTTCGATGAGGTCGTGGATGCCAACACCCTCAAGGAAGCCTATCCCGATGCGGAATTGGGCCTTTGGGGGGTGTGGGATACCTATGTGTTCAAGTACCTGAGCAAGCGTTTGGCGGCCCAGCCGGTGGACAAGCCGATTTTTGTGTTTGTGCTGACTTCCACCAACCACCCGCCGTATGACTTGCCCCGTGACTACCAGCGGGTGCCCCGCGACATGAGCCTGTGGCGCGGCGAAACCAGCTCGGAGTTCTTGCAAATGAATCTGGACTCTTATCACTATGCGGCCGATCTGCTGGGCGGCTTTGTGCAAGACGTGCAAAAAGGGCCGCAAAAAGATCGCACCATCATCGCCGCCACGGGCGACCACAACGTGCGTTCCTTCGGCGTCTACGCCGAACCCCAGCGCCGCTACCTGGTGCGCCAGGTGCCCTTTGTCATCTGGGGCGCGGGCGCGTCCTGCGGCCCGCAACGGGCGCTGCCGGCCAGCCACCGCGACATGTTCAGCACCTTGTTTCCGCTAGCCGGCATCGACGGTCAGTACATCAATGCCGGGCGCGACCTCTTGCGCAGCAATGTCAGCCCGGATGACCCCGTTAATGCGCCACGGGCCATGTTTTTCACGGGCGAAGCGCGCAATGACCAAGGCATTTGGCAACTGGGAAACAAAAGCTCTTTTGTTTGCTCATCGGCACAAAAACCAGCGGCCAATTGCCAATTCAATGCCTTGGACGATCAACAGGAGCGCGCACGTTTTGGCTTATTGGACTGGAATGTGCGCGTTTCGTTGAAAAAGCAATCTGCCATCGCCCCCCAATCCCTTGAGCGCTGAAAGTAGCCTCGCCCATTGTTTAACATCGACTCATGACTACATCCTTAAAAAACCTCTTCGATCACAACCGTGCCTGGGCCGCGAGAATGGAGAGCGAGCGCCCTGGCTTTTTCCGCAACCTGAAAAGCCAGCAAAACCCCAAATACATGTGGATCGGCTGCTCCGACAGCCGGGTGCCGGCGAACCAGATCACCGGTCTCGAGCCGGGTGAGGTGTTTGTGCACCGCAATGTGGCCAATGTGGTGGTGCATTCCGACCTGAACGCCCTGTCCACCATCCAGTTTGCGGTGGAGCGCCTGAAGGTGGAGCACATCATGGTGGTCGGCCACTACGGCTGTTCCGGTGTGCAGGCGGCGCTGGAAGGTGTGCGCATCGGGCTGGCGGACAACTGGCTGCGCCACATTCAGGATGTGCGCGACATGCACCGGGGCTTGCTCGACGCGCTGCCGGAGCCTTGCCGCTACGACGCGCTGGTGGAACTGAATGCCATCGAGCAGGTCATTAACGTGGCGCAAACCACGGTGATGCAAGACGCCTGGCAGCGCGGCCAGAAGGTCACCTTGCACAGCTGGGTCTATGGCGTGCATGACGGCCTGCTCAATGACCTGCACATGACGGTGACCTGCGCCGATGATCTGGAGCCGCGTTACCGGGCCGCGGTCGCCCGCGTCGCGTCGACCAGCCGCCCGCTGTAAATTATTCATGAAATTGACCTCTGGCCCCCGTCGGTATTGCGCAAGCAGCTATTAAAAAAAGAGCAATCATGTTCCCCACCCGTCTTGACTCCTCGCTCGCCTACGACATCGCCAAAGCCATGATGGATGGCTTTAACCGCCACTATCAGCTGTTCCGCACCGAGTCGGCGCGCGCCAAGCACCGGTTCGAGACCGCGGACTGGCATGGCCAGCAGCGGGCACAACGGGAGCGGATCGAGTTTTACGACCTGCGGGTGCGCGAATGCTCGAACCGGCTGGAACACGAATTCAAGGCCGGTGAGCAGCCGATGGACATCTGGCAGCAGATCAAGCTGCATTACATCGGCCTGCTGGTGAACCACCACCAGCCGGAGCTGGCGGAGACCTTCTTCAATTCGGTCACCACCAAAATCCTGCATCGCAGCTATTTCCAGAACGACTTCATCTTTGTGCGCCCGGCGGTCAGCACCGAGTACATTGAAAACGGCGAGTCCGAAGCGCGCCCCACCTACCGCTGCTATTACCCGACGCGCGACACCATGACCGCGGTGCTGGTGCAGATGGTGAACGACTTCGACCTGCGCAACCCCTTCGTCGACCTGGCGCGCGACGCCGCCCTGGTGCAAGAGGCCATGGTCGAGCGGCTGGGTGACGCCAAGCTGCGCGCCAACTTTCAGATCCAGGTGCTGACCAGCCTGTTCTTTCGCAACAAGGGCGCCTACATCGTGGGCAAGCTGATCAACGGTTTCAACGAATTTCCGTTTGCGCTGCCGGTGCTGCCGAACAAAGAGGGCCAGGTGGCGATTGACGCCGCCCTGTTTGGCGAGGATGACCTGCTGATGCTGTTCAGCTTCGCCCGCGCCTACTTCATGGTCGACATGGAGATTCCCTCGGCCTATGTGCTGTTTCTGCGCAGCATGATGCCGCGCAAGCCGCGCAACGAAATCTACAACGCGCTGGGCCTGGCCAAGCAGGGCAAGACGCTGTTTTACCGCGACTTTCTGCACCACCTGAGCCACTCCAGCGACCAGTTCCGCATCGCACCCGGCATCAAGGGCATGGTGATGCTGGTGTTTGACTTGCCGTCTTTTCCCTACGTGTTCAAGGTCATCAAGGACTACTATCCGCCGCAGAAGGACACCACGCGCGAGCAGATCAAGGGCAAGTACCTGCTGGTCAAGCAGCATGACCGCGTCGGCCGCATGGCCGACACGCTGGAGTACAGCGAGGTCGGCTTTCCACGCGACCGCTTCAACGACGAACTGATTGCCGAGATCGAACAGTTTGCCCCGAGTCAGCTGGAAATTGTGGACCGCGATGGCGATGGCCGCCTTGAAGTCATCATCAAGCACGTCTATATTGAGCGGCGCATGATTCCGCTCAACATCTACCTGCAGGAAGCCTTCGACGCCGGCGGTGCGGAGCCGAATCCGGCCGAGGGCGCCGCGGCCCGGGCGCATGAGCAGATTGAGCGCGGCGTCATCGAGTACGGCAACGCCATCAAGGACTTGGTGGCGGCCAACATTTTCCCCGGTGACATGCTGTGGAAGAACTTTGGCATCACCCGCAATGGCAAGGTGGTGTTTTATGACTACGACGAGATCGAGTACATCACCGACTGCAACTTCCGCCGCGTGCCCCAGCCGCGCAACGAAGAAGAAGAAATGTCGGGCGAAATCTGGTACAGCGTCGGCCCCAAAGACGTGTTTCCCGAGACCTTTGCCCCGTTCCTGCTCGGTAACCCGGCGGTGCGCGAAGTGTTCATGAAGCACCACGCCGACTTGCTGGATGCCGCCTTTTGGCAAAGCCACAAGGAGCGTATCCAGCAAGGCTATGTGTACGACGTGTTTCCCTATGAGCAGGACAAGCGCTTCCACGTCGCTCATCCGGACGCGCCACTGCCGGCCTCGATTTGAGATTCGCTCTTTATTTGATAGCTACTCACGCAGGCGCTGCCTGCGCTCCACCTGATTTTCATTGAAAGGACTAAAAATGACTGACTCCATCGCTGACCCTGTCGTTATTGTCGGAGCCGCCCGCACCCCCATGGGGAGCTTCCAGGGCGAGTTTTCTTCGCTGGCCGCGCATGACCTGGGTGGCGTTGCCATCAAGTCGGCGGTGGCGCGCGCGGGGGTGTCCGTCGAGCTGGTCGATGAAGTGCTGTTTGGCAACTGCCTGATGGCCGGCCAGGGCCAGGCGCCAGCGCGCCAGGCGGCCTTCAAAGGCGGCTTGCCGATCAGCGCCGGGGCGGTGACGCTGTCCAAGATGTGCGGCTCCGGCATGCGCGCGGCCATGTTCGGCCACGACATGCTGCTGGCCGGCAGCGCCGATGTGGTGGTGGCCGGCGGCATGGAAAGCATGACCAACGCACCTTACCTGTTGCAAAAAGCCCGTGGCGGTTACCGCATCGGCCACGACCGCGTGATGGACCACATGATGCTCGATGGCCTGGAAGACGCGTACGAGGCCGGCCGCTCCATGGGCACCTTTGGCGAAGACTGCGCCGCCAAGTACGGCTTCACCCGCGAACAGCAAGACCAGTTCGCCATCACCAGCGTGCAGCGGGCGCAGGCCGCGACCAAGTCGGGCGCGTTTGCCGCCGAAATCACGCCGGTGACGGTCAAGGGCCGCGCCGGGGATACCGTGATCTCGACCGACGAAGCCCCCGGCAAAGTCAAGCTGGAAAAAATCCCGACGCTGAAACCGGCGTTCAAGAAAGACGGCACCATCACCGCCGCCAGCAGTTCCAGCATCAGCGACGGCGCCGCCGCGCTGGTGATGATGCGGGCCTCGACCGCGGCCAAGATGGGCCTCACGCCGCTGGCGCGCATCGTCAGCCACGCCGTGCACGCGCAAGAACCCAACTGGTTCGCCACCGCCCCGATTGGCGCGGTGAACAAGGTGCTGGCCAAGGCCGGCTGGAGCGTCGGTGACGTGGACCTGTGGGAAGTCAACGAAGCGTTTGCCGTGGTGCCGATGGCACTGATGCATGACCTGAAACTGAGCCACGACATCGTCAACGTCAATGGCGGCGCCTGCGCGCTGGGCCACCCGATTGGCTGCAGCGGCGCCCGCATCATGGTCACCCTGATGTACGCGCTGCAAGCGCGTGGCCTGAAAAAAGGCGTGGCTACCTTGTGCATCGGTGGCGGCGAAGGCACGGCCGTGGCGCTGGAAATGCTATAAATTAAATAGCTATCTGCGTAGGACGGACGGGGGCTAGCGCCCCCTTTTTTATAAATTTGAAGAATGTTGGAGTGTCTGAACCATGTTGTTAACCCAAGACCAGGAAATGATCCGCGACGCGGTGCGCGACTTTGCCCAAGCCGAACTGTGGCCGCACGCCGCCAAGTGGGACAAGGAGCACACCTTTCCCAAGGAAGCGCACAAGGGCTTGGCCGCGCTGGGCGCCTACGGCATTTGCGTGCCGGAAGAATTTGGCGGCGCCAATATGGACTACCTGACGGTGGCGCTGGTGCTGGAAGAAATCGCCGCCGGTGACGGCGGCACCAGCACCGCCATCAGCGTCACCAATTGCCCGGTCAACGCTATCCTGATGCGCTACGGCAATGCCGCGCAAAAGAAGCAGTGGCTGACCCCGCTGGCACAAGGCCAGATGCTGGGCGCTTTTTGCCTGACCGAGCCGCATGTCGGCTCCGACGCCTCCAGCCTGCGCACCACCGCGGTGAAAGCGGGCGACGAGTACGTCATCAACGGCGTCAAGCAGTTCATCACCAGCGGCAAAAACGGCGATGTCGCCATCGTCATTGCCGTCACCGACAAGGGCGCCGGCAAAAAAGGCATGAGCGCCTTCCTGGTGCCGACCAGTGCCCCCGGCTACGTGGTGGCGCGACTGGAAGACAAGCTCGGCCAGCACTCAAGCGACACGGCGCAGATCAATTTTGACGACTGCCGCATTCCGGTGGAAAACCTGATTGGGGCTGAGGGCGAAGGCTACAAGATCGCCCTCGGTGCGTTGGAGGGCGGCCGCATCGGCATTGCCGCGCAAAGTGTCGGCATGGCGCGCAGCGCGTTTGAGGTGGCGCTGGCCTATTCCAAGGACCGGCAAAGCTTTGGCACCGCCATCTTCAACCACCAGGCGGTCGGTTTCCGCCTGGCCGACTGCGCGACGCAAATCGAAGCGGCGCGCCAGCTGATCTGGCACGCTGCCGCCCTGCGCGACGCCGGTCGCCCGTGCCTGAAAGAAGCCGCCATGGCCAAGTTGTTCGCCAGCGAAATGGCGGAGAAAGTCTGCAGCATCGCCATCCAGACGCTCGGCGGCTACGGCTATGTGAGCGACTTCCCGGTCGAGCGCATCTACCGCGACGTTCGCGTGTGCCAGATTTATGAAGGCACCTCCGACGTGCAGAAAATCATCATCCAGCGTTCGCTGGCCTGAGCGGTGGCGGGACAGTCGCCGCGCTGGGCGCCGGCGCTGTCTTGGCCTGAGCAGGGGGCGTGTAACAATACCGCCAGCAAGGTTATTGCTGTCCCCTAAAAAAAAACGAGTCACACCCCCTCATGGTTTCCGTTCATCGTATTTTTGACGGCCGGCGACTGCTGGCCTTGCTCAGCCTGCTGCTGGCGGCGGGCTTTTTTGCCACCACCCTGGGCAGCTACTTCGTTTCCAAAAACGTCATCCGCCAGGCCATCATCGGGCAGGAGCTGCCGCTGACTTCCAGCAATATCTACGTCGAGTTGCAGAAGGATCTGGTGCAGCCGGTGGTGATTTCCTCCACCATGGCGCACGACACTTTCCTGCGCGACTGGGTGCTCCAGGGTGAGCGCAATGTGGACGAGATGAACCGCTACCTGCAGGAAATCAAGATGCGGTATGGCGCCTTCAGCAGCTTCTTTGTCTCCGAGCGCAGTGCCAACTACTACACCGGCAGCGGTGTCCTGAAGAAAGTGTCGGCCAGCGAGCCGCGCGATGCCTGGTACTACCGGGTGCGCGAGCTGAAGGACGCTTACGAAATCAATGTCGACCTGGACCTGGCCAACAAAGACGCCATGACGATCTTCATCAACTACCGGGTGTTTGACTTTGCCGGGCAGTACCTGGGCGCCACCGGCATCGGCCTCACGATCGATGCCATGCACCGCCGCATCAAGGATTACCAGCAGCGCTACCAGCGCTCGATTTATTTCGTCGACACCAAGGGCCAGGTCGTGTTGGGGGGGCAAAAAAACCTGCAGCAGCAGCCGGACCTGCACGCCCGGCCCGGCCTGCGCGACATCATTGACGGCATCCTGCGCGACAAAAACGGCGGCTACCAGTACGAGGCCGATGGCGTCACCTACCTGCTCAATGTGCATTACATCCCGGAGCTCAACTGGTACCTGTTTGTCGAAAAAGATGAGTCTGAGGCCCTGGTCGAAGTGCGCAAGACGCTCTATATCAACCTCGCGATCTGCCTGTTCGTCACCCTGGTGGTGGTGATGCTGATGAACGTGTCGCTGACGCGTTACCAGCGCCGCATTGAGCAAATGGCGTCCACCGACAAGCTCACCGGCATGCTGAACCGGCAGGCCTTCACCATCCTGATGGACAAGGTGCTGGCCGAGTACGAGCGCCAAGCGCGGCCGGTGTCGATGTTGCTGCTGGACCTGGATCATTTCAAGCACGTCAACGACCAGCATGGTCATGCGACGGGCGACCGGGCGCTGTGCCATGTGGCGGCGCAACTTCAGCAGGGCTTGCGCAAGTCCGACATTGCGGTGCGCTGGGGCGGCGAAGAATTTCTGGTGGTGCTCAACAACTGCGGCCTGGAGGAGGCGCAGCTGATTGCGGAAAAAATTCGCCAGCGCATTGCCGAGGGCAAGCTCGAAGTCGACGGCCACGCCCTTGCGCTGACCGTCAGCATTGGGGTGAGCCAGTTCAGCGGCGCGGAGCCGACCGAGCAGACCATCAGCCGGGCCGACGCCGGGCTTTACCTGGCCAAGCAGGGCGGGCGCAACCAGGTCGCGGTGGCCCCCGCACCGTCGTCGTCGTCGTCGGCGGCGTGACATCCGGCTCGCAGACCTGTTAATTCGATTAATCCCAAGGAGACGTTCATGCCCATTACCAAAAGCTGTCAACAACTCGTGGCCGAAGCCATGGCCCAGGTCACCACCTATTCGGTGGCCGAGGTGCAGGCCCGCATGAACGATGGCCACACCCAGATCGTCGATATCCGCGACCCGCGCGAACTCGAGCGCGACGGCACGGTGGTTGGTGCCTACCCGGCGCCGCGCGGCATGCTGGAGTTTTGGGTCGACCCCGGCTCGCCCTATCACAAGCCGCTGTTTGCCGATGAGTCCAAAGAGTTCATCCTGTTCTGCGGTGCCGGCTGGCGCAGCGCGCTGGCCGCCAAGGCGCTGCAGGACATGGGCATGACCAACGTGGCCCATATCGACGGTGGTTACGCCGCCTGGGTCAAGCAGGGCGCCCCGACCGAAACGCTGGACGCGCAAAAAGCACGGCGCCAACCCAAGGCCTGAGTGCCTGCAGTTATCAATAAAATAAGCCTCTAGCCCCCGTCCGCTATGCAGGAGTAGCTATTAAATTTGAAGCGCCCGTAATTTGACGGCGACGGCGTGCTGGTAGACCGTGAACCGATCACCAACGCTGTCTTGCGCGACATGCGAAAAGAGCGTGGCCCAAGCTCCTGCCTGTTTGGCAGGCATCACGCTGCAGCCCGCGCCCGGTCTGGCTTTGCCGGGGTTGTTCCGGGGCTGGTACACAAAGTTATCCACAAAAATTGTGCATGAGAAATCAGGCTTGCGACGCCGCCCGCGGTGGGGCTCCGGTTGATTATTTATTTTGCAAAATTTGTGGCCGGTCTTTGGGTTTAGAGGTCTTTGGGACGATCTTTCTGGTATGGGTTTTCATATCTTTGGCCTGGAATTCACGACTTATACGGTCTGCCTATTTGCTAGGCATCGTGTTGCAGCCCTTGCCGAATAAGGCTTTGAAGGGTTTTCCCTAGGCTGATGCACATAGTTATCCACAGAAGCTGTGGAATCAAATTTATTTGATTTAAATTTCGTGCTATTTTGGGCTGCCTGTTTGGCAGGCATCGCAGTACAGCCCGCGCCGGGCCTCGCTTTGGCGGGGTTGTTCCGGGGCTGGTGCACAAAGTTATCCACAATAATTGTGGAGTGTCGGTCGAGTGTTTTGTGTTAGGCCGAGAAACCCTTAAAACCCACTAAATCCGCAAATCACACCAGGGGTGCGCCGGCGCGTCGGAACTCCGCCGGTGATTCGCCGGTCCAGCCGCGAAAGGCGCGGATAAAGCTCTTTTCGTTCTGGAAACCTGCCGCTTCGGCTACCTGCTTGATCGGGCGCGCGGTGCGCAACAGCAACTCCAGCGCCCGGTTCTTGCGCACGTCATCTTTGAGCGCCTGCAGCGAGGCGCCTTCGTCTTTGAGTTGCCGGTGCAGGGTGCGTGGCGAGACGTGCAGCAGGGCGGCCAGGGCCTCAGCGCTGTGGGTCAGCGTGGGATGGGAGACCAGCGCTTGGCGCACGCGCTGCACCAGCAGGCGGTCGCGCCGGTATTGCAGCACGGTCAGCGGCAGGGCGCGTTTCAGCATCTGTTGCAGGGCGGGCTCGTCCCGGCGCAGTGGCAGCGCCAGGTAGCGGGCGTCGAAACGGATGCCGGCCGGCGCGGTGTCGAATGCCGTCGGGCCGGAAAACAGCACGCCATACACGTCATGGTGCGCTGGTGCGGCAAACGGGAACTGCGCGCTTTGTAGCGGGATGCGCGAGTCGACCAGCCAGCAGGCCAGGCCGTGGATATTGCACAGCACCGAGACCAGACAGAACTCGCGCAGCGCGCCCAGATCCCGGTGCTCGGTGATGGTCAGCGTTGCCACCTCCCCGGCCACCGTCAAATTCAGCGTAATGTCGTCCGTCAGCAGGCCGTGATGCCGGCACCAGCGCTTGAGCGCCACGTCCAGCGTCGGTGCGCTGAGGGAGGCGCGGGCCAGCATGCCGTAGCTGCCCCAAGGCAGGCGGCGGCTGAACCAGCCTAAGGCTTCGTCGTCCAGTTCCAGCATGGCGGCGCCGGAGATGCGCTCCATTTGTGCGGCGGTGATGCGGGCGGCCGGATCGGTCAACGCGGTTGGCGCAATTTGTGCCAGCGCCAGCGCTGCGGCCGGGTTTTGGTTGCGCTGGGTGTAGGCTTGCACAATCGCATGCACAAAAGCAATCGGCGTGACCGCCGGTCCAGGCGTGAGAGGAGCCGCCACGAAAGGCGCCGGGGGTGCGTAAAAAGACATGGGTTGGAGTATGTGGCCATGTGGCACGATTTGCAACCTATGTGGCCGGCGCAAAGAGGCGTAAGCCTCTATGCTTCCATTTGAGATGGTTTCTGGGGTCCGTGCCCTACAAGGAAATAAACATGACAGCAGCATCTGTAAACACCCTGACCGCGCCACTCTTGACGCGCAGTTTGTCCCGTGGCGCCACCGACGTACCCTTGATCGAACAAACACTGGGCGACTTCTTTGATGCCATGGTGGTCCGCCAGCCGGAACATGAGGCCCTGGTCAGCGCCCACCAGCGGGTGCGCTACACCTACCGCGAGTTGCAGGCCGCCAGCAACCAGCTGGCCAGTGCCTTGCTGGGGCTCGGGCTGGCGCCGGGCGACCGGGTCGGCATCTGGTCGCACAACAACGCGCAATGGCTGCTGATGCAGCTGGCCACCGCCAAGGTCGGCCTGATACTGGTCAACATCAACCCGGCGTATCGGGTCGCCGAGCTGGACTATGCGCTCAACAAGGTGGCGTGCAAGGCCTTGGTGACCATGGCCCGCTTCAAGACCAGCGACTATGTCGGCATGTTGCGCGAACTGGCGCCGGAACTGAGCACGGCGCAGCCGGGCGCGTTGCAGTCGGTCCGCCTGCCACATCTGCGCAGCGTGGTCTGGATTGACGAGCCGGGGCAGGGCGATGAGTTGCCGGGTCTGCTGCGCTTCTCGGCGCTACTGGCAACCGGTAATGCCGCGGACCCGCGCCTTGCAGCCACGGCCAAACTGCTACACGCCACCGACCCGATCAACATCCAGTTCACCAGCGGCACCACCGGCTTCCCGAAAGGCGCCACGCTGACGCACCGCAACATTCTGAACAACGGTTTTTTCATTGGCGAAGCCATGAAGCTGACGCCCAAGGACCGCTTGTGCATTCCTGTGCCGCTGTACCACTGCTTTGGCATGGTGCTGGGCAACCTGGCCTGCCTCACGCACGGCGCCACCATTGTTTACCCGAACGACGGCTTTGATGCCTTGAGCGTGCTGCAAACCGTGCAGGACGAGCAATGCACCGGGCTGCACGGCGTGCCGACCATGTTCATCGCCGGCTGGATGCACACCGGCGACCTGGCGACGATGGACGCCGAGGGCTACGTCAACATCGTCGGCCGCATCAAGGACATGGTGATCCGTGGCGGTGAAAACATCTACCCGCGCGAGATCGAGGAATTTCTCTACCGCCACCCCCAGATTCAGGACGTGCAGGTGGTCGGCATTCCAGACGCCAAATACGGCGAAGAACTGTGCGCCTGGATCATCCTGAAGCAGGGTCAGACCCTCACCGAAGACGATATCAAGGCCTTCTGCAAAGGGCAGATTGCGCACTACAAGGTGCCGCGCCACATCCGCTTCGTCAGTGCGTTCCCGATGACCGTGACCGGCAAGATCCAGAAGTTCAAAATCCGAGAAGAAATGAAACTGCAGCTGGGACTGCAAGAAGACAAAACCGCCTGAAAGAAGTTGTATGCCCATTCTTGACACCAAACTCAACGCCCGCTCTGCGGACTTCCTGGCCAACGCCGCCGCCATGCGCGGCCTGGTCGATGACCTCAACGCCCAGATCGCCAAGGCTTCGCTGGGGGGCGGCGACGCCGCCCGCGCCAAGCACACCGGGCGCGGCAAGTTGCTGCCGCGCGACCGCGTGCAGATGCTGCTCGACCCCGGCACGCCGTTTCTGGAGCTGTCGCCATTGGCCGCGCTGGGCTTGTACCCGGACCGCGACGGCAGCGACAGCGCCCCCAGCGCCGGGGTCATTGCCGGCATTGGTCGCGTTAGCGGGGTCGATTGCATGATCGTCTGCAACGACGCCACCGTCAAAGGCGGCACCTATTACCCGATGACGGTGAAAAAGCATTTGCGGGCGCAAGAGATTGCGCAGCAAAACCGCCTGCCCTGCATTTACCTGGTGGACTCGGGTGGCGCCAACTTGCCGAACCAGGACGAGGTGTTTCCGGACCGCGACCATTTCGGCCGCATCTTCTTCAACCAGGCCAGCATGAGCGCGCAGGGCATCGCCCAAATTGCGGTGGTGATGGGCAGTTGCACGGCAGGCGGCGCCTATGTGCCGGCCATGAGCGACGAAGCGATCATTGTCAAGAACCAGGGCACGATCTTTTTGGGCGGCCCGCCGCTGGTAAAAGCCGCCACCGGTGAAGTGGTGACGGCGGAAGACCTGGGCGGCGGCGATGTGCACACGCGCCTCTCCGGCGTGGCCGACCATCTGGCCGAAAACGACCTGCACGCGCTGGCGTTGGCCCGCCTTGCGGTCTCGCATTTGAACCAAAAGAAGGCTCTAGCCCCCGCGCTGCTTGCGGTGACAGCTCCTAAATTTGAAGCAGAAGAGTTGTACGGCGTGATCCCGACCGACACCCGCAAGCCGTTTGATGTGCGCGAGATCATCGCCCGCATCGTCGATGGCAGTGAGTTGCACGAGTTCAAGCCGCGTTATGGCACCACGCTGGTCACGGGCTTTGCCCACATCGAAGGCATGCCGGTCGGCATCATCGCCAACAACGGCATTTTGTTCAGCGAGTCGGCCTTGAAGGGCGCGCACTTCATTGAGCTGTGCTGCCAGCGCAAGATTCCGCTGGTGTTCCTGCAGAACATCACCGGCTTCATGGTCGGGCGCAAGTACGAGAACGAAGGCATCGCCCGCAACGGCGCCAAGATGGTCACCGCCGTGGCGACCGCTGCCGTGCCGAAGTTCACCATCATCATCGGCGGCAGTTTTGGCGCCGGCAACTACGGCATGTGCGGCCGTGCCTTCAGCCCGCGTTTCTTGTGGATGTGGCCGAACGCGCGCATTTCGGTGATGGGCGGCGAGCAGGCCGCCAGCGTGCTGGCCACCGTGCGGCGCGATGGCATCGAACTCAAAGGCGGCGCCTGGAGCGCGGAGGAAGAAGAAGCCTTCAAGGCGCCGATTCGCCGCCAGTACGAAGAGCAGGGCCACCCCTATTTCGCCACCGCCCGTTTGTGGGACGACGGCATCATCGACCCGGCCGACACGCGCCGCGTGCTGGCGCTGGGCTTGAGCGCGTCACTGAACGCGCCGATCCCCGAGACCCAGTTTGGCGTGTTCCGGATGTAATGAAAAGAGACTCACATGTTTAACAAAATACTCATTGCCAACCGGGGCGAGATCGCCTGCCGCGTGGCGGCCACCGCCCGTCGCCTGGCCATCAAGACCGTCGCGGTGTACTCCGATGCCGACGCCAACGCCAAACACGTCAGCGTCTGTGACGAGTCGGTCTATATCGGCGGCAGCGCGCCCAAAGACAGTTACCTGCGCTGGGAAAACATCATCGCCGCCGCCAAGGCGACCGGCGCGCAAGCGGTGCATCCCGGCTACGGTTTCTTGAGCGAAAACGTCGAGTTTGCCCAGGCCTGCGCGGACGCGGGGCTGGTGTTCATCGGCCCGCTGCCGTCCAGCATCAAGGCGATGGGGCTGAAAGCCGAGTCCAAGCGGCTGATGAATCTGGCCGGCGTGCCGCTGGTGCCGGGTTACCACGGTGCCGACCAGGACCCGGCGCTGCTGCAGCGCGAGGCCGACAGCATCGGCTACCCGGTGCTGATCAAAGCCAGTGCCGGCGGCGGCGGCAAAGGCATGCGCGCGGTCGACAGCTCGGCCGAGTTTGCCGCGGCGCTGGCCAGTTGCAAGCGCGAAGCCATCAACAGCTTTGGCGACGACGCGGTGCTGATCGAGAAGTACGTGCAGCGGCCGCGCCACATCGAAATTCAGGTGTTTGGTGACACACTGGGCAACTATGTGTACCTGTTTGAGCGCGATTGCTCGGTGCAGCGCCGCCACCAGAAGGTGCTGGAAGAAGCGCCGGCACCCGGCATCACCGAGGAATTCCGGCGGCAAATGGGCGAGGCGGCGGTGGCGGCGGCCCGCGCCGTGGACTATGTCGGCGCTGGGACGGTCGAGTTCATCGTCGAGCAAAAGCCCGATGGTTCGATGATTTTCTTCTTCATGGAAATGAACACCCGCTTGCAGGTGGAGCATCCCGTGACCGAAGCCATCACCGGCCAGGATTTGGTGGAGTGGCAATTGCGCGTCGCCTCTGGCGAGCCGCTGCCGCGGGCACAGGACCAACTCAAAATCACCGGCCACGCGATCGAAGCGCGCATCTGCGCCGAAAACCCGGACAACAACTTCTTGCCCGCCACCGGCGCGCTGCACGTCTATGGCTTGCCGGAGTGCGTGACCTTTGCGCGCAACAGCGGCGGCGTGCGGGTTGATTCCGGCGTGCGCGAAGGCGATGTCATTTCGCCGTTCTACGATTCGATGGTGGCCAAGCTGATCGTGCATGGCGAAACCCGTGAGCAGGCCCTGTCCCGGCTCGACTCCGCGCTGGCGCAGACCCACATTGTCGGCTTGAGCACCAACGTGCAGTTCTTGCGCAACGTGGTGCAAAGCCGCTCGTTTGCGCAGGCCGATCTGGACACGGGCCTCATTCCGCGTGAAGAGGCGGTGTTGTTCAAGCAAGAAAAAGTGGGCTTGAGCCTGGCCGTGGCGGGTGCCATTGCGCACACGCTGCTGCAGGAAAAAGCGGCGGAAGCGCAAGTGGCCAGCCGCGCCGTCTGGCTCGACCCGTGGGCGCGGCAGGATGGCTGGCGCTCGCATGGGCCCAGTTCGCGCCGCTTTGACTACGCGTTCCAGGACGTGGTGCAGGTCGTGCACATGACCACGCTGCACGACGGCGCGTTGCAGCTCAACGTGGCGGGCGAGGTTGGCGTGTTTTCGTTTACGCCCGTCATCCATGGCATCGACGTGCGTTTTGCGGAAAAGCGCCAGATTGTGAATGTGTATACCAATGGGGCTGTAGCCCATGTCTTCACTGCGCAAGGCGCTACGCAAATCATAGCGATTGATGCGCTGGCGCATGCCGGCGACACGCAGTCGGAGGGTGGCCGCCTGACCGCGCCGATGCCGGGCAAGGTGGTGTCGTTCGCCGTCAAGGCCGGCGACACGGTCACCAAGGGCCAGGCGCTGGCGGTGATGGACGCCATGAAGATGGAGCACACCATTGCCGCGCCGATGGACGGCGTGGTGGCCGAGTTGCTCTACGCGCCGGGCGACCAGGTGACGGAGGGCGCGGAGCTGCTCAAGCTGGTCGCGGCCTAAGGCCGGTTACGCCGGTTACGCTTGGTGTCCATGAAAATCACTTTTTGTTGCGCCGAGACCAAGTCCGAGCCCTGGCTGGCTGGCCTTCAATCGGTTTTGCCAACGGCTCAAATAACCGTTTGGCAACCCGGCGCGCCGCTAGCAGACCATGCCGTGGTGTGGACGCCGCCGCAACAGTTTTTTGACGAACAGCCACAACTCAAAGGCGTGTTCAACATCGGCGCGGGCGTTGATGCGCTGCTGAAATTGCGCCTGCCGCCGCAAGCGGTGCTGGTGCGGCTGGATGATGCCGGCATGTCGGTGCAGATGGCCGAGTACGTGTGCCATGCCGTGATCCGGCACTTTCGCGAGTTCGACGCTTACGAAGCGGCGATGCGGGCCGGCCAGTGGTCGTACCGCAAGCCGCGCCGCCGGGCCGATTTCGCCGTTGGCGTGATGGGGCTGGGCGTGCTGGGCGAGCGCGTGGCGCGGGCGCTGCAAATGTTCGAGTTCCCGGTGAACGGCTGGAGCCGCAGCGCCAAAAGCATCGACGGCGTCCGGAGCTTCTGTGGCGCGGAACAGTTCAACGACTTTCTGGCGGCCACCCAAGTGCTGGTCAACCTGCTGCCGTTGACCCCCGAAACGCGCGACATCATGAACCGGGAAACCCTGTCCCAACTGCAGCCGGGCGGTTATGTCATCAACGTGGCACGCGGCGCGCACCTGGTGGACGAGGATCTGATCGCGCTGATCGACAGCGGGCATCTGTCAGGGGCCACGCTCGACGTCTTTCGCACCGAGCCCTTGCCTTCGGATCACCCGTTCTGGCAGCACCCCCAAATCACGCTCACGCCGCACACCTCGGCCCGCACGCTGCGCGAGGAATCGATTGCGCAGATTGCTGGCAAGATACTGGCGCTGGAACAGGGCTATTGCGTTGCCGGTATCGTGGACCCCGTGCGCGGCTACTGAAATACGTTGCGCCGGTCAAAATTTAGGAAAACAAGATGAGCATTCCCACCCGAGTCAAACTGGTCGATGTCGGCCCCCGCGACGGCCTGCAAAACGAAAAACAACCGGTGCCAGCCGCCATCAAGATCGAGCTGGTGCAGCGGCTGCAGGACGCCGGCCTGACCGAGATCGAGGTCACCAGCTTTGTCTCGCCCAAATGGGTGCCGCAGATGGCCGACAACGCCGAGGTCATGGCCGGCCTCCAGCGCAAAGCCGGTGTGCGCTATTCGGTGCTGACGCCGAATCTGCAGGGCTTCGAGGCGGCACTGAAGTCGAAACCGGACGAGATCGTGGTGTTCGGCGCCGCCAGTGAAGCCTTCAGCCAGAAGAACATCAACTGCTCGATCGCCGAAAGCATTGAGCGCTTTGCGCCCGTGGTGCAGGCGGCCCGCGCTGCCGGCATCTACGTGCGCGGCGCCATGTCCTGCACCGTTGGTTGCCCGTATGAGGGCGAGATTGCGCCGGAACGGGTCAGCTACCTGGCTGGTCTGATGAAAGGCATCGGCGTGCAGCACGTCGGCGTGGCGGACACCATCGGCGTCGGCACCCCGCTCAAGGTGCAGCGCGCGATGGAAGCGACGCTGAAGCATTACGACATCAATGACGTGTCGGGCCACTTTCACGACACCTATGGCCAGGCCTTGGCCAACACGCTGATCTGTTTACAAATGGGCGTCTGGCAGTTTGACACCTCGGTCGCCGGTTTGGGTGGCTGTCCGTACGCCAAGGGCGCGACCGGCAATGTGGCCTCCGAAGATGTGGTCTACCTGCTGCACGGCATGGGCATCGAAACCGGCATTGACCTGGATAAATTGGTTGACGCCGGCAAATTCATCAGCGATTTTCTGGAGCGCAAGCCCAATTCGCGCGCCGCCACGGCCCTGCTCAACAAGCGGGTGGCCTGAGATGAGTGCGCTTGAGTTGACGCCGCCCGCCGCTAAAGAAGAGATCAATGCGCCTGAATTAATAGCTGCTCGCGCCATACTGGCAAGGGCTGCAATTGATAATGTGCCATCACCCTGCATCTCGGTGTGCCGCATGAGCAAACTGACCGATTGGTGCGAAGGCTGCTACCGCACGATCGACGAGATTCGTCAGTGGAATAAATCGGATGACGCGGCCAAGCGCGCGCTCTGGCTGCAGATTGAACAGCGCGTTGCGAAGAGCTTGCCATGAAACACATCACCTGCTACCTGGATTTCATTTCGCCCTACGCCTACCTGGCGTTTGAGAAGCTGCCGCTGGCCCTGATGGGCCACAGCTACAGCATGACCTACAAACCGATTCTGTTTGCCGCGCTGCTCAAGCACCACGGGCAACTGGGTCCGGCCGAGATGCCGCCCAAGCGCGACTGGACTTACCGCCAGGTGCTGTGGCTGGCCCACACCCAGAAGGTGGCGCTGCAATTGCCCGCGAGCCACCCGTTCAACCCGCTGCCACTGTTGCGCCTGGCGGTGGCCAGCCATGCCGAGGGCCTGCCCAACCGCTATGTGGTGGAAACCTTGTTCAAACATGTCTGGCAGGGAGGGGCCGAGGCCGCCGACCCGGCGCGGCTGGAGGCGTTGACCGCGCAACTGGCGCCACCGCGCGCCGTCAACAGCGACGAGGTCAAGGCCCAGCTGAAGGCGCATACCGATGAAGCCATCGCGCTCGGTGTCTTTGGCGTGCCGACCTTTGTTGTGGACGGCAAACTGTTTTGGGGTTTTGATGCGCTGCCCATGCTGCAGTCCTACCTGGCGGGCGATCCGTGGTTTGATGAGGCATGGACCTCGGTTGCAAGCGTGGCGCAAGGCATCCGGCGTTGAATCCCATGACTTATGCCCAATGCTTTCAATTTTTCCGCCTCGCCGTTTGACTGCCTGAACCCGGACGAGCAACGGCTGGTTCGCGACAGCGTCGACGTGGTTTACTTCCGCGCGACCGAAACGATTCTCGACATCGGGATCGCGCCGACACACCTCTTCGTCATCATCAAGGGTTTCGTCACCCAGCTCGACGGCGACGAGGTCATCACCACCTACGGGCCGGACGACTGTTTCGATGGCCGGGGCCTGGTGGCCGGCAAGGTCAGCAGCCGTTTTGTGGCGGCCGAAGAAGTCGTGGCCTACCAGTTGGCCCATCAGGCGGTCAGCGACCTGATTGCCTCGAACGCCACCTTTGGCGCACTGCTGTTTTCAGACCTCAGCAACAAGCTCAGCGCCCTGTCGGCGCGAACGAGCCAGCACGAGCTGCAATCGCTCACCTTGTCCCGGGTGGACGAGGCCTTTTTACGGCCGGCGCATGTGGTCGAGGCCGAGACGGACATTCTGTCGGTCGTCAAACTGTTTCAGGCCGAGCGCACCTCCAATGTGCTGGTGCGCGACACCAAGACGGAGCCGCCGCGCTTGGGCATTTTTACCGCCACGGCGCTGCAGCGTGCCATTCTGGATGGCCGCCCGCTGGACCAGCTGGCGGTGGGCGAACTGGCCAACTTTTCCCTGATCGAAGTACGCCCCTCCGACCAGCTCGGCGACGCCATGGCGGTGATGCTGCGCCATCGCGTGCACCGGGTCGTGGTGGCGGAGGGCAAGCAGGTGGTGGGAATTCTGGAGGCGCTGGACCTGTTCAGTTTCCTGTCCAACCAGTCGCACCTGATCACGGTGCAGATCGAGGAGGCAAAAGACCTGGCGGGTCTGAGTCAGGCGGCGGCCAAGATTACCCGCATGATTGTGTTGCTGCATCGCGGTGGCTCGCGCGTCAACCTGATCGCCAAACTGGTGCAACAGCTCAATGCCCGCCTGTTCGAGCGCGCCTGGCACCTGGTGGCGCCCGCGGACCTGGTGGCCAACAGCTGCCTGTTTGTGATGGGCAGCGAGGGCCGCGGTGAGCAGCTGCTGAAAACCGATCAGGACAACGGCCTGATCCTGCGTGACGGCTATGTGCCACCCGCAGAGCTGGACGCGATCTGTCAGCAGTTTTCCAGCGCGCTGCAGGATTTTGGTTACCCGCCCTGTCCGGGCCACATCATGGTGAACAATCCGCAGTGGCGCAAAAGCGCCAGCGAATTCGGCCAGATGACGCGCCAGTGGCTGATCCTGCCCGACACCGACAGCCTGATGAATCTGGCGATCTTCATGGACGCGCACACCGTCTGCGGCGACGCCCATCTGCTGGAGACGGTGCAGAAAGGTCTCATGGCGCTGGCCATCGACAACGACGCCATGCTGAGCCGGTTTGCCGCCGCGATCGACGCCTTTGGCAGCAGCGCCGGCTGGTGGAACCGGCTGCTGGGCATGGGCGACGCCAACCAGCAACTCAATCTCAAAAAAGAAGGTATTTTTCCGCTGGTGCATGGTGTGCGCAGCCTGGCGCTGGCGCACCGCGTGACGGAAACCGGCACCACCGGACGCATTGCCGCCTTGGTGAAGGACGGCAAACTGGAGGCGAACCTGGGCGCTGACCTGACGGACAGCCTGTACTTCTTCATGGGACTCAAGCTCAAGGCCGGGCTGGCTGAGCTGGACACGGGCAAGCCGGTCACCGGCACGATCAACGTGAGCCGACTCAGCAGCCTGGACCGGGACCTGCTGAAGGACACGCTCGGTGTGGTCAAACGCTTCAAGGTGCAGCTGCGCCATCGCTTCCATCTGGAAGCTGTTGCGTGAACGCCTTATTCTCCCCGCCGCGCTGGTGGCACACGCTCAAACGCGAGTGGCTGCTGTACCACCTGGGCGACCCGGCGTTTCGCTTCATGTTCGACGAACCGCCGGCCAACGAATGGGTTGCGCTTGACTGCGAGACGACCGGCTTGAATACGCGCACGGACGAGATCATCTCGATTGGGGCGGTGCGGATTGTCGGCAACCGCATCATGACCAGCGAACGGCTGGAGTTGCTGGTGCGGCCCGAGCGCGGCATCTCCAGCGAGAGCGTGCGCATACATCGATTGCGCGAAAGCGACGTGGCCCAGGGCCTGCCGATTGAAGACGCCATGAAGCAGCTGCTGCATTTCATCGGCAGCCGGCCGCTGGTGGGCTATTACCTGCAGTTTGATGTCGCCATGATCAACCGGGCGCTCTTTCCCCTGCTGGGCCAGGGCCTGCCGCAAGCCAAAATCGAAGTGTCGGCGCTGTATTACGACTACAAGTTCCGGCAGTTGCCGGCCTACCGGCAGCAGGACAATGCCGACATTGACCTGCGCTTTGCCACCTTGATGAACGAGCTGAACCTGCCCCTGCGCGAGGCGCACGATGCCCTGAACGACGCGGTAATGGCGGCGCTGGCGTTCATCAAGCTGCGCCAGTTACGCGGCGAGTGACCGGAAACGGATAATTGACGGGGGCTTTAAATCTCAGAGATACTTCGCGAAGTTACAAATTACGATCTTCTGAACCGAGGTCTGCGCACATGGTCTTTTTATCTCGGAAAATCCTTTGCCTCGCCTTCCAATCGGCCATGCGCCTTCCGTCCTGGGTTGCGCCGCTAAAGCGTCGTGCGAAGGCGATGGTTCGCGGCGGCCTTGGCGGTATGTTGCTCGCGCTGTGTGGACTCAGTGGCGCGTACGCCGCCGCTCCTGATTGCGCCCGGACTTACACGCTGGCCTTGCATGATCACGGCTTGCTTTATTCCGCCATTTCCGACACCGGCATCGATAAGGATTTTGCTGATGAACTCATGCGCCGCAGTGGCTGTAAATTTGTCGTCAGCTTCATGCCGCGCGCCCGCATCTGGCAACTGATCGAATCCGGCGCACTCGATTTCAGTCTGTCCGGCATCACCAATGCCGAGCGCGACCGGTTCGCGTCTTTTGCCTGGTACTTCAGCAATAAATATTATCTGTTGGTCCGCAAAGATGCGGGCGTGCGCAGTCTGGCTGATTTCGAGCGCAACGAGCGTCTTCAGTTGGGCGTCATTCGCAGCTTCCGTTACAGCGAAACAGCCAATCGGTTTGTCGACAAACTGCATGCCGAAAATCGCGTCAGTCAGGCGGGCGGACTTTCGCCGTTGTATCAGACACTGATCCTCAACCGCATCCAGGGCATGGTGATCGAGCCCTTCGATTACCCGGCGCTGGAGGAAAAAAAGATCCGGGATTTCACCGCCATCATCGAGTTCAACGATCATGCCGTGCCCCACGGCCTCATCATGTCAAATAAAGCGCTGTCGCCGCCAGAGCAGGAAAGTTGGCGGCTGCTGGTCAATGGCATGCGGGCCGACGGCACCGTCCGGCGCATTTTTGAAAAATACTTTACGCCTGATCTGGCGGCCGCCTTGGTTGATTTTCAGGCACCCCGGTGACCGCCGCGCGCCTGCTCCTGCTGCCCTGGCTGATCTTGATCGCCGGGGTGGGTGTCACCTGGATGGCGTGGGATCACGAGCGCGAGGCGACCCGCAAGGAACTGCATTCGCAGTTTGATTTTTCCCTGCGCGATGCGGTCAATCGGGTTGAGCAGCGCATGGCCGCTTACGAGCAAATGCTGCGCGGGGTGCAGGGCCTGTTTGCCGCCACCGACATGATGGATCGCGCCACTTTTCGCGATTATGTTGGCGCGCTTCAATTTGATGCCAATTTTTCAGGCATTCAGGCCATTGGCATCGCCGATGCATGTGACGGCTGGGCGAAAGAACGCCCATGTTGATGCGATGCGCCGACTGGGCTTCTTCGACTACGCCATCACGCCTGATGGCTTGCGTGAAAGCTACGCGCCCGTTATCCAGCGCGAACCTTATGTTGGACCGAATCAAATCGGATCGGGTTTCGATGCCTGGAGTGACCCCGTGCGACGACTCGCCATGGCGCAAGCGCGCGATTCCGGCATGGCGACGATTTCCGGCAAGGTCCGCCTGACGGTGGATGCCGAGGCCGAGGTCTCACCTGGTTTCATCATGTACCTGCCGATTTATGCCCGTGGACAGCCGCATGACAGCGTCACACAGCGTCGTGAGCACCTTGTTGGCTGGGTCTTTTCGTCCTTTCGCATCAAAGACCTCATGGCCAGCCTGTACGGCGAGCAATCGCCGGGCCTCGCCTTCGCTATTTACGACGGCGTCGAACCGTCGGACGCCGCGCTTCTTTATCGCACGGCTGAAACAGACCCGCGGCATCAGCAGAGCGCCCTTGCCGCCAATGAGTACCTGGTGGTCGCGGGCCATACCTGGACCCTTGCCATGAACGCCCAAGACGACTTTGAGGCCCGCTTTGGCCGTGATGCTGCCACGCTGATTGCCGTCGCCGGCACGGGGCTCAGCCTGTTGCTGGCGTTGCTCGCCTGGCTGATGGCCACTGGGCGTGCCCGGGCGCTGCAACTGGCCGCCGAGATGACCCTGGAGTTGCGTGAGAGCGAGCAGCGCTGGAAAGACATTGTGGGTCGCGATGTCAACACCATTGACGATTGGGAAAAATTGATTCATCCCAACGACCAGTCGCAGGTCATGGCGGCCATCCAAATTTGTTTTGCCAGTCGACCTGGCTCTAGCGTCACCTGCATTGCCGAATACCGTATCCGGTGCGGTGACGATCAGTGGAAATGGGTCCTCTCGCGCGGCATGGTGGTCGAGCGCAATGCCGACGACCTTCCGCTGCGCATCATCGGCACCATCACTGACATCAGTGACCGCAAGCTGGCGGAAGAAAAGATCGAGGAATTGGCTTTTTTTGATTCCCTGACCCATTTGCCCAACCGGACACTGTTGATGGATCGCCTGAAACAGGCGATGACGGTTGGCAACCGCAATGGAACTTGTGGTGCTGTTCTGTTCATCGACCTGGACCATTTCAAAACGCTGAACGATACCCTGGGGCATGACAAAGGAGACTTGCTGCTGCAGCAGGTGGCGCAGCGTCTGGTGGTCTGCGTCCGTGAAGGTGACACGGTGGCGCGACTGGGCGGCGACGAGTTCGTGGTCGTACTGGGAAGCCTGGACGAGAGTGCCCAGGAGGCGGCGACCCAGACCGAAGTCGTGGGTGAAAAAATCCTGGCCTCTCTCAGTCAAATATATCGGCTGGGCGATATTGATCACCGCAGCACGGCGAGCATCGGTGCCACTTTGTTTTGTGGCCATCAGTCCTCCATTGACGATTTGTTAAAGCAGGCCGATCTCGCCATGTACAAGGCCAAGGAAACAGGACGCAATGCGGTACGTTTTTTTGATCCCGCCATGCAAACCGCCGTGATAGAGCGTTCCATTCTGGAGTCGGGTTTGCGCCGGGCCATTCAGGAAAATCAGTTGGTACTCCACTATCAGGCGCAAGTGGTCGGCGAGGGCCGCGTGACCGGTGCCGAGGTGCTGGTGCGTTGGCAGCACCCCGAGCGCGGTTTGGTGCCGCCGGCCGAGTTCATCCCCTTGGCCGAGGAAACCGGATTGATCTTGCCCTTGGGGCATTGGGTTCTGGAGTCTGCTTGTTCCCAGTTGGCACTTTGGGCTGGGCAGCCCGATCTGGCCCTTTTGACCGTCGCGGTGAATGTCCGTGTTCAACAGTTTCGCGAGTCTGGCTTTGTTGCCAAAGTCTTGGCGGTTCTGAGTCAGACCGGGGCCAATCCGAACCGGTTGAAGCTGGAGCTGACCGAGAGTCTGTTGGTCGACAACGTGGAAGACATCATCGAAAAGATGCACTTGCTGAAAGCAAGAGGCGTGGGTTTCTCGCTGGACGACTTTGGAACCGGCTATTCCTCGCTGTCCTATTTGAAGCAACTGCCGCTGGATCAATTGAAGATTGACCAGACGTTTGTCCGCGATGTGCTGGTTGACCCCAACGATGCGGCGATTGCCAAAACCATCGTGGCGCTGGCCCAAAGCCTCGGACTCGGGGTGATCGCCGAGGGGGTTGAAACACAGGCGCAACGAGACTTCCTGGCCAAGGCGGGCTGCTATGCCTATCAGGGCTATTTTTTCAGCCGGCCCCTGCCACTGGACGGGTTTGAAGAATTTGCGCGGCGGGCTGTCGCTATCAACTGAACGTTCTCCCGTTGCTGTGGACATAAAAAAACCGGGCACATGACCCGGTTGATGTTTTGCATAACGCGGGCCGACAGCCCGCGTTATTGTTTTTCGGCTTAGTGGCCGGAGGCTCCAGAGGCACCGTAGCCGGTTTCCGAGCGCACTTGCTGCGCGGGGAATGCAGCACGTTCCTTGGCGGCATTGGGGCTGCGATCCAGAATGGAGAACAGCCAGATGCCGACGAAACCGATGGTCATGGAGAACAGCGCCGGCGAGCTGTAAGGGAACCAGGCCGAACCTTTTGGGTAGCCCAGCGTTGCTTCCCAAACCGAGGGTGACACGATGGTCAGCGCAACGGAAGAGAACAAGCCCAGGAAGCCGCCGATCACCGCGCCCTTGGTGGTGCAGTCTTTCCAGAGCACCGACATAAAGAGCACGGGGAAGTTGGCCGACGCCGCAATGGCGAAAGCCAGTGACACCATGAACGCAATGTTCTGTTTCTCAAACGCGATGCCGAGAACCACGGCGACGACGCCCAGGACCAGCGTGGTGATCCGCGATACCTTGAGTTCGGACGCGCTATCGACGTTGCCTTTTTTGATCACGGTTGCGTAGATGTCATGCGAGACAGCCGAAGCGCCTGACAGGGTCAGACCAGCCACCACCGCAAGAATCGTCGCAAAGGCAACGGCGGAGATAAAGCCGAAGAAGACATTGCCGCCAACAGCTTTTGCCACCAGCACCGCAGCCATGTTGGCCGAGCCGCCACCGCCCTTGATGATGCCCTTGGCGGTATCAGCAAATTCAGGATTGGTCAAAACAAGGGTGATCGCACCAAAGCCGATGATGAAAATCAGCACGTAGAAGTAGCCAATCCAGGTGGTCGCCCACAGCACGGATTTACGCGCTTGCTTGGCATCAGGCACCGTGAAAAAGCGCATCAGGATGTGGGGCAGACCGGCCGTGCCGAACATCAGTGCCATACCAAAGGAAATGGCCGAAATCGGGTCCTTGATAAAACCGCCCGGGCCCATGATGGCGAGTCCAATGGCGGCCGCGTCGACCTGGGTCTTGCCGCCGTTGATGGCCAGTTGGGTTTTAACCTCAACGCCTTTGGCGAACAGTGCTTCAAAGCTGAAGCCAAAGTTTGACATCACCATGAAGGCCATGAAGGTCACGCCCGCCAATAGCAAACACGCCTTGATAATCTGCACCCAGGTGGTCGCGGTCATGCCGCCAAACAACACGTAGATCATCATCAGGGCACCGACAATCACCACGGCCAGCCAGTAGTCCAGACCGAACAGCAGTTTGATCAGTGCGCCTGCACCCACCATTTGGGCGATCAGGTAAAAAGCGACTACGACCAGCGTGCCGGAGGCCGCAAAAATACGGATCGGTTTCTGCTGGAAGCGATAACCGGCGACGTCGGCAAAGGTGAATTTGCCGAGGTTGCGCAAGCGTTCTGCCATCAGGAAGGTGACCACTGGCCAGCCCACCAAAAAGCCGATGGAGTAAATCAAGCCGTCATAGCCGGAGGCCATGACCGCTGCGGAAATACCCAGAAAAGATGCTGCTGACATGTAATCGCCGGCAATCGCCAGGCCATTTTGAAAACCGGTGATGCCGCCGCCGCCCGTGTAAAAGTCCGCAGCGGACTTGGTCTTGGCGGCAGCCCACTTGGTGATGAACAGCGTCATGATCACGAAGCCGGCAAACATGCTGATGGCAACCCAGTTGGTGGGTTGTTTCTCAACTTGTCCGAGGTCAGCGCCCGCGGCCAGCGCAGTGCCTGCCGCCAGCAACATCAGCAGCGCTGCGAGAGGTGCTTTGGGGATTTTCATTTGGAGACGTCTTTCAGGATGGCGGTGGTCAACGCGTCAAATTCGCTGTTGGCGCGACGCACGTAAATGGCCGTGATCAGAATGGTGAAAACAATGATCCCCATGCCAATTGGAATTCCCAGCGAGGTCACGCCTGCGCCAATGGGCTGGGCCAGGAAGGGTTTGTCGAACGCGATCAGTGCGATGTAGCCGTAATACACGACCATCATCAGCAGTGTCAGGCCCCAGCCGAAAAGGTTACGTTTTTTCCGAAGTTCCAGATACTTTGGATGACTCTGGATTTTGTTGACCACTGGATCAATCATGCGGGCCTCCTCAATGTTGGTTGAAATAGATAACGGGAAATGTGTCTTTCATCACATTTTTTCAATTCTGCAAAGAAGGACTGACCAAGCCCTTACGAGTGGCATGGGGGAAAACCCTGACTCGAAACCCCTGCGCGAGGTGGGGGGAAATAAAAAACAAAGTAAATGCTTCATTCTGTGATCCGCATGAAGATCGCCTGATAAGGCCGTCTTCTTCGTGTTTTTCGCGCTGAATTCCGTATCGTAAAAAAGTGGCTAATGGTTTGCCCTTGATTTGTAAGGAATTGGATTTAAGGATGTAAATTTGCGTAATAAATTTGTCAGATTCACGTCAGTCACCCGCTCGATAGTCCGCCTCAGACGCCTGGGAAGGGGTCAATTATTTAATCATTGGAGACATGAATATGGCAACAACAGCGGTCGCAAGGCCAATGACAGCCGAAGAAAAGAAGGTCATCTTCGCCTCGTCATTGGGGACGGTTTTTGAGTGGTACGACTTTTACCTTTACGGCTCACTCGCAGCCATTATTGCCAAGCAGTTTTTCAGCGGACTGGATGAGGGCTCGGCCTTCATCTTTGCGCTGCTGGCGTTTGCCGCCGGCTTCATCGTGCGCCCGTTTGGCGCGCTGGTGTTTGGCCGCCTGGGTGACATGATCGGCCGCAAGTACACCTTCCTGGTGACGATTCTGATCATGGGCTTGTCCACTTTCATCGTGGGTATCTTGCCCAACTACGCCACCATCGGCGTGGCCGCTCCGGTTATCCTGATTGCCCTGCGCATGCTGCAAGGCCTGGCACTCGGTGGTGAGTACGGTGGTGCCGCGACCTATGTGGCCGAACACTCGCCACATGGCAAGCGTGGCGCCTACACCTCCTGGATTCAGACCACCGCCACCTTGGGCCTGTTCCTGAGCCTGATGGTGATTCTGGGTACGCGAACCCTGATTGGTGAGGCTGCGTTTGCCGACTGGGGCTGGCGTGTTCCGTTCATTGTCTCGATCCTGTTGCTGGCGGTGTCGGTGTGGATTCGTTTGAGCATGAACGAGTCGCCCGCTTTCGCCAAGATGAAGGCTGAAGGCAAGACCTCCAAGGCACCTTTGAGCGAGTCTTTCGGTCAGTGGAAAAATCTGAAGATCGTGATTCTGGCCCTGGTCGGCCTGACCGCCGGTCAAGCCGTGGTCTGGTACTCGGGTCAGTTCTACGCCTTGTTCTTCCTGACGCAAGCGCTCAAGGTGGACGGTGCGACCGCCAACATTTACGTGGCCGTTTCCCTGCTGATCGGCACGCCGTTCTTCATTTTGTTTGGCTCCTGGTCAGACAAGATTGGCCGCAAGCCCATCATCATGGCCGGTTGCCTGTTGGCTGTGTTGACTTACTTTCCCGTGTTCACCGCCCTGACCAAAGCCGCCAACCCTGCGCTGGCTGCCGCTCAAGCCGCGAACAAGGTGGTCGTGACCTCGGACGACAAAGAGTGCTCTTTCCAGTTCAATCCGACCGGTACGGTCAAGTTCACCAGTTCGTGCGATATTGCCAAGCAGGTGCTGGCAGGTGCTTCGGTGAGCTATGACAACGTTCCTGGCGTTGCTGGCACGCCGGCCACCATCACGATTGGCTCAACCGTGATCCCGAGTTATTCGTCTAAAGGCCTGCCCGCTGCCGAGGCCAAAGCCAAAGACGGTGAATTCAAGAAGGCTGTCGCTGACGCTCTGAAGGCCGCTGGCTATCCTGCCAAGGCCGACATGGCCAAGGTCGATACCTTCATGGTGATCGCCATCCTGACCTACCTGGTGATCCTGGTCACCATGGTGTACGGCCCGATTGCGGCCATGTTGGTGGAGATGTTCCCCACCCGCATTCGCTACACCTCGATGAGCTTGCCGTACCACATCGGTAATGGCTGGTTTGGCGGCTTGCTGCCCACCACGGCCTTTGCCATCGTGGCGCAGACCGGCAATATGTACAACGGCTTGTGGTACCCCATCATCGTGGCCGGCATGACGTTTGTGATCGGTATGCTGTTTGTCAAAGAAACCAAAGACGTGGATATTTACGCCAACGACTAAGGTTTGTTTTTAAGTTGGACCGGGTTCACTTTGACCTGGTCTTCATCAAAAGGGCCCTCCGTGTGAGGGCCCTTTTTTCAAGGAATTTGGTATGTGGAAAATTGCAGTGGGTTTCATCATTTTTGCCGGCTTGGCCATCTTTATCTTGAGCAAAGGGGGCAATATCGACATGGGCGGCGAAAAGCATGGGATTGAAACCACCCCTGAGTCCGTGGTCAGCTCGCCGGCAACGGCCCCCGCCAGTACCAGTAAATAGTGGTTGCTGGCGTGATGTCACGCTAGGGTCTATTCAAGGGAAAACCCCTGTCGGTTGATTTGCGTCGCAACATTAGAATGCAGAATGAGGTATTCGAAAACTGAATCTGGTCAGCAGGCTTTTAAAGCCCGGTCGACACTTTTGTCGGCACGCCAGCGCTCAGCCTTCATTTTGTTTGATGGTGGCAAATCAAACCTTCAGGTGCTGGCCGCCACGGCCGGCCTTGGCATTACCCAAGTTGATATCGATCATCTCGTGGAACAAGGCTTTCTGGTGGCCGCGGGTCATGCATTGGCCGCCAATGATTCAACTTCCCCGTCATCAGGCACGTTGGTCGCTGAACCGCCGGCTTTGCCGGTCAGCACGCTTTCACCCCAGGAGCGCTACAGCGCGGCCATGCCGATTGCAACCAAGCTCACCGCCAGCCTCGGTTTGCGCGGTTTTCGGCTGAATCTGGCGGTGGAGGCCGCCAGCGGCTTTGACGGCTTGCTGGCCTTGCTGCCCAAAATTCAGGATGCGGTGGGCAGCAAGTCTTGTGCTGCGCTGACGCAGGCGCTGAAAGGTTAGTTCTTTGCCCGGTTTCAGGCGCAACGCCTGCTTCCTCCGCGATAACCCCGTGGCGCGCTCCTGCCGGATGATCTGCCTAGAATGGCTGGCCCCCACAGGAAAGACATCAAGCCATGCCACACGGTCTCATCCGCATTCGCGGCGCACGCCAGCACAACCTCAAAAATATTGACCTCGACATTCGCACTGGCGAGTTAACGGTGGTGACCGGCCCCAGCGGTTCGGGCAAGTCAAGTTTGGTGTTTGATACGCTGTATGCGGAGGGCCAGCGGCGTTATGTCGAGACCTTCTCGGCGTATGCCCGCCAGTTTTTGGACCGCATGGACAAGCCCGCCGTGGACAAGGTGGAGGGCGTGCCGCCGGCCATTGCCATTGACCAGACCAACCCGGTGCGCTCCTCGCGCTCCACCGTGGGCACGATGACCGAGATCAATGACCACCTGAAGCTTTTGTTTGCGCGGGCGAGTCAGTTGTTTGACCGTGACACGGCGGCACCGGTGCGGCATGACTCGGCGGAAACGATTTACGCGCAGTTGCAGGAGCGTGTCGGGTCAGACGATTCGCGGCTCGTGGTGACCTTCTCGGTGGAGTTGCCGGCCAACACCTCGGCGGAAGAAATCGAGCAATGGCTGTCGGTGAGCGGCTTTACCAAAGTGCAGGCGCAGCGCGAAGTGGCGACGCTGACGGGGCCGCGCAAAGTGCTGGATGTGGTGGCGGACCGGTTCCGACTCGGTAGCGTGGAGCGGGCGCGCGTGCTGGAGGCGATTGAGGTCGCGCTCAAGCACGGCACGGGTCGCATGGCGGTTTATGTATTAAATGAGGCGGTAGCCCCCGTCAATGCTGCGCAGGATGCTACTGATGTGGTAGCAAGTTCGGCGCCGGAAATCTGGAAATTTTCCACCGGTCTGCATTGCCCGGAAAGCGATGTGCGCTACGTCGACCCGATTGCGTCGGCCTTTTCCTTCAACTCGGCGGTCGGCGCCTGCGACACCTGCCGCGGCTTTGGCCGGGTGATTGGGGTGGATTACGGGCTGGTGATCCCGAACGAGAAGCTGACGCTTCGCTCCGGCGCCATCAAACCGATGCAAACCCCGGCCTGGCAAGAAGCCCAGGAAGACTTGATGCGCCACGCCGAGGCCGCGGGCATTCCGCGCGACACGCCCTGGTACAAGCTGACGCCGGAGCAGCAGTACTGGGTGATCAATGGTTCGCCGAACTGGAATGGCAAATGGAGTCAGCACTGGTTTGGCATCAAACGTTTTTTTGAATACCTGGAAACCAAGTCTTACAAAATGCACATTCGGGTGCTGCTGTCCAAGTACCGCAGCTACACGCCGTGTGGTGTCTGCGGCGGCGCCCGGCTGAAGCTGGAGAGTTTGTTGTGGCGCATCGGCAGCCAGGCGGATGCTGACGCGGTGCTGGCGTCGGCCAAGCGTTTCATGCCGGTGGGGGTGAAGTGGTCGCGTGCCCAGCTTGAGGCCTTGCCGGGGCTGTGTCTGCATGATTTGATGCTGCTGCCGCTGGATCGGTTGCGACGCTTTTTTGATGGGCTGCAGGCGGGCGTGGGCGAAGCGGGGGCGCCGGGTGCCTCCGACGCAGGCTCAGCATCGTTGCCCGGCGCCCCCGCTTCGCCCACGCCCGCGCGCTCTTCGGCGGAGTTGAAGACGATGAGGCTGTTGTTTGAAGAGGTCAGCACGCGGCTTAAATACTTGTGTGACGTCGGCATTGGTTACCTTACGCTGGACCGGCAAAGCCGGACTTTGTCGGGCGGCGAGGTGCAGCGCATCAACCTCACGACTGCGCTGGGCACCTCGCTGGTGAACACGCTGTTTGTGCTGGACGAGCCCAGTATCGGTCTGCATCCGCGTGATATGCATCGCATTATTCTGGCGATGCAGCGGCTGCGCGATGCCGGTAACACGCTGGTGGTGGTGGAGCACGATCCGGCGGTGATGCTGGCGGCCGACCGCATGATCGACATGGGTCCTGGCCCGGGTGAGCGCGGCGGTCAAATTGTGTTTGATGGCAGCACGGCGGACCTGCGCAACGCGGACACCCTGACTGGCGCCTACCTGGGCGGGCGCAAGCAGGTCGGCATGGGCTTCCAACGGCTGGTGGAGCCGGGTACGCCGCGCCTCATTCTGGAAGGAGCGCGAGACCACAACCTGAAGAACGTGACGGTTGAATTCCCGCTGCAGCGCCTGGTCTGCGTGACCGGTGTCAGCGGCTCCGGCAAATCGACGCTGATCCAGGACATTCTGGCGCCGGCCCTGATGCGCCACTTTGGCAAAGCCACTGAAGCGGCCGGTGCGCATGAACGTCTGCTGGGTGCTGAGATGCTCAGCGATGTGGTGTTTGTGGACCAGTCCCCGATTGGCAAAACCGCGCGCTCCAACCCGGCGAGTTACGTCGGCGCGTGGGATTCGATTCGTGAAATCTTTGCCACCGCGCCTCTGTCAAAGCAGCGCGGCTACACCGCCTCCAAATTCAGCGCCAACAGCGGTGATGGCCGCTGCGCCACCTGTGGCGGCTCGGGCTTCGAGCATGTCGAAATGCAGTTCTTGAGTGACGTTTATCTGCGCTGCCCGGACTGCGACGGCAAGCGCTATCGCCCTGAAATTCTCGAGATCACGATTGAACGAAAAATGGGGTCCGACCCCGTGCCTCGCGCGCTCAACGTGGCTAACGTCTTGAACCTCACCGTCAGCGAGGCTGCTATCATTTTTGCATCGGATCGCGACGTCATTCGTGCGCTACAGCCCATTATGGATGTGGGGCTGGAGTACGTGAAGCTCGGTCAGCCGGTGCCCACGCTGTCGGGCGGCGAGGCGCAGCGTCTCAAGCTGGCCGGCTTTCTGGCCGAAGCGGCCAAAAGCGCGACGGCCAGCCGCCAGGCCACGGCCAAACGCGGTTCGCTGTTCATGTTTGACGAGCCCACCACCGGGCTGCATTTCGACGATATTGCCAAGTTGATGCGCGCCATGCGCAAGCTGCTCGATGCCGGTCATTCGTTGATCGTGATTGAGCACAACCTGGATGTGATCCGCGCCAGTGACTGGCTGATTGACCTCGGGCCGGAGGGGGGCGAGGCGGGCGGTGAGGTGGTGGCTTTTGGTACGCCGGATGATGTGTGTCAACACCCGACTTCCCATACCGGAAAGGCTTTGCGCGACTACGCGGCGGCGATGGGGGGTGTGCATGGGGTGAGTGAATTCATGGGGAGCTATTTGGTGCGCGCTGCGGCGGATGGGGTTGCGCCGGGCGCCTCAGACGCAAGCTCAACATCGTTGCCCAGCGCAACCCCATCCGCCGCGGATTCTGGTGTGCAAACATCTGAAGGCAATATCCAGATCATCAACGCGCGCGAGCACAACCTCAAGTCGCTGAGTGTCAATATTCCGCGTGGCAAGTTCACGGTGGTGACGGGCGTGTCGGGGTCGGGTAAATCGACGCTGGCATTTGATATTTTGTTTAACGAAGGGCAGCGCCGTTATCTGGAGTCGCTTAACGCTTATGCCCGTTCCATCGTGCAACCGGCCGGACGGCCGGAGGTGGACGCGGTGTATGGCATTCCGCCGACGGTGGCGATTGAGCAGCGCTTGTCGCGGGGTGGGCGCAAATCGACCGTCGGCACCACGACCGAGGTCTGGCATTTCTTGCGCTTGTTGTTTGTCAAGCTCGGTACGCAGCATTGCATCCATGACGGCACGCCGGTGGCGCCGCAAACGCCTGACAGCATTGCGGCGCAGTTGCTGAAAAACTTTCGTGGCCAGCACATTGGTTTGCTGGCGCCGCTGGTGATGAACCGCAAGGGTGTCTACACCGAGCTGGCGGACTGGGCGCGACCGCGCGGCTTCACGCATTTGCGGGTGGATGGCAACTTTTTGCCCACCACCGGCTTCCCGCGCATTGACCGCTTCAAGGAGCACACCATTGAGCTGCCGGTGGCCAGCCTGGATGTGACGCCCGAGAACGAAGCGCCATTGCGCGTCGCCCTGGCAGCCGCGCTGACGCATGGCAAAGGCGTGCTGCATGTGTTGAGCAACTTGGGTGGTTTGCAGGCCTTGATGCAAGCCGGCACGCCGACGGCCGGCGTCGGCACCTTGAGCGTGTTTTCCACCAAGCGCGCCTGCCCGGTGTGCAGCACCAGTTATCCCGAGCTGGACCCGCGCCTGTTCTCCTACAACAGCAAGCACGGCTGGTGCCCGGACTGTGTCGGCACTGGCGTCAAGCTGACCAAAGAGCAGCGCAAGGTGTTTGACGATTCGGTGCGGGACGACGACAACAAGGGGCGGGAGCAGACCTTTGCCGAGCCCGAGGTGGAAGACTTGCTGGACGCGGCGTGCCCGACTTGTCAGGGCACGCGCCTGAACGCGACGGCCCGTGCCGTCAAGTTTGGCCTGCAGCTGGCCACCGGGGCTACTTCAGGCAAGGCTGGGCAGCAGGCGATTGAAGGCATTGCCATTACCGAACTGGCCCGCATGAGCGTGACCGATATCCGGCAATGGGTTGCCACGCTGCAGGTCAAGGGCCGCATGAGCCAGCGCGAAACTGACATTGCGCGTGACCTGGTGCCCGAGATCAAGAGCCGGCTGGAGTTTTTGGAGCAGGTGGGGCTGGGCTATCTCACGCTGGATCGCGGTGCGCCGACGTTGAGCGGCGGCGAGGCTCAGCGCATCCGGCTGGCGGCGCAGTTGGGCAGCAACTTGCAAGGCGTGTGTTACGTGCTGGACGAGCCGACCATTGGTTTGCACGCGCGGGACAACCAGATTTTGCTGAGCGCGCTGAAAAGCCTGAGTGACAAGGGCAATACGCTGGTGGTGGTGGAGCATGACGAAGACACCATTCGCCATGCCGATCACATCATTGACATTGGGCCGAGTGCGGGTAAACGGGGCGGGCGGCTGGTGGCGGAAGGGACGGTGGCGGATATCGAGAAAGCGGCCGCTTCTCAAACTGGGCGTTACTTGTTGCATGCCATGAAGCATCCGTTGAAGGTGCGGCGTGCTGTGGCGATGTTCGCTGCGGCCGAAGCCGGTTCGCCGGGCAACGATGTTGAGCGTGCGTCTGAGGCGCCCGGCGAACCGGCTTCGGCCGCGATGTCGTTGGCTCAGCGCGGGAACTTGAGTGCGCTTGCGTTCGCATCGGAAAATGCTACGGCGGTCGTGAATTTGGGGTCGAATGCCATTTTTACGCCTAAGCCTGCCAAGAAGAAAAAATCTCCCGTGAAATTGGACTCAGACCCCAGTCTCACGGCCCCCGACGTACAACGCTGGCTCACCGTGAAAAACGCCACGATGCACAACCTGCAAACCGTCACCGCCCATGTCCCGTTAAGCCGGCTCGTCGCCGTCACTGGCGTCTCCGGCTCCGGTAAATCAACCTTAGCCCGCGACGTGTTGCTGGCCAACGTGCAAACCGCGGTACAAAAGCGCAGCACCAAAGCCGGTCGCGACGCGCTGGCCGCTGGCGAACAAATCGCCTGGGCCGGCTGCGAATCCGTCACCGGTTACGAGACCGTGGACCGCGTGCTGGAGGTCGACCAAACCCCCATCGGCAAAACGCCGCGCAGCTGCCCCGCCACCTACATCGGTTTCTGGGACATCATTCGCAAGCTGTTTGCCGACACGCTGGAAGCCAAAGCGCGCGGTTATGCCGCCAATCGCTTCAGCTTCAACACCGGTGACGGTCGTTGCGCTGGCTGCGAAGGGCAGGGCATCCGCACCATCGCTATGAGCTTTTTGCCGGACGTGAAAGTGCTGTGCGAAACCTGCAAGGGCGCCCGCTTCAACCCGGAGACGCTGGCCGTTACCTGGCGCGGCAAAAACATCGGCGACGTGCTGCAAATGGAGGTGGACGAAGCGGTCGAATTCTTCGCCGCCATGCCCAACATCGGCCACCCGGTGCAACTGCTGAAAGACGTCGGGTTGGGCTACCTGACGCTGGGGCAACCCTCGCCCACGCTCAGTGGCGGCGAGGCGCAGCGTATCAAGCTGGTGACGGAACTCAGTAAGGTGCGCGACGACATCACCCGCCGCGGCCAAAAGGCGCCGCACACCTTGTACGTGCTGGATGAACCCACCGTGGGCCTGCACATGGCCGATGTGGAAAAACTGATCAAAGTGCTGCACCGGCTGGTCGATGGCGGCCACAGCGTGGTGGTGATTGAGCACGATCTGGATGTGATTGCCGAAGCCGACTGGGTGATTGACCTCGGGCCCGATGGCGGTAACGCCGGTGGCCGGGTGGTGGCGGCGACGACACCGGAAGAGGTGGTGAAGCTGGGCACCCACACCGGGCTGGCGCTGAAGTCGGTGCTGGCGCGCTAGTCGACGGTTTGTGAAATTGCTATGTAAATAATAGTTGCTTGCGCAGACAGGACGGCGGCTAGCGGCTGGTTTTGCTTAAACTTCCTTTGACCTGCCGCTCAAACGTCGGCGGGGCGGCTGAACTTGAGGATGCGGGTGGCCAGCAGGGTTTCGGTCAAAAAGCATAAAAGCGCCAGCAAGAAGCAGACGACGCCGGACAGGAACGAGATCGTCGCGAGCCGCAGAATCTGCAGTTGTGTGGTTTCGCCGAGAAACAGTGCCACGATGGTCAGCCCGATCAGGATGGCGCAGAAGGTGAGTAGGGCAATGCACACGTTCACCAGTCCGCCGCGCAAGCGCAGTCGCCCCAACTCATCGTAGGCGGACGTCATCAAATCCCCGGCCCGGGCGGCTTCAATCCGATCTTCCAGAATGCGGGCGCGGTCAATGATGCGCGCCAGCCGCCCCGCCACGGTGCCGATCATCGCCGCCACGGCCGTGAGCAGGAAGACCGGGGCGACGGCCAGTTGAATGGCGTGGGTGACGGTGTCGAGGTCGGTGGCAAAAAACATGGCAGCCTCCGAACCTAGCCGGCCGACTGCAGCGCCAGTCCGGCGTGTTCGCGCAGCGGGTGGAAGTGGATTTTGGGGAAGCGCTCCTGCGCCAGCCGCACGTCATATTGCGAGGTGGTCAGGTAGGCCAGCGTGTTGGCGGCGTCGCGCGCCATGCGCATCGGGTAGGCCTCGCAAAAGGTCTTGAGCTCGGCCGGCGTGTCGGCGGTGATCCAGCGCGCGCCGGTGTACTGGCTGCCTTCCAGCCGGATGTCGGCGTCGTATTCGCTTTTCAGGCGGTGCTGCACCACTTCAAACTGCAGCTGGCCGATGGCGCCGAGCAGCATGTTGCCGCCGATCTCGGGGCGGAACACCTGAATCGCACCTTCTTCGCCCAGCTGCGCCAAACCCTGCTGCAACTGCTTGGTGCGCAGCGGATTGCGCAGCACCACGGTCATGAACAGCTCGGGCGCAAAGAAGGGCAGGCCGGTGAACTGCAGGTTGACCGAACCGTCGGTGATGGTGTCGCCCAGTTGCACGCCGCCGTGGGTGGTAAAGCCGACGATGTCGCCGGCGTAGGCTTCTTCCACCGCTTCGCGGCGCTGGCTCATGAAGGTCACCACGCTGGTCGGGCGCAGTTCTTTGCTGGTGCGCATGACTTTGAGTTTCATGCCGGGCGTGTACTTGCCCGAGGCCATGCGCACAAAGGCGATGCGGTCGCGGTGATTGGCGTCCATATTGGCCTGCACCTTGAACACCACGCCCGAGAAGAAATCGTCTTCCGGCTGAATTTCCCGGATCACCGGCTGCTTGTTGACGACGAAGGAACTGGTGCGGGGCTGGGGCTGTGGTGCCAGATCGACCAGCGCGTCCAGCACTTCCATCACGCCAAAGTTGTTGACGCCGGAGCCAAAGAACACCGGGGTTTGCTTGCCGGCCAGAAAGGCCTCGCGGTCCCAGGTCGGCGACGCGCCGGTGGCCAGTTCCATGCTCTCAAACGCGGTCTCAAACTCATGACCAAAGCGTTTCAGCAAGGTGGCCTGATCGCTCATGGGAATGGTGGTGAAGTCCTTCGGGCCGCGGTCGCTGCCGGGCTCGAACACCGTCATGGCCTGCGTGCGCAGGTTGATGATGCCGCCAAAGGTCTTGCCCTGTCCGACCGGCCAGGTCATCGGCACGCAGGGCATGCCAAGTTCGCGTTCGATCTCGTCCAGAATGTCCAGCGGCTCGCGCACTTCGCGGTCCATCTTGTTGACGAAGGTGATGATCGGCGTGTTGCGCTGGCGGCAGACTTCAATCAGGCGCCGGGTTTGCGCTTCCACGCCGTTGGCGGCGTCAATCACCATCAGTGCCGAGTCCACCGCGGTCAGCACGCGGTAGGTGTCTTCCGAGAAGTCCTTGTGGCCGGGGGTGTCGAGCAAGTTGATGACGTGGTCGCGGTACACCATCTGCATCACGCTGGAGGCCACCGAAATGCCGCGCTGCTTCTCGATTTCCATCCAGTCCGAGGTGGCGTGACGGGTCGCTTTGCGCGCCTTGACCGAGCCGGCGATCTGGATCGCGCCCGAGAACAGCAAGAGCTTTTCGGTCAGCGTGGTTTTACCCGCATCCGGGTGGGAGATGATGGCAAAGGTGCGGCGGCGGCGGGTTTCGGCTTGATAAGACATGAAAGAAATCAGTAAAGGCTGGAGGCGATCGGGTTGCGCTGCCGGGTTGGGACGTCTTTGGAAAGACGTTCGCGCGAACCTGTAGACAGTGAAAGTCTGGAAAAGGTAGAATTATCGCCTTCCGAGGAGCGTTGCAGTTCACGTTTGTTGAACGAGGCTCGGACCGCGTGAGTTGGCAGCTGCCACTCGCCGCATCAACTGCGCTCACCCACTGCGCTGTGAGGTGAGTCTTCTCAAAAGATTTCCGCACAGGCCGTGGTTTTTCAAAATTACATTTGGAGTGAGCCATGAGCGCCGTATTGAAATCCGTGAAAACCCAAGTCAAAGCCCAAGCCAAGGCGACCGCTAAAGCCCCTGTCAAGGCGCCAGCCAAGGCCGCCGTCAAGGCGCCCGTCAAAGCCGTTGCCAAAGTCGAAGACTACGTCATTGCCGACCTGAGCCTGGCCGCTTGGGGTCGTAAAGAATTGAACATTGCCCAGACCGAAATGCCCGGCCTGATGGCGATTCGCGAAGAGTTCGCCAAGGCGCAACCCCTGAAGGGCGCGCGCATCACCGGCTCGCTGCACATGACGATCCAGACCGGCGTGTTGGTCGAAACCCTGCAAGCGCTGGGTGCCGAGGTGCGTTGGGCGTCCTGCAATATTTTCTCCACCCAGGACCACGCTGCGGCCGCCTTGGTTGAAGCTGGCACGCCAGTGTTTGCCTACAAGGGCGAAAACCTGACCGACTATTGGGACTACACCCACCGCATCTTCGAATTTGGCGGTAAAAAAGGATCAGCGGCCGAAGGTCCGAACATGATTCTGGACGACGGTGGCGACGCGACCTTGCTGATGCACCTGGGTGCCAAGGCCGAGAAAGACATCAAAGTGCTGGCCAAGCCCGGCAGCGAAGAAGAGATTTGCCTGTTCACCGCCATCAAGGCCAAGCTCAAGCTCGACCCGACCTGGTACAGCCGCCGCCTGAAAAACATCCTCGGCGTGACCGAAGAAACCACCACCGGCGTGCTGCGTTTGAACGAAATGTCGGCCAAGGGTGAGCTCGCTCTGCGCGCCATCAATGTCAATGATTCAGTGACCAAGAGCAAGTTCGACAACTTGTACGGCTGCCGCGAATCGTTGGTGGACGCCATCAAACGCGCGACCGACGTGATGATCGCCGGTAAAGTGGCTTGCGTGGCCGGTTACGGCGACGTCGGCAAAGGCTCGGCCCAAGCGCTGCGCGCCCTCTCCGCGCAAGTCTGGGTGACGGAGATTGACCCGATCAACGCGCTGCAAGCCGCGATGGAAGGCTACAAAGTGGTGACGATGGAATACGCCGCTGACAAGTGCGATATTTTTGTCTCCTGCACCGGCAACAAAAACGTCATCACCTACAAGCACATGGATGCCATGAAAGACCAGGCCATCGTCTGCAACATCGGTCACTTTGACAATGAAATCGACGTCGCTTCGCTGTCCAAATGCAAGTGGGAAGAGATCAAGCCGCAAGTGGACCACGTGATTTTCCCAGCCAAGGGCAAAAAGCCAGCCAAGCGCATCATCCTGCTGGCCAAGGGCCGTTTGGTCAATCTGGGTTGCGGCACCGGCCACCCCAGCTTTGTCATGTCCTCCAGCTTCGCCAACCAGACCATCGCCCAGATCGAACTGTTCACCAAGCCCAAAGAATACAAAGTCGGCAAGGTTTACGTGTTGCCCAAGCACCTGGACGAAAAAGTGGCGCGTTTGCACCTGGCCAAAGTCGGCGCCATGCTGTCGGTACTGACCGACGAGCAAGCCGCCTACATCGGCGTGAGCAAATCCGGCCCGTACAAGGCCGATACGTACCGCTACTAAAAACCGGCGTGGGCATTGCAGGCGAGTCCTGCAAGCCCTGCCGCCCCGTCTCCTTTTTGAATGACCCCTACAAACATGCGTGCTGACCAATTACTCGTTCAACGGCAACTTGCCAGCACTCGCTCACAAGCGCAGCGTCTCATCGCTGACGGCGTGCAGTGGCTCAAAGGCGCGGAGTGGAAGACCGTGACCAAAAATGGTGACGAGATTCCGCTTGAGGCTGAGTTGAAGTTGCTGGACGATTCCGAGGCGCGTTACGTGTCCCGGGGTGGATTGAAGCTGGAGGCAGCGTTGAAGCAAGTGGGCCTGTCGGTGACCGGCCTGGCCTGCCTGGATGTCGGGCAGTCCACCGGCGGCTTTACCGACTGCCTGCTGCAGCACGGTGCCGCCTCGGTGGTCGGGGTGGATGTGGGCAGCGCCCAGTTGCACCCCAGTCTGCGCGAAGATCCGCGCGTGTTGTGCGTCGAAAAAGTCAATGCCCGATCCCTGGTTGCTGCTGATTTGATAGCTGCGTACGCGGACAGCACGGGGGCTGATGGCCAATTTGATGTTGAAGAGGATGAGGTGGAAATCACCGAGTTCGCCCCCGAGTTTGACCTGATCGTGGCCGATCTGTCGTTCATCTCGCAAACCTTGGTGCTGCCGGCCATCGTGCCTTTGCTCAAAAACGGCGGTACCTTGCTGACGCTGGTTAAACCCCAGTTTGAGTTGCAACCCGGCCAGGTCGGCAAAGGCGGCATCGTGAAAGATGCCAGCTTTTACCCGCTGATCGAACAGCGCCTGCGCGAGGCCTGCGAAGCGCTCGGCCTGAGCGTGACCGCCTGGTTTGACTCGCCGATTGCCGGCGGCGACGGCAACCGCGAATTTTTCATCTGCGCCCGCAAGCCGGCCGATTCTGTTTCCTGAAGTTGAGCCCGTCATGACCATGACCACCGCAACACCCCTGAGTATTGAGTTCTTTCCTCCAAAAACCTCCGAGGGCGTGGAAAAGCTGCGCCTGGTGCGCCAGCAGTTGTATGCCCTGAAGCCCGAGTTTTGCTCGGTGACCTTTGGCGCGGGCGGCTCCACGCAAGAGGGCACTTTCAATACGGTGCGCGACATCCTGGCCGAGGGCGTCAGCGCCGCCTCGCATTTTTCCTGCATCGGCGCGACCCGCGCCACGGTGCGGGCGCAGCTGGCCACCCTCAAGGCCATGGGCGTGAAGCGTCTGGTCGCCTTGCGCGGTGATCTGCCCAGTGGCTACGGCGCTGGCGGTGAGTTTCAGTACGCCAGCGATCTGGTGACGTTCATCCGCGCTGAAACCAGCGACGACTTTCATCTCGAAGTGGCCGCCTACCCCGAGGTGCATCCGCAAG
Source organism: Rhodoferax sp. (assembly GCF_012927445.1). Taxonomy (GTDB): domain Bacteria; phylum Pseudomonadota; class Gammaproteobacteria; order Burkholderiales; family Burkholderiaceae_C; genus Rhodoferax. The sequence continues at coordinate 55,337 of NZ_JABBPD010000005.1, forward strand.
CCAAGTCGCCTGCCAGCGACCTGCAGGCCTTTGCGGCCAAAGTCAAGGCCGGCGCCAACTCCGCCATCACCCAGTATTTTTATAACGCCGACGCTTACTTCCGTTTTGTGGAAGAGGTCGACGCGATGGGACTGACCATTCCGGTGGTGCCCGGCATCATGCCGATCACCAGCTCCACCCAGTTGATGCGCTTCAGCGATGCCTGCGGCGCCGAGATTCCGCGCTGGATTCGCTTGCGTCTGCAAAGCTTTGGTGACGATCTCCCGTCCATCAAGGCCTTTGGCCTGGACGTGGTCACCGACCTGTGTGCGCAACTGCAGGCCGGTGGCGCTCCGGGCCTGCACTTCTACAGCATGAACCAGAGCGTGGCCACGCTCGAGATCTGTAAACGGCTGGGTTGTTGAAAAGTTCGCACGCCTAGTTGATGCGCCGCTGCTGGTGGTGCATTGACCTGTCGGATTAAATTACAGCACCGCGTGAATGCTGGTTCAGGCGCGGCCCCCAAGCGCATTGGGACAGCCCTAAGTCATTGATTTGTTTCGCTTTGTCTCGCGTGGGTTCTTGCTCGGCATAGTTAATGCTTTAAAGCCTTTCAGAGGCTAAAGCTTGACCGACCGGCTTGAAGTCACATGCGATCGGTATTGCGTGGCATGTCATGGTCGACGGATGTTACTGAACCATGAAACACCTAACAAAACCAAACAAAACACAAGCCGAAAAACATGAACGGGGTGCCGACCGATTTGCAACCGAGTTGCCGATCGAAATGGGCCTTGTTCATGGCTTGACCCGCAACATCAGCGCAACAGGCATTTATTTTGAAACAGAAAATGCGCAAGAGCCGGGCTCCCGAGTGCACTTGGCTGTCGAGGTGGTTGTTCACGGCGAGCGGTTAAAACTGGTCTGCGACGGGAGCGTGGTTCGGGTCGATCACAAGGGGGGTGTGCTGGGTATTGCCGCGAAGCTTGATGGTTCTTTTTTTTCCGATACTGCGGAGGTCATTGATATTGACGCAAGTTCTTTGGCGCCCAGGTATTAAGATCGGCCCGAATCAACGGGCTCGAACATCGATCTATGAAAATACTACTGACGGGGGCGGCAGGCTTCATTGGCATGACGACTGCACTGCGCTTGCTGGCGCGCGGGGACGAGGTGGTGGGGCTGGACAACCTCAACGACTATTACGACGTCACCCTGAAAGAAAATCGACTCAAGCGGTTGCTGTCGCATGCCAGTTTTCGCTTCGTCAAAATGGATGTGGCCGATCGCCAGGCCATGGTCCAGCTTTTTGCGGCTGAAAAATTTGACCGCGTCATTCATCTGGCGGCCCAGGCGGGTGTTCGCTACTCCCTGCAAAATCCGCACGCTTACATCGACAGCAATATCGTGGGGTTTATGAATATTCTGGAGGGTTGCCGCCATGCCGAGGTGCGGCACCTGGTTTACGCATCCAGTTCCAGCGTTTACGGTGGCAATACCAAAATGCCATTTTCTGAACACGACAGCGTAGACCACCCGGTGAGTTTGTACGCCGCGACCAAGAAAGCCAATGAACTCATGGCGCACACCTACAGTCATTTGTATGGACTGCCCACCACGGGGCTTCGTTTTTTTACGGTGTACGGTCCGTGGGGCCGGCCTGACATGGCACTCTTCCTGTTCACCAAGGCCATCCTGGATGGGCGTCCCATTGACGTCTTTAATTATGGCCATATGCAGCGCGACTTTACTTTTGTCGACGACATCGTTGAAGGCGTCATTCGCGTGACTGATCGCATCGCGACCCCGAGTCCGACCTATGACGCCGCAGCGGCAGACCCGGCCACCAGCAATGCGCCCTTCAGACTATTTAACATCGGCAATAACAACCCGGTGCCACTGCTCGACTTCATTGGCTGCATTGAAGAGGCCTTGGGCAAGAAGGCCGAGAAGAATCTGCTGCCCCTGCAAGATGGTGATGTTCCTGCCACCTACGCCAACACCGACGCTTTGAATGAATGGATCGGGTTTGTTCCCGGTACATCGATTGAGCAGGGCATTGGTCGTTTTGTGGCGTGGTACCGCGACTATTACAAGGCGTAGTCAGAACGGGGAAGCAGAAAGCCTTTGCGCGGTCCAGTGCTTGATTAAGCCACGGGCACCGGCCTCGCACAGCGTCAAGACGCGCTCGAATCCTTCCCTGTTGCCATAATACGGGTCGGCGACTTCAGTTTCATTCAGTCCTTCGGCAAACGTCAGAAACAGCCGCAGCTTGTTCAGATGCTCGGGTGGGGAAAGACGCCGAAGTTCATGCAAATTACGGGCGTCCATTGCCAGAAGCATGTCGAAGTTCTGAAAGTCTAGCTGCGTGATTTTGCGTGACCGAATTCGTCCCGCGTCATACCCGTGACTGGACAGTGCGGCCTGCGCTCGCGGGTCCGACGGCTCACCCAAACGGTGAGCATGAGTCCCCGCCGAATCAAACATCAATTGATGCGAGCACATGGCATCGGACGTCAGTTTCTGGGCAACGATTTGCGCCATCGGAGAGCGGCAAATATTGCCCATGCACACCATCAGTAACTTAGTCATGGCAGTGATTTTAGTGGCGATGACATTGGACTGGCGCGCCGCCCCTGTTTGCAAATCTTGTAACAGGGGTGTGACTATCTTGAGAAATATCAATTTATTTAAAAGCCTTCAGCGCAGACTCCAAAGCGTGATTCGTACTTGGCTGGTCAAGCAAGGCGCCAAGTGAATGCATTCAACTTGTACAGGGGATACGCTTTGAGAAGTTTTCAACTTTATATCAACATCATGGTGCGTTGGTCGGCACTTGGTTTGTTGCTTGGTCTGATGACCGCTTGTGCCGGTTTTTCATCATCCTACCCGCCGGCACCAGTTGCCGCGTCAACACCGGACTATAACTATATCGTTGGCGCAGGCGATACGCTCAACATCATTGTTTGGCGCAATCCGGAGCTCTCCATGTCGGTCCCGGTTCGTCCGGACGGCAAAGTTTCAACGCCCTTGGTGGATGAACTGGTTGCGCAAGGCAAGACTTCCATCGAGATTGCCCGGGACGTCGAAAAAGCATTAGGCAAGTTGGTGCGCGATCCGGTGGTGACCATCATCGTTACCAGTTTTATCGGTCCCTACAGTGAGCAAATTCGGGTCGTTGGTGAGGCCGCCAAGCCGCAATCCCTGCCGTACAAGCAAAAAATGACGGTGCTGGATGTGATGATCGCTGTGGGTGGTTTGACCGACTTTGCGGATGGCAACGGGGCGTCCATCACGCGCGCATCGGAAGGTGACAAGCGGTATTCGGTACGACTCAAAGATCTCGTCAAGCGAGGCGACATATCTGCCAATGTGGAAATGAAGCCTGGCGACATTCTCATTATTCCGCAGGGCTGGTTTTAAGACTGGCTTCAGTTCTGGTTGCTGCATCGCTTGTCGATGGGCTTTGCAGCGTTTGAATACTGACTACAAAGAAATAATCCGATGGATGAGCTTATTAGCCAATTAACCACTGTTGCCAAAGGCATGTGGAAACACCGCTGGCTGGGCCTGCTGGTTGCCTGGTTCGCCACTGCCATTGGTTCCGTGGTGGTGTTGTCAGTGCCAGATAAATACGAGGCAACGGCCCGTATTTTTGTGGACACGCAGTCCATTTTGAAACCCTTGATGTCCGGCATGGCCGTGCAGCCCAACGTCGACCAACAGGTCGTGATGCTGAGTCGGACACTCATCAGCCGGCCTAATCTGGAAAAGCTCATCCGCATGGCTGATCTTGATTTAAAGACGCAATCCAAGAGCGAGCAGGAAGCGCTGATTGATGGGCTGATGAAGACGCTCGAAATAAAAAATGTGGGGCGGGACAATCTCTATGTCTTGTCCTACCGTGATACATCACCCGATAAAGCCAAAAAAGTCATTCAGTCTCTGGTCTCCATCTTTATTGAATCCAGCCTTGGCGACTCGCGCAAAGACTCCAATACGGCCAGAAAATTCATCGATGAGCAGATTAAGATGAATGTGGCGAAGCTCGAAGAGGCGGAAGCCCGATTGAAGGAATTCAAGGTTCGCAACATCGAGCTTCAAACGGCCGATGGCAAAGACATGACCGGACAACTTAGTGTGGTGAGTAGCCAGCTGAGTCAAGCGCGACTGGAGTTGCGTGAAGCAGAAAATGCGCGCGATGCCGCGAAGCGTCAATTGGAAGGTGAAAAATCACAAAACGCTGACATCACTTCGCGCAGCCTCCTGCAGGAGTCGGCCATGTCGGTTTCTACGCCGGAAGTCGATGGGCGTATTGATGCTCAGCGGCGCAATCTGGATTCTTTGCTGCAGCGCTTTACGGAGCAACATCCGGATGTTGTCAGTACACGGCGGTTGATCAAAGAGCTTGAGGAGCTCAAGCGCAAAGAAGTGCAGGAGTTGCGAAAAACTGCAATGGCAAACCCTGCCGCATCATCCGGCAACAGCTTGGTGTACCAGGAACTGATTCGACTGCTGGCCTCCACAGAGGTCCAAGTGGCTTCTCTGCAAGCAAGAGTCGGGGAGTATGTCGCGCGTTTCAATCGGACGCGCGAGTTGATGAAAACCGCGCCTCAGATTGAATCTGAACTGGCTCAGTTAAACCGTGACTACGACATCAATAAGAAAAACTATAACGACCTGGTCACGCGCCGAGAATCGGCCGCCCTGACGGGCGATCTGGAGAGCGCCGCTGGGGTTGCCGACTTCCGCTTGATTGATCCACCGCGAGCTTCGCCTAAACCCGTAGCGCCTAACCGGTTGTTGCTCCTGCCACTCGCGTTGTTGGTCGCAATAGGAGCAGGGCTTGCCGTTGCCTTTATTGCCAGCCAATTGCGTGCCGTTTTTTACGATGCTCGTTCGCTGAGGGAGGCGGTGGGCTTGCCGCTGCTGGGGGTGGTGGCCTTGGTGATGGATGACGAGGCGGTGCGACAGGAAAAATCTGACTTAAGGCGGTTTGGGATCGCTTCAGGTGGGCTGGTTGGTCTTTTTATTGCAGGGATGATTGTTTTGTCCCTGTTGTCCGGTCGGGCGGGGTAAACAACTATGAACAGTTTGATCGAACAGGCGGCACAACGCCTGGAACAACTTCGCCAAGCGGGTGCTGAGATGCCCGAAACGCCGCCCGTGGCTACAACGTTTGCCGCAGCTCAGACGCCTGCTGCCGACGCCCCGCCTTCCGCGCTTTCGCGTCGCGTTGAGATTGATCTGGAGGCTCTCGCGCTCGCGGGCATTGTGAGTCCGAATGCGCCACGATCCCAAATAGCGGATCAATTCCGGGTGATCAAGCGGCCGTTGATCAGTAACGCCATGGGCAAAGGCCCCTCCATGATTGCCAATGGCAACTTGATCATGATCACCAGTGCGCTTCCGGGCGAGGGCAAGAGCTTTACCGCGATCAATCTGGCAATGAGCATCGCCACTGAATTGGATTACACCGTCATGCTGGTGGATGCCGATGTAGGACGACCGTCGGTGATGAATATGCTTGGACTTCCTATCGGTCCCGGCCTGCTTGATCTGGTGGCTGACGAATCACAAGATTTGTCCCGAATGCTGTTGAAAACAAATATTGACAAGCTCACCATCTTGCCGAGCGGCACGCCACATGCGCGGGCTACTGAACTGTTGGCCAGCGACGCGATGACACGGCTATTAAACGATATGGCAAAGCGCTACGCTGATCGCATCATCATTTTTGATTCACCGCCACTTCTTCTGGCTACCGAGTCGCGGGTGCTGGCATCCCACATGGGGCAGATCGTGATGGTGGTCCGGGCGCAAAAGACGTTGCAATCAGATGTTGCGCAGGCGCTTGCCACTATTGAGGCCTGCCCCGTCAAACTGATGTTGCTGAATCAGGCTCGAACTGTTGCCAAGGGGGGGTATGAAAATGGATATGGGTATGGATACGGGTATGAGCAGCAGCAAGCCTGATGGTCTTCCTCGTCATGTCAGTCCTGATGCGTAGCCCGCTTTTTATGCACCCCTTCCGACTTCGCGTTGCTGGCGTTCCGGTTGCGGGGCTCCTGGTCATGGCGTCGGCTGGCGCTTATGGTCAGACGGCGATCTCAGACGCGGGACCGAGCCGCGCCCTGTCCATTGTGCCGCGTGTCTCAATCAGCGAAACCTTGACCGATAACGTGCGTCTGAGCAGTACCGGCCAGCAGTCAGATCAGATTACGGAGATCAGTCCAGGGATTCGCATCCGCAGTGAGGGGGCGCGACTCAAAGGCTACTTCGACTACGCCATCAATGAAATTGTGTACGCGCAAAATTCATCACCCAGTCGGACCCAAAATGCACTGACTACGTTTGGGACGCTGGAGGCCGTAGATAACTGGGCATATCTCGATTTCAGTGGTTCCATTTCACAGCAGACCATTTCCGCTTTTGGCGCACCGTCAACCAGCAATTCCTCCCTTAATCCCAATCAATCCGAGGTTTCCAGTTACCGAGTTTCCCCTTATGTACGCGGCCGCTTGGGTGATATGGCCAGGTATGAGGCGCGCTATAGCCGGGCCGTCACACAAAGTGATTCGGCGGTGGGATCCGGCGTGGCGACGAGTGATGGCGTCGTCAACATCAGCGGTGACAGCGCGTTCAGGAATTTAGGCTGGTCGGCTGATGCCAGTCAGCAGACGATTGACTACAGCACGGGTCGCCCCACCGAAGCTGATCGGTTAAGCCTTGGTCTATCTTATGCAATCACGTCCCAATTAAGCGTGTCGGCCAATGCCGGACGTGAAACCAATAACTACACCAGCATTGATAAGAAAGACTATGGCACCAGCGGTGTCGGCGTGAACTGGTCTCCGTCGGAGAACACAAAAGTTTCGGCAGCACTGGATCACCGTTCTTTCGGAGACACGCATAGCTTGAGTTTTGAGCACCGAACGGCGCGCACTGCGTGGAAATTTACTGATTCCAAAGATGTTACGGCCACACCAAGCCAGACGGGCATTGCAAGTATCGGTTCGGTTTATGAACTTTTGTACAGTCAGTTTGCCGCTATTGAGCCCAATCCGACAGCCCGTGCGCAGTTGGTCAATGCCTATATGCAGGCTAACAATATTAGTCCAAGCGCAAATGTCACCAGCAGTTTTTTGACCTCGACATTGTCATTGACCCGTCGACAAGACTTGTTGTTCGCGCTGCTTGGTGTGCGTGATACGGTAACGTTTGTGGCGTCGAGAAGCGAGAGCAGCAGGCTCGACACCATCTCGTCGGGGGTCGATGATTTAAGCACTTCTTCGTTGATTCGACAACGTGGCATCAGCGTCAATTACACGCATCGCTTAACGCCAGATTATTCATTGGGTGTGCTCGTATCGCAGCAAAAAACATCGGGAGATTCGAGTCTGCAGGATGCGACGTTGCGCCTCCTCAATGTTAACGTGACAGGCCGAGTCGGCAAAATGACGACTGCCTCTGTCGGGATCCGCCGGGTGTCATACAGCGGCAATACGGCGCCTTACGAAGAAACTGCTGTCACCGTCAATTTAAACGTGCAGTTCTGACCTATGTACGAAACTTATTACGGGCTAAACAGCAAGCCATTTCAGCTCAATCCTGATCCTAGTTTTTATTTTGGCAGCAAGCAGCACCGTCGAGCCAAAGCCTATCTGGAGTACGGTGTACAACGAAATGAAGGCTTCATCGTCATCACCGGTGAAGTTGGCGCGGGCAAGACCACCATTGTGCGTGGACTGCTCGCCAGTTTGGATTCTGAAAAAGTGGTTGCCGCCAATCTCGTCACCACGCAGCTGGATGCCGAAGACACCTTGCGCATGGTTGGCGCGGCTTTTGGCGTACGAGTCAAAGATGTTTCAAAAGCCGATGTGCTCATGGCGTTGGAGGCGTATCTGGTCAATCAGACAAGCCAGGGAAAACGTTGTCTGCTGGTTGTCGATGAAGCCCAAAATCTCACATCCCGGGCGGTAGAAGAACTGCGCATGTTGTCCAACTTTCAGTTTGGCCAGCAAGCCCTGTTGCAGACATTTTTGGTCGGTCAGCCCGAGTTTCGCACCATTTTGCAAAGCCCCAGCATGCAGCAACTGCGGCAGCGTGTCACGGCGACATGCCATATCGGACCGTTGGATTTAGATGAAACACGTGGCTATATTCAACATCGTTTGAAGTGTGCCGGTGCGACGGGTCGCCCCACTTTTTCGGCAGACGCTTTCGAGGGAATCTTCAAAGCATCCGGTGGTATCCCTCGCCGTATTAACTTCATTTGTGACCGTTTATTGCTACTCGGCTATTTGGGCAACAAAGACGCTTTTGGCCTTGACGATGTCAATGAGGTCGTGAACGAAATTCACGATGAATCAGCCGTTCCTGCCAGCAGGTCCCAGGAAGATCGGACGACCTTGGTCGACTCAGGTCTTGCCGATTTGACAACCAATAATTCAGTGGATGTTGATCTCGTTAAGTTGCAGCTGACGCCCGGCTTGGCGAGTGCAATATCCAGCCAGATTGATAGCCTGGGCGTTGAACAATACGATGGTCGCCTGAGACGTCTGGAGGGAAGTGTTCTTCGTCTGGAGCGGATCAACCTTGAAATTCTCGTCATGTTGCAAAAACTTGTCTCGGCCGTCAGAACGCCAAGCCAGGAGAGCACTCAATGAGTCATTCGTTGGCCACGGCGCTCCCTTCTGCAGAGACCGGTCCCGTCATTTGCGTGGTGGGTGCGAGGCCTAACTTCATGAAGATGGCCCCTATTCTCCGGGCTATGGCGGCTCATGCGCCCCCATTGCCGATGTTGCTGGTGCACACGGGCCAGCACTACGACAAAGACATGAGTGACCGCCTTTTTGAAGATCTGCGACTGCCCCGGCCGGACGTTAATCTTGAGGTAGGCTCGGGAACGCATGCCATCCAAACGGCTGAAGTCATGAAACGGTTTGAGCCCATTGTTGAAGGGTACAACCCTTCCTGTGTCGTTGTCGTCGGTGATGTCAATTCAACATTGGCCTGTGCCCTGGTGGCTGTGAAAAAGGGGGTGCCGGTAGTGCATATTGAGGCCGGTCTGCGCAGCTATGACCGTGCCATGCCCGAAGAAATTAACCGCATTCTTACGGATCAAATTTCTGACCGTCTTTACACCACGGAGCGCACCGCCGAAGCTAACCTGATGCGGGAGGGCATACCGCCAAGCAGGGTTTGCTTTGCGGGTAACGTCATGATTGACTCTGTCGTTTTTGGCCGGGCAAATGCACGTAGCGCCAAAGACACACTGCAAGCCTCTAATATGGATGCCGCCGTGTTGTTGCATCCACTGGGCTATGGCGTAGTGACCTTGCATCGGCCTTCCAATGTGGATCATCCTGACGCGCTGCGCGCTTTGCTGGGTGTGTTGGCCGAGGTGGCCGTTCGTCTGCCATTGGTGTTTGCCCTGCATCCCCGCACGCGCAGCAATATCGATCGTTTCGGTCTGCTGGACTTGATTGATCCAGCGCGCATGGTTTTGTTGCCGCCGCAGGGATACCTTGAAATGCTGGGACTGATGGCGGACGCCACCCTGGTGCTCACCGACTCGGGCGGCCTGCAGGAAGAAACAACGGCGCTTGGCGTACCTTGTCTGACCCTGCGAGAAAACACCGAACGTCCCATTACCGTTGAGCAAGGCACCAACACACTTGTTGGGCGTGACCGCGAGGCGATTCTGGCGGCGGTGCAAGAAATCCTTGCCGGACGGGGAAAGCGCGGCCGCTTGCCTGAATTCTGGGATGGGCATGCCGCGGAACGTATCACGGCTGATTTGTTTCAATGGTTGACCCCAAGGCCTGCCAATCAGGCCGTGGGGTCTGTTTGAACTGAAAAAATGGTTATGCCAGACACAACCATCACCAACGCGTTGACGATCGATGTTGAAGATTACTTTCAGGTTTCAGCATTCGCGCCGCACATCGCCCGATCCGAGTGGAATACACGGGAGTGCCGTGTAGAACACAACGTGAATTGCATTCTCGAAATGCTGGCGCATCGTGGGACGAAAGCAACCTTTTTTACCCTGGGCTGGATTGCCGAGCGCTATCCCCAGCTCGTGCGTCAAATCGTGCAGGAAGGGCATGAGCTGGCCAGCCACGGCTATGGTCACGAGCGGGCCAGTGATCAGACCGAGGCCGCTTTTTTTGCCGACATTCAGCTGGCAAAAATTGTGCTGGAGGATTTGGCGGGCAGTGAAGTCAATGGGTATCGCGCACCGAGTTTTTCGATCGGATCAGGAAACCTCTGGGCCTTTGATTGTCTGGCACGGGCGGGATACCGCTACAGCTCAAGTGTTTACCCTATTCGGCACGATCACTATGGGATGCCGGATTCACCGCGTTTTGCTTACGAGGTCCGTCCTGGTTTGATGGAAATCCCGATTACGACTTTACGGGTGTTAAACCGAAACCTGCCCTCCAGTGGTGGGGGTTACTTCAGGCTGCTGCCCTATGCACTGTCTCGCTGGATGCTGAGCCGGGTCAACAGACAAGACCGCGAGTCGGGGATCTTCTATTTTCATCCTTGGGAAATTGACACGGGACAGCCCCGTATTGCGGGCATCAGCAGCAAAACCAGATTTCGGCATTACGTCAATATTGGTCGCATGGAAGAGCGTTTGAATCAGTTGCTGGGTGATTTCAGATGGGGGCGGATGGACCAAATTTTTTTGGACAGGTTTACTCAACATGACACCGTCGCCTGAAAATTCCGTACTGACGGTCAAACGTCTTATTCCGCATGACATCGCCACGGCGGTGCAGTGGGACTCGTTCGTCCTGGCCTGTCCCGAAGCGACCTTTTTTCACCGTGCCGGTTGGCAGAAAATTGTGCAGGATATTTTTCACCACGATACTTATTTTTTGTATGTTGAAGCCGGTGGCCGTATCCAGGGTGTTTTGCCACTAGGCCATGTCAAGAGCTGGCTGTTTGGAAACTCGCTGGTGGGCTTGCCTTTTGCCGTGTATGGTGGTGTTGCGGCCGTTAGTGCACAGGCGGCAGAGGCACTGGAGCAGGAGGCGCAGCAAATCGCCAAACGCCTGGGGGTGGCACATCTTGAATGGCGCAATGTGAAACCGCGTCATTCAGACTGGCCCGCGCAAGACTTGTATGTGACTTTTCGAAAGGAAATCCTACCTGAAGAAGCCGTCAACATGCAGGCCATTCCACGCAAGCAGCGAGCCATGGTTCGCAAAGGCATTAAAAATGGTCTGGTGAGCGCACTGGACCGTGATGTTGATCGTTTCTTTCCTCTCTATGCGGATAACGTTCACCGCCATGGCACACCGGCCATGCCCAAGCGTTACTTCAAGGCCTTGCTCGCCGAGTTTGGTGCTGATTGCGAAGTATTGACGGTCACCTCACCAGAGGGGCGCCCGCTGAGCAGCGTGTTGAGTTTTTACTTTCGGGATGAGGTCTTGCCCTACTACGCGGGCGACGATGAATCGGCGCGTGATCTTGCCGCGAACGATTTCAAATACTGGGAGTTGATGCGTCGTGCGTGTGAGCGTGGACTCAAGGTGTTCGACTATGGCCGTAGCAAGCTGGGCACCGGTTCTTATGCATTCAAAAAGAACTGGGGCTTTGAGCCCAGGCCACTGCACTACGAATACTGCCTGTACACGCGCGCTGGTATTCCTCAAAACAATCCAGCAAATGCCAAGTTCAAACTGCTGATTGAAACGTGGCGCCGCCTGCCGATTGGCTTGGCTAACTGGTTAGGTCCTTTTGTTGTCCGCAACCTCGGCTGAACATCCTTATGAGTAATTTGCTTTACTTGGTTCATCGGCTGCCTTTCCCGCCAAACAAGGGCGACAAAGTGCGTTCTTACCATCTGCTCAAGCACCTGACGGCCCGACATCGCGTTTTTTTGGGAACCTTTGTGGATGACCCTGAGGATGAAGCCTACATTGATACCGTACGGGAAATGTGCCCTGATCTGCATGTGGCGCGGCTCAGGCCCAGTTTTGCCAAACTCCGTAGCCTTGCTGGGTTAATCACACAGCAGCCCTTGAGTCTGCGGTATTACAAGGATGCTCATCTTCAAGCATGGGTTAACCAAACCCTTGCAGAGAACGCAATCGACGCCACGGTCATTTTTTCCTCAGTGATGGCGCAGTATGTGCCGGCCACACCGGGTGTCAGCCAACCACCCATGCTGGTCGATTTTGTCGATGTCGATTCGACTAAATGGACGCAATATGCAAGCACTCACCGGTGGCCTTTGTCCTGGCTGTACCGGCGGGAAGGCGAACAATTGAAAGTTTTTGAACGTGCGGTCGCCGCGCGATCCATCAAGTCCTTTTTTGTCACTGAAAATGAAACGGCCTTGTTTCAAAAGATGGCGCCCGAATGTGCCGAGACGGTCGTTGCCATGAGCAACGGTGTGGATACTGATTATTTTTCTTCTGACCCTGTTCGGACCTCTCCTTTTTCGGGGCCGACCAGCAAGCCTGAGCAGATACCCGTGGTGTTTACCGGGGCCATGGATTACTGGCCCAATATTGATGCAGTCACCTGGTTTGTCCGTGACATCCTGCCGCGCTTGCGCCAATCCTGGCCGCAGCTCCGCTTTTATATCGTCGGTCGCAGCCCGCCTCAGTCCGTATTGGCGTTGGCGTCTGATTCGGTCGTGGTCACGGGCACGGTGTCTGATGTTCGGCCGTATTTGCAGCATGCGGCGCTGGTGGTGGCGCCTTTGCGGGTGGCGCGTGGTATCCAAAACAAAATTCTGGAAGCCATGGCGATGGGCCGGCCGGTGGTTGCGTCCCGTTCTTGTGCGCAGGCGATCGATGCAAGCTGCGACGAGCTCATCTGTGCTTCAGGGGTCAGTGGTTTTGTGCGGGAGATGGATGCTTTGCTCAAAGCGCCAGCCCGGGCTGCTGTCGTGGGACAGTCCGCAAGACTGCGGGTGCTTGAGAGTTACAGCTGGAGCGCTCACTTAGGCGGTATCGACCGCTATCTGGGTGAGACACCGCCATCACGAGAGACGGTATGAGCCCAGTCGCCATCCCCTACGCTGCTGTCAAAAGCTTTGAGGTTCCGGCGCCATGGCGGCAAGCCCTTCCCGCATTGACTTTGCTTTTGCTCTGGATGCTGTTCCTCTACCGCGAGACCGGAGCCGCCATGGTGACCATCTGGGCACGGTCTGAAACCTTTACCCACGCTTTTCTGGTTCCTCCGATTGTGTTGTGGCTGGTCTGGCGACAGCGGCGGCTCATTGCCATGCAGACGCCCGTGCCGACAGTGGGCGCCTTTTTATTGATTGCTGGTGCCGCCTTTGTCTGGTTATTGGGCGATCTGGTGGCTGTCAATGCTGTTACCCAGTTGGCGTTTGTGGCGCTGCTGGTTTTAACGGTGCCGACCCTGCTCGGCTGGGCGGTTGCACGGCTGATTATCTTTCCGCTGGGCTTCTTGTTTTTTGCCGTTCCTATTGGTGAATTTCTTATGCCTCAGTTCATGGAGTGGACGGCAAATTTCACCGTGTTCGCCCTGCGCTTGAGCGGTATTCCCGTCTACCGTGAAGGTCTTCAGTTTGTAATTCCTTCTGGTAACTGGTCCGTGGTTGAGGCTTGCAGTGGTGTGCGGTACCTGATTGCTTCCCTCACTGTGGGCACCCTGTTTGCCTACCTGAACTACCAGTCCAACAAACGCCGCATTCTGTTTGTGATTGTTTCGATCGCAGTCCCCGTTGTTGCCAACTGGATGCGCGCCTACCTCATCGTCATGCTGGGGCACCTCTCCGGCAACAAACTTGCGGCCGGGGTCGATCACCTGATTTATGGCTGGCTCTTTTTTGGTGTTGTCATTATGCTGATGTTCATCATTGGCGCTCGCTGGGCAGAGTCCGAGCCAGTGGCTGTTCGGCGTGGAGCGGGGTCTCTCGTGTCGAAGCCGGCGGTGACGCTTACGCGAGTGTGGTTAACGACCATCGGATTTGCGGCGCTGGTGTCATTGCCCCACATGGCGCTATGGGGTCTTGATCGGGATGAAGGGGGCGACTCGGTCTCGCTCTCCGCCCCGACGACGCTGGCGCCAGGCTGGCAAGCCGTTCAGCCGAATGTGGCGGACTTCAAACCCGCCTTTCAGACGCCATCCGCTGAAATTAACCATAACTACACCAGTCAGGGGCGCGTTGTCGGACTGTATCTGGGCTATTACCGCCATCAGAATTACAGCCGCAAGCTGGTTAGCTCTGACAACGTGCTGGTTGTCAGTCAAGACCCGCGATGGGCGCAGGTTTCCAGCGGTCGCCGCGTTCTCAATCTGGATAACAAGCCTGTTGGCGTGCGTACAGCGGAGTTGCGTGGGCGGGTGCTTGCTGAAAAAGCCAATGAAGGTCGCCTGGTGGTGTGGCAGATGTACTGGATCAGCGGCAGGGTTACTTCAAGCGATTACCTTGCCAAGGCTTATGGGGCGTTCTATCGGTTGCTGGGGCGCGGTGATGACTCTGCCGTGATCATCATCTCGACACCTAAAGATCAGGTGGGGGGGGGCGATGCGGTGTTGGACTCCTTCTTGTCAACGAACTACGCAACGATCAATGAACTGCTGCTGAAGACGCCGAAAAACAGGTGACTTTGACTTTTTTAATTTTATGAATGCCATGGAGATCTCGTCATGAGTGTTGTTGCTGTGATTGGTTTGGGCTATGTGGGGCTGCCGCTGGTGGTTGAGTTTGGCAAACACTTTCGCACAATTGGGTTTGATATTTCTGTGCCAAAGGTTGAGTCGTGCCGCAACGGCGTTGACCCCTCGCGTGAGTTGTCTGATGATGAAATGCGGGCATCGCCCTATGCGGAGTACTCGGCAGATGCCAGCATGCTGGCGGAGGCGGACATCATCGTTGTGGCTGTGCCGACACCGGTGGATAACGCGCATATTCCTGATTTTCGTCCGCTGATTGGCGCCAGCACCAGTGTCGGTCGGCACATGAAAAAAGATGCCATCGTTGTTTATGAATCTACGGTTTATCCGGGTGCCACGGAAGATGTTTGTATTCCGGTTCTGGAGCGCGAGTCGGGTCTGAAGTGGAAGCAGGATTTCTTTGTCGGTTATTCGCCTGAGCGCATCAACCCCGGTGACAAAGAGCACACCCTCACCAAAATTCTCAAAATTGTGTCGGGCGATACCCCCGACACGCTGGATAAAGTGGCCAAGCTTTATGAGGCCATAATTTTGCCTGGTGTCCACCGTGCCTCCAGCATCAAGGCCGCAGAGGCCGCCAAAGTTATCGAGAACACCCAGCGCGATCTGAATATTTCCCTGATGAACGAGCTGTCGATCATTTTCGACAAGCTCGGCATCGACACCACCGAAGTGCTCGAAGCGGCTGGCACCAAATGGAATTTTCTTAAGTTCAAGCCGGGTTTGGTGGGGGGCCATTGCATAGGCGTTGACCCTTATTACCTGACGCACAAGGCCGAGATGCTGGGCTACAACCCGCAGGTTATTTTGGCGGGCCGACGTATCAATGATGGCATGGGCAAGTTCATTGCCGAGCAGACGATCAAGCACATGATCGCGTCCGGCAGTTACATCAAAGGGGCCAAAGTGAACATACTTGGACTTACCTTCAAGGAAGACTGTGGCGACTTGCGCAACTCGAAAGTGATCGACATCATCAATGAGCTCAAGTCGTACGGTGTAGACGTTTTTGTGAGCGACCCAAGAGCCGCCTCAGATGAGGCCATGCATGAATATGGTGTACCGCTGCTGCCCTGGGCGGACCTGCCCCGGGCTGACGCGATCGTGGCGGCAGTCGCCCACCGGGAATACACCACGCTGACGATGGAAGACTTTGGAAGAAAGCTGGTGAAGGGCGGTGCCTTCATTGATGTCAAAGCGGTCTTTGACCGGAGCGCGATCGAAGGGGCTGGCTACAAGCTCTGGCGTCTATGACGGCAACAGGCAAGTTACAGATGCAAGGTGATCACCGGCCGCTTGTGCTGCATGTGATGTACCGGTTTGACACCGGTGGACTGGAGAACGGCATTGTCAATCTCATCAACCACATGCCCGCGCACGCCTACCGGCATGCGGTGTTGGCGCTGACCGATGTGACTGAATTCAGGCAGCGAATTCAGCGCAACGATGTTGAGTTCATTTCTTTGTGCAAGTCGCCCGGCCACGGCGTCTGGCAATACCTCAAGCTGTTCAAGTTGTTCCGTCAGTTGCGTCCCGCTATCGTGCATAGCCGAAACCTCGCCGCGCTCGAAGTGCAGGTGCCCGCCTGGGCGGCAGGTGTGCCCGTTCGCATTCATGGTGAACATGGCCGTGATGTGGGCGACCTGGACGGCAGTAGCGTCACTTACCAGCGCGTTCGCCGTTTTTACAGGCCGTTTGTGCATCACTACATGGCCCTGTCGCGTGATTTGGGCGACTATCTGGTAAAAAAAGTACACGTTCCACAAGATGCGATCACGCAAGCCTATAACGGGGTCGATACGGAGTGGTTCCATTCCGCCCCCGATGGGCCACAGCCGATTGCAGGGTGTCCGTTCGATCCGGCGCAGCACTGGCTGGTGGGTACCGTGGGCCGAATGCAAACGGTCAAAGATCAGGTCATGCTGGCGCATGCTTTCGTACTGGCCCTGGCCCTGGCCCCTGAACTGCAGACGCGCATGCGCCTGATCATGGTCGGGGACGGGCCTTTGCGCGCGCAGGTTCAGGCTGTACTGGACGCTGCAGGGGTGACCCATCTGGCCTGGTTGTCCGGCGAGCGAAATGACGTGGCTGACATCCTGCGTGGTTTGCACGTCTTCGCCTTGCCCTCGCTTGCCGAGGGGATCTCCAATTCCATTCTGGAGGCGATGGCCAGCGTCCTGCCGGTCGTGGCCACCGCCGTGGGCGGCAATGCGGACCTGGTGTTGCAGGGAGAGACGGGTCACCTTGTGCCGTCTGCCAATCCGCAGGCCATGGCCCTGCGCTTGGTGCAACTCGCCTCCAATCCGGAGCGAGCCCGGAGCATGGGGCAGGCGGGACGCCAGCGTGCGCTGGACACGTTCAGCATGCAGGCGATGGTGGCTACTTACCAGTCTGTCTACGACCAGCAGTTGCGTCGCGCAGGCGGCAAACCACAACATCACTGAATACCATGTGCGGCATTACTGGCATTTTTGACACCCGCGGCAGCCGCGATATCAGTCGCGCGGTACTCCAGCGCATGAACGACTCGCAGTTGCACCGTGGTCCGGACGAGGGCAGCCTGCACATCGAACCCGGCGTGGGCCTGGGTCATCGGCGCCTGTCCATCATCGACATTGCCACCGGCCAACAGCCGCTATTCAACGAGGATGGTTCGGTGGTGGTGGTCTTCAACGGCGAAATCTACAACTACCAGCAACTCATCCCCGAGCTGCAGGCACTGGGTCATGTGTTTCATACCAAGAGCGACACCGAGGTCATCGTCCACGCGTGGGAGTCCTGGGGGGCTGACTGCGTCAAGCGTTTTCGCGGCATGTTTGCCTTTGCCCTGTGGGACCGCAATCAGCAAGTTTTCTTTATGGCGCGAGACCGGATGGGCGTCAAGCCCCTGTATTACGCACTGCTAGACGACGGCATGCTGTTGTTCGGCTCCGAGTTGAAGTCGTTGATGGCCCACGGTGGACTGCGTCGTGACATCGATCCGCTGGCGGTGGAAGAATATTTTGCGCTCGGCTACGTGGCCGAACCCCGCACCATCTTCAAACAGGCCCACAAGCTGTCGCCCGCCCACACCCTCAGCATCAGGCATGGCCAGCCGGTGGGTGAGCAGGTCGCGTATTGGGATGTGCGTTTCAGTCTGGATAACCCGATTTCTGAGGCCGATGCACAAGCCGAGCTGGTCCACCGGCTGCAGGAATCGGTTCGCTTGCGCATGATCGCCGAAGTGCCGCTGGGCGCGTTTCTGTCCGGTGGTGTGGACAGCAGTGCCGTCGTTGCCGTCATGGCCGGCTTGTCGTCCGATCCGGTCAACACCTGTTCCATCGGCTTTGATGACCCGGCCTTCAATGAATCCGAGTTTGCACAAAAGGTGGCCGACCGATACCACACCCGGCACCGTGTCGAAACCGTCAAGAGCGATGACTTTGACCTCATCGATACGCTGGCCCGTCTGTACGACGAACCCTACGCCGACAGTTCTGCCATCCCTACCTACCGGGTCTGCCAGCTGGCGCGCAAGCACGTGACGGTGGCGCTTTCCGGGGATGGTGGCGACGAAGCGCTTGGCGGTTACCGGCGCTACCGCATGCACTTGATGGAAGAGCGCATGCGCGCCGCGCTGCCCCAGAGCTTGCGCGGCCCGGTGTTTGGTCTGCTGGGCAAGTTGTACCCCAAGGCCGACTGGGCGCCGCGCATGTTCCGCGCCAAAACCACATTCGAGGGCTTGGCCCGCAGCTCGGTGGAAGCCTATTTTCATACGGTCTCCATCCTGCGTGGCCCCATGCGCGAGGCGCTGTTCAGCCAGCGTTTCAAAACCGAGCTGGCGGGCTACAACGCGCAACAGGTATTGAGCCGACACGCCAGCCAGGCTGGCACCGACGACCCGTTGGCCCTCATCCAGTACCTGGACCTCAAAACTTATTTGGTCGGTGATATCAATACCAAGGTCGACCGCGCCAGCATGGCCCATTCGCTCGAAGTGCGTGAGCCGCTGATGGACCATGAGCTTGTAGAGTGGCTGGCCACACTGCCATCCAGTCTCAAAATCCGCGGGCAAGAAGGCAAGTATCTGTTCAAGAAGTCCATGGAGCCGCACCTGCCGCAAGATGTTCTGTACCGGCCCAAAATGGGTTTTTCTGTACCGCTGGCGCGCTGGTTCCGCGGGCCGCTGAAGCAACGCGTGCGGGACGCGGTGCTGGGCGAACGGCTGCTGGCCACCGGCTGGTTCAATCCGGCCTATCTGCGGCATCTGGTGGAGGCGCATCAGTCCGGCGCTCGCGACTACAGTGCACCGCTGTGGACGCTGCTGATGTTTGAGGCCTTTTTGCGACAAGTGGTGGATGGCCATGATGCTGAACTGACCGGGGTGCATCCATGAGCTTGCGCATACTCCACGTCCTGGATCACTCCATCCCGCTACAAAGCGGCTACACCTTTCGTACCCTGTCGATCCTGCGCGAGCAGCGCAAACTCGGGTGGGACACCTTTCACCTCACAAGCCCGAAGCAAGTAGGAGCCCAGGCGCTTGAAGAAGAGGTGGACGGCTGGCATTTTTACCGCACCCCTGAAGTGTCGGTAAGCAAGGTACCCGGCCTGGGTGAAATCGCTCTGATGCGCCAGCTGGAGTGCCGCCTGCAACAGGTAGCCGAGCAGGTGCGTCCCGACATTTTGCACGCCCATTCCCCGGTTCTCAACGTTCTGCCTGCGTTGCGCGTGGGCCGGCGAATGGGGATTCCGGTGGTCTATGAAGTACGCGCCTTCTGGGAAGATGCTGCCGTGGACCACGGCGATACAACCGAAGGCAGCCTGCGCTATCGCCTGACTCACTGGGTTGAGACTTGGGCGCTGCGGCGAGCCCGCCATGTTTTTACCATTTGTGAAGGCCTGCGCAGCGATATTGTGGCGCGTGGCATTCCCACCGCCAAGGTCACCGTCATCCCCAACGCGGTCGACCTTGAAGCGTTTGAGCCCGGTGGCCAGCCCGTTGCCGCGCTGAAGGCCCGGCTCGGTCTGCAAGGCGCCAGCGTCATTGGTTTCATTGGTTCGTTTTATGCCTATGAAGGGCTGGACCTGCTGCTAGAGGCCCTGCCGGGCATTCTGGCCCGGCGGCCCGACGTGCGGGTGTTGCTGGTGGGCGGGGGGCCGGAGGAAGCCGCCATCAAGGCCCAAGCCCTGCGCTTGGGTTTGGCCGACAAGGTCGTCTTTACCGGCCGCGTGCCTCACCATCAAGTGCAGCTTTATTACGATTTGGTTGATGTGCTGACGTACCCGCGTCACTCGATGCGCTTGACCGAGCTGGTGACCCCACTCAAGCCGCTTGAGGCCATGGCCCAAGGCCGGGTGCTGGTGGCGTCTGACGTCGGCGGCCACAAGGAGTTGATTCGCCATGGCGAGACCGGCATGCTGTTCAAGGCGGGCAGTTCAGATGCCTTGGCGCAAGCCGTTCTTGACCTGCTGGCCGCCCGAGAGCGCTGGCCCGCCATGCGCGAGGCGGGTCGTCGCTTTGTCGAAGAACAACGCAATTGGACCGCTAGCGTGGCCAACTATCACAGCGCATATACCCATCTGCTGCCGTCATGAATCATCAAACACCGACCCGAACGCTGCTTTTTTCCACGCTGTACCCCAGCAGCGTGCGGCCAAATCAAGGCATTTTTGTGGAAACACGTTTGCGCGAGCTATTGGGCAGTGGTCAGGTCCAGACCAGGGTTGTGGCGCCTGTTCCCTGGTTTTTTTCAACCCATCCTCGCTTCGGTGACTATGCCCGCATGGCCAGTACCCCCTTGCGGGAGACCTACCACGGTATCGATGTGCAGCACCCCCGCTATTTCCTGCCGCCCAAGGTGGGCATGAACATCGCGCCCTTCACCTTGGCCATGGGGGCCGTCCCCGCGGTCCAGCGCCTGCTGGATGAGGGCTATGACTTTGACGTGATCGATGCCCATTACTATTATCCCGACGGCGTGGCGGCCGCGCTGCTGGCGCGGTACTTCAACAAGCCCTTCACCGTCACGGCCCGGGGGACCGACCTGAACCTGATTCCTCGGCATTTTTTGCCGCGGCGCATGATGCAATGGGCGGCGTCCCGCGCCGCGGCCTCCATCGGGGTCTGCGCCGCGTTGGTGGACGTGCTCCGTGCGTGGCATATTCCCCAGGAACGTTTGCATGTCATGCGCAACGGGGTTGATCTGGAGCGTTTTCGCCCGGTGCCGCAAGACACCGTTCGAACCGAGCTTGGTTTGAAGGGCGCTCCTCTGCTGGTTTCGGTTGGCTACCTGGTCGAGCGTAAAGGCCACCACATCGCCATTGATGCCTTGGCCAAACTTCTACCGGCTTTTCCGCAAGCCCGTTTAATCGTTATTGGAGACGGCGAAGAACGCGATAACCTGCGGACTTTATGCAAGCGTCTCGGGGTGGAAGATCGGGTCTCCTTTACGGGGGCCTTGCCCAATGCGGAGCTGTTTCGCTGGTACAGCGCCGCCGATGTGATGATTCTTGCATCAAGTCGGGAAGGGTGGGCCAATGTGCTGCTTGAGTCCATGGCGTGTGGCACGCCCGTTGTGGCAACCCGCATCTGGGGCACGCCGGAAGTGGTCGCGGGGGATGTGGCAGGGAGGCTGGTCGATCAACGGGATGGCGGCGCGTTCGCCGATGCCATCCGTTTGTTGCTTTCGGCCTATCCGGAGCGGTCACGGGTTCGCGCCTATGCTGAAAAATTCAGCTGGCAGAACACCACAAATGCCCAATTGGCTTTGTTCGATCAGATCGCAGACCAGCGTAAAGGGGCTATTCATGCGTGACTATGTTCTTGGTCTCATCATCCTTGGCTTGGCCTCCTATGGATTGCTGCATCCTTGGCTCGGAATCCTGGGGTGGACATGGATCAGCATCATGAACCCGCATGCCTATAGCTGGGGTTTAACGAGTATGCCGGTCGCCGCGACGATTGCAATCTCCATCCTGCTCGGACTTGTGTTGACCAAAGACCGGCGGAACTTCTTCGTGACTCGCGAAACCATCGTGCTGATGTCGTTCATGCTGTGGATGTGCATCACCTTGCCTTTCTCTTTCAGTTTTGATGAAAGTTACCCGCTATGGAATCGGGTGATGAAAATCGACTTGATGGTGCTCGCCGCCATGGTGGTGCTCCATTCAAAAAAGCACATCACGATGTTGACATGGGTTTTGGTTGGCTCCCTCGGGTTTTACGGTGTCAAGGGCGGGTTTTTCACGCTGGCAACCGGAGGGGTGTACCGAGTTTGGGGTCCTGAGGGGAGTTACATTGGTGGCAACAACGAAGTTGCGTTGGCGTTGGTGATGATCATTCCCCTGATGCGCTTTTTGCAACTGACAACGGAGTCGGTATGGGTCAAGCGTGGACTTTTGTTGTCCATGCTGTTGTGTGCCGCCGCCGCACTGGGCAGTCAATCGCGCGGCGCCTTCCTTGCGATTGCCGCCATGGCTGGCGTATTTTGGTGGCGCAGTGACAAGAAAGTTGTCGTCGCCGGATTGCTGGTATTGGCGGGCGTGGCCTTGCTGTCGTTCATGCCGGACACTTGGTGGGCGCGCATGGATTCGATTGGCAGCTATCAGGATGATTCCTCCGCTAACGGTCGCATCAATGCCTGGTGGATGGCCTGGAACCTGGCCAAGGCCAACTTTTTCGGGGGCGGATTCATGGTCTACAGGCCTGACCTGTTTGCCTTGTATGCCCCTAATCCTTCGGATGTTCACGCCGCGCACAGCATCTACTTCATGGTGTTGGGCGAACACGGCTTTGTGGGACTGTTCCTGTTTTTATTGCTGTGGTATTTTGTCTGGCGTTCGGCGGAGCGTTTGCGGATCGAGGGGCAGAAACTACCGCAAACCCAGTGGCTGTCGCACTTGGGGGCAATGTGCCAGGTCAGCCTGGCCGGCTATGCGGTGGGAGGCGCATTTCTCAGCCTGGCGTACTACGACCTGCCTTACAACATCCTCATTCTTGTTGTGTTGGGCTGTCGATGGATGGATGGCCAGGAGTGGATCAAGGCGGCTCAGGCGCAGACAATAAAGCAACGCTCGCCCTTGTCCAAAAAAGCCAGCCCCATCCCCCAGTGATGCTGCTCAAACCACTTCTTCAATGGGCGTCTCCCGCCGGTGCCAGTGGCCACTTGTCGGTACTGATCTTTCACCGGGTATTGTCCGAGCCCGACCCGTTGTTTCCGGAAGAAATGCACGCTCGCCGTTTTGATGCGTTATGTGGCTGGTTGGCCTCATGGTTCAACGTGCTGCCGCTGGACGAGGCCGTGGAGCGTTTGAAGGCCGGTCGCCTTCCTGCTCGGGCTGCCTGCCTCACGTTTGACGATGGTTATGCCGACAATCATCATGTAGCGCTGCCCATCCTGCAGCGCCATCTTCTAAAGGCCACGTTCTTCATTGCGACCCGCTTTCTGGATGGTGGCCGCATGTGGAATGACACCATCATCGAGTCCATCCGGCGCTGCAACATGGCCGTGCTCGACTTATCACCGCTGGGTTTGGGGCGTCATGCCCTCGACTCCATCGCCAACAGGCGGGCTGCGATTGCCTCCCTCATTGATCAGATCAAGTATCGGCCCTTGGCGGAGCGGATCACCCTCACGGAGCAATTGGGGCATCTGGCCGGGGTCCAGTCGTCCCACGACCTGATGATGACCTCGGATGAAGTTAAGGCCATGCGCCACGCGGGCATGCAGATTGGCGCCCACACCATGTCCCACCCCATCCTGGCCCGGCTCACCGATGAACAGGCCCGGCAAGAAATCGAGGGCAGCAAGTGTTTTCTGGAGCAGTTACTGGGCGAGCGCGTGGGCCTGTTCGCCTACCCGAATGGCAAGCCTGGCGACGACTACACGCCGCAAAGTGTGGACGTGGTGCGCAGCCTGGGTTTTGATGCGGCCGTGAGCACGCACTGGGGTGCCTTGGCGATGGGGGGGGACTTGTACCAGATCCCGCGCTTCACGCCGTGGGATTCCACCAAGCTGCGCTTCGGGGCGCGCCTGCTGGCCAACTTGCGTAGCGCTTGACGCGTTTGATCGGAACTGCATGGAGAGCGTATGAAAATCACTGTAATAGGCACCGGCTACGTCGGCTTGGTGTCCGGCACTTGCATGGCCGAAGTCGGCAACGACGTGTTGTGCCTGGATGTCGACCCGGCCAAAATCCAACTGCTGGAAGACGGCGGCATCCCGATCTTCGAGCCTGGTCTGCAGGA
>NZ_JABBPD010000010.1 GCF_012927445.1 Rhodoferax sp.
AGGTCCGCAGCCTGGGCTTTGAGTATTTGGCGATTGGACGCTAGATTCGCTCCATTCGCTATATAAAACATAGCTACTTGCGCAGGTTGGACGGGGGCTAGCGGCTTAAATGACTTAAATCAAACCCACCCCCTTGCGGGTGTGCCCGCAGCGCTCGGCTTTCAGGGCAGCCCGTGGCTTGTCCACGGCTGCTTAAACTAGCCCAGCGGGATGCAAAATGCACACCACCAAACAACCAAATAGGGAACGTAGCGCACCATGTCAGTTCAGGATCAGTACCAAAAAAAACGCGGCACGGTCGAAGATGCCATCGATCAGGTTAAAAACGGCGACTTCATCATTGTCCCTACCGGTGTCGGCGAGCCGCCCACGCTGTTAACCGCGCTGTCAGAACAGCGCCGCCGCTTCCACGGCGTGAAAGTCGGACAGATCCTGGCGGTACGCAAATATGGCTACATCGACCCGGAAACGGTCGACCATGTGCGCCATGTGGCGTTTTTTTTCGGCGGCGCCTCCCGCGCGGGCGGCCAGCAGGGCTGGATTGATTTCATTCCCAGCTATTTCTCGGAAATGCCCAGCCTGATCGAGCGCAACCAGATTCCGGCCGACGTCGTGTTTTCAATGGCGTCACCGATGGACTCGCACGGTTATTTTTCGCTCAGCCTCGGCGCTGATTACACGATGGCCGCCGTGGCCAAGGCGCGTGCAGTGGTGCTGGAGGTGAACCCGAACGTGCCGTTTGCCAACGGCAATTGCCATGTGCATATTTCACAAGTCACGGCCCTGATTGAGAGCAGCGAGCCGGTGCTGGAAGTGGGTCTACCCAAAATCGGCCCGGTGCAAGTGGCGATCGGCAAGTATGTGGCCGACATGATTGACGATGGCTCGACGCTGCAGATTGGCTACGGCGGCATCCCGGATGCGGTGGTGATGCAACTGACCTCCAAACACGATCTGGGGATTCACACCGAAATGATCGGCGACGGCATACTGACGCTGGTCGAAAGCGGCGCCGTTACCAACCGCAAAAAGACGTATCTCCCGGGGAAAATGGTCGCCACCTTTGCCCTCGGCTCGAAAAAGCTGTACCAGTTCATGGAACGCAATCCAGCCCTGGAAATTCACCCGGTCGACTTCACCAACGACCCTTACCTCGCGGCAAAAAATGACAAGCTGATGGCGATCAATGCCACGCTGCAGATCGACTTGCTGGGCCAGTGTGGCTCCGAGAGCCTGGGCCACCTGCCCTATTCCGGTACGGGTGGCCAGACCGATTTCGTGCGCGCCGCCAACCGCTCGCGTGGCGGCAAGGCGTTCATCGTGTTGCCGGCCACCGCCAAGGACGACACCATCACCCGCATCGTGCCGACGCTCACGCCCGGCACCCATGTCAGCACCAGCAAGAACGACATCAATTACGTCGTTACAGAATTCGGCGTCGCGCAGTTGCGCGGCAAAACGGCGAAACAACGCGCCCAGGAATTGATCTCCATTGCGCATCCGGATTTCCGCGCGGAATTGACCGCAGCGGCCAAATTGATGCACATCCTGTAACCACTGATTGACTTTCTAACACGCATGGGCCGCAAAGCTACGCGAAAATCAAGGCTGTCGTCCTCGATCTCCGCAGTGGCCCACGGCCTTCCGAGATCGCGGGACACCGGGCTGGAATTCAGCCAGGTGTCCCGCTTAGGTTTTGCAATTTAAAAGTGCCGTTCATTGTTCAGGTTAGTCGGGGTTAACGGCCTCAGCTGAACAATCGGTTGAACAACGTCACCGAGGGCTCAAACTGAGCCGCCGTGACGATAATTGAATCAGCTTTTATGTTTTAAGGGACGCAAAAATATGACAATTCTTGTAACCGGCGGCGCCGGCTTTATTGGCAGCAACTTCGTACTCGACTGGCTCCGCGCCTCGGACGAGCCGCTCATCAACCTCGACAAACTCACCTACGCCGGCAACCTGCAAAACCTGGCCTCGCTCGCCAACGATGCGCGCCATGTCTTTGTGCAAGGCGACTTTGGCGATGTGGCGCTGCTGGCGGGCTTGCTGGCACAGCATCAACCGCGTGCGGTCGTGAACTTCGCCGCCGAGTCGCATGTCGACCGCTCCATCACCGGCCCGGGCGAATTCATTCAGACCAATATTGTGGGCACCTTCAATTTGCTGGAGTCGGTGCGGGCTTATTGGGCCGGACTGGCGCCCGCTGACCAGACTGCTTTCCGGTTACTGCATGTCTCTACCGACGAGGTCTATGGGTCGCTGACCAAGACCGAGCCAGCCTTTACCGAAACCCATCGCTACGAGCCCAACAGCCCGTATTCGGCCTCCAAGGCGGCCAGCGACCATTTGGTGCGGGCCTACCACCACACCTATGGGCTGCCGGTACTCACTACCAACTGCTCCAACAACTACGGGCCGTTTCATTTTCCTGAAAAGCTGATCCCGCTGATGATCGTGAACGCCCTGGCCGGCAAGCCGTTGCCCGTCTATGGCGATGGCCAGCAGATCCGCGACTGGCTGTATGTCACCGACCATTGCAGCGCCATCCGCCGCGTGCTGGAAGCGGGCCAGTTGGGCGAAACCTACAACATCGGCGGCTGGAACGAAAAGCCCAACCTCGACATCGTGTACACCGTGTGCGCCCTGCTCGACGAGCTCAAGCCCCGTGCCGATGGCAAGCCCTACAAAGATCAAATTACTTACGTGACGGACCGCCCCGGCCATGACCGCCGCTACGCCATCGACGCCCACAAGATCGAACAGCAACTGGGCTGGAAACCGGCTGAAACGTTTGAGAGCGGCATCCGTAAAACGGTGCAATGGTACCTGGACAACCAGGCCTGGGTGGCCAATGTGCAAAGCGGCGCTTACCGTGACTGGATAGCCAAGCAGTACGGCGCAGGCACCACCGCATGAAGATTTTGTTGTTTGGCCGTAGCGGTCAGGTGGGCTGGGAATTGCAGCGTTCCTTAAGCGTGCTGGGTGAGTTGGTGACACTGGGCCATGACCCCGCAGGCAACCCCGACCAGTTGTGCGGTGACTTCAATAATCTGACCGGCTTGGCCGATACCGTGCGCCGGGTCAAACCGGATGTGATCGTGAATGCGGTGGCGCACACGGCGGTGGACAAGGCCGAAGCGGAACCCGCACTGGCCCGCACCCTCAACGCACTGGCACCCGGCGTGCTGGCAGCCGAAGCGAATAAGCTGGGCGCCTGGCTGGTGCACTACTCCACCGACTATGTGTTTGACGGCAGTGGCAACCAGCCGTGGCGCGAAACCGATGCCACCGGACCTTTGAGTGTGTACGGCCAGACCAAACTGGAAGGTGAGCAAGCGGTGGCAACTTGCCCCAAGCATCTGATCTTCCGAACCAGCTGGGTCTACGCGGCCCGCGGCGGCAACTTTGCCAAGACTATGCTGCGCCTGGCCGGCGAACGCGAAGCACTGACCGTGATCAATGACCAGATGGGCGCCCCCACGTCGGCCGAGCTGCTGGCCGATGTGACCGCCCATGCGCTGGTGGCCGCCATGAAGCAACCTGCGTTGGCGGGCTTGTACCACTGCGTCGCGGCTGGCGAGACCAGCTGGCACGGCTACGCCAGCTATGTGCTGGCCGAAGCCCAGGCCCTGGGCTGGCCACTCAAGGCCGGGCCCGCGCAAGTGGCCCCCACGGCCACCGCCAGCTACCCAACACCGGCCCAGCGGCCTTTGAACTCGCGCCTGGACACGACCCGGCTACAAGCGGCCTTTGGGCTGGTGCTGCCGCCCTGGCAGGTCCAGGTCAAGCGCATGCTGCAAGAAATCACAGGGGGAAAATGAACATGACTACAACACAACTGGCCAGCACACCCGTGCAGCGCAAAGGCATTATTCTGGCGGGCGGCTCGGGCACGCGCCTGTACCCGGCCACGCAGGTGGTGAGCAAGCAACTGCTGCCGATTTACGACAAACCGATGATCTATTACCCGCTGAGCGTGCTGCTGCTGGCGGGTATTCGCGAAGTGCTGGTGATCTCCACCCCGCAAGACACGCCACGTTTTACCCAGTTGCTGGGTGATGGCAGCCAGTGGGGCATTCAGATCAGCTACGCCGTGCAGCCCTCCCCCGATGGCTTGGCGCAGGCCTTTTTGATTGGCGAAGCGTTTCTGGACGGCGCACCGAGTGCCCTGGTGCTGGGCGACAACATTTTTTATGGCCACGACATTGCCGGCTTGCTGGACAGCGCCAACCGCCAGACGCAGGGTGCCACCGTGTTTGCCTACGCCGTGCAAGATCCCGAGCGCTATGGCGTGGTGGAGTTCAACGACCAGGGCCACGCCATCAGCCTGGAAGAAAAGCCGCAAAGCCCCAAGTCACGCTACGCCGTGACCGGCCTGTATTTTTACGACAGCCAGGTGGTGGAGTTGGCCAAACGCGTCAAACCATCGGCGCGCGGCGAACTGGAAATCACCGACCTGAACAAAATGTATTTGGAGCAGGGCTCGCTGGATGTACAGACCATGGGACGCGGTTACGCCTGGCTCGACACCGGCACGCATGAGTCGATGCTGGAAGCCAGTCAGTTCATCTACACCATCGAAAAACGCCAGGGCCTCAAGGTGGCGGCACCGGAAGAAATTGTCTGGCGCAACGGCTGGATTGACGACGTCCAGTTGCACAAACTGGCTCTGCCGCTGGCCAAATCGGGCTATGGCCAATACCTGCTGCGTTTGGTGAAAGAGAAGGTGTATTGATGAAAGTAACGCCCTGCGCCATTACCGATGTGCTGCTGATTGAACCCCGTGTGTTCGGGGACGAGCGCGGCTTTTTCTACGAGAGTTTTAACCAGCGGGCCTTTCACGCGGCCACCGGGGTCAGCCTGCCGTTTGTGCAGGACAACCACTCCAAGTCCGCACGCAACGTGTTGCGCGGCCTGCACTACCAGTTGCACCGACCGCAAGGCAAGTTGGTGCGGGTGGTCGCCGGTGAAGTCTTTGACGTGGCGGTGGACATTCGCCGCGATTCGCCCACTTTTGGCCAGTGGGTAGGACAAATTCTTTCCGGTGACAACAAGCGCCAGTTGTGGTTGCCACCCGGTCTGGCGCACGGTTTTGTGGTGCTGTCGGACAGCGCCGAGTTTTTGTACAAAACCACCGACTACTACGCGCCGGAAAATGAGCGCTGTATCGCCTGGAACGACCCGACATTGGCCATCCAGTGGCCCGCGTTGAATGGCTTGCCCCAGCTCTCGGCCAAAGACGCGGCGGGCGCCTCCTTTCTGGAAGCCTGCCCTGACTAGCCTGGTTTCACCTCAGGAGCAAACGCCATGAGCAAAATTCTTGTGACGGGCGGCGCCGGTTATATCGGCTCCCACACCTGTGTCGAGTTGCTCAACGCGGGACATGACGTCACCGTGTTTGACAACTTCTGCAACAGCCAGCCCGAAGCGCTGGCCCGCGTCGAACGCATCACGGGCAAGAAACTTGCCCTCGTGCAGGGCGACATTCGCGACTCGGCCGCCCTGGTGGCCGCCTTGCGCCAGAGCGACGCCACCGCCGTGGTCCATTTCGCGGGCCTCAAGGCGGTCGGCGAGTCGGTGCAAAACCCGCTGGCCTATTACGACAACAATGTGGTGGGCACCGTGAAACTGCTGGAGGCCATGACGGCTTGCAGCGTTAACACACTGGTATTCAGCTCCTCGGCCACGGTGTATGGCGACCCCCAACAGCTGCCGCTGACCGAAGACCATCCGCTGTCGGCCACCAATCCTTATGGCCAGACCAAGCTGGTGATTGAAGAAATGCTGCGCGACCTTTACCGCAGCGACCCCACCTGGCGAATCGCCATCCTGCGCTACTTCAACCCGGTCGGGGCCCACGCCAGCGGCCTGATCGGGGAAGACCCGCAAGGCCCCCCCAACAACTTGCTGCCGTTTGTGGCCCAGGTGGCGGTCGGCCGCCGTGAGTTTTTGAATGTATGGGGCAATGACTACGCTACGCCCGATGGCACGGGAGTGCGCGATTACATCCATGTGGTGGACCTGGCGCTGGGGCACCTCAAGGCGCTGGAGCGACTGCAAACACATGCCGAATGCCGGGCCGTCAACCTGGGCACGGGCGTTGGCTACAGCGTGCTGGACATGGTGCGGGCCTTCGAGCAAGCCAGCGGCAAGCCCGTCCCGTTCAAAGTAGGACCGCGCCGACCGGGTGACATCGCCTCGTGCTATGCCGACCCGGCCCTGGCCTTGGCGTTGCTGGGCTGGCGTGCCGAACGCGGGCTGGCAACCATGTGTGCCGACGCCTGGCGCTGGCAAAGCAGCAACCCCAACGGGTATGCGCAGGTTTGAATTTTATCAACACAGGGAGTGATCAATATGAACAACAGGAATGGAGTCCAGCATGGCTAAGGGAATGATTTTGGCGGCCGGACAAGGCACGCGGGTTCGCCCCCTAACGAAAGATTTGCCCAAACCGATGGTGCCCATTTTGGGCAAGCCGTTGATGGAATATCTGATTGAGCATCTCGCCCGCCACGGCATCACCGAGATCATGATCAACGTGGCCTACCACCATCACAAAATTGAAGAGTATTTTGGCGATGGCCGACGTTGGGGCGTGCAAATTGGCTACTCCTACGAGGGCATTCGCGAACACGGCGACATCTTGCCCCGCCCCATGGGCTCTGCCGGCGGCATGCGGCGCATCCAGGACTTCAGCGGTTTCTTTGATGAAACCACGCTGGTGCTGTGTGGCGATGCCCTGATTGATCTGGACATCACAGCCGCCTTGGCGGAACACAAGGCCAAAGGTGCCATCGCCAGTTTGGTGGCCCTGGACGTGCCGCTGGCAGACGTACAGAACTACGGCGTGGTGGTGGCAGCGCCGGACGGGCGCATTCTGTCGTTTCAGGAAAAACCGAAACCCGCTGAGGCCAAATCCACCTTGGCCAGTACCGGCATCTATATTTTCGAGCCCGAGGTGCTGGCCATGGTGCCGCCAGACACGGTCTATGACATTGGCTCGCAGTTATTTCCGCAACTGGTCGAAAAAGACCTGCCGTTTTATACCCAAAGCCGCCCCTTCAACTGGATCGATATCGGCCGGGTAAGCGACTACTGGTCGGTCTTGCAACGCGTGTTGCGGGGTGAAGTGGCCCACATGAACATGCCGGGGCGTGAAGTCAAGCCCGGTATCTGGGTGGGTCTCAATACCTCCATTCCGTGGGACAAGGTCACGATTGAAGGGCCGGTGTACATTGGCTCGAGCGTGCGCATTGAGCCCGGTGCCACCATCACGGGCCCCGCCTGGATCGGTCATGGCAGCCACATCCGCACCGGGGCCAAGGTGGTTCGCAGCATTTTGTTCAAGTACACCCGCATTGCTGCCGACATGCGATTCAGTGAGATGATTGTCTCGCGTGAATACTGCGTCGACCGTCACGGCGATACCTTGTACCGGGGTGACGACACCTCCCAACTGCGCTGGGGCGATGCCCGGGCATGAAAAAAGAAATTGCAAACTCCATGTTGATTCAACCCGTTGTCCTGTCGGGCGGCTCCGGCACCCGCCTGTGGCCCCTGTCCCGCGAAAAATACCCGAAGCAGCTGTTGCCCTTGATTGGCGACGACTCCCTGCTGCAAGCAACGGTCCGGCGGGTTGAGGGCATTGCCGGCGCCGAACTGGCCCCGCCCATGGTGGTGTGCGGTGAGGAATACCGCTTTGTCATTGCCGAGCAACTGCGCCTGCTGGGCAAGCCCGGCATCATCGTGCTTGAACCAACAGGACGAAATACGGCTCCAGCCCTCACGCTGGCTGCCTTGGCAGCTATCAAAGACGAAGCAGACCCAGTGTTACTGGTGATGCCGGCAGACCACGTCATCCTCGACATCCCGGCATTCCAGCGTGTGGTCGGCCAGGGGGCCCTGCTGGCCGCCGATGGCGCCATCGTCACCTTTGGCATCACCCCCGATGCGCCGGAGACCGGCTATGGCTACATCCAGTCTGGTGCGCCGTTTCCCGGTAAAGCAACCCTGACCGTGCCGACCCCCGCCAGCCTCATTGCCCGCTTTGTCGAGAAACCGGACTTGTCCACGGCGCAGGCTTATCTGGACGAGGGCTCCTACCTTTGGAACAGCGGCCTGTTCATGATGCGGGCCTCGGTCTGGCTGGCCGCCATCAACATCTGCCGGCCTGACATCCTGGTGGCCTGCCAAACGGCTTGGGACCAGGGCTCTGCCGACGGTGAGTTTGTCCGGGTTGACAAGGACGCCTTCGCCCAGTGCCCCGCTGATTCCATCGATTACGCGGTCATGGAGCGCATGGCCGCCAACGCTTCAAGTCTGAACGCCGCGGCAGGCGCCCTGCCGCCCGGAGTGGTCATCCCCCTCTCGGCCGGTTGGTCAGACGTCGGCGCCTGGGACGCGCTGTGGCAAGTGCTGCCCAAAGACGACAGCGGCAATGTCACCCAAGGCGATGTCCTGCTGCATGACTGCAACAACACGCTGGCGCTGTCAGAAGGCCGCCTGGTGGCCTGTGTCGGCGTGAGCGATCTGGTGGTGGTGGAAACCGCCGATGCCATTTTGGTCGTACACAAGGACAAGACTCAGGACGTCAAGAAAATTGTAGACAGCCTCAAGCAACAAGGCCGGGTCGAGGGCTCGATCCATCGCAAGGTGTTCCGTCCCTGGGGCTCGTACGACAGCGTGGACGCGGGCGAACGCTTTCAAGTCAAGCGCATTGTGGTGAAACCGGGCGGCACCCTGTCCCTGCAAATGCACCATCACCGCGCTGAACACTGGATTGTGGTCAGCGGGACCGCCAAGGTAACGCGGGGCGAGACGACGTTTTTGTTATCCGAAAATGAATCCACCTTCATCCCATTGGGCACGACCCACCGCCTGGAAAACCCCGGCTGCGTAGCGCTGGAGATGATCGAAGTTCAATCCGGCTCCTATTTGGGCGAAGACGACATTGTCCGGTTTGAAGATGTCTACGGACGTTAGCCAGGGGGTCAGTTGACTTTGCCCCGGCGCAACAACTGAAGAACAAACCCAGAGGGAATGGCATAGCTGATTCCCGATGGGTTTGTCAAAGCCGATTCTTTGGTGCCTTTGATGAACACCATATTGACCACCCCGAGCACCTCGCCGGTGTCTGGATCAAAGAGGGGCCCCCCGCTGTTGCCGGGATAAGCGGTGCCATCCAGTTGAAAGATGTCAAAGCTGCCCCTCTCTCGCAGACTGCGGATGGTTTTTTCATTGAGCTGGTGGGCTGTGGGCGTCGGCAAAGCTGCCGCCGTAATGGACGAAACCATGCCACGGTGCGTGACGGGCGAGAAACCAAGAGCGCCCCCAATCGGAAACCCCATGAAGGCAATGGCTTGTCCTTCTTGCACCGAGGCCGAATCACGCACGCTTAAGCCGGGTGCCGCAGGCCCTTCAAAACGCAGCAAAGCCAGGTCGTGAACTTTATCGACTTCGAGCACCGACACCGGTCGCATCTGCCATTCATTTTGGCCCACCCTGATCTGGACGACCAAGGAGGCTTCCAGGTCCTCTTCTGCGGGCTGTTGAAGCACATGCGCGTTGGTGATGACCAGATTGCTGCCGCCCAGGCTGCCATTGCTCACAATAAAGCCGGCGCCGCGCAAACCAAACCGCGGACTGTTTGTATTCTTGAAAGTGCCCACAATGACCACTGACGGTTTGACTTTGACAATCACGCTCGACATGTCGGCCCGCAGAGGTCCGGCAAAAAAGACACTGACAAGAACGAGAAAAGCGAACCTGGATTTCATTTTCCTGACCCTTCATTAATTTTTCTCAATAAACCTGATTGCCATCTGCGGCGTACCGACATCAAACGGCGGCTTTGGGCGGACCTGCACAAAGTACCGAAATCTTGTGCCACAAATGGACGAGCAACAAGTTGTTGGGCAGTCGGAGATACATCTCTCGCAGCATCAGCGCCACATCCGCCCACGCCTGCCCCCGAGGTCGGGTGTCGGGATGACGCGTCGTTGCGGCAAGCGCCACCAACCGGAGAGAAAAACTTTTCTCCAGCGGAAGCAAAAAATCCGGCAATGGTGTTCTAAAAAACATGAAAGAAAGCCATAACGCCTGCGTGAGGATGGCTTCCAGGCCCACTTCTCGCGCCCGAGACAACAAGCGTTCGGGAAAATCGGCCGACAAAGAGGTGAAGTGCCGATACAACAGGTCAATGTCCCATAGATCCCTCAATCCGCGATCGAACATGGAGTTCAACATCAGGTGACTCGCGGCATGCAGAACCATATCCTCATCCTTGAGCCGCCACCAAAATTCGTTATCACGTACCGGTACCGCTGCCGAAATCATCCGGCACGAATCCACCGGCACCCGACAGGTGGTCATCAGCAACGAATGATGCAGATCAATCGTGGTGCCCCGGTAAAGATGCGTCATGGGCGGAATCTCGTGAGACCACTGCCGGTAGTAGCGTTGATCGTAGGCATCCAGTTTTCCGGTCGCCCAGCTCCCCAACATCAAGGCGGCCTCTACAGCGGCAATCTGGTTTCTTGGAACAAGGATATCAACATCGCTGAAAACTCGTCCTTCCGCGGCCGGCAAATCCAGAAGCACGTAGGAAGCGCCTTTCAGCAAGATCACCGGGGTATTCAAAGAAGACAAGGCCTGCTCTATATGCGCCAGCTCACGCCAAACATCCTGTCTGAAAGCATTGGAATAAATCGATGCCGCCAGCAATTGGTCTTGAAGAGGTGGCGGAAGTGAGTCGGCCAATGGGGACTCGGATAATATTTTCGTCACCCGGCCCAACAAACCACAGGCCCGCGCTTCAGCCAGCAGCAAACTGAAGGCCTCAGCCGGCAATCGTTCCGCCGAAAAATTGCCAGCTAAAAAGTCTAATAAAGGGGAGGTATCAGCCACGTTCACTCACCAATTGCGCCAAGGCGTCTCTTGCTTCATCCAGGGAGGAATATTCGAGCTCCCAAGCCTCGGTGGATTCAACCAAGTCAGCCATACGCTCAAAGCCGCGCTGACCAAGAAGCGGGTAGTTGAAAGACTGATCGATCAGACGCAATGCAGCCTGACCCGAACCCACGGGCTCGACACGCAAGGCAGCGTAAGCAGTCCACTTGGGAAATACGATCAACCTCGGCGGACAAGTCTCAAGGTTACGATCCACAGATGATTTGGGCGCAGGAATATGGGCAATGGTTCCTTTGTGCGTGTCACGCGCAAACTGTCCAAAACCCGCAGCGGGGTGTCGGGCCCGGATGACCTCAATTGACTGATTTTTGAGACTAATCGGCCGTGCACAAGGTACCAGACGCAGATCGCTATCGATCAAAGCCAATTCATCAGACAGCAAGCGCCAGCCCTGTAGCGACAGTTCCGCCGCCAAGGTGCTCTTCCCACTGCCGGACGTTGCGGCCAATAACACACCGCAGCCCTGCAACTCGACCACGGCCGAGTGCAGTATCAGGAAGTTATGCGCATAAGTCCCGATGGCCCAATTAAGCCCCCACTCGAAAAGGGCGAGCGCATGCCCCACCTCCATGGGAAGGAAGGGCGCATCCCCGGACAGGCGAAATAATGAATTCCGGTGAAACCAGCGTCGAAAAAAGGTGGGCGGCGACATATCAATGTCATAGTCATAAGCCCCCCCGTTGATTGACGAGGGATAGTGCGCATACAACTGCCGAAAAGCCGCCTCAAACTCGGGAAGAAAGCTGGAGATTTTCAATGTAAATCGGCCAATGTGCAGGCGTAACTCACCACATCGAACTGCGCTACTGATTTCGCCAGCAGTAAAGTTTTCTAAACGCATTAATTGGTCACAAATCCAGCATCCTGAAGGGAAGAAATCACGGTATTGAACATAGAAACATCACTTTCATTTTTCATGAAAAAAGCGCGCTGCAGCGCGGCCTCTTCAACACCATCTCCCGCGGACAGGGCAGCTAACACCAACCCAGCTTGATGATTTAACAAGCTTGTTTTTCCATTTTTTTCATCAAAAACAAGAACCCCTTCATCACACGTACGCAATACCAGCCCCCGGCTGGCCAGCAGCAAACGATCAGTCAAAACAAGGGGCATCACAGCATGCAATCTCAGAGATCACAGAGGCATCGTCGTCTTCAAATAAGTGACGATATCTGTGGGACCCCATACGGGAAGCAGTGCCCCATCGATGGGGTAGTAACCACTGATTCGTCCCGCCCACATTTTCTCAAGGACCTCCAGACTCAGTACCGATGCATCGACCCAACCCATCTGTAGATTGCACCAGGCGGCCCCCAGATGCGCGCCCAACTGCTGAGGATCCTGGGTACCATTTTCAATAATGACCTGCTCAATAGTTTTCCCCAAAAATCCACCAGGAAACGGCGTACTGAACAGCGTATTTCTGGCCAATAAATTATTTTGCGTATCGGCTGCACTCTGCCAATACCCTGGGGAACGGCCTAGTGCGCAACTGCCGTCTGTGCGATTGGGCCGACTGTGCAATAGATTTATCGAGGCACTGGCTGAAGGCGAAAGACACCCCCCATTGGCCAAGGCTGAGCGCGAGCCCACCGTTAGCACGACGGGTACGACCGCGCACGCACCCCGCACGAAGTGGCGCCGACTGCCAACCCCATGGGTCCCTGCGTTTTCTTTGGCTTGCTCAATCCGAGAATTTACTTCATGCATCAAATCACCTCACTGATTCATATTGGCTAATTCATATTTAACCAGCCACCTGCAATTACACGCGTGAGCAACAGCTCCGGCCATTGCAGTTCCTGGATGCCGGAATCTTTCAAAACGGCTGCGACGCCTGGCATGGCAAATCAATGTTGGATAACAGCATAATTTGTGCCATCCAGCTTAAGCCGTTGATTCATATTGACATAGCTTGTTTAGATTTCAAAATTGAACACCCAGTGTAAAAAACACCGACATCGCTATATGCCTGTCAAGAGGAGTGCGACATCTGCTTGAGCCGAGAACTTGTCGCCAAGTTTTTTAAGTTCCTCCAACTCTTTACGGGCTAGATTTTTTTCACCCCCTTTGACATAGATTTTGGCCAGGTTGAGTTGGAAAAAAGCATTTTTTGGCTGCAGCGCCAGTGCTTTAGTTTGGAGTTCTACGGCCTTTGCATAATCACCTTTGTCAGACAACAACATGGCCAGGGTGTCCATAAAAGCTGGCTGATTGGGCGCCAAGGCATTGGCTTTTTCAGCAAAAGCAATGGCACCCTCTTTGTTAAGTTTTGCGCTCACCCAAGCCAGATTGTTGTAAGCGACCGCGTTATTGGCTTGCAGCTTCACCACTGCCGCATATTTTTTCTCGGCCGTAGCATAGTCGCTCCGCGCAATGGCAACGTCGCCCAGATAAGACAGGAAGACGGCATCTTTGGGATGGTCTTTTTGCCAACTGGCGGAGAACTTGTCTGCCTCAACCCCTTTGCCCGTGCTTATCAAGACAGAGTGGAACTTAACGGCCAACTCGGAAGCGTTCGCATTTTTCAGGCCTGTCCGATAGGCCGCTTCAGCAGCGTCCCACTTCTTCTGCAGTGCGTTGATATCGCCCTCCAGCACATAGCCAACCGCCTCCGCAGGCCGTTGCTTCTGCACCGTGCGAGCCATTGTCAGTGCCCCCTGAAAGTTCTTTCCCTCCAGGTCAAGCATCACCAAGGCACGCTGCGCTTCCAGCAGGTCGGGCTTGAGCTCCAGCGCTTTGCGAAGGCTACCAACTGCCGCATCCTTATTTTTTTCAGCCATATGAACTTCTGCCAAACGCAGATGCGGTTGCGGTAACAGCGGCTGCAGACCGGCCAACTTGTTGTAAGAAGCAATGGCCTGGTTATAGTCGCCTGAAGCCTGTTGTGTGCGGCCCAGCGCGTCCAGCAATTCGGGGCTACCTGGCAATGCCGCCAATGCATTTTGGGCCGCGGACGAGGCAGCTTTGACATCCTGGTTACGCAAATTGAAGTCAATCAGCAACAAGTGTGGCAGCACATCCGTCGGACTGGCCGACACCGCTTTGCCAATAAGTTTGCTGACCTCCTCTTTGCCGGCCCCAGAGCGGGCCGCGAGTTCGGCAAGCGCCAACAAGGCTTGACTATTTTTAGGCTCCCGGGTCAACACGGCCTCAAATCGTTTTTTGGCTTCGTCCGGTTTGTTGTCAGCCATGTCCAGGCCAGCCAGACTGGCCACAGCCGGAAAATAGCTGGGATCAATCGCCAAAGCTCGTTCAAAGTTCTTTCTTGCGCCGGCGATGTCTTTTTTAGCCAGCAGGGTTCTGCCCCTCAATTGAGCGGCCAACGGCTTGTCCGGTTGCTTCTTCTCCAGCCCATCAATCGCTTTTAATGCCTTGTCAAAATCTTGACGCCTCAAGTTGACGCTGATCAGCGCCATGTCAGCCGTTGTGCCGGCGTCAGAACCGGCAATGCCCTGCAGCTCCTCAAAAGCCGTGTCCGACGATCCACTCATCAAATGACTCAGTGCCAAGGCGGTTTGCTTGCCCGCATCTTTAGGATTCTGCTGGGCCGCTTTCGTGAAGTACTCTTCTGCTTTCTTTGCATCGCCATTTTGAAGATAGACCTCACCTGCCACCGACAGCAACTCAGGATCCACTGTGGCCCGGCTCAGGCCAGGGAGCAAGGACGCCATCGCCTTCGCCGGTTGCCCCAAGCGCAGATGGGTCAGAACCAGGGCCCGACGCGCCAGGATCAGATCGGGCGCCGCCTGCATAGCCTGACTTAAATAGATCTCCGCCTGCGGCAGTGAATTGAGTTGAAACTCAACAACGCCAGCCAACTGCAAGCCAAGTACGTTAGAGGGCGCCGCTTTCAGAACCTGCTGCACGAGCTCTCTTGCCAATTTGAACTCTTTTTTCTGGAAGGCTGACTGGGCTTCCAGGTACAGAGTTTGCGGATGATTAGGGGCTGATTTCTTTAATTTCCCGATTTGTTTATCCGCTTCTGCCAGATTACCTTGTTGCATTAACAAAGTGATGGCAGCCGCATGACCCGCCAAATAATCCGGCTTGATTTCAATCGTTTTTCGATAGGCCGCCAAAGCATCGTTAGGCAGATTTTTTGCATACAACAAGATATCGCCTTTGAGCTTCCAGGCCTCATAGCTGGCAGGAGATTTGGCAATCACACTCTCTGTTATCGCCATCGCCCCATCAAAGTCACGCAGCCCAGCCTTTTGCCGTGCCTGCGTAATCAGGGCCGACGCATTGCCAGGCTCTGCCTGCAAGGCTGCGTTCAAAGCGGTCTGCGAGAGCTCCGGTTTGCCCTGCATGGCATAGGCCGAGGTGAGCGACATCTGCAGACTCGCTTTGGCGGAAGGCTGACTTAACTCGATTCTCGCCAATTCATCGATCAGCTTCTTGGCATGCCCTTGCGCCAGCAGGGCTTTAGCCAATTGAGGAACGACCATATCCTGGGGTTGTTTCAAATCAAGCGCCTTGCGCAGTTCAGTTTCAGCCCCCACGGGATCGCCACTATTCAAGAGTGCGGAACCTAGCAAATAGCGCGCTTCGGGCTGATCGGGATTACTCTGCAACACATTTTTGATTTGAATGACCGCTGATTTATTATCATTTTTTGCCAAATAGTCTTTGGCAGAAATGAGCATGGCATCAGGTTTTTCGCCACAAGCCACGAATAGAAGAGAAAGCAGCAAGGCCGAAAGAGCCACACGCGTATTTGCTTTTTTTGAATTCATATCTATACCCTGAAATTAAATTTCAACACGAAGAAAACTACTTCAAACCCAGCCGGTACATCAAATCGTAAAGCGTGGGCCGACTCACCCCAAGCAATTCAGCTGTCTTGACCATATTTCCATTGACGCGTCCCAGCGCCGCAATAACCGCACGCTTTTCGGCGTTGTCTCGAATCACCCGCAGATCGAGTGAACTGTCAATTTCATCCAGCGCAGAACTTTTGAAACCCAAGTCCTCACTCGAAATCTGGCTGCCGTCTGTCATGATGGTGGCGCGCTTGATGCAATTTTCAAGTTCCCGGATATTGCCTGGCCAGGGGTGGTTTTCAACGGCTTTGACCGCATCTTCACTGAGTGACATGGAGGCTCTGTTTTGTTCTTGTGCAAAGCGCCGCATGAACGCATGCGCCAACAAAGCGGGGTCCCCCACGCGGGCACGCAGTGGCGGAATATTGACCACGATTTCAGCCAACCGGTAATACAGGTCCTCCCGAAACCGGCCTTCTTTGCTAAGCGTATTCAAATCCTGATGCGTGGCGCAAACGATTCGGACATCCACCGGAATTTCTTGTCGACCACCAATGCGTTCTATGGTTCGCTCCTGCAAAAAACGTAGCAGCTTGGCCTGCAATGGGAAAGGCAAATCTCCAATCTCATCCAACATCAAGGTCCCGCCATTGGCTGTCTCTATTTTTCCCAGCGTCGTTTTGACGGCCCCGGTAAATGCCCCTTTTTCAAAACCGAATAATTCACTTTCCAGAAGATTCTCAGGGATAGCCGCACAGTTGATGGCCACAAATTTCTCCGCGCGCCGCGGGGAAGACTGGTGCAGACCACGGGCCAGGACCTCTTTACCGGTGCCACTTTCTCCCAGCAACATCACTGTGACATTGCTGCTCGCTACCTTTTCGATCGTGCGGCAGATGCGCAGCATCTCTGGGTCGCGCGTTATCAACTCTGACAAAGCATCCGGTTGATGCATGGACTGTAGCCGTCGATTTTCACTTTGCAGTTCAAACAGCCGGAAGGCGCGCTCCACCGTCAGGTTTAGCAATTCAGGCTCGAACGGTTTTGCAAAAAAATCATAGGCCCCCATGGCAACGGCACGCAAAGCGTTAGCCTGATCGTTTTGCCCGGTCAGGACAATCACCTTGATATCGGGGTCAAAAGCCAATATTTGCGATAGAAGGCGAAATCCTTCGGTGACCGAATCCGCATCTGGCGGCAGTCCCAAATCCATCGTAACGACCGCTGGCACGCTTTTTCGCAATTGCAGCAACGCACTTTCCCGATCATGTGCCGTCACTGAGTCGAACCGGTCAAGCGACCACTTGATTTGCTTTTGCAATGCCAGATCGTCTTCCACAATCAGCAATGGGCGCGTTTTATCAGTTGTCATGAGGCCTCCAACGAGTGAAGGTCTGATTCCTTCTGAATTTCAAACAAGGGGAAAAGCATCTTGACCGTCGTGCCCTGCCCTGGCTCGCTATCGACTTCAATTTTTCCGCCCAATTCCTGCACATACTGAAAGCTTTCATACGCACCAATTCCCATCCCCGCCTGTTTCGTGCTCTGAAACGGCTTGAACAGGCGATCTCTGACAAATTCGGCAGACATGCCTTGGCCGGTATCCCCCACCACGACTCTGGCCTGCCCCCTTGAGCGATCCAGATTGAGCCAGACGCGCCCATCGAGTTCTGTTGCATCAAAAGCATTCTGAACAACATGTCCGATGATCCGCTCCAAGCGCTCCTCGTGGCCACGCGCAACGACTGCCTCCGACAACTGAACTTCAAGCGTTCTTCCCCGGCCTGCCGCAACAGCCTCAATGCGCTGAATGATGCCACCCAAATTGACCCCGAATGCGGTTCCAGGTGGCGTGGCTCCTTCACGCAATTGCAACATCAGCTGCCGCATTCTGTCGAGTGAGTTCTCGACCGTCATCAGCATGTCTTGCTGAAATTCCGGGTTGTCACTTAATCGTTTGGCATTTTTCATCATCAATGAGAGCTGTGTCACGATGTTTTTCAAATCATGCACAACAAAGGCCGACATGCGATTGAAGGCATCAAACTTGCGCACCTCCAGCAGGGCTTCGGTGGCCTGCATCTGCGCTAAAAAGCTGGCGGCCTGCTGACTTGCCGTTTTCAACAGATCATTCACCTCCCAGTTCACATCGACACGCGTACGGGCACGGGCCAGTACACAGAAGCCAATCAGTTCGTCACTGACCATCAGCGGCACAATCAACCACGCTTGCGCCAGCTCCTGCAACCAGAGCGGCAGCTTCAATTGCCCGTAGCGTCGGGGGAAAGAACGGTACTCCTCCAGATTGATGACCCAGCCGCTGGTGGTCATGAATTGGCACAGCGGTGAATGGACGTCTTCTTTTTCCAGCGTTTGCGCCAGATTCCAGCGCGCCGTTTGACTGAAGGCTGCCTCACCCTTTGTTTTCAGCCAGAGTCCGCCAGCCGGGCTCTCCAACATGTCCGCCAAGCCCCGAATCACCTGCTGTCCCATTTCCTGTGGGGAATTTCTGGCAGACAAGGTGTGCGTGAACTTGAGCCATTCCTCACGGTAATCAAAGCGATAGCGAAAAAAATGCTTGCCTAGAAATACACGGAGCTTGGCGCGTACTGCGCCAGAAAGCACCAGCACCATCAAGAATACCAAGGCAATAAATACCAGTCCCAACTGCAGGGCACGCCCCCACTCGCCACCGAAGTAGCGAACGTAGTAGCCAACACTCGAGATGAAAACCAAATACAGGCCGGCAATCAGCAGCGTGGCCGAATGGAAAGCGGCTTTAGGTGAAAGTTTTATTTTTGAAATCCAGTCGCTGCGCCGCGTCATTGAAAGCAATAACAGCGGTACCACCAAGGTATGCACAACGCCCCGAATGCTGAAGGCGTCACCATCAAGGCGATTGAACAAAACAGCCTGCGAAAACAAATACAAATCAAACAAGAACGCACCGGCTAAACCAAGACACAAAGGCTTGATGTTCCATCTGGCGTCTTCTGTCGCATTTCGAAAAACCTGCTCTAGCAAAACCAGACCTAAAACGGGTGAAGCCATCGAACTGAGCATAATCAATCGGGAAGGATCCCCCAAGAGGCGCAGGCCCAGTGCAGCGAATGCAAGCGCCAGCAAACCAAAAAGCAATACGCCGACAATGACGGGCGCCATCCAGGCCATGCCCGCAGGCTTGTTTTCAGCCCGATTCGGCCGCAACAGGATCAATAAGAAAAAACACCAGAACCCGTACCGCAGCAAGTCAGACACGGCGCTGAACAACAAAAACAGCGCTTGGCCGGTAAACAAAAGCGTTAGCCCAAACCAACCCCACAGTGCGCTCCAGGTCACCGCCGCAAACACCATGATCTTGGACATTTCGCGTGCCGAGCGCCAATAGCCGAGTTGAATCAGGCGCAGAGAAAACGCCGAATAAACTAGGCCGACCAAGCCATAACTCCACGCGGTTAACACAAGATTACGACTGTCCATGGCTTAACAAGCGCGGTACCGGAACAACTCACCAACCCACGCGAGATCCATATGACTAAGCACCTTTACCCATGAGAACAACACCCACCGTTTCAAAAAGAACGATCAGATCAAGAAACAAAGTATGGTTTTTTACGTAGTAGAGGTCGTACTGAAGTTTCTCCGCCGAGTCTTCAACAGAAGCCCCGTAGTGATACCGCACTTGAGCCCAGCCCGTGATGCCCGGCTTGACGCTTTGGCGGACGGCGTAATAAGGTAGCTCTTGTGTCAGCTTGTCCACAAAATAGGGCCGTTCTGGCCGCGGTCCTACCAGACTCATATCGCCACCCAACACACTGAACAACTGCGGCAATTCATCAATCCGCAACTTTCGGATCACCCGTCCGACACGCGTAATCCGCTCGTCCGCTGTGGAAGCCCAACGCGGCTGGCCGTCTTTCTCGGCATCCGTACGCATGCTGCGAAACTTCACGACATTAAAAAGTCGTCCATTAAGGCCCACTCGTTCTTGCAGATAAAAAATGGAGCCAGCACTCTCCAGCAAGATCAAAATGCTCGTCATTACCATGACCGGCAATGCCAGCACAATCAACAGCGTGGCGCACACAATATCAAATAGACGTTTGACCATGGTGCGTATCAGACCCTGTTCAAATCCATCGCCAAAGATGAGCCATCCCGCTGACACAGAATCACGCCGAATCTGCCCCATTGTTTTTTCAAAGTGGGTGGCAATATCGACAACCCGGACACCGTGCAACTTGCAATCCAGCAATTCCCGCAAAGGCATACTGCCGCCTCGGCGTTCGCTCAAGGCCACCACAATTTCGTCGACCTGCTCTTCAATCACAATGTCTGTTAACGATTTTTTAGGCGACAAAAGTCCCCAGCCTGAAATATCTGACGTCGTCTCATTCGGGCTGGCGTAGTAGCCTACTAGATCAACATTAGGATCGGAATTCTTAAGCGTTCTGCCAACCAATCGGGCACGGTCTCCCGAGCCAAAGATGAGCACCCGTTGACGCATCATGGCTCGTGGCATAGCGTGCGCAACATAAATCCGATGGACCAGCATAAGGGCCACGGCGGCCACCAGCGCCAAGACAAATGCACTCGCATCTGCCAGTGGAAGAGGCGACAGCCGAAAGATTCCGTACGCTAACGACATCGATAAACACAAGGACAGTACCGCACGAGCGCGTGTCTGACCCACGGTACGGTGATGAACTCGCTGATAAAAACCTAGTCCCGCGTTAATGACCAGAATACCGACGGCCAACAACAAAGTCGTGGTCACGACCAGCGACGAAACGGACGAAGGATCAGCCACCTGCATCAAGATGGCCACCATCACGGTGACAACCACAAAACCCAAATCAAAGAATATTTGTAATAGCGTTCGCTTGTGAAAATAATGATTGAAAATTTTTATCACGGTCAATCTCCACATTTCCTTACTCAGCTTTGAGTCTGCGCTGAGCGGCAGGTACGCTCTTGATTTTTCTCAAGGAATTGAGAAAGACCCGGCGCTGGATTTGTGCAGGCAATGACGCTATAAAAAAGTGAATTGATGCGGCCT
Organism: Rhodoferax sp.; assembly: GCF_012927445.1. Taxonomy (GTDB): domain Bacteria; phylum Pseudomonadota; class Gammaproteobacteria; order Burkholderiales; family Burkholderiaceae_C; genus Rhodoferax. The sequence continues at coordinate 20,797 of NZ_JABBPD010000010.1, forward strand.
CCAAAACCAACAATGAAGGCACGCGATGTACCGAGGAGCGACGCCAGTCATCCGCATCATGTGGCCGAACAGCCCAGCCGGGTTTGGCCTTAAACGATCACCTCAACACATGCGGGATGGCCCAGGAATCCTTGCGGGCTGGCACTGGCACCGTAAGCCCCCGACTGGAACACCACCGCAAGGTCGCCTACCTGTGCCACGGACAAAGACATACGGTCGGCTAGCAGATCCAAGGGCGTGCACAAAGGCCCTACCACGGAGCAAGTCTCTTTGGCCAGCGCGTCCATCCTGGTGCCAATCGCGACGGGGTAATTTTTCCGCACCACCTGACCAAAGTTGCCGGAGGCGGACAAGTGGTGATGCAGGCCTCCGTCCGCCACCAAATACACCTGACCACGCGAGATCTTGCGGTCCACAATGCGGGTCACGTAAACACCGGCCTCACCCACCAGGTAACGGCCCAACTCAATCACCAGCGAAGATTCCGGCAACTCGGTCTGAGCGCGCTGGGCAAGGCGGGCCAAGTTGTCACCGATAGGCCCTAAATCCAACCTTTGCTCACCTGGAAAATAAGGAATGCCAAAGCCACCGCCCAGATTCAGAAAGCGCACCGGCAAGGGGGCGTCCTGCGCCAATCGAAGCGCCAGCTCGTAGGATTTTTGCTGCGCTTCACAGATCGATTCGGATCGTAAATTCTGCGAACCAGCAAACAAATGGAAACCTTCAAAAGCCAGTCCGGCGCGACCAATGTCCGCCAGCAACTCGGGCATCTGTTCCACATCCACCCCGAACTGCTTGGGACCACCGCCCATCTTCATGCCCGAACCTTTGAGTTCAAAGTCCGGGTTGACGCGCACCGCCACACGGGCCGGCAAGCCCAGTTCGCTGGAGATGGCCTCCAGTGCCACGACTTCACGGAATGATTCAATATTGATCAACACACGCGACGCCACCGCCTGGCGCAACTCGGCGCGGCGCTTGCCCGGTCCGGCAAAGCTGACCTCCTGCGGGTTGGCTCCGGCGTCCAGTGCAACCTTCAACTCCCCGGCCGAGGCCACATCAATGCCGTCCACCAAGCCGGCCATCAAACCCACCACGGCGGGCATCGGGTTGGCCTTCATCGCGTAGTGCAGCTTGACCCCCGCCGGGAGTGCGGCGCGCACAGTGGCCACCCGTCCACGTAGCAGCGCACGGTCATAGGCATAAAAAGGCGTTTGACCGACCCGCTCTGCAAGCAGTGACAAACGATCGCCGCCAACCACCAACTCCCCCTCACGCACAGAAAACTGGTTCATGGCGGCATGCACTGGCAATTGACGTTCGGTAAGTGACATGATTTGGATATGGCTTTGACGTCCAGATTGGCAAGCCGCACTCAGGCAGCCTGCCGCTCCAGCCGCTCGGTTGACAACAATTTGCGGTCGATCTTGCCATTGGGATTGCGCGGCAGCGGCCCTGCAACGACCTCAATAACAGCGGGAACCATGTACGCCGGCATGCGCACCCGGCATTCAGACATCAAGGCATTTAGGTCTATAGCCCCCGTCACTGCTGCCGGAGTAGCTATTACATGTATAGCATGCCCCAGCGTTGGGTGATCCACGCCAAAGGCCACACACTCGCCCACCAACTGGGTGGCGTACAACACCTCTTCCACCTCAGTCGGGCTTACGCGATAACCGGAGGTCTTCATCATTTCATCCCGGCGGCCAATGAAGTAAAAAAATCCTTCGGCATCCCTGCGCACCGTATCGCCCGAAAAAACTGCGTACTCAGGCAACGGCAAGCCCGACGGCCGACCTGGTGTGCCAACGGCTAATAGCTTGTAGCGCTCCGCCGTCTTGTCGGGGTCGTTCCAGTACCCCATACCGACCAGCGCGCCGCGATGAACCAGTTCTCCCGGCTCATCCGGTCCACAAGGAGAACCATCCTCCCGCAGCACCAGGATTTCAGCATTGGGTATGGCCTTGCCGATGGAGTCTGGACGCCGGTCAACCTCCGCTGGCGGCAGGTAGGTGGACCGGAATGCCTCGGTCAGGCCATACATCAGGAAGGGTTTGGCTTGGGGTACCCGCTGCCGCAGCAAGGTGAGCGTTTCACGCGGCATGCGCCCTCCGGTGTTGGCGAAATAGCGCAGGTGCTCACCAATGGCGGCCGGCCACTGCAGTTGCGACAGCTGAATATACAAAGGCGGCACGACCGTCAGGCCCGTGACGTGTTCCCGCTCCATCGTCTGGAGCACATCACGCGGCATCAAGTAGTTCAGTAACACCACCCGCCCGCCCGCATGAAATGCTGTTGTCAGCTGGCTAAAGCCGGCATCAAACGACAAAGGCAATGCAGCCAGCAGCGTGTCTTGCGCGTTGTTCTCCAGGTAAGAAGCCACGCTCTTGGCGCCGGCCACCATGTTGCGGTGCGATAGCACCACGCCTTTCGGCTTGCCGGTGCTGCCCGAGGTGTAAAGGATGGCGGCCATGTCGGTATCAATCACCCGGTGCCCGGAGCGAAGTGGGCTGCCGAGCAAGTCGCTCCAGAAGGTCACCCCAAATGGGCTTGCAACGGTCACGTCGGTCGCGACCGAGTTTGCCACCGGCGCAGTCACCACCACATGGCGCATGTCAGGACACTCGATTAAGGCGTCTCTCATCAAGGTGAACCGCTCGGGCGAAGTCACCAGTACGCGAACATTGCAGTCGCGCAAGATAAACGCCACCTGCTCCGGTTTGAGCAGTGGATTGACCGGCACAAACACGGCGCCAGCTGCGGGGGCGCCAAAACTGGCAATGACCGTCTCAAACCGCTTGTCAAGATAAATGGCGACCCGCGCACCACGCTCCAAGCCCAAGCCCATCAAGCCAGCGGCAAACTGCTGGACGCCCGCGTTCAGATCACCGTAATTCCAGGAGGATGCGCCACTGGTTAGCGCAATCGCCTGCGGCGTGCGCTCGGCAGCCAAGGCGATCAACTCAGGCAAAAGTGTGGATTCACTCATGAAAATAATAAAGCAACAGTGCTTGCGAAAACGCAAGCAGATGAACAGTGCGCCGAAGCCCCTAAAGGCGTTTGGACTCTAAAATATTTTTGAGCAGGCAATTTGCCTCCAAGGGAGTTTAGATTGAATATCACACAAACAGTAGTTCGTGTTCTTGATGAATCTCTAAGTTTGAATGGACGATCAGCCACATTCACACGCGATACCGTGTTGCTGGGCGCAATTCCTGAGTTGGACTCGATGGCCGTCGTTTCGTTGATCACGACACTTGAAGAACAGTTTGGGCTGGTGGTGGATGATGACGATATCAATGGTGCGACCTTTGCCACCGTTGGCTCGCTAGCAGACTTTGTCAGTAGCAAATTGGCGGCTTGAGCCCTCATGTCCGTGCAACAAGAGGTTTTTTTTCTGCCTGCGGAAACCGCCATGGATGGCCAGCGGTTTTGCCTGTTCTATCCGGCCCAAGGGCATTCAATTCGCGGCCTGGTTCTCTACATCCATCCCTTTGCCGAAGAGATGAACAAAGTTCGTCGTATGGCGGCGTTGCAGGCGCGTGCGCTGGCCCAAGCCGGCTACGCCGTGTTGCAGATCGACCTGCTGGGTTGCGGCGACAGTTCTGGCGACTTTGGCGAGGCCACCTGGAAAAACTGGGTCAGCGATGTGGTGCAAGGATGCCAATGGCTACAGCAAAAATATGCGACGCAAAACAGGAACCCAAGCAACGCGCCGCTATGGCTGTGGGGCGTTCGCGTCGGGTGCCTGCTGGCCGTGGAGGCGGCCAGCCAAGTCAACGAAGCCTGCAACTTTTTGTTCTGGCAACCCCCTGCATCCGGCAAGCTGCTGCTACAACAATTTTTGCGCCTCAAAGTCGCCGGCGACATGATGGGCGGCCAAGCCAAAAGCCTTATGGAGGGTATGCGCCAGCAGTTGGCGAGTGGCTCGGCCGTGGAGATTTCCGGGTACCGGCTTTCGTCTGAGCTCGCAATCGGACTTGAGCAAGCGGCCCTTTTGCCACCTGCCCATCAGGGACAAGCGCAGCGGCTGGAGTGGTTCGAGGTATCCCCGCGAGAAGAGGCCTGCTTGAGTCCCGTCTCATCCAACACAATTGCCCAGTGGCAGCAAGCTGGCTTTGCCGTTCGCAGCCATACCGTGCCCGGTCCCGCTTTCTGGCAAACCAGTGAAATTGAAGAAGTCCCGGCCTTAATAGAAGCAAGCATTGCCGCTATCTCTGCTTCTTTGCCAGTCGCCATGCACGACGAGGTCTGCGCATGAACTACACCGAAGAGGCAACACTATTTGCATGTTCGGGTGATTCACAGCTCGGCATTCTGGCCAAACCGGAAACACCGACGGATACCGGCGTCATCGTGATTGTGGGCGGCCCCCAATACCGAGTCGGCAGCCACCGCCAGTTCGTCCTTCTGTCGCGCACGCTGGCCACGGCAGGCTACGCGACACTACGGTTTGATTACCGCGGCATGGGCGACAGCGAAGGCCTGCAGCGGGATTTTCAGAGCGTGAGCGCTGACATTGCCACGGCGATTAATGCCATGCAACAACGCGTTCCTGCCGTCAAAAACGTGGTTTTATGGGGCCTATGCGATGGCGCATCTGCCGCCCTGCTGTACTGTTTTGAAACCCATGACTTACGGGTAAGTGGCTTGTGTCTTCTCAATCCGTGGGTCCGATCCGAGACCAGTCTGGCACGGACCCAGGTCAAGCATTACTACACGCAGCGCTTGATGCAAAAAGAGTTTTGGCTGAAACTTCTGAATGGGAAAATGACGTTGACGGCTTTAAGTGGTCTAGCCCAAAATATTCGTTTGTCGGCATCTGGCTCCGGCTGGCTGAAGACGGAAGATCAACCCTTTCAGCACAGCATGGCCTCGGCCTGGAACTGCTTCTCCGGACAAATTTTGTTGATCTTGAGCGGCGAAGATTACGTAGCCAAGGAGTTTCTCGATCATGCTCGTAACGACGCGGCCTGGATTGGCGCCATGGAACGTGCCAACCTCCAATGCAATGACTTAATTGGCGCCGATCACACATTTTCCAGCGCGGAGTCTCGCAAGCTGGCAGAAAACTTGACCCTCAACTGGCTCACACAGCAACTCACACCAACCCAACCTGTCGCTGACAGCGCTGCGGTCTGACATGGAATATCAGCGCTTTGACCCCACCGGCTGTGGCTTCCCCAGACCCAGGGTACCCATTCTTGCCCCGCTTACCAGGTCAGAAACTAACACGTCCAAAATAAAAAGGACCATGGGCCAGACCGGGCGCTTCTGTGTTGCCAGCCCGTACGAATTCTTTCCCTGCGAAGACGGCGGCCTTCTATGGCGCAATGAGGATGCGGTATTGCCGCATGACACCCGGCAGTCCACCCCAACGCTCGCACAGGAAGCCAAGGGGGTGTTGCGTTCTTTGATGAGCGCCCACAACCAGAAGCAGCCGCTCGAGGTCAACGCGGTAGACAACGAAATTCAAACCTTCACGAACACGCTCACCGCCCCAGGATGCGACGTACGAAAACAAGACCTCCACACGTCAGAACACTATGACGTCAGTGAAGATCACCTTGAGAGCCTGCGGTGGTCCCGTTGGATCATGCGCCACACCAACCTGGTTCGCCTTGCCGCTCGGCGACGCGAGAATTACCAGCGCTGGGGAAACACCGTCGCCCACCTGCCCCATTGCGCGCCACTGTTCCCACGCCTGCCCGTTGATTGTGTTCCCTACATGTTTCCACTCAGGTTAAAGCATCCTGAACTTCATTTTTTTGCATTGAAACGGCTTGGGATGCCCATGTGGCGCTGGGATGAAATGGCGGGTTCAGGCTGTCATATCGCTTCAGACTATCGCCTGAAAATGGTCCATTTACCCTGCCATCAAGAATTAACAGAGAAACAGATGGCGTGGATGACGACCGTGGTCAACAAGGCGATGCTGACGCTGTCACCAGGAAACAAATGATGCCCTACTCAAAGGTAAAACCGTCATTGGCGAGCTTGAGTGATCACGCTCCGGCACGGGATTTGTTGAACCGACGCCAGTTCAATCCCCAGCCCATGCTGGACAGTCATGTTGCGGATGGCGGACATCGTGTTGACGTCTTTCTGGATCTGGACGACCTCCCCCTTGATGTTCAGCAACTTTTTTCAAAAGCAGAACAAGAAAACGTCGAGTTTGGTCTTTCCTGGTATAGAAATCTTGTGTGCGCTGTGTACCCAAACAATGGCGATTTTCGCCTCTACGTTCTGCGGAAAAATGGGCGTCCTGTCGCTGTACTTCCAGTGATCGTTCAGAACAAGTTCCTGGGGCAACGTATTGCATCTCTCAGTAACTTTTACACCGCGATTTACGCTCCATTTTTCGAAATCGATGTCACTGCGAATGATGTGGTTCCGCTTGTCAAGGCGGTGCTCAAGGCCCATTCAGCCTTGGGTTCGCTGCAGTTCTCCCCGATGGACCCCGCCTCATCGGCGTACCACCTCTTGCTTAGCGCCCTGAAAATGGCCGGACTCCCCTCCTTTCGTTTCTTCTGTTTTGGCAACTGGTACTTGCCCGTTACCGGCGACTGGACCACCTACTTTAAAAATCGGGAAGGAATACTTCGAAACACCATTAAACGAATGGGGAATGGTTTTTCAGCAGCAGGAGGAACGCTGAAACTTGTGCAGGAAGGGGCAGAACTTGAACAGGGAATACAAGGCTATGAACATGTCTACGCCACAAGCTGGAAACAACCGGAGCCTTACCCCAATTTCGTCCCCGGTCTCATGCGCGCTTGTGCGAAGCGAGGCTGGCTGCGACTGGGAATCGCGTGGTTGAACGGCGAAGCCATTGCCGCCCAGATATGGATAGTCGCCAATCACAAAGCAAGCATCTACAAACTGGCGTACGACGAAAAGCATAAAAAATACGCGCCCGGAACACTCTTGACGGCCATGCTGATGCAACATACTTTTGAAAGTGATCAAGTGACGGAGGTCGACTATCTGATCGGGGACGACCCTTATAAACAATCCTGGATGAGCCATCGTCGCGAACGATGGGGAATTGTGGCGTACAACCCCAAATCAATCAGCGGATTATTGGGGCTGGGACGAGAAGTCCTGGGCAGATCGCTCAAACCATGGGTTAGTCGCTTTGCAACACCGATGCCCAAAGATAAGAATACAAGCCAACTGACCGTGCACAATGCCAATATTGGCTACCACTGGGAATTTTTACCTGCGACTGAATTTGCCAGCATCTCCGACAAGTGGCAAAGCCTGTGCGATCGAAGCATACGAAGCCCACTTCTCTCCGCTGATTTTATTGCACTTTCATTGCAGCATTTTGGACGCGGTGACGAAATGATCTGCTTTGCCGAAACACCAACAGGGCCTATCGCTGCCACGATCTTGCAGCGAAAAAATGGCGTCGTCTGGGAGACTTTTCAGACGAACCAAATGCCACTTGGACCCTGGTTGCAGCTCCCAAAATTAGAATTTTCAACCGTCTTGAAATCTCTCATGCGCGCGCTTCCTCTGCCAATAATGATGCTCGGCGTTGCCCAGCTTGACAGTCAGTTTTTCCCAAGGCCTGACGCGTCGACGCTGCTCACGCTCGACTCCATCACAACGGGGAAAATCGACTTGCCAGAAACTTCCGAAGATTACTGGAGATCACTGCCATCAAAGCCCCTTAGCGGAGTAATGCGCCGCTTGAGAAAGGCGGAAAAAGAGATGGGGCCTATCACCCTGACCACGCAGGTCGAAACGGATGCCGTCGATAATTTCATCAATATTTACGCATCCATGGAGCGTCGCAGTTGGAAAGACTCGGCTGGCACGGCGCTTACACCTAATGACCAACAATCTAAATTTTATAGCGCGCTGTTAAGACGATTCGCAGCGCATGGTCGCGCCCGCATGTATATATTGAAAATGGGGGAGCGGGCAGTGGCAGCGCAAATAGCGATTGCTGAAGATGATGTTCTTTATTTACTAAAAACAACGTACGAGCCCGACCTGATGAACCTGGGGCCGGACATCATGCTTCAATACTACATAACGCTTCACAGCTATGAACAAACTATGCGGATCAAGCGCATTGAATTCTATGGGCCGCTGAACCAATCCCAACACATGTGGATCACAGGACGCCGAACGATTTATCATGCAAATGCATATCGATCAGAACTCTTTACCACGGTCCACCGTCGCATGATGAAACGCCTGCCCCCTGCTGAATGAGGCGTTTTTCATCTCATCAAGAGCAGGCACGTTAACCACTCACAATGACTATAAAAATAGTACCGTAGTTTATTTAAGCTTCATGCAGAAGGATTAATAATGAATCTCAAAATATTTAGTAAGTCCTACCGGGGACCCGCCTCTGCACAGGCCGGAAGTGCTATTTTTCTTGGCATCTTGCTGCTGCTCAGTTCTCCCATCCTAGCCTTTGCGCAGGAAGTTCAAGGAGGCTGCGGATCGCTAAGTCAAGGATGGGGGCCTTTTGACTATCGTCCCGACAGATACATACCCGAGAATACCTACCACTCACACCGGGCCCTGCTAGGGATCGTAGAAGACATCCACTTCACACCCGAGATCGAAGCCTTGATACGCGGCAAAACCAGTACAACGCCGGGAGGTGACCTCTCCTACACGTTGGGCGTTTTTCCAAATCATCACCGCGCACTGCTGGCAATGGCTGCCCTTGGCGAAAAAGAGAAGGCGAGCAAAGTCATTGGTGCACGCTATTCAGTTGAATGCTACTTCCGTCGCGCCGTCACATGGCGCCCAGACGACAATATCGTCAGGATGCTATATGCCAACTATCTTTCCAAGGCAATGCGTGTAAGTGAAGCCGAGAATCAACTGAGCGTCGCCGCTAACCAAGCCGGAGATAACGCGTATACACACAATAATATCGGCTTGCTATATTTCGGCATGAAGAACTATGAGAAAGCACTCGTTCACGCGCACAAAGCCTATGCACTTGGACTGGGCATACCGACCTTGAGAGAGCGTTTAAAAAGCGTCGGAAAATGGTCTGAACCGGCAGAGGTACCTCCTGTCGAACCCGTTAAAGATTCACAGTAACGGCCACCCTGCTTTACTGCGCGCTTGTGCGCAACAAGGGCAAGAGAAGCCGGCACAACGAGAAGTAAGTCACACCTGGAGTTACAGGCCAGTCTGACCCTGGTTTGCAGATCGCGTCACTGGCAGTTCGTATCTGCCGCTGGAAATTCCCAGGTAGTGGTAGTACGCCAGCGCGGCCTTCAGGGCATAACCATAGTTACCAAGCCTGAGCCGCCAGGCCAGCCGCATTAATTTCAAATACCGTTTGCGCAGTACACGGCGTGGAAAATTTGTGTCTGACAACATAACGGCACTTTGTTTAAGAAGGTCACGGTCCAGCGCTGCTTGGTGCGCTCCCGATGCGAGCGCGTTCCACTGGTCCGGCAGGTCTTCAGGAATGGGAATGGGACTCGGAACATGGCCGGGATAAGCTTGCCAAGGAACCTCGCTAACCGCCGAGTCGAAAAGCGTCAGCCACTTGACATAGAACTGGTGATACAAGCAAGGGTCTACTGCGATCGCCGTCAGGTACTCGAGAAATTCACTATCGTAAAACGGCACCTGAAACTCAAGGCGATGTTTATCAATGGAGTCAAAGTGGTTGACCAAGTGCCGGCGCGGACCGTTCAGGTTCAGGAAAATGTAAAACGCACGTACCGGATCCGGATGACGAATCGCTTCAAGCTCGCTGCGCAGCCGCGCATGCAGGTGACCATAGAATTGTTTCGCAAGTTCGGGATCCAAAATTCTGGTCAGAATTATCTTGTTCTGTTGGCGCAAGTAAACGTCGATGGCGCCGTCCAAATCACCCGAACGCAGCAGGCTCACGATCTCCGGACTGACATACACATAACCAAGTCCAACGCTTCCACCCTCACCGGTCCAAACCACGTTAGGGTGCTCGGGCATCTGTTCCTGTCGGCGGGGTGAGGCGCGCCAGGCATCGGCCATGACGGCCGACCAGTTCGGCCCAGGTTCTGTGGGCAACTCATGGTGAATGGCACCGCTCTTGTTTGCGTACGCCAGCGCGAAGGCCTGGTCCTGTGTATTGGCCAGTGAAAAATTGAAGGTGTAGACCCGGGAATTTTCGGCACGAAGCGCCGCAACCGTGCAGCGGGAATCGAGGCCGCCGCTGAGATAGGCAAAGGTCGTCCGGTCGCCGCGCAGTCGTCGGCGTACGGCTGACTGAAACAGCCGGTGGGTCTCTTTCAGCGCCTCTTCTGCGGTGGCCTGCACCGGTGCAATCGAGTCCCACTGAAAATAACGCTGTGACTTGAATTCACCTTGATGAATAGTGACGACCTCGCAAGGCAAAAGCATCTTGATGCCCGCATAGGGGGTGCTACCACCGAAGGGATAGCCAAAACCAGTGATCTCCGCTACGGCAAGCACATCCAGCTTCTTGGGTATTTCCGAGAGCGCCTCCAGAATACGCAGTGCGCTGGCGAAGTAAACATAGTCACCGACCACGGTGTAGTAAATTGGCCGCAACCCCAGTCGATCAGCAACGAGGTGTGCAATGCCCATGCAAGGGTCATAGTAGGCGGCACAAAATGTCCCGCTGGCGCTGCGCAGGCTCTGGAAATCACCGTCATCCCACTTGGTTTGCAGATACGTCAGGTGAGCGTCGCGGTCCGGACCAGCCGGTCCTTCGCAGATGAGAAGCGGCTCCCCTGCGAGGATTGCGATAGAACCCGTAGGTGAAACACGATGCGCCGGGCGGTCGAATGCACCTATGTCGACCTTCACGAAAAATGCCTGGGCATCACGGAACTCGATGGGGTGATCCGTGGGATCGCGGGAAATGTTTCTTTTCAGGGAGTCGCAAACCGAATCCGGAATGTGTACCGAAGGATTACAACTAAAGACGCCGGCAAGAATTGTCATAGATGCTTCCCCTGTCAGAAAAGAATGTTATCGAGATCGGACGGTACGAACTGAATGCTATTGAGGTTCATCACGAAGCCGTCTACTGCTGCATCAACTCGACAATTCGGTCCGCTGCGGTGTGGTTTGCGGCCGCAACGACAGCATGCTGCTCCACGGGAAATGGCGTCAGCACGTAATCGATGACCGATTGTCCCTCTCGCGGTTGGCCGACGCCAATTTTTACCCGACGGAATTTATCGTCCTGAAATGCCTGGAGAATAGAACGGACACCGCGATGCCCTCCGTCACTGCCACGGATACGTGCACGCACGGCCCCAAGCGGCAGAGCCAGATCGTCATGAACCAGAATGCATTGATGCACATCGAAGGAGAAATCTTTGGCCATCCTGACAAGGGCCGGACCAATATCATTCATCGGAGCAAACGGCTTGATCAGGCAGACAGGCACACCTTGCAACTCACCTCGCACTACCATGGCCAGGTCGCCTTCGGCCACCCAATCTTGAGCAAGACGATGCGCCAAAATGTCGACCGCCCGATAGCCAACATTATGGGGTGTATCGACGCGGCCAGCCTCCGGATTGCCGAGTCCGATGATGACTACCGTTGATCGATCGGCCTCGGACGAATCGACTGCGATTGGTATCGATTCGACAACCATCGGTAGCACCGGGATAAGCTCCTCCGCGGCATTCGGGCCTGACGGTACATGAAGAAGGTCACATGTTTCACAGGACTGAAGGCGACCGCAGTCTGACCGCCAACATTGCACCTCGGTTGTCAGGGCAACGATCAGACGCTGCATGTGATCGGCTTTATGCGATCCTTTCAACAGCACGAGGTCACCGGGCCGCAGATAGCCGGAAAGATACGTCGAGGCATCGCGGAGCGAAGCAAAGGCCAGTAATTCATCGTTTGCATCACGTTTGGCGCGCAGGGAAGCCGATGCCCGCGGGCCGACGAACAAAACACAGTCAGCTACCGCCAACGCCAACTGTCCGATTTCAACGTATCGGCGGGTGGAGTCTCCTTGATAGTCTGAGATGGTTCCTATCACAATGACCTTGCGAACGGCTCTAGCTTGTCGCATGAAGTCAAAGGCCGGCTCGATAGTCGATAGCGGAGCCTTCCAGTCATCGCGAATGAACGTTATGCCGTTCATGGCAAACGGGGCCATGCGTCCTTCGAACGGTTCCACAGTTGCGACCGCCGCCGCCGCAACGGCAAGCGGCACGCCTAGTGCAACGCCGGTTGCCAGCGCGGCTAGCACGGTTGGAGCCCAGTGCGTGCCACAGAGCTGTGTTTGAACGTGCACCGATTCGCCATTCCAGGTGGCAGTGAGGGAAAGGCGCTCTGGCCAGACCGACTGGATTGCTTCGCCGCGAAGCATGGCGTCCCCAGCCAGGCCGAAGGTAATAGTGCGTCCTGCGCATTCCGATTGCATCGCCAGCACACGGGGATCATCGGCATTCAGGATAGCAATACCATCTGTGGGCAGCGACCGAATCAGCTTGCCCTTCTCCTGGGCGATCGCCTCGCGACTCTTGAATGCCGAAAAATGGTCAGCACCAATATTGGTCACCACACCCACGGTGGGCCGAACAAGCGCCAAAGGCAAGTCCATCATCCCCGGCCCGTGTGTAGAAATTTCTGTCACGCAATAAGCGTCCGACTTCCGGGTACTCCGCACGACGCGGACCATGTCCTCCGGCCAATTCAAAGAGCCCGGATTTTTTTTCCCTTTGGAAAAATGTCGCTCCAGAATGCTCGCGATCAGGTCCTTGGTCGTGGTCTTGCCGGCGCTCCCCGTTACCCCGATAAATACAGTATTTTTCAGTCGACGACGATGCATGTAGGTAAGTTGATACAGCCCTTGATCGTAAAGCTGTCGCCAGCGCCACTCAATACCATGTGCAAGCTTGCCGAGCGTCCGCTGGAAAACCTTTGCCCCCAACCCGGCCATTCTTTTGGTAAGTCGCACCATTCATCCCTCCGTTGATTTTTGTCGCGTGGTGGTCGTGATGCTCCGCAGCATCTCAAGCACTTCTTGCGCATTCTTGCGGTTGAGCCCAAACGACACGGCGGAATAGGCCAGTGCGCCGACCGCGATCAGCACACACAGGCGAAGGACAGCACCTTGCTCGATCAACCAAAAATACCGCGTCGCCGCAACGGCGCCATACATGATGAGACCCGCACCTGCCGCAGGCATCATGGATGTGGCAAGCGTACCCAGCCGCAGACCGAGCACTGGCAAGCCGCGCACCAAGCCTTGAAGAACTACAAGGGGTGACACCACGAGCCAAGCGAGACTCAGCCCAAGCAGCCCGCCCCAGTTCGCACCAATAAAAAAAACGGCGGGGGCAATCAGCGATGCCCAGATGGCGTTACGCATCACGATATCAGAGCGCCCAACGCCCTGAATGGCGACTTGCACAAAGTTTGCAACCAGGCGCAGCGGGATGATCAGCGCCAGTACCTGCAAGGGCACGACGGAAGGACTCCAGTTGTCACCGAGGATCACTTCAACCATTTCAGAGGCAATGCTGGACATCCCCCACAACACAGGAAAGGCAAAGAAACTCAAGATTCGGACGCCCAGCAACACGTTCGTACTGACGCTGTGCAAATCGTTTTGCATGCGGGAAAAGGTCGGAAACGCCACTTGATTGACGAGACCCGAGATGCGCTGACTCGGTAGCGAAGCGAGGTGCATGGCCACTGAGTAGAAGCCTAGAACTTCTTTACCTAACAACTTGGCGCAAATCAGGAGATCGACCTGGGAATAGAACATCCAGAACACCTGAGCAGCGCTAATGTGTCCACCGAAACGGAGCAGCGATCGTAAACCTTGCAGCGAAAATTCCGGCCGGTGCATGAAAGGTGAGAGCCAGTTGATTCCGGCCGTTTTCCATATTTGACTGAGAATAGACCCGGCCACAAGCGCCCAGACACCAGCACCGGAGAACGCCATTACCAGCGTGGTGCAACTGGCGACGATCGCACCGGACAGATCCAGCAGGGAGCGGTTGCGAAACTCCATCCTGCGCTGTAACTGGGCGTCCGGGATGACGGCGAAACCGGCAAGAACAAATTGAATGGCCAAGACACGGATAACCGGAGTCACCCGTGGCTCGTCATAAAAGACGGCAATAAGTGGCGCCATAAGCACCAGCAGGGCCGCCAACGAAAAATGAATGGCAAGGATCACACCAAATACGCGTCGCAGAAGGCGCTCGTCCAAGTCGACCATCTGCACCACCGCGGCCCCAAGACCCAACTCGGAAAACATCGCAAGGAATGAAACAAAGACGGTGGCCATCGCGAGTAGCCCATAGTCCGCTGGCGACAGAAGGCGAATCACGATGATGGTGATCGCCCAAGTGACAAGCTGACTTGCCAGCCTCATGCTCGCGGTCCAGCGAAAGCCCGAGAGGGCTTGCGATCGGAGGCTCATTTCTCGCTCAACGGTTCATGCCGATGCTGCAGCAACAAAGCATCGATAAAGTATTTGGTTGCCCAGTTCGGATAACCCGCCCTCATGTACGAACCCAATAGCGGGAACGAGCCGGCGATAGCGCCAATCAGGGCGGCATCATCCGACTGAAGCAACTGAAGCGCCTTCAGATAATTCACCAGCTTGTCGGCTTGCGCGCGGTACTTGGCCTCACCGGTCTGTTCAAACAAGCGATAGCCAACAATAGCCATCTGCGCCGATCCGGTCAGACAAGAGGAAAACCCGGCGGGCTCCCAGTCGGCAGAAAAACGACCGGGCAGGTAGCCGTCACTTGACATACGCGGCAGGACGGCATCCGCAGTGCGGCGAACGGCATCAATAAAGTCCGCTCGCCCCGCGAGAAGACCGACCTCCAGCACGCCCTGCAGGGTGTATCCGATCGTATGGGTGAGTGGCATGTCGGAATGTGACAAACAATTGTGGGCAAACCAGCCATTGGGCTGCTGTTGGCGTAGAGCGGCTTCGATGACCGCGACGGCGGCAATCTTGTAGCGATCTTCTTGGACAAGTTCGCCAAAACGATAGATGGCCCAAGCACAAAGGCAGGTATAAGTTTTTACCTCGCCAGCGCTAACGAAAGCACCGTTGGTTTTGAAGTACCCCTGGTCGTCCAGATCACCCACCAGAAAATCAGCCGCGCGTCGCGCTGCAGAAAGCAGTTTTGGGTCGCCCGAGTCGCTGTAGGCCGAGCACCATCCGTCAAGGACCATGCCGGTATTAAAAGCGGCGGCGGTCTGGTGCGCTGACGCGCAGACCGGACCGCCTTGCACAGCCCCAGAGGGCATCTGCACCGCGGCCTCCCACGCCGCCATGCGCATGGCAGCCGCCGCCACAGCAGGGTCGTCAAATCTCTTGGCGAACGCCAGGAACGAGGAGATGATGTAACCGGTTGTCTCGGGATACGACGGATGCCATCCATTGCCACCGATATTGCAGGGGAAATAGCCGAGCGAAACGCCGTCATCATGGCTTGCAGCCTGTGCACGCATGATCCAATTCACTCCCGCCCGTGCGCGCTCACTGGTTTCGCCGCTCACAGGAGATACCGTTGAAAAGATAAAGCGCAGCTGGCTTCTAATGACTTCCCCCCGGAAGGCGCCGTTATCGGGCCGAAAGAGCGCGCGAACCTCAGCCGCAAAGGCTGCCGCACCCCAGTAGGTGACGCGCAGGGAGTCCCTAAAGTAATTATTCTGAATGGTTCGAGCAATGGTGCCTGGTTTCAACGTGTGCCCCTAAAGCATGACCTGGCCACCGGTCACGGAGAGATTGACGCCCGTCAGGAACGCGGCGTCCTCACCCGCGAAATAGGCGACAGCGCTCGCAACATCAGCGGGGGTGGCAATTCGTTTCAGTGGCGTCCTTGCCGCCTCCATCTTGAAGACGCGTTCTTGATAGTGTTCCGTTAATTCAGTTCTCGTCAGCCCTGGGGACACCATGTTCACCCGAATCATGTCCTCGGCCCATTCTGCGGCCATCGCTTTCGACAAACCCATGAGCGCATTCTTGGCGCACACATAGTCAGCCATGCCTGTCGCCGGGACCCCCGCCGTAACTTGCGACAGAATGTTGATGATTGCGCCACCCCCCATAGATTTCATATGCGGATACACACCTTGGCAAAGCTGAAGAACGGCCTTGACCTGATAAGCCATGTGCGCTTCAAAATCGGTCCAGCGCAGGTCGTTGATCGGGCGATTGACGAACTCCCCCACGGCGGCATTGACAAGCACCCGTGGCGCCCCTAGGGTCTTAACCACCTGCGTGATCAAAGCCGAAACCGATTCGACGTCCCGCACATCGGCCTGTACGGCAAAGGCAACTCCACCGCCAAGTTCAATTTCCCGAACCACGCTCAGCGCACGCTCCTCATTGCGAAAATAATTCACGGCAACTGCAAATCCTCTTAATGCCAGGGTCTTGGCGATCTGCGCACCCATACCTCTTGATGCACCCGTAACAATGGCCACGCGGCGACCTGAATCAAACGGAATGCTTGCCGCCAAACTGACGCGTTGCCCCACCGGTGAATCGTCTCGCACTTTGACCTTTGCAGTCCCAATAACAATGACTTTGTCATCAATACTGCGTATTTCCGTATTCAGCACCAAGGTCCGGGTGGCATCACTCTTGCCGACGACCTTGGCCACAGCCCGAACGGTCTCGTCGATCATTACAGGGCGGCGAAAGGTGAGGTCTTGCCCAAGGTAGAGGGCATGCTTGCCAGGCACGCGCATGCCAACCAACTGGGAAAACAGGGATGCCAGCAATACGCCATGAACGACCTGCGCCCCGAATTCAGTACCGGCGGCGAACTCGCGGTCGACATGCAAGGGGCTGTAATCACCACTCAACGCTGCGAATGCAAGTACATCCTGGACCGAAAACGAGCGGGTTATTTCATAAGTTTGTCCGAGAGAAATATCGTCGAACTTGAGTTCTGCGGCAGCCGGAAAACCATCATTCATGCACATCTTTCTTGTATTGCGCAGGCAGGCTAAATTTTCGCCCCGACGATCTGGACGATATCGAAATAGGAGACCATCAATTCGAATTCAGAAACTTCGAATGAAATCGAAAATTCCTCTTCAAGCGCCAAAATAATGTTGATTTGGTTGGCCGAATCCCATCCCGGGATGTTGTCCATGGACGTGCTGTCATCGATCTTTTCGACATCAACATTCAGGATAATCGACATCAACTCTTTGATGGTCTGCTCAACATTTTTTAGCATTTAACAACTCCAAATTGAATTTAACCGAACCAGGCGGGGCGTTGCACAAGTTCGAACTCCATATCCAACACCCATCGCGTGATGCCAGACACGTCTTCACTCTGCAGGGAAAAGCCATGTCTCTTGTACAAGTCACGCGCCGGTAGATTTTTCTCAGTTGGGACCACTAGCCCGCATATTTTCTTCAACCCACGCTCTTGTGCCGTGTCACAAAGGAATGCCAGCATCGCCGTTTCGACCGTACGACCGATCACGCGGCAGCTGAGAAGAAAGGTATCAACATCAAGCCGGTCTTCAACAATGTGCGCCAACATGATGCCGACAATCCCGTTGTCTCCGAACCGATCTCGAACGCCGACGCTGATCGCCAGCCAGTTAGGATCGGCCATGCGTCCCGCAAGCTCAGCCTCGGAATAGCGAACGGTGGTGAGATTGAATTGATTGGTTTTTTGTGTGAGTTGGGCGGCACGCGCGCGTGATGCCTGATCGACGCGGGCGATACTGAGCTGCATATCGAGATCCCGGTAATAGTCTTCAATATTGCCACTCGCAGAACGCATCGTTTCCGCCTGTGCGCGCTGTTGGTACAACTGTCCCCGATGACGATCTTCATCCGACAGACCGAGAACATCAAACAGCCCCTCCGCGCAAAGCGTTTCAACATACAACTCGGGACGGCGCGGCAGATGAATCACAGTGACCATCGGCAATTCGCGGCGAACCTGTTCACATTCAGCCGGATTGTCATCTACAAACACCATGTGATCCAAACCAATATTGAGTCGTTTGGCGATCCGCTTCAGTGAATCGCTTTTCGGATTCCAGTGTATTTCCATTTCGGCAACATGCTCTTTGCGAATCATCATGAAACGGTGGCTGAGAAACACGGCATCGACATCGGCTGGATTGTTCTTGCTGGCAATGGCCAATATGACACCGCGTCGATGAAGGTCCAGAACCACCCGCTGGAACTCGACGAAGGCACTACCAGGGTAATTGGGGCCGAGTTGAATACCCTCAATTCCATCTTCACCAATGACGCCGCCCCATAGTGTGTTGTCGAGATCAACGACCAGACACTTCTTTGCCAAACCGCCAAATGCCCTGCAATACCGCATGTATTCCTGCGACAGGTACCCCAACATGCCATTCGCGATGGGCGCCTTGGCATACAGTCTCATTCTTGCGTCATACCAGTTTTGCGCACCAAAATGATGGACCAATGCGGCATAGTCCACGATGTGAGCGTCGACGATATCAGCAACCGCTTCATCAAGAGAGCGATTGAGATTCGCAACAAGTTTCGCTTGCCCGATGGGCAAACGAAAATCGGCGATACCCGCTCGCCGCAAGCGCGGCAGCGCAAAATTATGCACGAGCAACGGCGTTGTCAGCGTGCTGCGGAATGCCCGCACGAGCGAGCCAATCTCTTGCTTGCATCTATCGATGACCGCCCCGAGACTGCCGCCGGACGGTTCTGCGTCCATAAATTCTGTATAAATTTCAGGAAACCAATCCTCGCCTTCAATGGCCAGAATCGTGACATCCGGTGCAAAGGCATACAGACCGCTCTTAACGTCTCTTATTTCCTGGTTAATCAAGCCGAAACCGGGCTGGTAGATCTCTATGCGCAGACCATTGATAAAGCCCAAGGCGATCAATGAATCGTGAATAAACTCGATCGAGAAAGACGAAAGCAAAGCGATTTTGTAGGATTTGAGGCCTATCTCATCTGGCTTCAGGCCATCAACAAGTTGGCGCAAAAATCTGAAATTCATCAGACTCGGCTGCTCCTGCAAAAGTTGACGTGCGGACTGCATTGCCGACTCTACCGCGCCACCGTCAAGGCTTGCGCGGACGGTGGCGCGCCGATCGGGGTGATCCGCTTCCTTGCTCGGTTGCACAGGCTGATTGTGGGGTTCAGTCATAACAATTAATTCCCTGTTTGTTCATGCTGCGCGCAACCGCATTCACATCGGCCGCCGCCAGGACGTTAATTTTTAACCCGCCAACCTGCGCTTCGCGCCACGCCCCGAACTTCTTCAAGTGAGGGACCAACTTGTACAAGTTTCGGCGCCGTGATACCGCGGGCTCGAAAAGGCGGCAATTCGTGTCGAGAATTTGGCCATCACGGGTTTTTGACCGCAAGTGAAATACCTCGTCAGTGAACGGTGAGACGGGCAGTTCTTGTTCAAGAATTTCCTCCAGCGTGTGAAAGAAGGTCAACACACTAATGTCGGTACCCAACAAGACGATCTTGCCCCGCCGTTGGAGTAGGGCTTCAAATGGCGTACCCGCACCACAGGGTGTGCCGGCGAGGTGATGTCCGGCAGCGACCACCTCGGCATCATGACCCCAGATCGCCACGGGATGGGTCGGATGAATGCTGCGAACGACCCCGGGGGATCTTCTGAACAGTTCGGTCAGAAGGCCCATGCGCGACGGCGTGCGCGCCACATCAAACAAAGGGTTGGTTTTTGCAAAGGCCACTGCAGTACCGGAAAACATCATGGTCGGCATCATCAGGATGCCTTCGTCACCGACAACGCTTTGCAGCATCGAGATGACGTCGGTCGGTTTCCCTTGGAACCCTTCAAAAGCGTCAAATGAACTGTGTACCAGCACGGTATCGCCATGGACAATGCCGAGTCCTCGGAGCGTACGTTGAAGATCCTCAGGCGTAAATGATCTGAAGGTGTTCGCAAAGAGCCGCCGGAATGCCTTCATGTGCTTTTTTGCACGGGTCTTCGCATGCGTCCAAGACGTCATTTTGGCTCTAGCCCGCCACTGGCTTTTGAGCTTAGCAAAGCCGTTTTCCGAATCTGCGCGAGACAGCCCCTGTCGACGGAATAAAACTGCACGGACTCCGGCAACAACAGCTTGTCGGTAAACCTCATCTGCCGGTCTGCCCACGATGGCAGAGAAGCCCGGACCGCCCTGACAATCCTTGTAACAAGAAGATCGGTCACACTGGGCGCGCCGACCGCTTGGGCGATCTGTCGGACGCAATGAGCGCCGGCCCCCGGCAACAAGCCGGCCATCTCGCCACGCCATTCAGGCCATGCGGGATGGTAGGCCGCGATAATCGGGGAACCCTCTGGCAAGGAACGCGGCACCGCGATCACCTCTGTCATTTCTTTCAACGGTAAAAGATTGCCCGCATTCTCTTGACCCATGAGCCCCAGTACATGATTCAGGTTCAAGGTTTGACCTGATGCATAAACGACCGACGACCTGTTTGCCTGCGCGAAACGGATCGTGTCGCGGTGGCTAGCGGCATGCAAATTGTGCCCATAGCCATCCAGGGCGGCCAGTAACACGCCCCCGATGCAGAGCACAGCCATCAGGGCGATTGACACCTCCGCTCTCATCCTTGCTAACGCGACGCCTGCGAGTACCGCGATCGGCGCCGCAAAAATGATCGCATAGTTCGTCTGCTTTGGAATCAACCGTAATGGCGACAGCGAGTAGACAAAGAATGAAAAGAAAACAAGCAGGAAGATGGCCCAAAGAACCGTGAAGAGTCCCGTTCGCCGTTTCGCCCGTCCTTGCGCATGGACGGCAAACCAGGCCCCCAGCACCGCCAGAATCGGCGCAAGCCACAACGTTCTTCCATCTAAAAAAAGCAGCCTGAAATAGAAATTAGCGTCATAGCTCTGCCAGGAAGCTGGGTTCGCCGATCCTGCCTTGATCTGCCGCGCCAAGACGTGCGCATAATAAAAAGGATCAGCAAAGGCCCAGGTGAACAGAATGAGATTCAGACTGGCGGCGGCGGCGGCGCCGAAGACAAGCCAAAGAATTTTGCGTCGATTGGCCGTGAATGCGAGCGCCAGGATTCCGAAAGGGATACTGAATACGATCGCCGCCTCAGGCTTTATCCAACCGGCAAAGCCCACAGCAAGCCCCGCTCCAACGAGCAGAACAGCCTTGCCGCTACTAACACCGAAATGGAGGAGCACCATTGACAGCGTCAGCAGGGCGGCAAACGGAGCGTCTGCCGTGATGTTGGTCGCGGAATCAATGTGCTGCGGAATTGTCGCCAATACCAGGCTTGCAGAGACTGCCACTCGCGTGCCCCAGATTCTCAATGCGTAAACATAAATGACCGCAATTTCCCCTAGCGAACAGATCAACCCCCACGCCGCAAGGGCACCTTCGCTCCGGCCCAGCAAACCCACCGCAGCGGCAATCGGGAGATTGATGCCGTATCGCAGCGCGCCGTTGTAATCAGAAGGGGACCACAGCCCAGCCAGCACCTCCAGCCCGCGGGTTGCGTAGATCACGTCGTCTGATCCCATAAAACCGCGGAACAGCCACAGGCGGATAACGATCGCAACAAGGAGCAGCGCCCCGAGCCACCACCAGTCACCCCATTGACGCCAGGCAAATTCAGTCCGCCTCAGCGAAAGACCTGACATACGGGCGGGTTGGGTGGCGCTCGTCATAACAGCCTCGTCTTGTCTATGGCCGACCGACGGAAAACAAAATATTTCTGGGTCAGGTACGACAACACCACGCTCATCGGAAGGGCAAGCGCGCCTGCCGCGTAGGCATTGAAACCCAAAGCCATGAGCTGACCAATCAAAGTGATGACACAAACATAGATCAACGCCCAACTCAAGACAAAACGACCGAGCAAGCGGTTATCCGGGTTGTTAAAAACCAGATGGCCCTGCGTCTTGAAGCTGAACAAAATGCCAACCAGCAGGGTCAGCAAATTGGCCAGTTTATAGTCGAGTCCGATGAAAAGCAGCCCCGCGTAAACCAGGTAACTGAAAGTTGTATTTAGCCCACCGACCAGGACGAATCGAACGGCACTATTTGCCTTGACCTTGGCTATAACAGGAACAAAAAAGCTCATACGTTTGGATTACTCTTCTGATATACAACCATCAATTCATGGTAGATAAAAAAATTCTCAATGAACTTCAGATTTCCGGGAAAGTACGAATGGTGAGCTATCTTGAAACCCTCGCAGTCCACTAGTTCATGTGACTGCAAATAGTCCATATTGACAAACGTTTTGTGCGTCGGGTCCGACCGATAGCCCGTGGCACCTGGAATCACGATGATCACCGTCGAGACCCCCAGGCGGGCACATTCCTGTAACAGACCACGAAGAACTTGATCTGCATTTCCGAAATGTTCAAGGACATGCGAGAGGACCAATGTGCAGAACTTGTTTTGGCTCAACGCCCGCAGGTTAAAACCCGCTTCGCTTTCCGCCGCAGACAAGACCTGAAATCCACGCTGCGTAAGATCCTCAACAAGGTAGGGATTGACCTCAACACCGACAGAGCCCTTAGGCAAATACTCAAGAATCTGACCTGCGCCACATCCTAAATCAATGCTGGGCCCCTTGACATGACGCAGGACGCGGGAGACATAAAACGATTTTATTAGTTTTCTAAATGGATTTCGCTGCCGGGCAATTTGCCTGCAAGCATAGTCATATCCAAACTCTTCCTCATGCGCCATTTTTATTTTCCAAAAAATAGATAACGATAAAAAAGTGCTCGGGCCAAAGTATTCAAACGAGCCTTGGCAAGGCCAATCATTCGGTCAATTCGTGATATTTGAAATCTTTTATCCGATTGAAATTTATCGATAAAACCTTTGAAGTCCCGATGCTGCTTGTCACCAATTTCAACGCTCCACGACCCCGGACTGACACGAAACGCAGACGTTTGCGTCGAGGTGTAGTAGGCATCGCCATGCACCAGAATTCTGAACCAGTAGTCAAGATCAACAAGGTAAGGATGGCTTGCGTCATAGCTGCCAACTCTTTTGATGAGTTCGTGGCGAAACAGCCCGTTTCCCGGCTCGCCAATCAGGTTGGTTCCGGCTCGGATGCAGCGTTTAATCAACATGCGTCTTTCAATTCGGCCTGGCTGCATCCGGGTCAGACCACGCGTCATTAATACCCGACCATCCGGATCAATGATTTGCCGCGAACCAAATACCAGCGCGATCTCGCCCGTCCTGTCTTTCTCTAACACGGCCACCTGCTCCTTAAGGCAATCTGCAGCAAGCAGGTCATCATGAGGGAGCAGCTTGAAATACTTTCCTTGGGCCAGTTCCAGGCATCGGTTCCAATTTGCTTCCGGACCGAGATTTTGTGTATTTCGTATGTATTTGATGCGGGAGTCGGAATAGTGCGCGACAAGAGTCTGTGTGTTGTCTGGTGAATTGTCATCAAGGATCCAGACCTCAAAGTGGGGATAGGTCTGGCTCAGTACCGAATCGATCGTCTTAGCCAAAAAAGCGGCACCCCGGTACGTTGGGATGCAGACAGAGACAAGCGGATTTAACATCATGGCCTAACTAATTGAAACAGCTCATTTCGCGCAACTCCGCACGAAATTGGCTCGCTCTTCCATCATGAGTTGGGCGATGCCAACCGGGAGGCTCGTGGCTGTCAGCCTTGCGCTTTCTGGTGCCACGATCGAACGAAACTGCACACGCCGGGAATAAAGGCAAGATAATTGGCTCGCGCTGGTTACGATCCGCGGCGCGCGACGCGCAATTCTCTTGAAAATCGAGATGATCTCTGCAATCGTCGTGGGATGTTCCGATGCAATTATCTTGGTCAGCGCGAGCGGTTTTTCGCTTGCTCTTTCTAACGTGTTGACCATCGCGACGGCGGCATCGTCGGCAACGATATAGTCGCGAATCGTATCGTACGGAACGTAAATCTGTATCGGCTGATTCCGAAGGATGCGGCGCGCCATATGGGTCAGGAGACCCTGCTGCTTGCCCGCGGCTTGCCCTGGACCGTATAGAGTGGAAATCCGGGCCATGAGCGCTGTTGTGCCGCAATTCTTAAGCGCGAATGCACTGACCAAGTCTTCTTGTCTCAGTTTCTCTCGGGCATAGAAAGTCGTCGGGGCGGGCGACGTATTCTCGGTAATGATGTCATCGCGTGATCCAGCATAGATGGCACCGGCCGAACTGGCGAAAGCCATGGCGCCGGATTTGGCCATGAGCCCCGGATCAGATTCGAGCAGCTGCAGAAGCAACGCCAACGCATGTGTTTCCGGTGCCAGAACATCTTGCGCACTGCTCATGGTACCCACGCCCGCAGCCCAGTAGATTTCCCATCGATCGGTCGCACCGGCTTTACACGCGAAGGCCTGAACTGCGGCCGCAATCTGAGACTCAAGCGCAGGTCCACTATCCCAACAAAATCGTTCGACAGGAGAAAACAACTCGGTGCCGTTGCGGCGTAACGCACGAAGCAACGCCGTACCCAAAAGCCCCCCGCTCCCGATGACCCAGGCAATTGTCATAAGCGAACAGCCGGCCGCGTCGGCTTGGTGCTGACAACATACAGAGGCTTACCCATGACGATACCCATCGTGACCGCGAGGTACTCGGCAATCACGCCGAGTGCGGTCAAGATGCTGCCGGAAAAAAAAGCAACCACGATCAGGATCGATGCCCATCCTTGGACAGGCACTTGGCCGTATAGTTTTCCATACAGCGCATAGGCTGCGATGGCGAAAGCCAGAATCATCGAACCAAAGCCCACCACCGTAATCAATCTCAGTGGACGCGTGCCAGTTGTCAGGATCAGGTTCCAGAAGTGCCCGAACAGTTTGAAATACGAATACCCCGAGGGACGGGCCAGTTCATTTCTGAGTCGAACCGGGCAATGACCGATGCGTCCGGTCACCCAGAATAGTCCGACATCGAGATAGACACCGTTGCCACAGTACGCCGCCAGTGTCCTGGCAATCTCGCCGTCCACCAGCCGAAAGCTGTTAAACCGTCCAATCGCACTGTTCCCCAACAGTTTGGTGCTGATCGTCTTGGCAGTTCGACTAAATAAATTTCTAAGCCAGCCGTGTGGCGGCGGGTTCATGGGTTGCGCATAGACCAGCTGCAGTGATGATGCCAAGGCGCTGTCAAGCATGCGACCAATGTCTGCAGGGTCTTGCTGCCCGTCTTCGTCTATGCTGACAACCCAATCACCCGTGGCGCTTGCCATGCCAGCCAATGTTGCGGCATGTTGACCGTAATTCCGAGAAAGCCACACGGGCTGAACAAACGAATATTGCGCATGCATGTCTTCCATGGTTGTATCGGAGCGGTCCGGGCCGCAGTCATGCACCAGCAAGACCTCGCAGACCATGAAGGAGTTGCCATCGGGGGTGAGCTGCGGCTGAGTCAACGGAGCAATTTCTTTAACCAAGGTCGGAAGCGTATGTGCGCCTTGGTAAACGGGAATAACAATGGAAACTCGGTGCATGGAACGGTTATCCATAAACATAGCCCTGCATCTTTACAAAACAACAAGAATTACCAGCACACGGAATGCAGTGCAGCACTTGAAAGATCGTGCACGCCGCAATTTCGCGAAGAATCATGCGGGTAATGACATGAAGGATAGGAAGCTCAACGGCAGCTCGGTGGTCAGCCCATGTCTTACCCCCACACTCAAGCGTCTTTCCACCAGGAACCTCCAAGGCCAAAGTAAAAGCCAGTTACGGCAAATCGCCACTGCTGGTCATTGTTGGCGAGGAGGCTCGGTCGTTAGTTGATCAATATCAATCCAGCCATGACATATCAAACTGGACTGATTCAATACAACGTCGTTTTCAATCTTGGCGCTGGCTGGCGGCAACGATACCTGCAGTTGTCGCTTGCTCCAGCAAAGCCACCAGAGCCTGTGATCGCCCGTGCCGGGATGCCTGTTGCACGGCCAGTGTTTGCGGCAGCACGGCCTTACCTTCACGCCAGTCACGCACCAGCGCAGGTAATAGCGCGGCAATCTCTTCCACGGAATCCAGACGCGCCACGTCATTCAACCCAGCGCTTCGCAGTACGCCGGCGGTGTCACCCTCGGGATCGGTCAGCGCCAGAATGGGTTTTCCAGCCCGCAGGTATTCGTAAATTTTGGCGGGAATCTGGGCATTGCAATTGCTGGCCTGCATGACCAGCAAGACATCAGCCGCCATCATTTCTGCCAGCGCCTCGCGGTAAGGAATTGCCGGACTCAACTCGATGAAATCCTGCGCACCATGGGTTTGGGCCAACTGGCGCAGCAGGTCGTCGTGCACCGACGCGCGAAAGCGGATGCGCAGCTCAGCTGGACCCAGCGTGCCCTCGCTCCTCAAACGAGCAAGCGCAATAAACAGCTGGGTTGGATCACGCTCCAACGGGTAAACAATGCCGCTGTGCAGCATGAGAAGCGGCTGCGTGCCGGCTGCCGGGCCGCTGGCTTCGTGTGGCGCTAGCGCAGCAGGCGAAAAACTTTCTTCGTCATAGCCATTTTCCAAGACCACCATCCGGCCGGCCGCCGCCGGGTAGCGCTGTTGGTACATGCGTGCCGCGCTGGGCGTTGTAAACACACAATAGCGCGCCTGCCTAACGGCATCGGCTTCTATGTCCAGGTAGCGCTGCTTGGTACGCGGGTCGACCGGGTAATCATGCTGCGCCATCGGATCACGAAAATCTGCAATCCAGGGAATTCCGGTCTTGCGGTGCAGCGCGGAAGCAATGACATGCGCGGTAGCGATGGGGTAGGTAGACCAAATGGCGTTCGGCTTGAATTCCTCGATCAGCTTGAGCCCCTCGCGGACAGCGTCGAACTTCCAGCTGATCCACCGGTCGGGCCGGGCCATCCAGCCCAGGTAGCGCCCGGCCAACTGGAGGTGGCGGGCCGTGTCCAGCGCAAAGGCCCGGCGCACCACCGTCCCGACCGGCACCTCGGCCAGCAGATCATCACTCGTTTTTTCATAGGCACGGGGGTCGGTACTCAGCACCAGGGGCTGCCACCCGAGTGCTGGCAAATGCTGTACAAAGCGCAAGGTGCGTTGTATGCCGCTGCTGCCAGCTAAAGGCGGGAAATGGTAGGCAATCATCAAGATTCGTTTCACGCCTGCTCCAGGTTTTGCGTTTTCTAGATTCACGCGTGGTACAAACTGCGCTGGCCAGCCATCTACCGGCGCAGTCAAGAAAATTAGGAAATAATTTTATGGCAGAGTATGCACAACACAGCACGCGTTTACCTCAACGCAACGCCATAAAATTTATTTGGCGGCCTGCCATCCTGGCGCTGATTTCGGGCGCTGCCGATTTGGCGCTGGCCGTGCACCACCCGGTGGCGCCTGCCATAGTGACCGCTATGGTTCTTGTGTGCTGGGCTGCTTTTGGGGCATGGCCTCACTTGTGGCTGCTGTTGCTTCCTGCTTTACTGCCGGTCATTGGCCTCGCCCCTTGGACGGGCTGGATCACTTTTGAGGAACAAGACATTCTCATTCTGGCCGCTGCGGTTAGCGGCTACACGCGAATGGCGTGGCAATGGCAGACCAATAGGCAGATCGACCCCCTTCGTCATCCCCCGCATGGTCGACCTGTTTTGGTGTGGCTGCTCGTGGCGCTGTTTGCGCTTTCTACTGCCGTGTCAATGTTCCGAGGCTTTGCGGATGCGGGGGGATTCAGTTTTGGATGGTTTCAGGGCTATCACGAACCGATGAATAGCGTGCGGCTGGCCAAGAGCTTTTTCGAGGCTTTATTGCTGGTTCCGCTTTGGCAGGCGGCAGTCAGGCAAAACCCTGAGCGGGCACAGAACTTACTATCGCAGGGACTGATGCTGGGCTTGGCGACAGCCGCCCTGAGCACCGTGTGGGAGCGTGCGGCGTTCACCGATTTGTTGAATTTTTCTTCCGACTACCGCACCACAGGCTTGTTTTGGGAGATGCATGTGGGCGGTGCGGCTTTGGATGGTTTTTTGGCGTTGACGGTGCCCTTTGCACTGCGTGAGTTTTTGCTTGCACGAACACCCGCACGCTGGAGCGCCGCCGCGATCGTTCTCATGCTGGCAGTTTATGCCTGCTTGACCACGTTTTCACGCGGGGTCTATCTGGCAATTCCGGTGGGCACATCGGTTTTTTTGGGCTTGTACGCATGGCAGAAAAAGCAGCGCTCGCCAGCAACAACACGCCGCCCGGAGGAAACAGGCACCGCCATCCATCTGATCACCACACTGTTGCTGGTTGCAGGGTTTGGTATGGGCGCAGCCTGGGTATTTCAGTCCAGTGGTTACCGGGGTATGGCGGCACTGCTGGGCACGGTGGCGCTGATGCTGCCGCTGGCGCAGGTGCTTCGGGGTTTCAATTTCAGCCAGTGGTTACGGGGTGTGGTGCTAAGCACAGCAGGGATTCTGCTAGCCGGCACCATGGCCTGGCTGCTACCCAAAGGAGCCTATCTGGCCTGGGGCTCAGCGGCGGTCCTGACCGTAGCGATGCTGCTTCTTTTACGGCAGTGCATCAAGCCTTCGCCACTCTCAGGCCCGCTGGCATTTGCCAGCTTTGCAGCAACCGTGGCGGGCGTCGCCCTGGTGGCAAATCACTGGGGCGAAACGGCAGGATGGCGGCACGCTGCACCCGTGTTACTGGTTTTGCTGGGGGTGTGCGTGGCGGCTGGTTCGTCCCGGAGGCCACTGTGGCCCGACTCATTGCGCTGGCAAGCCACAACGGCGGGCCTCATGGGCGTAGTGGCAGCCGTTATAGGAATTTTTGGCGGCGGCAGTTTCATGAGTGACCGGTTTTCAACTGGCGGGCAGGACTTTAGCGTTCGGCTGGCACATTGGCAACTGGGACGCGACATGCTGCGCACCCCAGCCGACTGGTTGCTGGGCAAGGGATCAGGACGCTTCCCGGCCAACTACTTCTTGACAGGCAACCCGCAGGCGCATCCGGGTGACTACCGCCTCAAGCAGGAATCGGGCAACACTTACCTGACCTTGACGGGAGGTTTACACGCCAACGGCTGGGGCGAAATGTTCCGGGTCACACAACGCGTCGCAGAGCCCGGCAAGCAAGCGATCGTGACCGCACGGGTGCGCGCCGAGAAAGAGGTGAGTCTGCATTTTGAAGTGTGTGAAAAGCACCTGCTCTACAACCAGGGCTGTGTCGTCAGACAAACCGTCGTCAAGGGTGCCCCTGGGGTGTGGCAGCTGGTGCGCCTGGAGCTGCGGGGCGACGGTGCCAGCCGCGGTGACTGGTACGCCCCCCGGCTGCTGGCCTTCTCGATGGCCATGGAGTCGCGCGGCGGCATAGCCGACCTGGACGACCTGGCCTTGACCGGCGCTGACGGGCGTTCGCTGCTGGCCAACGGCAACTTTTCCGAAGGCATGGCGCACTGGTTTTTTTCCAGCGACCGCTACCACATGCCCTGGCATATCAAGAGCATGTTCATGAATGTGTTGTTTGACCAGGGCCTGCTTGGCGCAACGCTCTGGGGCCTGCTGCTGGCCGGCGCCTTGTGGCGCACCAGCCTGGGCACGGCCCGCCGCCACCCTCTGGCCCCCGCGCTGGCCGCCAGCCTGACGGCGTTTGCGGTCGTGGGCTTGTTTGACAGCTTGCTGGATGTGCCGCGGCTGGGTTGGCTTTTTTACCTGCTGCTGCTGCTGGCTTTGACACTGCGGGACCCGGCCACTTGGGTCATGCGTGCCAACGGCATCCGTCTGCAGCCACTGGCTGGCTATGTATCCCCCAGCGAACACGCTGGCGCTCAAGGGCAGCTTGCATAATCCGGAAGCGGCCCCAAGCACGCAACCCGCCCACCACCTCTGATCTCACAACCACACGACACTCCAAATGCCAAACAACAACACCGTTTTGCTTAGTGGCTCCCCCCGATTTTCAGACGGCAAACTGGCCGCCCTGGCGTTGACAGAGGGTCCTGCAGCCGCCTGGCATGCCGCGCTCCAAAGCACGCCAAAGACCGCGGCACAAGGCGTTAGCGGCGACTTTGCGGTGGGCCTGCGCGAGCCCGGTGGCCGCACCTTCCTGGCGGTGGACCGTTTTGCCATTCGGACGCTGTGTTATCGCGTGGACAACGGTCAACTGCGCTTTGCTTCTGGTGCCGATGAATTGGCCGGCACCGATACAGAAATTGACCCGCAGGCGATTTTTGACTATCTGTACTTCCATGTCATCCCGTCACCGCGCACCATCTACAAGGGTATTTACCGGCTGCCGCCTGGCCACTATGCCTTGTTCGAAAATGGCGAACTCACCGTGGCACCGTATTGGGTGCCGACGTTTGAGGAGCAGCGCGGCGTTTCGTTCGACACGCTCAAAGATGAGTTCAGACACCTGCTGCGCGATGCCGTGGCGACACAACTCGACGGCAGCAAACCGGCCTGCTTTTTGAGTGGCGGCACCGACAGTTCCACCATCGCCGGGATGGTGGCACAGGCCAGTGGAAAAACAGCCGCCACCTACTCGATCGGCTTTGACGCGCAGGGCTATGACGAGATGGAATTTGCCCGTTTCGCGGCCAAGCACTTCAAGACCGAGCACCATGAGTACTACGTCACGCCCGATGACCTGGTGCGCAGCATCCCGACCGTGGCGGCGCATTACGACCAACCGTTTGGCAATTCGTCCGCCCTGCCCGCCTACTACTGCGCGAAGATGGCGCGCGAGGATGGCGTGAGCAAACTGCTGGCGGGCGACGGTGGCGATGAACTGTTTGGTGGCAACACCCGCTATGCCAAGCAAAGGATGTTTGGCTGGTATGACCATGTCCCCGGCCTGATTAAGAACGGCCTGCTGGAGCCACTGCTGGGAACAGGCGCCGCAGCGGCCTTTGCCCTGACCCGCAAGGCGGGCAGCTATGTGGAGCAGGCCCGTGTGCCGATGCCCGACCGGCTGCAGATGTACAACCTGATCACCCGCCTGGGCGTGAGCGAGGTGCTGACGCCCCAATTGCTGGCACAAATCGACACCACTGGCCCATTGCGGCTGGAACGCGCGGTGTGGCAAAGCCCCCAGGGCTGCAGCCACTTGAATCAGGAACTGGCCTTCGACTGGCGCTTTACCCTGGCCGAGAGTGACCTGCCCAAGGTGCTGGGCACCACCGGCCTGGTCGGGGTGGGGGTCGGCTTTCCGATGCTGGACGACCGGTTGCTGGCGTTCTCTGAAAAGCTGCCGACGGCGTACAAGCTCAAGGGGCAAAAGCTGCGCTGGTTCTTCAAGGAGGCACTGCGCGGTTTTTTACCGGACGAGATCCTTGCCAAGAAGAAGCAGGGCTTTGGTCTGCCATTTGGCGTCTGGGTCAACACCCATCCCGCCCTCAAGACGCTGGCCACCGACTCGCTGCACAGTCTGGCCAGGCGCGGCGTGGTACGCACTGACTTTGTTCAGGTCCTGCTGACGCAGCGGTTGTCGGAGCACCCCGGCTACTACGGCGAGATGGTATGGATTTTGATGATGCTGGAGCAGTGGCTCGGGGCCAAGGCACCGCAGTTCAGCCTGAGCAGCTGAGATAAGCTACTGTTTTTATAGCTGCTTAGGAAGTCTAGACGGGGGCTAGAGGGCTAAAAGCTTGGAAACCCGGGTTCAGCCCGGGATTCGCACACGGCGCTCACCGTCCAATCGCCAAATACTCAAAGCCCATCGCCCGCACCA